>NZ_QWLD01000008.1 GCF_003600155.1 Nesterenkonia muleiensis | reverse complement strand
TCGGTGTGCTCCAATGCAACTCCTGAAATTCAAGCCGTTGCAACCACCACTAGATTCCGCCCATGAAGTCTTGAGACCCAGTGTCCACGAAGAGATGAGATCACACACCAACTACCCAGACCGCCAGTACTATCAAGCGCTACGCGCCTGGAATAGGGCCGCGTGGCGCATAAAAAACCTCTGCAAGAGTATTGACATATAAAGTGTCCTACGTCACACTGCTAATGATATATAGGACATTGTCCCATTTTCTGGATTGGAAGTTGTAGTGTGCACTTGTCGCCACTTGGCGCGATCGAATTGTGGGCCGCACTCTAGATGGTTTCGCGCACTCTGTGGTGGCGTAGTTGCGTCGGACCTGGGCTTCGGGTGCAATATCGGACCAGTTGGGGTAATGGTCTCTTTGTGCAAGCGGGGTGCAGGAGGCCTTCGTCAGTGCGACTTGTGCGTTGACAGGAAATGCGCATAGAATGGCGCCAATTCAATGTGATCTAACCCACAGGAGAAATTAAAGGCCCACAAATCAATGCACGAAGGGAGGAAGAACGCATCGAAGAACTAAGACTATTTGCTGTGAAAATCAGATCTCACACCGAGAAGACGCATACAAAGCGAGGGAAAGAAAATGACATCAAAAAGGTTTATCAGCACTGGAGCGGTTGCTGTATTAGCTCTGGTCGGATGCGGTGCAGAAGACGCCAGTGACTACCCAAATGGAGACATCGAACTTATCGTCGCATTCCCGGCTGGGGGGCCTGCCGATACAGGCGCAAGGCTTTTGGCAAATGAGCTTGAAGACGTGCTCGGACAAAGCGTGACGGTTGTCAACTATGAGGGCGCCGGCGGTTGGGTTGGTTGGAATGAGCTAGCTGCGGCAGACCCCGACGGGTACACGATTGGCTACATAAGCTCACCCAACTTTGCAGCTGGATACATGAACCCAGACATGGACCTAGACTCAGGGATTGATAGTTTCACACCGCTCGCGAACCATATTACGGATCCGTCTGTCATCGCTGTTCATCCGGATGATGACCGATTCGACGATATTAGTGATCTTATTGAGCATGGCCAAGTGAATTCACTTACAGGTACAGGAAATGGCGCAGCGTCCGATGATCATCTAGCCATCCTGAAAATGAATGCTGCATTCGACACAAACTTCGAGACCGTTCAATATGACGGGTCTGCTGAGAGCAAAGCTGCACTTCTAGGACGACATGTAGATGTCGGGTTCGTGAATGTGGGAGACATCCACGGAGAGGAACGTAGCGGTGAGCTGAAGATTCTGGCAATTCTGGACGATGAGAGAAGCGACATCATCCCTGACGTGCCGACTTTGAAAGAGGCAGGGTGGGAGAACCTCCAGAACGCTTCTTCAAGATCAGTTATGGGACCAGACGATCTTCCTGAAGAAGTCATTGAGGTCCTTGATGAAGCTCTTGAGTCAGCAATGAATAACGAATCACATCTTGATGAAGTGCTCGAAATGGGATTGAGTATTGACTATCGGGACCAGGATGGGCTCCTTGAATTATTGCAGAACGATGAGAGTGCTATCGACGAATACCGATCAATAATCGGCTGGGATTAAAATATGAAACTGGGCGGACTAATTTATAGTGTTGATCTGTGGATTTTTTCCTATTTATTAACATGCCTAGCGATTGGTATCTACTTCCTCTTAGGTGCGACTCGGTATGCGGAGGGGCCTGCGATGTTCCCCTCGCTTCTGAGTTGGAGTCTTATAGGCGTGGCATGTTGCCAGATCTTGCTAGAGATCGTGAGGGACAATCGGGCCAAGGAGGTTCCGAAATCGGGGAAACCCGCAGGCCAATCCCGGGAACTGCGAGGCCCGATACTGGCGTCAAGTCTGCCAATTGTACTATTGCTGGCTTTTGTTATCGCAGTGCCGTACTTGGGGACATACGTCTCGATAGGGCTCTTCATGGTGCTTGGTTCGTGGCTAGCTGGCAAGAGAAAGTTGTATGTGATCTTACTTCTGACCGTCATCACCGTTGCAGGTGTGTATTTGATCTTCGACTACTTCCTCCGTGTCCCGCTGCCGGGTAATCAAATTTTCTAAGGAGCCATCGTAATGGATGTTATTACAGAACTGCTCCAGCCTGTTGCGCTCCTCAGTTTGGTTCTGGGTACGCTGGCAGGACTTGTTATCGGTGCTATCCCGGGGCTCAGTGTCACCATGGCGATTGCATTATTAATTCCAGTGACATTTACGATGGATACAGTACCTGGCCTGGTCCTGCTCATATCTGTATACGTCGCGGGCGTATACGGTGGGAGTGTTGCAGCGATTCTTCTCCGTACACCAGGGACGCCTGCTGCTGCGGCGACGGCGATGGATGGCTACCCAATGACGCAGCAAGGCAAGGGTGCCAAGGCCATACGTATCGCTACGGTAGGGTCCGTCGTCGGAGGACTTTTCTCAGGACTCGTCCTTATCGTAGCGGCTCCTCTTCTGAGCAGGGTGTCGCTGATGTTTGGAGCGGCAGAGTACTTTCTAATCGCTGTTTTTGCATTAGTGGCCATTGGAGGTCTTGCAGGAGGGTCTTTCCTTCTCGGGGTGGCAGCGGCCCTCATTGGGTTGCTAATTGGGGTCATAGGTATGGATACTCAAACTGGAGTCACACGATACACAGGTGGAATGCAGGATCTGCAAAGTGGAATCCAATTAATACCTGCAATGATCGGCCTCTTTTCGATATCACAAGTATTTCGCATGATGTATCAGGACCGCCAACAAAAGTTGGCGTCAACAGATCGCGGAACAGGCGATTTTTCAAGTGGTGAATTTCGCAAACTGGTGCCTACTTTCGCTAAATCATCCACAATAGGAGTCTTCGTCGGTGTCCTCCCCGGGGCGGGTGAGAACATCGGAGCATGGATGGCATATAACGAAGCGCGACGATCCTCCAAAGACAAGTCGAAGTTCGGGAAGGGGGCGATTGAAGGTGTCGCGGCGCCTGAAACCGCTAACAATTCCGTTGTTGGCGCTGCGCTCATTCCGACTCTGACCCTGGGCGTACCCGGAAGCGCCGCGACTGCTGTACTTCTGGGGGGACTGATTATCCAGGGTATGGCACCTGGGCACGAACTGTTTACTCGGTATGCTACCGAGACCTACAGCATGATTAGCGCGTACATGGTTGCTACTGTGCTAATGGGTGCAATCGGGCTACTGCTGGTGCCTTATGTCGTGCGCTTAACGACGCTACCTCCACGTTTGGTTGCGCTTGTGATTATGGTTCTTGCTGTCGTAGGAACGTACTCATTCAGGAACAGTTATTTCGATGTCATTGTCATGGTTATCTTCGGCGTATTCGGCTGGTTCATTGAGCGGGTGGGCATCAATCCTGCACCCGTGATACTAGGAATGATCTTAGGCCCCATGGCTGAGTCAGGGTTTAGACGCTCTTTGGTAATGGCAGGTGACCAGAATCTAGCCATTTTCTACCTCAGTGATCCTCTCAGGATCGCGTTGATTTCTATGATTCTCATCGTGTGTTTAGTTCCACTGCTCCGCATCCTTCGTGCCCGCGGCCAGAAGCGACGTATTACAAGTTCAACAGTTGCGATTATGTGAGAATAAACGACGTGAATTATAATCAAATTAACAACGATAAAAGATATAGAGATCACGTGGATAGATTAATAATTAATCTGCAAGATTGGTTAAAGTCCAAGGGTTCAGAAAACTGGGAGATTGCCAAGGTTTGTCTCATATCCGGTGGGCGTTCTAACCTGACTTATCGGGTTCATCGGCAACATGGATCAGCATTGATTCTTCGCGCGGCACCCGCCAGTGTCAAGTTCTCCCGAGTTAGCCGGGAATATGGGATTCTCGAAGCACTCAGCGGTGTGGACGTTCCTACACCCCGTGTATTGGGAGTATGTGATGATCTTGGCGTACTTGGACACTATTTCTTCGTGATGGAAGAGATGACAGGGGTTGCGCCAGGCGAAATCACTTGGAACCCAGAGCAAGGGCAAGTCAAGTCATTCTGGATATCAGTTGGGGAGGCGCTGGCTTCGATACATGAGACTGACGTCAGGGCTATTGGACTTACGAAGCTTGAGCGCCCCCAACCATTTGCAGAACGCCAGATTTCTACATGGCAACGTAACTTGAAGAGTGTAGACGATAGAAGAGGGCACAGAATAGCTAGGATCGGCGAATCGCTACGTAATGGCATTGGAGATTCTGCACTTCCATCAGGTTTATTACACGGAGACTTCAAGGCGGAGAATCTCCTGGTTGACGTCACTTCCTATAGCGTTTCAGCGGTTCTGGACTGGGAGCTAGCCTCCTACGGTGATCCAATGGCGGATCTCGCCTGGTTGCAGATCTGGTCTCCACGAATCAGCGAAGATCGGGTCTGGGTTGAGACACCTTTTTCGCAATCAATAGATGTGGATAGCAGTGCGTTATTCCTTGAATCTTATGAGAAATATAGATCTGTTGACAGTTCAAGCCTCGAGTTTCATCGAGTCTTTTCTTATTGGAAGCTATCCGCGATTAACTTACTGACAGCAAATCGAGTCCGACGCGGAGAAATGTTAGGCAAAGTCGTGGATCTTGATCGTTTAGATCAGCAGATTGAATGGCAAATAGGAGAAGTAGAAAATTGGATCTAAGTATTAGTGAGTCAGGAAGAAATATTTATGGCGTTGTAAGAGAATTTGTTCGCGATTATGTTGTCCCTGCTGAGAAAAAGTATTCATTGCAAATCGAGCAATTAAGGCAGGCTGGTAAGCCAAATCATCCTCCAGAGATATTGAAGGATTTGACTAGAGAAGCCAGATCGTTGGGCTTGTGGAATCTCTTTATGGAGTCCCAATCAGGACTTTCGCAAGTGGACTACGCCTGGATTGCCGAAGAAACCGGGCGGTCTCCCTTTATCGCGCCGGCAACTATGAATAGCCTCTCCCCTGATTCTGGGAATATGGAGATGCTAGCCAAATGGGCAAATGCTCCGCAGCGGAAAGAGTGGCTGGAACCGCTCTTGTCTGGTGACATCCGGTCTGCTTTCTCGATGACAGAGCCAGATGTAGCTTCTGGGGATGCTACGAATATGCAGCTAACTGCAGAGCCACATGGGGAGAATATCGTTCTTCGAGGAAGAAAATGGTTCACCACTGGCGCGGCTGATCCTCGGTGCAGGGTTCTGCTGGTAGTTGCCAACAGCGAAGCAATACACCAGGCGTCGACCAGACATGACAAGCATTCCGTGCTGATTGTTCCAAGTGATACTCGTGGCGTCCGGATGGACAGGGTTCTTCCCGTCTTCGGCTTCTACGACCAACAGGGCCACGCGGAGATCGTCTACGACGATGTGGTGATCCCGCGTGAGAATGTTCTAGGCCACTTCGGCGATGGATTCAAAGTTGCCCAGTCACGGTTGGGGCCTGGCAGAGTGCATCACTGTATGCGCGCAATCGGCATGGCTCAACGTGCTTACGACTTGGCGGTGTCACGCTCGAAGGGCCGAACCGCATTTGGGAAGCGCTTGGCAGATCAAGATGTGCTACGTGCTCAATTGGTCGAATGCAGCCTTGAAATTGAGCAAGCCCGACTTCAAGTGCTCGCAACGGCGCACAGGGTAGATGAAGTCGGGGTGTCAGGTGCGCGGACGGAGATTTCGAAGGCAAAGTTGATTGCACCACGGATGGCACAACGGGTCATTGATCGCTCTATACAAATCCATGGTGCAGCTGGCGTAACCGGCGACTTCCCAATGGCGGAGGTATTCTCCCGAGCTCGGACCTTGCGAATAGTAGACGGTCCAGACGAGGTACACGTCAGGGCGATTGCGAAGAGTATTTTCGACAAGCCTGAAAGGGGTGAAGATGGCTGAGACCAGGGGAGCAAACTTCAAGCCTCAACGTGTTGTGCTTATTGGCGCTTCGAGTAGAGATGAGTCATTATCCGCACAACTACATCGGAACATTCTTGCCTGGTGGGCACCAGAAAAGATTGATCTTATCAATCCAAAGCTCGGGGAGACCCGGCTCCGGGGAAGTAAAGTCTATTCGAAACTCAGTTACTCTACGCAGTCCTACGATATGGCATTAATATGTGTCCGGTCGTCGCTAGTGCCAGAAGCTATTGAATCTTGTGGGAAAGCCGGAATCAGCACTTGCGTTGTCTACTCTTCTGGATTCTCAGAGATGGGTGACACGGGCAAGGCTCTTCAGGAACGAATGCTGAGCGTTCGCAGACGCTATGGAATTCGAGTCATCGGGCCGAACTCGCAGGGCTTGATACTCTCCAGCGTTGGATTTATGGGCACCTTCAGTCAAGCTGCGCGTGCTGCAGGTGCCAACCTTCGCCCTGCCGATGTGGCATATGTCGGGCAGAGTGGCGCAATTGGCGGATCAGTACTAGGGATGCTGAATTCACGGGGGGTTAGTCTTCGAGACTGGGTTACGGTCGGCAATCAGAGCGACTTGACGGTCGTTGAAGCTGCTCTTGCCTTGGTAGAGGAAGCCCGGTACATTGCAATTGGTCTGTATCTGGAAGATCTCCCACCAGGCGGTCCCTGGATGAAGCTTCTTCGTGCGGCGGCTGCAAAGGGGACCAGAGTCGTCACTCTAAGAACTGGGTTAACTGATGTAGGAAAGAGAGCGGCTGCCTCCCACACCGGGAGCATAGTGGGAGATAGTCATCATTTTGATGTCCTCTGCGCTCGGAGCGGTGTCATGGCTTCCAGGGATGTGTCCAGTTTTGTCGATAGGCTGGTCTTACTAGACTCGGAGTTCAGTCGGTTGAACGACACTACAATGACTGTTCTGACAAGTTCCGGAGGAGTTGGAGGACTCTGCGCAGACTTGGCAAGTTTGGCGGACCTGAAACTCATGGATTTGCCAGACTCCGCGCAGCAAGTAATCGCTGAATACATACCGGAGTATGGCTCCACAGCTAATCCCGTAGATTTAACAGCACAACTGTTCGGCGGAACGAACGAGAGCCTGAAGAGCCTTGGCCTCGTTATCGATGTTTTAGCTGCCGAGTCGGGGGACGGCTTCATTCTAATTGCGCTAACAAATGTCACTGGAACCCAGGCTGTAGCGGTTGCAAGACAGATTTGCGAATCGCAGAATAGATACGGAGTTCCAATAGCGGTAGTATGGCAAACTAACAGCGAATTAATAAGTGATGCTGTAAAACTATTGCGCGCCAACAGGATTCCTGTATATGAGAGCATTGAAAATGTTTTATATAGTGTTAAGGATCTAGTAATTAACTCTCTGCACACATTACCTCCTCCTGAGTATCATTCGCATGACAATAGTAAAGTCCTAGATGCTCTTCAGCCCGCTGGCGCAAGAGGCCTCTCCCTTGCGGAATTGGACGCACTTACGGAGTATGGGCTCAGTTCTGTAGGTTCTATAAGAGTGAGACCGCAACAGGGGGAACTGCCCACATCTGAGTGGATTCGGGATAACCCCTGGAAGCGATTCGTAGTTAAGATTGACTCTCCCTTCATCCACCACAAAACAGAAGTTGGTGGTGTAGCTCTGTGCGTGCCGGAAGATGAGTTGAACTCAGTGATTTGGAGAGTTTGGGAGGCCGCAAATATGGCTGTGCCTGATAAGGACCATGAGCAGGTTATTGTGCAGTATGAAGTTCCAGACTCCCTAGAACTGCTCGCCTCGATATCTGGACGCAGTGACGGTTATCCGTCGGTAATGACAATTGGTCGGGGAGGGGTTGCGACCGAACTGTACAGTGATGTTATAAGTTTGTGTGCCCCAGCAACGTCAGACGAAATCGCAGCAAGTATCAAGAATCTGGTAATCTACCCTCTCCTCCGTGGTTTTAGAGGAATGCCTGGTGTAGACATTGATTTGTTGACCGAACGACTTTCAACGTTATCACAACTTGGTAAGGTTATTCCAGAAGACGCGATATTAGAACTAAATCCCCTAAGATTTTTGGGCGATAAATTATACGTTTTAGATACCCTCTTGACACTAGATAATCGGGGTTATTAATGTCGAATGTAGTTTCATGGATTACTGGGGATGTTGGAAATATATGTATAGAGAGTCCTCCAAATAATTTTTTTACTCCAGAAATAATTAGGGACATTGTTAATCAATGTTACGAGATAGAAAAGAAATCACCATGGTGTATTGCTATAGTAATTTCTTCAGTGGGAAAGAATTTTTGTGCCGGAATGGATATGTCCACAATTAATAGTGTAAGAGATAGATATACTTTTGCAGAAAGTGTGTATAGAGAGGCTTCTCGACTGTTTGGTCTCACGGTTCCGCTGATCGCAGTTGTCCAAGGAGCTGCAGTAGGTGGGGGTATGGGTCTCGCGTGCGCTTGTGATTTTCGTGTCGCAACTCATGACGCAAGATTCGTGCCAAACTTCACAAAACTGGGGATCCACCCGGGATTCGCGCTTAGTAGGCGTTTGCCACAGATTATTGGGGAACGCAAGGCGACGGATGTTCTGATGAGATCAGTGACTATGTCTAGCCAAGAGGCTGCAGATATTGGATTAGTGGACGTGCTCGTGGAGAAGGATCTGGGTGAGGGCGCTATGACAATTGTTAGGTCGTTCGGTGAACTTGCACCTCTGGCAGTGCGTGCAGTCAAAGGTTCGATGAATAGAAAACTGCGTTCCGACCTCGAGGCTACCCTTCGGTACGAGCTTCTCGAGCAGAATCGTCTTTGGGCTACAGCTGATGCTACTGAAGGGATACAGGCTTTTCGTGACAGGCGTCTGCCGCGGTTCGAAGGAAGGTAGTTAAAGGGAATGAATGGGGCGATGAGGCTTGTCAAGCCCCGTTTCTTATGAGATCGAGGAGTTTACTAATGGTCTGTCTCTGATTTAGCTTGCCATTTCGGTGAGTTTTGCTCGTGCTCGCCGGGTTTTACCCAGAATGGACTCCGCGGTGGCTGTCCACGTATAGGGCGTGGGATCCTCGTTATGGGCCTGTAGGTAGTCCTCGATGCTGCTGATCAGATCATCAACACTGTTGAAGACACCACGGCGCAGGTTCTTATCAGTCAGTTCCCGGAACCAGCGCTCGACCTGATTCAGCCAAGAGGCTGAGGTCGCAGTGAAATGCAGATGAAACCGGGGATGGTTTCTGAGCCATTTGGTGACCTCGGCGTGTTTGTGTGTGGAGTAGTTATCCAGGATCAGATGCACTTCCAGGCCGGTGGGGACCTCAGAGTCGATAGTCTTCAAGAACTTCAGGAACTCGGTGTGGCGGTGTTTGGGCAGGCACTGGCCGATGACCTTGCCGGTGAGCACATCCAGGGCCGCGAACAAGGTGGTGGTGCCATGGCGCTTATAGTCATGAGTCATCGTCCCTGCCCGCCCTGGTCTCATCGGCAGCGAGGCCTGGGTGCGGTCCAGGGCCTGGATGGAGGACTTCTCATCCATGCACAGCACGATCGCCTGCTCTGGCGGATTCAAGTACAGGCCCACTACATCGATCAGTTTCTGCTCAAACTGAGGGGTCATTGCTGACCTTGAAGGTCTCCACTCGGTGGGGTTTGATCCCGACTTCGTCCCAGATCCGCTGGACTGTGGAGTGTGGGACCCCGACCTCCTGAGCCATGTCCCTGACTGACCAGTGGGTTTTGCCTTTCGGGGTGGTGTTGGTGGCCTTATGGATGATCTCAGCGACCTTCTCATCCGGGATCGAGGACTTCCGGCCCCTGCCAGGGGCGATGGCCCCGAAATTCTTCAGTCCCTGCTGCTGGTACTCAGACCGCCAGGTGCGCACAGTGTTGACACTAACCTGATGCCGATCAGCATTGAGGGTGTTGGCCTGACCATCAGCAGCAGCCAACAACACCCGGGCCCGCTGGACCTGCCGGTGCGGCGCTGAAGATGACCGTGCGTGGCGCCTAGCGTGAGTTGGTACGCCTGGTCTGGATAGGTGGTACTCCAGTTCCGGGTTGTTGGTACTGCGTCTGGGGGTGTGGTCCTCTCATGTGACCAGCAGCAGGGGCAGTAGGCCCGGCTGCGTGAGCACGTGAAGAGGTGCTACTGACCGTGACTGACTATCAGACCATTCTGCGGATGATCTTCGAGGCCCGCAGCTAGGAGGAGATCACCGCTGCGGTGGGATGCTCGCGCCGGGATGTGTCCCGGGCGAAGAAGGCCATCACCGAGAAAGGCCTCACCAAAGACTCCGCGGCGGGGCTATCTGCCGGTGAGGTGGCAGAGCTGTTCCCTGATGGGCGCCGTCGGGCCGGGTCAGGGTTCGTGGCCCCGGACTTCGCTTCGGTGGTAGAGGCTATGAAGGCCAATCGGCATTACACCCGGCAGCAGGCCTGGCACCGCTACATCAGCGCACCTGGTGAGGGGCTGCGGTATTCGTATTCGCAGTTCTGTCAGCTGTTCAACGACTACGCCGAAGCTCATGATGTGATGGCCACGCTGCATCATGAGCCGGGTCGGGTGATGTTGGTGGACTGGGCCGGGGACACTATCGCCGTGGTGGAGGCGGTCACCGGTGAGGTGACCAAGGCTCGGCTGTTCGTGGCGGTGTTGCCGTATTCGGGGATGCTCTTCTGCGCCGCGACCGCCGATATGAAGCAGGCTGCCTGGACGGCGGTGCATATCGGGGCGTTCGAGTTCTTCGGCGGGGTGCCCCAGATCGTGGTCCCGGATAATGCGACCAGCGCCACCTACCGGCCGGTCAGGGGTGAGGCGGCTCGGGCGGTGACCCCGGCGTATCAGCAGATGGCAGACCATTACGGCACAGCGATCGTGCCGGCCAGGGTGCGTAAGCCTCGGGACAAAGCCGCCGTGGAGTCCGCAGTCCAGGTAATCAACAAGCGCGTCATCGGCTACCTCGGCCACCTGGAGTCGAACACCCTGGATGACCTCAACGAGGCCATCACCAAGAGGCTCGAGGAGATCAACACCACGATCCGGCGGAAGAACGGCACCACCCGGGCCGAGGTCTTCGCCGCCGAAGAAGCCGAGCAGCTTTGTCCGTTGCCGGTCCAGCGTTTCGAAGCAGTGCAGTGGAGGCAGCTGAAGGTGGGCCGGAACTATCACATCAGCTGTGACCATCAGTACTACTCGGTGCCCCACCAACTGGCCGGGCAGATCCTGCGGGTGCGACTGACTGCCACGATGGTGACGGTCTTCGATGCTGAGCAGGTGGTCTGTGAGCATCAGCGGTTGATCGGCCGGCGGGGCCAGTACTCCACCATGATCGAGCATGCACCGAAGCAGCATCAGGACATCAACGGACTCTGGTCTTCGGACTGGTGAATCGGCCTGGGTCTGGTGGAGGGTGTGATTCAACCAGGAGAATAGGATCATGCCAGCACG
>NZ_QWLD01000034.1 GCF_003600155.1 Nesterenkonia muleiensis | reverse complement strand
GCTCGCCTCTCGGCCGCGTGACCGCGGCCATCACACCTGAAGCGCTGGTCCCGGCGGCGGGGAGACCCCGCTCGCTCCCCGACGTGGCCCACACAGACGCTGACGCGTCTGCACGGGTCCCCGACGTCGCGGCTCCCCTCGGCCGCGTGACCGCGGCCATCACACCTGAAGCGCTGGTTCCGGCGGCGGTGCCCTGCCCTTAGGAGTTCAGCCGCTCGGCCGCCGCCTCGATACGTTCGTCACTAGCAGTCAGCGCCACGCGGATGTACCCCTCACCGGCCTGCCCGTAGAAGACCCCGGGGCCAACAATGATGCCTCTCTCCGCCATCTGCTGGACCAACGTCCACGTCCCGGCCAGCTGGCCGGTTTCGGCTGTGCTGGCCCCAGCGGCCGATTCAGCCCTGCACCAGAGATAGAGCCCCGCCTCGGAGTGCTCCACCGTCAGCCCGAAAGCTACCAAAGCCGGTTTCAGCACAGCACGACGACGCCGGTACAGCTCCCGCTGCTCCCTGACGTGCTGGTCATCGCTGACCGCGGCCGTCAGAGCAGCCTGCACTGGGGCAGGCATGATCATCCCGGCATGCTTACGGGTCTTGACCAGGTTGCCGATCAGCTCGGGGCAGCCGGCGGTGAAGGCAGCCCGATAACCAGCAAGATTGGACTGCTTGGACACTGAGTACACCGACAGCAGGCCCTGATGGGTGCCGCCGCTGACCCTGAGGTCCAGGATCGAGGGAATCTCTGGCGCTTCCCAGGACAGCTCGGCGTAGCACTCGTCCGAGGCGACCACGGCCCCGATCCTTCTGGCCAGCTCCACCACGGAGGCCATCCGGGCGGCGTCGTCGACCCTTCCGGTGGGATTGCCCGGGGAGTTCAGCCAGATCAGCTTCACCCGGGACAAGGTGGCCTGATCCAGGGAATACAGGTCATCGGTGGCCAGAGTCTCGGCTCCGGCGATCACCGCTCCCATCTGGTAGGTGGGATAGGCGATGCGTGGGTAGACCACGATGTCCCCAGCCCCCAGTCCGAGCAGGGTGGGCAGCCAGGCGACGAACTCCTTGGACCCAATGGTGGGCAGCACGGCCTCCGGGTTGAGGTCTGGAACGTTCCGGCGCCGGGCGAACCATGCCGCAATCGCCTCACGCAGTGCCGATGTGCCGTGGGTGGTGGGGTATCCCGGCGCATCGGCAGCCGCGGCTAAGGCGGTGCGAATGACCTCAGGGGTGGGGTCCACCGGGGTGCCGATGGAAAGGTTCACGGCACCCCCGGGGTGCTGCTCGGCTCGTTCCCGGTAGGGCGCCATCGCATCCCAAGGGTATTCAGGCAGGTTAAGCATAAGACGAAGTCTCCCAGGGTGTAGTGGGGCATCCGCCGCGGTAGGGCTCCCTCGTCCGTGTACCACGCGGATGGAGGCCGCGGTGGGGAGGCGTCACTGGTCGCTGTGCTCTTGGGGCGGCAGCGCCTGGATGACCTCGTGGTCCTTCTCGATCATGCCGAGCCCGGCTGCTCCGCCGGGTGAGCCGAGGTCGTCGAAGAATTCCACATTGGCCCGGTAGTACTCACTCCACTCCTCAGGAAGATCGTCTTCGTAGTAGATGGCCTCTACCGGACAGACCGGTTCGCAGGCACCGCAGTCCACGCATTCATCCGGATGGATGTAGAGAGCACGCTCCCCCTCATAGATGCAGTCCACCGGGCATTCGTCGATGCAGGCCTTGTCCTTGAGGTCCACGCAGGGCAGGGCGATCACATAGGTCATAGTGCTCCCCAGTCTACCGGTCTCGCACAAGGATCCATTTGACCAGGACCATTGAGATCAAAGTCACCGCCCCGGCACCGAGCCACCAGATCAGCGAGGCGATCACCGGCCCAGGTACGGTCTCCATGGCCAGCGCCGAATAGGGCACCACCAGCTGGTCGGGTCCGGGCCAGAGATAGGCAGCGGTCGCCACCGTGAAGGCGGTGCCGCCCATGACCAGCGGCTCAAGCGGGGAACGGCCGGTGGTCCCTGCCCAGAGCAAGCTCAGCAGGAGCACCAGCAGCGCGACGCCAGCGCCCCAGGGAACGACGGCACCCGAGCCGGGCTCGCCCAGGACCCAGATATTGCCGTGCAGGACCGTGCCGAGCACCCCGAGGATCACCCCGGAGGCGAAGCAGATGCCGAGCAGAACCGGTCTGGGCATCAGCGGCTCAGACCCCCGCAGCCTGCTTCTTGCGCCGAGTGGCCTTCAACCGCTCGTTGGCATCCAGGATGACCTTGCGGATGCGGATGGACTCCGGAGTGACCTCGACGCATTCGTCATCGTTGGCGAACTCCAGGGACTCCTCCAGTGTGAGCCTGGCCGGCGGGGTCAGCCCTTCGAAAGAGTCGGCGGAGGCAGCACGCATGTTGGTGAGCTTCTTCTCCTTGGTGATGTTGACTTCCATGTCCTCATTGCGCGAGTTCTCCCCCACCACCTGGCCGGAGTAGACCTCGGACTGCGCCTCCACGAAGAAGGTCCCGCGCTCCTGGAGGTTAATCATGGCGAAGGGGGTGGCGGATCCCGCCCGGTCGGCGACCAGAGAGCCGGAGGTCCGGTACTCGATCTCGCCCTTCCACGGCTCATAGCCTGCGGCATAGCTGGAGGCGATGCCGGAGCCGCGGGTCTCGGTGAGGAACTTGGTGCGGAAGCCGATGAGACCGCGGGCCGGCACGGTGAACTCCATGCGGATCCACCCGGAGCCGGAGTTGGACATGGTGGTCATGGTGCCTTTGCGGGCGGCCATCAGCTGGGTGATGGCGCCCATGTACTCCTCGGGAGAATCAATGGTCATGGCTTCCATGGGCTCATGCAGCACGCCGTCGATCTCCTTGGTGACCACCTGGGGCTTGCCCACGGTGAGCTCGAAGCCCTCACGGCGCATCTGCTCCACCAGGATCGCCAGGGCCAGCTCGCCACGGCCCTGGACCTCCCAGGTGTCGGGGCGCTCGGTGGGCAGGACTTTGATGGACACGTTGCCGATGAGCTCTTTGTCCAGCCGGTCCTTGACCTGGCGGGCGGTGACCTTGGCGCCCTTGACCCGGCCGGCCATCGGCGAGGTGTTGATGCCGACGGTCATGGAGATCGCCGGGTCATCGACCACAATGTTCGGCAGCGGCTTGGGGTTCTCGAGGTCGGTAAGGGTCTCACCGATCATGATGTCTTCGATGCCGGCCACGGCCACGATGTCACCGGGTCCTGCGGACTCGGCCGAGACGCGCTCCAGGCCCTTGGTGGCCAGCAGCTCGGTGATCTTGACCGTCTTGGTGGTGCCGTCCTTGCGGGCCCAGGCCACCTGCTGGTTCTTGCGCAGGGTCCCGTTGAAGATGCGCAGCAGCGCCAGCCGACCCAGGAAGGGCGAAGCGTCCAGGTTGGTGACGTGGGCCTGGAGGACCTCGGCGTCGTCGTAGGTCGGGGCGGGAACGTGCTCAAGGATGGTCTCGAAGAGTGGTTCGAGGTCCTCGTTGTCCGGCAGACCGCCATCTGCCGGCTGTTCCTTGGATGCGCGTCCTGCTTTGCCTGAGGCGTAGACGATGGGAAGATCGAGCACCGCATCGACGTCCAGCTCGGGGTTCTCCTCGGCGACATCGGAGGCCAGGCCCAGCAACAGGTCCATGGTGTCGGAGACCACGCCATCGATCCGGGCATCGGGCCGGTCGGTCTTGTTGACCACCAGGATCACCGGAAGCGAGGCCTGCAGTGCCTTACGGAGCACGAACCGGGTCTGCGGCAGCGGTCCTTCAGAAGCATCGACCAGCAGCACCACGCCGTCGACCATGGACAGACCGCGCTCGACCTCACCACCGAAGTCGGCGTGGCCGGGGGTGTCGATGATGTTCATGGTGACCGCTTCGGCGTCCGCGATGCGCTGGGCAGCGGGGCCAGAGTAGAACACGGTGGTGTTCTTGGCCAGGATGGTGATGCCCTTCTCCTTCTCCAGGTCTCCGGAGTCCATCACCCGGTCTTCGAGATCGCCATGCCCGCCGACCGCCTTGGTCTGGCGGAGCATGGCATCGACCAGAGTGGTCTTGCCGTGGTCGACGTGGGCGACGATCGCGACATTGCGCAGATCATTGCGTGACACAGTGCTCATGGATTAAGAAGGGCCTTCCAGGAATAGGGGTCAGCAGCTCTTCGGGCGAGCGCTCGACCACACTAGTGTACCGGTGTTCGATGCGCAGCTCTTCTCGCGTGCTCTCGGCCGCCGCGGCAGTCAGTCCGCGAATCATCACCGTGATTTACCCTTGGCACTATCACCTTACTGAAGTTAGCATCATGTAAGGCAGCGCGTCAGGAGGAGACCATGTCCATCGCCACAGTCACCAGCAAAGCCCAGATCACCATTCCCAAGGAGATCCGTGAACGTTTCCGGATTGAACCTGGAATGCAGCTGCACTTCTGGGAAAACTCCCGCGGGCGCCTGGAAGTCACCCCTCGGAATCGCAGCTGGGAAGACACTTTCAGATGGGCGGACGAGAACCTCTCTGCCTCCACTGTGAGCTTTTCCACCGAGGAAGAGCTCAATGACGCCATCGCGGATGCAGTTGCTTCACATGCGCTTGATCGCGATGACGAGGACTAATCACTCATGCAGCAACTCTTCGGACTCGATACCAGTGTCCTATTGCGGGCCTACGCGCCTGAGCACCACAAGTACAAGCAGACTGCTCGCGCGTTTCTACAGTCCCTGGAACTCCATTCACCAGGATTTATCACGCAAGTGACTCTCTTTGAGTTCTTCTTCACGATGCACCGCTCATACAAGATCTCACGCAAGCAGTGCTTGGACCTCATCAACGAGCTCCTCAAGAACCCTGCCCTCGAATTCGAAGACGGTGAATCTGTGGAATATGCTCTGGAGCAGGCATATGCGGGTGCTGACTTCCAGGATGCGCTCATTTCCCAGACTCATCGGTTGTTCGGCGCACAGAGGACCGCCACCTTCGACCAATCCGCAGCCGAGAAACTCGGCTGGGTGTTTCTGGGCAATCCCCAGGCGTAGCTCCCGTCGGGCTTTTCCGCCTCAGTCGAGGGCTGAGACGTCCTCGTTCTGGGCGGCGTGGTGGCAGGCGGTCCGCTGAGTGGTGCCGGCCCGCACCTCCAGTACCGGGTCTTCGGTCTCGCAGATGTCGGTGGCCTTCCAGCACCGGGTACGGAACCTGCAGCCGGAGGGCGGGTTCGCTGGATTGGGCGGATCTCCCTTGAGGACGATCTCCTGACGCTGACCGCGCACGGTCGGGTCAGGAACCGGTACCGCAGAGAGCAGCGCCTGGGTGTAAGGGTGGGCTGGAGCGCCGTAGATCTCGTGGTCGCGCCCCAATTCAGCGATGCGTCCCAGGTACATCACCGCCACCCGGTCAGAGATGTGCCGCACCACTGAAAGGTCGTGGGCGATGAAGATGTAGCTGAGCCCGAACTCCTGCTGCAGATCCTCCAGGAGGTTCATCACCTGTGCTTGGACTGATACGTCGAGGGCGGAGACCGGCTCATCACAGATGATGACATCGGGGTTGAGCGCCAGGCCGCGGGCGATGCCGATGCGCTGCCGCTGCCCGCCGGAGAACTGGTGCGGATAGCGGTTGATGTGGTCAGGGTTGAGCCCGACCACATCCAACAGCTCCTTCACCCTGCTGCGCACCCCCTGGGCCGGCTTGGCGTCCGGGTGCAGGGTAAAGGGCTCAGCGATGATGTCACCGACTGACATCCGAGGATTGAGCGAGGTGTAGGGATCCTGGAAGATGATCTGGATCTTCCGGCGAGCCCGGCGGAGGGCTGCGCCCCTCAGGGAGAGGAAGTCCTCGCCCCGGAACGTCACCGAACCCGAGTCAGGCTCCTCCAGTCTCATCAGCAGCTTGGCGAGGGTGGACTTCCCGCAGCCGGATTCACCGACGATGCCGAGAGTCTCCCCTTTGCGGAGCTTGAAGCTGACGCCGTCCACCGCCTGGACCGCTCCGGTGGTGCGCTTGACCAGAATTCCCTCTTTGACCGGGAAGTGCTTAACCAGATCGTTGACGTCCAGGACCACCTCAGAGTCAGCGAAGGGGTCCGGTTGGGCACCAGTGTTGGGGTTGCTCATGACTGGACCTCCTCGCGGGCGGTGATGGTGCCTGCGTACAGCTCTTCGCGATAGTGGCAGGCGGAGGTATGCCCATCGGCTACCGGGAGCAGCTCGGGGCGGTCGGTGCGGCACAGATCAGTCGCATAGGGGCAGCGTGGGTTGAACGGGCACCCTGGGGGCATATCGGTCAGCGTAGGCGGAAGTCCCGGGACGGTGCTGAGCCGGTCGCCCTCGGCGTCGATGCGGGGCAGGGATTCCAGCAGGCCTTTGGTGTATGGGTGCGCGGGCGTGGAATAGATGCTGAAGACATCGGTGTGCTCCATTACCCGCCCGGCGTACATCACCGCAATCTTGTCAGCGACATCCGCGACGACGCCGAGATCGTGAGTGATCAGGATCAGTCCCATATTGTTCTCAACCTGCAACTCCTTGAGCAGCCGCATCACCTGAGCCTGCACGGTGACGTCCAGAGCGGTGGTGGGCTCATCGGCGATCAGCACATCAGGGTCCAAGGCGATGGCCATGGCGATCATGATCCGCTGGCGCATGCCACCGGAGAACTGGTGGGGATAGTTTCCCACCCGCTGCTCCGCGGCAGGGATGCCGACTCGCTTCATCAGCTCAATGGCCTTCTGCCGGGCCTGCTTGCGATTCATCCGGTGGTGGACCCTGAACATCTCACCGATCTGCCAGCCCACCGGAAGCACCGGGTTCAGGGAGGACAGGGCATCCTGGAAGATCATCGAGATGCTGACTCCGCGCAGCTTGCGGCGCCGCTCAGGCTTCATGGACAGCAGGTCCTGGCCCCGGTAGCGGATCTCCCCGCCGGCGATGTGCCCCGGAGGCATGTCCAGGATGCCCATGATGGTCTGCGCGGTCACCGATTTCCCAGAGCCGGATTCGCCGAGGATCGCCAGGGTCTCTCCGGCGTTGAGGGTGAAGTTCATCCCGTTGATGGCCTGGGCGACTCCGGCTTTGGTGCGGAACTCGACCTGGAGGTCCTTCACCTCCAGCAGAGGTGCGGAGGGGTCGTAGTCCTGCGTGGGGGACGTGGTGGGTGATTGGCTCATCCGGTTCACCTCTTCTTGGACTTGGGGTCGAGGGCATCGCGCAGCGCCTCACCCATGGTGGTGAAGGCGAATACAGTCAGCCCGACGAAGATCAGGGGGAAGACCAGCAGGTGCGGCATCTGCTGGAGGTAGCCCTGCGCATCGTTGAGCTGCAGGCCCCAGGAAATCGACGGCAGCTGCAGCCCGACGCCCAGGAACGTCAGCGTGGCCTCTGCACCGATGATGACTCCTGTATAGACCGCGGCGTAGCCGACCACCGGTCCCAGCGAGTTCGGCAGGATATGCCGCCTCATGATCGTGAAGGGGCCGGCCCCCAGGGCGCGGGCGGCCATCACGTATTCATTGTTGATCACCGCAAGCACCGAACTTCGCATCAGCCTGGCCATGGTCGGCCAGGTGAACAGGATCAGGATGAAGGCAACCTCACGGACTCCGCGGTCCTGCTGGACGGCGAGGAACACCAGCGCACCGAGGATGTAGGGGATGGCGAAGATGAGGTCAGTGATACGCATGATCAGGGCATCGATCCAGCGGCCGAAGAACCCGGAGAGCAGGCCGAGGACGATGCCGATCCCGAGGATGGTCAGGGACACGATCGCGCCGACTGCCATTGAGTTCCGGGCACCGTAGATCACCCGGGAATAGTAGTCACAGCCCTGGATGTCAGTGCCGAACCAGTGCTCTGCCGAAGGATCTTGCCGCGAGCGGGACAGGGGGCATTCACGGGGGTTCTGGTCGGTGAACAGCTGGGGGAACAACGCCATGGTGATCAGCACCAGCAGCAGGATCGCCGAGATCACGAACCATGGGTTGCGACGCAGCGAGCGCCAGGCGTCCATCCACAGACTGGCGTCCTCGGAGGACCTCTTGGGCTTGGACTCTGGAGCCGGTGCGGGATCCACCGCAGCGGATGCGGCAGCCCTCTTGTTGGGTTCAGTCATCGCAGCTCCTAGTCGTAGCGGATGCGGGGGTCGAGGACGGCGTAGAGCAGGTCCACCAGCAGGTTGATCACTACGTAGAAGAGCACGAACAGCGTCACGATGCCCACCACCACAGTGTTCTCCTGCGCCTGGATCGAGCGGAAGACCTGGCCGCCCAGACCGGGAAGGTTGAACACCGACTCCACCACGATGGCTCCACCCATCATGGTGGCGAGGTCAGCGCCGAGGAAGGTCACCACGGGAATCAGCGAATTGCGGAGTGCGTGCCGGGTCACCACCCTGGAGCGCTTCATGCCCTTGGCGGTGGCGGTGCGGACGTAGTCCGACTGCAGAGCCTCGATCAGCTCACTGCGCAGCATACGTGCCACGATGCCAGTGGAGACCGCAGCCAGCACGATGCCCGGAAGTATGTAGCTGACCATCCCCTCCCGGTTGCCGGCGATCGGGAACCACCCCAGGTTGAGCCCGAACGTGAGCTGCAGGAGGAACGCGATGGCCAGAGTCGGCAGAGCCACCACGATCACCAGGGAGACCTGGATGAGCCGGTCGATGAAGCTGTCCCGGAACACGGCAGCCAGGATGCCTGCGATGATCCCGATGACGGCCTGGAAGCAAAAGGCGACCGCTGCCAGGGTCAGGGTGATCGGCAGGCCCTGCTGGATCATGTCCAGCACCGGGCGGCCCTGGAAGGTGGTGCCGAAGTCCGCCTGGGTGAACACTCCCCACATGTATTTGGCGTACTGCACGAGGAACGGGTCATTGAGGTTGTACTGCTCCCGCAGCGCTTCCTGAACCTGCGGGCTCATCGGCCGGTCTCCGGCCAGCGCCCGGATGGGGTCGCCGGGCATCAGGAAGACCATCGCGTAGACGATCAGCGTAGCCGCGATGACCACAGGGATGAACTGCAGCAGCCGCCGAATGATGTATCCGGTCATAGGTGTCCTTGACGTGGGTGCGTTGGGTGTGGAGCGGTAGTTGACGCGTCAGTTCTGGACCTCCACGCGTTCCACCTGGGGCAGCCCGCGCGGAGTGATATGCACATTATCAATGTTCTCTGACCACACGACATCCTGCCTCTCGAACCACATGGGGATCACCGGCAGTTCTTCCAAGAGAATGTCCTCGGCATGCTGGTAGGCCTCGACGGCGTCGTCGGCGTCTGCAGCGTTGGCCTGGGCGATGCGCTCGTCGAACTCATCGGAGGCGAACCCGGTGTAGTTTCGTGAAGCCGTGGAGGAGTACATCGGCTCCAGCGACTCCTGGGCGCTGGGGTAGGAGAGGGTCCAGCCCAGGCGGTAAGGGCCTTCGATCTCGCCCTCTTCCAGCAGATCCAAATACTGCGCGAATTCGAGGGACTGGAAGCTGACATCGTCGATGGGCAGATTCTCCCTCCACTGGTTGGAGACCGCCTCCACCCAGGCATCGTGGCCGGCGCCGGAGTTGAAGTAGACGGTCAGCTCGCTGGCACCACCGGCTTCCTCATAGAGCGATGCGGCGCGCTCGGGGTCGAACTCACAGTACTCGCAAGCGTCTTCACGGCCCTCCGGCAGCACCGGAGGCAGGAAAGAGCCGGCGGCGGTGAGTGCGCCGTCGAAGATGTTGTCGATGATCTCCTGCCGGTCCACTGCCATGGAGAGCGCCTGCCGGATCTCGACGTCGGCGTAGTCATCCTGGTAGGTGGGAATTCCCAGGAATGTCAGGGTGCCGGTCTCGAACGAGCCCTGGTTGTCTCCGAAGTCGTCCTCCATCATGGGGATGTTCTCCGGCGGCGCGTTGTAGAGCAGGTCCAGGTTGCCCGCCTGCACATCCTGGTAAGCGGTGCTGACATCGTTGTAGATGCGGAACTCGATTCGGTCTGCGGCGCCGGGCTGTTCCCCCGACCATTCCTCGAATCGGTTCACCACGATCTGGACGTCATGCTCCCATTCCCCGTCCATTTCATACCGGCCGTTGCCGACCGGTGCGGACTCAAAGGCGTCCATGTCGTCGTAGGCAGCTTCGGGCAGCGGCGAGAAGCCCACCAGCGAAAGCAGAGCGGGCAGCTGGCCGAAGGGCTCCTCGAGCACGATTTCCAGGGTGTAGTCGTCCACGGCGCTCACGCCCTCCAGCTCATCGGCCTCGCCCTCCACAACGTCCGAATAGCCGGCGATGAAGTCGTAGTACTCAGCGTTGGCCTGGGCGTTGTCCGGATCAACGGTCCAATTGAAGGTGTCCACAAAGGTCTGCGCGGTCAGTTCCTCCCCGTTGTGGAAGGTCCAGTCCTCTCCCAGCTCAAAGGTCCAAGTGATGTTGTCCTCGGACTCCCAGGACTCTGCGACTCCGGCAACCGGCTCATTGGCCTCGTAGTCCATTTCGGTCAGGCCGGTGAACAGCTGTTCCAGCACGCCAGCGCCGCACACCTCAGTGGACATGCCAGGTGTCAGGGACTGCGGCTCACAGAGATAGGTGGAAAACTCACCTCCGGTCTCTGCCTGGCCGGCATCAGCTTCACCGTTCTCGCCGTTGTCTCCGCCGCAGGCGGCCAGCACCAGGGCAGCGCTCAAGCTCGTAGCCGTCAGGGCAGTTCGCTTAGTTGTCTGAACCATACGTTATGCACTCTTTCATGTCTTTGACCGTCAGTGGCAGGGATTCCAGGGCAGTGCCCCGCCCGGGACTCAGCCTGGACGGGGCACTGAAGGGAAGGTCAGTCTTCGAGGACGACGACGTCTTCAACCCTCACATAGCTGGAGAGGTCTGAGTAGACGTTGTCGACCCGGTCGGTGTGGACCACGAAGTAGTCCTGGAAGAACAGCGGCAGCACCGGCAGGTCCTCTAGGAGAATGTCTTCTGCCGCCTGGTAGAGCTCATCGGACTCTTCTTCGCCGGCGAAGTTCGCCTCACGGATCGCCTCGTCGAACTCCTCGGAAGCATAGCCGGCGTTGTTCGACGCCGCGCCCGTGGTGTACAGCGGCTCCATGGCGTACTGCGGGCTGGGGTAGGCCAGCAGCCAGCCCAGGCGGTAGGGCCCGGTGATCTCGTCCTGGTCATGGAGGTCCAGGTACTGGGCGAACTCCATGGTCTGGAAGCTGATGTCATCGATCGGCAGGTTCGCCCTCCACTGGTTGGCGATGGCCTCGACGTACTCGTCATGCCCCTGTCCGGTGTCGGTGTACATGGTGAATTCGCTGGGTCCGCCGGCAGCCTCGTAGAGGTCTGCGGCAGCCTCAGGATCGAACTCACAGTACTCACAGGCATTCTCCCGCGCCATCGGCAGGGTCGGCGGCAGGATGCTGTAGGCCGGGGTCATCGCGCCGTCAAAGATCTGGTCGTTGATCTCTTCACGGTCCATCGCCATCGACAAAGCGTGCCGCAGGTCGACGTCGTCCCACTCGTCCTGGTACATCGGCAGGCCGATGTAGACGAAGCGTGAGGACTCATTCTGCGAGTAGTTCTCGCCGAAGTCGTCCTCTACCTGTGGAATGCGATTCGGCGGTGCCTCGCTGAGGATATCGAGCTCTCCGGCCTGGACGTCCATATAGGCGGTCTCGACGTCACTGTAGATCCGCCATTCGATGCGCTCCGGCGAGCCTGGCTCCTCACCGGCCCACTCCTCATAGCGGTTCATGTTGATCTCGGTGTCACGGACCCATTCACCGTCCATCTCGTAGCGGCCGTTGCCGACCGGTGCGTTCTGGAAGGCGTCCATGTCCTCGAATGCCTCTTCCGGCATCGGATAGAACGAGGTGTAGGTCAGCACCAGCGGCAGCTGACCGAACGGCTCGGTGAGCTCGATCTCCAAGGTGTGGTCATCGACGGCGCGCACGCCCTCCATCTCTTCGGCTTCACCTTCCATGACCTCTTCATAGCCGAGGAATTTGTCGTGGAAGTTGGCGCCGGCCTGAGCGTTGTCCGGGTCGACCACCCAGTTCCAGCTGTCCACGAAGGTCTGGGCGGTGACCGGGTCACCGTTGTGGAACGTCCAGTCCTCACCGAGGGTGAAGGTCCAGGTGACCTGGTCCTCGGTCTCCCAGTCAGTGGCCACGGCCGGGACTGCCTCGTTGGTTTCATGGTCCACCACGGTCAGGCCGGTGAACAGCTGCTGCAGCACACGGGAGCCGCAGTTCTCGGTGTTGTTGCCGGGCTGGAGGTTCTGCGGCTCGCAGGTGTAGCTGCTGATAGTGCCGCCGCCGGCTACAGCCTCGCCGTTCTCGGCGGCGCCGTTGTCTGTGCCTCCATTCCCGTCATCACCGCCGCAGGAGGCCACGACTAGAGCAGTGGCCATCGAGGCGGCGATCAGGCCGGTGGAGCGTCGTCGTCTGGGGAGAAGGTGCATATCCGGGGTGCGGTCCGGTGTCATCTGATGAACTCCTTGTGGGTGATCACGTCAGGTGCGAAAGGGCTGTGAGGCAGTCGAGAGGTGTGGTTCGATGCCCCTGGTTCAGTAAAGCTGTGGGACCGCACCAACGCTCAGCAGCTGCTGATGCGGTCCCACAGTTGGTTTCGTCGCTGTTGCGCGGCGGCTGCTCAGTCGGTGACCACCAGCTGCTCGACGCGCAGGAAAGTACGCGGGTCCATCACGACTGAATCAGGATCGATCCGATCACTGTGCACGATGCCGAAGCTCTGGAACCACAGCGGTATCACCGGCAGCTCATCCAGCAGGATGTCCTCAGCCTGCTGATAGATGGCATCTGCCTCCTCGGGGGCAGCTGCATTCGCCTCGCCGATCAGGTTGTCGAAGTCCTCATTGTCGAACCGGGTGTAGTTCGACGAGGCGCCGGAGGAGTAGATCGGTTCCATCGCGTACTGCGGGCTGGGGTAGGAAAGCACCCATCCCAGGCGGAAAGGACCGGTGACTTCTTCAGCATCGTGGAGGTCCAGATACTGGGCGAACTCCAGAGACTGGAACGTCACGTCCTCAATGCCAAGGTTCTCCCGCCATTGGTTGGAGATGGCCTCCACCCAATCCTCATGACCAGCGCCGGAGTTGAAGTAGACGGTCAGTTCACTCGGCCCTCCTGCCTCCTCGTAAAGATCAGCTGCGGCCTCAGGATCGTATTCACAGTATTCGCAGGCGTCTTCACGCCCGGCCGGAAGCATAGGCGGGATGATGTTCTTGGCCGGGGTCTGGGCGCCGTCAAAGATGTTCTCGATGATGACGTCGCGGTCGATGGCCATGGATAGAGCGCGCCGCACATCCACATCCTGGAACTCCTCCTGGTAGAGCGGGAAGCCCATGTACGTGAAGGATGACGTGTCGATCATGGATTGGTTGTCACCGAAGTCAGCTTCCATAGCGTTGAAACGGTTCGGCGGGACGTTGTCCAGGATGTCGAGCTGGCCTGCCTGAACGTCGAGATAGGCGGTATCGATCTCATTGTAGATCTGCCATTCGATGCGGTCAGGGAGACCGGGATCCTCACCGGGCCAGTCTTCGTAGCGTTCCACAGCGATCTGCACATCGTGCTCCCACTCACCGTCCATCTGGTAGCGGCCGTTGCCGACGGGAGAGGATTCGTATGTATCGGGGTCCTCGAACGCCTCGTCAGGCATGGGGTAGAAGGCGGTGTAGGAGAGCATCAGCGGCAGCGGGGAGAACGGCTCACTGAGCTCGAACTCCAAGGTGTAGTCGTCGACGGCAGTGACGCCCTCAAGTTCTTCAGCCTCACCGTCAACCACGGCTTCGTAACCTTCGATGACGTCGAAGAACCCGGTGCCCTGCTGAGCATTGTCCGGATCCACCGTCCAGTTGTAGGTGTCCACGAAGGTCTGTGCGGTGATCGGATCGCCGTTGTGGAATGTCCAGTCCTCACCGAGGGTGAAGGTCCAGACCGTCTGGTCCTCGTTGGACTCCCAGTCGGTGGCCACACCCGGTGCGGCCTCATAGGTCTCGTAGTCGACCTGGGTCAGCCCGGTGAACAGCTGCTCGAGCACCCAAGACCCGCAGACTTCTGTGGAGTTCGAGGGCATCAGATACTGCGGCTCGCAGTTGTAGACGCTGACAGTGCCGCCGCCGGCAGCGGCTTCTCCGTTCTCGCCGTTGCCGCCGTTCTCGTCAGCTGCGTCGTCGCCGTTGCCGCAGGCGGCCAGCAGCAGGACTGCTGCTGAGCCGGCAGCGATCGCGCTACGCCGTCGATAGCCAGTCATATGCACACTCCTCATCAGTGTAACGTCAAGTGATTCAAGCCATACTAATACAGAGTTGGTTTCAGAAACATTTCGTCATTATTCGGCTACTTGAAAGCTATACAAATGCTTGGAATATGCTGAACGTGTCGGTAGCGTAATGTATGGGAGAGGACATGGGGGGACCCGTGCGATCACATCTCGAATGGGGACTGGCTCGGGGCACACGATGAGAATATCTCGCTACTGGAGCAGGGCTTCGCGCTCAGTGGCCGTAGTGCTGACCTGCCTGCTGCTGGGCGTGACGATGATCGCCGCCTCGCAGATCTCCGAACAGTCCAGTGCTGCGGTAGGGGTCGCGGTCGATGAGAACTGGCGGGGACACTACGATCTGCTGGTCACCGCCCCGGGCGGACTGACTGAGGCAGCCGAAGAGACCGACGAACTCATCGAGCAGAACTTCTCCGCCCTGGTCGCCGATGAGTCCATCACGGCCTCTCAGCTTGAGGCCGTCAGCGCCCTGGAGCAGGTGGAGGTCGCAGCGCCGTTGGCCTTCATCGGCCAATTCGCCAACCCTGCCTACGAGGCCCCTGTGGGCGTCGGCATAGGCGACTGGTCCCATGACGATTTCTTTGCCTATCCACGGGCCTTCGAGGGGACCATCACGGTCTCCTACGACGACGGCATGGGCATGAGCCAACTGGCCCAGCACCCGGACGGCCATTTCATGATCACCGGAATCGCTGCGGAGGAGGTGGTGTTCGTAGACACCGGTGCTGAGTCCGACAGTCCTGAGGCTCTCTCGGAAGGCACCTTTGAGCATCCTTCGATGCATGTGATCGATGTGCCGGAGAGTGAACGGTGCGAGTGCCTCGCCCTGGTGGACACCGACCTAGACCTGCAGGGTTTCGACTTACCGGAGGATGAGATCCGTCCGCAGACCATCATTCCTTTGGAGCCGGAGATGGGCCCGGAGGATGCGCAAAATCGGGCAGAGGAGGGTTCCGCCGCGGTCTATGCGACCTATGAGGTGGTGCCTGAGCTGCACAGCAACATGGTCGCGGTGGATCCGGAAGCCGAACGTGCCCTGCTGGGCGAGGACGGCAGTTTCTACGACGCCCTCATCGAATTCGAGACCCTCCAGCAGTGGGCCGAACCAGGACCCTGTGAAGGCGAACCAGATGACGATCGGCCGGTGGGCGAATGCCTGGCCGACCTGATCGACGGAGAACAATATCCCCAGATCCACCAACTCGCCTTCGAGGGCAACCCCCGAACCAACCCCAGCACTGGAGTCACCGACTTCGCACCGATCATCCCCATCGTCTACTCCGAGACCGAGTACCCGGAGATGACTGCCGAAGCCAGCTTCCCTGAGCTGGCCACTTTCGAGGATCTCGACTATGAGGAGGCCACCTCCTTCGAGTTCTACCAGGAGGTTCTTCAGGGTGAACGGCCGGAGAGCCCGGCAACGCAAAACGTCGATGTCACCGATCACCTGGTCCCGTTCGTCTATGAGTTCGACGTCGCCTTCGGGCTGGGTGAGTATCCGCCACCGGATGTGCCCTCCACTGCTGAGGCTGCACAGACTTCCTCCACTCTTCCCGGCCGCGCGGTGCGCAGCACTCCCGACCCGGAGCTGCTCTCCGGAGCGCCCGAGGGCATCGAGACAGCTTTGATCAACGAGCCCCAGGGGAGGTACTTTCTCGACGCTGACATGACCTCCAGCGAACAGCGCTACCGCCCCTGGAATATCAGCTATGACATCTCCGCACCCGAGGGCGCCCTCCTGACCCCGGTGGGAAGCTATGCCCCCGGATTCGCTGGTGCTGCGGAGGACGCGTCCTATGTTCCACTGGGGATGTACGCCGATGCGGAAGCCGAGATCGTTGAACCCGGCCAGAATCAGGGGGCACCGCTGCCGCCCTCTTTCAGCGGACGCGGAGCGGTGCTGACCTCTCCAGGGGTGATCACCACCATGAACGGCTACGAGCAGTACCGCGGAGAGATCGCCGCAGATGTCATCAGGGTCAGGGTGGCCGGCATCGACGGCTACTCCCCGCAGAGCCTGTCTCATATCGAAGACGTGGCCGGGCAGATCATGGATCTCGGACTCGACGTCCAAGTCGTCGCCGGATCATCGCTGGCGCCGGTGGCCGTCTACCTGCCAGAGTTTCATGAAGACGAGAGCGATCTCGGTTGGGTGGTGGAGGAGTGGACCTCCCTGGGAGCCGCTGTCCAAGTGGAGGAGGCCCAGATGACCGCCTCCTGGATGCTGCTGGTGATCGCTCTGGCCGGTGTGACGCTGCTGGCCTGCGCAGTGTACTTCTCCGGGATCAAGCCCCGCCGCCGTGAGGCCATGATGCTGATCTCTTTGGGCTGGACCCGAAGTCGGGTGCGCCGCTGGTTCCTCGCCGAAGATATTCCTGTGTTGCTGGTAGTGGGTGCGGCAGCGGCGTCCGCCATCGCCATCTCCACCTCGCAGACAGCACAGATCGCAGCAGCCGCAGCAACCCTCGCGCTGGTATTCACGGTCCTGAGCGGCCTCGTCATGGTGACCGCACCCGGATCCCAGACCCGTTCCCGCGCACAAGGCTCAGCACAGCCCGCAGGCGGCCCGGCGACCATCGGCCGTCGATTGGCGTGGTCCTCACCGGGTGCGGTGGTCATGACCGCCCTGGCCCTGCTGGTGCTGAGCACCACAGCAGTGACCTTCGCACTGGTCATCCTCACAGCCCGCTCCGAAGCAGGAGTCTCCCGCATCGCGGGAATAGTCAACGCCGAGGTCCTCCTGCCACAGACGGTGCTGACTGTAGGAGCCATCACCGCCGGTGTGGTCATGTTCACCATGGCCATCCGCCAAACCCTGCGTCAGGCTCAAAAACAGCATCGTATGCTGCTGACCACCGGATGGGCGCTGACAGCCCTGGCCACCTCCATCCGCGCACAACTGCTGACCTCACTGGCCCCGGGGGCGATCCTGGCGCTTGTCGCCGGAGCCGGTGCCCTCATGATGATCGGCCCCAGCTCCCCCGCTCTGCTGGTCACGGTGGTGCTGGGAGTCCCTGCTCTGGCCATCGCGGTGGTGCTGGGCTGGACCCGGCAGTACACCTGGGCGCAGCGGTCTCCGTGAGTCGGCGGCAGCCTCCGCGGATCAGGACGTCGTTTCGAAGACGATGTAGCCGTAGTGCCAGTCCAGGAAATAGTGACTATCACCGAGTTCCTCCAAGGAATGAACCTCAAAACCGTTCAATTCCACGTCCGTCCCGTCCTCCCATTGGAGGTCACCCGAAGAGGGCTCAACCTCACCGGTGGTGACATCAACACTGCTGAGCTGATGCGGACTGCCGGCAGTGTCCATCTCCCTGCCGTGGATCATCAGGAACTGATGCTCATCGCGGTTGTCCACCTGGTGGAGATCCATCACCGAATGCCAGGCGCCCGGAAAGCCCTCCTGATAGCGCGTGGGTGCGAATCCGCCCTCCAGCCGGATGCACTCAGGGTCTTCATCTGCGTCCGGTCCCACCACCACCACATCGGTGTCACCACGAGCGGTGGGGGTCTGCAGGATCAGCTGTCCGTCTGCCTCGCCCACGCCGTAGAGCACCGGTTCCCGGTCCTCCCAATGCTCGCGCTCAGGGTGTTCCAGCGCTGCGCTGAGGGTGGTCTCAGCTGTTGCCGGGTCAACCAGGGATACCCGATCTGTACTCGACTGAGTCTCTATATGCTCACCGACGATCACCGAGTTCTCGCCGGCCACGGCGGAGAAGCCCGCCCGCAGGGGACTCCAGCCTTTGAACGCGGCAAGGGCCGGCTCAGCCCCATGCTCTTCGGCCAGAGCTTCCACCTCGTCGATGAAGGCCGCCACGGCCTCGACGCTGTAGTCCTCCTCATCGGTGGCTCGAGCCTCTAAACGTTGGACCTGAGCGTCCCAGGGTTCGAAAACATCCTGTGGATGACCTTCTCCGCGCCAAGGCTGGTCTGCGTGGCTGGGTTCCAGGACACCAGGGTGGACATACTCACCACAGGTCAGGCCCAGGGCATCGGTCAGTCCCGTCTGGCGGGGGCCGTCGGCGATGACGAATGCCCCTCCGATCACCACTGTTCCGACGACGATCATGGCCGCAGTGCGTTTTCTTCCCCAGCGTTTCCGGCGCTGCTGCGCCGGTTCCATCCAGTCACGGCTGCCCAGGCGGCGGGCGGCCTCGGTGGCGCTGCTGTGCTCCTGACTCATCGTCTCGTCTCCCTACTGAGCTCTCAGTCCAGGGACAGGCCCTGTGCCGCCAGCAGTTCCCGACGTGCCTGGCGGCGCTTGGCCTGCAGATCTGGGTCCGGGACCGGGGCCGCAGCCAGCAGCCGCTTGGTGTAGTCCTCCTGGGGGGCACGGAGAATCTGGTCCTTACGGCCGTACTCGACCATACGGCCCTTCTCCAAAACCATGATCTGATCAGCCAGCTGGTCCACCACGGCAAGATCGTGCGTCACAAACAGGCAGGCGAACTCGAACTGCTGCTGCAGTTCGGCGAACATCTCCAGCACCCGGGCCTGAACGGAGACGTCCAAGGCCGAGGTGGGCTCATCGGCGATGAGGATCGAGGGGCTCAGACTCATGGCCCGAGCAATCGAAATACGCTGGCGCTGTCCGCCGGAGAGCTCATGCGGATACCTGTTGATGACGTCGGTGGGCAGCTTCACCGCATCGAGCAGCTCCTTGGCCCGCGCCGCACGCTCTTTGGCGGTACCGACCTTATGCACCACCATCGGTTCGGTGATCACATCACCGATGGGAAACCGCGGGTCCAGAGAGGCCGCCGGGTCCTGGAATACCACACCGATCTCACGGCGCAGGGCTCGCCTCTCCTGGCGAGGCAGGGCGGGCAGGTTCTTGCCGCGGATCAGCAACTCTCCATCATCGACTTCGAGCAGCCCCAAGACTGCTTTGGCGATGGTGGATTTACCGGACCCGGACTCACCCACAAGGCCTAGGATCTCACCACGCTTCACAGCAAAATTGACGCCTTCGACCACCCGGTTTGATCTGCCGCGGAATTTATAGGCCAGGGCAAGGTCCTTGCCCTGGAGGGCATAGCCGTCCTCCGGCTCCGTGTCCTCATAGGCAGCGGATTCGGCATGGATATGTGTTTGCTCTTCTGCGCTGGTCTCCGAGCGGAGCTCCGGCATCGCGTCGAGCAGCCGCTGGGTGTAAGGATGCTGCGGGCTGCGCAGAATCTGCTTCACCGGCCCCTGTTCGACCACTTCGCCCTGGAACATGACGACCACACGGTCTGCCATATCCGCGACCACACCCATATTGTGCGTGATGAGCAGGATGGCCGTATTGGACTCGTCCTTCAGCCGGCGCATCAGGTCCAGGATCTCTGCCTGGACGGTGACATCCAATGCGGTGGTCGGTTCGTCGGCGATGATCACCTTGGGGTTGTTCGCCACCGCCAAGGCGATGACGATGCGCTGGCGCTGACCTCCGGAGAACTGGTGAGGGTATTCGTGGATCCGGTTTTCCGGGTCTGGGATTCCCACGGAGCGCAGGAGTTCAATGGATTTGGCCAGGGCTTCGGCGCCGAAGGCCTTTCCGTGGATCTGGAAGACCTCGGTCAGCTGGTCGGAGACCTTCAGCACCGGGTTCAGCGCGGTCATCGGTTCCTGGAAGACCATGGAGATCTCGTTGCCGCGCAGCCCGCGCAGAGCCCCGGGCATCATCTGTGTGATGTTCTTCCCGTCGAGGAACACCTCACCGCTGATACTCGCGTTCTCCGCAGTCAGGCCCATCGTGGTTGAGCTGGTGACCGACTTTCCGGAACCGGACTCACCGACCACAGCCACCACTTCACCGGGGCCGACGTCGAAGCTGACACCACGGACTGCGTCCACGGTGCCGAACTCAGTGGCGAAGGTGACCTTCACGTCCTGGAACTGCAGCGCCTTGTCCGTCTCGAACTCTGCCTTCTCCAGATGGAACTCACCTGGCGGGAGTTCCTTCTTGGACCGGAGGAGTCGAGAGGCGATCAGGTACACCAGAATGATCACCAGGGCGATGCCTAAGATGATCAGCGGCTCCCAGCTGAAGATGAACTCCTGGCCCTCAGCATCTTCGAGCAGCTCCTCGTAATCAATCTCGGCGAGTATCGTCATCAGACTCATTTCTTCCTCCACTGACGCAGGGGATTGCTCTTGGGCTCCGCCGCGGAGACCACATGGGTGGCCTGACCGGGCTGACCCGGTGCCTCGCCGGCGCCCTGGGTACGGTCCTTGCCGCGACGGTTGATGCCGCGCAGGCCCATGGCCTGCAGGAGTCCGGGGCGCCGATCTCCTACACGCTTCTGGCGTGGATCATAGGCATCACGGAGACCATCACCGATGAAGTTCACCGACAGGGCAATGGCGATGATGAAGAGTCCCGGGAACCAGAACAGCCAGGGACGCGTCGTCGAGGCCCCCTGGTAATAGTCCACCAAGGAGCCCAGGGAGACCTCAGGAAGCTGAACACCCAGCCCCAGGAAGGACAGGGTGGACTCCAGCAGGATTGCCGCGGCGATGGAGAAGGTCGCGTTCACAATGATCACACCGACGCTGTTGGGCAGCATGTGCTTGAGGATGATGCGTGTCGGTGATGCACCCATGGCGATAGCAGCCGAGACGTACTCCTTCTCCCGCAGGGAGAGGATCTCGGCCCTGACCAGACGGGCCAGGCCCGTCCAGGTGACGCAACCGAGGACGAGTGCCAGCGCCCACACGTTACCTGCCACCATCTGCCCGAGAATGGCGGCGAGAACCAGAAGCGGCACCACGATGACCATGTCGGTGGCACGCATCAGCAGAGACTCGATCCACCCGCGGAAGAATCCAGCCGCCGCACCGACCACCACACCGATCATGGTGGAGACAATGCCTACCACAAAGGCGATGATCAGCGACTGCTGCATGCCGTACATCGCCTGGGCGAAGAAGTCCTGGCCCATCTGGGTCTGGCCGAAGGGATGCTCACCGAGGATCTGCCCGTCCTGGAACATCGTGGGCTGCCCACCGTTGAGCACCGGCCCGGTGGCAGTGAAGGTCTTGTCCCACCAGCCGGGGATGATCCCGTAGCCGATGGAGCTGAAAGCCAGCACTGTCAGGAAAGCAAGGAGGATCAGGGAGATCACCGCAGGCTTATGCGCAAAGAAGCGCCGGCGCACCAACTGGCTCTGGGAGAGGGACACCCCCTTGGCTTGGAGTTTGGCATCCTCGACCTCGGCGAGGTCGGCCATGTCCTGTTCAGTCTGTGAAGTATTAGGAGTCTGCTCGCTCATACTCGGATCCTTGGGTCGAGAACGGCATAAAGAATGTCGGCGAAGAAGTTGAAGAGCACCGCCACGAAGCCGGTGATGATCATGAAGCCCATCACCGGTGCTGGGTCTACCTGCTGCAGCGCTGTGACGAACAGCTGCCCCATACCGTTCCAGTTGAATATCCGCTCCAGGACCACCGTGCCCCCGATGAGGCCCGCGAAGTCAAAGGCAACAATGGTGGCCAGCGGGATCAACGCATTGCGGAAAGCGTGCTTGAGCACCACCGTTCGCTCACTAGCGCCTTTGGCGCGGGCCGTGCGGATGTAGTCCTGACGGGCGACCTCAAGCATGGAGGAGCGGGTATAGCGGGTATAGGTGGCCAGTGAGATCAGCATGAGAATCACTGTGGGAATCCACAACTGGGTCAGCAGATCAAGGTTCACCTGCCACCAGGTGACGTCGTCTTCGGTGAAGCGCCGAGTGTGCGAACCGATGGTCGAGATCGGGCGCGGCTTCAGCGACATCATATTGGGCCAGTGATACATGAAGTGATCCAGAAGGATGAGCGCTGAGCTCAGCACACCGGTCAGCACAGCCACTGAAGTGGCCTGCCCCTTAGCATAGCCGCCCATCGTGCGAGCAATGACCACACAGATCACAATGGTCAGCACGAACAGCGCCCCGAGGAAGAACCACCCTCCAGGTGGATCCTGCAGCAGATTCCACGTGGCGTAGTAGGAGACGATGCTCAGTGCCGCCACAGTCAGCGCGGTGTAGAGCACCTGCCGGTTTTTCAATCCCGCGATCAGTGCCGTCAGACCCACAGCCAGGCCGAAAGACAGGAGGATGACGCCCAGAGCACCGACCCGGGGGTAGAGCGCAAACTGCGCCGAGTCGAAGTACCAGAGAGCCCCAGCGCTGAACAGGCCCACCACTGCGCCGGTCACCAGCCGCCGCATGGCCGAACCACCGGCAATCAGCGGTACCACCACGGCCATCACGCCTGATATCAGCAGAAGCTGCCCCCAGGAGAACTCTGCGCCCTCCTGCATCCAGTCATTGAAGTAGATGGCCAGGTAGTCCTTGGCCAACACCGCTGCCCAGAAGGTCGGCAGGGAGAAGAAGAGAAAGACGATGAAAGAAACGCTGTAGTCGAAGACGGAGTACTGACGGATAGCGGTCAGAATTCCGATCAGGATACCCAGCACGATGGACGCGATGGTCGCGATGAACACCAGCCGCAGAGAGTCCTCCGCAGCCTGCATCAGAATGGGGTTGAGGTCCTGGCCTTCACGGTTGGTGCCAAAATCGCAGGAGAGCCGGAAACAGCCCAGTACTCCCTGCAGCCACCCCCAGTACCGGGTGTACCAGGGCTGGTCGAGCTGCATGTGATAGATGCGCTGCTCCATCTCGAATGGAGCGTCCGGGTCGTTGCTCTCACGCAGGTCCGCCAGCGGGTCGCCGGAGTGCACAGTGAGAAAGAAGACCAGGATGGACGCGAGGAACAGCACCAACACCGTGCTGCCGAGTCGTTTTAGGGTGTATTTCAGCAATGCTGGGGTCGCCTTCCAGAATAATCAGGAGGTACAGCCGGTGGGGCCTGCCAGAAACACTCTCTGCCAGACCCCACCGTCATGTATTCACTTACCTGAGTTCAGTGAAGATCAGTCCGGGGACTGAACCTCACTCAGCGGAGCGTTGCCACTGGTCGGCGTTCCACGTGATGCCGGTCTGCGCGGCGGTGGTCCGAACGTTGTCGATCGAAGCATCCGCGGCGAAGGTGCCCGGGTGGACGAACAGCGGAATGCTCATCAGATCATCCCAGAGGATCCGCTCGATCTCCTGGATCAGCGGGATCCGGTCCTCTTCGTCCATGGTGACCACCAGCTCGTCCCAGGCGGCATCGAGGTCCTCGTTGCTCCAGTTGCCGTCGTTCTGACCGCCCTCGGAGTGGTACAGGTTGCGGCCGGAGGCGATCTGCCCGGAACCGGCCCAGGCGAACAGTGCCACGTCCCAGTCCCCGGTCGGGATGACCTCGGCGAAGAAGGCGTCGTGTCCGCCGTCGGAGATCTCGAAGCCTGCCTCAGAGCACTGCTCGGAGATCAGCTGCACCTGGTCGGAGCGGCGCGGGTTGGGAGCCTGGTAGCCGATCTCGATTTCGACAGTGTCGTGGCCCGCCTCATCCAACAGCTCGCGGGCCCGCTCGATGTCCTGCTCGTCGTAGCGGCCGTCGTAGGACTCAGAGACGACCTCGTCGTAATGGTCCTGGTAGTTGAAGACCTCACGAGCATTGAGCAGTTCAATGTCATCAGACAACGGAGCGATCAGGTTGTCGATGATCAGCTGACGCGGGACACAGAGGGCGAACGCCTCACGGACCTCGTGGTCGCTGAACGGAGATTCTGACCCGTGGTTGAGGTCCAGGTGCTCCCAGGTGGCCAGCTCCTGCTCATAGATCTCGATGTCGCGGTTGGATGCCTCGAGCTGCTCGAGGGTGTCCACCGTTGCCTGCGGAGCGATCACGTCCACATCGGCGTTCTCCAATGCCTGGGTCATAATGCCGTCATCCAGGAAGTGGAAGGTGACGCGCTCAGTGCCGGCCGGAGTGCCCCAGTAGTCCTCATTGGCGACCAGTGAGAGGTACTCACCGGTGGCGTAGGAGTCCAGCACGTACGGACCGGAGGACGGCAGCAGGTCGGCGTCGGGCAGATCCCCGCCCTGGACGTGCCAGCCGGTGTTCCAGAACTCAGCAGCCTCTTCGAGCGCGCCGCCGTCCTTCTCGTAGAAGGCCTCAGCCAGCTCCTCCACGCTCAGTCCGCCCTGCTCAGCCACGATGTGCGAAGGCTGGGGACCGCCGACGACCAGCTGCCAGTCGACGTAGACATAGTGGTCAGAGTACTCGACGGTGAAGGTCTTGCCGTCGAGATCGCCCTGCGGGCCGTCCGGCACGTACTCACCGAAGGACTTGGAGACCGAGTCGAACAGGTGCGGAGACTCGTCGTAATCCGGGTCCTCCTCGGCTGCCTCCTCGTCGAAGTCGGGGTTGCTGATGCCCGGCGCCTGGGTGCCCCAGGTCAGGACGAAGTCAGCCACGGTGATGTCGGTGCCGTCCGACCAGACCGCGTCGTCGGAGATGGTGTACTCAACGACCATCGGAGAGGACTCGTCCTCGTTGATGACCGGCTCACCGGTCTCTTCATCCAGAACGGTCTCGCCGTCCTCGTCCTCCTCATAGACGGCCTCGCCCTCGTCGATCACCTCGTAAGAGCCGAACTCGTCGAAGGGATTGATCGACAGGTCGGTGCCGAAATACCAGAAGCTGGAGCCCATCAGGCCCACAATGGCGGAGTTGGTGGTGTTGTTGGCGGTACGGGCGTTGCCGTTGTAGGACACGAAGTCGACATCGGCCACGGAGACGTGAATCTCATCGTCGGTGGTCTCCAGGTCAAGGGCCTCGCGCTCACCGCTGGCTTCGCCTTCGTCACCGTCCTCCTCACCGCCCTCGTCGGTGGTCTCGCCGTTCTCATCGGTGACGTCGTCACCGTTGCCGTTGTCATCGTCGTCGCCGGGGGTGCATCCCGATAGGACCAACGCGCTGGAGGCCAGGATGGCGGCCGCAGCAGACAGTTTGCGTAGTTTCACTTCTTGCTCCTCATGCGAGTAGGTGCTAAGTGACCGGTGGTGCACAGCACAGAACCGGTACAAAGGTGGAACCCAGATTACGGCCGCCCGGTTCATCAGGTGAGACATTTCCAGCCTTGTAATCGAATCGTTACCGCCTAGTAGAACCGCACTCTCGAGGCAGTAGCATCTGCCCCCTAGAAGTCAAGCCGAGCCATTCAATCTCCGCGAAACATCGACTCAGGACGGCAGGGACCTGATTTTCTCCCAGGACTTCCCCGGCTTTTCGGGAAAGTTGATACTCAGGAAAAATTCAGGTCACGCCAAGCTTGCTCAAGGCAAATCGTCGACCAAATCACCTGGAGAAACACCGCCGTAACGCAAGCTGCCTTCTAGCAGGATCTTCCGCATCATGAAATATGACGGATTGTTACGTCATGAGATGCGAGTCACATGAAGGGCCCCACTGCACAGCTCACCAGCCACACCCCGGACTACCGCCGCCAAAGGTCCTCGGGGTCACTCGTCTCCCCCTTGGACATCCGCAGAGCATGCCCTGAGGCCACCAGCTTTTCGTAGGAGGAGTTCTTCTTCTCCACCCCTTTGGTCTGCCGCGGCGGAAGCAGGATGGTCCGCTCTGCCTCCACACCGGCCTGCAATTGCCTGCCTCGCTCCAGCTCGGCATCCAGCTCGGCACCCAGCAGCAGGACTGTATTCATGATGTAGACCCAGAACAGGAAGATGATCACGCTGGCCAGCGCCCCGTAGGTGGCTTCATAGTTGGCGAAGTTCATCACGTAGAACCCCACGCCCACCGTGGTGATGACCATGACCACAATGGTGATCAGCGCGCCGGCAGAAGCCCACCTGGACCAGGGTTGACGGATGTTCGGAGTGGCGAAGTACAGCAGCCCGATCCCGGCTGCGGCCACCACGATCAGCACCACCGGAGTGGCCCAGCTCCACACCGTCAGCGCGGTCTCCCCCAGCCCGACGGTGTTGCCCAGAGACTCAGCGATGGGCCCGGAGACCACCAGCATCACTCCGGCCGCCGCCACCAGCAGGATCAGCACCACCGTGACTGCATAGAGCACCGGACGCAGCTGCAGGAAGGACCGGCCCTCCTCGACCTCCCAGATGCGGTTCATGGCCCGGGAGAAGGCGTTGACGTAGTTCGACGCCGTCCAGATCGCCAGCAGAATACCGATGGCCAGCCCCAGCCCCGCTCCCCCGACACTGGTGATATTGCCGACCACGTTGTTGACAGTCTCCATGACCTGTTCATCGCCGCCGGTCATGTCATCGACCAGATCCACGAAAAACCCGGTGACCCGGTCGGCCTCGCCCACCAGGCCCAGGATGGAGACCAGGGCGATCAGCGCCGGGAAGATGGACAGCACCGTGTAGTAGGTCAGTGCGGCGGCCATATCGGTGCACTGGTCCCGGCCGAACTCAGCCAGAGTGCGCTTGAGACTGTATTTCCACGTGGTGCCGGTGAGCTTCAGCGGTGAGGCAATCTGGGCGCCGTCGTGCTCTTCTCCTGCACCCTCGGCATACTCCTCACGCTGGCGGGCCTTGACCATATACGGCTGGTCGGCAGCGGCGAAGACGGTACCTGGGCGTGCAGCGTCCTCATAGGAGGCCTCCTCCTCGAACACATCATGGGTGTCCTCTGTGCGCTCGCGGGCGTGATACGGCTGAAGTCCCGGCTGCTGCTCACTCATGGGCCCCACATTACCGGGGTTCGGCCTACCTGGAGTCGGCGGAGTCCCGCCTGGTCTTGATGAGATCATCAGTATGGGTGATCTCCGCGGGCCTGGAGTTGTTGAGGTATCCGGACCGGGCAATGGCCATCGAGCCCACCGCAGAGGTCAGCAGCTGGGCGATGATCGCCAGCAGCGCCTTGAGCAGGTTGAGCCAGCTGAAGTCCATCAGCAGCGCTCCCAGGACAATAGAGGCCACTCCGAGCCCGGCCGAGGTGCCCACCGCTGAGGCCCGCAGATACAGATCAGGGAGTCTGAAGAGTCCGAGGCCGGCCACAATGATGGTGAAGATCCCCAGGAAGATGAAGACCAGGCCTGCACCGTGCATGATTCCTTGGAGTTCCATCAGCGGCGTCCTCCTGATCCGAGCCGGGCCATAGAGATGGCAGCCATGAAGCCCAGAAGGGTGGCGATGAGAATGATGTCGAACAGTGCCTCGAAATCGCTGCGCAGACCGATGAGTGCGATGAACCCGATGATCGCGAAGAAGATCAGGTCAGCGGCCACGGCCCGGTCGGTGATCTTCGGCCCCAGATAGGCCCGCACACCGGCCAGGAGCATCCCCAGGCCCAGCAGGATCAGGGCTATCTCCAAGGTGATGTCTGAGATCACCGTCCCTCACCTCCCGGGGTCTCCTCGCCGGGAACGACGTCGGGCAAGCGGGTTGGCCGAGTCAGGTCACCCGGAGAGCGCCGCAGAGCCCGCAACATCCTGTCCTCCATCTCCTGGATCTCCCCCACCAGGGCCTCCCGGGAGTCCACGAACATGCCGTGCACATAGAGAATCTGGTGCTCGCGGGAGATCGACAGTGTCAGTGTCCCCGGAGTCAGCGTGATCAGACAGGAGATCAGAGTCCATTCCGTGTCAGAGGCACTGGCCGCCGGCACCGCGATGATCGCCGGTGACATCCGCATTCGCCGTTTGGGCCGGAGGACATCCAGGGTGACGTAGACATTGGCGAGCACAAAGGCTTTGGCGTACCAGAGCAGGAAGCTCACCATGCGCCAGGGCCATGATGCCAGGGATGCGGGGCTGCTCATGCGTCCATCACCGCCTCCACGTAGCCTTCAGGGTTCAGCAGGTTCTCCGCGGCGGTCTCCGAGAGCAGCATCAGCAGCTCGGCGCCGAAGCCGAAGAACACGGTGATGGCGGCCAGTATCGCTCCCGGGATGATGAGCTTGACCGGGACCCGGACCGCCCGCTCACCGGAGAGGACCGCGGACATGGTGGCCGTGGGCGGGCCGATGGTCAGCGTGGGGTTCTCCGCCTGCGCCTGCACCCGCAGATACCGTTTGCCGTGCATTCTCTCCTGGTAGGCCAGGGCGCGGTCCTCCAAGTCGGCAGGGGGTTTGCCCATGAAGACGCCCACCCAGATCTTGAGCATCGACAGCAGCGTGAAGACACTGACGATCACCGCCACCGCAGCCACCCAGTAGTGCGAGAGCTCCAAGGTGGCCTGGATGATGCTGAACTTGGCCACGAACCCGGAGAACGGAGGCAGACCGGCCAGGGACAGGGCGGCGATCATGAAGGTGACGGCAATCAGCGGCTCCCGTCTAAGCATGCCTCCGAGCTTGTCGATCTCGCCTGTGCCGTAGGTCTCCTCGATGGCGCCGGTGGACATGAACAGGCTGGCCTTCACGATCATGTGGTGCAGCAGGTAGAAGATGCCGGCGGTCAGCCCCAGGCCGGTGAACAGGCCCACACCAATGAGGATGTACCCGATCTGACTGATCATGTGGAAGACCAGGATGGATCGGGTGGTCTTCTCTCCGATCGCCCCCAGCACACCGATGAGCATGGTCAGGCTGGTCACCAGCAGTGCGATCCACAGGAAGCGCTCGTCACCGTCGAACATCACCGAGTAGATGCGGTAGATCGCATAGATCGAGACTTTGGTATGAATGCCTGAGAACAATGCGGTGACAGCAGGCGAGGTCATCGGGTAGGTGCGGGTCAGCCACCCGTGCACCGGGACCACTGCGGCTTTGATGCCGATGGCCGTGAGCACGACGCCGCCGCCCACTGCCACTGCCGGATCATCCACGGCAGCCCCGTGCAGCTCGGCCAGATTGACCGTGCCGGCGGTGCCGTAGACCAGACCGACGCCGAAGAGCAGCAGTGTTGAGGCCAGCAGGTTCACCGACACATAGATCCGCGCACCATGGGCACCGAGCTTGGCCCCCATCATCGCCAGCAGACCATAGCTGGGAAGCAGCATGACCTCGATGAAGACGAAGAGGTTGAAGATGTCTCCGGTCATCAGCGCCCCGGCCACACCGGCCATGAGAATCAGGACGAACGGGTGGTAGAACCGGGCCCTGGCCTCGTGGGTGGCCATGGCGAACATGACGCTGGTGATCCCCAGAATGGTGATGATCATCAGCACCAGGGAGTTCAGGGCGTCCACCACGAAGGGAATGGCCACCTGGGGTGTGAAGTCCCAGAATCCCACCTTGTGCGCCAGCACGGTTCCGTCATGGGTCTCGATGACCAGCAGGACCGAGAATGCGAACATAGCTGTCAGGGTGCCCAGACTGATCATGTGCCGGGCGCGCTTGCTCTTGCGCAGAGCCGCGCCCAAGGCGCCCATCAGCAGGGGGATGCCGACCAGCAGCGGCAGCAGCGGGGGAAGCAGCTCCGTCACGTCACATCCCTCCTGCGCCGGCCCTGGCGCCTTCCATCCACAGCATTGGGGACCTCCGCGGTGTCATCGTCCTGGGCCTCGAAATCGTGCACCGGGCTCAGAGGCGAGGCATCCGCGCCCCCTGTGCCCGCAGCGGCTGCTCCGGTGACGGCGGTGTCCACCGAAGAGCCCGCGGCGTCGCCAGTGTCCGTTGAGGTCAGCACTTTGGCCGGTGATTCCTCATCATTCTCCGTATCGTCGTCATGGGTGGTGGTGATCGCCAGAGTGATCATGAACATGGTGATGGAGAAGGCGATCACGATCGCTGTCAGCACGAAAGCCTGCGGAAGCGGATCTCCGCCCTCTCCGTAGTCTGAGGTGCCGATGTAGGGCACGCCGCGAAAAGCGGTGTTGCCGGCGGCGAAGAGCAGCAGGTTGGCTGCGTGGCTGGCCATCACGAAACCCAGCACGATGCGCACCATGCCCCGCTGCATGAACAGGTAGACCGCTGCGGCGGTGAGCAGCCCGACGGCAATGGCAATACTCATCAGGCCTCATCTCCTCCGCCGGTTCGCGGCCGGCTGGTGAAAGGCTCTGGGTGCCAGCCCTCGCCCTCTGCTTCCAGGGGTACGTCACCCGGGTCCTCACCGGCGTGCATCTCGATACTCTCGATCTGACCGGTCCTCTGCCCCTGGGACTTCATATGGGCCTTGAGCAGCTCAGCCGGATAGCGCTGGGCCTGGCCCAGCCGGTCCAGTGCCACCAGGACCGCACCGATGACCGCCAGGTAGATGCCGACATCGAAGATTAGCGCGGTGGTAAGCGTGAAGCCGGCCTCCGTGCCCCAGGGAAGCGGCAGATTCTCCCAGATCACCATGGGCCTCAGGTAGGACCCTTCGGCCCCGTCCAGGAAACCGGCAAGCCCGATCACTGCACCGATGGCGATGCCACCGACTATGATCAGGGCATAGTCGAACCGGAGTTTGACCGCAGAGTCAGAGGGCGCCACCAGATACCGCAGGGCGAAGAACCCGCCAAGCACCAGCGCGGAGATAAAACCGCCACCGGAATCGTAGTGGCCGCGCACCAGCAGCACCAGGGAGAGCAGCACGATGAACGGAGCCATCCAGTTGAACACGCTGCGCATGGCCTGAGTGTTATCCGCGGCGTGGTCCAAGGGAGTGCCCACCCACAGCTTGGACTCTGCCGGATGCGAGTCAGAGGTGGAGAAAGCGGAGTTCAGCAGCGCCAGGATCGCGAAGCCCGCCACCCCGAGCACGGTCAGCTCGCCGAAGGTGTCCAGGGCGCGGAAGTCGACCAGGATGGAGTTGACGGTGTTGAGCGCGCCGACGGTTTCGTAGGTCTCTTCCAAGTACCACTGTGCCGCCGGTGACTGCCCACGCCGGCCAGTCAGCGCAAAGGTCGCCACAAAAGCGACCGCACCGAAGCAGAGGGCCACCACCGCAGAGACCGCAGTGCGGGACCGGGAGACCCTGTGGAACTTGCGCGGGAGCTTTCGCAGCACCAGGACCAGCACCACCACTGTGAGGATCTCCACCAGCAGCTGGGTCATGCCCACGTCGACGGCCCCCAGGGCGAAGTACCAGGCGCCGACCACGAAGCCTGCTCCGCCGGCGAGCACCACCGCTGCGGTCCGCGACTCGGTGATCACGGTGCCCAGCAGGAACACCGCCAGCAGGCCGATGAGCACCCAGTCGGTCATTCGGGTATGTCCGGCCGTGAAATCTCCCACGTCCCCGACGTGCAGCAGACCGGCCAGGAAGATACCGGCCAGGAAGATACCGGGGGCGGTGAGGTGCACGGCGTGGACATCTGTACGGGTGATGTCTCCGACCCGGCGGCCGAAGGCGATGCTCCCGGTGCGCAGCTGCTCGGTGACCTCCACGCCGGTCCATGGCAGGATCCGCCGCGGAATGAGACTGTCCAGCCGGGTTCTCGCCAGAACGGCGACGACGCCCAGACCCATGATGATCACCGAGAGCATCAGATCGGTGCTGAGACCGCCGTAGAGGTAGAAGTACGGCTCATAGCCTGAGGTGGTCGAAGCCTGGGTTGAAGCGGTCAGCAGGCCGTCGAAGAGGAAGGGAACGAAGCCGAGGACAGCGCCCGCGGCGGCGGGCAGCAGCGCCGGAAGGTTGAAGGACAGCGGCGCTTCGTGGGCGGCCCCGGGCGCCATCGGCGCTTTGGCCTCGTCGTGGTCTCCTGTGCCGGTGTAGCTGGTGAACACGCCCAGGACGATCCGGCCGCAGTAGGCGAACGTGCCGACTGCGGCCAGCACGCCCAGCAGGGTGAGCGTCCAGGTCAGTCCCGGGCCGAACAGTGCGGGCTCCTCAGTGGCGGACAGGAGGCCTTTGAGCAGGTTTTCCTTGGAGACGAAGCCGAACAGCGGAGGAATCCCTGCCATGGACAAACAGCCCAGCACCGTGATCACGAAGCTGACCGGCATGGCCCTGCGCAAGCCGTTGAGCTCGCGGATGTCTCTGGAGTGTGCCTCGTGTTCGATGATGCCCACCATCATGAACAGGCTGGACTTGAACAGCGCGTGGGCAATCACATGGATGGTCGCTGCGGCAATCGCGATGGGGGTGCCGATGCCGATCACCGCCACCAGGAAGCCCAGCTGGGAGACCGTGGAGTAAGCCATGATCTCTTTGATGTCGTGGCGCTGCAGCGCAAAGAGCGCACCGATCAGGGCGGTGATCAGACCGCAGATGATCAACAGGGACTGCCAGACGACTACGCCTTCGAATACCGGGGAGAAGCGCAACAGCAGGTAGATGCCAGCCTTGACCATGGCTGCAGCGTGCAGATAGGCGCTCACCGGGGCCGGGGCCACCATGGCGTCGGGCAGCCAGAGGTGGAAGGGGAACTGGGCCGACTTGGTGAAGGCGGCGAAGGCGATGAGCACGGCCACCACGCCGGTGAAGACGGCGTCCTCGGCCCAGACCTCGTGCTGCAGGGCCGCCGAGAGGCTGGTGGTGCCGGTGCGCACAATGATCCACAGCACCGCGGTGAGCAGCCCGAGGCCGCCGGCCATGGTGATCAGCAGCGTCCGCTGGGCCGGAGCCGGCGCCTTGTCCCCGGACCGGTTGATGAGAAAGAAGGAGCACAGCGTGGTGAACTCCCAGAACACGAACAGCAGAATCATGTCATCGGCGAGCACCATGCCTGACATGGCGAAGACGAACAGGAGCATCCAGACGTAATAGTCGCTGGTCTTCTTCTTGGCCGAGAAATAGCGGGCACTGTAGGCCATCACCAGCGCTCCGATGAAAAGCACCAGCAGCAGGAAGACCATGCCGAGGCCGTCGAGCCTCAGGCTGATGCCCACGTCTACTGTGGGGATCCACGGCAGGTGCTCGTCGATGGTCTCGCCGGCGATGACCCCGGGGAGCCAGATGAGGCTGAAGCCTCCCAGGACCAGCAGCGCCGCTGCAGCGAACCACCCGGTGTCGCGGCCCAGGAACGTGTGAACAGCGGCCGCTGCGGGAACCAGCAGGAGGGTGAGGAACAGCAGGACCAGTAGGGTCACCGAACGCCTCCCGCCACGGCCGGGGCACCATACAGAGCGACGCGGCACACGGCGGGCACAGGCCTTGGCGACATCTCAGCCTCCTGTGTGCTCGGTATCGGTCAAACGGGTGCGATGAAGCGTCACATGCGCTCAGAGCATCCTACATTTGCTCCAATGAACGCAGTGTTGCAGCTACTTCCGCCGACCAGACTTCCCGGCACACCGTGATTCAGCTTACTCACAGCTTGAACGTCAGAGCAAAAGTGCGCTGCTCCCTGGGACCGTGCACCGCGCGGAGAGACTAGCCGACCACGCCGCAGGCGACCCGGGTGCCGGTGTCCCCGGTGGCCTGGGACTCGGCGTCCGGGCCGTAGGGAGCGTAGCGGCCGGGGATATTGCCGTGATGATCGGGGGCCGAGTGGATGATCACGGCTCGGCCGCCGTCCTCCAGCAGGAGACCCTCGCTGAGCCGATCGGTGACGAACTCGATATACCCGGTGCCATCCTGGTTGACCAGGACATTGGGCAGGTTTCCCGCCCGGTCCGGATGGTCCACCTCCGGCTCGGGCTCAGACTGCTGCTGCACTGTGATGAAGCTGAACCCGCCGCCGGAACCAACTTCGGGCGCGTTGGCCGGTGCCTCCCACGCCGGGCCAGAGGCGAACGGGGTTTCCCCGCTGGTGCCAGCACTTCCCTGCGGCGGGGGCTGTTCGCCTTCCCCGCCTTCATCGGTCCAGGTTTCGTCCTCTTCAAGACCGTCCTCAGCACCCTCTTCGGGCGGGGCCTCATCCTCCTCGAGGCCCTCCTCCCCATCGATGACGTCCGGTTCCGGCTCTGGTGTGCCCTGGAGATGACCGCCGGCTGAGAAGAAGTCGCCGATCTGACCCCACTCATTGGCGGACTGGACCTCGCAGACACCGTTCTGGTGAATGCTGATGCCCCGGAACCCGGGGGGCATATCCCGGACCTCGACGGCCACGCGCACACCAGCACCCTCCTCCTCGGTGAAATCCGCTGTCCCGACCTCATTGCCGGCAACATCCTGCAGCTCCGCCTGGGCGAAGGGCTCTGCCGACTCGTCCTCATCCTCCTGGTCCTGGTCCTGGTCCTGGTCCTGGTCCTGGGGGGCATCGTCTGCGCCCTCCGCCGGGGGCGCGGTGGTCTCCTGATCGGGCTCAGGGGCATCACCGGCGTCGTCGCCGTCTCCGCAGGAGGTCAGGAGCAAGGCTGAGGTCAGGGCGGCGGCCGCGAGCGCCGGCCAGTGGTGGGTGGTTCTCATCAGGGCACACTATAACGCCGTGGGGCCGCGAGCGCCTCCTCGATCAGGTGTAGAAGAAGCGCACCAGGTGGAAGAACACCGGGGCGGCGAAGCACAGCGAGTCCAGCCGGTCCATGATGCCACCGTGGCCGGGAATGGTGGAGCCGAAGTCTTTGATGCCGCGGTCACGCTTGATCGCCGACATCACCAGTCCTCCGGCGAAGCCCATGACACAGGAGACCAGCGCGAAGGCCGCTGCCACCAGTGGGGAGAACGGGGTCAGCCACCAGAGGGCTGCGCCCAGTGCGGTGGCTGAGAGCACCCCGCCGATGAAACCCTCCCACGTCTTATTGGGGCTCACCGAAGGCGCGATCGGGTGCTTGCCCAGGGTCTTTCCCCAGATGTACTGCAGCACATCCGAACCCTGCACCACGATGAGCAGAAACAGCAGCAGGTGTGCCCCTGTCGCCCCGCCCGAACCCGGTGAGGAGCCTTCAGCCGCCTCCCGTCCGAGCTCCATGGCCACCGGCAGCTGCAGCAGGGCCGGGGCGTGGCTGATGGCATAGACGCAGACCATCAGTGCCCATTGGATGGTGGCGCTGCGCTGCAGGAAGCCCTTGGTCTGCCCGGCCAGGGCGTTGCGGGCCGGCAGGAACAGGAAGGCGTAGACCGGGATGAACACGCTGAACATCCCGTACCAATGCTCCCAGAGGAACCAGTAGTGCACCGCAGGGATGATGAACACCAGCCAGACCAGGACTTTGTGGTCACCACGGCCGGTCGGTGAGATGGTGATGAACTCGCGCAGTGCCAGCAGACTCAGCACGAGGAACAGCAGAACGGTGACTGTCTCGCCGGCTGCTAGCACCGCACCGATCAGCGCGACCATCAGCCACCAGGCGTTGATCCGCTGCTTGAGGTTGGTGATGGTGCTGGTCACCCCCAGTTTCCGGCCCAGCAGCCAGGCCGTGGTGCTGGCGATCACCAGGATGACGACGACGCCGCCGAGCAGCCACAGCGCGGTCTCATCCAACAGGCCCATTCCCCAGTCACTCACTGAGCGTCCTCTCGCCGCTGATGCTCAGCGAGGCATTTCACCAGCACATCGCGGGCCCTGGTGAGGAAGCTCTGGCGGTCCTCGTCGGGCTTCGGGTGAATCGGATCGCAGAAGACGACTGTGGACAGATGCGGGACCGGAACAAACTCGCCCTTGGGCAGGATGCGGCCCATATTGGCCAGCGTCACCGGGACCACGGGAATCTCCGGGTTGTGCTGGGCTAAGCGGTAGAGGCCGCCGTGGAATTCGGCGATGGACTCACCGTCGCCGCGGGTGCCCTCCGGGAAGATGATGAGCGAGTCACCGGCGTCAAGCACCTCCGTCATGCCCGCGATCTGGCCTTTGGGGCTGACCCCGGAGTCGGATTCACGGCGGCGTGTGGAGCTGGAGCCGTGCCGGTCCACTAAGTAGGCGTTGAACACTCGCTCCACCACAGCTTTCCGGACTCCGGTGCCCCAGTAGTCTTTGGCCGCCACAGGGCGGGCACGGTGCTGCAGCTCAGCCGGCAGTGCGGCCCAGATGGTGAGGAAGTCCAGGTGGCTGGAATGGTTGGCGTAGTAGATCGCTTGGTCCGGCAGCTGCGGATCGGAGCCGCCGTCGGCCCCCATCACTCGGGCGCCGGCGAAGCCACTGATGGTTCTGGCCAGGGCGCGGCGGGCGAGCGGAGGCATGCTCACGCCTCCTCTGCGGAGCTCTGAGCCCGGGAACGGAGTACGGCAGTGACCCTGCGCAGTCTGCGCAGGCAGGTGAGCAGCGATCCCAGGGCGATCAGCGCCAGCGTGGCGAAGAGCACCCATCCGGGGGTCCAGGGCAGCCAGGGTTCGGCGATGGCGGCCAGGCATCCGAGCATCAGCAGCCACATCCGGTGCGGTTTGGCCAGTGGCCCGTCGAAGAAGCTTCCGGTGCCCAGGGCTGCACCCAGGCTGCGGATGTAGGCAGTGAGCACTGCGAGGATCGCTGCGGTGAATCCCAGGACGATGCCTACGTCGATGCCGCCTGCGGTGACCAGACCGGCGGTGGCGAACCCGGCGGCGGCGATCAGCAGCACATCGGCGATGCGATCGGGCAGTTCGTTGTAGATGTCGCCGACCGGGGAGCTCATCCCCTTCTCGACGGCCAGCATGCCGTCGAGCATGTTCAGCAGCAGGCGCAGCGGAATGCAGACCGCGGTGGCGGCAAGCAGGACGCTGCGGGCGGCGTCGTTGTCGGTGTATGTCGAGGCGATGAGTGCCGCGGCACCGGCAGCGGCGAAGATCACTGAGCCCACCGAGATCTGGTTCGGGGTGAGCTTGGCAGCTGCGAGGGTGTCAGCGGCCTTGGCCGCCCAGCGTGTGCTGCGCTGCGGGATGGCCCGCCGGTCAGTTCTGTGCTCCATCGGCTCTGTCAGCTCCTTCCGTTCCACCACACACGCTAGTACGGCAGGGTCGTCACCGTCACCCATTGATCCGCATACCCGGCGAGTTCCTCGCACAGGCCGCTGTCCCGCTTCCCACACCAGCACACACGTTCACTGGCCGAATATGCCGCCAATTCGGACCGAATCCACCGGAATTATGTGCAGAATCGGCCAGTGAAGAGAGTGGGCAAGGCAATCCTGCTGATTCCGATCGGTGAGCGCCAGTCTCAGGTGTCCGGTGTGCTGAGTCCCTGATCCGATAGGCTCGCTTCATGAGCATCAGACTCAGGGGCAGAGACCCGGGCTCGGGCCGGGCTCATCCTGCGCCGAACCGTCCGGTGCGGGATCACAGCGTGGCTGCTGCCTGGGGATTCGCCGAGGCGACCTTCTTCTTCGTAGTGCCGGATGTGTGGACCTCCTGGGTGGGGCTGCGCAAGCCTAAGCGCGCCCTGGGCACCACGGTCTCCGCCCTCGGCGGAGCGCTGGCCGGAGGCGCGGTGACCTACGCCTGGGGGCGCCATGCCTCGGCGTCGTCGTCGCGAACAGCACTGACCAGGGTTCCTGGCATTACCGACGGGATGATCTCCGAGGTGGAGCGCGAGGTGGCTGACTCCGGCCACGCCTCCCTCATGCGTGGACCGACCCGCGGGGTGCCGTACAAGATCTACGCCCGGGCCTCCGGGCTGCAGGGAAAGTCGCTGCTGAACTTCCTGGCCTGGAGCGTGCCGGGCCGGCTGGTCCGGTTCGTGCTGGTCACCCTGGTCGCCTCAGGGGTCGCCGCAGGTGTGCGGCGGCTCTTCCCCCGCATCCCGGAGAAGCTGATCTCCGGGATCTTCTGGGGCTGCTGGACCGCGTTCTACGCGTGGTTCATCCCCACCGTCGCCCGCCGCCGGTGAGCCACCTGCCCGACATATAGTTGCAATACGCAACAATCTGGGGCCGCTGCGTGGCAGACTGGCGCCCATGGCTGACTCGACTTTCTCCGATCTGGACCACTACGTCGCCCACCCGCGGATCAGCGGCCTCACTCTGAGCCCGGACGGTTCCCGTCTGGTCACCACAGTGCAGACGCTGAATGCCAAGAAGAACGGCTATGTGACCGCTATCTGGGAGGTCGATCCCGCTGGGCAGCAGCCGGCTCGGCGGCTGACCCGCAGCGCCAAGGGCGAGGCTGGGCCGGCATTCGCCGCCAACGGGGATCTCTACTTCACCTCCGCACGCACCGATGATGAGGGCGGGGAGGACGATGCCGCGCTGTGGTGCCTGCCCGCTGCCGGTGGCGAGGCATACGTGATCAACCGCCGCCCCAGCGGAGTCAGCGCCACCTTCACCGCCTCGGACGCCGAGGTGGTGGCTGTGACCGCCTCGCTGCTACCCGGCGCTGCCGATGAAGACGCCCACCAGAAGCTGCACACCGCGCGCAAGGACTCCTCGGTCAAAGCCATCCTGCACTCCAGCTATCCCATCCGGTACTGGGATCATGACCTCGGGCCCGGGCAGCCGAACCTCTTCGCACTCGGTGAGGAAGACACCGGGGAGGACGACGCCGCCGGCGGCACCTTCGAGCCGGCCCGCCGGAAGCTGCGCCTGATCACCGAGGGCATCGGCCACCGTTTCGCCGGTGAAGCACACCTGAGCCCAGACGGCTCCCAGGCATTGATCGGTGTCACTGTGCCGGAGCCGAAGACCGAGAGACGCAGTGCGGTCGCTCTGGTAGACACGGCAACCGGCGAGCGCAGACTGCTGGTTGATGAGCCAGGGATGAGCTACTCCCCCGGCCCGGTCAGCCCCGACAGCACCAAAGCGATCGTCTCCGGCACCATCATCCCCAGTCCTGCACAGGCGATGGCGCCGAGGCTCTACGCGGTGAACCTGCCCAGCGGCGAACTGACCCCACTGGCAGAGTCGGTGGACCTGTGGCTGACCCCAGGCTCGAACCGGCCGTGGATCGATGATCAGCGTGTCCTCGCTGTGGCGGATAAGAACGGCCGCGGCGCGGTGCTCATGATGGACATCACCACCGGCCAGGCCAGCGAGATTCCCGTGGAGGAGGGGGTCTACTCCGAGGTCTTCCCCTCCTCCGGCGGGAGCTCCGCCTACGCGCTGCGCAGCAGCTATGCCTTCCCGAACGAAGTGGTGCGCATCGACCTCACTACCGGCGAGACCGTTCGGCTGAACAACCCGGTCGAGCGCCCGGAGCTGCCCGGCAGGCTGGAGGAGGTAAAGACCGAGACCGATGACGGCGTCGTCGTGCGTGGTTGGCTGGCGCTGCCCCAGAACGCCTCGGGCGCTGAGCCGGCCCCGCTGCTGCTGTGGATCCACGGCGGACCGCTGGGCTCCTGGAACGCCTGGACCTGGCGGTGGAACCCCTGGCTGGCGGTGCAGCAGGGCTATGCGGTGCTGCTGCCGGACCCTGCGCTGTCCACCGGCTACGGGCAGGAGTTTGTGCAGCGCGGATGGAACTCCTGGGGTGATAAGCCCTATACCGATCTGATGAGCATCACCGACGCCGCCGAGGCCCGGGAGGACATCGACGCCACCCGCACCGCGGCGATGGGCGGCTCCTTCGGCGGCTATATGGCCAACTGGGTGGCCGGGCACACCGACCGGTTCTCCGCGATCGTGACCCATGCCAGTCTGTGGGCCCTGGACCAGTTCGGCCCGACTACGGATATGTCCCCGTTCTGGCGCCGGCAGCTGGACCAGGCGATGATGGATAAGCACTCACCGCATGACTTCGTCAGCGAGATCGTCACCCCGATGCTGGTCATCCACGGGGACAAGGACTACCGGGTGCCGATCGGCGAGGGTCTGCGGCTGTGGTTCGAGCTGCTGGCCGACTCCGGGCTGCCTGCCGATGAGAACGGCGAGACGAAGCACCGGTTCCTGTACTTCCCGGATGAGAACCACTGGATCCTCTCACCGCAGCACGCCAAGATCTGGTACCAGGTGGTGTTCGCCTTCCTGGCCGAGCATGTGCTGGGGAGTCAGCAGGAACTCCCGCAGGAGCTGGGGCTGAGCGCACCACGGGAGGCGCCGGAGAAGAGAGTCGGAGAAACGGAGAACGACGACGCCTGAGCCTCGCCTGCCCCCACGCCCCGGCATCACCGCCTGGGCTGGCTCAGCGCCGGACCTCGAACCCCTCCCCGGGAAGGCCGGCGAGCTGCTCAGCCGTGGCCTGACGGGTTTCTACCTCAGCGACCTGAGCATGACGAGGACCCTGGTGACACCAGGTGATGAGCTCATCCACTGCTGTGGCGTCCCCGCCAGTCAGAAGCTCGACCGCGCCGTCGGAGGTGTTGCGGACCCAGCCGGTCACACCAAGCTCATCGGCCCGGCGCTTGGCGGAGTTGCGGTAGTTCACGCCTTGGACCCGGCCGGTGATGCGGGCGAAGGTCCCAGAACTGAAATCACTGTCCATAGACCCCAGTCAAGCAAACTCGGGGCACGGTGTGAAGGACACGGTGTGACGCACGATTGCTAACGGTTCTGCGCAAGGTTCGCAGCTTATGCAATTCTCAATAAGCGGCCTTATTGTGAACACATGGGATTCGGACACAGCCACTCGCACACTGAGGATACGGCAGCAGAGAACGCCGGGCACCGCCGACGGCTGATCATCGCCTGCGGCATCACCTTCAGCGTGGTCGCCGCACAGGCCACCGGCGCGTGGGTCACCGGCTCGCTGGCACTGCTGACCGATGCAGTGCATTCAATGGTCGACGGCATCGGACTGCTCGTTGCGGTCATCGCCGCCAGCCTGATGTTCCGCGCGGCCACTGCCCAACGCACCTGGGGCTACCGGCGGGTGGAGATCCTGGCCGGGCTTCTGCAGGCAGCGCTGCTGCTGGGCATCGGCACCTACGCCGCAGTGGAGGGCATCCAACGGCTGGCCGAACCGCACGAGATTCTGTATGTGCAGCTGCTGGTCTTCGGAGCACTGGGCCTGATCGGCAATCTCATCTCCCTAACGGTGCTCTCCTCCGGCCGGAAGGCGAACTTCAATATGCGGGCAGCCTTCCTCGAGGTGCTCGCCGATGCACTGGGCTCAGTGGGGGTGATGACCGCCGCGGTGGTCATCTGGTTCACCGGCTGGCAGCAGGCCGACTCGGTAGCAGCACTGGTGATCGCGGCCATCATCATCCCCCGGGCAGCGCTGCTGCTGCGTGAGACCGGCAGGATCCTGCTGGAGTTCGCCCCGCGCGGCCTGGATCTGGACGAGGTGCGCAGGCATATGCTGCAGATTGAGCACGTCCGGGAGGTCCACGATCTGCACGCCTCCACTGTGGCCACCGGTCTTCCCGTCATCTCAGCGCATGTGGTGGTCGACGAATCCTGCTTCCATGACGGATGTGCACCGGAAAAGCTCGCAGAACTCCGCGCCTGCGTGGCCGAACATTTCGATGTCGCGGTGGAGCACTCCACCTTCCAGCTGGAGACTGCTCACCATGCCGCCGGCGAGTCCCACGTGCACCAATGAGCTGCCCAGCGGCTCAGGGCTGGCCTGCCCGGGGTCACCAACGTTCAGCGATGATGGGGGTGCCGGCCTCAGGATCATAGCGCTGCACCTCACGGCCCTCGATCCAAGTGCGCAGCGCCCGGTGACGGGTATCCAGCGGATCACCCTCCCAAAGCACCAGATCAGCATCCTTGCCCTTCTCCAGGGAGCCCACGCGGTCAGCCACACCCAGCACCTGGGCAGGGTTGATGGTGATGGCACGCAGTGCCTCATCCGGGTCCAGCCCCTCCTTGACCGCCAGGGCCGCCTGGTGGATCAGGAAGTCGATGGGCACCACCGGGTGGTCGGTGATGATCGAGACCTTCACCCCTGCCTTGGCCAGGATCCCTGGGCCACGCGGACTGCGGTCACGGACCTCCACCTTGGAACGGGAGACGATGAGCGGGCCGTAGAGCACCGGGATGCCGCGTTCAGCGATCCGGCCTGCGAGTTTATAGGCCTCCGTCCCGTGGTCGAGGACCAGCTCGTAACCAAACTCATCGGCAATGCGTATTGCGGTGGCAATGTCATCGGCACGGTGGCAGTGCTGACGCCAGGGGATCTCCCGGTTGAGCACCTTCTCCAGCGCCTGGGAGACCAGATCTGCTGAGCGCTCACCGGCCGGTTTCTCCGCCCACTTCTGAGCCTCGGCGAAGGCCTTGCGCACCGTCAGTGCGGTGCCCAGCCGAGTGCCGGGAGTCTTCTTCTGCTCGCTGTAGACCCGCTTGGGATTCTCCCCCAGGGCGGCTTTCAGCCCGGAGGGGGAACGCAGCACCATCTCATCGACCACCGCGCCGTGGGTCTTGATCGCCACGGTCAGCCCGCCGATCGGATTGGCCGAGCCGGGATTGACGTTGACGGTGGTGACCCCGCCGGCCAGAGCGTCGTCGAACCCCACGTCTAACGGGTTGATGGCGTCGATGGCACGCACTGCGGCGGTCACCGGATCGGTGGCCTCGTTGGTGTCATTGCCGGCCCAGCCTTCGCCTTCCTCATGGGTTCCCAGGTGCACATGAGCATCGACGAAACCGGGCAGCAGCCAGCGGCCCTCGGCGTCGAGCCGTTCATGCCCCTTTGGCACCTTGACCTTGGGTCCCAGTGCGGCGATCTTGCCGTCGGTGACCACCAGTGAGCCGTCGAAGGGGTCACCGGTGATGGGAACGATGTGGGCATTCTCGACAATATAGTTTCCTGAAGCAACCATTTCTCCAGCTTACTCAGCTAGGGCCGTTGCAGGGAAATCAACACGTCCATATTGTCATCCGGTGCCAGCTTATTGCGGTCCTGTGCTGCACAGACTGTGCACCGGTGCACCAGGATGTAGCCCTTCTTGCCGGAGTGGTCCACCGCCACCGGCTCCATGGGCCCGCCGCAGTCAGCCGCCCGGTCGCCGGGGCTGATGTCCACATGTCTGGACCACAGGCAGTGCGGGCAGTGGTTGCGGTAGCTGCCCCCGGTGTGCTGCGGTGCTTCCCGGGCACAGTTGACGCAGGAGAAACCAGTGTTCTCCTGCTCCCGGGCGCTGGGCGCGTAACTCACGGAGCTTCCTGGTGCCGGTGCAGCGGAGCGAAGCCCTCATGGTCTTCGGATAGGAGGGGAAGCGGGGCGTCCGGGGCTGCGGTGGCGTTGCGCTGAGCCATAGCCGTAGCGTAGAGGCACAGCGCCCCGGCCACCGCCACATTCAGCGACTCCGCCTGGCCATAGAGCGGGATCGAGATCCGGGTATCCGCCAGGGCTTTCTGCTCTGGACTCAGCCCGTGGGCCTCATTGCCCAGCAACCAGAGCGTGGGTGTCCGCAGCGCCTCCTGGTCGAGACCGTCGAGCGCGGTGTCGCCGGAGCCGTCGGCGGCCAGCACCTGAATGCCGTTGTCGCGGGCGAATCGGGTCAGCTGCTCGGGGTCGATGCCCGCGAAGACCGGCAGGTGGAAATGCGAGCCAACGGCCGAGCGGACCACTTTGGGACTCCACGGGTCCGCCGTCCCGGGACCGAGGACGACGGCGCCGGCACCGGCCGCATCTGCGGTGCGGATGAGCGTGCCCACGTTGCCGGGATCTTGCAGCCCCAACAGCACCGGAGCCAATGTCACCGACCCGTGGTGAGCGGTCTCCCCTCGCTCGGTGGAGCCGTCAGCGTGAACCACCACCTGCGACTCAGTAAAACCGACCATCAGTGAATCCAGACCCTCGAACTCGTTCGGCGGGATACGGCAGACCGCCACCATGCCTTGGGGAGCCTCGGCATCGCTCATCGCAGTCAGCACATCGGCAGTGGCCTCCCGCAGGAAGAACCGAGCCTCACGAGGCAGCTCTGCCTGCGGGTCGAACAGCACGCCTCGAGCCTGGTCCAGCAGGGCAGTGACGTCCGGGTGCTGCTCCAGCGCCTCGGGGGTGAAGTACAGCGCGTCGAGCTCAGGCAGCGTCCCCGGCGAATCCGCGGCGGGGTCGTGAGACTCCGGGGCGGCGTCGTACTGGGCCAGCCAGAGCTTCAGGGCCTCCCGCACCGGCTGCGGGCCTTCGGCCAGGAAGAGTTCCTGCTTCTTCCGCCCCGGACGGCCCGCCAGTGCGGCGACCTTCTTCACCCGCTCGGCCCGCGGATTGTCCATCACGTGTTCATCAGTCACCTGAGCATTCTCCCATCCGCGTGCCGGGAAACGGACAGTGCCGCATCGTCTGCCTCCGGATACGCACAGTCAATTGCCCAGAAAACCGGGGACTTCTGCCTGCTGTGGGAAACCCGCTGTGCGAATCGGAGGGATGGCCCGGAAACCACCCGTTATTCCCCCGGCTGCACCGCTAGTCTCAGCGGCTACGACACGGCAGCGCCAGTCCACGGAGTTCGCGCAGCTTGAGCGACACCAGATCAGACTGCGGGACAGAGACCAGATATCTTCGGGCACGTTTGGGCGGTGGTGCCTCTGGCCCCTCAAGCTGCGAGAGTCTCCGGGCCGCGTCGTCGTCGATCTCGATCATGACGGCCTCCGTGCCTGCCAGGTAGCCCGTGAGTCCTCCACCAAGCTGCTTCCACCCGAGTTGGAGTCCACTGCCGGTGGAGTCTGGCCGGACATCAGCAACGGCCTCCCAGGGAATGCTGGCCCGGAACCATCTCAGAGTGTGCAGCTGGATACCTGAGGAGTCAGCGGTCATCGACACCCGGCTGACGAGAAGGCACCAGAGCAGGAAGACTGCGCTCAGCGCGAAGGTGGCGGTCATGACTACCCAGGCACTCATCGGTGCCCCTTCGCCCAGCATCAGAGGCAGCAGGCAGACCGCTAAGACGAAAGCCATGACACTTCCCAGGAACCACCATGCGGATCGCTCAGGATGCGACACCGTCATCAGCTTCTGGCCCTCGATGCGGATCGAGTTCCGAGGATTCCCCTGGCGCTGCCTCATGGAGTCATCCTAGTTAAAACCAGACGGCGCCCGCTCCCTTGATGAGGGAACGAGCGCCGTCGTCGTTGTTCAGCTCAGCAGGCTCAGGCAGTGGCCTTCTCGCGAGGGGCGTTGACGTCCTCAGGCAGTGCCTTGCGTGCGGTCTCCACCAGGGCCTCGAAAGCCTTGGCGTCGGAGACGGCCAACTCAGCCAGCATGCGGCGGTCGACCTCCACCTCAGCGGCCTTCAGACCCTGGATGAAACGGTTGTAGGTCAGACCGTGAGCGCGGGAGGCAGCGTTGATGCGCTGGATCCAGAGGCGGCGGAAGTCGCCCTTGCGCTTCTTGCGGTGCTGGTAGTTGTAGGTGTAGCTGTGCAGCAGCTGCTCCTTGGCCTTGCGGTAGAGGCGGGAGCGCTGTCCGCGGTAGCCGGAGGCCCGGTCAAGGACCTTGCGGCGCTTCTTGTGGGCGTTGATCGCCCTTTTTACACGTGCCATGGTGGGTTCTCCTGTGCGTTAAGTCTTCGGCGAGGGGCGCTGGGGCTAGAGGCCCAGCATCTTCTTGATGCGCTTCTCGTCGGCCTTGGTGACGATCTGGTCAGAGGCCAGGCGGCGAGTCAGACGCGAGGACTTGTGCTCCAGGTAGTGGCGGCGGTTAGCCTGCTGGCGCTTGATCTTGCCGGAGCCGGTCTGCTTGAAACGCTTCTTGGCACCGGAGTGAGTCTTGTTCTTCGGCATAGTGCCGTACTCCTTTTGTTCGTTCGGACCTGCAGTGCCTAGTGCGTGTGACCATCGATAAAAGACGACGCGGCGGCACAGAGGTGGACTGCCCTGACTCAGCTGATGTGAGCCCTCATCGGAATGAGCACAGTCCCTTTGTCTGAGGCTGTCAGCGTGCTCCGCTCAAAGCAGGCACAGCTACACAGACCCAACCGAACATCTTACGGGACTGCGCCAGATTCAGCGAATCACAGGTTCTTCAGCTCATCCGGCAGGTAATCGGCCATGGAGTTGGAGAGCGGCTTGACGTCACCCTTGTCAGTGGAGACCCGCTGCTGACGCTCTTGGGTCTTCCGGGCCCGGCGCTCGCTCTTCTCCTTGGCCTTGGCCTTGTTCTCCTCATTGTCGGAGACTTCACCCTCGGTGCTGGCAGCCGCAGCCTTGGCCTGCTGCGCCTTGGTCCGCAGCGGACCGACCACCATCACCATGTGACGGCCGTCCTGGCGCGGAGAGGATTCCACCTGGCCCAGATCAGCGACATCCTCACTGAACCGCTGAAGCAGACGCACACCCATCTCCGGGCGCTGCTGCTCGCGGCCACGGAACTGGATCATGGCCTTGACCTTGTCCCCGGCGTCCAGGAACCGGCGAGCGTGGCCCACCTTTGTCTGGTAGTCATGGTCATCGATCTTCAGGCGGAAGCGCACTTCCTTGAGCGTGGTGGTCGCCTGATTCTTCCGAGACTCACGGGCCTTGACCGCGGCCTCGTACTTCCATTTGCCGAAGTCCATCAGCTTGCAGACCGGGGGTTTGGCCTGCGGGGCCACCTCGACCAGATCCAGATCAGCTTCGCCCGCCAAACGCAGTGCGTCTTCGATTCTGACGATGCCTACTTGCTCCCCCTGGGGACCGACGAGGCGGACTTCTGGCACTCGGATGCGGTTGTTGATGCGTGGTTCGCTGATCTGTCTTGCTCCTGATTCGATGAATGTATGGTGTGGCCACTTTTTTGGGCACGTAGTGGCGCGGCCGAAAACGACTATGAGAATCTTAGCAGTATGACTAGTGACCAGAACAGCCCGAACCAGCCCACCAGCCACAGCGACGCCGTGGCCGACGCGGCAGGCTCCCAAGCCCGGGACATCGCCGAGGTGCCCGCGGTGGAGCTGATCAACACCGTGGCGGTGCATCTGATGAGTGCCGCCGCGGTGAAGACCGGCTTGGCAGAAGGGCCCGATGCCGCTGAATTAAAGGACCTCGACGAGGCCCGGAAGCTCATCACCGCTCTGGCGGGACTGGTCACAGCAGCTGCACCGGAGGTGGGTTCCACCCATGCGGCTCCGCTGCGCGACGGCGTGCGCTCCCTGCAGCTGGCATTTCGCGAAGAGTCGATCATTCCCGATGCTCCGGGCAAAGGCCCCGGTGAGAAGTGGACCGGCGCGGTTAACTAGTCCCGCCGGCGGGGAAACCCCGCTCGGGATTCACCACAGAGGGTTGGTCCCGCACCTGACGATCACAAAAGATGAGAGATTCACGCTGAATCTCTCATCTTAATCTCACAGTGGTCTCACAATGGGTGGCCATGCTGGTTCACCATGACCATCACAGTTGCCATGTACTCCCACGATTCGGTGGGACTCGGCCACGCCAGGCGCAACCGCGCCCTCGCCTATGCACTGGCCGCCGATTTGCCGCGTATCACCGGAGAAAGGGTGCGCGGTCTGCTGGTGGCCGGTCACCCCGGGGCCACTGCCGATGCACTGCCCGAGGGCTGGGACTGGCTGGTGCTGCCCGGGTTCACCCGGACTGCCTTCGGCTACGAATCCCGCAGTCTAGACGTGAGCACCGAACGACTGTGGCATCTGCGCAGCTCCACTGCCGCCGCGGCGCTGGAGGCTGTGAATCCCGACCTGCTCATCGTCGACCGGCATCCTTTCGGCGTTGACAACGAGCTGCTGCCCGCCCTGGAGATCCTGCAAGGAACAGGCACCCACTGTGTGCTGGGTATGCGCGATGTCCTCGACACCGCAGAAGTGGCGCGCGCCGAATGGGAGCGGATCGGGGGCGCGGCCGGTGTGGCCCGCTACTATTCCGCGATGTGGATCTACGGGGACCAGAATGTCTATGATCCGCTGGCCACCGGTGAGATCCCTGCCGAACTTGCCGCGATCACCACCTTCACCGGGTTCCTCTCACACGGCCGGCCCGATGACCCGCTGACCGCCTCCTCGGTCGGAGCCCAACAGCCTTATGTGCTCACCATGGTCGGCGGCGGGTCCGATGGAGGCACCATCGGCCTCGCAGCTGCGCGGGCAGCCATCCCGGAGGGCCACCGGCACATCATTCTCACCGGCCCTCAGATGCCGGCAGCCGACCACGATCGCATCCTGGACGCGGTACGGGAATCCGGCGCTGTCCCGGGACATGTCAGAGTCACCCGCTACGCCCCCCACGTGCCCAAGCTGGTACGCGATGCTGCGGCGGTGATCTCCATGGGCGGATACAACTCTCTGACCGAAATCATGGCCACGACGACGCCCGCTCTGGTGATACCCCGCAACTCACGCCGGCAGGAGCAGCAGATCCGGGCCAGCGCGCTGAGAGCCGCCGGAGCAGTAGACGCCCTGAGCCCGGGGCAGCTCAGCCCGGAAAGACTGAGCACATGGCTGGCCAGTGCTGTCAGCCGGCGCAGCATCCGCGACAGTCTCGACCTGGACGGACTGACCAGGCTGGGCGATATCGCTGCCGCGGAGATCACCGCCCGCAGAACTACCCATACCCACATCCGAACAGCCCCGAACCGGACCTTCCCTGTTACCCCAGCCGTTGACGCTACCCGCTGAGATTGAAGAGGTCGATCACCCATGTCCCCCGCACCCGTTATCGGATACGTCCTGAAAATGTACCCCCGGTTCTCCGAGACGTTCATCGTCTCCGAGATCCTGGCCCGCGAAGCCGCCGGCGAACGCATCGTCATCTTCAGCCTGCGCACCCCCACCGACACCCACTTCCACGCCGAGCTGGCCAAGGTCAAAGCACCGGTTGTCCAGATCCCGCGAACCTCCAACGCCTCCAAGCTGTGGCAGCGGATGGCCGAGGTCGCTGAGGCCGAAGACCTCAGGGGCGGGATTCAGCAGACGATCCCCGAACTGCTGGAAGCTGAGGCCGACGACGCTTTCCAGGCGGTCCTGCTCGCCCAGGCCGCCCGGCAGCACGGGGTGACCCACCTCCACGCCCACTTCGCCTCGGTGGCCACCACGGTGGCCCGGTTCGCCGGCGCCATCGCAGGTCTGCCCTATTCGTTCACCGCCCACGCCAAGGACATCTTCCATCAGGACGTGGACCAGCACGAGCTGGAGCGGAAGTTCGCCCAGGCCCACCACGCCGTGACCATCTCGGAGTACAACCTGCGTGATCTGCAGCGCCGCTTCCCGGACTCCACGGCGAACCTGCACCTAGTGCGCAACGGACTGAACCTTGACCGGTTCCCTTTCCAGCCACACCGTTTCACGCGCGCGGTGCCGCGCATCCTGGCAGTGGGCCGGCTGGTGGAGAAGAAAGGATTCGGCGTGCTGGTCGCCGCCGTGGCCCTGCTGCAGGAACGCGGCATCCTGGTCCAGGCCAATATTGCCGGCGACGGCCCGCTGGCCACCGAGCTGGAAGCCCAGATCAGTGCCCTGGACCTGCACGACGATGTGCATCTGCTGGGCCCACGCACGCAGGCTGAGGTCACTGAGCTGATGGGCAGTCACGATGTCTTTGCCGCACCGTTCGTGGTCGGCTCCGATGGAAACGCCGACGGACTTCCCACCGTGCTTCTTGAAGCGATGGCCTGCGGTATCCGATGCGTGGCCGCTGACGTCACCGCAGTGAGTGAGGTCGTCCGCCCCGGCGAAACCGGATGGCTGGTGCCCTCCGGTGACGTCGAGGCGCTGGCCCAGGCCCTGGCCGAGGCCATCGGCGCCCAGACCAGTCCCCCGGTGACCGACGCCGCCCGCACGCTCATCGAGCAGCAGTTCGACTCCGCACGCCAAGCTGCCCAGCTGAAGTCACTGGTTCCGCCGGTGGGCGAAACACTCGCAGCGCAGCGCCAACTCCGGCGGCGTGGGACACACCGGCCGTCCTTCGGCCAGTTCGCGCCCACCAGCGTGCCTGAACCGCAAGCAGCCGCCGCCCATACAGCACTGAGAGCTGATTCGGACCGCACAGCCGACCCGGAGCATGCTGAGCCTACTGGTCACAAGACTGCCGAACTGGCCCGCAGCCGAACGGAGGTGCTCCGATGAGAATCGCCTATATTCTGGCCGACCCCGGAATCGGCGTCTTCGGCACCAAGGGCGCCAGCGTCCATGCCCAGGAGATGATCCGCGCCTTCCGCGCCCTGGGCCATGAGGTGACCGTTTTCGCCACCAAACGAGGCGATAGGCACCACGACAACGCCACTGAACATGTGCCCTCGGACCTGAAAGACCTTCCGGTGTACGTTGTCCCCGTCGCCGGGGTCAAGGGCGCGGCAGCCCGTGAGCAGGCCACCCTCCGCACAGCCAAACGGATGGCGCAGCTGGCCGCTGACGGCGCATTCGAGCTGATCTACGAGCGCTACTCGCTCTTCTCCACGTCAGGCGCTGAGCTGAAGGACCGCCTACGCACAGCACCACAACGCCCCCACACGAGGGGCCTCGGCATCGCCGCTCCGCGGCTGGTAGTCGAGGTCAACGCTCCCCTGCTGGAAGAGCAGTCGGCACACCGCAGACTGCACGACGCCGAAACCGCAGTGGAGGCCACACTGCAGACCTTCGCCGCGGCGGATGTCATCAGCTGCGTCTCAACACCGGTGGCCGAGTGGGTTCGCCGCCTCAGCGCCGGGCCGGGTGCAGAGGCCTCGGCCTTCACGCCTGAAGCGCCGTACCGCGCAGGCGGCGTCCCCACAGTGCTGGTCACCCCTAACGGTGTCAACACCGAACGATTCATCGTCCCCGAGAGCCGCAGCGCGGAGAACCGCCCCCTCACTGTAGGCTTCCTGGGCACCCTCAAGCCCTGGCACGGCACCGAGTTCCTGCTTGAGGCGTTCGCTCAGCTCACTGCGACCATCGCATCCGCTGATGCCGTCCTCGAGATCGTAGGAGACGGGCCGCAGCGTACAGAACTGCAAGCCCTTGCCCTCCGGCTGGGCATCGGCGGCCAGGTGCACTTCCGTGGTGCAGCGGCTCCGGGTCAAGTGCCGGCTGCACTGGCGGGATGGGATGTGGGCGTGGCCCCGTACCCGCTGTCCCAGAGCAGCGGCGAACACTACTTCTCCCCCTTGAAGGTCTACGAGTACCTCGCCGCCGGGCTGCCGGTGGTGGCCTCCGAGATCGGCGAGATTCCGGAGGTGGTCGAGCACTGGAGAACTGGGCTGCTGGTGCCAGGATCCGATCCGGGCGCCCTTGCCGCGGCCTTGCTCCTGCTCGCCGAGAACCCACAGCAGCGGCAGCAGATGGGGGCCGCGGCACGCGCCGAGGCTGTCGCCCGGCACCGCTGGGTCTCCCGGGCCGCCGATGTCCTGGAGGCGCTCGACGGCGCGCCCAGGCTCATCCGGCCGGCTCGCCAGAGACGAGAACCGGCGTCGTTCTCCAGATCCTCCGGCCGCCTCGTTCAGCAGGTGATGAGCTGATGGGCAAAGCATCCACCTCGCTGAACCGCCAGGCGCTGCTGCGCACACTCGGCATGGTGTGGCCGTTCGTCAAGCGCCACAAACTGCTGGTGGGCCTGGGTTTTTTGGCCCTGATGGGCGATGTGCTTTTCCGGATCCTGGAGCCCTGGCCGGTCAAGCACACCGTGGACGCGGTCTCCGACGCCCTCGGGGCAGAACTGGCCAGCAGCGCGGACGGTTCGGACAATGTGGCCGGTGTGATCGTCTTCTGGTCGGTGGCGCTGGCTGGAATCGTGGCCGGCAGAGCTCTCTGCAACTACGCCTCCACCATTGCGTTCGCCAAAACCGGAGTGAAGGTGGCCGCCAGGCTGCGCACCAAGGTGTTCGAGCATATCCAGTCGCTGTCCCTGCGGTACCACTCCAACGCCAGCATCGGCGACACCTCCCAGCGGCTGGTCGGCGATATGGGCCGGCTGCAGGAGGTGGCCGTCACCGCGGGCCTGCCCATGATGGGCAACCTGCTGACCCTGGTCACGCTTTTCGTGGTGGTCATCGTGCTCAACCCGGTGCTGGCGGTGGTGGTGTTCGTCACCGCCGGCGGTTATCTGCTGGCGTCCCGGGTGCTCTCCCCGAAGATCACCTCCGCCGCCCGCTCGACCCGCAAGGGCGAGGGACAGCTGGTGGGCGACGCCGCGGAAGCAATGGCGGCCATCCGTGTGGTGCAAGCCTACGGGCTGGAGGACACGGTGGCCTCAGGATTCGCCGCCGGGAACAAGAAAGCACTCAAAGCCGGGATCAAGGCCCGCCGGCTGGCCGCCCGGCTGGAGCGCTCCACCGATTTGTTCGTCGGGATCGCCACTGCGGTAGTGCTGGGCTTCGGCGGCTGGCAGGTGCTCGCCGGGATCATGACCCCCGGCGATATGGTGCTGTTCCTGATGTACCTGAAGATCGCCATGAAGCCGCTGCGCGATATGGCCAAGTACACCGGGCGGATTGCCCGGGCGACCGCCTCCGGGGAACGCATCGCCGATCTGCTGGACGAACCGGTGGAGGTCAGGGATCCCGCCGATCCCCTGCCCATGCACCAGGTCAGCGGCGAGCTCTGCTTCTGGCGGGTCAGCGCCGCCGACGGCAGGGGGGTGCCGCTGTTCCAGGACCTCAGCCTGGAGATTCCCGCCGGTCAGCGGGTGGGGCTGCTCGGACCCTCCGGCGCGGGCAAGTCGACACTAGCCGGTTATCTTCTGCGGCTGGCCGACCCCGACTCCGGGACCGTGCTGGTGGACGGGTACTCCACCCGCAATGTGGCCAAAGCAGAGCTGCGCAGCAATATCGCCATGCTGCTGCAGGAGTCGGTGCTGTTCTCCACCACTGTCGCCGAGAACATCCGCTACGGGCGGCAGGACGCCACAGACGAGGAGATCCTGCAGGCCGCCCGCCGCGCCGGCGCCCATGAGTTCATCATAAAGCTGCCCGCGGGCTACGAGACCGTGCTCGGCAATCGCGGTGATACGCTCTCCGGCGGTCAACGGCAGCGGATCGCCATCGCCCGTGCACTGGTCCGCAACGCACCGATCGTGCTGCTGGACGAGCCCACCTCGGGCCTGGACCCCGCCTCGCGCGCCATTGTCGAGGACTCCATCCGAGAGCTGACCCGTGGCCGCACCACGGTGGCCATCACCCATGACCTGTCGATGATTCAGGGACTGGACCGGGTGCTGTGGCTTCAGGACGGACATGTCGCTGAAGACGGCGCCCCCCAGGATCTGCTCAAGGACCCCGACTCCAAGCTCGCCCGGTGGGCCAGCAGCCAGCGCCGCACCATGGAATCTGCCACAGGGGAGAACGACGGCGAGTCCACCGACCCAGCTCAGACACTGCCAGATGCCCATGAGTCCCTGATCCCCGACCATCGTGAGAGCAAGGTGACTGCATGAACCCCCGCACTGATACCTACGTTCCCAGCGTGGCGGAGGCCGATGCCCTGGTCGCTGAGGGCGCCCGGCTGGACCGGGCGGAGGAGGTCATCGACTCCAGCAGGCTTTCAGCCTTGCTGGAACGCCATGTCACCATTACCCATGCCCGGCTGAAGCCCGAGCACTCTGTGGTGGTGGCCCACACCGAACTCGACGGCACCCATGGCTGGACCATGCTCACCACCGATCCCGATAAGTTCAGCAAAGCCCAGCAGCGGGCCGCTGAGACCGGCGATCCGCTGAGCGTCCACCAGCAGCGCGCTGGCCTCTTCCTCTGCACCGGCAGCGCCTGGTCGGATCCGGCGCTGGCCAAGGAGCTCGCTGAGGCCCAGCGGGCTCTGGAGAAGCAGGAGGAGCGGCAGGTCAGCTGGCAGATTCTGCGCTACAACCCGCGCAGACGCCTAGTGGCCATCGTCGACGCCGGCAAGAGCCCCAAAGTGGTGCGAATCCTGGCCGGAGGGGCTGACCACCTGCTCAGCGCCGCCCGCCGCTGGCGCGAACTCGGTCTCCCTGTCACCAATCTGCTTCCTCTGGGGGACCGGCGCTCAGCAACAATAGCGCCGCTGTGGGGATTCGGAGATCTGGCCCGCACTCCGTACGAGCCTGCATCAGAGACCGCCGGGGAGGTCATCGGACGGCTGCACGCCTCCTCACGCAGTGACAGCAGCCAGGGGCAGGGGCCCCCAGAGGCGGACCCTCTGCAGGCCTCCGCCGCGCTGCACCTGGTGGCACCGTGGCTCTCTGGCCGCGCCGAGCAGCTCGCTTTGCGCTGCCTTACAGACCTCAGAGCCGCCCTGGACTCCGCGACCGCCGAGGTTCACGGTGACCTCTCCCCCGACCAGGTGCTCTTGGCAGCCGAGGGCAGCCACAAGGTCCGCATCATCGATCTGGACCGAGCAGGCCCTGGCCACCCGATGCGTGACATCGGCTCCTGGGTTGCCAGCTGCCGGCATGCCGGGCACAGTGAGCTGATCGATGCGTTCCTGGCGGGCTACTCCAGCTGTGCCAGGCTCGAGCCTGCCGATCTCAACGCCTGGGAGGCTTACGCGCATTTGGCCCGGGCCACCGATTTCTTCCGTCACCGCGAGCCGGACTGGCCGGTGCACACTGTCAACGCTCTGAACCTGGCTGAGGAGGCTCTTGACCGATGAACGCAGCAACGATGCTCCAGCACACCTCCCGCCCGGACCAGCTCATCCCGCCGCACCGCGTGGAGGTCTCCGGGGAGACTCTCACGGTCCGGCGGGCCTGGCCGGTGCCGGCGGACAAGGACGCCTCAGGCGAACTGGCCGTGGAGCTCACCGACGGGCGTGGTCTCCGCGCCGGTTGGTGGGGCCGGAACGGTCCGCGACTGTTGAACGCGGGGGAAGACCCCAAGCTCCGCGACCTGAAGGACCTGCTCTCCCCAGGGAAAGGGCACCAGGCATCAGAGATCGTCTCCCACCGCCCCGGCAAACGTGCGGTGGTGCGCCGGGAGACGGCGCACAGCACTGAGACTGTCACCGTCGAGTTCGTCAAAGTCGTCAGGCGCGGCAAAGCAGCCGGGGTGCTGGACGGGATCCGCCGCGCGGAGCCTTTCACCGGCCCTTTCCGCACTCCGGATGTTCTGGACCACAGCGACTCCACCGTGACCTTCGCCGCCTTGGAGGGCGTCTCCCTCCATAACCCCGGGGCACTGGGCCAGGACCAATGGGTTCAGGCATGGAACGAGGTGTGCCGGGCCTGGGCCCAGACAGTCACCGGCAGTCTGCAGAGTGCCCCGCAAGTTACCGCACGCACCGGGGCGCTGGTGCACAGGGCGGAATCGGAGAGCGGTGTCCTGCGGCACTGGTTCCACCTGACCGTCGGCTACCTGCCAGATGCTGCGCAGACCGAACGCAGGGTGGCAGACATCAGCGCGCAGCTGAACCGGCTGAACGAGGACCGGCTGGTCCCGGCGCACCGGGACCTGCACGACAAGCAGCTGCTGTGGTCTCGGCGACGGGGACCGGGTCTGTTGGATGTGGACACTGCATGCCTGGCCGATCCGGCGTTGGACCTGGGAAACCTCCGTGCCCACGCGCTGCTGCGCACGTTGCAGGGCGTGTGGAGCGCGCGTCAGGCCGAAACGGTCCGGTTCTGCGTGGACGAGGCCGCCGAGCAGTGTGCCGTGCCCCGGAGCACGGTGGCCGTCTACGAGCGCGCCGCGCTGATGAGGCTGGGGCTGGTCTATGCGGTCCGGCCGCAGTACGCTGATGTCGCTGCCGAGCTCCGTCAGGTGCTGTGAACCTCAAGCCACTGAACTGTCGACCGGACGAACAGCAGCACCAGCGCCGTGCCCGCCGGGACCAGGAAGATCAGTCCCATGAGGAGCGCTCCCCCCGCGAAGAAGCTGAAGGAAAGCACCACCATCAACAGCTCAAGCACCATGGCCGGCGTCCGCGCTGAAGGAGAGCCGAGAAAGACGCGGAAGCCCAAGAGCACCAGCACCACTCCGGAGAGTACGTAGAGCACCGTCAGCGCGAGCGTCCCGGCGGCGTCAAGCACCTGGGCCTCCGCACCGATCACTGCGGCCAGGCTGCCCAGGATGATGGCAGCCCCTTGGAAGAACATGATCACGTAGACCACCCACACTGAGGCCGGGCGGGGCGGGCGGGAAGGTCGCGTCTCAGGCATGGAGACTATTCAACCATTTGCCAGCCCCATGGCTGAAAGATGAGAAAGCTCTCACTGCGGTCTCCTCCTCTTCTCACACTGATCGATGACAGTGGAGACGTACAATTGCCGACGACGACCAAACCCTAGGAGCACCCGAGACGATGGATCGACAGACCACCTGGGTCATCACCGGAGCGCTGAGCATCGTTGCACTGGGCGGCGGCACTGCAGTGGTCTCCGCCATGGGCCAGAACACGGACAAGGACTTCGGCCCCGCAGTTGAGGTCACCGCCGCTCCAGAGCCGACGCAGTCCACTGCCCCGCCCACCTCACCCACCAGCACAGCCGCTCCCACCTCGGCAACAAGCCCGCCGACGGCGCCCTCGCCGTCTCAGCAAGAGCCCACCACGTCCAGCCCCAGCCCCAGCCCCAGTCCGCAGCAGACCACCGGGCAGACGCCTGCGCCACAGACGGTGAATCCGGCCTCACCGCAGAGCTGGAGCGCCCCAAGCACCTGGTCTCCAGAGACACCGTCAAGCTGGTCGGCACCCTCATCACCATCGTCGTAAAGAACACCACCAGGCAGTTCTGCGGTTCAATCAGAAGTAACGAAGTTAGGCCCTGCCCAGCCCTGCGCGGTGAGCCATCAGAGCCAGTTCGGTCCGGTCTCTGATGTCGAGTTTTGTGAGGATTCGGCTGACGTAGGTGCGTGCGGTCGCGGGACTGAGGTAAAGCTCAACCGCGATCTCTGCGTTGCTCTTGCCTTCGGCCACGCCTCTCATCACTTCCACCTCACGCTCTGTCAGGACAGTGATATCCAGGTCCGACTCTGCGGGAGCGCCGCTGACGACGTGATCCATCAGCTTGCGCGTGATCTGTGGCGAGAGCAGGCTCACCCCCTCCGCTGCGGCGCGAACCGCACGGCGCAGCTCCGCCGGGTGAGTGTCTTTCAGAAGGTACCCGCAAGCTCCGGCCCGGATAGCGCTGAGAACCTCTGTGTCATCATCGAATGTCGTCAGAATCAGCACCGCACCGGTGTCCTGTTTGTCATCGCGGAGCCTGAGGGTTGCTTCGATACCGTCCATCACCGGCATCCGGATGTCCATCAGGACCACATCCGGGCTCAGTCTCTTCGCCTGGCTGATGGCTTCTTGCCCGTTGCTGGCTTCACCGACCACCTGAATATCCGGGTCGCTGTCCAGCAGTGCGCGAAGTCCTGCCCGCAGCAGGTCCTGGTCATCCACGATGAGCACCGTGATCATGTGGCCTCGACTCTCACCTGTGCCAGGGGCAGCAGAGCTCTTATGCGGAATCCCGCACCCCACGGGCCGGCCTCCAAAGTCCCTCCCAGCCAATGGCATCGCTCGGCCATGCCGACCAGGCCGAAACCGCTGTCCCGTGGAGTCACTGCGCTGTGCCGGGGCCCGCTGTCCCGCACGATGATCTCCAGGTCCCGTTCCTCCCCCTCCCACCGGGGCCTGATCTCAACACGGGCCTCCGTGGCTCCAGAGTGCTTGACCACGTTGTTCAGCGCTTCCTGGACGATGCGGTAGGCAGCGGCATTGACTGGTTCGGGCACATCGGGCGGGACCATGATGTCGGCAATGACGTTGATCACTGCATCGTCGAAGAGCGTATTCTGCACGTCTTGGAGCGTGAGTCTGGCCGGTTTCTCGTGGCGGTCGCGCAGGGTGCGCACAGTTTCGCGCAGGTCCCCCATCATCCGGCGGCTGGTCTCCCCGATGATGGTGAGTGAGGCTTCTGCCGTCTCTGGATTCTGGCGGAGTGCCTCTTTGGCCACATCGGAATGGGTGGCGATCAACGTGGTCTGGTGCCCGAGCGCGTCGTGAAGCTCCTGGGCGATCCGGGTGCGTTCCTCAGCGGCTACTGCCTTGGCCTGTGCTCTTTCCTGCTCTGCTGTCGCTTGGAGGATGCGCTCGGCTCTGGCGCGTATCACCCGCCGCGCCCTGACGCTATCGCCGAGTGCGATCACAGCGGTCATCAGTGCCACGTCGGGTCCAAGTTTGTAGATCAGTTGGGCTACCACGTCATCGGCCGGCAACGATGCCAGTTTGGTGGCCACCAGCAGAACGATCAGAGAGGAAGCTGCCCATACCGGCCACCTGGAGCCTCGAAACTCCGCAGCCGAGTACAGTGCCGGAGCCAATGGGAGGGCGATCCCGATGTTGGGGTGGTCCACTCCGACACTCGGGTGGCCCATTCCGTAATACAGGATGAGCACACCCACGGTGAGAAAGAGCACCAGCGGGGCGTGTTCCCGTCTGAACAGAAGCAGCACGCCCAGCAGAACGATCAAGAGATAGGCCAGTGCACTGACAGGACGGTCAGCCTCTTGCTCGACTTGACTGATCCACACCAGTATCGCGATCAGGCCAACTGCCAATGCACTGTCCACCAGACGAGGGTATTCACGCAGGGTGTCGAGGACACCCATAGCAGCGCGGCGCTTCCCCTTCGGTGGCATAGCCCAAGCTTACAACCGGCGAGCGGGTCTTCATCAGTCGCTCCAAGGCGACGAATCTGTCGCCTGGAGGCGATTCAAAGTGTCGCTTCCAGGGTGATGTCCTCAGCGCGCCCGGTTCCTAGAGTGAACAGAGTCAATTCTGGACCTAACGCACCCAGTGCCTGGTGAATCTCGAACACAGGAGCCCATTCTGATGCCACGCAAGCCTGGTCTTGATACCGCCTCGACAGTGGGCAAGGTCCTCAGTTTTCTGGGGATCAGCGCCGTGTGCGGTGCTTTGGCTGCCGGCCTGCTGTTCCCACTGGCTGCCACCGGGGGTGCGGCGGCATCGCTGGGTGATGATGTCCTCGATGAGCATCCTGTCCAGTTGCGGGAGGCTCCGTTGAGCACGCCTTCGGTGATCGAGGCCGCAGACGGCACCGAAATCGCCCGATTCTATGCAGAGAACCGGGAACCAGTCTCCCTCGATGAGATCTCGCAAGAGATGCAGGATGCCATCGTCTCCATCGAAGACGAGAGGTTCTACGAACACAGCGGCACCGATGTCAGGGCTCTTGCGCGGGCGGCAGTGAGCAACATGGGCTCGGGTCCCACCGAGGGCGGGTCGACGATCACTCACCAGTATGTGAGTCTGATCCTGCTCAACGCCGACTACCTCGAGGGCCGCGAGAATCTGGTGATGGGCGGAACCACCACGGTGGCCGACCGGTTCAACGAGGCCCGGCTGGCAGCTGACCTTGAAACGCAGATGACCAAAGAGGAGATCCTCGAGGGGTATCTCAACATAGTTCTGCTGGGCCAGCAGAACTACGGGGTTGAGGCTGCCGCTCAGCACTACTGGGGGATTCCGGCAAGCGAACTGGACATCGCCCAGTCAGCGACCCTTGCCGGGATGGTGCAGGCACCGAACTACTACGACCCTCAGGCCAATCCCGAGGCCGCCGCCAACCGGCGCAATGTGGTGCTGGAGACCATGGTGCGCAATGGCTACATCAGCGAAGAGCAACGGGAAGAAGCAGCAGCCTCCGACCTCGACCTGGATCCTCACCCCGCCGAATCCGGCTGCGTCTCTGCGGCATTCGCCCCCTATTTCTGCGACTACGTTCAGAGGCTGATCCTGGACGATGAGGCCTTCGGAGAAACCCGCGAGGAGCGCGAGACCCTGCTGCTGCGCGGGGGGCTGAGGATCGCCACCACACTGGATCCGCAGGCGCAGGATGAGGCACAGCGCCACGTCGACAACACCGTGCCCCCCGGTGACAGCTCCGGCGCAGTGGCCACGCTCACCTCGGTTGAGCCCACCACCGGCAATATTCTGACGATGGCCCAATCCACCGTGTACCACCCCGAGGGCGATGAGGCCGCGGGCCGGACCACCATGAACTTCAACGTCGACTTCGCCTACGGAGACTCCGGCGGATTCCCCGTAGGGTCCACCTTGAAGCCTTTTGTCGCCGCGGCCTGGCTGGAAGAAGGCGGAGCGATGGACGATGTCATCGATGCCAGCATCACCGAATACGACTACGGCCAGCCCTGGGAAGCCAGCTGTATGCCCGGTGGTGAAGTACAGCTATTGGCAGACGGGACAGAGGATGACTCCAACAGCTGGGAGATCGTCAACGTCGTCAATGGCATGGAACAGGAGATGACCCTCGATTACGGTCTGTTCTATTCGGTCAACACCGCCACCGTGGCCACCGCCCACCAGATGGATCTCTGCGCCATCACTGACCTGACGGAACGATTGGACATTCGCTCAGCCGGTAATGGGGAGCTGCTGACGCCGAACACTCCGGCATTCGTGCTCGGCGCTATCGAGCTTTCCCCGATGACCCTGGCTACCGCCTATGCCACCTTCGCCAACGACGGCGTGCGCTGTGAAGAACGCGCACTGGTCGGGATCACGGACGGTCAGGGCAACGACTACCCAGTACCTGAGACCACCTGCGAAGAAGTCATAGACCCCGACATCGCCGCCCAAGTCAACGACACACTGATCAACATCGCCGAGCAGAGCATTGCCGCCGGGAACCCCGCGTTCCCGATGACGGGCAAGACCGGGACCTCCAACACCGGCTCGAACACGTGGTTCGTCGGCTCGACAGAAGGCATGACCACCGCGGCCCAGATCGGACGCACCGACGGGATCCGCCCACTGCGCGGCAACACCATCAACGGCCAGTACTACGAGAGGCTCTTTGGTTCCACCCTGGCAGCACCAATGTGGAATCAGTACATGAACTCTGCTGCCGGGAGCTACCGCACCGGAGACTTCCTCGAAGCCCAAGACTCCCCCTTCGACGACCGGCGCGCCAATCGTTACAGCGGCTCAGGCGCAGGCGCAGGCGCAGGCGCAGGCGCAGGCGGCTGATGAAAGCACCCCCCAAGCTCGCGTCTGAGTCACAGGCCCCACCGGCATCGCGTCTGACGGGATTGGATGCTGCACGTGCTTTGGCGATCTTCGGAATGGTCATCGTCAATGTCGGTGCCGCCGCTGGCTACCAGGGTGTCGAAGGCATGCTGGTGCGTTTGACCCATGGGCGGGCCGCCATCCTGTTCATCGTCTTGGCTGGTATCGGGGTGAGTCTGCTCGTACGCAGCGTCACCGCCAGAGGCGGCTCGCTGTGGTCCACCGTCCTGTGGCGAGCGGGAATTCTGCTGGTACTGGGCTTGGGGCTGCAGCTGCTGCCGGTGGGGGTCAATGTGATCCTCGCCCTGTATGCCGCCCTGTTCCTGATGGCGCTGACCACACTCCGGTGGTCGAGCATGTGGCTGCTCAGCAGTGCGGTGGTTATCCTGCTGGCCGGCCCGGTGGTCTACATTCTGGTCAGTACCTGTACAGAGCTGCCCACCGGGCCGGCAGCCTTCGGGCAGAACCCGGTGGAGATCCTGGCCTCAGTGACACTGACTGGCCCGTATCCGATGATTGTGTGGGCGGCTCCGTTTCTCTTTGGCATGTGGCTGGGCCGGCTGGATCTGTCCTGCGCTGGCATCCAGTTCAGGTTCATGGCGTTCGGAGCGATCGCCGCCGGTACCGGAGTTCTCTTCTCTCGCGGGCTGGTGTGGGCGTTCAGCGAGCCTGATGCTGCCCTGGGGTTTAGTCACCTGGTGCTGTCATCCGGGCATTCAGAGATGCCACTGTGGCTGATCTCAGCAGTCGGGAGCTCAACACTGATCATCGGCCTGATGCTGGTGATCACACCAAAACTCGGTGCCGCGGCCAGGTGCTTGACGGCTACCGGACAGCTGGCGCTTACCTGCTACAGCCTGCACCTGATAGCGATTGCAGTCCTTGTCCGCCCTGAATCGGCAGAGCCTCACCAATCGATGACCATCAGCCTGATCATTATCGCCGGGCTCATCACGTTGAGCACTGCCTGGCGGGCGGTCGCGTCGCGCGGCCCGCTGGAAGCACTACTGAGAATCCCGTCACTACTGAAGAGGTGAAGACGATGCCCATTGCCATGCCAAGCAACCCAGTACGAGCCATCGCGCCACTGGCGCTGGCCAGTCTGCTGGTCACATCATGCGGGATCTTCGAAGCGGACACCCCTGAGCCCCCGGATGCGGAGCAGACCACGGACACCGGGCAGCAGCCAAATGATGCCGAGTCCGACGAGTCTCCACAGGATGAAGAGACCAGTGCGGAGCCCGAGCCCGAAGAGCCACATCTGAGCCAGCAGGGTGTCAGCGCCGGCAACCGGGAGGCGGTGGACGTGGCCACAGACATCCTCGAACAGGGCGGCAACGCCGTCGACGCCACCATCGCTGCTGCCTTCGCGGTCTCAGTGGTCGAACCCGTCTCCTCCGGAATAGGCGGAGGCGGTTCTGTCATCGTGGCCGCCCCAGAGGGTGACCCGGTGTTCTACGACTACCGCGAAGTCGTCAACACCGAGGGCCAGATACCAGCCAGCCAGACCGGGATCCCTGGATTCGCTGCCGGGATGGGACAGCTGCACGCCGACCATGGGCAACTGGAATGGGAGGAGCTCATCGCGCCGGCGATCGCCCTGGCAGAGGAAGGAACCCAGGTCGCACCCTATCTGGCAGAGCGGATCACCACTGGCAACGGCCCCGAGTACCTCGCCGGCATCGACGTCTTCGCCCCCGGTGGGGCGCCCCTGAGCCCCGGAGACACCATCACCCAGCCCGAGCTGGCCCAGACTCTGCAGCGGCTGGCTGATGCGGGCTGGGAAGATTACTACACCGGTGAGTTAGCTGAGTCGCTGAGCAGCCAGTCCGGAGGAATCAACACCCAGAGCCTGGAGGACTATGAGGTGGTCATCACCGAACCGGTGCGCGGAGACCTCGGTGACTACCAAGTGGTCTCTGCTGCTCCGGCCCTGCCCGGGGCGGCACTGATCCAGCTGCTGCATATTGCTGAGGCCCAGGGCATCGCCGAGATGACCCCAGATTCCCCCGAGTACGTCGATACGCTCTCCCGAGCCTGGGCGGTCGCCGAAGACACCATCCAGACCGAGCTGGGTGATCCGGACTTCGTCGATGTTCCGATCGAGGAGATCACCGACCCCGGGGCCAACGCCACCATCGATGCCAGTGGAGCAGACCAAACTCCCCAGGCTGCCCCGGTGGCCCCGGTGGCCCCGGAGGAGACCTCAGATCCGAACACCACCCACATCTCGGTCATCGATCAGGACGGGCTGACGGTCTCGATGACCAACACTCTCACTGACTTCTGGGGGTCAGGACAGTTCGTGGACGGGTACTTCCTCAACAACGCCCTGAGCCGGTACACCACCATCGACTCCCAGGCCAATCAGCCAGAACCCGGGCGGCGCAGCGTCACCTGGTCGAACCCCACCATGGTTTTCGATGACCAGGACCGGCCCGTGATGGCTATCGGCAGCCCGGGAGGCATTCAGCTGATCCCAGCCCTGTCCACGGTCATCACCCAATGGACGCTCCATGGCTCAGACCTCCAAGCCGCGGTCAACTCAGCACGCTACCGCTCCGAGGGAAACCTGCTCTACCTCGAAGAGGGGCAGCTCACCGGCATCCATACCGAACTCAACAATCTGGGCTGGCAGATCCAGCCCTGGCCGCGCCCGTACTTCGGCTCTGTCCAGGCACTGACCATAGACTACGATACCGGGACCATCACCGGAGCAGACGACCCCCGCCGGGCAGGCACCCATAGGATCATGGATGAGTAAACCCTTCCCCGTGCCCGGTTCGGAGAACGCGGCACCGCGGCCCTGGGGAGCAACCAGCCTCTTGAGCGGGCTCTACACCTCGAGGCGGTAGCCGACGCCGCGGACGGTCTTGATGGTCTCGGCACCGATTTTGGCACGCAAGTAGCGCACGTAGACGTCCACCAGGTTGGACCCGGGGTCAAAGCTGTAGCCCCAGACCATCTCCAACAGCTGCTCGCGGGAGAGCACCTGGCCGGGATGACGCATGAACGTCTCGGCCAGCGTGAACTCCCGGGAGGACAGTTCATGCTCCGTCTCATCGACCTGCACTTTCCGGGAATGCAGGTCCAGGGTGAGCCCGCCGGCAGTCAGCGTGGTGGGCTCTTCGGCTGACCCCCCACGAAGGCGCAGACGAATGCGGGCCATGAGTTCATCGATGCTGAACGGTTTGGCCATGTAGTCGTCGGCACCGGACTCCAGCCCCTTGACCGTATCCGCAGGGGTGTCCCGGGCAGTCAGGATGATCACCGGGGCGGCGAACTTCTTGGCGCGCAGCCGGGAGAGCAGCCGCAACCCATCCTCATCCGGCAGCCCCAGGTCCAGCACCGCCAGATCCACCGCGACGTTGAGCGCGTACTCGAAGCCCTCGCCTGCGGTAGCCGCCCGGACTGTGGCGTAGCCGGCTGAGCGCAGGCCCTTCTCTACGAACGAGGCAATGCGGTCCTCGTCCTCGATGATCAGGATATTGGTCACTGGGTATTCTCCTCCGGGTTCTGCTGGCTGCCCTGCGCATCAGCACCCAGCGCCGGGGCCAGGTGCTGGGTGGTCTTTTCAGCCGCACCGGGCAGGATGAGGCTAAAGGTGGTTCCTGCATCAACTCGGGAGTCCACCTGGACAGTTCCCGCATGCGCCTCAGCGATGGCCCTGACGATGGGAAGGCCCAGGCCTGAGCCTGGCTGGGTGGTGGTGCTGCGCTGGAAACGCTCGAACACACGGTCCAGATCCGCCTCAGGGATGCCGGTTCCCTGGTCGCGGACGGTAAACATGACCGAACCGCCATCAACGCGTGAGCCCAAGGAGACCACTGAGCCGGGCGGGGAGAACTTCACTGCGTTGGCGGCCAGCTGCAGCAGCGCCTGGGTGATGCGCTCCCGGTCGAGCACTGCCATGCCTTCGGCACGATCACTGACCAGCCAGCGCCGGTCGCCCAGGGCGAGGATCTTGTCATAGACCTCGTCGGTGAGTGTCCCCAGATCCACGGGGGCGAGCTGGACGAAATCGGGCCGGTCTGCCTGGGCCAGGGTGGTGAGGTCATCGACCACGCGGTTCATCCGTTTGAGCTCGTCAAGGGTGAGCTCACGGGTGGAGATCACATCCTCACGGTCGCCGGTGTCGAGCACCTCCAAATGACCGCGCAGGATGGTCAGCGGGGTACGCAGCTCGTGGCTAACGTCGTTGATCAGCTGTTCCTGGGCGTTGAACGCGCCCTCCAGGCGATCAAGCATCTCGTTGACCGAACGAGTCATGGCAGCCAGATCGTCCTTTCCAGTCACCCGGATCCGCTCGGAGAGGTCCTCACGGGTGATCCGCCGGGAGGTGTCCGCCAGAAGCCGGATGGGGGCCAACAGCCGGCCGGCCACCAGGTATCCCACCAGGGCGACAATCAGCAGGGAGAAGACCGCGACCCCTGCGTAGGTGAAGAAGATTCTGGAGAACAAGGCCTCTTCAGCGGTCTGGTCATAGGCCAGGACGAAGGCGGCGACCTCATGGTCTCTGCCCTCGCCATCGACCACGACTTCACCGCCGGCGTGCACCGGGACCGCCACAGCACGATACGTGGTCTGCTCGGTGGTGATGGTGGTGAACTGGGCACGGTCGGCCACCGCATAGCCGGTCAGGGCCTCGAGCAGTTCCTGGTCGTCCTGCAGGGCAATATCTGCGACCCGGGAGGCGTAGGCCATCTCACCGTCCACCATGCCGATCGCACCTTCGTTCCGCGTCGGAGTGATCCGGGTCATAGCGGTGCGCACCAGATCTGAGGGTGTGGCGAACCGCTCTCCGGTCTCTGGGTCAACACCGTCACCGCTGAGCATCACGAACTCCTGCGCATCCGCCTCCAGCTCAGCATTGATACGGTCTTCGACCTGCATGAGCTGCAGGTAGTAGGCCGTATATCCGGAGACCACCAGAGCAAGCGCCGCTAGGCCCACCACTGCGGTGAGAATACGGGCGCGCACGGACAGGGGCAGCGGACCAAACCTGAACCGCTGCTTGGACCCCCGTTCCTCAGGTGCGCTCGTTTCGCTCACGCGGCATAGTTTCTCATTTTTCCGGCACCGTAAGCCACAAAATGCGATGAGAGTTTTCTCATCACGATAATCAGTCAGAATTGTCACTATGGTCGCGGTGAATTGGGAGATTGAGCAGCTGCTGCGCAGTGCAGAGATGGATCTCCTGCTGCAGCGCGCAGTGCGCACCTCCGGGCTGGAGTTGGAGTCATGGGAGCTCAAGCGTGTCTATTCACGTCCGCACGGAGAGACCTCAGCCCGCTTCCATGCTCAGGTCTCCGGGCGCCCGATCACCCTGGTGGCCAGCACCCGCAAACTCGGTGACTCCGATCGCGCCCGGATCGGAGCCGTACGCTGCGAGTCAGCAGTGGGCATCCTGCACATCTGGGCCCATCCGTCAGATCCGGAGCTGCCAGGGCTGCACATCGTCGAGGAAGAGAACCGGCTCAGGCAGCGGTTGTCTCCGCTGCTTGGAGCCGAGCTGCAGATTGAGCAGTCGCAGATGCTGGTACTACGTCCGCTGCGCCGGGCGGTCTACCGGGTGGTGGTGAGTTCTGAGATGGGGTTCCGCACTGTCTTCCTGAAGGTGGTCAGACCTCGAAGGATCGCGGAACTGGTAGCTCGGCACAGGGCGTGCACCCTGGCCCCGCCCGCAGCCGATCTGGGTGACGGGATTCTCGCGGTGGACCAGGCTCCAGGAGTGTCGATGACAGATCTGCTGTATCTGCCCAACTCCCCGAACCCGGGGGTGCGGATCAGCCCTGAGACAGTTCTCTCTGGGCTGGAGAGCATCACCGAGAGCGCCCTGCAGCTGCCGCCGAAGACACCGGCGGCCAGACGCTTTGAGAGTTTCATCGATACTGTCGTTGCCGGCGGAGCTGACCCCGAACGTCTCCGTACGCTCTCCAGGCTCATCCGGCATCAGTTGAGCACCTCACCCGGAGCCGCAGAACCAAGCCACGGCGACTTTCACCCGGCCAACGTGTTCCTCACCGAAGATGGTAGGCGCGTCACAGCTCTGATCGATGCCGACACCGTGGGGCCAGGGCATCGCAGGGATGACCTGGCCATGATGCTTGCTCACCTTGTGGTCCTGCCCAGTTTCGACGCCATGGGCTACCGAACAGCCCCTGGCCTCGCCCAGGCGCTGTGGCACGCATATGCCCACAGCGGCAGACATGATCTGGCTGCGCGCACTGCGGCGTCGCTTCTGTGCCTGGCTCCCGGTGCGCGCAGCCCAGATCAGCTCAGGTACTTCATTGCTGCGGCGGAGAGTACCGTGCGCTCTGGCCACATCTCCGTCATAGAACACACCCATGATTCGCAATTGTGAGTAATCCCACACCGCTTTCCTGGGATTCACCTCCTGAGAGGTCTTGTTTGCCTGGGCGTAACATGCCAGCCTTTAACACTGAACACCAAGAACCGGCCTGAGCACCCCTGAGATCAGGCACAAGGAGTAGTGATCGCCATGGATTGGCGCAGCCGAGCAGCTTGTCTGGACAAGGACCCTGAGCTCTTCTTCCCCGTCGGCAACACCGGCCCCGCTCTTCTTCAGATCGAAGAAGCCAAGAGCGTGTGCCGGCGCTGTCCGGTGATGGACACCTGCCTGCAATGGGCGTTGGACACCGGACAGGACGCTGGCGTCTGGGGCGGCATGTCAGAAGACGAGCGCCGCGCACTCAAGCGCCGCGCCGCCCGCGCCCGCCGCGCAAGCTAGAGTCGCCACGAGGCGCGCAGCGAAGCGATGGAGCCGACTCGAGGCGTGATGGGCAGCGCCAGCTGACTGAGAAGCGGAGGGGGCTTCCCCGCCGCCGGAACTAACCCAGGATCGGGGCCCGGATCACCACGCGTGTCCCGGGTCTCTCCGCATCCGCCCCTCGCCAGGGGAGCCATTCAATGGATCCTGAGAGTTCACCCCGGACCAAGGTGCGTACAATCTGCAGCCCGAGTCCGGGCTCCCAGTCCTGTTCGGGGATGCCGACACCATCGTCGGTCAGTTCGATATCCAACCGTTGGCGTCCGGCGGCGTCGGCATGCCTCTGGACACTGAGACTCACCTGAAGCGGCTCGGCGGGCTGAACCCCGGGAAGCCCGTGCTCCACCGCGTTGGCCACGATCTCGGTGATCACCAGTGCCAGTGGCGTCACCATATCCGGAGGCAGTTGGCCGAAACTGCCCACCAGAGAAGTCTGCGCGGTCCGGTCGGACTGGGCCATCTCCGCGGCCAGGCGCAGCTGACGGCGCATTAGTTCATCGACATCCACACTCTCCTCCAAGCCCTGGGAGAGTGAATCGTGGACCATGGCGATCGTCTCGACCCTCCGCATGGCTCGGCTCAGGCCTTCGCGCCCCTCCTGGGAGTCCATCCGCCTGGACTGCATGCGCAGCAGCGCTGAGACTGTCTGGAGATTATTCTTCACCCGGTGGTGAATTTCCTTGATGGTGGCCTCCCGGCTCATCAGCTGCTTCTCCCTGCGGCGCAGCTCGGTGACGTCGCGGCAGAGCACCAGCGCGGCGAAACGCTCTCCGTCCCGGTGGAGCGGGATCGAGCGCAGCGTCACCGCAGCGCCGTGAGCTTCCAGCTCGGCGCGCATAGCACGGCGGCCGGTGAGCATCATGGGCTGAGACTCGTCCACAGCCAGCCCGGTGGCTCGCTGCAGCTCAGCACCGATCCCCGCCAAGGGGCGACCCTCCAGGGCGTCCTGGACCCCCAGCCTCGACAGAGCGGACACCGCGTTGGGGCTGGCGAAGGTGATTCTTCCCTCCGCGTCAAGCCGAAGCAGCCCATCCCCCACCCGGGGGGCCCCGGAGTATGCGGTGAACTCCTGGGCGGTGTCCGGCCATGCCCCCTGAGCGATCATGCTGAGCAGGTCGGTGGCGCATCTGCGGTAGGTGAGCTCCATCCGGGAAGGAGTGCGCAGCGCAGCGACGGAGAAGTGCAGGGTCACCACCGCGACTGTCCGGCCGGAGCGCACCAGGGGGATCGCAGTCACCCGCATTCTCGCCGGTGTGGGCTGCCCCTGATCCGAGGAGTTGGTCTCCACCTTGGCCATCCAGGACCGTTCCACCATTCGGCGCAGGTCGGCCCGGATCCGGTCGCCGATCACATCCCGGTGGATCAGCGTCTGTGTGGTCGAGGGCCGCGCCTGCGCCAAAGCCACGAATGAACGGCCCACGGACTCTACAACACCCTCCGCAGTGTCGGGGAACCAAAGCACCAGATCGGAGAACGCAAGGTCAGAGAGCAGCTGCCAATCGCCGAGCAGCGCGTGGATCCACTCCACATCCGCGCGCTGCAGATACGGGTTCCCGTCGAGGCGTTCGTTGAGCACCGCCATGCCGGGACTAGGTGCCGGTCAGTCCGCGCAGGTGGCGCAGCAAGACGGTGATCGACGCCATGCTGTATTCGCGGCCGCGGAGCTCCTCGGTGAGCCGCCCGGCCCGCTGCAGTGCCGAGGACTTCGCCTGTTTCCAGGACTCGAGGCGCTGCCCCGCCTGCTGATGCTCAGTGGTGGTCAGGATCGACTCAGTGATCTCGCGCAGTGCGAAGTACAGTTCGTCGCGCTGGGCGCCGCGGGCCAGGGCCTGCCATTTGTCCTTTCTGGGGAGGTTGGTGATGTGATTCAGGAGTGAATCGGCGTCGAACTCCGCGTAGACGGCATAATAGACCTCCGCCACACTGCGGGAGTCGAGCCCGTGGGTACGGGCTATTTCTGCGATGTCCAGCAGGGAGAATGACTCGAACAGTTCGGCGTACCAGCCCGCAAGCTCCTCGTCCATGCCCAGGGCGAGCACCTCGTGGCGTTTCTGGGCGACGCGCTCGGCGTCGGGGCCGGTCAGCAGACCATCGAGCTTCCGGTAGAGCGGCTCCACATGCTCCCAATAGGAGGCGATGTCCTCCTGAAGCGAATCACCCTCCACGCCATGGTTGACCAGCCAGCGCACAGCCCGGTCCAGCAGCCTGCGCATATCCACATAGGTCTCTGCCCAGGAGGCGGTGGGGAACCCCACCGGCAGCCGGCGGAGGGCGCCGTCGAACTCCTCCAGTGTGAACAGCTCCCGGGCGATGATGAAAGCCCTCACCACTTGCCCCGGAGAGGCGAAGGTCTCCTCTGAGGTGCGGAAGATGAACGTGGACCCGGCCATATTGATCACATCATTGGCAATATCGTTGGCGATGATCCGGTCTGCCAACGGGTGCCTGGGCAGCTGCTCAGCGAACTGGGAAGACAACTGCTGAGGGAAATACTCTTCCAGGATGCTACGCAGCCAGGGGTCTGCGGGAAGCTGGGTTCCGGCCAGGTCTCCCTTGAGGTGAATCTTGGCGTAGGCGGCCAGCACCGCGAGCTCCGGGGATGTCAGCGGCGGCACACCGGCCTCCAACCTCTCGGCCATGTCCTGATCGGTGGGAAGCACCTCCAGCTGGCGGTCCAGGCCTGCGTGCTCCTCCAGCCACGTGATGAGCCTGCCGAAACTCGGCGACCAGTCGGAGAGCCGGTGCCGCTCGGCCAGCAGCAGGACATTCTGGTCCTCATTGGTCTGCAGGACCAGCTCGGCGACTTCTTCGGTCATCTCCTCCAGCAGCTCATTGCGGGCCTCAGACTTCAGGTGTCCAGAGTCCACCAGCGCATCGAGCAGAATCTTGATGTTGACCTCATGGTCGGAGCAGTCCACCCCGGCAGAGTTGTCGATGGCATCGGTGTTGATCAGCACTCCGCGCTGGGCGGCCTCAATGCGTCCGGCCTGGGTCAGCCCGAGGTTGCCCCCTTCGGCGACGACCTTGGCCCGAAGATCTGCGCCATTGATACGGATCCCGTTGTTGGCGCGGTCCCCCACCTGTTCGTGCGATTCATGCTCGGCTTTGACATAGGTGCCGATGCCGCCGTTGTAGAGCAGATCAACCGGGGCTTTGAGCAGCGCGGTGATCAGCTCCGGCGGGGTCAGCCGCTCAGCATCGATGCCGAACCGCTCACGCATCTGTGAGGTGATCTCAATGCTTCTGGACTCCCGGGAGAACACTCCGCCGCCTTCGGAGATGAGGTCTGGGCTGTAGGAGTCCCAGCCGGACCTCGAAGCGGTGAAGAGCCTCTGGCGCTCAGCGAAGGAAGCCTGCGGGTCCGGATTCGGATCGACGAAGACATGGAGGTGGTTGAAGGCCGCGACCAGCTGGATGTGCTCGGAGAGGAGCATGCCGTTGCCGAAGACGTCACCGCCCATATCCCCGATGCCGATCACCGTGAAGTCCTCGCTCTGGGTGTCATGGCCCAGGGTGGAGAAGTGAGACTTGACCGATTCCCAGGCACCGCGGGCGGTGATGCCCATCGCTTTATGGTCATATCCCACCGACCCTCCCGAGGCGAAGGCATCACCCAACCAGTGACCATAATCCTCACTGATGGCGTTGGCGGTGTCGGAGAAGGAGGCTGTGCCCTTATCCGCAGCGACCACCAGATAGGGGTCGTCGCCGTCGTGCCTGACCACATGCTCAGGGGGCACCACGGTGATGCTGCCGCCACCGTCGGTGTGCTGATTGTCGGTGACATCCAGCAGTGCGCGGATGAAGGTGGTGTAGGCTTCACGCCCGGCCTCGAACCAGGCCGCCCGGCCCTCTGCGGGATCAGGAAGCTGCTTGGGGTAGAACCCGCCTTTGGCCCCGGAGGGAACAATCACCGAGTTCTTGGTCATCTGGGCCTTGACCAGGCCGAGCACCTCAGTCCGGAAATCCTCCGACCGGTCCGACCAGCGCAGTCCGCCGCGGGCGATCCGCTCGAAGCGCAGGTGGGTTCCCTCCACCTGCGGGGAGTAGACCCAGATCTCATGCGCCGGCCGAGGCACCGGTGCGGCGTCGATGTCCTCCGGGCGCAGCTTGAGAGCCACCCAGTCGTGCCCCTGATAGAGATTGGTACGGTCTGTGGCCTCCACAAGGTCAAGGAAGGTGGACAGCACACGGTCTGCGTCCAGGGTCTTCACCGACTCCAGTGCGGTACGCACATTGGCCCGGCAGGCCTGAACCGCCTCCACGCGGCCTGACTGCAGGGTGGGGTCGAATTTGGCGGTGAATACCGAAATCAGCGCCCGGGTCACCGCGGGGTGGGCCAGAAGCGCATCGGCGAGGAAGTCGTATGAGTGCGGCATACCCAGCTGACGCATGTACTTCGCGTAGGCGCGCAGCACGGTGACCCTACGGACATCCAGCTGAAGCTGCAGCACCAGCCGGGAGAACTCGTCGGACTCCACCCGGCCGGTGAGCACCTGGTGGTAGGCCTCCTTGAAAAGTTCCGTGGTGGCGTAGGGGTCCACCTCGGCGGGATAGCAGATGCCCAGATCATAGAGGTAGAAGGTCTTCTCATCCGGGGTGACGATGGTGTAAGCGCGTTCATCGAGCAGGGACAGGCCGAAGTCATCGATGATGGGCAGAGTGTCAGTCAACGTCTTGGCATCAGTGAGATAGAGCTTCAGCCGCATATGTGCTGAATCGCCTTGGCCGGGGGGATAGAAGTACAGGCGCGGGCCGGCCTCGGGCTCAGCCTCCAAGGTTTCGAACTCCGCAGCATCGTGCAGGGCATCGGAGACCTCGTAGAGCACCCGGTACTCCGGCGGGAAAGCCTCGCCCCACCTGCTGGAGATCCGCTCGGCATGAGCCGAGGAGTACGCTGAGGCGGCGTGCTGGGCAATGCCCTCGCCCCAGGAGCGCACCGCCCGGGCCAGTTTCGCCTCCAGCTCCTCCACGCTGACGCTGAGCTCCTCCGCCTCCGGCTTGAGCCGCATCCGGAAGAAGACACGGGCCAGAACAGAGTCCGAAAGCCGAACGGTGAAGTCGATGGACTCAGCATCGATATGAGCCATCAGCTCATCCTCAGCCCGCCGCCGGGTCTGGGTGTTGTACCGATCACGCGGCAGATACAGCAGAGCCGTCATGAAACGCCCAAAGTGGTCCAGACGGAGGAACAGTTTGACCCGGCGCCGCTCTTGGAGCTGCAGGATCTGCCAGGCGACGTCCTCCACCTCAGTGATCTCCATCTGCATCAGCTCGTTGCGCGGATAGGTCTCCAGGATCTGCAGCAGGTCCGATCCGGAGTGCGAATCCGGGCTGAACCCGGAGCGGGCCAGCAGCTGCTTGGCGCGGGAGCGCAGCAGCGGGATGGTGGAGATGGACTGGGTATAGGCACGTTGGCTGAACAGCCCGAGGAATCGCCGCTCCCCGGTGACCTTGCCTTCAGCGTCGAAAGACTTCACCGCCACGTAGTCCATATAGGTGCGGCGCCTCACGGTGGAGCGCGAGTTGGCCTTGGTGATGACCAGGGCCTTGGGCTGCAGCGCCCTGGCCCGGCTGGCGGCCGAGAGCTCAGACGTGGTTCTGGGCCGGGGAACCCCGCCGACATCTGACAGGATGCCCAGCCCGGTCCCTGGAAGCGGTTCCAGGCGGGCGGTGTGCCGGTCACCGGTGAGCTCATACTCCCGGTAACCCAGGAACAGGAAGTTCCCCTGCGCCATCCATTCGACGAACTCAGCGGATTCATCGCGGTCCACCACCCCGTCCAGCCTGCGGATGGTCGAGGCCGCACGGTGAGCCTGACCGATCATGCTGGCCTGGTCCCGCTGGCTGGCCCGGACATCGTCAAGCACCTTGTTCAGCCCTTCGACCAGGGCCTCGGCCGCCTCGTCATCAATGATCCGGTCAAGCTCCACAGCGATCCACGACTCCACCTCGCCGCGGTGCTGCTCGTCGATGAAGGCCGCAAGACTCGGCAGCGCTTGAGTGTCCCCGGAGGAGAGCGAACGGCCCTGGGTAGGCAGTGACTGCACCGCTTTCAGCCTCGCGTCCTGTGAGCTTCGCATGGTCAGCAGAATGGGATGGACCACCAGGGCGATCGCGTGTCCGCAACGAGTGATCTCGCTGGTGACCGAGTCCACGAGATAGGGCATATCGTCAGTGGCCACCTGGACCACACTGCGCTGACTCATCTGCGCCACCGCCACAGCATGCTGTGCGCTGGTCCGCGAATTGGCCAGTTTCACATGCGCCTGGACCCGGTCCTCCCTGCCCGCAGAATCTATGGCTGAGAGGTCCTCCTCGGCGATGTTGGCGAAGTACGCTTCCGCAAGAGTGCCGAACTGATCATCGTCGCGGGTCCAGAGTGTGGTGGGCTGCTCTGCCATCGCCTGCTTTCGTCTCCCTTGAAGATCCGGTGAACCACCTGCCAGCCTATCGCTCGTCCGCACGCCCCGGAAGCCTTCCCCCTCGAGGCAGCCCAGCTAGTCCCTGGTACGGCGCCGGGGCCGTCTGCCCTGTACGGGGTGGCCGGACAGCCTGCGACGACGCCGGCGCACCTCAACGCCGGCCAAAGCGGCGATCTGCTGACGAAGCGGTGAGTCCGCAGCAGCCTCTGCGAGCACCTGACCGGCGCGCAGCGCGGCATCGCAGGACTCTGGTTCCCAGGGCAGGAACGCGGAGATCCCCTGGCTTTGGTCCAGCTCACCCCAGGTCTCGGTCAGCTGCCGCCGGGGAGAGCGGCCGATCACACGTTTGCGCAGCTTGTTGACGACCACTTCGGGCACCGGGGCATCAGGCAGAACCTCGGCATAGAGCTGGACAGCCTTGGTCAGCCGGACGAAGCCCACCGGATCAGGCGCCCCGACGGCGATGACGTGGTCGGATGCTGCCAGCACCGTCTGTGCGGCACTGTTGCGCTGGACAGCCGGGGAGTCGAAGCCCAGGTCTTGGTCAGGGGAGATCTCGGAGCCGATGTCCACCACCACATGGTCGTACCGTGCACGGCTGAGCTCCAACACCCGCTGCAGCGCCCGCGGGCGGAGTTCAGTCCAGCGGTTGGAACGGGGCAGGCCGGTCAGCACATCGCATCCTGCCCCGCCAATCTGCACTTCGAGAGTGGCCCGCAGCAGTGCTTCCTCGTCAAGGCTGCCGAACTCTGCGGCTCGGCACACTTGGGCGATTCCCGCGGACTCCTCCAGCAGACCGAGGTGAACAGCCGCCGACGCCGCATAGCTGTCGGCATCGATCAGCAGCACCTTCCTACCGGCAAGGCTCAGCTCCGCGGCAAGATTCACTGCGACGGTGGTCCGCCCCGGCGCTCCGGAGATTCCCCACACTGCAGTCACCGCAGGTGCTGGTTTCGCGCCGGCGTGGCCATCCGCTCCGGTGAAGCGGGCATCCACCGGCCTTTCAGCGTCTGCGTCAAACCCGTTGGTCTCCATCAACGCGGCAAACTCTGCCTGCTCCGATGCTTCCGAGCCGCCGCCGCGCCTGTGCGGGCCCAAAGGCTCTGCGACTTTGCCGAGATCCGGAGCTGGGGAGGTGGTGTGCGGAGTGTCCCCGCCACCGGGCCTTCCATGGTGCAGCGCCTGGGCCAGCTGTGTTGCCGGGACTGCGTCATCGAAGGCAGTCAGGCCCAGCTGCGCAAGCCGGGTTCGTTCACTCGGAAGATCGGAGATCACCACCACAGCATCAGTGTCTTCCTGCAGCTGTGCGACTGTCGTCTCCGTGAGCTGATCCGTGTCACCGATGATCAGTGCGGCATCGGCTCGGCCGGTGCGGACTGCGGCGAGGAGCTCTGCGAGGTCGGCGCAGCGGCGGGAGATGGTCACCTCGGTGTGCAGCCCCTCCAACGATGCCACATGGTCGGTGCTCAGCTGGCCGACGGTCACGACCGAACAGCGTTCCATCAGTGGTCCCGCAGATCTGCCGGCAGCACAGTCACTGAGTCTCCGCGACCATGGGCGGTCAGCAGACCAGGGAGCTCTTCGGGATCTACCAACAGCTCGATGGTCAGCCCGCCGCTGGTGCCGAAGGTGGACTGCGACTCCCAGATATCTGCAACCTCCGCAGCTGCGGCGATCAGGGAGACATCCCCCTGGGCCTCTGCGGAGGAGAACCCCGAGGCGGTCCAGACATCGACTAATCGCCCAGCCTCCACGGAGCCGGAGAGGGTGTGCTCCACCTCGACGGTGACAGGCTGGCGCCCGTCTGCGTCTCCCGCGACAAGTGCGGAGCTGGGCAGCAGCTCTCCCTCGCCGACCGGTCTGCTGAGCTGAGCGTCCGGTGGCACACCTGCCTCTGCGGAGATGTAGTGCTCCGAGGCGGCGTCGAGCTGGACGTTGACGATCCGCAGGTCATCAGCCTCCAGGGTCGCGCCCGTGCTGAGCCCGCGATCGGCGGCGTAGACCGGCACTGTGCGGTCTTGGGCTGCCACCAACAGGACCACGGAGACCACCGAGGCCACAATCAGCAGCAGACCGACCAGTAGGCGAGGATCTCGCCAGGAAGGACCTCGAAGCCGCCTCGCCGGAGGGGGCCGGAGGTCACTACGGCTGGCAGCGGGGCTGGCCCCTGACTCTTCTGATGCACTGTGCAGCATGGCCACTGTCGACTCCTGGTTGAATCCCGTTCTGTTCGCACACGAGTGCTCAGATGCTAACCGATTGTGACCGCTGTGGCGAGGGCGTCTTCACGGCTGTCCAGGTGTTGGATTCCCTGGATTCAGCTGGCACAATAGAAACAAATGTCAGCAAATGCTAGTCAGGGAGACAATATGCGCAAGTTCCTCACTCTGCCAGATGTTGCGGAGGCACTGAACATCTCCATGTCTCAGACTCGGGCGCTGATCAACCGGGGAGAGTTGGAAGGGATCCAGATCGGTGGGCGCGGGCAATGGCGAGTGGAGCAGGAGAAGCTCGATGAGTACATTGACCGGCTCTACGCCGAGCAGCGCCAGGCGCGGGCCGATCGCACTGAAGTCTCAGGGTAAGGCATTCACAATACTCACCCCAGACCGGCCGCGCTGCGCACACTGCTCAGAGCACGCATCGGAATTGTTGTGATTCTCTGCGCCTGACCTGTGGAACGGATGTCAAGAAAGTCCGCGCCGACACCCACTAGCACCCCTTCTGCCAGTTCCCCCATAGAGCCCCGCACCACGACCTGTTCCCGGGCGGCCGCCAGCACCCTCAGCGGCGCCCCTATCCCCAGTCTCTGCCGAGAGGGGCTGCTCTCTTGCTGAGCCTTTCGGGACAGACCCGTCACCGACACCACAGCCTCAGCCGGAATCAGCCATGCCTGGACACCTGCGCCTCCTGAGAGCCAATCTCTGCCCACTGCACCGATGGTGAACATCACCACCGCACCCCCACGCAGTTGGAGTGTCACCTGGTGACCGATATGTGCGCGGAAGCGATCGCACAGCATGGTGCGTGACCACTCCAAGCCGACAGCTTCGGCCACCTCCGTCTCGAAAAGCTCCTGGCGGTGCGCAGCAGACTGCACCTGAAGATCCGCAAAGAGCGCCTCCCAGCGCATACACCCCTCCCTGAGGTCCAAGCTCACCGACGATCATTCTCACTCTACGACTCCCCTGTTGCACAGCACAGCGTCTTGTGTATTATCTTATGGCATCAAACGTCATCAAAATGAAGTAAAGGTGAGTAATGTCTCGTTTTATCCCCGCCAAACCGATGATGTCCTCAGCCCGGCATCTGGGCGCACCATCCCGGCACGGGGCTGAGCACAGTGCGACAGTCCGTCCTGGCGACACACTGTGGGACCTGGCCGCAGCCCAGCTCGGAAGCGGCGCCACCGACTGGGAGATCGCCCAGCAGTGGCCGCGTTGGCACAGGCACAACCTAGACCGGATCGGCCCCGAACCCGGAGCCCTCCGCCCCGGCACCGTGCTACGAGTGCCCCCGCCAGTGAGCGTTAATGCCCCCTCCTCCCTGTGAAGGAGACCGACCATCACGAATCAGGAGTAACCGATGACCGCGACCACCTTCCCTCAGCCGGCCACCGTCCAAGATGAGCTCCCAGACCAGAGCTCTGCGTGGAGGCCGCTGCGGGCCAAGCAGTCCGCGCTCTCCGCTGAGGACTGGTCACAGCTTCAGCTGAGTTCAGGACCCCGAAGGTTCCGCCTGCAGCGTGAGTCCGAGGTGCCGCGGCTGATGGCATCCATGGAACCGGAGGGCTCCTCTTCGGCGGCCCCCTCTGGTCAGCACGACTCGCAGCGCCCCGATCAGCTGGCTGGTGAACGGCAGGAACGCCGCCAGATCGTGGCCATAGCCCGCATGGTCTGCCAAGCCACAACAGAGGTGCTGAACGGGCTGCGTCCGGTCAATCAGCTGCGCAGATGGCTGGATGCAGAGGTCCACAGAAAGGTTGAGCAGCGGGCGGCCATTATGGCCAGGCACCGCTCACCCTCGACTGCTCGGCCGCACAGGCTGAGCTTCGACGCCGAACAGACCACTCACCCCCGCGCCGGGGCCTGGGAGGTCTCTGTCATCTTCACCGATGAGCACAGGACCCGAGCTTGCGCCTTGCGGCTGCAGGCGCACCGCGGTCGGTGGCGGGTAGTCGCCATGGAGCTGGGCTGAGTGGGTCCCGCTGGCGGGCCAAGCCCGCTCAGCTCTCGGCGAGCTCACGCCCGCCATCACGC
>NZ_QWLD01000047.1 GCF_003600155.1 Nesterenkonia muleiensis | reverse complement strand
ACGTCATCGAATTAGTATCATGTATCGGAATTGAATGTACGACAAGACGTGTGGACCTCTGTTTATCTACCAAATAAATAGGGAATCCATAAGACAAATGCATCATAAACGCATTTTTAATTGTGGATACATATGTATTCTTAATATACTAAAACGACTCCCGTTATTAGTATCAAACCAATAACGATTCATACAAGCTAGATCTTCTAATCGATAATTGGGCCAAAGAAAGAATTTAAATTTTCTAAATGTATTTTTATCTCGATCAAAATCTTTATTTTCATCAAAAAGTTGACTACAGTTTTTTACCCGATTCCCTATTGGGTTTGGATTCACACCATTATTATTCCCTGAATTCAAACAAATTAGAATTCTCAATTCTCTACGACGCCTCGGCGATAAAATATTTTCAGGAGCAACCAAATCAAAATTGTTTTTGTCTCTTTCACCCAATTTTTTTTTATCAACATTTTCACTGTATCTTTTTTGATTATTTTGGTCTTTACTCTTATGAACCAATGAAAGACCTATGGTTTGATACAGAAGAAATTGGCCATCGCCTTTTATAGACAGACGAATCGGTTCAATAAAAAGTATCCCTTTTTTTCGCAAGTTTTGAAGAGTAAGATCTTTCTCATCCAATAGTAGATTCATATCTATTTCTCTTTTTTCTATAGAGGCTATGGCAATTTCTGTTGGATCTATCAATGAGTTCGTTTTCGTCTTGATTCCCATTCTCTAATTCAAATCCAAGATCTTCTTTACTTATTAGTTCATTTTCGTCTTGATTCCCATTCTCTAATTCAAAAGATTTTTTTTCATTTAATGGTATAAAAGCATTTTTTTTTTTCTTTCTGTTGATATTTTTATTTTCATTAAAATTTTCACTTACAGCATTATAAAATAAAAAAAATTCGGAGAAAAACCAAGATTCCAGATTTGGTATGAGATGACTTAGTATTTCTTCGTTCATTCCCATCCAATCAAAAAGGTTTTTTTTTTGATCGGATCCCCCGATTTCTTGATAAATTGTACTATAAAAAACACTTTTATTATCAATTTGATCAAGAATTTTAGAATTCTTAGATTTAGTTTTAGTATTCTCATTCATGCTAGTACTGATATCGACCCAGGCCTCAATGTCGACTTTTTTTCTAAGACAAAAATGGAGCATTTTCAAATCAAAATATTTTCTATCTGTATTTTTCTCTATATCCTTAATATTCTTTATTCCTAAATTTTTAGTGATAGAAATATTACACCACATGTCAATTAATTCGTCTTTATTTATGTTGTAATTATAAGCATAAGAGAATTCATCGTTCTTATCTTCATAATAAAAAAAATTATATGATAAAACATCATATCTATAGTTTTTATTTTCAACCTCACAATGTTCAGTTACTCTATTTCGCCATTTTTGTGGTACTAATCGAGACCATTTTATCTGAGGTAAATCGTATTGATAATTATTTTTCAATTTTAACCAGTTTTTCCATTGGTTCATTTCAGAATTCGTAAGTTTTTTAGTCTTTAGCTTGGAATGAGCTATTCCTTGGGTTCCAAAATAATCTTTTATTTCATTTTTAAGAAATAAAGATATTCCACGATACTGAAGGACAGATCTTAACTTAGATAAGTTAAGAATTTTTGCTTGGGATAATTTATAAAATACATAGGCTTGTGACAAAAAAGAAAAATCAGAAATAATTTTCGAATTCTTAGTAAGATTACTATTACTAAGAAAAGGCAAAATTTGGTTTTTTATAGTCGAAATTATATTTTTATTTTGTTTATTAATCCTTTCAGGATTTTTTTCATTATTGTAAATGGATTTATCAATCCAAATTTTTGTTGATTCAAGAAAAAGTTGTGTATTAATTCTAGGAATATTAATGATATATAGAAATATATCTACGTATATCCTTTCTCTAAAAAATTTCAAAATATAATTTGATTTACGGATTAATCGAGCATTTCTTCTTTTTAATATTTGACCAATACTTTTTGGCGATTTGAATTTCGTAGTACCATAACGTGTTTGGTTAGGACTAATATTTTTTTTGATATTGTCTTTTGAAATTTTTTCCAATAGCCATATGCCTATTGATTATCGAATCTTTTTCTTTTTTTCTTTCACTAAATTCTTCTCTCAATCCAAATACTAGAATTGGATTTACGGTTGACATTTTTTTTTTTAAACCTAGAAGGATTTCAATAATCCCATTTTTTCTTTCATTTTCTAAGTTTCGAAAAAATAGAATTTTTTTGGCGAGTTCTTTAAAAATAGGTTGAAAAAAAGAAGGGACTTTTCGGGGAGGACCAAAAGGAAGATCAGTTTCCATTCCCAAAACTGTTAAAAAACAAAAATTACGTGTTTTAATTTGTTTGTTTTTTTTTATTATATCTTTACGAGAAAGTCGTATTATAGATCTGTGCCAAGGTTTTAGACGGAAAGGAAAAAATATCTTTATCTGAATACCCTCTGTTAACCAGTTTTTAGGAAATTCGGTTTCGGATAATTCAACACCATTATAGGTACATTTAACATGCATTTCGATATCCCACTCGTTGAAATCTTCAGACCATTCAGCAGGTTGGAATAATAACTGAGTTACTAACATGAAACCCCTTATTATTTGATTAAATGGAATGCTATCCCAGGTTTCGGCTATTTCTATTCGTTCTTTTTCTTTTTTTTCTTCTTCCCTTCTTTTGGATTGTTTTTGTATCTCTTTCGCCTTTAATTCTTCTTTTTTAGAATCAGAAATATGAAATTTTGCATTTTTTCCCATAAAAATTTTTAAAATTCGTTTAATTAATCTGGAAACAGTAAAATAAAAAAAAGAAGAGTTTTCTATTCTGTCTAAAAAAAGTGGGGAATGTATATTTGCTTGAAAAAATTCCCAAATAACTATTTTACGTCTTTGAACACGCATGGAACCCTTAATTATATCTCGACGAAAATCAGATTGTTCTGAATAACGTATCAAAGCTATTTCGCCTGGTTGCTCCGATGTATCCGCGGTATTAGGGGCCGGATTATCGATATTCTCTTGCTTATCTGTATAAATCACTACACGGTTCCCTTTCCTTGTGCGAATTTGATGCTCCGTCGATATGCCTTTTTCATATTGTCTTATATTTTGTTCTAAATCGTTGATTAATTTGTATGACCAACGAGGAACTTTTTTACTTATTTCTTTTATTCCAAGCGATTCCGTTGGAATTGTTTCAGTAAAGGAATCCGTTAGGATTGTATCAATTAAAAATTTGAAAAAAATGTCTGGATCTTCTGAACCAATTTGGCCTTCTTCGGAAAGTAAATAATTTTTTTTCTTATTTTTACTTAATTCCCCAAAAAAGTAATTAAATCCCAAAAAATCAGGAAATTTAGGGATTAAAGGTATGTGATGTCGAATTTTTTGTTCTAGTAATATTGGGCTAAATGTATCTTTTTTATGTTCAAATTCTTGGTAATTATAATCATTAATTAGAATATTATGAATTTTATTTATAAAAAGTTCATTAATATTTAGTGTAGTTTCAGGTGAAAACATTTTTTTTATTATACCACGATAGGATCCATTTAATAAAGGATCATGGATTGTTTTTTATATATCGCGTTGGACGATTCCAACGTTTATAGTCGAAAAGAAGAAAAAGAAGGGGTTTTTCAAACCAGAAGAGGTTTTTATTTTCTTCTTTAAGTCTTTCTAACTTCGAAATATCTTGATTCCCAGAATAAGAAGTTGGGCTATTTTTATAGCATGCTTCTTTTAAGTCCAAGAGGATCTTTTCCGTTTCATCGATTTTGATTTTGTCCGGATCCTCCTTTTCTTCCGAAAAAAGGGAAGGAGAAGGATCTTCTTCGGTGAATCCCTCTTCTTCCTGTTTAGTCTCCTTCGTTTCTGGGGTTTCTTTCAGTTTCTTAGTAAAAATAGGTGACGGCATTCTGCCTAAATAGTAGACACAGGTAATAAAGAAGAGAATACTAAAGATTCGAGCCATATAATTTCTCAAGTTTGCCACAAGGTACTTATTAGATCTAATAGAATGATTTTG
>NZ_QWLD01000048.1 GCF_003600155.1 Nesterenkonia muleiensis | reverse complement strand
CTCCAGCACTGCGCGCGGCACAAAGTTCTCCGAGGCGATCATCTCCAGCGTCCCGCGCTGACGCCCCAACTCACCAGCCACCACCTCCGCAACCTCCGGATCCACCTCAGACAACGAAAGAACATTAATATTCGGCTGGTCATTGTTCAACGGCATAAGGGCACTCCTTTGCGACGGGGAAATTAGGGGCAGACGGGATATCTACTGGTCAATGAAAGCTGCGTAGGCCTCAGCGGTCATCAACTGCGCTGAGCACTGGTCCGTTGCTCTAAGCTCAAAAAGCCAACCGGCCCCGTAGGGTTCTGAGTTGATGGTCTCCGGAGCATCCTCCAGGGTGTCATTGAGTCGTACCACCTCGCCGGAGAGCGGGGTGTAGATATCAGCCACGGACTTGGTGGATTCAATCTCTCCCACGGCCTCACCGGCATTGATCTCTTGGCCCACCTCAGGAAACTCCACGTACACCACCTCACCCAAGGAGTCCTGGGCGTAGTCAGTGATGCCGATACGCACCACCCCGGGCTCTGCGGTCTCAGCGATCCATTCGTGTTCAGCGGTGTATTTAAGGGACTCAGGGATACTGTTCATGAAAAGTTCCTCCAATATGAGTTGTGCAGGTATTCCGCCATCAGCATTCGACAACGTTGACGGCCAGCCCACCCAGGGCTGTCTCCTTGTACTTATGGGACATATCTTTGCCGGTCTCACGCATGGTGGTGATGACATCATCGAGACTGACTCGGTGGTCACCGTCACCCATCAGCGCCATCCGTGCTGCGTTGACTGCCTTGGTGGCAGCGATGGCATTGCGTTCGATGCAGGGCACTTGCACCAGTCCGCTGATCGGGTCGCAAGTCAGCCCCAGATTGTGCTCCATAGCGATCTCGGCAGCATTCTCCACCTGCTCGGGCGAACCACCGAGAACCTCGCAGAGACCGGCGGCAGCCATGGAGGAGGCCGAACCAACCTCCCCCTGGCACCCCACCTCCGCACCAGAAATGGAAGCCTGCTCCTTGTATAGAACTCCCACAGCAGCAGCGGTCAGCAAGAACCGTGTGACAATACTGCGTAGATCCTGCTTATCTACAAAGCTGGCACCAGGTCCATAATGGGTGGCGTAGAAACCCACCGCAGGGATGATGCCGGCCGCACCATTAGTAGGGGCAGTGACCACCCGGCCGCCCGAGGCATTCTCCTCGTTGACGGCCAAAGCCACCAGGTTCACCCATTCCTGCCAATAGGCATGAGAACGCTCCGGGTCATCCCGCCACATCTTGGCATACCACTCCGGCGCCCTGCGGCGAACCTTAAGCCCACCCGGAAGATACCCTTCACGCTTCAACGCGGAATCTTTACAGGCTTCCATAACCTCCCACAGGTGCCACACCTCATCGATCACCTGTACTTCGGCCCGCTTAGTGCTGACATTCTCTGCGGCAGCCCGCCGTACCGTCTCATTGGCTAGCATCACTTGTGAGACCGTCAGCTGCTTCCGCGCACAGTGGGCGAACAGCTCCTCAGAGGTACGGAATGGATATGGGATATGCACGGTATCGGGTGAGACCTCTGTACCGGTTTCTTCGGAGTCAGCGACTACGAATCCGCCACCAACTGAGTAGTAGGTCTCCTCGGCCAGCAGTTGGTCCTCGGCGTCCACCGCACGCAGAGTCATCGCATTGGAATGCCGCTCCAGATGAGTCAGCGGCCGCTGGATGAAGTCCTCCACCCGGAGGGTGAGATCGCTGCGGTGGCCCAGCTGAGCAGCTACTTGCACTGTGCCGGAAGACTCAATAGCGGCCTTACGCTTGTCCACCTGTTCGGGCAGGATTTCCTCCGCTGCCCAGCCCTCCAGGCCCAGAAGGATCGCATCGAAGGTCCCGTGCCCGGCACCTGTGGCTGAGAGCGAGCCGAAGAGCTCCACCTGAATACCGGCCACCTGGTCTATTACCAACGCAGACCGGGCCGCCGCCTGAACCTCCCCAGAGGAACCGGAGCCGGGGGCGTCATCCTCCACCACCAGGTGCTCGACCACAAACCGCCGAGCAGCCCGCATCGGGCCCACCGTATGTGAGGAAGAGGGGCCAACGCCTACGCTGAAGAGATCAAACAGTCCTATCCCGCTCATAGGGCATCACTGCCCACGCGAATCAAGCCGATTGAGCCGAGCGAAGTGCCGGTCAGGGCACTTCCGAGGCGATTGAAGGCGCTGAGTGCGGTCATCGTGATGACCGTACGTAGAACGGCGGCTTGACCACCTCGAAGGGGATCGGCTTGCCTCGGACGTCCACCTGAAGCTGGGTGCCCGGCTCGGTGTGGGCCACGTCCACATAGCCCATAGCGATCGCGTGGCCCAGAGCGGGGCTCGGCGCCCCGGAGGTGACCTCCCCAACAGGGGCGCCATCGGGCAGCTGGATCTGGTGGCCGGTGCGGGCTGCACGCTTGCCTTCCGCCTTCAGGCCGACCAGGCGTTGGCCGGTGGTCCTGCCCAGCCCCTCGGCCTTGGCCTGCTCAAGGGCGGCCCGGCCCACGAAGTCCTCTTCCTTGGAGAAGGCCACCACCGGCAGTCCGGCCTCCTGCGGCTTCCGGGAGGCAGTGAGCTCATTGCCATAGAGCGGCATTCCTGCCTCCAGGCGCAGCGAATCCCGGCAGGCCAGTCCGCAGGGGGTCAGCCCGAAGTCGGTCCCGCCCTCGAGCAGGGCGCGCCAGAGCGCACCGGCTTTGTCATGGGGCAGGTAGAGCTCGAACCCGTCCTCCCCGGTGTAGCCGGTGCGGGCCAGCAGGATCTCCTGGCCGCCGATGGTCACCGTGGTATGGGTGTAGTAGCTGAGGGACTCCACCAGCTCGATCTCATCGGCGCGCACCAGGGATGAGATGATCGCGGCACTGGTGGGGCCCTGGACGGCGATCAGGCTGATCCCCTCGGACTCGTCCCGTACCTCAACCTCGAACCCGGCGGCCCGCGCAGTCAGCTCCTCGGCCACAGTCAGCCGGTTGGCGGCATTGGGGATCACCAGATACTCCTGCTCACCGATTCGGTAGGTGATCAGGTCATCGAGGATCCCGCCCTCGGCGTTGACGATCAGCGAATACTTCGCCTTCCCCGGTTCGATCTTCGCGAGGTTGCCGACCAGGGCGGTGTTCAGGAAAGTGGCGGCATCGGATCCGATCACCCGCACCTCGCCCATGTGGGAAAGATCAAAGATTCCGGCGGCGCTGCGCACCGCCTTGTGCTCCTCCAGCTCAGAGGTGTACTTCAGCGGCATCCGCCAGCCGCCGAAGTCCGTGAAGGAAGCACCTAGTGCCTCATGCTCGGCGGCCAGGGCGGTCTCTTTCAGCTCAGTCATCGTGACTCCTTGCCTCGAGTGCGTGATCTGTGCAGCTTTTCTGTCTCTGAGGGGCCCGAATTACTGCACAGATCACGCACTCGGCAGTTTTGGTGGGGCGGTGGGGTGATAGGCCGGGGTGATCGGGAGTAATGGGAGGGTCAGGGTCAGTCGATCTCAAATGCTTCGGGCGGAGGGCAGGAGCACACCAGGTTCCGGTCCCCGTGCGGGCCGTCGATCCGGCTCACCGGCGGGAAGTACTTATCCGGCCCGAACCCTGCACCGTGCAGCCCCGGGACCGGGAAGGCGGCCTGCTGGCGGGTGTAGGCGCGGTCCCAGTCATCGGCAGCCAGCACCGCAGCCGGATGCGGGGCGTGCTTCAGAGGTGAGTCGGCGGCGTCATACTCTCCGGCGATCACCTGCTGGATCTCGCCGTGCACTGCGATCATCGCCTCGATGAACCGCTCAATCTCCGCCAGGTCCTCCGACTCGGTGGGCTCGACCATCAGGGTCCCGGCCACCGGGAAGGCCAGGGTGGGGGCGTGGAAGCCGTAGTCGATCAGCCGCTTACAGACATCCTCGGCGGTGATCCCGCTGGCCTTGGTCAGCTCCCGCAGATCCAGGATGCACTCATGGGCCACCAGGCCGGACCCCCCGGTGTAGAGGATGGGGTAATAGTCCCTGAGCCGGTGGGCGATGTAGTTGGCGCTCAGCAGGGCATGGGCGGTGGCGCTGGTCAGGCCCTCTGCGCCCATCATGGCCAGGTAGGCCCAGCTGATCGGCAGCACCCCGGCCGAGCCGTAGGCGGTGGAGGTCACCGGGGCAGGGCCAGATGACGACGCTCGATTGAGCCGAGCGGAGACCGGAGACCGCTCCGAGTCTCCCGAGGCGATTGAGGAGCGTGAGCGAAGCGACGCCGCGGCGGGGCTTCCCGGCAGGAAGTCCAGCAGGTGCTCGGCCACCGCCACCGGGCCCACGCCCGGCCCGCCCCCGCCGTGCGGGATGCAGAAGGTCTTGTGCAGGTTGAGGTGGCTGACGTCTCCGCCGAACTCACCGGGCCGGGCCAGGCCCACCAGGGCGTTGAGGTTCGCGCCGTCGATGTAGACCTGTCCCCCGGCGTCATGGATCTTCTTGCAGACCTCGCGGACATCGGATTCGTAGACCCCGTGGGTGGAGGGGTAGGTGATCATGATTGCAGCGATCCGGTCCGGGTATACCTCGATCTTCGCGTCCAGATCCTCCAGGTCGATGGTGCCGTCCTCGGCAGTGGCCACCACGGCCACCTGCAGCCCCGCCAGCACTGCGGAGGAGGCGTTGGTGCCATGGGCGGAGGCGGGGATCAAGCAGATGTCCCGGGCGGCGTCGTCATTAGCCAGGTGGTACTGGCGGATGGCCAGCAGCCCGGCGTACTCGCCCTGGGAGCCGGCGTTGGGCTGGATGGAGACCCCCGCGTAGCCGGTGACCTCGGCCAGCCTGGCCTCCAGATCGGCGATCAGGGAGCGCCAGCCGGTGGTCTGGTGCTCCGGGGCGTAGGGGTGGATTCCGGCGAACTCGGGCCATGAGATGGCCTCCATCTCGGTGGCGGCGTTGAGCTTCATGGTACAGGAGCCCAGGGGGATCATGGTGCGGTCCAGGGCCAGGTCCCGGTCAGCAAGTTTACGCAGGTATCGCATCATCTGGGTCTCCGAGCGCACGGAGTGGAAGACCGGGTGGGTCATGTACTCGGACTCACGCACCAGCTCATCAGCGAAGGCATAATCGCCCTCGAACTCCACGGCGTCGTAGAGCTCTGCGGCCCGGCTGGGCTTCTCCACCAGGCCGAAGGCGTAGGCGAGCAGGTACATCTCACGGGTGGTGGTGGTCTCGTCTGTGCTGACGCCGATGGTCTGCGGACTCACCTGGCGCAGATTGATCCCGGCGCCCTCTGCCTTGGCCATCACCGCCTCCGCGGTCTCTGCGTCCGGCATGCGCACCTGGACGGTGTCGAAGAAGGACTCGGCCACCAGCTGGTGGCCGGCGGCGCGGAGGATCTCGGCCAGGGCGCGGGCCTGGGTGTGCAGCCGGCGGGCGATCCGGGCCAGGCCCTCAGGGCCGTGGTAGACGCCGTACATGGAGGCGGCCACGGCCAGCAGGGCCTGGGCGGTGCAGATATTGGAGGTGGCCTTCTCGCGGCGGATGTGCTGCTCACGGGTCTGCAGTGCCAGGCGGTATCCGGGGCGGCCCTCGGCGTCCTTGGAGACTCCCACCAGGCGGCCGGGCAGCTGGCGCTGCAGCCCGGAGCGTACGGCCATGAACGCAGCATGCGGGCCGCCGAAGAACAGCGGCACGCCGAAGCGCTGGGAGCTGCCCACTGCGATATCGGCCCCCTGCTCACCGGGCGGGGTGATCAGGGTCAGGGAGAGCAGGTCGGCGGCCACCGCCACTAGCGCGCCGCGCTCCTTGGCCTGGGCGATCAGCGCCCGGTGGTCGGTGACAACACCGGAGTTGCCCGGCTGCTGCAGCACCACGCCGCAGATCTCTCCCTCGGGGAGGCCCTCTGCGGCAAGGTCTGTGAACTGCAGCTCGATGCCCACAGCCTCGGCCCGGCCGGTGATCACGGCACGGGTCTGCGGGAAGATATCCGAGTCGACCACCACCGGGGCATTGCCCCGCTTCTTATTAGCCCGGCGCATCAGCAGGATGGCCTCGGCCACGGCGGAGGCCTCGTCCAGCAGGGAGGCGTTGGCGATCTCCAGGCCGGTGAGGTCGGCCACCATGGTCTGGAAGTTCAGCAGCGCCTCCAGGCGGCCCTGGCTGATCTCCGATTGGTAGGGGGTGTAGGCGGTGTACCAGGCCGGGTTCTCCAGCACATTGCGCAGGATCACGCTGGGAGTGTGGGTGCCGTAGAAGCCCTGGCCGATCATCTGGGTCTTCACCTGGTTCTGCGCGGCGTAGCGGCGCAGCGCCTCCAGGGTCTGGGACTCGCTCAGGGCGGAGGGCAGGTTCAGCGGTTCGGACTGCCGGATGTTGGCGGGAACAGCGGCGTCCACCAGGTCGCTGAGGGATGCATAGCCCAGGGCCTCAAGCATGGTCTGAGAGGACTCAGTGGTGGGGCCCATATGGCGGGCGGCGAATCCGCCGGGAATCGAATAAGTCATACGGTCAACCTTACGGGCAGAGGATGAGGACAGTCAGTGCCCCTTACTCTGTGGCTGACCTGAGAGATTCACCGGGACCGTTCCCGGCTTGCACCGTGGGTGAGAGGGATCAGTGACCCCCTGCTTTCCAGAGTTGCCACCCCGCTGCGGTCCATCAGTGTGACCTGGCCTGAGAGATTCGGAGGGGACTCCTTGCTCCTTCGGCGCCGGCTGCCTGTGAGCTGAACCGGACTCTTCCGCATCAGGGACGTGGCCTGTATTCAATTAGTTCCATCTTGCCACATCCTTGGCAGGAGGTCACGGCACGTTAAGCTGCCGGCTTGGCTGCCGCGGCATGCGGAGAGGTAAAACCGCAGCGGGCCGGGCCCCGTATCGGGACCCGGCCTCACAGCAGTTGGTCAGCGTGGCTTGAGGGTCACACCTCTGCGGGTTCGTTGACCTGGTTGACGCTCTGCTTGTCCTCACCGGAATCGGATTCTTCGACGACGGGGACCAGGCTGAGCTTTCCGCGGTCGTCGATCTTGGAGAGCTCGACCTGGATCTTCTGACCCACGCCCAGGACGTCCTCGACGTCGTTGACCCGCTTGCCGTCGTTGAGCTTGCGCAGCTCGGAGATGTGCAGCAGGCCGTCCTTGCCGGGGGTGAGGCTGATGAATGCCCCGAAAGTGGTCAGCTTCACCACCGTGCCCAGGTAACGTTCGCCGACCTCAGGAACCTGAGGATTGGCGATCGCGTTGATCGCCGAACGGGCGGCCTCGGCGGACTCCCCGTCGGTAGCGCCGATGAGCACCGTGCCGTCGTCCTCAATGGAGATGTCGGTGCCGGTGTCCTCCTGGATCTGGTTGATCATCTTGCCCTTGGGACCGATGACCTCGCCGATCTTGTCGACCGGAACGGTGACGCTGATGATCCGCGGGGCGAACTGGCTCATCTCGTCCGGGGCCTCGATGGCCGCGGTGATCACACCCAGAATGTGCAGCCGCGCCTCACGGGCCTGCTTCAGCGCCGCAGTAAGCACGCTGGCCGGGATGCCGTCCAGCTTGGTGTCCAGCTGGATGGCGGTGACGAATTCGGAGGTTCCGGCCACCTTGAAGTCCATATCGCCGAAGGCGTCCTCAGCGCCGAGGATGTCGGTCAGTGCGGCGTAGCGGGTCTCACCGTCGACCTCATCGGAAACCAGACCCATGGCGATGCCGGCCACCGGGGCGCGCAACGGCACACCGGCGTTGAGAAGGCTCAGGGTGGAGGCGCAGACCGACCCCATGGAGGTGGACCCGTTGGAGCCCAGCGCCTCAGAGACCTGGCGGATGGCGTAGGGGAACTCCTCGCGGGAGGGCAGCACCGGCACCATGGCACGCTCAGCGAGGGCACCGTGACCGATCTCGCGGCGCTTCGGAGAACCCACCCGGCCGGTCTCACCGGTGGAGTAGGGCGGGAAGTTGTAATTGTGCATGTAGCGCTTCTTGGTCTCCGGCGACAGACTATCGATGGATTGCTCCATCTTGAGCATGTTCAGTGTGGTGACACCCATGATCTGGGTCTCGCCGCGCTCGAAGATGGCCGAACCGTGGACGCGCGGCAGGACCTCGACTTCGGCGGTGAGCTGGCGGATATCCGCCAGACCGCGGCCGTCGATGCGGACCTGGTCGCGCAGGATGCGCTGACGGATGACCTGCTTGGTCACCGATCCCAGAGCCTTGCCGATTTCAGCCTCACGACCCTCAAACTGGTTGCCCTCGCCTCCGAGCTCAGCAACCAGTTCGGCCTTCAGCTCAGCATCGGCGGCCTCACGCTGCTGCTTGTCGGCGATCTGGTAGATGCTTGCCAGCTTCTCCTCGGCCTTAGCCTTGACCGCCTCCAGCACATCGTCCTGGTAGTCGGAGAAGATCGGCACCTCCACCGGCTCCTTGCCGGCGCGGGCGACCAGATCGGCCTGCGCCTCGCAGAGCACCTTGATGAAGGGTTTGGCGGCCTCCAGGCCCTCGGCCACGATCTCCTCAGTGGGCGCTGTGCGTCCCTGCTCCTTGATCAGCTTCCAGGAATCGTCGGTGGCTTCGGCCTCGACCATCATCACCGCGATGTCATCGCCGACGATCCGACCGGCGACCACCATGTCGAAGACGGCGGTCTGCAGCTGGGAGTGCTTGGGGAAGGCGACCCACTGGGCACCGTCGCCATTGTCGATCAGTGCCACACGCACACCGCCGATGGGGCCGGAGAACGGCAACCCGGACAGCTGGGTGGAGACTGAGGCAGCGTTGATGGCCACCACGTCGTAGAGATCATCAGGGTTGATGGACAGAATGGTTTCGACCACCTGCACTTCATTGCGGATGCCCTTGGTAAAGGCAGGGCGCAGCGGGCGGTCGATCAGCCGGCAGGCCAGGATCGCATCAGTGGTGGGGCGGCCCTCGCGGCGGAAGAAGCTTCCGGGGATGCGGCCGGCGGCGTACATCCGCTCCTCGACGTCCACGGTCAGCGGGAAGAAGTCGAAGCCCTCACGGGGTGACTTGCCGACGGTGGTGGCCGAGAGGATGGTGGTCTCCTCGTCCAGGGTGACCAGCGCCGAACCGGCGGCCTGCTTGGCCAGCCGTCCGGTCTCGAAGCGGATGGTGGATGTGCCGTACTGGCCGTTGTCGATCACGGCCTCGGCGTAGTGAACCTCAGGTCCCTGCATGGAAAAAGGGTTTCCTTTCGTAGTGCTATTTGCCAAGGGGTTGTCTCCCCTACTACCGCTGGGCTCTTCCCTGCGGCAAGCAAACCAACACAGCGCACCGAGAATCCTCGGTGCAATACGAGCCGAACCGGAGCAAGGCGGTCTTCGATCGAAGCTCACGGGTGCGGGTGCCGTCACGCACTCCCGTAAGCCACTACCGAGGACCGGACCATGCGTCGTCGTCGGTTCTTCAGCTGTATCGGCTATCTACAGTCTCGCACACAAAAATGGGCAACCCCAGCAGGGGCCGCCCATTTCTCTGCGCCGAACGTGCTCAGCGGATGCCGAGACGTTTTTTCAGGTCACGGAACCGCTCGATGTCAGTGCGCTCCAGGTACTTGAGGAGACGACGACGACGGCCGACCAGAATCATCAGCCCACGGCGGGTGTGGTGATCCTGTTTGTGCTCCTTGAGATGCTCAGTGAGATCGGAGATCCGACGGGTCAGAACTGCGACCTGCACCTCAGGGGAACCGGTGTCGCCCTCAGAAGTCGCGTACTCCTTGATGATCTGCTGCTTGACAGCGGGATCCAAAGCCATGGATATGCTCCTCATTTGGTGTACCGCGTTCAGGAATCCGGTCTCAACCGGGTGCCAGCCACCGCGGACTGCAGCGGGCAACCCCACTACTTTACCCCAACGGCCGGCTCGGCGCCACGCTGAACCGAGCGGCCAGTCTTGGCTCGCGCTGAGTACCCGGCATCGGCGAGAGCCCTGAGCATCTGCACTGCCGGGCGATGGTCACTACGGCGAGTGCACAGCTCGATCCGGCAGGGCTCTGCGTCCACCAGGGGGACGAAGACCACGCCGGCGTTGCTGGCACGCCGCCCGACCGACCTGCCGGTGATGAGCACATGCCCCGAGCCTGAATCCGCAGCGGTGCGTACGCTGGCGACCGCTTCGTGGATTGTTGATACTGACGGACCGTAACGCACTGGCCGGCCTGAAGGACGCGGGTCGATGACCCACCAGCGTGTCCACTCAGCCGGGGCGGTTGCGGACGTCACCACTTCCAACTCGTCGATCTGGTCCACAGTCAAGGACTCCCGCTGCGCCAGGGCCGAATGCTGAGCCAGAACAGCAACACGCGGCTCAACCGTCACCACACGAATATCCAGCAGGCTGGCCTCTACTCCTGAATGCGGTGGGCGAGCGAAGGAGACATCCACAGCGCCGTCAACCAGAGCAGCCACCTGGTCTTCCCAATGCAATTGACGGTACTCAGCCCGAACATCGGGGTTCTCGCTGTGGAAGCGGTCGAGCAGTCGGCTTTCGGCCTGCGAGTAGCCATCGATGAAACCGATGGTCAGCAACCCGGCGCCAACGCCGCGAGCGGCCTCCACCGCAGCCCGGGAGGCTTCCAGAGCACGCGCTGCCTGGTGCATGAAACGCTGCCCAGCCGGTGTGGCGACCACGGGGTGGCGCGTCCGGTTCACCAGCCGGACTCCAAGGTCCCTCTCCAGTCGGTTGATCGACTGGGTCATGGCAGAAGGCGTGACGTGGAGACGCTGAGCGGCGCGGCCAAAATGACCCTCGTCCAGAAGTGCCTCCAGTGCGCGCACCTGAGAGAGATTGAGTTCAGCAGTCACAGCTACCTCTCTGCAGAAGTACGCATTAAGCCAGAGCTAAATGCGGCCACGATTTTGTCAATATACACACTACGTGCTCTATGTCACATTATCAGTAGGGCCGCAGGCACCTGCGAAATATCAGCCGATATCGCCCCACGCACGATTGTTCAGCTCAACACCCCTCTCGCTCAGCCGGGAGGCACCCTCACCCAAGGAGCACCACCATGACCACCGCCGTACCCACCCAAGACTCCACTCAGCCCCAGACCGCCTACGAACGCGAGTTCGTCAACATGATGGACGACGTCGACCAGCTGATTGATCAGACGGAGAATCCACTGCACCGGAAGATCCTGATCAACTACCGCCGGCATGGGCTCCTGGAGGTCGCCGGGCGCTACGAGGAGCTGCTGGCCCCTGATATGACCGTGGAGCACCCCCATTACCGGATCTTTGAAAGCGGCGAGGCGGTGATTCTCGACGGTATGGATACGGTCCGGGATTTCTACCGGTCTCTGGCGGAGATCGACATGCTGGTGATGTGGACCGGCAAACAGAGCATGGCCGTCGGAGACTTCGGCTTCTCCGGGGAAGCGGAGTTCAGCCAGTTCGTCCCCGCCGCGATGCTGGGCGACAACGTCTTCGGCAACGTAGGACAGGCCTCAACGGACTCCCTAGATAGCGATCGCTGGTTTCTGGTGCGGCGGACGTTGGCATTCTTCTGGCCCTACGACGAGACCGGGCGCATGATCGGCGAGCATGTTTACGAAGACTCCGCCTCGAAAGTGGTGACAGAAGTCGACGCCTCTGAGGTGATCACCGGACAGCGGGCTGCTGAACTGCTCAACCCCATCATCGACAAGTACCCGCTGCCGAAATGATCAGCCTGGGCGCACCCGTGCGGTGTGGAGCCCGGTGATCTGCCGAAGCTCCACGGCGTCGTCGTTCGCCAGACCGAGATCGCCGTGGAGATAGTCTGCGAGGTTGGCGCGGCGTCTGGCCCGCTCGGCGTCGGCGGCGGAAAGCCATGAGCTCAGCGTGGTGGCATAGCGGAAGAGTTCCGCAACGGTCAGTGTCCGCTGCCAGCGGTATTCGGTGCTCTGCACGGGGGTAAACAGGGCGGGGTCCAGAGTGGGCTGCCATTCCCGGCGGTAGACGTCACCGGCGCGCATCACCCGGGTCAGCCGGTGCACGGTAGGGTCTGCGGTGTCCAGGTAGTTCCAGATCAGCGCCAGCGCCCCTTGTCCGCCCAGCAGCCGGGCCGCCTCCGCCTGGGCTGCTGCCGGGTCGAACCAGTGCCAGGACTGGGCGGCCACCACGATATCGGCACAGCCTCCGGGAAGCCCGGTCTGCTCGGCCGGGGCACACCGGGCTTCCACTGTTGCCTGGGCGCGGCTGGGTATTGTGGTGCGATCCTCTCGGGTTCTTTCTGCGCTCTGTTTCCCGAGCATCTCTTCGGATGTGTTCAGAAGGGCGTCGAGCATCGGAGGACTGGGCTCCACGGCGACCACGTGGGCTCCGCGGTCCAGCAGCTGGCGGGTCAGAATCCCGGTGCCCGCGCCCAGATCCACAACAGTTGTCAGGCGCCCTCCTTCCAGCGGACCACCAGACTCAACGCCAGCAGCACCAGTCTCAGGGGCCTCTTCCACATCAGTGCCGCCAACCCCATAAGGCCTGTCTGCAAGTGCGAGGACGTCACCGACAGCCTGATCCGGATAGCGGGGGCGGACAGCGTCGTACTCCAGCGCTTCGTCTGCCGATTGTTCGGCGAATGAAGTACCCAGCTGCTGCCGGCGCTGATCGCTGACGATCTGCGGCTGGGCGTCCGAGCGACGCTTAGGCCTGTTCGGCTGGCTCATGGTACCCCTTTAGGGCAGCGGCCGCTGGAGACCGGCAGGAGCGTCCAGGAGCACCTGACGGGCCTCACCGACATCCTGGTGCATCTGGGTCACGAGCTTCTCGACGCCCTCATAGGCGACCATGCCGCGCAGCCGGTCCACGAATTCGACCCGGAGGCGCTGGCCGTAGAGGTCGAACTCCTCCACGGGCTCATCCGGCCGGTCAAGAACATGGGCCTCGACCACCCGCTGGACACCGTCAAAGGTGGGGTTGGTGCCGACTGAGATCGCAGCCGGCCACCGGTGCGCCTGACGGTCGGTGACCCAGCCTGCGTAGACACCGTCAGCGGGGACCATGCCTTCGGCCTCCTGGGAGAGATTGGCAGTGGGAAACCCGAGCTCGCGGCCCCGCGCCTCACCGTGGACCACCTCGCCGGCCACAGTGTGCGCTCTGCCGAGCATCTGGGCCGCTGCTGCGACGTCCCCCTCGGCAAGGGCCCGCCGGATCGCCGTGGAGGAGCAGCGGGCAGCCGGCTCCTGAGCCTGAAGACCGTCCACCGGGAAGTCCTCAACCCCTATCACCTCGAAGCCGAAGCGCTCGCCGAGCTGAACCATGGTGCCGAAATCGCCCTCATTGCCGCGGCCGAAACGTACATCATGCCCAACCACCACCACCACAGGGTTGAGGGCCTCCACAAAGTAGCGGCGGACGAACTCCGCGGCGGTATGCGCTGCCAGCTCCTCGGTGTAGTTCATGACCACCGCTGCCTCAAGTCCGCTGGCCTGCAGCCGGGCAAGCTTCTCGGCTGTGCCGGTGAGCAGATCCGGTGCTGAGCCCGGGCGGTGGATGAAGGCCGGATGCGGGTCGAAAGTGATGGCCACTGTGGCAGCACCCCGGGCATGTCCGATGGCCTGCAGCTGCGACAGCACATGCTGATGTCCCAGGTGCACGCCGTCGAAGTTCCCAATAGTCAGCGCTGTCGGCCCCAGGTCGGCGGGGACATCGTTGAGCCCATGGTAAATATGCACGGCGTCCATACTACGTTCTTGATCCGGTGCCAGATTCTCCCCGCCTCGACCGCTCCTGCGGCTGGGGCATAGATCGTCCAGCACTCAGTGAGCAGATCGGTGCTTGAGCAGCCAGAAAAGCCCCACAAAGGGCAGCACCAGCGGGATGTACCCATAGTCACGGCCAAAGCCGCCCCAGACCGTGGCAACCTCGAACAGCTCAGGCTGCATCAGGGTCCACGCGCCCACGCCGATGACCCCGACCATCTCGATCAGCACCGCCACCAACGCCACCTTCCACGCGACGGTCGTGGTCCGCGCTAGGGCCAGGGCGGCCAGAATGTAGACCGCTGCGGCGAACCCCGAGAGACTCAGGGCAAGCGGCGCATCGGCGAACTGCACCTTGTCCTGCTGGGGGAACGGGGTGATCTGATAGAACGCACGAGCGAAAGCGCTCACGGCGAAGATGCCGTAGGCAGTAATGATCAGCATGCCCACACCACGGTTTCGCGGCGTTGACCGTCCGTTGTCAGAGCTCACAGCGCGCTTCCCCACCAAATCACCTCCAGCCGGTAGACCATCACGAACACCACCAGTCCCACAAAGCTCATCACCAGATTCGACCAGCGGGTCTTGTCCACCATGGCCCAGATGAACACTCCCACCGGCAGCAGCAGGGCGGTGATGATGTAGCCCCAGAACTCCCAGGCCTCGCCGAGGATCGCCGCGCCCATCGCCTGGCGGATGCCGGCGTAGATCCCGTAGACGATCAGGTACAGCTCGATGGCCGCCAGGCTGATGATCGAGGAGTCCGCCGGATGGCTGCGCAGCACTGTCATCACCCAGCAGATCAGTGTCGAGAGGGCACAGATCACCGTACCGACAAGGAACATGACAGTGGGGGTCTCCACCACCGCATCCATCTGGGTCTCCTCTCACTGATTCGGACCCAGAGAATTCTACTGCGCAAACACCAGCTCGGGTTTCGCGTGCAGCGCCGCCGGACCGGAGAGCGCCACCTGGGCCGCATCAGGGGACGACGACGCCCCCGGCTTGGCCGGGATATCCCTGAGCAGGGCAATCAGCTCACCGCTGGGGGCGAAGGCCGCCGTGAGCTCCTCACGCTTCGGTGCACCCGGCTCGGGGACAGGCTCAAGAACCTTGCTCTGGACGCCTGAGGCGCTGGCCGTGATGCGGCGGCCGTGCCGGAGGTGTTCAGCCTCCTCCTCGCTGAGCCGCCGCACGGGGAACAGCTGAGCAGCCGCCTCGGCCAATCCGATGTAGCCGAAGTCCTCAGCCAGTTGGTCCAGACTCAGGCACTGGTCCTGACGGTAGGGACCTACTGCGATGCGGCGCAGCGCAGTCAGGTGCCCACCGGTCCCTAGCAGCTCCCCGAGGTCGCGGGCCAGAGCCCGCACGTAGGTGCCGGATGAGACAGCGACCTCGATGTCCAGGTCGATCTGTTTTCCACCCTCATGCCGCCGGAGGCCGTGGACCTGAAACTGGTGAACGGTCACCGGCCGGGCATCGAGCTCGACCTCCTCGCCGGAACGGACACGGTCATAGGACCGGCGTCCGTCGACCTTGATGGCGCTGACGGTGCTGGGCACCTGCATGATCTTCCCGGTGAGCCGGGCTACCGCGGCATCGACCTGCTCTCCGGTGACAGCGTTGGCGAACCGGGTGGCGACCAGCTCGCCCTCGGCGTCGTCGGTGGTGGTGGACTGGCCCAGCCGGACGGTGGCCGTGTAGGTCTTGCCCACCCCCACGATATGGGTCAGCAGGCGGGTGGCCCGGTTGATGCCGATCACCAGAACTCCGGTGGCCATCGGGTCCAGGGTGCCGGCATGTCCGACTTTGCGCGTGCCGGCGAGCTTGCGGACCTTGCCGACCACGTCATGGCTGGTCCAGCCTGCAGGTTTGTCGACCAGAACCAGCCCCGAGCCGACTTCCAGCTCCTCAGGCCTCTGCCGCTTACTCATACTGTTCCTCGAGGGTTCAGTGCTGCTCCCCCCGGCTGCGATAGGCCTCAGCGTCAAGCGGGTCGGCGTCTCCTCGGAGATTCTTCACCCGCTCATCCTCCTCACGGGCCTTGCGCAGCAGATCTTCCAGGTGTGCGGCGGACTCCGGAATCTCATCGGCCACGAACTCCAAGGTGGGCGTGAGCCGGATGCTCAGCTGCCGGCCAAGCTCGTGGCGGAGCGCCCCACGGTTAGTCTCCAGCAGGCGTGTTCCGGCGGCCTTGTCCTCCTCGTCCTCGGCAAGAACCGTGTAGTACACCGTGGCGTGCTGCAGGTCGTTGGTGACGCGGGCATCGGTGATCGTGATGGTCTCGGCCCGGTCGTCCTTCACCCGGGTGCGGAGTGCTTCGGCCACGATCACCTTGATGCGTGAGGCCAGTCGTGATGCACGTGCAGGATCGGCCATGGTGGTCTCCTCTCAGAGATGTTGTCTCAAGCCTATCCGGGGACCGCTCAATAGCGATCCCCGGACGCTTTAGGTGTGAAGGCCGCGGCCACAGCATGCGGCCGAGGCGGACCCCTGACATTGGGGACCCTCGGAAACGCATGGCGTTTGCGTGGGCCATGTCAGGGACCGAGCGCGGCATGTACGCGCCGGCAGGACCAGTGCTGTCAGGCGCGTGGAATCTCCCGCATCTCCCAGGTTTCGATGATGTCGCCCTCGCGGATGTCGTTGAACGAGCCCAGGCCGATGCCGCATTCGAAGCCGTCGCGAACCTCAGTGGCATCGTCCTTGAACCGGCGCAGCGATTCGATGGAGAGGTTTTCACCGACCACGCTGCCGTCGCGCACCAGGCGCGCCTTGGCGTTGCGGCGGATGATGCCGGAGCGGACGATCGACCCGGCGATGCTGCCGAACTTGGAGGAGCGGAAGACCTCACGGATCTCCGCGCTGCCAAGTGCCACCTCTTCGTACTCCGGCTTGAGCATGCCCTTCAGCGCTGCCTCGATGTCATCGATGGCGGCATAGATGACCGAGTAGAAGCGCATGTCCACGCCCTCGCGGTCGGCCAGCTCGGTGACCCGCTCGGCCGGGCGGACGTTGAAGCCGATGATCACCGCGTTGTCCACAGTGGCCAGGTTGACGTCGTTCTGTGTGATGGCTCCGACCCCGCGGTGGATGACGCGCAGCTGGACCTCGGCCCCGACATCGATCTTGAGCAGGGCATCCTCCAACGCCTCCACGGCACCGGAGACATCGCCCTTGAGAATGAGGTTGAGGGTGTCGATCTTGCCCTCAGCCACAGCCTGGTCGAAGTCCTCCAGCGTGATGCGCTTGCGGCGCTTGGCCAGCAGCGCGTTGCGCTCGGCAGCCTCTCGCTTCTCAGCGATCTGGCGGGCGGTGCGGTCATCACTGGTGACCAGGAAGGAGTCACCGGCGCGCGGCACAGTAGACAGACCCAAGACCTGGACCGGCCGGGAAGGGGTTGCTTCCTCGACCAGGTCGCCGTTCTCGTCGAACATGGCGCGGACACGGCCGAAACCGGTGCCGGCGACCATGTTGTCGCCTACCCGCAGGGTGCCCGACTGGACCAGCACCGTAGCGACCGGGCCGCGGCCCTTGTCCAAATGAGCCTCGATGGCGACGCCGCGAGCCTCCTTGTCCGCATTGGCCTTCAGCTCCAGGGCGGCATCGGAGGTCAGCAGGACCGCCTCGAGCAGCTCATCGATGTTGAGGTTCTGCCGTGCGGAGACGTCGACGAACATGGTGTCGCCGCCGTACTCCTCGGGGATCAGCTCATACTCAGTGAGCTGCCCGCGGATCTTATCCGGCGCCGCGCCCTCTTTGTCGATCTTGTTGACCGCCACCACCACGGGCACATCGGCGGCCTTGGCGTGGTTGAGTGCCTCTACCGTCTGCGGCATCACACCGTCGTCGGCAGCGACCACCAGCACCGCGATATCGGTGACCTTGGCGCCGCGGGCACGCATGGCGGTGAACGCCTCGTGACCGGGGGTGTCGATGAAGGTCAGGGCACGCTGCTCGCCCTCATGCGGAACCTCGACCTGGTAAGCGCCGATGTGCTGGGTGATGCCACCGGCCTCGCCCTCGGTGACGTTGGAGGAGCGGATGGCGTCCAGCAGACGGGTCTTGCCGTGGTCGACGTGACCCATGACGGTGACCACCGGCGCACGGTCAGTGAGGTCTTCCTCGGATTCCTCGGCGGCCTCTTGGTCCAGGTTGATGCTGAAGGACTCCAGCAGCTCCCGGTCCTCGTCCTCGGGTGAGACGATCTGCACCTGATAGCCGAGCTCCTCGCCCAGCAGGTGGAACGTCTCCTCGTCCAGGGACTGGTTGGCCGTGGCCATCTCGCCAAGCTTCATCAGCACAGTGATCAGCGCGGCCGGCTCGGCATTGATCTTCTCAGCGAAGTCACCGAGGGATGAACCACGACGCAGCCGCACCACAGTGCTGCCATCGCCCTTGGGAACACGCACACCGCCGATCTCACGGGTGTGCTTCTGCTCCAGCTCCTGGCGCTTGGCGCGCTTGGACTTCCGCGCCTTGGACTTGGAGCCGCCGCGCCCGAAGGCTCCGGCTGCGCCACCACGGCCGCGTCCGCCGCCGCGTCCGCGCGGGGGGCCGCCTCCGGGAGGTCCGCCGGGGGCGCCGCCACGGCCCGGGGCGGGACTCTGCCCGGGCATCATCGACGGTTTGGGAGCTCCGGGACGCGGACCGGGGCGGCCCTCGGAACCGGAGGGGCGGGGCGCGCCGGGGCGGGGTCCGCCGGAACCGCCCGGCCGTCCTCCGCCGCGGTCTGCCCCGCGCATGCCCTGACGGGAAGCATACGGGTTGTTGCCCGGGCGGGGGCCGCCAGGTCGCGGTCCACCGGGGCGGGGGCCGCCGCCGGAGCGGGGCGCCTCACGCTCGGAGGCCAGGCCGAACGGGTTGTTCCCGCCGCTGCGCGGCTTAGGGCCGCCCGGCTTCGGCCCTGGAGTCGGAGGCTTGGGAGCCCCTGGCTTAGGCGCTGGTGAGGAGGACTGGGGAGGTGTGGGCTCCGCCTGGGGCGCCTCCGGCTTCTGAGGCGCCGGGGCGGGATCGGGCTGAGCTGCCGCCGGTGTGGCTGCCTCGGGCTCGGCCGCCGGCGCCGGCTTCTCATCGGCAGGGGCTGCCGACTTTTGGGGAGCAGGCTTGGGGGCCGGCTTGGCCGGTGCGGGCTTCTCCGGTGCCTTCTCCGACTGGGGGAAGGCAGCGCGCAGCTTCTTGGCTACGGGAGGCTCAACAGTCGAGGATGGGGATTTGACGAACTCGCCCATCTCCTGGAGCTTGGCGAGTGCTTCTTTGGAAGAGACGCCGATCTCTTTGGCAATCTCATGTACGCGGGCCTTGGCCACTGTTCTCCTTGTCTGGCCCGCGCGATGCCCCGCCGACCAAGCGGGGCTTGATATCAGCGGCTCATCGGATCAGGCCGTATAGCGTGCTTGATTCCGTGACGGTATGAATGGTGCTCATCACTGGGCGCTCATCCGTCGGTGCTCATCGGGTGTTCATCTCTTTCCAACCCGCTTTCCTCTGTGTTTGGTCATGTGTTCGATGTCTTCGAACGCTAGCTGCGCCACTGAGACCGGCCGGCGGAAGGCCCGGTTGAAGGCCCTGCGCTTGAGCGCGGTCTCGAAGCATTCACTGCTCGGGTGGAGCCAGGCACCTCGGCCCGGCATCCGCCGTTCGGCGTCCAGCACCAGCTGGTCGCCGTCGAGCACGAATCTGACGGCACTGTCCTGCTCAGTCTGGGATCGGCAGCCGATGCACGTCCTGATCGGGACCATAAGAGTCTATCAGTGCGGTCAAGGTCAGAGGGCTGCGGCGGCCGTCTGGGCGTCGTCAGCCGCAATGTCGATCCGCCAGCCGGTCAGTTTGGCTGCCAGGCGGGCATTCTGCCCCTCTTTGCCGATGGCCAAGGAGAGCTGATACTCCGGCACTACGGCTCGAGCGGAGCGAGTGGCCTCATCTAGAACCGTGACGGAACTCACTTTGGAGGGCGAGAGCGCATTGGCGATGAACTGCGCCGGATCCTCGTGGTAGTCGATGATATCGATCTTCTCATCGTTGAGCTCAGTCATCACCGCGCGCACCCGAGAGCCCATGGCGCCGATGCAGGCGCCCTTGGCGTTGACGCCGTGCTGGGTGGCCCGCACTGCGATCTTGGTGCGATGCCCGGCCTCCCTGGCGATAGAGGTGATCTCCACGGTGCCGTCGGCAATCTCCGGGACCTCGTGGGCGAAGAGCTTCTTTACCAGTCCCGGATGAGAGCGGGACAGGGTGATCTGCGGTCCCTTGAACCCGCGGTGGACGTCCACCACAAAGGCCCGTAGACGTGAACCGTGCGAATAGGACTCCCCCGGCACATGTTCCTGGGCCGGCAGGTCGGCCTCGACTCCGCCGATGTCCACCTTCACGATGTGCGGGCTGCGGTCCTGCTGCACTATGCCGGAGACGAGCTCGCCCTCTTTGGACTTGAACTCTCCGATGACCGAATCGTCTTCCGCATCGCGGATGCGCTGCATGATCACCTGGCGTGCGGTGGAGGCAGCGACCCGTCCGAAGTTCTTGGGGGTGTCGTCGAACTCTCCGATGACATTGCCGTTTTCATCCAGCTCTTTGGCGAGGATGGCCACACGCCCGGTTTTTTCGTCGATCTCGGCGCGCGCGTGCTGCAGCGCACCGGGGCTCTTGTGGTAGGCGAGGACCAGTGCCTGCTCGATGGCAGGCATCAGCCGCTCAAGGGGGATCTCACGCTCTTGGACGAGCATGCGCAGGGCGCTCATATCGATATCCACTTGTGCCTCCGGTCAGTCTGCCCTGTGGGTTCGGGCCGCGCGCCGCCGCACCGCGGCCGCGTATTACGGTTCCGTGTGAGAAAACTCTACCTGGACGCGGGCACGAGCGATGGATTCGAAGCTGATGTGTGTGTCAGCACCGATCTTCGGCTTCATGCCTTTTTTCGGCGGCGGCGTGATCTCGGCGACCACAACGCCTTCCTCGTCCACATCTTTGAGCCGCGCAGTCATCGCAGCCGCGCCTGCGGGCCGTGCTTGCGCAGTGCGGTCAATCTCCAAGACCCGCCCAATGTTACGCCGGAAGTGCCTGGGCTCGGTCAGCGGCCGAGTGGCGCCGGGGGTGGTGACCTCCAGTTCGTAGTTCTTCAGCCCAGCCAGCGGTGCGGCGGCGTCATCGGCCCGGCTCTCCGCCTTGTCCAACACCACTGAGAGAGCCTCGGAGAGCCCGGCGATGGTGTCCAGCTCCACGTTCGCCGTGCCGTGCAGGTGATCGACCACCACCTGCAGTGCAGTGCGCTCTCCCTTGGTGGCCAGCACCAGCTCTTCGAGATAGAGCCCATGGGCGGTGACGGTCGGTTCGACCAGGGTGGCCAGCTGCTGGGAGCGGGCGTCCTTGAACCGGTGTGCGGCTGAGGCGCGTGGTGGAACTGCCATATGTCTCATTGTGCCAAACAGGCAGCGCGCTTCAAGCCGATTAGACTCGTTGACATGACCACACGCCTGTCCCAGCTTTTCCTGCGCACTCTGCGCGACAACCCTGTTGATGCCGAGGTGGCCAGCCACCGGCTGCTGGTGCGCGCCGGCTATATCCGCCGTGCGGCCCCGGGGATCTATTCCTGGCTGCCACTGGGGCTGAACGTGCTGCGCAGGATCGAGCAGGTGGTGCGCGAGGAGATGGATGCCATCGGGGCTCAAGAGGTCCATTTCCCCGCCCTGCTGCCGAAGGAGCCCTATGAGGCTTCCGGACGGTGGAAAACCTACGGCGACGGCATCTTTGTGCTCGGGGACCGGAAGTCGGAGGAGGTGGAGCCGCGGGTCCGCCGGCCCAACTATCTGCTCGCACCCACCCATGAGGAGATGTTCACCCTGTTGGTGAAGGACCTGTACAGCTCGTACAAGGACCTGCCGGTGAACCTCTACCAGATCCAGACCAAGTACCGCGATGAGGCCCGCCCGCGCGCCGGGCTGCTGCGCGGTAGGGAGTTCATCATGAAGGACTCCTATTCCTTCGCGGTGACTGATGAGGACCAGCAGGCCGCATACGCCGCCCACCGTGCGGCCTACATCCGGATCTTTGAGCGCCTGGGTCTGCCTGCGGTACCAGTGGCCGCCGACAACGGGAACATGGGCGGATCCGCCTCTGAGGAGTTCCTCTTCCCGTGTGAGATCGGCGAGGACACCTTTGTGGAGTCCGACGGCGGCTACCGGGCCAATGTGGAGGCGGTCACCAGTGTTCCGCCTGAGCCGGTGGAGTACGACGACGCCCCCGCCGCGGTGGTACACCACACCCCCGGCACGGACACTATTGAGACTCTGGTGGACGCGGCCAATGCTGACCATGGGCGCCAGGACCGGGCCTGGACTGCCGCCGACACGCTGAAGAACGTGGTGGTCGCGGTGGTGACTCCCGAAGGTGAGCGCCGGGTGGCCGTCATCGCCGTGCCTGGCGATCGCGAGGTGGACCTCAAACGGGCGGATGCCACGATCGGCGCCAAGCTGGGTGTTGCCGGGGAGGTCTCCGTGGAGGCCGCGGAGGCCGCAGATCTGGCGAAGAATCCTGGTCTGGTGCGTGGCTACATCGGCCCCGGGCTGAGCCTGGAAGCGCCCTATCTGGGTGCCGAATCCGCTACCGGGATCCCTTACCTGGCCGATCCCCGGATCGTTTCCGGCAGCCGGTGGATTACCGGGGCCAACGCGCAGGATCAGCATGTCTTCGGCCTGGTGGCCGGCCGCGACTTCACCTGGGACGACACCATCGAGTCCGTGGTGGTGCGCGACGGCGACCCCGCCCCAGACGGCTCCGGTCCGCTGACCACCCGCCGCGGCATCGAGCTGGGCCATATCTTCATGCTCGGCCGATACTTCTCTGAGGTCCTGGACCTGAAGGTGCTGGATGAGAACGGCAAGCAGTCCACCGTGGCCATGGGTTCCTACGGCTTCGGCGTCACCCGGGCGATGGCGGCGCTGGTGGAGGCCAATCATGATGACAAGGGCATCATCTGGCCCTCGACCGTGGCGCCGGCCGATGTCCACCTGGTGGCCACCGGCAAGGGCTCAGAGGTCTACGAGGCTGCTGAGAAGCTGGCCTCTGAGCTGGATTCGGCCGGGCTCAAGGTCATCTACGACGACCGGCCCAAGGTCTCCCCCGGAGTGAAGTTCGGCGATGCCGAGCTGCTAGGCGTGCCGACCATTGTGGTGGTGGGCCGCGGGCTGTCCGAGGGAAAGATCGAGGTCAAGGACCGGCGCAGCGGCGAGGCGCAGAATGTCGCCCTCGACGACGCAGTCCCTCACCTGATCGAGCGCGCCGCTTCACTCCTCTGAAGACTCCTCTGCTCCTCACCCAGTCAGCAGATCTCACCCTTTCATACGCCTGTTGACCAGTCCTACTCTCATGGGTGTAGTACCGGTCAACAAGTGTCTGAACGTTGCCGTATCCGGGTTTTCCACAGATCTGCAGCACCCCCTGGCCGCCCTGGGCGATGTTGATCAGAATGGCAGGATGGACTGGGATTCGCAGGACAATGACCCACCGGGAAAGGCCTCGATCGTGACCGCCGTTCGCACTTTTGGCGGGAGCCATACCGGGGAGCGGCTCAGCAGAGAGGTCCAGCACGGACGCATGCTCCGGGTCCGCCGCGGTCAGTACGTCAGCTCTGCGGCATGGCTGCTGAGTCCACCCTGGGAACGGTTTCTGATCGCCGCAGCCGCCACCGGCATTCAGCACCGTCATGCGATCTTCTGCCGCGAGACGGCTCTGGCACTCCACGGGGTGCCCTTGCTGCGCTCTCCTCAGGTAGTGAATCTGCGCACGGACAACGCCGGCTATTCTGGATACCGGAGCCCGGGCAGCATGACCGGCAGCGCGCCCTGTCAGACCCTGCACACGCTCTGCGCCGCCCTCTCCTCTGCCGCAGGGCGGAAACTCGTTGCCGACCGTGACTTCAAGAGCTTCGGCACCCGACGCCACCTGACTCCCCTGCCGCTGCGTAACCCCGGCGGCAGGCAGAACACCTCGGCCCGCGCCAGCTATCTGGGCGCGCTGACCCGTGTACTGCCGCCGGCTACCGATCATTTCGAGTCCCAGAGTGCCGTCGTCGTCGAGCCCCTGGAGCTTGCTGTTCTGGACACTGTCTGCGCCACGGAGGATTTCGCGGCCGCTGTCAGCATCCTCGACGCTGTCAAGGCAGGCAGGTGCCAGGACCGCAGGCCGCGCACGCTAGAGGATTTTGCACCCTGGAAGACAGTGATCCCGTCATCGCGGGCGCTGCGGCGCTGGTTGGTGGCCTGGGAATTCGCCGACGCCCGCAGCGGATCGGTGGGAGAGTCATGGTCTCGGGTTCTGATGCACCAGGGAGGTTTCGCGGCTCCGGAGCTGCAGAAGCACATCCGGCTGCCTGACGGCAGCACCGCGCTGCTGGACTTCTGCTGGGAGGCCGCCGGGATCGCCGGAGAGTTTGACGGCGACCTGAAGTACCGGCAGGCCCAGCGGCTCAGCGGACAGGATCCAGCAGGTGCGGTGATCAGCGAGAAGAAGCGCCAGGACCAGCTGGTGCGCCTAGGCTACAGGCCACTGCGCTGGTTCTGGAATGACCTGCAAAACGGCCCGACGTTCTGGCGCCTGCTGCAGAAGGCCGGCGTACCGCGCACCCGCTGACGCACCCTTGCTCTTTGCCATTCATACTGCTGTTGTCAGTTCAGACGCCCATGAGTGTCGGAACTGACAACAGCAGTATGAGCGGCGGCCCCAGAGCTCGCGGGGCGCGTGGGGCGGGCTTCAGGAGTCGTCGGCGGCGCTCTCCTCGGAGCCCTCGTCTTCCCCGTCGTCGTCGGCATCGCCGTCGTCGTCTCCTGCGTCCTCATCCTCCTCAGGCTCAGGCTCAGGCTCAGGCTCAGGGGCGAGGATCTCCTCGCCCACCAGGTCGGTGAGGATGAGCGCGGCGGCAGCTTCAAGGTCGGCCACAGCGTCATCCTCGTCCAGGCCTTCTTCCTCCGGCTCGGCGGTGAGCACCACGTGGGCTCCCTGACGCAGCAGCACGGCGAGGTGGCGCTGGATGTTGCCCTCGGTCTCCATGACCCGCCGCACTGCCAGGCCGTCCTCGGCACCACTGCGCACGCTGAGCTCAGTGAGCTCGGTCTCGGCCTCGAAACGGTCCTCCCCGAGGTCTCGGGTCACTGTGTGCTGCTCACAGCGCTCCACTCCGACACGCTCTGACTGGAGGTAATCCTGGGCGGAGGCCATGTCCTCAAAGGTGAAGATGCCGTCTGGGTTTCGCCGTCCTCAGTCAGAGCCCCGAGTGCTCCTGCTGGGACCGGCAGCGCGGAGGCGGTGACATAGGGCTTGCAGTCGGTGGGCTGGACCCGGAGCATCTGGAGTTCCCGGTTGAGGTCGCGCAGATGCGGCCACCAATCGTCAGTGTCGGTGACCGTCCCGCTCGTTCCGCCGGTGTGGCCTTCCAGCGCCTCGCGCATCTGCTCATGGGAGAGCTGCTCGCCCAGAGGATCGGGTGCTTCTGCCTGGGCATCGGAGACCGACTGATCGAGCGAACCTCCGCCCAACGGCCCGTCTTCACCGGCTAGATCGGCCTCGCAGCCGGCAAGCACCATGGCAGCAACCGGCAGGACAGCGAGCGGGGCCGAAGAACGACGGCGGGCAAGTTTCATCGGCACCAGTATGGGCGCAGAACTGGTCTCCACCGCGGTGCACGCGCCGGGGCCGGTGCATCTGCCGAACCGGAGATGCCCCGGCCCTGCTTCGCTCAGCCTTCACCCTCGCCTTCCTCCAGCTCATAGTCGAGGCTGGATTCGTAGTCTTCAGGCTGAACGGTGATCACCACACGGCGGTTGAGCTGCCTACCCTCATCGGTGTCGTTGTCAGCCCGGGGGTAGTCCTCGCCGAGGCCTTCGGCGGTGATGATGTCTTCCTCGACTCCTGCGTTATCGATCAGCCACTGCGCCACCGACTCCGCGCGCAGCTCAGAGAGTTCATCATTATCGGAAAAGTCCTGATCGGGATCCACTGGCACATCATCGGTGTGACCCTCTACCTTAATGATGAAATCATCGTCGCGCTCTGCGATCTCATCGGCGGTGACCTCCAGCTCAGCCTCCGCGTGTGAACGCAGCTCGAACTCCAAGCTGCCAAAGAGGACGTCACCCTCAGTGGTGCAGGAGACAGACTCGTCCTCGCCGGAGCGTTCGGTGTGCTCGATGCCCTCCAGGCGGTAGGTATCCAACCTCTCGGTGTCCACACGAACCGTATCTATCCTCATGGTGTCACTGCTGTAGGTGTGCAAGCTCATTGTCGGAGTACTATCACCGCCCTCGAGGCTCTCGCTCCAGGGTGTCTCACTCCAGACGGTCTCACCGTCGATCTCGGCCGTCTCAGCTTCAACACCGGGAACCTCTTCTTCCTCGATCACGACGTCATCGAGCCAAGTGACAGTGGCCTCCTCGCACTCTTCAAATTCGACCGGCTTGTCGACCTCAGCAGCCAGCACGTCTTCTTTGCGGGACTCCTCTTGTCAGCCGTGGCGGATCTCCACCCGACGGTTGGCGGCGAACGTGGACGGGTCATCCTCATCTTCATCAACCGCAGGATCAGAGTCGCCGAAGCCTTCAACCGTGAGGTTCAGGTCTGGACGCTCATCAGCCAGCGCGTCAGCCACCGCCTGGGCACGGTTCTCCGACAGCGCCTGATTGTCGAAGTCGTAGACGGTCTCATCCACCGGCCGTGAATCGGTATGCCCATTGACCTCCACCGAGGCCCCCTCAGGAACCTCCTCGACCAGCTCAGCGAGCCTGGAACCGGCAGTGGAGGGAAGCTCCCACTCATTGGGGTCGAACAGGATGTCAGTCTCCAGCACAATGACGCCCTCCTCATCGGACTCAGTATCCGCCAAGGTCTCCACGAAACCCTCCGGGTCCAGCCCGTGGACGAACTCTTCCGGGTCCAGAGAGGAGACGTGGTCGTTGAGGAAGCTCTCGCTGAGATGCTCCTCGTACTGGAAGTGCGCCTCCTCGGGGTCTGGGGGCGGGGCCCCTTCCGCGGCACCAGGCGCGGCGGAGAGAACCGGCAGCGTCAGCACCGCGGCGACCAAGCTGGCGGTGCGGGGTATGGCCAGCTGATACATCATCGCTGGATCTCCACATCCTGGAATACGGGAATGTCCAGATGAGAGAGCCCGGTGTTGTTGACCACCACGTCGATGGAGTCCACATCATCCTGCGGCACGGCGTAGTAGGCCCAGTAGAAGAAGGGCTCCCCGGAGTGCATCTGCACCTCGTGGACCGGCTGGGACCACCAACTGTAAGAATTGATGCTGGTTGGCCGGCTGGTGTCGTGGTTGAGCACGCTGTACGCGTTGAAGTTGACTCGGTCGATCAGCCGAGGGTTCAGGTGAGCGTCCGGGTTGGCGATGTTCGGCTCGCCCCCGTGGCCGTGCAGCTCGTTGAAGGTGTAGGTATCCCGTTCGTCGTACTCCGCGAGGAAGGACATCGTCAGCATCATGACCTCCCCGTCCACCTCAATGGGATGGACGCCGACCTCAAGCTCACCGTCGATATCCTCGTCCGGGATCTCATAGCTGTAGGTCTCCAGAGCATCCTCGTGGCTGCGGTCGATGCTCTGAGCAGCGGATGATCCCGTGTCGTCCTCCTCAGCCGGAGACTCCTCGTCCTCATCCCCGGATACGTCCTCAGCATCCTCTGAGGTGGCTTCATTCTCTTCCGGGCCGTCATCACCCTCCGTCTCCTCGGCATCGTTCTCGCCGTTTTCCTCTTCCGCCTGACCGGCCTGCTCACCGTCCTCGAATCCGGCAGAGTCCTCATCCGGGGCACAGGCCGTCAGAGCCAGCGCGGTGAGCGCCGCTACAGCCGTCACTGCCTGGCAAAGGGGTTTGCGAGTCTTCATCAAATGTCTCCTTCAATTCCGTTCTGGCTCTGCTGCCACCGCGGTGGTGTCACCTATACGTCGGTCCGGGAGTCGATTCGGTTGCATGATGTCGAAGATGTCTTTATTCGGTGACCCTCAGGGCGTGGCGGACCTCCAGGTCCGAGCCGTCAGGGGCTCGGGTGCGCAGAACAATCTCTGCAGAGCCCGGGCTGGTGGGGGTCAGCACTGCCTCAGGTTCATCGGTGATGAAAGTTCCAGTGGGCAGCACCCACACCCAGGAGTCGGCGCCTTCGGTTTCGGCGGTGAAGACCGCCGGCTCGCCAACCTCCACCTGGTCAGGACCAGCAATGGAGATCGACACACCACCGGCTGAAGAGGGCGGGGCGTCCTCGCCCCCACGCTCCAGCAGCAGACCGACCAGCACGCCCACCGCAGCGGCACAGAACACGATGCCGGCCACCACAAGTCTGCTCCACACCGTGGAGCTCTTCGCCCTCGGCAAGGATCCCGCACTGGTCGCACCAGTGCTGTCCTCCGGCACAGGCTCAGGATGCACCGAGATTGGTTCTTGAGCCGGATCCGGTGCAGGCTGCGGAGCCAGGGCTTCCTCCAGCTCTGCCAGCCAGGTCGCGGCGTCGGGCTGCCTGCGTGTGGGCTTAGTCGCCAGACCCCGCTTGAGCACCTTCTGCAGCCCCGCCGGCAGGTCCGCGTCCTGGGCCAGCCAGCGCAGCACCGCAGACATCGCCCAGATATCAGCTCGAATGTCGACGACGCCGGGGCCGTCCTGCTCAGGCGGGCGGAAGCCGGCGGTACCCCCGGAGACGGTGAGCCCGGAGTTCATCGCCAAATCTTTGCACATGCCCAGATCAGCGATCAGCAGCCGCTCATCAGAGCGGACCACCCGGGCATCCAGGTCCGAGGCTTCGTCGCCGGTAAGTTCAGCGTCATTCAGCGCAGGAGGCTTACTGGCGATCAGCAGGTTGCCCGGACTGAGGTCACGGTGGACCAGCTGTACCCGGTGGACTGAGTCCACCGCTGCCGCCAAGTGCCGGGCGAAGACCAGCACGTCCTCCCTGCCTGCTCGCCATCCCTGTCTCCACAGCGTGTCGACACGCTCCTGCACGGTGCCTCGGTCGGCGTGCTCGAGCACCAAGTAGGGCTGCTGCCGGTCGGATTCCCCGATATCGTGAATGGTGGTCACATGAGATCCCGGCACCCGGCGCAGTGCCCGGCCTTCGGCGATGAAGCGTTCGCGGATCTCCGGGTTCAGGCTGTGGTTCTCCGCGAGGACCTTGACCACCACAGTGCTGTTGAGCCTCTCATCCACCGCACGGTACACCGTGGCGAAGGACCCGACCCCGATCACGCCCTCCAGGCGGAAATTGTCCAGACGCTCCACCATCAGCCGCCCTCGGAGCCACCGGCATCGCTGGACTCCTGCAGCCGCGCCGCCACCATTGCCCTGCCCCTGCTGACCTGGGACTTCACTGTGCCCAGAGAGCGGCCCAGGGTCTCGGCGATCTCTGCGTACGGCCGCCCCTCGAGGTCCCGCAGAGTCACCGGCCTCCGGTAGAGCTCAGGTAGGTCCGCCAGCGCATCCTGGACTGTGGCTCGGGTGGCGATCATCGAACTCATCCTCGCAGCGGGGGCAGCGGCGTCATCAGGCAGCGGGGCAGAGTCCCGCTGCCTGCGCAGGTGATCCACCACCCGGCGTCGGACGATGCTGTGCACCCAGGTGGTCACCTTGCCGCGCCCGTCGAAAGTCCTGACCGACTCAGCGATCGAGATGAGCGCATCCTGGCTGACGTCGTCGACCGCACTCTTGTCCAGCAACGCACCACTGGCGAACCGACGCACCACCCCTGTGGCATCCAGAGTTTCGATCAGAAGTTCAAGCGCATGCGGTGACTGAGGCGCGAGCTGTGCCAGAAGAGCCAGGGCGTCATCGGCGTCGCCGGGCTCGTTCAACTGCGCGGCTGCCCTCCGAGCAGCAGCGATGTTCCCTTCGCTCAGAGCTCGCTGCAGATCCCCCGTCATGGCTCAAAGTCTATACACGCCCCCTGAGGCTGATGCTCTATGGCCATGTGCGGGCTCCTCTGTTGAAAAGGGATTCGAGTGCGGCTGTTCACATGGATGACGGGCAAAATCGTGCCCGGTTCAGCCAGACACGGCAGCACTCGATGGGAGGTCGCACCGGATTCTTGCGCCGAGCACGCCCCGCCGAACCCTCAGAACAGCACTGTGGAGTACATGCCGATGTGGTGGAACCCGGCTCGTTCATAGGCACGCACAGCCGGGGTGTTGTAGCCGTTGACGTAGAGGCTGACGCGGGGCGCGAGCCTTAACCCGTAGTCGACCACTGCGGCCATACCGGCAGCTGCCAGACCCTGACCACGCCACTGCGGATTGACCCAGACGCCCTGCACCTGGACCGCGTGATCGGTGACGGCGCCGAACTCGGCTTTGAAGATGATCTTTCGGGACTCGGGATCGACTGTGATCAGCGAGTGACCAGCCTGGATGAGCCCACGGACCCGTTCCCGGTACTGGGCGGCGCCCTGATGATAGGGAGAGAACCCGAGTTCTTCGGTGAACATGGCCGCGCATGCCCGCTCCACCGCGGCGAATTCCGCCAGCCGCGAGCGCCGCACCCCTGGCAGCGGCTCAATGCTGGAACGTTCGGTGATCATCATCAGCGGCTGTTCGGCCCGCACCTCGCGGTGGTTGGACCAGCCGGTGGTCTCAAACAGGGCCAGGACGGCGTCGGAGCGTCCGTAGATGGATGAGACACGACGACGCAGCGCCCTGGCTGCCTGCCCGAAGAGCGCTCCTGCTGCGGCATCAGCAGAGACTGGGATGATGTTCGAACCCAGCCAGCAGGCCGAGGCGAGTCTGGGCGCCTCCGGGCCCGGGGCGCCGTCGTCGATTCCTAGGATCAGGGCTCCGGTGCGGCCCTTGCCGGGCGCCGCCGAGCCGCGCTGACGCACTGCGGCGGCGACGGAGGCGTTGCCCACCGGGTCGGCGTCCAGCAGAGCGTGGAGCTTGGCTGTGTCCTCCTGGTCCAGCACACGGACTCGTCCCCCGGTTGACCGGGAGATTTTGGAGCTGGTGGTGTTAGCTGACGGAGACCACAGGGGCACCTGGGGTGGCGTCCTCTCGCTCGGACTCCAAGCCCATCTCCTCGGCCAGCCGGTTGGCCTCTTCGATCAGGGTTTCCACAATCTGGTCCTCCGGCACGGTCTTGATGACCTCACCCTTGACGAAGATCTGGCCCTTGCCGTTGCCGGAGGCGACACCTAAGTCAGCATCGCGGGCCTCACCGGGGCCGTTGACCACACAGCCCATCACAGCCACCCGCAGTGGAACCTCCATGCCTTCCAGCCCGGCGGTGACTTCATCGGCCAGGGTATAGACGTCCACCTGGGCGCGGCCGCAGGATGGGCAGGAGACGATCTCCAGCTTGCGGGGGCGCAGGTTCAGGCTCTCCAGGATCTGGTTGCCGACCTTGACCTCCTCGGCCGGCGGGGCGGAGAGCGAGACCCGGATGGTGTCACCGATGCCCTTGGCCAGCAGTGCGCCGAAGGCGGTGGCGGACTTGATGGTGCCCTGGAAGGCCGGTCCGGCCTCGGTGACACCCAGGTGCAGGGGCCAGTCGCCGCGCTCGGCGAGCATCTCGTAGGCCTGGACCATGATCACCGGATCGTGGTGCTTGACACTGATCTTGAAGTCGTGGAAGTCGTGCTCCTCGAACAGGCTGGCCTCCCAGACCGCGGACTCCACCAGGGCTTCCGGGGTGGCCTTGCCGTATTTGTCCATCAGCCGCTTGTCCAGGGACCCGGCGTTGACCCCGATCCGGATGGAGACCCCGGCGTCCTTGGCAGCTTTGGCGATCTCGCCGACCTGGTCATCGAACTTGCGGATATTGCCCGGGTTGACCCGGACTGCGCCGCAGCCGGCCTCGATGGCGGCGTAGACGTATTTGGGCTGGAAGTGGATGTCTGCGATCACCGGGATCTGGGACTTCATGGCGATGATCGGCAGCGCCTGGGCGTCCTTGTCGGTGGGGCAGGCCACCCGGACGATGTCGCAGCCGGAGGCGGTCAGCTCGGCGATCTGCTGCAGGGTGGCGTTGATGTCGTGGGTCTTGGTGGTGGTCATCGACTGCACCGAGATCTGGTGGTCGCTGCCGACCCCCACATCACCTACATGGAAGTTGCGGGTCTTCCGCCTTGGGGCCAGAACCGGGGGCTCTTCCTTGACGGTGGGCATGCCGAGATTGATGGCAGTCATGGTTCTCAGTCTACCGACGACGCCGCACACCTCCTACTCGCTCGAGATCAGGCACACTTCTCCCCCGGGAACTATTCGAACAGTCTGATCGGGTTCACGATGTCGGCGAAGATCAGCAGCAGACCCATGCCGATCAGCAGGACGGCCACCACATAGGTCAGCGGCAGCAGCTTGGAGATGTCGAAGGGCCCCGGGTCGGGTTTGCCGCGCAGCTTGGCCCAGCGCCTCCGCAGTGCCTCGTAGAGCGCTCCGGCCACATGGCCGCCGTCCAGCGGCAGCAGCGGGATCAGGTTGAAGACCATCAGGGCAATATTGACCCCGGCCACCAACGACATCAGCGTGGCGAACCTGGACTCCCAGGGGATCTGGTCCTGGGCGGAGATCTCTCCGGCCACCCGGCCGACCCCCACCACTGACATGGGGCCTTCGGGGTCGCGTTCGGCCTCCGTGAAGGTGGAGACGGCGACATCGTACATCCGCTGGGGAAGGTTCAGGACCACCTCGCCCACGGCCTGAGTCTGCTCTGCGACAATCGGCACCGCCTCCCAGGGCGGCTGGGTCTGTACCTCGGTGTGGCTGACCACGCCGATGAAGCCGACCGGCTCGGTCACCAACGCGCCGTCGGAATCACGCTCAGCTCTGCCGAACCGGCCCTCGACCGGCCGCTCAGTAAGAATGGGCGTGACCTCTGTGGTCTGCTGCTCGCCGTCGCGGAGGTAAACCAGCTGGCTGGGCTCACCGGCGGCATCGCGGATCAGCGGGGTCAGGTCCTCCCACTCGCGGACCTCGGAGCCGCCGAAGGCGAGGATCTCGTCTCCGGGCTCCAGCCCCGCCGCATAGGCCGGACCAGGCGGGTCGCCCTCGGCGCACTCACGCTCGGCCAGTGACTCGGCCGCATCCTCAGCCTCCACCGTGGCGATGCACTCGAAGACATCCGCCACCTGCGTGGTAGTGGTGTTCATTCCGTGCAGGGAGACCGTCCCAGCGGTCAGCAGCAGGGCCAGCAGGCCGTTCATTGCCGGTCCGCCGAGCATCACGATGACTTTTTTCCAGGTGGCCAGGGTGTAGAACATGCGGTTCTCATCCCCGGGACGCAGCTCCTCGGCAGCCACCTCCCGGGCGTCCTGGGACATCTGCTGGAAGATGCCGGTGGAATGCGACATCACGGTCTTCCTGCCCTCAGGCACACGTTCGGCAGCAGAGGAGCGTTCAATGGGAGGGGCGACGTACTGGGCACCCACCTGCTGCAGATAGGGGTCGGTGGGCCCGGCGTCATCGCCCTGAGAGGCCGCCTCGTCGCGGCCTGGCTCTTCCGGCGGCGGGTACATCCCGATCATCGCCACGTACCCGCCCAGCGGCACCGCTTTGACCCCGTATTCGGTCTCCCCCTTGGTCTTCGACCACAGGGTGGGGCCGAAGCCGACCATGTACTGGGTGACCCGGACTTTGAACAGCTTGGCCGGCAGCAGGTGGCCGACCTCGTGCAAGGCGATGGAGACGATGATGCCCAGCGCCATGATGAGGACGCCTGCGGCCATCAGCAGGGCGGTGATCACCTTCGCTCACCTCCCCCTTCGTGCATCCACCCGCAGCGGGTTCCGTGTTCCCTCACTTGACGACCAGCTCCTGGCCGATGAGCTCATCGGCCCGTGCACGCGCCCACTGCTCCGCCCCCAACACATCCTCCAGCGTGATTTTCCCTGCAGAGGGCCCACTGTGTTCGGCCAGCACGGCCTCCACGGTGCCGACGATCCGGCCGAAGCCGAGCCGTTCGGCGTGGAATGCCTCCACCGCCTGCTCGTTGGCAGCGTTGTAGACGGCCATATGGGTGCCCGAGGCAGCGGCCGTGTGTTTGGCCAGCTGCACGGCGGGGAATACACAGTTGTCCAGGGGCTCGAACTGCCAGCTGGCGGCGATGCTGAAGTCGCAGGCTGCGGCCACGCCGGGCACCCGGTTCGGGAAGCCCAGAGCCAGGGCGATGGGCAGCCGCATATCCGGCGGGGAGGCCTGGGCGATGATCGAGCCGTCCACGTACTGGACCATCGAATGCACCACCGACTGGGGGTGGACCACTACGTCGATGCTGCTCAGCGGCACATCGAAGAGCAGATGTGCTTCGATGACTTCCAGCGCCTTGTTCACCATGGTGGCCGAGTTGGTGGTGACCACCCGGCCCATATTCCAGGTGGGGTGCGCCAGTGCCTGATCCGGGGTGACCGCGGCCAGGGCCTGTGCCTCCCAGCCGCGGAACGGCCCTCCGGAGGCGGTGAGGATGAGCTTGGCGACCTCTGACTCACCGCTCAGCCCAGCCTGCCCGACCTCAGGGTGCGCGCAGAGGCCTCTCTGGTGTCTGCCCGAGGCTAGCGCCTGGGCCAGGGCTGAGTGCTCGGAGTCCACCGGCACCACCTGCCCGGGGCGCTGCAGGGCCTCCTGGACCAGGGTTCCGCCGACCACCAGGGATTCCTTGTTCGCCAGGGCGAGCGTGGCGCCCGAACGCAGCGCGGCGAGCGTGGGCTTGAGCCCGATGGAGCCGGTGAGGGCGTTGAGCACCACGTCGGCTCCGGAGTTGGCGGCGATCTGCTCGGCAGCCTCCTCTCCGATGAAAATCTCCGGCCCGACCCGGCCATCTTCCAGCCGCTCGCGAAACCTGGCAGCGGCGTCGTCGTCGTGCATCCCCACCAGCTCGGGAGCGAACTGCTTGACCTGTTCGGCCAGCAGGGCGGCGTTGGTGCCGGCGCAAAGGGCGACGACGCGGAAGGCCTCCGGGTGTGCGGCAATCACCTCAAGGGCCTGAGTGCCGATCGAGCCGGTGGAGCCCAGGATGGCGACGCGGCGGGGTTGGGACATGCGCCCCATTATCCTGTCTCCGCTGCCATGACCAAACTCAGCGGGGACAGCAACCGCCCGCCGGGGGAATACACGGCGCGGCCCCAGGAATCGCCGGCGGGTTTTCTGCACTTGGTGGGCCTGAAGCGCCTGAGGTGCAAAGAACGCATCGGCAAACCGCCAGGACACAGGAAAGGGCCAAGCCGAGGAGTTCCGCAACATCCCTGCAGTGATCCTCGACATCGTCTCAGCCAGCAGCGCCAGACTCCGCGGTGCCTGAGCCTTGGTTATGCTCAGGACATGGCCGTGTTGACTCTGACACAGTGGCAGGCGATGGAGTAGAGACGTGTTAACCATTGGAGCTTTCGCCCAGATCGGCCAGGTCACCCACCGCATGCTGCGGCACTGGGACGCCGCCGGGCTGCTGGTCCCCGCTCATACCGACCCGTTCACCGGGTACCGCTCCTACGACCCCTCCCAGCTGGACCGGCTGCACCGGATCATGGCGCTGCGCCAGCTCGGCTTCGGCATCGAGGACATCGCCTCGCTGCTGGCCGACGGTGTGAACACCCATCAGCTGACCCGCATGCTGGGCCGGCGGCGCACCGAAGTTCAGCAGGAGCACCGGATCGCCGAGGCCCGCCTGGCTGATGTCGAGCGGAGGCTCCACCTCATCGAAAAGGAGAAGAACATGTCCACCATCGAAATCGTCACGAAGTCCCTTCCTGCCGTCCGGCTGGCCGCGCGCACTGCCACAGTCAAGGAGCAGCCTCAGATCGCCGGAGTCGTCGGACCCGCTTTCGACGGCATCGCAGCGATCATCGGCGACTTCTGTGGTGCTCTGGAGACTCCCATCGCCGCCTACAGCATGGTGGAGGACGGCACTGAGGTCACCGCCGGATACGAGTACAGCGGCCAGCCCCGCGAAGGCTTCGAGATCGTCACTCTTCCCGCAGAGGATGAGGCCTTCGTCACCGTGCATCTGGGCAGTATGAGCACCATTCATTAGAGCTGGCAGTCGCTTCACGAAGAGATCGTCGCCCGCGGGTACCAGCCTTCCGGCCCCTGCCGGGAGCTGTATGTGCGCGCTGAGTCAGCCGACCAGTCTGACTGGGTCACCGAGCTTCAGCAGCCGGTGCGCCGGGGCGGGTGAGCGTCTATGACCACCATCGCACAGTTGATTTCCCAGCAGGCCGCAGGTATCTGCCATGGGCGGGAACCCGACTGTGCACCTTGCCGCGGCCCACTCGAGTCGGATCATCGGTCTCCACCTTGGGCGCAGTGTCCATAGGCTCGGAGGAAGGCCGCGGCACCAGTCTCGATGATTCTGGTGAGCTCAGCTTCAGTGACCGGATAGGACCCTCCGGCGAACATCGTCTGATTGCTTGGAATCCAGAGCATCATGCCCGCGAAGTGGTGAGCGGCCAGCGTCGAGTCCGCAACGTCCAGCAGTCTGCGATCGTGGAGCGTATCCAGGCACCTGCTGATGGAGCCGATGACCCGCAGGAAACCTCGCTCCCAGTAGAGCTGTCCCAAGTGCGGAAAACGGCCCGCTTCGGCGATGACCAGGCGCCTGAGCTGCTGCACCTGAGGATTCATGATCGAGCGGGTGAACTGCTCGGCGATCAGTCCTACGGCCTCCTCCGCAGAAGCGGCCTCCTTCATACGCTCCACCAACGGCGCGAAAGGGTCGTCGACTCTATCGCAGGCAAATTCGATCAGAGCCGCGAAGACACCCTCCTTATCCCCGAACTCCTTATACAGCGTCTGCTTGGACACTGAGGCCGCGGCAGCCAACTGGTCGGTCGATGTACCGACATAGCCGTTCTTGACAAACACTCCCAGCGAAAGCTCGAGAATCGCGTCTCGTTTGTTCGCCTGATTGGGCCGCATAGCGACTGACCAGTCATCCTTTCCTCGCCTTGACCACTTCAGTACTACACGGTACCGTACCTTGTGAGTACTGATCAGTACTCACTGGCACACGCCCTCTTTGGAAGGATTTCCCATGTCATTTCAGGCATACCTCGACAAGGTCGAAGAAAAGACCGGCCTGACCCCGCGCCAGCTGGTCGACCAAGCCAAGGAACGCGGCTACGACTCTCAGGATGTGAAGGCCGGCGTCATCCTCGAGTGGCTGAAGAGCGACTATGACCTCGGCCGTGGTCACGGCATGGCCCTGGTGCATGTCATCAAGAAGGGGCCGAAGATCGATGCCAAGCACGTCGGCACCGCCGGGTCACACCGTGATGAATCCGATACCCTTCGGCTGGACGGAAAGGACACCAAGCCAGCATGATCGCCTCCGTCGGCGCATCACCCCGGTGAACCCCTGGGACAAGTGCGATCGACAGCGTCGAGTACGCTGGAGGCATGAGCACGCCCGAGATGAATGTGACGCTGCGTGATGTTGAGTCGGCCGACCTCGATGAGTTCTTCCGGTTCCAACAGGATGCCGACGCCGCGCATATGGCCGGATTCGCACCGACCAACCCCAAAGATCGCAGTATCTTCGACCACCATTGGGGTGAGCTGCTCAACGATGAGCGGTCCCTGGTGCGCACCATCGATGTGGACGGTCAGGCCGCCGGTTCCATTGCCGTGTTCCGTGACGGCGATGTGCACGAGGTGATGTTCTGGACCGACAAGCAGTTCTGGGATAAGGGAGTCACCACCACTGCCTTCGACCAGTTCCTGAAGGAGTTCGGCGAACGGCCGCTGCGTGCGCGCGTGGTCACCGACAACCTCGGATCGCTGCGAATTCTTGAGTCCCGCGGATTCACCGAGATCGGTGAGGAGCAGGTCTTCTCCAACGCACGCGCCCAGGTGGTCACCGAGAAGATCTTCGAACTCCACTGAAAGCCGGGCGCCCTACGGGCGGCTCTGCCCTCGGTGCTCCTCCGGCAGATGCAGTTTGGTGAGCACCGCCGATGTCGAAGCCGGCGGCTCAGTGGTCAGGCTGACTGCGATGATCACGGCAAAGGACAGCGGAATGCTCCACAGCCCCGGGTAGGTCAGCAGGACCGGCGCCTGCACGCTGACAGCTGAAACCACCACCGCCAGACCCGTAGAGGCAGCCCCGGTGAGCATCCCAGAGACCGCACCAGCGGCCGTGATCCGGGACCACCAGATGCCCAGCAGCATCACCGGGGCCACCGTAGAAGCGGCGAAGGTGAACACCAGGACCACCGCACCCGCCAGCGACACGTCGGTTGCTGCGGCGGTCAAACCTGCAGGAACACCCACTGCCGCCAATGCACCTATCCGGAAACCCCGTACGCTGCCGCCGAAGAGCTCCTGACTGATCACACCAGAGACCGAGACCACCAGTCCCGACGTCGTCGACAGAAAGGCGGCGAAGGCTCCCCCGACCAGCACCGCCACCAGCACATCGCCGGTGGCATCGCTGAGCACAGCCGCAGGAAGCTGTATCAGGGCGGTGTCGGCCTCCGTATTCGACGGGCCCAGGGCCCCTACTGCCGTCAGACCCAGAAGGACCGCGATCACGTAGAAGATCCCCACCAGGCCGACAAGCGCAGCAGCAGTGCGCCGGGCAGCGTGCCCATCGGGGTTGGTGTAAAAGCGCACCAGCACATGCGGCAGCCCCACCGCCCCGACCGAGAGCGCCAGCACCAGTGACGCCGCAATCAGCGGATCGCCCTGCACCGTGACACGCCAGAGCGGCTCGGAGAGAGCCTGACCAGCATCCTCCCCGCCTGCTCTGAGCACGATGAACACTGCCGGTATCAGCAACGCCGCCAGTTTGACCCAGTACTGGACCGCCTGGGCGACGGTCACTGTTCGCATCCCTCCGCTGAGCACCACGGCCAGCACCACCACGACCACCAGCCCCGCACCGACCCAGCCAGGCAGGCCGGTGGAGAACTCGGTGACGATCACCGCCCCGCGCAGCTGCGGCACCACGTACAACCAGCCGGTGAGCACCACCACCACAGTGGTCATCCGCCGGACAACTGCCGAGCGGAAACGCAGAATCATGAAGTCCGGCAGCGTGTAGGCCCCGGAGCGACGAAGAGGCGCAGCGACGAAGAGCAGCAGGACCAAGAAACCCGCTGTGTAGCCGATGGGCAGCCACAGCCCCTGGGGCCCCCAGAGGTAGATCAGACCCACCACGCCCAGGAAGCTCGCTGCTGAAAGATACTCACCCGCAATAGCCGAGGCGTTCGTCAGCGGCGAGATCCTCCGGGAGGCCACATAGAAGTCCCCCGTCGAGCGGGTCAGGCTCAGTCCGAAAACTCCCATCAGGATGGTCGCCGTGCAGATGACCGCGATGGCTGCACTGGTCACAGCGTCTCGATCCCCCGGGCTCTGCGAAGTGCCCACAGCGCCAGCAGCACCATGAGTGGGTACACCACCAGGGTGAGCAGGATCCCTTCGTAGCGGGCACCCACCCCCATCCCCACCAGAAGCACAGCTAAGAGGCCCACGGTGACGATGTTCAGACGCAGCTGACGACGGCGCAGCGACCTCGCCTGCTCCGCCCGGGCTCGCTCGGCGACAAACCCGCGGCGAGGGTCTCCCAGCACCTCATCCAGCGTCGGCGGGGTCTGCGGCCCTCGCACTGACACTCTGCGGTCGCGGACTGCCGGGGCGACGTCGTCCTCCCCCTCATCGCTGGCAGGCCGGGCAGTCACTGCGCCTCCAGACGGCGGCGCACCTGAGGCGTCAGCCGCCTGCTGACCTCCAGCTGCACATCCCCCAGGTCCAGGGCGAGCCGGCCACCGCGGTGCAGCAGCCGCCTGACTCTGCGGATGTTCACCATATGGGAGCGGTGCACCCGCAGAAAGCCGTGGGACTCCCAGTGCTCATCGAGTTCGGCCAGGGTAGCCCGCAGCAGATAGGAGCCTTTTGCCGTGAACAGACGAACGTAATCGCCCTGTGCCTGTATCCACCGGATGTCCTGAACCTCCAGCAGCATCGTGGAGTCCCCCTGGAGCACCGAGACCCGGGCCTCCTCCCCCGGGGCGGTGTTCGTCGTCTCCGCTGCCCGGCGCAGCGCTTCGCTGAGCCGGCGAGCGCGCACCGGCTTGAGCAGGTAGTCACAGGCATTGAGCTCGAAGGCCTCCACAGCGGGGCGCGCATCAGCGGTCACGAAGATCACCGGCACACCCCGCAGCCCTCTGGCGAAGTCCAAGCCGTTGGTGCCGGGCATATGGATGTCCAGAAGCACCACATCAATGGGCTCTGCCCCCAGGATCGTCTCCGCCGAACGGGCACTGTCTGCGGCCAGGACCTCTGCTGCCTGGGGGTCTGCCTCCAGCAGCCAGCGCATCTGAGAAACTGCCAACGGCTCATCGTCGACCACCAGAACATTCAGCGGCATCATCCGTGCAGCTCCTGGTTGAACTTGGGCACCCGGAACCACACGCGCATCCCCGCACCGGCAGCCGTCTCGCACCGCAGGCCATGAGCGCCGCCGTAGATGTGCCGAAGCCGCAGATCCACATTGCGAAGCCCCAGGTGGCTGCCCTCTGCAGTGCCGGCGAGGATCTCTTCGATGGCGCCGGGGTCGGCGCCTGGGCCGTCGTCGTCGACCACCACCACGATGTGCGTGCCCTCGTCATAGGCGTCGATCGCTACATGAGTCTTCCCACGCTCCGACCCCACGCCGTGCTGCACAGCGTTCTCCACCAAGGGCTGCAGGCTCAGATGCGGTATCGGCGCGCTGAGCGCCTCCGGGGCGATCCCCAGCTCGATACTGAACCGTTGTCCGAAGCGAGCCCGCTCCAGCTCAATGTAACGCTCCACCGCGGTCAGCTCCTCAGCCAGCGGCACCAGCTCCGCATCCGCCTGCAGGGTATAGCGGGTGAAGTCAGCGAAGTCCAGGAGCAGGTCTCTGGCCCGGGGCGGGTCCTGAGGGATGATTCCGGCCACGGCGTTGAGCGCGTTGTAGAGGAAATGCGGCGAAATCTGGGCACGCAGCGTGCGCAGTTCAGCGGCAATGACCTGAGCAGCCGCGTCAACCTCCTGGTTGAGCTCCCGACGCACCTCGGGACTGACAGTTCTTCTGCGCGGCATGTAAGGAAGTCTAGGGCCGGAATGTGTCGCCGGTGTCACAGTTGGTCCGTTCAGCGCAGATTAGCCGCCGCCCACCGACGCCCTGCACCAAACCGCTTCCCAGCATCCAGCGGCTGAGCCACTCTGGACTCTATAGATGTGACCGGCAACACACCGATATTCAGCAGGAGGACCAATGACCAATGTCTCAGCCCCCGCAGGGGGCACAGTGGACTACGTTCAGGTGCAGCAGCGCCCTGAATTCGCAGAGCTGCGCCGCACGCACCGCAGTTTCGTCTTCCCCATGACCGCGCTGTTCCTGCTGTGGTACCTGGCCTACGTGCTCTTCGCAGCCTTCCAGCCGGACCTGATGGCGATCAGCGTCTTCGGCAACGTCAACGTCGGACTGCTGCTGGGGCTCTCTCAATTCGTCACCACCTTCATCATCACCGGCCTGTATGTCTGGTTCACCAACAAGAGGCTGGACCCGAAGTCATCGGTGATCCGCCATGAGCTGGAGGCCAAGGGCGTCGGCCTCCCCCAGGACACCGCACAGGCACCCGCCGGTGCGGCACCCGCCGCAAAGGAGGCGACACGATGAGCACCCACGCAACGATTCTGGCCGGCGACCAGGAGACCCTCACCACTGACGTCGGCAACCCCTGGGCGAATATCGCCATCTTCTTGATGTTCGTGGTGGTGACGCTGTTCTTTGTGATCCGTGCCTCCCGCAACACCAAAACCGCTGCCGACTTCTACGCCGGCGGCCGCTCCTTCTCCGGAGGCCAGAACGGCACAGCGATCGCCGGCGACTATCTCTCCGCGGCGTCTTTCCTGGGTGTGGTCGGCGCCATCGCCATCTACGGATACGACGGCTTCCTGTACTCCATCGGCTTCCTGGTGGCATGGCTGATCGCCCTGCTGCTGGTCGCGGAGCTGATGCGCAACACCGGAAAGTTCACCATGGCCGACGTGCTCAGCTTCCGGCTGAAGCAGCGGCCGGTGCGCATCGCAGCCGCGACCTCCACACTGTTCGTCTGCGTGTTCTACCTGCTCGCGCAGATGGCCGGCGCAGGCGGACTGGTCTCACTGCTGATCGGCGTGGACAGCCGGGTCGGGCAGGCACTGGTGATCACCGTCGTCGGCGCCCTGATGATCGTCTACGTCTTCATCGGCGGCATGAAGGGCACCACCTGGGTGCAGATCATCAAGGCCACCCTGCTAATTGCCGGCTCCCTGCTGATGTCGGTGTGGGTGCTGGCCCTCTCCGGGTTCAACTTCTCCGAGCTGCTGGGCTCCGCCGCCGCCAACCATCCTGACGGTGAGGCCGTCCTGGCCCCCGGCATGCAGTACGGCGCCAGTCTGCTGACCCAGCTGGACTTCATCTCTCTGGGTGTGGCGCTGGTGCTGGGCACTGCTGCGCTGCCCCATGTGCTGATCCGCTTCTACACGGTGCCCACCGCCCGCGACGCACGGAAGTCCGTGGTGGTGGCGATCGGTCTGATCGGCGCCTTTTACCTGTTCACCCTGGTGCTGGGCTACGGTGCCGCCGCACTGTTGGACCACGACGCAATCCTGGCCGCACCCGGCGGGCAGAACGCGGCAGCCCCACTGCTGGCCTACGAACTCGGCGGAACTCTGCTGCTGGGTGTCATCGCCGCCGTCGCATTCGCCACGATCCTGGCCGTGGTGGCGGGGCTGACCATCACCGCCTCAGCCAGCTTCGCACACGACATCTGGGGACAGGTCATCAAGAAGGGCAACATCGACTCTCAGGGCGAGATGCGAGCCGGCAAGATCACCGTGGTCGTGGTCGGAGTGCTCGCCATCCTCGGCGGCATCGGCGCCCAGGGGCAGAACGTCGCCTTCCTGGTCGCGCTGGCTTTCGCCGTCGCGGCCAGCGCCAACCTGCCCACGATCCTCTACTCCTTGTTCTGGAGGGGCTTCACCACCCGTGGCGCGCTGTGGTCCATGTACGGCGGACTGAGCTCTGCCATAGTGCTGATCGCCTTCTCCCCGGTGGTCTGGGGGCGCGACACCAGCTTCTTCCCGAACATCGCTCTGGACATCTATCCGCTGACCAACCCAGGGCTGATCTCGATCCCGCTGGCGTTCTTCCTGGGTTGGCTGGGCTCGGTGACCGCCAAGACCGCGGAGGACCCGGTCAAACAGGCGGAGATGGAGATCCGCTCGTTGACCGGTGTGGGCGCGGAGGAACCGACCCGGCACTGATCAGACACGCCGCCTGACCATGGGGCACCTGCCCCCTGGCGCAGGGCAGGCAGGGAGCACAGACCCCCGCCTGCCCTGCGCAGCTGCGTCCTGATAGATTCCTCTGCATGACAGAACACAGACCGTTGGGCTGGGGCATTCTGGCCACCGGCTGGATAGCCCGGCAGTTCACCGCTGACGCCCAGCTGGCCGGGCTCCACGTCACCGCGGTGGGATCCCGCTCAGCCGATTCTGCTAGGAAGTTCGCTGAGACGTTCGGGATTCCCCAGGCCCACGGCTCATATGAGGAACTGGTCAACGACGACGCCGTGGACATCGTCTATGTCGCCACTCCGCACCCATGCACTGTGAGAACACCCTGATGGCGTTGGAGGCCGGCAAGCATGCGCTGGTGGAGAAGCCGTTCACCCTCAACAGGGCCCAGGCCGAAATACTGCGTGAGACGGCGATGGCCAAAGGTCTGCTGGTGACTGAGGCGATGTGGACCCGGTACCTGCCGCATATGGTAAGGATCCGCGAGATCATCGCCTCCGGTGCCATCGGTGAGGTTCGTGCCCTGTTCGCGGACCATACGCAGCTGTTCGGGGAGGACCCCGCTCATCGGATCAATGCCCTGCAGCTCGGCGGAGGGGCGTTGCTGGATCTGGGTGTGTACCCCGTCTCCTTCGCCTGGGACATCCTCGGCAGACCGGTGGACGTCAAGGCCTCCGGGCGGCTGGGCAGCACCGGAGCGGACACCGAGGTGGGCGTGGTGATGACCCATGCCTCCGGAGCGGTCTCCACCAGCCTGGCCTCCTCCCGCGCAACGGGCCCGAATACTGCGCATATTGTGGGCTCCGAAGGGCGGATCGACATCGACCGGATCTGGTACACCTCCGCCGGGTTCACCCACTACAGCTCAGCCGGCGACGTCGTGGAGCGGCACAATGCAGACGCCGAGGGCCGCGGCATGCATCTCCAGGCCATTGCCGCCGAACAGTACGTGAGTGCAGGGAACTTCTCCGGCGAGCTACTCACCCTGGACGATTCGGTGGAGATCATGGGCACTTTGGATGAGATCCGCCGCCAGATAGGCGTCGTCTACCCTGGCGAGGAGATCTTTTCGGCGCGCACTTCCCTGTAGGCCGGCTCCGGACAGCCCATGACCGACTCCTGGTCAGGGCCGCACTCAGCACCCAGGTGAATGATGCGCAGCTCATCCATGAAGTCCTCCCAGAGCTGCGGGCCGCCGTCTTCCAGGATCTTGGCCCGGATGCTGAGTTCAGGACCCACCGGAAGGAATTTCCGCCCCCAGGTGCCCAACTGCACAATCACCGGGACCAGGTGGATGGACTGCTCGGTGAGACTGTAGAGCTGCCACTGCCGATGCGTAGGGGCCTGCTGTTTAGTCACCAGTCCCCGTTCGGCCAACCGTTTCAGGCGGTCGCTGAGCATGTTGGAGGCGATGCCTTCCTCTGATTCGCCGAGCAGCTGCCGGTAATACCTACGGTCTCCGAACATGATGTCTCGGATGACGATCAACGACTAGCTGTCACCGAGCACTTCCAGCGAAAGGTTGCTGGGACAGCCTGAACGGTGCTGATCCGTCGCGATCACAGAACTCCTCTCGACGATCCCACAGAAACTGCTTGCAGTTTACATCCAGTTGTGATTCGATAAGCTTACCGATTGCACAATGCAATCAGCGTGAAGGAGCAGTCGTCAATGGGAGGCAACGATGAACACCCCACGCATCACCTGACCCACCATGGCGCACCCCACAGACCGCTGAGACCCGCCCCACCCCGAAGGAGCCAACCCATGCAGACCGCCACCTCCCCCGCACATGCGGCATTCACCGTTGAATAGGACTAACCCGCTGAGACCCGAACGCGTCTTCGCCGCTTGGTCGGATCCTGCCGAAAAGGCCCGCTGGTTCGCCGGCTCAAGACGCCGGGACTGATGGCGGGCAGGGAAGACACTGATGCGGGAGTGCAGCGGCGACGGTGGTGGTGCCTGGCCGTGGTGTGCATGGCGATGTTCATGGGGGTGCTGGATTCTACGAGCGTGTATGCCGCGCTGCCGGTGATCGCCGTCGATCTTGGCTTCGCCCCGGCTGAGGTGCAGTGGGTGGTCACCGCCTACGGTGTGGCGATCGGCGGCCTGCTCCTCCTGGGCGGGCGGCTGGCGGATCACCTGGGACGCCGCCGGGTGTTCATGGCAGCGGTCGGGGTGTTCGCAGCTGCATCGTTGGCCTGCGGCTTGGCCCCTCCAGCGGGATGCTGATCGCAGCCAGGGTTCTGCAAGGGCTCGGTGCTGCGGTCATGACCCCCGCGGGTCTCTCGATTCTGATGAGCGTCTTCCCCGATGGACCGGATCGGAATAAGGCCCTGGGCATTTGGGGCGGACTGGGTGGGACCGGAGCGTCGGTCGGACTGCCGGGTGGCGTGCTCACCGACTGGGCCGGGTGGGCCTGGATCTTCTTCACCAACGTTCCGGCCTGTTTATTTGGTGCTGTTCCTGTGCCCGGTCCTGCTGCCCGAAGGTTCCCGGAGCAGGCGGCGGCTCGACCTACCCGGAGCGGCTTCCGCAACCGGGGGTCTGATCATGCTTCTGCTGGCACTTTCCCCATCGCCGAACGTGGAATGGATTCTCGCGCACTGATCTTAGGGGACTGGTGCCGTTGTCCTGGGAGTGATGGCTGGACAACATCTGGTCAGCCGCTCAGGATTCAGGCTTATTGCCAGCGGGGGCCTGATTCTATTGGTGATCGCCTGCATGCTATTAAGCCGCGTATCCCCCGGAGGCACCATGACGGAGGCTCTGTTGACGGGCTTGCTGATCTTCGGAGTCGGTATGGGCGCGGCCTTCGTTGCGGGCCAGATCGCAGCGCTGACCGGCGTTGCCGAAATGCACGCAGGGCTTGCTTGCCGTTGGCCTTGAGGAGACTTCCTTCGCCGTGGGAACCACTCTGGGTTCGGCAATGGCAGCAGCAGTGGCGGTCGGCTACGCTGCGCAAGCAGCCGTTGCACCCTCGGCTGCAATGCTAACCGAAGGATTCGGGGTCGCTTTCATCGTTGTCGCCGGGGTTGCCGCGATCGGCGCGGTGCTCGCCCTGACTCTGCTGGGCCCTGGCTCGGCGGCCAGGGCCGCAGAGGAGTCCCGGCACCACAGTCCTTGACCCAGAACTCAACACGTGAGCTGGGGTTGCTCCTCACCGTCTGGAACACGCAGATCATCGACTTCTGCGGACCGATAACCGGGCACTTTCCAAGACTGCCAATGAGGGTTAACGTGAACTCATGACTTTCGCGAATGTCGGGACATTGGGTGTACAGCCAGGCCAGCGGGACGCCGTCGTCGCTATCTTGACCCGGCCGAATCTCGCACTCACTTCGGCCGGATGTCTCCTTTACGAGGTGGGCACCAACGAGGATCAGCCCAACACCGTCTTCATCACAGAGCTGTGGGAATCCGCTGAGGCACACAAGTCATCACTCCAGCTGCCCAGCGTACGTGAAGCGATCGCTGAGGCGATGCCCCTGCTCTCCGGGGAGCTGGGCGGGTTCCAGTTCGACATCTCCGGTTCACCGCTGCGCGATGAGGCACAGGGCCAGGGAGCCTCAGCCCACTGAGGCCATGATCTCAGTCATCCTGTCAAGGAACGCGTCGACCTGGGCTTCGTCGTAGGCCTCGGAGTTCGTGCCGGTGGAGAAGGTGATCGTCCGTATCTCGTCCACGCTCATCGGGTTCTCGCCGTCAAGGTACTTCTCCAGCTGACGGCAAAGCTGATCCACCTCGTTCTTGCGGTAGCCGGTGCTGCTCTCGCCCGCAGGCTCCCGGAAGCGCTGGGCATCGGGCCGCTCCATACGGCTGCGCAGCGGCTGGGATCGCAGGTGCAGCTGCTCATACCAGGCGTCCTCGCCGTACTGTTCGATGTACCGGTCCCGCTCCGCCCCGGCGAAGGCGTCCTCAAGCCGGTCCAGCGCCGAGTCGACCTCTGCGGGGTCGTATCCGCCCGGGCCCATCGAGAAGCTGGCCCCGCGAATCTCAGACAGTGGCATGCCGCGGCCGGAATCATAGGCCTCACGAGCCCGGGCCATGAAGTGGTCAACCTCGGCACGGTCATAGCCGTGGTGGTTGTCCTCCAGCAGAGTGAACAGCGGTGCGGAAGTGGTAGCCATGGCTATAAGCCTAACGGCAGTCCTGCCACGTCACCGGTCAACGCCACGATCAAGAAATAGGCAGCAGGCATGGCGAAGACCAGGGAGTCAAGCCGGTCCATCACTCCGCCGTGGCCGGGCAGCACACGGGACATGTCCTTGATGCCGAGCTCACGTTTGACCATGGACTCGCTGAAGTCACCGGCCGTGGAGCTGATCACCACCGCAACTGCCAACAGAGCACCGATGTAGAACTCCTCGTCGAAGATCAGCCATGAGGCCAGCACACCGACCAGAACGGCACCGGCCAGCGACCCTGCGAAACCTTCCCAGGACTTCTTCGGCGAAATCTGGGGCGCCATCGGGTGCTTGCCGAAGAGCACACCGGCGATGTACCCGAAGGTGTCATTGGAGACCACCAGCAGCACGACGACGACCAGGCGCCATTCGCCCTGATCCACCTGGAGCAGAAGCAGCGCGAAGGAGATGAGAAAGGGCACCCAGCAGGCCACGAAAAGTGAGGCGACAATGCTGCGACCAGGGTCCGGCACTCGCCAGGCCGCTGCACCGATCAGCACTGCGACTCCGGTGATCATCAGCGCCAGGGTCAGCGCCTCCACACCACCCCAGTAAGCGGCCACCGGCATCGCCGCAGCCCCCAAGTACAGCGGGATCTTGGGGATTCTCAGCCGCGGAGAATCCTCAGTGTGGTGGGCTTCCAGGGCCCGTGCCACCTCCCAGACCCCCATACACAGCACCACGATCCACACGGCGATCAGCAGGGGCTGGAACCAGAAGATACCGAAGACAGCCGGAACCAGCAGCACCGCACCAGTGGCAATGGCCGCAGGCAGATTTCGCCCGGCCTTGCTCTGCTGCTTCGGCTCAGGGTCAACCCTGGGTTCGACGCCGGACAACAGGCGCTCGCGCTCTTCCCTCGCCGATGTCCCGGTGCCTGAGGGCGCTGGATCGCTCTCTTGGGAAGTCATCATCAGCTCAGACGTCGAGCAGCTCTGCCTCTTTGCGCTTGGCCATCTCATCAATGCGCTCGGTGTGCTGTTTGGTCAGGCCGTCGAGCTCTTTGAGCGCCCGATCGCCGTCGTCCTCGCCGATCTCGCCGTCCTTGACTGCCTTGTCGATGGCGTCCTTGGCCTTGCGACGGGCATTGCGCACCGACACTTTGTGGTCCTCAGCCTTGGACTTGACCAGCTTGACGTACTCCTTGCGCCGCTCCTCAGTCAGGTCCGGCATGGTGATGCGGATCTGCTTGCCGTCATTCGACGGGTTGGCGCCGACCTCTGAGTCCGAGAGAGCCTTTTCGATGTCCCGCATGGCGGAGACGTCGTAGGGGGTGATAAGGATGGTGCGGGCGTCCGGGGTGTTGAAGGAGGCCAACTGCTGCAGGGGCGTGGGGGCACCGTAGTAGTCCACCAGCACCTTGGAGTACAGGGAAGGGTTGGCCCGTCCGGTGCGCACAGTGGCGAAGTCCTCAGACGTGGCCTCCACGGTCTTCTGCATCTGCTCCTCAGCCTCGAGCAGGGTCTCTTCAGTCACGGTCTCTCCTTGCGCGTTAGGGTCTTGGCCCACAGTCTATCGGGCGGTTAAGCACGACGCCGAGAACTCGCTTTCAGGCGTGAGGGCCAGCGGACTGCGAGGACCCTAAGATCGGGGTTCCCTGGAAGAAACACCGAGTAGGTGCAGGACCAGCTCACGGCGTGACCAGGGTGCCGATGTCCTCCCCCAGAAGAGCACGGGTGACGTTGCCCTGGACCTCCATGCCGAAGACTCTCATATCCAAGCCGTTGTCGTTGCACATGGTCATCGCGGTCTGGTCCATGACCCGGATGTTACGCAGCAGGGCATCAGTGTAGGTGAGCCGGTCCAGCTTCTGGGCGTTGGAGTCCTTCCGCGGATCAGCGGAGTAGACCCCGTCGACCCCCGACTTCCCCATCAGCACCATGTCTGCGCCAACTTCCAGCGCCCGCTGGGCGCAGACGGTATCAGTGGAGAAATACGGCATACCCGCCCCGGCGCCGAAGATCACTACCCGGCCCTTCTCCATGTGCCTGATGGCCCGCAGAGGAATATAGGGCTCGGCCACCTGCGCCATGCCGATCGCTGTTTGAACGCGAGTCGGCTGCCCGGACTGTTCCAGGAAGTCCTGAAGAGCCAGGGCATTCATCACCGTGCCGAGCATACCGATATAGTCGGCCCGGGCACGGTCCATACCGGCCTTGGACAGTTCTGCGCCGCGGAAGAAGTTGCCGCCGCCGACGACGACGGAGACCTCCACCTGGTCGCGCACCGCAGCAATCTGCTCAGCGATTCCGCGCACAGTGGCAGGATCCACGCCCACCGCGCCCCCTCCGAAAACCTCACCGGAGAGCTTGAGCAGCACACGGCGCCTGCTGGGTGTTGTCTCTGTCATCAGATGTTCTCCTCGGTGCTCTGCGGCATAGCGTTGTAGGTCTCGCGCAGCGCTGCAGCGCTGCGCCGGGCCAACAAGAGTATGCAGCCTGTGGCAGGCAGACGAAAAGGGGGTGACCATCTCAACCGGATGGTCACCCCCTCTGCGCTCGTTCAGCCGGACGGCAAAGCCGCCCCGGCCCTCGGTCAACTTCCGCTGACCTTCACACCTCAAGCTGTCGGTCAGACGCTAGGGGTAAGTCTAACCCTTTGCAGCTGACTCTGAGGCCCGTTGAGCCGTGAGCCGGCTGGACAGGTCAGGTCAGGGATTGCCCACACGGAAGCGGGCGAAGGCCACCGCAGTGGTGCCGGCAGTCTCCAGGACCTTGGCCACCGACTGCTTGGGGTCCTTGGCGAAGGGCTGGTCCACCAGGACATGCTCCTTGAAGTACGCGTTGGTGCGGCCTTCCACAATCTTCGGCATTGCCTGCTCGGGCTTGTTCTCAGCCCGTGCGGTCTCCTCGGCGATGCGACGCTCATTGGCCACCGTGTCAGCCGGCACCTCGTCCCGGGTGAGGTAGGCCGGGGCGAAGGCAGCGGCGTGAACAGCCACGTCGTGGGCTGCGGTCTTGGCCTCTTCGGTGTCGGCGTCGACTGCCACCAGCACACCGACCTGAGCCGGCAGGTCCTTGGAGGTCTTGTGCAGGTAGGCGTCCACGTAGGAGCCGGTGACCTTGGCCAGGCGACGCACCACGATCTTCTCTCCGAGGATGGCACCACCTTCCTCAGTCACGTAATCGGAGACCTTCTTGCCTTCGACCTCGGCCTCCAGCAGCGCCTCGACCGAGTCGAGCTGGTTGGCCACGGCCACGTCGATGATCCTCTCGGCCAGGCCGACGAACTTGTCGGACTTGGCGACGAAGTCGGTCTCGGCGTTGACCTCGAGCAGGTAGCCGGCGGTGCCGTCGACCACCTTCGCCAGCACGATGCCCTCTGCAGCAGAGCGGCCTTCGCGCTTGGCGGCCCCCTTCAGGCCCTTGATGCGGATAGCCTCAATGGCCTTCTCGACGTTGCCGTCGGCTTCGTCGAGGGCCTTCTTCACGTCCATCATGCCGGCGCCGGTCTTTTCACGCAGCGCCTTGATGTCGGCAGCGGTGTAATTCGCCATGGGTGTCTGGTGTCCTCTCAGTTAAGGATCAGTCGGATGTTTTAGGATCAGCGTTCACGAGCTTCCCGCAACATCCTCAGGATCTTGCGGGGCCCTGCTGGCTCAACTGTCGGTGGTCTCGACCGCTTCGCCGGCGTCAGCGTTGACGGGAACCTCGTCTTCGCCGGTCTCTGACTCGGCTGCGGCGTCGTTCTCAGTGCTCGGCGAGGCCTGAGCCGGCTGCTCGTCGACCTTCTGCGCTGCACTGTCTTGTGCTGCGCTGTTCTGCTCGGCGGCGTGCTTCTCCAGCAGTTCGCGCTCCCACTCGGCCATCGGCTCTGCAGCGGATCCGGAGCCACCGCCGCGCTTCTCCTCGCGGGCGATCAGACCGTCAGCCACGGCGTCTGCGACCACGCGGGTGAGCAGGTCCACCGAGCGGATGGCGTCGTCGTTGCCAGGGATCGGGTAGCTGACCTCATCAGGGTCGCAGTTGGTGTCGAGGATGGCGATGATCGGAATGCCCAGTTTGCGGGCCTCATCGACAGCGAGGTGCTCCTTGTTGGTATCCACCACCCAGACTGCCGAAGGAGTCTTGTTCATATTGCGGATGCCGCCCAGGTTGGCCTGGAGCTTCTCCAGCTCCCGCTGCAGCAGCAGCAGTTCCTTCTTGGTGTGGCCGGACCCTGCGACGTCCTCGTAGTCGATCTCTTCCAGCTCCTTCATGCGCTGCACGCGCTTGGAGACGGTCTGGAAGTTGGTCAGCATGCCGCCGAGCCAGCGGTGGTTCACATAGGGCTGGCCCACGCGGGTGGCCTGCTCGGAGATGGCCTCCTGGGCCTGCTTCTTGGTGCCGACGAACAGAATCGAGCCGCCGTGGGCGACCGTCTGCTTGATGAACTCGTAGGCACGGTCGATGTAGCTCAGCGACTGCTGAAGGTCGACGATGTAGATGCCGTTGCGCTCAGTGAAGATGTAGCGCTTCATCTTGGGGTTCCAGCGGCGGGTCTGGTGACCGAAGTGCACACCGGAGTCGAGCAGCTGGCGCATGGTGACGACAGGCATGATGTCCTTTCAGTGCCGGGCTTTGAACACGAGCTGTCAGGTCGCTTCGCCCGTGAAGGCGAGGCCATCTGACACTGTGCAGCACCGGCTGTGTTGTTTTGTCGGTTGCAGTCGTTGAAGGAGCCGGCGCCAGCGTGCCTGCGCAAGCCGGAGCCTCTTTGTCCGCTCCTTCATCGTGCCCGGTTCTCCCGGGCTCCTAGCGTGGGCAGAGGCTTTCGCCCGGTGTTCCCGTACACACAGCACTGCTGGTCAGAGCAGATTGGAATGGACCGAAGGGAACACCCCGCCTCAACCTCAGGCGAGCTTTCCACGCGCGTAGTCAGCCTTTCTGCGGGCACCTCAAGGCGCGCGCAGTCAAACTGCTTCGGTCAGTCTAGCGCGGGAGCAGAGTTTTCCCCAACTGAGTGCCCACCACGGCGGCGCGCCGGGCACTCCCCAATTCCGGGCCTGTTTGCTCAAAGTCCTGGCAGAGCCATCCAGCCTGGTGCTATGGACACTGCAGAGATGACGACGGCGCCGACACCCTTTCCGGCCTCCGGACAGCCTGTGCTGTGGTGGCCGCGGCCGGGACAGCTGCTGATGGTGCTGCTGGTGATGATGACACTGTTCGGGGTCCCTCCGGCCTCTGCTGGGGCCGGGCACCCGGTGTGGGCGAGACCGGCGGAGGGACAAGTGGTGGAGGATTTCGCCGCTCCGCCGGCACCGTGGGCACCAGGTCACCGCGGAATAGACCTGGCGGCTCCGGCCGGCGGCGACATTCGCTCCCCTGCTGATGGAGTGGTGAGCTTCTCCGGCGTCGTCGTCGACCGTGAAGTCCTCTCCATCGATCACGGAGCAGGCTACATCAGCTCCTTCGAACCGGTGGAATCCGAAATGGAGGTCGGCGATCAGGTCAGTACTGGCCAGACCGTCGCATCCCTGAGCAGCTACGACGACGGCAGCCCCCACTGCACAGCCGAGAATGCCACAGCCCAGCCCTGCCTCCACTGGGGCGTCCGCCTCCACGGCGATTACATCAACCCCCTGCTGCTCCTCGGCGAACTCGAACCCTCAGTACTGCTGCCACTGCGTGACCCGTGAGCGTGACGACTCAGGCCGCAGGGTTCATGTGCCTGATCCATCAGGAGAGGATGGTTCCCGCGGAGGGGACGGGCACTTACGTGCCGACTGCAGGGCTGGCAGGAAGAATCGCGTCGAAGTCCCGATAGTAGTTCTGCGCAACCTCACACATCCAAGCAAGCTTGTCGAGCAGTCGCCGACCCAACTCATCGGCTGCAGGCGCCTCGGCTCGGATCGTGTCACTGACCGCGTCAGGGAGAATCGTGGCCAGCTCATAGACCCGAGCGCAGAGCGCCTTCGGATCGAGACCAGTCTCAGCAGCGAAACGTTCCCAATGCCGAGGTTCGATCTTTCCGAACTGTGACTCTTTGCCGATCCTCATCGCCGCGAACCTCAGCCCTGTTTGCGTCGATGAGTCATAGGGATAACCGGAGGCGACGTCGTAGAGCGGTGCCAGCCTCGCCTGATCACCGGAGAGCATCACCCCGTAGTTCTTCGCATGAGCATCGAGGGCACCCAGGAGATAGTTCGCAATCAGGCCGTCCGTGAAGTGCTTGATATTGCGATCCCCACGATCTCCGGAGGTTTCGCGCAGCAGACGGACAATGTCAGCTGCCCGAGGCCCCCCACTGGACTCGTACTTGTCCTTGGGAAAAACCGATAGCGCCTGACACACGTCTTCCTGATGGATGCGCACCAGTCGCCCCTTGGGCGTCGTGCCACGATCGTGTTGCTTCACAATCAGAGCGGACTGGTCCTCGAACTCTCTGAAGTCCGTCTCGGCGACCGACAGGCCCGCTCGGGGTAGGCCACCGAGGCGCGGATCTTGCTGTTCCCGCTGGTGGTGAGATCCGTTCCCTCAGCGGATGGAGTGGAGAGCCTCTCCGGCGTCGTCGTCTGTCAACGGCCAGTGAGATGTGCCCGTGGGTGGCCATCACCAGCCGTGGCGGCATCCAGAATCTCCGAATACTTGGTGGTGCTGGAAGGGGCGGCAGCACGACCTACTCCTCGATGAGTAATCGCCTCCTCGCGCATTGGAGGCGGGGAACGGTGCGACAAGACCGGGTGGTTCCTGACGTGATGGACAGTTTCAGGGACAAGTCTGAAAACCGCCAGAGATTCTCCGCCGAATGCGATGGGCTAACGAGGACACAGCCGCCATCCTCCATGATTCAGGAGTATCCGTTCAGTGCCCACCGGAACCATCCCCCGTTTGTTGCCCTTTCAATTCGCCGCCTTGGCTTTGGCATGGGGATCAAGTTTCCTCTTCATGAGGATCGGCCTCGATGGTTTGTCCCCCATACAAGTCGTCGTGGTACGTATGACACTAGGCTCAGCAACTCTCTTAGCCCTCTGCCTGGCCCTGAGGGTGCGACTCCCGAGGGAGCCAAGAACTTGGGCTCACATCTCCGTGGTGTCCGTCTTCTTGTGTGTGATTCCGTTCTCGCTTTTCGCATGGGCCACGCAGTACATACCTTCCGGACTCGCCAGCATCTACAACGCGACGACTCCGCTCATGACTCTGCTCATCACGCTGGCAGCCCTCCGGTCAGAGCGTCCACATCGCTTCCAACTTCTGGGCATAGGAGTCGGGCTCACAGGGCTCATGACGGTCCTTGCTCCGTGGCAGCTGGAGAACAGCCTCAACAGTCCGAGTCTGGTTGCTCAGCTCGCGTGCCTGTTGGCTACCGCGAGCTACGGAGTCGCGTTCGTATACCTCAGAAAATTCGTCTCTCCCCTGGGAGTCGATGCCGTCTCAGTGGCGGCGATCCAGGTCACCATCGGGGCAGCGCTTCTGCTCTTCGCTGCTCCCTTCATGAACTGGGGTGGTGTCACCCTGTCCCCATCCGTGGTCGCCAGCATGATGGCGTTGGGCATCTTCGGAACAGGACTGGCGTACATCTGGAATACCAATATCGTCGCCGGATGGGGGGCCACTGTGGCATCGAGTGTCACCTATCTGAGTCCAGTCATCGGCGTAGCCCTCGGCGCCGTCATTCTTGGGGAAAGGGTCGCTTGGAATCATCCCGTAGGAGCAGCAGTAGTGATCGCCGGGATCATCTTGAGCCGTAGAAATCCAGCAGGAAGATGCGCATGACACCACAGCACCCAGCATGATGGACCAGCCGATCAGCCGACGGATCCCAGATCACACATCATTCGGGGCATCTAGGCCCGAGCAGAATCAGTGCAGCGCGTGACCGAGACGTCCGGCAGGGTGTTTCAGATCGGAACAGGCACTGCTCCCCATCTCATCCAGACTGGGACATGTCAGTGATTCACCTCACAAGCAGCTGGCGGGATGGCTCAGTCTGGCACTGCCGGTCCGGCCCACTGCTGTGGAGATAACCAGGAGGCACCATGCGCGCTGCCGTGTACCACGACCGAGAAACAGTCAGGATCGAAGATCTGCCCGAGCCCAGCCCTGGGGCCGGCGAGGTGAAGATCAAGGTCAGTCGCAACGGGATCTGCGGCACCGACCTGCACGAGTACTTCGACGGCCCAATCTTCATTCCGTCCAAAGGGCAGCATCCGCTGACCGGCAGGAGCATGCCGCTGGTGCTGGGCCATGAGTTCTCCGGCACGGTCGTCGAGCTCGGCTCAGGAGTGACTGCTGTGCAGGAGGGTGACCGCGTGGCCATCGAGCCCATCTACCGCTGCGGGCACTGCCGTCCGTGTACCACCGGCAACTACAACCTCTGCAATGACATCGGCTTCCACGGCCTCATGGCTGACGGCGCCATGGCCGAGTACACCGTGGTGCCGCAGTCACAGCTGCACCCGCTTCCTGACAGTGTCCCGCTGGAGATGGGAGCACTAGTGGAACCCATGGCCGTGGCCTACCACGCAGCCACCCTCAGCGGCATCACTGACCAGGGTTCAGCGGTGATCTACGGCGCCGGGCCGATAGGCATCGGCTTGTGGTTCGCGCTGCGGGGGATGGGTCTCACCGAGATCGACGTGGTTGAGCCCTCTGCGGCACGCCGGGCCTCCATCGAGGCCCTTGGTGCCAGGACTTTGGACCCAACGGCGGTGAACGTCCCAGAAGTGATTGCCGAGCAAACCTCCGGCCGCGGCGCTGATGCCGCCTTCGACGCCGCAGGGGTCGCTCCCGCGATCGAATCCGCTCTGGAAAGTCTCGGCGAGCGGAGAACCCTGGTCAGCGTGGCAATCTATGAGAAACCTCTGTCCACCCCATTGATCAACCTGGTTCTCCGGGAACGGCGCATCCAGGGCACCATCTGCTATACCGCAGAGGACTATGCCGCGGTGATCGAGCTGATGGCCCAGGGGCACTACAAGACCGACGGCTGGGTGGAAGACATCCCCCTCAGCACCGTCGTGCAGGACGGATTCGAACCGCTGCGAGCAGGGCAGAAGATGAAGCTCCTGTTAGACCCAGCTCGCTGACCGTCACCGTCCAGCAGAAGAGCAGACGGCATCCCAGAAGGAGGGACTATGGCAGCACAAGGACGGGTCTACGGTCAACGGATCCTCATCATCGGAGCAGGCAGCGGCATGGTTCTGGTCTGAGCACCCATGGGAGTGGGTGCCGAGGCCGCACCTGGACAAAGAGACTCCTCGGCACCCAGAAAAACCGCTCATCTCTTGGCAGCGTTCCTTCGGTCGAGGAAGGCTTGCATGCGGTCGAACTTGGCCTCAGACTCAAAGAGAATTGCCTGCGCCAGACCCTCCACGTGGGGGTGGGCCTCGCGCGGCATATGGAAGACCTGCTTAGTGAGGCGTACAGCCAGCGGGTCCTGCTCCGCGATTCGATCGGCCAGCGCATGGGCCGCGGTCAGCAGGTCCTCCGGCTCGTGCAGCTCGGTGACCAGACGCAGTTGCAATGCCTCCTCAGCGTCCAGGATGCGTCCAGCCAGCAGTAGCTCCAGTGCTACCGGCTCTCCGACGAGCTCCTTGAGTCGCCACATCGCACCCGCGGCAGCGGTGATCCCCAAGCCCGTTTCAGGCTGACCAAGCTTCAGCTTCGTGGTGGCCAGGCGAAAATCGGCGGCATAGGCCAGTTCGGCCCCGCCACCCAAGGCGTAACCGTCAATCGCGGCAATCACCGGCATCGGGAGGCGGTGGATGCGATCGAAGGCCTGCGAGTTGACTCCACGAAGCGCGTCGTCGCGACGACGCTCACGAAGTTGCTCAATATCGGCACCAGAGGCGAAGATTCCCTGCCTCTTGCCGGTCTTCGGATTCTCCACCTCAGTGCCGGTCATGATCAGCAGGCGGGGATGGTGCTCCAGCCAGCCACACAGGTCGTGGAACTCAGAGACCATTGTCTGGTCGATGGCATTACGCACCTCCGGCCGGTTCATCAGGGCGCATACCCGGTCTGGCCGATCAGCGTCGGTGGTCACGCGAAGAGCGATGAACCCTTCGGTCACCTCACTCAGCCCCGGGAAGTGCTCTTCATCGGCAGTCGTCTCAGGACCTCTCTCCACCATCAGACCCTCTCCAGCAGCGTAGACATACCCTGGCCCACCCCGACGCACATGGTGGCCAGGCCCCGGTCCGCGCCCTCTCGCTCCATCCGGCCCAGCAGAGTGACGATGATTCGCGAGCCGGTGGACCCGAGCGGATGACCCAGAGCAATGGCGCCACCATCATTGTTGACGGTCCCGCTGTCCAGCCCGAGGCCGCGGATGCAGGCCAGCGACTGAGTGGCGAAGGCCTCATTGAGCTCGACGGCGCCCAGGTCACTGAGCGACCAACGGGCCCGCTCCAGCACCTTCTGGGTGGCAGGCACCGGGCCGATGCCCATGATGTGCGGTGCAACACCGGCGGTGGCAGTGCCGGCGATGCGAGCACGAACGCTCAGGCCATACTTCTCTGCCGCGGCCTCTGAGACCACCAGTACCGCGGAGGCTCCGTCGTTCAGGGACGAGGAGTTGCCTGCCGTGACCACTCCCTCGGGCTTGACGACAGACCGCAACTGGTCCAGCACCTCTGCGGTCGTCCCCTCGCGGGGGCCCTCATCGGTATCCACCACTGTTGTAGCGCCCTTGCGGCCGTGCACAGTGACCGGAGTGATCTCCTCGGAAAACCGCCCGTTTCGCATCGCACCCAGCGCTCGCTCGTGAGAGGCCACGGCAAACGCATCGGCGTCTTCACGGCTGATTCCGTGGACCTCTGCAAGCTCTTCGGCCGTCTCGGGCATCGAGAACAGGAATTTGTCGCCGAAGTGCTCGGCGTCTCGGAATGCGGGGTTGACGAAGCGCCACCCGATCGAGGTGTCGAAGACCTCACCGGGACGGGAGAAAGCGGATGCGGGCTTCTCCATTGCCCATGGAGCCCGTGACATAGACTCCACGCCGCCGGCCACCACGATGTCCGCAGCGCCGGCCTTGACCATATGGGATGCCATCGCCACCGCACTCATGCCCGAGGCGCACAGACGGTTCACGGTTACACCCGGCACGGTCTCCGGGAAACCGGCCAGCATCCAGGCCATACGGGCAACGTTGCGGTTCTCCTCACCGGCGCCGTTGGCATTGCCCAGAATCACCTCATCGACAACGGACGGGTCGAGTCCGGCATCAGTCACCACCTGTTTGACCACCAGGGCGGCCAAATCGTCGGGGCGCATAGCGGAAAGGGCCCCACCGTAGCGTCCGACCGGGGTGCGTGTGCCTCCGACGAGGAACGATTCACTCATGAGCTGTCCAACCTCCAGATTACAGACTGAGGGTCATCGCCGGAATGAGGCGACAATCATCATGGTGCCAACTCATGACAGGCTGGTCCAATACCAATCAACCCCCTATTGATGATTCATGGGCATAAATCGGGGGTCAGCGAGTCGCTCCCCTGGACTCTCTGTCCGCCGATGCACTACGGCGCCTCCTGCCTTCGCCGGACTCCGCGCTTTCCGGACTGGGTTCGCGCAGCACCATTCCCGCAGCCCTGATGACGGTCTCTAGTCCGGGATTGCGATTGCTCCGATGCCAGATAGCTCGGACCTCCAAAGGCGGATTGTGGCCGTCAACGGGCTTAAAGATGGCACCGTCGGCTGTCACATTGTCCCGGACTGAATCCAGGGTGATGGCACATCCCATGCCCGCGCCCACCAGGACAACCAACGTCCATGAGTCAGGGGCGGTCTGGGTGATGCGCGGAACGAATCCAGCCTGCATGGCCAGCTGGGTGAGCCGGTTGGGCAAGGCGGAGCCGAACCCGCTGGGCAGGGAGATCCAGGGGTCAGCAGCCAGATCATGCATACGGACAGAGTCCTGGGTGGCGAGTCGGTGACCGGCAGGCATAGCGACAAGAACCTCCTCGAGCCGGAGGACTCTCGAATCCATCTCATGGGGAATGAAGTCCCAGCGCCCGATGGCCAGGTCCAACGATCCGTCAAGTACCCGCTCCATCCCCAGATGGGAGAACTGTGACCCATGGAAGTCCAGGCGAAGATCCGGGCTGCTGAGCCGGACCTGCCGGGCAAGCTCGCCCATTGCGCGGTGCACAGAAGTACCGGCGAAACCGATACGCACCCGCCCCCGTTCGCCGGACTGCGCATCCAGCACTGCCTGATGCGCCTGTTCCGCTGCGCGAAGAAGCCCCTGCGCCGGCTCCACCAGGGCCCGGCCAGCGTGCGTGAGTTCGACGTGCCGTGTGCTGCGCTCGAACAGTTCGGCACCCACATCCTTCTCCAGCTGTTTGATGAGCCTGCTCAAGGGCGGCTGACCGATATGGAGCCGAGCTGCGGCACGCCCGAAATGAAGCTCTTCGGCCACTGCCAGGAAGGCCTCGGCTTGGGCCACGTGCACCAGGCCTTTGCGTCCTTGCACCTGAAACTCCTCGCCCAGAGATGACGGACCCTAGTAAGGCCCATTACCGAGGATGCTATCGGGAGGGCACCGGCGCGCACAACGAACGCGTCTAACCAAGCGGTCTCTTCACCAGGGCATCGATCTGATCCTGGTCGATGGACAACGATCGGAGCTTTCGGTACAAGGTGGTCCGGCCGATTCCCAGAAGCGCGGCGGCATCTGATTTGTTGCCTTCGGCTTCGGCCAGCGCCTCCAGCATCGAGTCACGCTCCGCCTGTTCCCAGCGAGTCAGCTCCCGCCTCGGCAGGGCCAGGAAATGCGGGGGCAGGTCAGTGGCCTCGACCAGCCACGCCCCCGTGCTGCGGCGGGAAAGGCCGTTGACCAACTCTGCCAGCTCTGCCACGTCGCCGGGCCAGCTCCAGGCGAGCAATGCGCGGAAGGCCTCAGAGCTGAATCGGGGCGCCGGACCCTTACCCTGGTAGCAGGACTTGACCAGAGTTGCCAGACCTGAACGCCGCCGACGCAACGGCGGGAAAGCCGGAGCGCCACGCGCCTCGTGCGGGGCCCCTTCCCGAGGAGAGGCTGCGGTGACAACCGCCCGTCCAGGCTGTCCCGACGCCTGCGACCACCTCCTGACCCACTGTTGCCCGTCGGACCCTGGCGGCACCCCCACAGCCAGGGGCTGAGGCACCTGCTGCGCCACCTGATTCATCGCTTCCCACCAAGAACGGACGGCATCATCGGCATCCTGTGGCGGCGCCGGCGTCCCCCGCGCTGTCCCCGCCTCGACGCGATCCTTCGAAGCTGCTGTGCGCTGTTGCGGTGGGGTCTCCACAGCCGTGGTGCGGAGTTCAAGCACCGGCTCGGAGTTCGTTCCGATGTTGGTGACCAATCCGGCCAGCCCCACTTCGGGAAGGTTGATGCGACGCTGCTCACCACCCCCCAGACGTCCCACCAGCTGATCCCAAATCTGGGCATGGGTCTCGGTGTCGATCCGCGAAAGGGCAGGTAGGTCGGACATGATGGCGTCTCGGTTCATGACCAGCACGCCGCGTCGATGCGACCGGGCCTTCCTGAAAGCTAGCGCAAGGGCCATATCCTCACTGTCAGAGCCGTGGAGCAGAACATCGGCGATCTCGCGGCTGGCCTGGCGGGCCACAGCGACCATATAGTCATTGGCCTGCTCTGCGGCGACAGTCAGTGACACTGAGCCCACTATCCGTCCGGTCAGCGGGTGAATGACCGGGGCAGCTGCGCAGGCCACATTGCGCAGCGACTCCAGGAAATGCTGACCGCCGCGAACCAAGATGGGCGACCGCGCCTCTATGGAGGTTCCCAGCCCGTTGGTTCCTGAAGCAGACTCGGAGAAGTCACCTCCTTCAACCGCTCCCACGCGATCAAGGGTCAGGTGATCACGGGCGTCGATGGTCCTTCGCCAGACTATCCGCCCCTCAGCATTGCCCAGCAGCAAAGTGGCCCTGGTGTTGGTCAATGAACTGTACCAGCGGTCCATCACTCGAGCGGCAACCTGGCTTATCAGCTCTTCTCTGGCGCCGAAGTCCTCCACCCTGGGCTCCCCGGCTGGATCGACCTTGGAGGCTATGGAACGCCGCCAACTGCTCTGAATCTCCGCGGGCACCACCTGGTCGATGTCCAGATCAGCGGTCAAACCATGGTCTATGAGCCTGCGCAGCGCAGCACGCACAGGGTCTGAGTGACCGCCTCGGCTCACCATGACTCTCCTCACTTCCTCGTCTCATCCATGATGGCGTTCCGATGCACCGATGTCTTCCCTTCTCCGGCATTGTTGCCGGCAATAGCTGCGGCTGATGCCGAATATGAAACAGTCCCCAGAAGTGGTGGCTCTGTACCAAAGTGGAACACCCGGTGACGTGAATCACTTCCTACCGTAGTTCATCAAGGTGGTGCGGATCACAGGGATCTGCGGCCGCAGTCACAGAATCACAGGAGGAACTCCATGGACACGCACAAGAAAGTCGACGCCGTCGTCATCGGAGCCGGTTTCGGCGGCATCTACGCCATGCACAAGCTCGCCAACGAGCAAGGACTCAATGTCATCGGCTTTGACCGCGCCCACGGTCCCGGCGGCACGTGGTACTGGAACCGCTACCCAGGAGCGCTGTCGGACTCTGAGAGCTACGTGTACCAGTACTTCTTCGACAAGGAGCTGTACCAGGACACCACCTGGGAGAACAACTACCTGACCCAACCGGAGATCCTCGCCTACTTGGAAGGAGTCGTCGATCGGTTCGCCCTGCGCCAGCACTTTCACTTCGGCACAGGAATCACCGCTTCGCACTACGACGACGCGACGAATCAGTGGGAGCTGACCACAGACAGCAACGAGGTGATACGGGCCACCTATGTCATCAACGCCGTGGGACTGCTCGCCGCCGTGAACCTTCCAGAGATCCCCGGCCGCGATACCTTTGAGGGCGATCTGGTGCACACTGCCCAATGGCCGGAAGAGCTGGACGTCACCGGCAAGCGTGTGGCAGTCATCGGCACCGGCTCCACCGGCCAGCAGGTGGTCACCGCACTGGGTCCGCAGGTGGCAAGCCTCGGCGTGCACGTGCGCACCCCGCAGCACTCGGTGCCGGTGGGCCTTCGCCCCGTGCGCGAAGGCGAGGTCCAGGAGCAGCACGCGAACTTCGAGGCGATCCGTGACGAGGTCTTCGGTTCGGCCCTGGGTTTTGGCATCGACGAGGTAAGCCGCTCCCTGTGGGACCACACCGAAGAGCAGCGGGAGCAGATCTTCACCGAGGCATGGAACGAAGGCGGAGGATTCCGCTTCATGTTCTCCACCTTCGGTGACCTCGCCACCGACGAGGAGGCGAACAAGGTGGCGGGAAAATTCGTGCAGGACCGAGTCAACGAGATCATCAAGGATCCGGAGACCGCTAAGAAAGTGATGCCCTCGGGCCTGCACGCCCGCCGGCCGCTGTGCGACAACGGCTACTACAACACCTTCAACCTGCCGCATGTGGAAGCTGTCAATATTTCAGACACGCCGATCGAGGAGATCACCCCCACCGGCATCCGCACCTCCGACGGCACCCATCGCGAGTACGATGTGATCGTCTTCGCCACCGGCTTCGACGCCGTGGACGGCAACTATCGCCGGATGGATCTCACCGGCCGCAACGGTGTGCACATCAATGAGGCATGGAAGGACAACCCGACCAGCTACTTAGGCATGACCACTCCGGGCTTTCCGAATTGGTTCATGGTCTTGGGCCCGAAGGGTCCGTTCTGCAACCTGCCCTCAGCCATCGAAGTGCAGGTGGGGTGGATCTCGGATCTCATCGCTCATGCGCGCCAAAACGGTATTGCGACCATCGAGCCCACCGCTGAGGCAGAAGCCGACTGGAGTGAGCACTGCCAGGAGCTGGCCAAGGACTCGCTCTTCGGCCGGGTGGACTCCTGGATCTTCGGCGCCAACATTCCCGGCAAGAAGCCCAGCGTGCTGTTCTACCTGGGCGGGTTGGCCAGCATGCGGGAGCTGCTGGCCGAAGAGAAGAAGGCCGGCTACCCCCACCTGATCCAGTCCTCGGACGGATCGGCCCACAAGCAGGAGCTCACCTCATCCGCTGTGTGACGCCAAGCCGCATACGCCCCGACAGACGACCCCACTGAGAAGAGGAAACCACATGGGTGTATACACCTCGATGAACCCAGCCACCGGGGAGGTCCTCGCGACCTATCCAGAGATCGACGACGACGGGGTCGATACGCTGGTGCAGCGCGCTGCCGCCACGCAGCGGCGGTGGGCAGCGACACCTGCTCAGCAGCGCAGCGCCGCGTTGCGCCGAGCCGCGGAGATCCACCGTGAGCGAGTGGACGAACTGGCTTGGCTGCTGACAGTGGAGATGGGCAAGCCCATCACCCAATCACGCAATGAGGTCAAGCTGGTGGCCTCGATCTATGAGTATTACGCCGATCATCTGGAAGCGTTCCTCGCAGACCATCCGCTGCCGATCACCGGTGAGGGCACCGCCGTCGTCCGCTCCGAGCCGATCGGAGCGCTGCTGGGCGTGATGCCGTGGAACTTCCCCTACTACCAGGTGGCCAGATTCGCCGCGCCGAACTTGGCGCTGGGAAACACTGTGATCGTCAAGCACTCCAGGAACTGCCCCCAGTCGGCACTGGCCATCGAGGAGGTACTGCGTGAAGCCGGTGTCCCCGAGGGGGGCTACGCCAATGCCTTCATCTCCTCAGGCCAGGTGGCGGGCGTGATCGGCGACCACCGCATCGCAGGAGTCTCCCTCACGGGATCCGAACGCGCCGGTGAGGCCATCGGAGCCGCCGCAGGCCGGGCCCTCAAGCGCTGTGTGCTGGAGCTGGGCGGCTCCGACCCGTTCCTGGTCCTTGACGACGCCGACGTGGCCAAGGCCGCCACAGTGGCCGCCGCAGGCCGTGTCTACAACGCAGGCCAGGCATGCACAGCCTCGAAGCGCTTCATTGTGGACGAGTCGGTGTACGAGGAGTTCCTCACTCACTTCGCGGACGCGATGAAATCCTACGTCCCGGCCGACCCGGCCACAGATGAGTGCACCATGGGTCCGCTGTCTTCTGCCGATGGTGCCCGGGAGCTTGACGACTACGTCCAGGAGGCGGTGTCCCACGGTGCGCGAATCGTCGTAGGCGGACGCAAGGAGGGCGACGAGAGCGCGTTCTATCCGCCCACCATCCTGGTGGACGTACCCGAATCGGCCCGCGCCTACCACGAGGAGCTCTTCGGTCCGGTGGCGGTAGTTCATTCCGTGGACGGTGAGGAGGCTGCCGTCCAGATGGCCAATGACTCGGTGTTCGGTCTCGCCGGCACCGTCTTCTCGGGCGACCGTGCGCGCGCCAGGGCGGTGGCAGACCGGATTGAAACAGGCATGGTGGGGATCAACAGCCTGATCCGCTCGGCACCGGATCTGCCGTTCGGAGGCGTGAAGCGCTCGGGGGTGGGGCGCGAGCTGGCCAGGGATGGCTTTGTCGCCTTCGCCAACCAGAAGCTGGTCCGCGACGTTGAAGCACCAGAGGCGGCAACACGATGAGCGGTTCCGAAAACAGCGCAGGAGCCGCCCACGGGGCGGCGTCGTTGACGAACGTTCGCCACGTCACAGTGATCGGCTCAGGCACTATGGGATCGCAGATCGCGATGGTCTCCGCCCTGGCCGGATTCGAGACGGCCCTGGTGGACATCGCCCAGGATCCCTTGGAGCTCGCCAAGGACCAGCTGTGGAAGAGGGTCGATCGGGATGTGGAGAAGGGACGCCGGGACGGCGGCGATGTGACCGCGGCGAAGAATCGGCTGACCTTCACCACCGACCGGGACGCGGCGGTGGCCAGCACGGACCTCGTGATCGAGGCCGCGGTAGAGGACCTCGCGGTGAAGCGAAGCCTCTTCACCAGCCTGGACGCGGTGGCGCCGGAACGCACTGTCTTGGTCACCAACTCCTCCAACATCGTCTCTTCCCGCATCGCAGATGCCACCGGTCGTCCGGAGAAGGTGTGCAACATGCACTTCTTCAATCCCGCACTGATCATGGAGTGTGTTGAGGTCGTACCCCATCCGGAGACGTCGGCAGAGACGGTGGATACTGTCACCGCCCTGGCAGAAGCATTCGGCAAGTCGGTGGTGCGGCTGCGGCGAGAGATCCCAGGATTCGTGGCGAACCGCCTTCTCAACGCCATTCGGCGTGAGGCCCTGAGTCTGCACGATGAGGGCATTGCCGATGTTGAAGACATCGACCGAGCGGCCCGCACCGCGCTGAGGCACCCGATGGGGCCCTTCGAGCTGATGGATCTGGTGGGCATTGACGTGGTCTATCTGATCCGTATGGCCGAATACGAGCAGACCGGCGACCCCGGCAGCCTGCCTGCTGAGTCCGTCACACGCTTGTATGAGAAGGGCAAATATGGGCGGAAGACGGGCGAGGGCTGGTACACCTACAGCACGTGAGCTGACAACGCCTGTCTTCCCTCGCAGGCGATTGGTGCCCGGGCCGCAATAACGAGGCGACAAGAAGTATTGGACCGCTCAGAATGCGCGTGGTTTGGTAAGAGGCACTCGCCTGCCACTGGCGCTTGCGAGCGACCGCATGGGGCCGGTCTCTGACCAGCCAGCTCAGACCGACGAAGGAAGACGATGACCATACCCAACCCCACACACAGCCACACCGCAGCGAGCCGCCCTTTGGAGGGGGTCGTGGTGGCAGATCTCTCACGGGTGCTCGCTGGCCCGTACTGCACCATGCTGCTGGCGGACATGGGGGCCACCGTGATCAAGATTGAAGGGCCCGGAGGTGATGACACGCGTCAGTGGCTCCCCCCGCACCGTGACGGGGTGAGCACCTACTACCAGTCGGTGAACCGGAACAAGAGCTCCATAGTGCTCGACCTCAACGACGAGTCCGATCTGGAGACCGCCTACCGGGTGATCGACCGGGCAGATGTCTTCGTGGAGAACTTCAAACCGGGCAGCCTGGACCGTTTCGGGCTGGACCCCCAGAGCGTCGGACTTCGGTGGCCGCAGATCGTCCACGCCAGCATCACCGGCTTCGGGACCGCTGAGGGCAGGACGATGCCGGGCTATGATCTGCTGGCCCAAGCGGTCTCCGGTGCCATGTCCATCACTGGAGAGCCCGACGGCGAACCCCAGCGAGCCGGTGTTGCCATATTCGACGTGATGACCGGTCTGCACGCTGCAGTGGGCATCCTAGGAGCACTTTACGAACGCGACCGGTCGGGACAGGGTCAGCATCTTGAGCTGGATCTGCTGTCCTCGGCTCTCTCGGGCCTGGTCAACCAGACCGGAGGCTTCGCCGCAGCAGGCAACGTTCCCTCACGGATGGGCAACGATCACCCCAGCCTCTATCCCTACGGTCCATTCCCCGCAGCAGACCGGAACATCATCATCTGCTGCGGCAACGACCGCCAGTTCACCCGGCTGGTCACCTGCCTGGGCGCACCCGAGCTGTCAGAGGACTCCCGGTTCCAGACCATGGCTGACCGCAACGAGAACAGAGGAGAGCTGCGCAGGCTGCTGGTCCGGGCACTCTCATCGCGCACTGCCGACGAGTGGTTCGGGCTGCTCCAGGAGGCTGGCATACCCTGCTCACCGATCCTGCGTATCGACGAGGGCATCCAGTTCGCCCAAAGCCTTGGACTCAAACCGGTGGTCGAGGCCGGCTCCGGCACCACCTCGGTGCCGGCCATCAAGCATCCGGTGAGCTTCAGCCGAACCCCTGCCCGCTACGACAAGGCCCCTCCGCTGCTGGGCGCCGATCACGAGGACGTGCTGGCCTGGCTGGACCAGGAGCCTGTGCAAACTGCTGCCGAGCGCGCTCTTGAGCATCTCCCGCATTGACCTTCGTAGAGCCGAACTCGTGGCTCGAGACGGGCGTCAGCCCCGCAGAACCAACCGATATCTCATCCGAAAGACAGCGCCATGACCCATATGATCGAGGACCCCGACTACTTCCTGCTGGACAACGATCTCTCCGATGCTGCCCGTGCCCTGCGCGACCGGGTCCGTGATTTCGGCCGCACCCATGTGGAGCCGATCATCAACGAGGCCTGGGAGAAGGCCCGGTTCCCTGAGGCAGTCCTGCCGGGCTTGGCCGAACTGGGCATCATCGGCACCTTCATCCCCGGCTACGGATGTCCCGGCCTGTCCCGCCAGGAGGCCGGACTGGTTGCCCGGGAGATGGGCCGTATTGACGGATCGGTCAATACATTCCTGGGTGTGCACTCCAACCTGTGCATGGGGTCGATCTACATGCTCGGCAACGAGGAACAGCGCCAACGGTGGCTGCCGGCTCTGGCCGCGATCGAGAAGACCGGCGCATTCGCCCTGACCGAGCCCACGCACGGATCTGACTCGGTGTCCCTGGAGACTTCGGCTCGGCGCGAGACAGGCGGCTGGGTGCTCAACGGCCACAAGCGTTGGATCGGCAACGGACACGCCGCAGACGTCATCGTGCTCTTCGCCCGGGACGAGGCCGACGGAGACGTCAAAGCCTTCGTGGTGGAGAAGCGGCAGGACGGCACCTACCCCGGCGGCTACTCCCCCACGGTGATCACCGGCAAGGTCGGGAAACGGGCCATCAACCAGGCCGACATCGTCATCGACAACCTGCGGCTTGGCGAGGAGAATCGGCTGGAACACTGCGAATCCTTCTCCGGGGTGAACCGTGTGCTGCGCGCCACACGCGGCGGCGCCTCCTGGGAAGCGGTGGGCCATGGTATGGCAGCTTTCGAGATCGCTGCCAAATACGCACTGTTCCGTGAACAGTTCGGCGGCCCCATCGGCAGCTACCAACTGGTGCAGGAGAAGCTTGCCACCATGCTCTCTGACCTGACAGCGATGCAGCTGATGTGCACTCGTATGGCTGAGCTGCAGGAGCGCGAAGAGCTGACCACCGCGATGGCCTCGTTGGTGAAGATGACCACCTCGCGCAAGGCCCTGGAGATGTGCAGAACAGCACGTGACATGCTTGCCGGCAACGGACTGCTGCTGGAGAACCACATCGCCCGCCACCTGACGGACATGGAAGTGGTCTCCACCTACGAAGGCACCGACTCCATGCAGGCACTGATTGTCGGCCGCGACATTACCGGCATGTCCGCATTCACCCGGACGAAACGGCCCTGACCAGAACCTCAGAGTAGGGAGTGCGGGACTTGAACCCGCGACCAAACGATTATGAGTCGTCTGCTCTAACCAACTGAGCTAACTCCCCCCGGCCGCCTCTGCATCGCATCGGCAGCCGCTCCATCCTATCTGAGGTCGGGAAAACCTGGGCTGCGACGCTGCGGGATTCGGCACAGCGCGGAGTTATTCCACCGGCCGGTCTCCTCTGCGCTGCTGAGAGCATCATGCCCGGGCTGCGCATCAGCCGAGCTCAACCCTCGCTGAAGCACGCGCCCGGGGGTGCTCATCAGCGGAAACCTCCAAGCCACGCAGCCCGTGACCGGCCGGCAGTGTTTGAGCCAGTTGAGTGATCACATAGTGGCAGACCACCTCTGTGGTGGAGATCTTCTCCAAAAAGTCCGGGTGCTCATCCAGGTTTTGGTACCGAAACCGGTCCAGCACCGTGGAGAGCAGTTCGGAGGCCAGTCCGATGTCGATCACCACACCATGTTCATCGAGCCCTACGCGCTCAAAGGTGGCGGTGATGGCCAGGGTGGCACCGTGGAGCTGCTGTGCCGGGCCGAAGAACTCCCCGGGAAGCGAGTGCGCAATCATCACGTGATCGTCAACACTGACCCGGAAGATGGGCGTCTGCTGGAACATCATGGCTCTCCTTGGGTATCGGTGGGGCGATAGGTCACCACATGCAGCAACTCATCACGGGTCCAGTCTGCCCCATGCGCGAAAGCATCCAGCACCCCCGGAAGCTCCTCCAGAGGCGAGGACCCGGTCACCAGAGCGTCGAACCTGGCATCCAGCATGCTCAGCGCACAGGCAAGGCGCTGCTTCCGGGTGCGGCGCAGCCGTTTGGGCCCGGCCACCTCGCCGACCTGAGAGGCCAGCACCTTGAGCCTGCGGGCATGGAAATCCGCACCGAGCGGAACAGAGGGCGCATTGCTGCCGTACCAGGACATCTCAATCAGTGCGCCGTCGTCGCCGGTGATCTCCAGTGCCCGCGAAAGTCCCGATTCGGTCGCGGAGGTGTGGAACACCGCATCGTTGTCCCCTGCAGCCTGCCCAGGAGCCACCGCCTCAAGACCGAGCTCAGCGGCATAGGCTCGGCGGGCGGCATCGAGTTCGACCACCTGCAACCTGCTGGGGCTCAGACCGGAGAGCAGCAGCGCGGTGCTCAGTCCGACCAGCCCGGCACCGACCACTGCCACCCGGTCGCCGAGGGTGGCCTGGGCCTCCCAGACCGCGTTGAGCCCGACCTCGGCGATCCCGGTCAGCAGTGCACGCTGGCTCGGCATGTCCTCGGGCAGCCGATGGCAGGCAGAGACGGGGACGACGAGGTGGCTGCGGTGCCCACCCAGGGTGAAGACGCGCCGTCCGACCAGCTCCGGCGGCCCCTGGCGCACCACTGCGACATTGAGGTATCCGTGGGAGACCGGATAGGGCAGGCTGCCGAGCTGGTGCGGGGCGGCCATCAGCGGTGCCACCGCCGCCGGAACCTCTCCCCGGTAGACTAGAGACTCCGTGCCGGGGGAGATGCCGGAGATCTCAGTCTCCAGCAGCACCTCGCCGGGCCCGGGTTCGGGCACTGCCCTCCGGCGCACCCGGGCGGAGAAGGCAGCGTCGATCCAAAGCTCGCGCGCGATGGGGTTCGGTGACGTCATCACAGTTCATCGTCCCATGTCAGGCCATAAGAATTCTACGAATGCGAGACTTATGGCTATGAGGCTCTTCATCGACTGCCGGTATGTCCGCACGCGTGTGCACGACGGCATCTCCCGCTACACCGCCTCACTGACGCAGACCGCGGCCGAGCGAACAGAGGTCACCATGCTGATCCACGATCCTGATCAGTTGGCTCTGCTGCCGGATCTTCCCCATCTGCGCATCAGCTCACCCACCTCGGCGCGCGAACCCTTCGTCGCCCGGCAGATCAACCCCCACCGCCCCGATGTGGTGTTCTCACCCATGCAGACCATGGGCAGCTTAGGGCGGCGCTACCGGCTGATCCTGACCCTGCACGACCTCATCTACTACCAACACCGCACACCCCCTGGGAACCTTCCCGGCCCAGTCCGGCTGGGCTGGCGGCTCTACCACGTCAGCTATGCCCCGCAGCGGTTGACGCTGAACCGAGCCGATGCGGTGGCCACTGTCTCAGAGACCACAGCGCAGCTGATCGCCCAGCACCGGCTGACGGCTCGCCCGGTGCACCTGATCCCCAATGCTCCCCCACCGGTGCAGACCCCGCGGGATCCGGATCAGCGCCCGGAGAGAGACCTGGTCTACATGGGGTCCTTCATGGGGTACAAGAACGTTCCTGCACTCATTGCCGGCCTGAACCGGCTTCCCTGCTACCGGCTGCACCTGTGTTCTCCCGTCAGCCCTGCGCAGCGGGCACAGCTGAGCGCGCTGGCAGAACGGCCCGGCCAACTGGTCTTCCACGACGGAATCGCTGAGGCCGACTACCACCAGCTGCTGCGGCGGGCCACAGCCCTGGTCACCCGGTCCCGGGCCGAGGGGTTCTGCCTGCCGGTGGTGGAGGCGCTCAGCCACGGTACACCGGTGATCACCTCCAACCTGCCGATCTTCACCGAGGTGACCGGGAACGCCAGAAACCACTACGGAGCGCAGGTAGTGAGGGACGACGACGCGGCCTTCGCTGCCGCCGTACACGCTCTGGAGGACCCCCGCACCTTTGCTGCGGCCAGCCGTGCGGCCAGAGAGCGCAGCCAGGACTATTCCTGGGCGGCGTCCGCCGACCGGCTCATCGCACTAGCCACGCAGCTGGCACAGCCGGCCGCGCCCTAGTACTCGAACTGGTAGGTGTCGACCCAATCAGAGCCGTAGTAGAGCGCCTCATACGCTGCCATGGTCTTGCCGATGGCGTGCTGGCCGGCCTTCTCGCGGCTCAGCGCGCCCATTGCCGCCCTCTGCTGCGGCGTCTTGCGGAAGACTCGGTTGAGCTGCTGCGCCAGCTGGTCGCTGTTGAACGGCTCGAACAGATAGCCGTTCTCCCCCTCGGCCACCAGGTGCGGCAAGGCCAGTGCATCAGCCAGCACCACCGGATTGGCCGCGCTCATCGCCTCCAGCGAGACCAATGACTGCAGCTCCGCGGTGCCGGGTTGGCAGAAGACATCTGCTGCGATGTAGGCCTCACGCAGAGGGGCCTCGTCCAGGAAGCCTCGGAAGACCACCCGCTCCTGGATGCCGAGCGCGGCAGCCTGCTCGCGCAGCGCGTCGCGCTGTTCACCGTCACCGACGATCTCCGCAGTGATCTCTAGAGACGGGTCAGTCTTGGCCACTGCCTCCAGCAGCACATCCACGTTCTTCTCCACCGCGAGCCGTCCCACGAACAGCACCGTCGGCCTGTCCCGCTTCGGGATCCTCTCGCCGGGCCGGAGACTGTAGTAGTCCACATCGATCCCGTTGGACAGCGGCAGCACATGGTCGAACCCGCCTTTGACCCGCATCGTCTCGGCCGCCAGCGGGGTGGGGGTGGTCACCACGGCTGCTTTGCCCATGAGCCGTCTCATGTCTTTCCAGGAGTTCTTGGCCACAATCCGTTTGAACCACTGGGGGAACGGCAGGAAAGGGTCCAAGTTCTCGGGCATGAAGTGGTTGGTCGCCACGGTGCGCACCCGGGCAGCCTCGGCGGCGAGAATCGCTGCCTTGCCGATCATGTAGTGGCACTGCACGTGGACCACATCGGGCTGGATTGTCTGCACCAGCCGGTGCATGGCAGGCTCCACCAGCCAAGGCAGGCACAGACGGTAGTACTCGTGAGTGGGCGCTTTGAAGGACCGGAACCGGTGGACTGTCGCCTCGTCGCGCTGCTCCACCGTATCCGGCCCGGGGCCGGTCCTGGCCGCGGCAATATGCACCTGATGGCCGCGGGCGGCCATATGCTTGGCCAGCCGGTGGCCGAACACAGCAGCGCCGTTGATATCAGGAGGGTAGGTATCAGCGGCGATGAGTATCCTCAGGGGTGGACGGTCACTCACTGACGCTGCGTCCTCCCTGCCGCTCCGCGCTGTCCTGCGGCTGCTCAGGGGCCGCCGACGCTGCGGGTGCCCGGCCTTCTTGGTCCGGGTACAGCAACGGATCGCGCGGAGACACACGCACCCCAAGCTTCGCCCAGCTGCTGCGGCGCCAGGTATTGATGCCGGCTGTGCGCAACCGGCGGAACTTGGCATGGGCCTGGATGAAGTAGTCGATGGAGGCGATGACATGCATGACTGCCCCGGCAACCAGCAGGGAGTCGGCGACCAGCGGGAAGAGCCCGCCGAGCCATCCGGAGAACTCCGGCAGCTCAGCCAGCAGCAGCATCGGCAGGCTGATCATCAGGCAGGCGGTGCGCACCTTCCCCATTCCGGAGACGGGAAGATGCGGGCTTCCGGCGAACAGCAGGGCAGAGTTCGCAAAAAGCACCAAATCCGGAATGAGGATCGCCCAGATCAGCCATTCCGGGGCAATCTCGAAGTAGACCAGGGTCAGGGTCACAATCACCATAGCCAGCCGGTCGGCCAACGGGTCGAGCCAACGGCCTACAGTGGACATCTGGTCGAAGAACCGGGCGATGAACCCGTCGATCCAGTCGGTGGCGGCCAGTGCGACCAGCACCCAGAACGCCGTCATGTACTCGACCTGACTCACGAAGTGCACAAACACCGGAACCAGCAGGAACCGCAGAACCGTGATGACGTTCGGCACAGTCCAGAACGTCTCTCTGACGGTGTACTCGAAACCCTCGCGGGTCCCGGCACCAATGATTCTCACGGGGCTAAGTCTATTTCCTGATCAGCTCACGCAGGAATGCCCCGGCAGCGGCAGCCGATCCGGCGGCCACGGTGAGCGGCTTCCACCGCTGAGCCAAGAACTCCTTGGCGCCGGATGCCTGCTCCTCAGCTGCACCGTGGGAAGGCGACGGCGCCGCCTGTGCTATCGGGGAGCTGGCCAGCTCATCGTCCGCCGGCTTCTTCTTCGGAAACCGGGTCCGGATCTGGTCCTGCAGCCCGGCAATATGATCACGGCGCAGTGCGGTGCGGCGCAGCAGCTCTGAGTAGCTGGGCTGTTTCGGATCACCGGCCCCGGGAGTCTTGGCGTCACGCTTCTTCTGCTCAGCCCGCTCGCGCTTGGCCCGCTCTTTGGCTTGACGGCGCTCCTCGTCTGCCCGGTCCAAGGACTTGGGATCGAAGCTGGTGCCTTCCCGGGCTGCACCGAGATCGAGGCGGAAGCCGCGGATAGCGTCCTCCGGTGCCAGGGGCATGGCCCGCTTCAGCTTCACCAAACCGATCAGTGCGAACAGCAGCGCGATCAGCAAGAACGCCCCAGCCACAATGAGCGCAGCCGCCCAGAGGCGAAATCCAGCAGCGTAGAAGCCGGCGATGGCCGCCACGATCAGGGCCACCACCAGGAAGGTGACGAATACCAGACCGACCACCATCAGCGCCGCCGCGATACCGGCGGCCACACCCTTGGCCTTCAGCTGAGCCACAGCCAAGGTGATCTCATCGTTGATCTGCTTGGGCCCCAGGCGTGCCAGAACTTTCACCATCTCGATCAGCGAAGGCTTCGAGGCCGGGCTCTTGGTGTGCTGCGCCAAGACAGCGCCTCCATCCATAGTTGATAAGCGGATAATCACTTCCAAACTACCACCTGGGCCCCGTGCGGGCGGCTGATCCTACAGTCGGGGCGGGGAGTAGAATCATCCATGATGTCCGGTGACTATGATTTTGACGAGCTTTACGCGAACACGTACACCGATCAGGACCGGTTGGCCTTCGAGAATCAGCCGCTGTCGGAGAAGAAGTTTCTTCTCGCCTGGGCCCTTGCCCTGTTCCTGGGACCCATCGGTGCCCAGCGCTACTACTTGGGTTACTTCCCCACCGCGGTGCTGAAGACATCAATGTTCATCGCAGGTGCGGTGCTGTTGGTTCTCGAGATGTCCATGATCGGGCTGTCTATGCTCGGTGTCGTCGGCGCGTGGACCGTCATCGATCTGTTCCTGCTGATCTCGGGCACCATGCGTGACCGTGCCGACCACCGGCTTCAGGGCCACACCCGCTTCGGCGGCATCTGTTCTGCTGTCACCGTGCTGGTGCTGGTCGGCTGGATGATCGTTGCGCTGATCATCGGCACCAGCGCCGGGGTCTCCGGCTGAAGCCTCAGCCCGCCGCCGGGACTGGCCATCACTACTCTGGATCGATTTTGCCGATGGGCGTCCGCTTCTCGGCCTGGAACGCATCTTCTGCCCGGCCGTATGCCCAGTAGGCAGAGAGCGACATGCCGCGGCGCTCAAGGCCCCGCTCGTTCACCAGCAGCCGCCGAATGAGCTTCATCTGCTCACGCTCCCCGTGGATAAAGACCTGCACATCACCTGCGGGCAGCTCGATGCTCTGCAGGTGCTCAGCGAGCCGGGCGTTCTCCGGGGTAAAGTCCCCGCCGCGGTGCAGCCAGCGCACCTCTACATCCTCCGGCGCCGAAAGCGGGATGTGCTCGTGCGCATTGGCGACATCCAACACCACGAGGCCACGCGCCCCAGCGTCCAGGCTCTCCACAGCTGCCGCGATGGCCGGCAGAGCAGTCTCATCCCCGGCCATCAGATGAAAGTCAGCGTCTGCCCGCGGTGCGTACCCGGAGCCGGGACCGAAGAAACTGATCGTATCCCCTGGCTGCGCCTGGGCTGCCCAGGGACCGGCGACCCCGTGGTCCCCGTGGATGACGAAGTCCACCCAGATCTGCTTCTGCTCACGATCGATGCGCCGGATGGTGTACGTGCGGGTCACCGGCAGCTGTTCCGGAGACAGCTCCTGCCGGAGAGCCTCCAGATCATAGGGGCGGGTGAGCCCCAGCGCCGGGTCCGCGAAGAGCAGCTTGATGTACTGGTCGGTATCAGTCTTGAACTCGATCTGATCGAACTGCTCACCACCGAGCACCACCCGGATCAGATGGGGGGTCAGCTGCTCAGTGCCCACCACCTCCAGGAGGCGCTGCACCCTGGGCTTGCGGGGGCGAGCTGGCTGGGCGGTGGGCGGTGCGGCGGGGGCGGACTGAGTTGACATAGCCACCAGCCTACAAGATAGGTGACCCTAAGCACTTCGCAGTTTCACTACGCAAGACGAATGTAACTAAAAGCGCAGGGCACGACGACGCCCGAACCGCCCGGACAGGACGCACCGCCCGCCAGAGCCACCATCCACAGCAAGACGCGCAAAAACTTTAGTGACGTTGACTCAAGTTTGGGAATATGACTGTCCGCAACGGTGTTCTTCTTCAATGACAGCGCCGCCGTGGTGCTGTCCACCGTTGTAGGTGATGAGTTGCTTTCGACGAAAGGAGCTGATCGCTCATGATCAACTCACCGATTACCCGCCTCGATCCCTTCGCCCTGGTCGAGGACTTCTTCCGCCAAGCCCGTCCGGCACAGGTCAACTCCGAACAGCGCAGCTCCGGGTTCCTCCCCGCAGTGGACGCTCGCCGGGAGAACGAAGACCTGGTCGCGGCGGTGGATCTTCCCGGAGTGGATCCCGTCAATGACGTCTCTGTTGAGCTGTCCAACGGGGGCAGGACCCTGACCATCTCCGGCGAGCGAAAAGTCCGCAATGAGGCTGAAGGGTTTCGGGAGGTCCGCTACGGCAGCTTCTCCCGCACCCTCCATCTGCCTGAGGCTGTGCAGCAGGACAGCATCTCCGCCGACTATGACGCCGGGGTGCTGACGGTGCGCGTGGCCGGAGTCTACGCCGCGGAGCAGCCGCAGAAGATCCGGATCACCTCTGGCTCCTCAGCCACCCAGGTGAGCACCTCCGAGGCTGACAGCCAGAAGGAGATCGACGCCTGACTCGCTCAGGCATTCGTAGGGGCCGCCATCTGGCGGCCCCTTTTTCTCTGGGCTCAGAAGACGATGGTGGTGTTGCCGTGGCGGAGCACCCGGTCCTCACAGTGCCATTTGACCGCCCGGGAGAGCACCGCACGCTCCACATCCGCCCCGAAGCGAGTGAGCTGGGCGACGTCGTCGGCGTGGGAGACGCGGATGACGTCCTGCTCGATGATCGGCCCTTCATCCAGATCCTCGGTGACGTAGTGCGCAGTCGCACCGATCAGCTTGACCCCACGGTCCTTGGCCTTCTGATATGGACCCGCGCCGATGAACGCCGGGAGGAAGCTGTGGTGGATGTTGATGATCGGCACCCCGACGCGCTCCAGGAACTGCGGGGACAGGATCTGCATGTACCGGGCCAGCACAATGAGGTCGACAGAGTCGGCCAACAGGTCAAGATGCTGTTTCTCGGCGGCAGACTTTTTGCTGCGGTCCACCGGGATGTGGTGGAAGTCTATGCCGAAGCGGCGGACATCCTCCTCCAGATCCGCATGGTTGGAGATCACCAGCGGAATCTGCATGGGAAGATCGCCCCGCCGGTGACGCCATAAGAGGTCGAGCAGACAATGATCAGTCCTGGAGGCGAAGATCGCCACCCGTTTGGGCTGGGCGGCCTCGGAGAGGCGGAACTCCATGGAGAACCGCTGGGCGAGGTGGGACTGGATCCTCTGCTCAACCTCTTGGCGCCGCTGGTGCAGCCCGGGCAGGTGGAACACCGTGCGCTGGAAGAACTGACCGCCCTCCACCCCGGTGGAGTACTGGTCCAGGGAGATGATGTTGCCGTCAAGCTCCGCGATGAGCTCGGAGACGGCAGCGACGATCCCGTGCTGGTCCGGGCAGGAGATGATCAGACGGGCGATATCGGGACGCTGCTCAGTGTTCATGGGGCTCCGAGTCGGCAGTGCGGTCAAAAAAACACCCCCACCCGTGTGGGTGAGGGCGGATTCGCTCCCCCGGCTGGACTCGAACCAGCAACCACTCGATTAACAGTCGAGTGCTCTGCCATTGAGCTACGGAGGAATGGACCTAGAAATCTTAGCAGGAGGTCCGTGCCGATGAGAAATCGCCGGCTCCGAGCCGCGCCACTCATAAGATGGTCGAGTGACTGAACTGAGCCGCATCACGGTCTTCACCGGAGGAACATCCGGTCACGATCTTGCCTATCAGCAGGATGCCCGCACCCTGGGCGCAGAGCTGGGGTGGGCTGGCATCGGACTCGTCTACGGCGGCGGCAAAGTCGGGCTCATGGGGCAGGTCTCCGACTCCGCCCTGGAGGCCGGCGGGCAGGTGGTGGGGTGACCCTGGAGATCCTGGTGGAGCGTGAGGTTGCCCAGCTGCGGGCCTGGCAGCCGTCGGCCCGGGACCTCTGATCAGCTGTTCACGCGCCGACGGGACGGATGGTGAGCTCCTCAATCACCGAGCCCGCCTCATTGTCGACAGCCAGCCGGGCGGTCTTGGCCACCGCCTCCGGTGAAATGTACCGGGCGCCGTCGTACTCGGTGTTCCCGTAGGAGGCCTGCAGGGCCACCTGCATCTCGGTATCCACACGGCCGGGATGCAGCGAGGTCACCCGCACCTTTCCGCGTTCCTCCTCGCGCAGGGCATCGGAGAAGGCTCGCAGGGCGAACTTGGTCCCGGAGTACAGGGCGCTGCCTGCGCCGGACCGGTAGCCGGAGCCAGAGTTGATGGTGATCACCTGACCGCCGGCTGCACGCAGCGCCGGCAGGGTGAGCCGGGTCAGCTCGGCCACGGCGAAGACATTGACCTCGAACATCTGCCGCCACTGATCCAGCGGGGCCTCGCCCACCGGACGCATCCAGGCCAGGCCCGCGGAGTGGACCAACACATCCAACCGCTCCAGCCCAATCGCTCCCCAGGCCCGGGCCACAGCATCGGCGTCGCTCAGGTCCGCGAGAAAAGGCTCTGCGCTGCGCAGCGAACTGACCACCCCGTGGACCCGGTCCGGGTCAGTGCCGCCGACCAGCACGTGATGGTCAGTGCCGAGTTCCGCAGCGATCGCCTTGCCGATCCCGCGCGAGCCACCTGTGATCAATGCAACCTTCTCAGCCATGGATCCACCATACAGCCGGGGACCGGCAGGACTAAGCTGGGAGACATGTCTTCTGCTTCCCACTCCCCCGTTGAGCGGGTGGTCCTCAGCTCCGGGCTCATGGTGCGCGAACTCAGCAACTACGGCGAACTCAAGCAGGCATGCCAGCTCTACCGCGGTGTCTTCGGATATGCAGGCGAGGACGAATCGCTCAACCCGAGGATGCTCAGCTCCCTGCTGAAGCACTCCGGCTCGGTGGTCGGCGCGGTGGACCCTTCCGGTACGGTGCTGGCCTTCGCCTACGGCTGGACTGCAGCGGAGGTCGGCGAGGAGGCACATATCTACCATTTCTCGCAGGCCGCGGTGGTCTCCTCCGTCCTTCAGGGCCAGGGCGTGGGCCGGTCCCTGAAGCGTGTGCAGGCTGCCATGGCCTCCCGCTCCGGCGCGGAGCGGATGCGCTGGACCTATGATCCGCTGCTGGCCCGCAATGCCCACTTCAACCTAGATGTGCTCGGAGCCAACGGCCGGTGGTACACCCCAGACGCCCAGGGCCTGCCCGGCACCGACCGGATCACCGTTGAATGGACTTTCGGCGGTGCCGCGGACTCCCAGGCCCCGGCGCCCGAAGGCGACGGCGCCGCCCAGGCACCCGCTGCCTTCCCGCCCCCGTCACTGACAGTCGGTGAGCTCCGGCAGGACGACGACGGCGCACACCTGGGGCTGCCTGCCGCGAAGCCGGTGGATCCGGACCTCGCTGCCGGTCTGCGCAACCAGATCAGCGGGCTGTTCGATCAGGGATACGCTGCCATCTCCTGCCTGCGCACCGACCCGCACACTGCCGTGTACACCTTTACGAAGGACTGAACAGAAAGAAGACCTGACTCTCTATGCGCATCACTGACGCCACTCTCCACGATGTGGAGCTTCCCCTGGTCCACTCCTTTGAGACGTCCAGCCACCGGAAGTCCTCACTGCGGCATCTGCTGGTGGAGCTGACTGACGCCAGCGGCGCCACCGGCTGGGGTGAGATCGCCACTCCTGCCGGACCGTTCTATGCAGCAGAGACCACTTCCATCGCCTGGCACACTGCCGCCGAGTACCTCATCCCTGCGGTGCTGGGCGCGGAATGGGAGCACCCCGACCAGCTCTCCGAGCTCTTCGGCAAAGTTCGGGGGCACTGGTTCGCCAAAGCAGGGGTGGAGATGGCGGCCTGGACGCTCTTTGCCGAGACCGCAGGACAGTCCCTGGCCCAAGCACTGGGCGGTACCCGCAGCACGGTGGTGGCAGGGGTCTCCCTGGGCATCGAGCCGAGCATCGATGACCTGCTGGCACAGGTGGCCATGCATGTGGAGTCCGGATATCCGCGGGTGAAGCTGAAGATCGCCCCGGCAGGTCCGGGTGGGCGAAGCTGGGATCTTGAGCCGGTCAGGGCTGTTCGCTCGGCCTACCCGGATCTCGATGTGCATGTGGATGCCAACGGCGCCTATCCGGGAACCCCAGAAGCCTTTGATGCCCTGCGCGCCCTGGACCCCTATGGGCTGACCATGATCGAACAGCCCTTTGCTCCGAGGAACCTCCTGGACTCTGCCACGCTGCACGCGCAGCTGGAGACTCCGGTCTGTCTGGACGAGTCCGTCGAGACCCTGGACGATCTGCGCACCGCGATCGAGCTGAAGGCCGGTGGCGTGCTGAACATTAAAGTGTCCCGCATGGGCGGACTCAGCGCGGCACGGGCTGCCCATGACCTTGCCCAGGCTGCAGGATGGCCGGTGTGGTGCGGAGGGATGCACGAATTCGGCATCGGCCGGCTGGCCAATGTGGCGATCTCCTCACTGCCGGGCTTCACCCTGCCCAGTGACGTCTCTGCCAGTGAGAAGTACTACGCCGCAGACATCATCGATCCCGCGGTGACTGCCGAGGCCGGCGTCGTCGCTGTTCCGGGCGCACCTGGTCTGGGGGCACAGGTGCGCACCGAGCTTATCGCCGAACACGCCACCCAGATCAAGCAGTTCACCGCATAAGGTGGCCCTCACCTGGTGGCGGAGGCTGTGGGAATATCCATGTCCAGGCTTTCGCCGGCGTCTGTGTTGGCCTTGTGGCCCCGGGCACGCAGCACAGCCTGGATGACCACACCCACGGCGACTACGGCCAGTCCGATGCCGGAGATCACGACGTCGGGGTAGATCAGCATTATGCCTCCGACCACCAGCAGGATACGGTCAGTCACTGTGCCTCGGGCGATCAGATAGCCGGCCAAGCCGGATGCCACACAGATCATGCCCAGGATAACCGTCAGCAGCGGAATGAGCGTTTCAGCGAAAGTGCCCTGCAGCAGCAGAGCTGGCTCCAGAATGAAGGCATAAGGGATGAGGAAGCCTGCAATGGCGATCCGGGTGGCGGTGACCCCGGCCCGCATCGGATTGGCTCCCGCAATGCCGGCACCAGCAAAAGCGGCCAGACACACTGGGGGGGTGACATCGGCCAGGATGCCGAAGAAGAACACGAACATATGCGCAGCAATATGCGGCACGTCGAAGTGGTTGATCAGGATCGGTGCGGCCACGGTGGCGGTGACCACGTAGTTGGCGGTGGTCGGCAGGCCCATACCCAAGATGATGCAGGCGACCATCACCATCACCAGCACCAACATGAAGTTCCCACCGGCCAGGTCCACCAGTCCGCGACCCAGCTGGCCACCCAGTCCGGTGGAGGTGACAGTTCCGGCCACCAGGCCGGCGGAGGCGCAGGCGGCGATCACCGGCAGGGCGGTGCGAGCGCCGGCGATGAGCATCTGCATCACCACATAGACCAGGGCCAGGGCCATCTTGCCGGTCTCGGCCACCGGACTCTTGCCCTGTGTGGTGGCCTCGCTGATGACCGGGAGCAGGTGCTCCACAAGGGCACGCAGCAGGCTGATGCCTAAGGCGGTGCCGATCCCGAACAAGGCTGCGCGCATGGGGCTCGCCCCACCGAGCAGGGTGCCGATGATGACCACCAGCGGCAAAAGCATGTCGATGCGGGTGACGATGGACTTCCAGCTGGGCAGCAGCTCCGGGGCGATGCCTTTGAGCTCATTGCGCTTGGCCTCGAAGTGCACCGACAGGAATGCACCGGTGAAGTACAGGAGGGCAGGGATGATCGCTATGACGATCAGATCGTTGTATTCGATCCCTTCGACATTCTGCGCCATGATGAACGCCGCAGCACCCATGATCGGTGGCACTAACTGTCCACCGGTGGAGGCGGTAGCCTCAGTAGCTGCGGCCACGTGAGGCTTGAACCCGGCCCGTTTCATAATCGGGATGGTGAAGGAGCCCGAAGCCACGGTGTTGGCCACTGATGACCCGGAGACCATGCCCTGCAGGCCTGAGGCGGCCACCGCGGCCTTGGCGGGCCCGCCGCTGAACCGTCCAGCAGCACGGAAGGCGAGGTCGTTGAAGAACTGGCCGATGTTAGTCCGCAGCAGCACCACGGCGAAGAACAAAAAGAGGAAGATGAATTCGGAGGAGACCCGGATGGGGGTGCCGAAGATGCCCTGTCCGGCCGACAGGAACATATTGGTGGCGAACTCGCTCCAGTCCTGACCGCGGTGGCCCCAGTCACCGGGCATCCGATCACCGGTGGCGAACAGTGCGTAGAGAATGGCCACCCCGGCCACTACCACAATCGGGATGCCCACGCAGCGCCGGGTGGCCTCCAGCACCAGTACCACGCCGAGGCTGGCGATCAGGATGTCAATGTCACTGTAGCCGAGGATGGCCACCTGGTTGGAGACCAGATACTCGTAGCGGAAGAAGATGTAGAGGCTGCAGGTGGTAGCGGCTGCAGCCAGCAGCACGTCGTACCATGGGATGCCTCGGTGCCTGCCGATGAGCAGGTTGACCCACATGTTCCCGTTCGGGTCGGGACGCAAAAGCCGCTTGGAGGCCGGGTAGAGCAGGAAGATCAGCGCCAGGGCGCCGGCCACGTGCAGGGACCCGTGCATCCATGCGTTGTAGGGACGGAAGAACGCCGCATAGAGATGATAGAGGGTGAAGGCGATCGAGATGGCTCCCACGAGCCAGCCCCACCAACCCAGCTCCGTGCGAAACCGGCTGGAGATGTCATGCTCACGGAGGACCTCCTCAGCCTTCTCCTCAGCCCCAGCCCCGGGGACGGCGTCTTCTGGAAATGCCGACGCCCGGGACTGGTCGGCTGGGGAGGTGCGGCTCACGGCCGGTCGATGCCCTGCTCTTCGAAGTAGCGCTCAGCACCGGGGTGCAGCGGCAGATCACCGATGCCGTAGAGGGCTTCCTCGACATCGATGTTCTCGCCCACATCCAAAGTGATCTGCTCGGCGTTGTCGAACAGAGCCGCAGTGATGTCGTATGCCAGATCCTCGCTCACCTGAGTGGTGGAGGCAGCCAGCACGGCGAACACCGAGAGAGTGGTGACGTCCTCATCCAGGAAGTCGTAGCTGTCGGCGGAGATGCTGTAGGGGTCGTAGAGAGCGTCCCCGGCGATCTCCTCGGCGTCGGCCTCGTCCAGCGTCAGCAGGGTCACATCAGTGGTGGCGGCCAGCTGGGTCAGTGCAGCCACCGGTGGCCCGGCCACGAACATAGAAGCATCGATCTGGCCGTCGGCGAGCATCTCGGTGGAGGCGCCGAAGTCGGTCACCTCAGGGGTGAAGTCAGTCTCGTAGTACTCGAGGATCGCATCGGAGATGATGCGGGTTCCGGACCCCACGTCTCCCACTGCGATGGTGGCGCCATCCAGGTCATCGATGGATTCGATGCCGGAGTCCTCCCGGACCACAATGTGCATGGCCTCGGGATAGAGGTTGGCGATCCATCCCACGTTGTCGATCTCGATGCCGTCCAGATCCTCCAGCTCACCGGTGAAGGCCTCGGCGGCGGTATCGTTCTGGGTCAGGCCCAGCTGCGACTGTTCGTTGTAGATCCGGCCCAGGTTCTCACCGGAGCCTCCGGACTCCACGTAGTTGACCGAGGCATCAGTCTCGGACGAGAAGATCTCGGCCAACTCACCGCCTAGCGGGTAGTAGGTGCCACCGGTGCCACCGGTGGTGAACTCCAGGTCGGTGATGAAGTCATCTTCGCTGCCGACTTCGACGTCGAGATCCTCGTCCTCGTCCCCGTTGGCATCCCCATTGTCGTCTCCGCCACATGCGGCAAGTGCGGTCATAGCGGCCACAGCAGTCATCGCTGCGGCAGTTCGGCGAATCGTCATTGTTGTTCCTCCTGATCGAGTGATCCTTCAGGTGCGACTGGCTCGGTTCGCCCCTCAACACAAGCCGTTGACAAGAATATCCCCCAGCCACCCCTGTCGGGTTTACCCTAAACTAGAGCACGGCAGTTCGGCCACCCCATCAGTGCACTGAAACGAAAACGTAACCTTGGCCCTGGCATCCGATCATCGCCGGGCCGTGATGGGCTCACGGCACATCGGTCAGACGCTCGACCAGGAGTACCCTCTGCTGAGCTCCGGTTCACCGGAGGCGCAGCCTGGAGGTCGGGGGACCCTCAAACGGCACTGGATGCCCCTCACCTGTGCGAGCCTGAGTTTTTTCTCCTGCATGTCATCCCACTGTCATACGTAGGATGGGATCATGACTTCTACCGCTCGTATCGCTTCAGGCCACGGACTCGCCACCATCGCCGCAGACGGCACAGTTCTTGACACCTGGTTCCCCTCCCCCGCGCTCTCCCCGCTGCGGGAGGATGAAGAACTGACGTCCCAGCTCACCGCAGCTGAGGGCGAGGACGCTGAACGGGGGGTCACACTGCAAGCTGTCTCCGTGGAGACCGATCTGGACGCAGAGGCCGCCGGGACCTCTGATGTGTGGCTGCGTCTGCACCTGCTATCGCACCGGCTTGCCGAACCCAACAGCATCAACCTGGACGGCATCTTCGGACATCTGGCCAATGTGGTCTGGACCAACTTCGGCCCCTGCCCGCTGGACGGCTTCGAGCAGACCAGGCTGCGCCTGCGCACCCGGGGGCAGGTCACTGTGCAAGCCATCGACAAGTTCCCCCGCCTGGTGGACTATGTGACTCCCCAAGGGGTGCGGATCGCTGATGCAGACAGAGTCCGCCTGGGTGCTCATCTGGCGGAGGGCACCACCGTCATGCACGAGGGCTTCGTCAACTTCAACGCAGGAACGCTGGGTGCCTCAATGGTCGAGGGAAGGATCTCTGCCGGCGTCGTCGTCGGTGATGGGACCGATATCGGCGGCAGCGCCTCCATCATGGGCACTCTCTCAGGAGGCGGCAAGGAACGGATCTCGCTGGGTGAGCGTGTTCTGCTGGGTGCCAACTCCGGGGTGGGCATCTCCCTGGGTGATGACTGCGTGGTCGAAGCCGGCCTCTACGTCACCGCCGGGACCAAGGTCACGGTGCTCAATGAGGACGGCAGCGTTCGCGGCACAGCCAAGGGCTCAGAGCTCTCCGGGTCAGCAGGGCTGCTGTTCCTGCGCGACTCAGTGACCGGCCGGGTGCAGGCACGCCCCCGTAACCTTGACCCGAGCACAGGTCAGAAAGTCGAGCTCAACACCATTCTGCACGTCAACTGAGGCTGACCATGACCCCCTTCCGCACAAGCCGGAATACGGTGACCACCCGGCCTGTGGCCCGGCGCAAGAGGCGACGCCGGGCGTTGGTCGCCCTCGGTGTGACCACAGCGCTGGTGGCAGGAGCCTCCTACGGCACCTGGCAGTACATCGAGGAGAACGAGTTTCTTCTCGACGAACGCTGCGAGGTGGCCGTCGGCGAGGACGTTCACGAGCTGCCCCCGAACCGGGCGCATCACGCCGCGGTGCTCGCGGCCTCATCGGTGGACCGCGGCCTTCCTCCAGAGGCTGCCGTGCACGCCCTGGCCATCTCGCTGCAGGAGACTGAGCTGGCCCTCCGCGAGGCCGGCGAGGCCCCCGGGGAGCACGTGCTCTTCGCCCGGGGAGCCCCCGACTGGAGCTCCGGCTCCGAGGTGCAGCAGGTGGCGGTGACCGTCGACGGATTCTTCGACGTCTTGGAGGACTCCTGGAACGCAGGCCATGAGGAAGAGGATGATGAGGACAGCGGTGAGGACTCCGAGTCGGAGGAGGAGACTTTCTGGAATCCGGACATGCCGCTGGATGAGACGGCCGAGATCCTGCAGCGCCCGCACAACCCACAGTTCTACCCCCGCCACAGCTCTATGGCTCAGGCTTTCGCATGGCCGCTGACCGGGCAGACCGGAGGGCCGGACATGACGTGCTACATCTCTCAGCTGGAGGTTCCCGGGCCGGATCCCAGCGGCGTAGCCGATGAGCTGGCCAGTGTGCTGCCCCGCGCCCTTGACATCCCGTTCACCGCACCCGAGGAGGACGGGGAGAACGGAGACGATGAGGACGGCGAGGAATTCGTCCCCGAACCCATTCTTGAAGGGATCATCGAGGTCACCGAGGCGGACGGAGAGCCTCTGGTCTACGTGGCGCTGCCAGAGTCCGACGGCGCCTCCGACTACCAGTGGATGCTCGCCCACTGGGCTATTACCGCCGCCCGGGACTATGGCATTCAGTCCGTGACCTCGGCCCCCTACCGGTGGGACCGTGACTCCGCGCGCTGGAACCGCCTTGATGAAGAGGCTGGGGCAGCGACCCCCAGCGGCACTGTCCTGATCGGCTTCACCCGCGAGAGCTGAGCGGGGCATCACACCAGCGCCACCCTCCCCTTTCCCTCCCATCGACTGGCCGCGTGGGACGCTAATTCGCGCCGAAAAGAGATGAATTAGCGTCCCACGCGGCCAGTCAACGAGGTGCGTCCTAGAAGCCGCGCAACCTTCTCCACAAGCTCACCGTTGAGCATCACGACGCGCCGGGTTCTCCACAGATATCTCTCCAGCACTCCTGCTCCCAGCTGAATCGTGAGATCACAGATACATGGCACAGTATCGCTTCCAACGACGACGCCCGCGCGACTACCCACTGCCGATCCGCGGTATGCAGCACAAGGAACTCAGCGATACGCTCATGCAGCGAGAGATCCGGCATGCCAGGCGCGCCGGAGAACTCCTTTCAGCAGCTCGTGGCCTCTACGCTCCGCGACGGGATACCACTGCGGAGCAGCACCTGACCACTTTGGAGGCGCTGTGCCGTGGGACACCTCACCTCGTCAGCCATCACACGGCTGCCTCACTCTGGGGAATCATCCAGGAGGAACTGGCACCGCCGTTTCACGTGACCACACCAGCCGCTGGCTCACGCATCAAGCGTCCCGGTCTGGTCACAGCGCACCGAAGCCACGTCTCGGAAGCCGACCAGCTGGTGGTCAAGGGCTTGCCGATCACCAGCCCTGCGAGAACCTGGGTGGATGTTGCCCTTTCCTGCACTGTGCTTGAAGCCTTGATCTACGCCGACCACTGCCGACGGCTCGGACGGCCGGAGTACGGTGAAGACCCTCAGCCTCTGGTATCCGGCCGAGAACTCGAAGCGGCGCTTCATCGGCGCGGGAGCGCTCGGGGCATCGTCGGCGCGCGTCTGGCCTTGGAGCTCAGCCGGGAGGGCGTCGACTCACCGCAGGAGACCAGACTGCGCTTCTACATGGGTAAGGCCGGATTCCCCCGGGCCGAGGTCAATGCATGGATCCGCGATGAACAGGGCAAGCGGGTTGTACAACCCGATCTGAGCATCCCGCAATACCGGATCGCCATCCAATACGAGGGCTGGGAGTACCACAGCGATCCGGAGCAGATGGTCAAGGATATCCGCCGTCAGGAGCGCACTGAGGCGCTGGGTTGGACCGAGGTACGAATCACCCGGGAGCATATGCGCAATGGCGGGACCGGAGCCATCGCCAAGATCAGGCGCGCCCTGCTGCACCAAGGTTGGAGCCCATAAGCGGAACTCCAGCTCAGTGCGGGGCGGCCGCGAATCCAGGAACCCCGGGCATACCGATCAACCGGTGAAACGTCAGGGCTGCGTCGGCTCAACGATGAAAGTGACCACATCAACCACGGCGTCATCGGACATCTCCGGGTAATGCCCACGGAGCCCCGCCTTGAGCGACTCCAAGCGGTGCCGGGAGTCAGATGTGCCTGCTCCACGGTGAGGCTATTCAGGGGGTATGGAGTCACCGAAGTGACTGTTCCGCGCAGTGGCCCGTGGGCGTCGTCGTCCTCGAAATAGAAAATGGCCGGACCGACGGCCACCAGTTCGTCGTAGCGGATGGTGACGGTCTTCGCGTCTGAAGCCACGGCATCGTAGTAACGCTTGTTAAACCGAAGTATGCGCTGCGCCTGGGCGTCCGGGAAGAAGTACGTATCAGGCAGCAGCTTGCGGATGGGCCGCATCTGTGGTCCGTTCTCTGTGGGCACTGCGACCAGAACGTCCGGGTGCAGGTCCAGCAGCGCCTGGCGGCAGCGCCCGCAGGGCGGGATGAGTCCGCGGCCCTCATCCCCGGCAGCGGCAATGGCCACCAGTGGTCCAGCGCCTGCAGTAGCAGCCACGCCTAACGTCACGAGCTCTGCGCAGGGGCCGCCGGTGAAATGGTAGACGTTCACCGCCGTGTGCAGCCGTCCTTGAGTGTCCAGCGCGGCCGCGGCCACCGTGTGATTGGGGTCGGCGCCAAGGGCACGGGCCAGTTCCTCGGCGGCCTCGATGACCCGCTGCTCGATTCCGTTCGGCATCATTCGGGCCACCTCCTTCGCCGAGTGGCCGGTTCTGTCGCTAATTCGGCCTTCAAAGGCATGAATTAGCGACAGAAACGGCCACTCGATTGTTGTGGAGGGCGAGGACGGACCTTCATCGTGCGGCCGGGACTACCGCAGGCAGGACGACGGCGGCTCGGCGGCTCAAGAACCGGGCTCGCGGCTCAGGCGGGGTAGTCGCGCTGGGGGTAGCCGGTGTAGATCTGCCGGGGGCGGCCGATCTTGGTGGTGCGATCCCCCATCATCTCCCGCCACTGGGCGATCCAGCCGGGCAGCCGCCCTAGGGCGAAGAGCACGGTGAACATCTTCTCCGGGAAGCCCATGGCCTTGTAGATCAGTCCGGTGTAGAAGTCCACATTCGGGTAGAGCTTGCGCTCGATGAAGTAATCATCCTCCAGAGCCTTCTGCTCGAGGCGCTGGGCGATGTCGAAGAGCTCGTCGTCGCCGCCGAGCTTGGCCAGCAGGTCATCGGCAATGCCCTTGACCACACGCGCCCGCGGATCGTAGTTCTTGTAGACACGGTGCCCGAAGCCCATCAGTCGGACCCCGTCCTCCTTGTTCTTGACCTTCTCCATGAAGGCCTCGGGGCTGACATCGCCGGCCTGGATCTGCCGCAGCATCTTCAGCACCGCCTCGTTCGCCCCGCCGTGGGCCGGGCCGTAGAGGGCGTTGACCCCTGCGGAGATGGAGGCGAACAGGTTGGCCTGGGCCGAGCCGACCAGCCGGACGGTGGAGGTGGAGCAGTTCTGCTCATGATCAGCATGCAGGATCAGCAGGACATCTAGCGCCTTGGCCACATCCGGGTCCACCTCATAGGGCTCAGCGGGCACCCCGAAGCAGCCGCGCAGGAAGTTCTCGCCCAGACTCAGGCTGTTGTCCGGGTACAGCATGGGCTGCCCCACCGATTTCTTGTACGCATAGGCGGCGATGGTCGGCAGCTTGGCCAGCAGCCGGTAGGTTGAGCGCTCCACATGCTCAGGGTCGAAGGGGTCCAGCGAGTCCGGGTAGTAGGTCGACAGTGCCGACACCGCCGAGGAGAGCACCGGCATGGGGTGGGCATCCCTGGGGAACCCTGAGAAGAAGTTCTTCAGCTCCTCGTGCAGCAGAGTGTGCCGCCGAGTGATGTGGTCGAACTCTTCCAGCTGCGCCGGGGTGGGCAGCTCACCGTAGATCAGCAGATAGGACACCTCGAGAAAGTTCGACTTCTCCGCCAGCTGCTCGATGGGGTAGCCGCGGTAGCGCAGGATCCCCTCATCACCGTCGATGTAGGTGATCGCCGATTTCGTATTGGCGGTATTCATGAACCCGGGGTCGTAGGTCACCGCGCCGGTGCTCTTCAGCAGCGGAGCGATGCTCAACCCGTCGTTTCCCTCGACGGCGGACTCCACTGGTAGCTCAAGTTCCTGACCCTGGTACTCCAGGCTCGCTGGGGTTTGCTCGCTCACATGGTCTCCTTATGCATTAAGCACGCGTAGGTGTCATCATCAGATAACCTACCGTGTTGCTGGTCACCGGCGGAAATATGTTTCTGTGCTGGTTCCGGCGGCGGGGAAACCCCGCTCGCCTCTCGGCCGCGTGACCGCGGCCATCACACCTGAAGCG
>NZ_QWLD01000024.1 GCF_003600155.1 Nesterenkonia muleiensis | reverse complement strand
GGTGTGATGGCCGGCGTAAGTCGGCCGAGAGCTGAGCGGGCTCTGCCCGCCAGCGGGACCAGCACTGTGGGGTGGTGTCGGGCTGGGAACGCCTCACGGCGCGTGGCCGCTCGAAGCGGCTAAAGGTTGGAGCCCGGGGGTTACCTGCAGCCCGACACCTGCATGCCAGTGTGCCGGGGCACCCCCCAGCAGGTCAAATGCATCAGACGCTGGTGCGCCCAACCTGAAACACCGCAGGCTATGATCTTGTGCGCGGGTTATTTAGCGCGCAGTTGTGCATCACTTGCGCTGTTTGCGAGCCGCCACCGGACGCAACAGATCTCGACAGGCCGTCAGGGGCATCTACTTGATGTACGGCACGCCTTCGGCCGCCGGCGGCCGGACACGGCCGACGAACCCGGCCACGGCGAAGATGGTGATCACATACGGCAGCATCAGCAGCATCTCTGAGGGCACCGGGGTGCCGATGGCCGAAAGCGTCTGCCCCACGGAGGTGGAGAACCCGAACAGCAGCGCGGCGAACAGCGCGCCCTTGGGTCTCCACCGGCCCAGAATCATCGCTGCCAGCGCGATGAATCCCTGCCCGGCAGACATCTCCTGCCCGAACGCCAACCCTTGGCCGACGGTGAAGTAAGCCCCGCCCAGCCCGGCTATCCCGCCGGCCAACACTGTGTTGATGACCCGGGTGCGTGGAACATTGATGCCTACGGTGTCAGCGGCCTTGGGGTGCTCGCCCACTGCGCGCATCCGCAGCCCCCAGCGGGACTTGAAGACCAAGATGTTCAGAGCGATCACAATGATGTACATCAGATAGACCAGAATGGTCTGGTTGAACAGTACCGGGCCGATCACCGGGATCTGGCTCAGCCCCGGAATCGGCAGCCGGGGAAGCTGCTGGCGGGCGTTCCACAGTCCTGGGTCCTGGGTCAGCACAGTCGAGTAGAAGAAGCTGGTCAGCCCGATCACCAGCACATTGAGCACCACACCCACGATGATCTGGTTGACGTGGTACTTCACCGAGAACCAGACCAGCAGGCCGCCCACGGCGGCGCCGGCGAACGGAGCGGCCAGCAGCCCCACATAGGCTGAGGTGAAGAACGACGCCGCCACCGCGGCCAGGAAAGCACCGGCCAGCAGCTGCCCTTCAATGGCGATGTTGATGATGCCGGAGCGCTCGCCGACCAGACCGCACATGGCACCGAAGATCAGCGGCACTGAGAGCATCAGGGCCCCGGAGAGCAGTGTCACCATGGGGATGAAGGCACCGCGTCCGGCTCCTGCGTAGACCAGGAATGCCAGAACAAACAGTGTGCCGAAGAGCATTGGGTGCCAGATGCCGAGCCTGATGCGGCGCGCTGCAGCGAATATGGCCAGCGCGGCCAGCCCCAGCTGGAGGAGGCTGAGCACCAGTGCGGTGGCGAAGGAGGGAGCCTCCACTGCGGGAAGCGTGATGAAGTCGGTGGCGGTGGCTAGCCGGAACTGAGTGACCGCGCCGCTGGGGCTCAACAGTGTGAAGACACCCAGGGAGAGCAGCGCCAGCAGCGCGTAGGTGATGGGGAACTTCCATTTGACCGGCTGGAGCTGTGCCTCGGCCTGCTGAAGAGGCTCAGCCTGAACCGCAGTGGTCTCCTGCGAGGTGACCTGTTCGCTCATGAGGTCACCTCCCTAGTGTTGGCCCCGGCGGCAGAGCCGCCTCTGCTCTCGGCCAGCTCACGCTGACCATCACTGCCAGCTTCTCCGTTCTTGCTGCGGCGCCGTCGTTTTCTTCTCGGGCTGCCGTCCGGGTTGGGCAGGAAGAAGATCGCACGGACCAGGGGAGGGGCGGCGATCAGCAGCACGATCACAGACTGCAGCACCAGCACAATATCCACCGGGGTGCCGGTCTGGGTCTGCATGAGCACACCGCCTGCGCGAAGCCCGCCGAAGAGCAGCCCGGCCAGGAAGGTGCCCAGTGGTCTTGAGCGGCCCAGCAGGGCGACAGTGATGGCGTCGAAGCCCAGGGTACCGGCAATGCCGGCGGCCAGCCGGTACTCGGTGCCCAGCAGGTGAGCGGCGCCGCCCAGACCGCAGAGCGCGCCGCCGATGATCAGCACCAGAGCGGTGGCTTTGGGGACGTTGATCCCGGCCGTGCGGGCTGCCTCAGGGTTCTCCCCGATGGCGCGGAACTCGAAGCCCAATGTGGATCGCTCCAGCAGCCACCAGACGAAGACGGTGGCCGCGATGGCAATGAAAATCCCGGCGTGGAGGCGGAACCCGGAGCCAAGCAGTCCGAAGAGTCGGGCGGATTCGTCCACCGGGGCGGTGATGGGCTGGTTGGAGCCGGTCTGGACGAACCACTGCTGGCGCAGCAGCCAGGCCAGCAGATACAGCGCGATGTTGTTGAGCATGATCGTGACGATCACCTCGTTCGCACCGGTCTTGGCTTTCAGCACACCGGCGATCCCGCCCCAGATGGCACCGCCGAGCACGCCGCCCAGCAGCGCCAGAAGCAGATGAGCGCCCAGCGGCAGGCTGAAGGCGTAGCCGATGAAGGCGCCGAAGGTGGCCCCCAGGATCATCTGCCCCTGACCACCGATGTTCAGCATCCCGGACCGGAAGCCGATGGCGATGCCCAGCCCGGCCAGAATCAGCGGCACAGCGTTGACCAGGGTTTCGGTGATCGGGCGGATGGACCGCTGGCCGGTGGCCGCCTGCCAGTCGTAGACCGCCCCGCGGAACAGGGCTGAATAGGCGTCCCGGATGACCTCGAAGCTGGTGAGGAAGAAGTCTCCGGGACGGGCGAAGAAGTACCCCGCGGTGGCTTGGACCTGTGGGTTGGTGGCCAGAATCAGCACCGCACCGACCACCAGTGCCACGACGATCGCCAGGACTGTGATCACCCAGGAGGCCTGGGAGAGCTGGCGCAGAGCATAGTGCAGCCGTGACTCGGCTTCCTTCAGGGCGCCGCCGGGGCTGGTTGCCGGCGTTTCTGGGGTGTCCGGTTTCTTCTCGCTCATACTTCTGCCCCCGTGTCGGCTTCGCCGAGGATGGTGTGGTGATCCTGGGCCTGCACCTGCGCCTCGTCTGCGGGCACACCGGCCATCATCAGGCCCAGCACATCACGGTCAGTGCCTCCGGGGACGATGCCGATGATCTTGCCGCGGTACATCACGGCGATCCGGTCGGCCAGGTTGAGCGCCTCGTCGAGCTCGGTGGAGATGATCAGGCAGGGTGTGCCGTTGTCGCGTTCTTCGATGATGGTGCGGTGGACAAACTCGATGGAGCCGACGTCCAGGCCCCGGGTGGGCTGGCTGGCCACGAAGAGCCGGATGTCGCGGCTCATCTCCCGGGCGAGCACCACTTTCTGCTGGTTGCCGCCGGAGAGCGTGGAGATGGGGTCATCGACTGTGCCCAGCCGGACGTCGAACCGGGAGGTCTGCTCTGCAGCGGCGGCGCGCATGACATCGTGCTTCATGCTGATGCCGTTGGAGTAGGGCTGCTGGTCGTACTGGTCGAGGACGAAGTTCTCAGTGATGGAGAACCCCGCGATCACCCCGTCGGTGGAGCGATCCTCGGGCACGAAGCCTATGCCGGCGTTGAGCCGTTCCTTGACGCTCATTCTCCTCAGGTCGGTGCCGTCCAGGGTGATGGTCCCGGTGACGGCTTCGCGGATGCCGAGGATGGCCTCGGCGAGTTCGGTCTGGCCGTTGCCGTCCACACCGGCCACACACAGGATCTCGCCGCGAGCGATCTCCATGCTGACCTTGTCCAGCATGACTTTTCCACTGCTGGAGATCACGGTGAGGTCTTTGACGGAGAACCCTGTCTGCCCGGGCTGGGCAGGTTCCTTCTCCGTGGTGAGGCTGACTTCGCGGCCGACCATGAGACTGGCCAGCTCGGTCTCGGTGGACTCTGGGGTGGCCTCGCCGACCACCTTGCCGCGCCGGATCACGGTGATCCGGTCGGCGATCGCGCGGACCTCGCGGAGCTTATGGGTGATGAACAGGATCGAGGTGCCGGCCTCCTTGAGCTGACGCATGATGTCAATCAGCTCGTCAGTCTCCTGAGGGGTGAGCACGGCGGTGGGCTCATCGAGGATGAGGACTCTCGCGTCCCGGGAGAGCGCCTTGATGATCTCCACCCTCTGCTGGGCACCGACCGGCAGCTCTTCGATCATGGCATCGGGGTCGACGTCGAACCCGAACCGGGCAGAGATCTCCTCCACCCGGCGCCGGGCTTGGGCAAAGTCGATCAGCCCGGCCGCTTTGGTGGGTTCGAAGCCGAGCATGACTGATTCGGTGACGTTGAAGACCGGGATCAGCATGAAGTGCTGGTGTACCATGCCGATCCCGGCCTCCACGGCGTCGCCGGGCCCGTCGAAGCTGACGGGTTCATCGTCGAGGAGGATCTGTCCCTCATTGGGGGAGTAAAGCCCATAGATGATGTTCATCAACGTGGACTTACCCGCACCGTTCTCACCGAGCAGGGCGTGGATCTCTCCGGGCTCCACCGTCAGATCGATCTGATCATTGGCGGTGAAGGCGCCGAAGCGTTTGGTGACGCCTGTGAGCTGCAGCTTCATTCGGCTTTGTCTCCTCGACGAATGGGTGAGCGCGTGCCGGTTACGGGGAGTTCTCAGACTCGACGGTGGTCTCGCCGCTGACGATCTCCTCGGTCAGCTCCTCGATCGTGTCCTTGACCTCATCGGGAACCTCGTCCTCGAAGTCGTGGAACGGCGCCAGGCCCACGCCCTCGTTCTCCAGATCGCCCACGTAGGGCTCCGAGCTGAAGCTGTCGTTGATGCCCTCCTCGATGGTGTCGTAGACAGCCTGGCTGATCTCCTTGAGCACCGAGGTCAGGATGATGTCGCCGTATTCGGTGGACTCATAACCATCGGAGTCGACCCAGATCATCATGCCGCCGGCCTCTTCCAGGGCCGGACCCGCACCGAGTCCGGAAGCGCCGGCCACCGGCATGATGATGTCGGCATCCTGGGCCAAGAGCTGCTCGGTCAGTGTGGCGCCGGCGGTCTGGTCGCTGAAGCTGCCGGAGAAGGAGCCGTCCTGAGCGTCCTTGTCCCAGCCGACCAGTTCGACGTCGGCATCATTGTCGTCGTTGTAGCGGTCCACACCGTCGGCGAAGCCGTCCATGAACACTGTGACTGACGGGATCTGCAGTCCGCCCCAGGTGCCGACGGTGCCGGTCTCGCTGACCGCGGCGGCCACATAGCCTGCCAGGTAGGCAGCCTCAGCGGTGTTGAACACCAGAGGCTTGGCGTTCTCCGGTTCCTCGGGGACCCATTCGTCAATCAAGGCGAAGGTGGTGTCGGTGTTCTCCAGCGCAGCCTCGCTGATCGCTTCAGCCAGCAGGAATCCCACACCGAAGGTGATGTCACATCCGGCCTGGACCATGGAGTCCACATTGGGGCCGAATTCGGCCTCTGAGTTGGACTCGGCCTCATTGTGGTCGATACCGAAATCGTCTACTGCGCTCTGCAGGCCGGCGTAGGCGGACTGGTTGAAGGACTGGTCGTTCCAGCCGCCGTCGTCGGAGACCACACAGGCGGTGTAGTCGACCTCTTCGGCAGCTTCTCCGGCGTCGTCGTCCTCGGGTTCGTCATCGGGGGCTTCGCCGCATGCTGAGAGCGCGAGCACGCCGACAGCGGCAAGGCTGAATACGGCTTTGGGGTTGAATGGCCTCATCGGAGATCTCCTGTGGTGTGAGTGGTGGTGCGAGCGCCGGTGCGGCGCGGTGGAGGATATATTACGGCGGCAAGGTGATCAGTCCCAATCTGCACGCGCGGTGTGAGTACATTGCAACATGCCGGCAATGGATGTGGGAGTCCTCAGTCCAGGGTGCCGGCGCGTTGGGCCCGGGCGGAAGACTCCAATTCCTCAGCGGTGCGGACCAGCTGATTAGCCTTCTCGGTGAGAGTCTTGGCCTCCTGGTGGTCCACGTGCCGACTGTCTGCCCACAGCGCTTGGCCGCGGGCGATGACCCGGCAGAAGGCCCCGGCCCGGTCGAACGCCACATCGATGTCTCCGGCGTACATCCCGGCAAGGATCTGGTCGGCCAGCCGGGACATTTCATCGGCGGTGGGCGGTTCGGCGGCTCCGGCGATCGCCGAGGGGGCGGAATGGCTGCGGCCCAGGCGGTAGTACTCGCTCATCCTCTCCGGGGACTTCTGGACCGCCGCGCGCAGGGCGTAGATGCGCCACAGCGCACCGGCCAGGGACCGGGCTGGAGAATGTCCCCAGAGTTCGGCGATGGCCTCGATTCCCTCCGTTTCGGCGAGCTTGACGAAGCGTTCGGTGATTTCTGGGTCTGCGGCGTCGCGCCCTTGGCTGATCAGGGCGTGGGCGCTGTCATGGGCAGCCTGGGAGATCAGGGCAGGGTCGGCCCCGCCTTCGCGCTGGTCGAAGACGAAGGGGTCGGAGTAGGCCGGGCGGCGGTAGCGGGGTGTGTTGCTCATGGTCTGGCCATGATAGTCACTCCGCTGGCTGAACCATTGTTCTTAGGGATTGACGGGTCAGGTGAGATATCATGGACTCTGGCCTTTTCCGGCCGAAATCTTTCAGAGACCAGGGCCTTTAGCTCAGTTGGTAGAGCATCGGACTTTTAATCCGCTGGTCGCGGGTTCGAGCCCCGCAGGGCCCACCACTAAAACCCCAGGTCAGGCGTGATTCTGCAGGACCATTGAGTGCTCAGCTAGTTCCGCTGAGATCCATCGGTACACCCTGGGTGCACCCGGGAGGAGCTAAGGTGATGGTTCAGGTCGATGGTTCGGGTTCCTGGGTTGCTTGCGCAAGTTGGTGCATTGCCTTGTCAAGGGACTCCCGGAGATCGCCGAAGTCGTCTTCGTACAGGTGCATGTAGGTGTCGGTGGTAATGGCCAGTGTCTTATGGCTCAGAACGCGTTGAAGCTCCTTGGGCGAGATTCCATTCTTGGCGTTGAGGGACGCGAACGTGTGTCTGAGGTCGTGGATTCGGTAGTCCTTGGGCTCAGCGATGCCCGCCTGTTTCAGGGCTGGTCGGAAGACGCGATGCAGCCATTTTCCTTCAAGGACGACGCTGCCTTGAGGGGCAGTGAAGAGGTTGGCAGCGGGTTCTTTGTCTTTCACGCCCGCAACCCCGTCCGTGAGGGCGGGGCGCGGTCTGTGGGGTGTCAGATACTACCCAACTACCCACGTCGGACACGCGTGATTAGGGCGCTAGGGCGGTAAGAGGTGCTGTAATGGTTCGGCTGTCGGTCACCAGGATGGGGCCTGTCCCGGTGACAACGAGCCGAAATGCGGGATCGCCCATCTTCTCTGTATCGATCTGAGTGATGACGGCATCAAGAGACTCAGCGCCAGCGGCGAACTGCCTACCTCCGAGCTTGACCTCGACAGCACCCCAGCGACCATCGGGCAGAGAAACGATGGCGTCAATCTCTTTATTGTTTGAATCGCGATAGTGGCTGACTTCGCCGCCTAGAGGTGAGGTGAGCACGGACAGATCATGGATCACAGCGCTTTCGAACAAAACCCCGAGCGTATTTAGGTCTTTTCTGAGTTGTGCCGGCCCCGCACCGAGAGCGGCGGCGGCGAAGGCCGGATCGACCAGGTGGAGCTTTGGTGAAGTGCGAACTCTCGCACGGGACCGCAGTGCGGGGCTCCACGGCTGCTGTGCCTCCACGATGAAAAGTCGCTGGAGTAGATCGACGTAATTGCTGATGGTCTCTACATTGATTCTGGGAGCGACTGAGCGAATGTCCGTGGCGAGGGTTTTATAGGTAACTTCAGAAGCAACGGACCGGGCAAGTGCTGCGATGAGTTGTTTGATCACTACGGGTTCGTGTCTGATGTCTGCAATGCGTCGGAGGTCGGTTCGCGTCAAGTCGTCGATGTACCCGCGAAGACGCGCTGCAGACTGACCGGGGGTCAGTGTGATCATCGCAGGGAAGCCCGGTAGGAGGATTCCGTCGATGACGCTATCTAGATCGGGAGCAGCAGCGAGATCGTTTGGAGGGAGTTTACCGTCGAAGAGGTCGGAAAGACTCACGGCTCCCGTCGGAGCCTCTAGCTTTTCCCACCATGACATCGTCCTTTCGCGTAGGCGCAGGAATCGCCCGGCGCCGGTGTGACGGGTGATGTCGTCGGCAGGGAGCGCCGATCCGGTGAGAATGAATCGGCCAGGTTCGCTTTCGGAGTCGACGGCGCGACGGACAAGATTCCATAGTTCGGGAGCGATCTGCCATTCGTCAAGCAGACGAGGCGCTTCCCCGTTAAGGAGTGAGCGTGGCGCAACCTCTATTAGTGTCTGTACTTCAGGATCATCGACGAAAACGTAGGAGTTTGCTGCGTGCAGAGCTGTCATTGTCTTGCCACTGGCGCGCGCGCCTTCTATCACAACGGCTCCGGCTGCTTCGAGTGAGTGCTGCAGCACGGTATCGATGACTCGGGGGTGGTATTCACGCCCGACTATTTGGGCAGTGTCCATGTTGCGATGCTACCTCAAAGCCGACTAATGCAGGGCGTCTATCCGGATAATTGCAGACGCTCTATGCCGACATTAGCAGGGCTTCTAGCCTGATTACTGCAGACTGAGGTCTCCACGGGGATTTCATCTACCGAAGGCGAGCTCGTGGGTACTGGCCTCACAGGATTCTCCGATGACCACGCCCTCCACTGGAAGCTCATACCTGATTGGAGACTCATCTTGAGTTGGATGGAGCATGAAGCGCCCCAGGTTCTCTGCCGTCATGATGGCGCAGTGGCGCGTGGATAGGTTTCAGTCTCGGTGCAGCTGCTGTGCGTAGGCATCCAGTACGTTCAGGATCCCTTGGTGCTGGTAAACGTGATTCCGCTTCAAGCCGGAGCGTTCCTCCAGCACTCCATGCTCCGCCAGCTGCGTGAGGGCTCTCTGCGCTGTCACCTCGTTGAGCCCCAGCTGCTTTCTCAGGAATGCCGCGTTGATCACCGGGTGGGCCACTAGATGGGGAAGCACCCTCCATGCTGAGGCCTGAGGCCTGAGGCCGCAGGTCAGCCAGCTCCTCGGCCGATGCGGCGAGTTCGGCGTTCAGATCATTGACCAGTCTGGTGCCCGAGGACGCAGCGAACAGTGCCGCTTCCACGAAGCAGAACACCAGAGGGCCGGCCTCACCGTCCCGGAAGGAAGTCAGTGAGTCGAAGTACGCAGAGGTGCGCTTCAGCAGTCCTGCCGACAGCGGTGCTGTTGTGGTGGTGACCAGGCCCTTACCCTTGAGTAGGGCGTGGATCAGTGCGCGGCCGGTCCTCCCGTTGTCATCCGCAAAGGGGTGGGTCGTCTCGAATTGGGCGTGGGCCAGCGCGGCCTGCAGGAGCACGGGTAGATCCATGCGCCGCATGAATTCGACAAGGTCCTGCATGACAAGTGCGATGTATTCAGCCTGGGGGGCAATGTGGCTGGCGCCGATAGGAGAGAGGACAGAGGTCCCCACCCGTAAGAGAGAGTCGCGACATTGTCCCGCGTAGTCCTCAGAGCCTGACTGTTCCTGAACCAGGATGCGCTGCATGGCCAGAATGGCGTCTTCATCCAGCCGGTCAGCAAGCTGGAGGGCCACGTCCATCCCGTGAACATTGCCTCGCACGATTCGCGCGTTCTGACTGCTGCTCCGTTCCAGTTCCGCCAGTGCGAGCTGGCGTGCGCAGGCCGTAAGATTCTCAATCTGGGAGGACGACGCCGACTCCGTGCGCAGCAATATCGAACTCATCGGTCCCAGGGCAGCGCTGGCGGTGGACAGGGTCTTCTGGGCATGGTGATCGAACCCGCTCAGCGCCATCGTCGCCTCATCCAGATCCGCCGCCAGCTCTGGGGGAAGGGCCATCCTCAACGCCGCGATCGGGGCGGGGACTGCTGATGCATAGGGACCGGAGGTAGAAGCGAGGCGTCGTCGCCCTGTCATCCCATCGCTCTGGGCGCGCCAATGATGATGCTCGCGGCCCGTGGGCGGGACATGAAGTGTCAGCACAAGACCTATCTGACTTGCAGTTTTTGAGAAAGTGTAAATAACGAGTGGGGTCTACTGGCACTTTAGTGGGTGCGGGCACTTCAGAAGCTCAGCACGAGTCGAGGCGCTCAGCTGAGTAGGATAAGAACAACTTGTTGCGGACGAAAGTCCGCAAGTCACATAAAGGTGCATGGGCTCGGCTGGTCGGCAACGGCATGTGATGAGGAGGCGAGCTGTTGTGGATGAACCCTGGCATGTGCCGGCTCCTGTCTCCGGTGACACTACCTGGACCAAGCTGGCTGAGCTGGTAGCTTCCGATGATCTCCTCTTGCATGGTTCTCGGACCCCGGGTCTTTCAGAGCTGACGCCAAGAGCGCCTCTGGATTTCAGTCACGATGAGTTTTCGAAGCGCACGGCGATATTTGCCACTGAGGATCCGACGTGGGCTATCGCCTACGCCATCCGGTCTGCCGCATGCCCACAGTTCCTGAACGCCTGCTTCTACCCGTTGCGCTCTTCTGGGCAAAGAATGCAGCGGAGGATCTTTCTTTCGTATGGGAAGAACGACGACGGCACAGCTCCCCTGGGCGCTGGGGCGGTCTACGCGCTTGCCCGCGACCATTTCCTCCGTATGCCATCACACACAGACCCGGTTCTGGGCCCCATCGCCGAATGCCAGTGGGTCAGTACAGAGACCGTGCCAGTGGTGGCCGAGGTGCTAGTAACACCGAAGAACCTGCCGATGACACCGCGATTCCACGATCTTGCCACCGTCTCAGCCCGTGAGGGGAAGAACCCTGAAGGCTTCCCCTGGGTCGGTGATTCGGGCAGCCTGCAATAAACGACAGTTACCCGGTGGGTACTTGGCGGTCGGGGAGTCAGATGGCTCAGTGCGATGACGTTGACTCCGTCGCTGTGTGCATAGCTGGTGGAGAAGTGTAGGCCTGAAGTTGTTTTTCCACAGCATGCGGGCCCGGAGAATGACTGCTCCGAATGTGTGCAGCGTACGCTCGATGAGGGAGTCTGCCATCCGGGGTCTGTGCTCGGTCATGTCGTCATAAGACCGTTTTTGCGATCATTTGAGTACCATTTTTTTGCGATCGACTTGGTTCCAGCTTTGCGATCATAATTGTCCAGCAGAGAGTCTTCGAGATTTCAGGGTAGAGACTCCCTGCGCTAGGTTCTCTATGCGTTCTATGCTGTGCCCTCTGCGTTGAAGCATGGCCGTGGCGCATCAGGTTAGCAGCAGCGTGTGAGACGCTCGGCCTGCGGAGTAATGGACCGAGAGATGGTGGGTGTTTTCATGCTTCCGCCAAGTTCCCAAGCGATGGGAGGCCGGAACTTATCACCCGCTGCGTTCGAGTCGTGCAGGGGCCACCGTAGTCCTTTTACTCGAAAACACCCGATATGAGAAGTCTCTAGGGGACGAGTGAGGATGAATGGGTCAGCTGTGATCTGCCCGGCGCCGGGCGCGGTAGGCGCGTGTGCGGTGTCTGTTTTGACAGGTCAGCGAGCAGAACTGGCGGCGCCCTGCTGCTGACTGGTCTATGTAGGCGTCCGCGCAGGCATCGCCGTGGCAGGTGCCCAGACGTCGTGCGTCGGGATCGTAGCGCAGTTGTTTGATGAGGGTGAGTGTGGCCCCCGCCAGTAACCGGCGTTGCGGACGGCCGGAGCGCCATATCTCACGTATTGACCACCCATCGGCTGTGAGGACTGGATGCATCGCCGTCTCGTGAATGAGGTGATTGATGTGGTCGGCACGTTCTTCTGGCGAGCTTCTACTGAAGAGCGGATAGAGTCGGTTGGCCGCGTCGATCAGCGTCGGCAGATCGAAGAGCCCGGTACGGTTCCATGGTCCCGGTTCCAGCTCACGGAGTGCCTCTGGTTGTGGGTGGTGGCTCTCAGATTCACCGGCCTCAGCGCGGGGGATGTCTCCCCACTCATTGATGAGATGGACGAGCGCGGCAAGCGGGAGCGGATGCACCTCGTAGTGGGTTTGTTGAGTCACAGTGCCTCCGCCTGGGCCGATCTGCTGTCAGTCACGCGTACTTAGTGTAAGTCACGTGACGCGGTCTGGCTTGTCAGAGGGTTCAGGCGGTCAGCCGCCAGGCAACGAGGCGCTGTCGAATGCCAGGGAGGCGAGGATGATCGCGGCGAGTCCCAGGTAGACGATGCCGCTGACGGCGGTGAGCGGCCGCGCACGCGTACCGCGTGCGGTGAGGAATCGACCGGCCATTGCGCCGCCGATTGCGTATATCGCGTCCACGATGAAACCGAGGACCACGAAGGACAAGCCGAGGATCAGTAGTTGCAGTGGCACTGTCCCGGAGTCAGGGGCGACGAACTGCGGCAGGAACGCGAGGAAGAAGAGCGCGATCTTTGGGTTGGTCAGGTTAACGACCATGGCGCGTGTGAGCACACCCCCTGAGGGCGGTGGCTTCTGTTGAGCGGAATCCGATCGCTTGCGCAGTGTGGCGATGCCGAGGCAGATGAGGAATAAGGCCCCGCCGACGCGGACCAGGTCGAGGGCTGCGGGAATCGCGGCGAGCGCCGCGCCGAGGCCGGTGACGGCGATGAGCGTGTGGATCGTCATTGACAACGCCATGCCCGTGGTGGCAATGATGCCTGCTCGGCGGCCATCCCGCAGCGCAACCGCACCGAGATACACATGGTCAGGGCCCGGGACGATCACGATCACAAACGTCGCGATCAGAAACGCTATGTAGGTGCCCATAGTGATGCCGAACATCAGCACGCGCTCCGGGGAGAGAGCGCTGACGCAGCCGCCGTGATGGTGGCGGTTGCGTCAGCGTGGTTTCGCCTTTGCCGCCTTATGCTCCGTAGAGCGCACGTCTGTTTGCGATTCACGATCATCGGGCCCTTCGTTCGTAGGTCATTGAACCAATGACACGCATAGACGCTGTCTATTGCGTGACAAAATGTCACGTGAATGTAGCATCTATTGCGTGACATAGGCAAGTAGGCGCCCATGCCGCCTTGTCCCTCGAAGGTGGGCTCCCTCCATCCACTCGCAACTGTCATCAGCCCCTGGTCCTGTCGGTTCTGTGAGGCACCACGGCTGAGCCTCGTGGTTGAGTGAGGGGCTCAGCCCTCTGGAATCCCCGTGCGCGAAGACGGACGTGTCCTTGCTTTCGCGGCCAAGGCATCTGACCGGAGTCCCGGAAAGGATTTCGCGAGCTTGCGCACACTCCGCGACGTCATCGGTGACTGCCTCGTCGCAGAGATTGCTCTGAGCACTGGCGTGAGGTCCTCCACCTATGAAGATCGACTTCACGCGACGCCCACTGACCATCTGTGGTTGTAGCACTCTGGATCGGCGGGGTCGCGTTGATGCGATGAATCCGCTGGCCGAGGGTTCGAGCCCAGCAGGGCTCACTGCGTGCTTCACCATCCGCAATGCATTGATATTCGGAAAGAACTGTGCCGGAGAGGCACGAGCACTGGGGGCATCCCGGGCGTACACTGAGCCTATGGCCCATCCCGCAGCACAAGAACGTCAAGCGTTGTCCGAGGCGTTGCGCGGTGTCGCAGCGGATGCGCCGACGCTCTGCGAGGGCTGGGATGCTCGGGATCTGGCAGTCCATATTGTGGTGCGCGATTCGCGGCCGGATCTTCTGTCCGGGGAGAGGCTTCCGGTGGTGGGTGGGCGTGCACGGGCTGCGCTAGAGGAGCTGAAGCGCACCGACTACCAGACCCTGGTGGATCGTGTGGCTGCCGGCCCGCCGCGATGGTCGCCCACGCGCCTGCGCGCAGTAGATAATCTGGCCAACACCGTGGAATTCTACGTACACACCGAGGACGTGCTCCGGGCCCAGCAGGACTTCGACCCGAACCACCGGCGTGACATCCGCCCAGATGTTCGGGCGCAGCTGTGGAAGCAAGGGGCCCAGGGGCTCTTTCTGCTGGCAGCGCGCTCGCAGCACCAGCGGATCACGTTCATCAGCCCACACCACGGTGCGGTGACCCGAGGGCGGACCACGGACCCTCTCTGTGTGATCCAAGGACCGCCCGAGGAAAATGTGCTCTGGGCCTTCGGCCGCCGGGGTGTGGCGGCCGTGGATCTGACGGCCCTCTGACTGAAGGCATCCTCTCCTCGACCAGCAAGTGGAGACTGGGGTCGATTCACCGTTTCTTACGTGCAACCCCTGCAGTGACAAGTAGGGCAACCCACAGGAAAAGGAGTGCCGCTCCGGCAGTCACTCCGAAGCTCGGGCTTATGCCCCAGAGAATCGCACGTGAGTCCGCCATATTGATCACGCCGTGGAGCAGTAACCACCCGCCCCCAAAGGCCAGGATGACTGAAGCGGCGAGAAGGGCCCAGAAGGGGGTGGTTGTAGAACGTGGTGAATACCATTGCGCGTACTGGGCAGGATCACCGAAGGCTTCGTATGGGTCTTCGCCGGTTTCAGCGATGTGGCTCTCAACCTGCCGGACGACGTCGTCGGTGAGTGAGTCCCGTGTCTCGCGCAGCTCTAAGGCTGTGTGAAGTTCATCCAGGTATGCGGGCGTACGATCCGTGGTCATTGTTTTTCTCCTTGTGCATTGATAACTGCTCCTGCGCGAGCCGAAAACACTGTCCATCGCTCCTGGAGGTTATGGAGCTCTTCTCGTCCCTTCGGGGTGATGGAGAAGACCTTGCGGCCAGGCCCGCCTTCACCTTCTCGCCAGGACGCAGTGAGAAGTCCCGAAGACTCGTACCGAGAGAGGATCGGATACAGGGTGCCGCCTTTGATGCGGCCCAAACCGGCTTCTTCAAGGCGTTGAGAGATGAGGTAACCATGCGCGTCTTCCCCGGCGACGATCGAGAGAAGCGCGGGGCCTAGAACTCCTCGTAGCCACTCGGATGGCCAGCTATCCTTGCTCATGACTAGATCGTATAGCTAACTAGTCAGCCACGCAATCTACTGGGCGTGTGGTGTGATGCTCCTAGGCTCTGAATCGGTCGAAGAGCGCCGGACCGCGCACGAGTCTGCCGACATAACGGGAGTTACCCGCGCAGGCCAAGCGCCAAGGGGAGCACGGCCTCGGCACCGACACGGCGGAGCTCTCTGGCCGCAACGGTGACGGTCCAGCGTGAGACGATCTCATCATCCACCAACAGCACCGCAGCTGCGTCCACTTCTGCCGCCAGGGACTCCGGAACAGTAAAACGCCCCATCAGGCCCGCCAGCCGGAAAGCGCTGTTCGACTCCGGTGAGCTGCGGGGTCCGCCGTGGGCCCAGGTGAGTTCGCCGACGTAGGGCAGCCGCCCGATCTCAGCGATCTGCTCCGCCAGGCTGCGCACCAGCACGGGATGTCTTCTGGAGGGCATCGAGACCACGACGCCGGGCCGCCGCTGCCACTGCCATTCCGCTAAGACCCGCACCGCCGCCTGCACCAGCTGATCAGGGACGGGGCGGTCCTCTGCCTGCAATGCCTCGCGAACCAGCGGCCCCCAGCCGACGTCGCTGAGCCGCGCGACGGCGCGACCCTCCTCGGCCCGCTCAGCCTCCGGGATCTTGCCCTTGAGACTGACCCCGAGGGCGCTGAGCCCGGTGGGCCACTGCCGCCGTGCCGCGATCTCGACGCCGACCCGGTCAATGGTTGCCCGCGCCTGCTCCAGCGAGGACTCCGCCAATGAGGTCGGATACCAGGGACCGGAACAGGTGTCACAGCGGCCGCAGGGCTGGGCCTGGTGATCATCGAGTGCTCTGGCCAGGAACACCATGCGGCACTGTCCCGGTGCGAGGCGCTCGTAGTCGAGCATGGCCTGCTGCTCGGTGCGGCGCAGTCGGAGAATGTTCGCATACCGTTCGGCGTCGTATTCCCAGCTTTCTCCGGTGGATACCCAACCACCACTGACACGCTGGACGGCGCCGTCGACCTCCAAGACCTTCAGCATCAGCTCCAGCGGGCCACGCCGAATCTCCACCAGGGCCTCCAGCCGGGCCACCGACAGCGGATCAGCGGTGTCCAAGGCGGCAAGCACGGCTGCTGCACGCTCCTGGGTCGGCATCGATGCCTGGGCGAAGTGCTCCCATATCCGCACGTCCTCGGGACCGGGGAGCAGCAGCACATCGGCATTGGCCACAGCCCGTCCGGCGCGGCCCACCTGCTGGTAGTAGGAGACCGGAGAGGACGGTGCACCCAGATGAATCACGAACCCCAGGTCGGGCTTGTCGAAGCCCATCCCCAGCGCACTGGTCGCCACCAGGGCTTTGACCCGGTTGTCCTTCAGCGCCTGCTCCAGGTCTTGCCGTTCCTCAGGGTCGGTGCGCCCGGTGTACGCCGCCACCTCAAATCCCTGGTCGTGCAGATGCTGTGCGAGGTTCTCCGCTTGGGAGATGGTCAGCGCATAGACGATGCCGCTTCCGGTCAGCGAGCCCAGATGCTCGGCCAGCCACGCGATCCGTTGTTCAGGCTGGGCGAGTGTGAGCACCCCCAGGCGCAGCGATTCCCGGCTCAACGCCCCGCGCAGCACCAGGACGTCGTCGGCGCCCAAGGACGCGGAGCCGGGCGCCAACTGCTGTGCGATGTCCTCGACCACACGAGAGTTCGCCGTCGCCGTGGTGGCCAAGACCGGAATATCAGGGTCAAGGGCGCGGACAATACTGCCGATCCGGCGATAATCGGGGCGGAAATCGTGCCCCCAGTCGGAGATGCAGTGGGCTTCATCGATCACCAGCATGCCCAGATGCTCCAGGATGCGGGGAAGCACCTCGTCACGGAACCGAGGATTCGCCAGACGCTCCGGTGAGATGAGCAGAACGTCCAGCTGATCGTTGCCCAGGGCAGTGAGCACCTCATCCCATTCATGCGCATTCGCCGAATTCAGCGCCTGAGCCCGGACGCCCGCACGCGTGGCGGCGAGGATCTGATCCCGCATCAGTGCCAGCAGGGGAGAGACGATCAGGCTCACCCCGCGTCCTCGACGGCGCAGCAGCGCAGCCGAGAGAAAATAGACCGCTGACTTGCCCCACCCGGTCCTCTGCACCATCAGGACCCGCCTCCGGTGTTCGACCAATGCAGAGACAGCCTCGAACTGCCCGGGCCTGAAGTCGACCTCCCGCCCGGTGAGAGCGGTCAGGCGCTCGCGGGCCTCGGTGTGGAATTCAGAGGCGGTCTCGGGCTCATGGGAGGAGGTCATCACGCTTCACTCTCCCATGGGGATCACTGCAGAAGCGCACCGTCGTCCGTTTCTTCGCTGCCGTGCCTATTTCCGAGACGTCTTCTGCGAGAACATCTCCCTCATCACTGAGCGACGCGTAGGGATGAAGTCATTGATCACATCGGCAACGTGGGAAATGTCTATCCTGCCGGTGTGGACCTTCTCGCACAGTCTCATCCACGCCTCACCTGTGGCCCCGGTGATGGCAGAGGCAACAGTGGCGTTCACCGCGCTGCCGGCGACGGGGATGAGTTTGATGAAGCTGCGGGCCAGTGCCTGTCCGCTCATCTGCGCAGCCAGCTGTGCCAGCGCCGAGGCGGAGAGCATCACCTTCAGCTCAAGCTCATAGATGGTCGCAATGCGCCCCATCATGGTCATCTGGATCGGCGCCAGGGTCGCCGCATCAGCGACCGGGATGGGGACTGCCGCTGCCGCTGCCGACGACGCCGTCGCCGTGGCGATAATGCGGCGGGCCATTTCGCGCTTCCAGGGGAGGTTGAGCCTCTGCGCAATGCGAAACGAATCCTTCGTGTCTTCAGGGGCCAGTGCCAGAGTCGCCTCCACGAGTTCACTGAGTCCGCGCCCCGTGCCCTTTCCGTTCTTGCTCCGGGTGGAGGTCAGTGCGATGTGCTCGATCGGAAGATCGACAGGCCCGCCGTCGCTGTCCACGGGGTTCTCGAGCCATTGCCGGAACGTCTCTGTGTCGCTCGGCGCCTTGTATGTGCCGGTGACCGGGTTCTTCCTCCAGTCCACCTTGGTCAGCACCACGATGACGGGAAGGCCCGCAGCATTGAGCTCTCGAATCATTGCGACGTCGGGATCGGTGAGTCGATCAGCATTGTGCAGTACGCAGTACCAGACCACGGCGATCTGCTCGTCTTTCGACCGCTCCGAGACTGTCTGCAGATGCCCCCGCAGGGTCTCGGCCGGTGACCTGCTGGAGCCGATTTCGAAGCCCTCGAAGTCCCACACCCCGAGGGAATCGTCGTGGTAGTAGTTGACGCCCCTGGTCACGGGGAGCCCTTTGCCGACCTTGGCGTGCTCGCGGCCGAAGACCGCGTTGACCAGAGATGACTTTCCCACTCCAGTGTTGCCGATGATCGCCAAGTTGAACCTGCCGTATTGGTTCTTCGCCTCCGAGGTCGCCTTAATAAAAGGGCGATCATCCACCGGGGAAGTGTCGCCGTCTTTCTGCTCGGCCGACTCTGCTCTCATGCCGTCTTCGATCCCCTCACCATCGGCGCTTGTCCGGCAGTATCCGCACGGAAAGTCCTGTACAAGCCTATACGAGGGAGTCTCCGGATTTTTAGGAGAGGCAGATGTCCACAACTCCCGGAGCTGGTCCTCTTGCGGCAGTGAGGCGAGTCACCTCCCGGTGCTCCACCACCGGAGCGCATGTGCAACCGCTGGTCGTGGAGGTGAGCTGCCCAGGACTCGCATCCCTCATTGCGATACCTCAAGATCGGACTGGATTCGGTGGAGCGTGCTGCGCCCCAGGTCGCGCATCACTGGGTTGGTGTTGTTGTAGTACCAGACCAGGCCCATCGCCTGTTGGAATGCCCAGGCTGCGCCGCGGTGCCATTGAAGGTCGGAGCAGCCTAGGCTGTGTCGAAGGTGAACGCGTCGTGGGCTCTCCAGCAGGTGCCAGGCGGAGGCAAGATCAAGTGCCGGATCGGCCGGGCCGAAGCTGCCGCCGTCGAGAAGTCCCACCAGGTGCTTGCCACGGATCAGGAGGTTGCCCGGGATGAGGTCCTTATGGGCCATGGTCTCGGCATCCTCCCGTGGCAGCTCCCGGAAGTGCTCCCAGAGCTTGCGCAGGGCAGGGACATCGAGCAGGGCCTGACTCTGCTGGAAGCAGGTCTCCATCCATTGGTCGTGAACGGTGAGTTCTCCGCCACGGCCGGTTCCGGAGAACTGGCGACCCAGAGTATCTGTCTGGCGCAGTTGACTGATCAATGTGACCAGGTCTTCGCAGAACCGCGGGGAGCCGGCGACACTGGTGGGAGTCGCCGGCTCCCCCGGTATCCAGGTTTGGACCGACCAGGGCAGTGGGTACTCCGGGCCAGGCTCGCCGATGGCGACGATTGTAGGCACCGGCACTGAGACCGCAGAAGAGAGCTCATCGAGGGCTCCGGCCTCACTCCGCAGATCTTCTGCGAGGTGATCTGGATCAGCGGCCTGGCGCCGAAACCGGGCGGCGAAGTTCTCGCCAATGCGCACGATCACGTTGTCGGTCCCGGCCGAGTCCAGCCACTGCACACGGTGGTCATTCCACCGCGGAAACTGCCTGCGGATCATCGTCTCGGCCACCTCAGGGGTGAGGTGAAGGTCGTTCTCATGCACCCCACCAGCCTAGATGGTGCCCGAACTGAGCAGACGGCGGGCCACTGAGCTGATGGAGAAGTGAGGGCCAGAAGTCGTCTTTCCTGCAGCACGTGGTCCCTGCGTGGGCTTCGCCTAACGCACCCGATCACCTGCAACTACGATCTAACGGTGGATGCTTGTCAGAAGATCGTTCGCGCTGTGCCGGTGATGGGCCGTGCTGTGCTGGTTGGAGTCGACGGTGTCGATGGCAGCGGGAAGACCACTTTTGCTACCCGCCTGGCAGCGGCCTATGACGACGTCGGGCGGCGGACGGTTGTGGTGCACGACCTGTGGGATTATTCGGTGTTCCTCGACGTGCCGTTTGAGGTCAGCGTGCAGCGGATGGCTGAACGGGATGGAAGCCACCCGGACCCAGCGCATCCGAGTAATCAGAGGTATGTGGAGGGGCAGAGACTCTATCTCTCCCGGTGTGGGCCCAGAGCGCGGGCGAAAGCCGTTGTTGATAACGCTGGATCTGAACCTCGCATAGTGAGCGAAGGAGCTGACTTTCATGATCAGCAGCGATGACGCGGAGATCCTTGCCTTCTGGAATGCGGCCCGGGAAGCAGTGGAGGGCCTTCCGGAGACACCGCCTCCAGCGTGGTGCTTCGGAGCCACCGCGCAGCACGCGGATGAGCTGCTCGCACTCGTCGTCGCCGGGGTCAAGACCGGCACCTCGTCATCGCTCTGGGACTATCAGGCAGCAGGGGAGCGGCTGCCGGAGGAAGGCGAGCTGAGCATCATCCTCGATGGAGCGGGAACACCACAAGCGGTGATCGAGACCACCGAGGTGACGATCATCCCCTTCTTCGACGTCGGTGATCAGCACGCATATGCCGAGGGCGAAGGCGACCGCACTCTGGGGCATTGGCAAGACGTCCATGAGCGCTTTTGGCGCCAGCATTCCAAGAGTGAGCACGGTTTCGCGCCAGAGATGCCGGTGGTCTGTGAACGGTTCCGCCGCCTGTTCCCGGAGGCAGACACTGCTACATCAGCGTTAGCTGACGGTACCGGTTGAGCGCGGCGAGAATCTCATGACGGCGGGGCCGGGCAAGATGGCCCGGATGGCCGGCATGGGCGGAGACGACGTCGAGCCCATCCCGGTCAATCTGCCGCTGCAGCTCCTGAACCGCCTCTGCCGCGCTGATCCGCCCGTCAAGTCGCTCGGCCAACCGGTCCAGCGCATGGGCGACTGCGCTGGCCTGAGCCGGATCGACTAACTGTGCGAGCGCGGTGAGGTCGATGCGCTCCTGGCCGTACTGGATTAGCTCCCGCCCCCGGGCTGCGGCGGGCTTGGCCTTCCCGCGCTTGGTCAGTGCCTGCGACGACGGGATCCGCCGGCGGCGCCGTCCGAACACCGGCTGCTGGGCCCCGGGATGGCGCTGACGCTGGTGCGCGGCGTCGTTCTCGGCGATGGTGCGGGCAGTCTCCGTCGCATCACCGGGCATATAGGCGTCCATGGCGATGACCAGGTCGGCGACGTCGAAGAACGCCCCGGAGCCGCCGGCCACCAGGACGGTGGAGACACCCTGCTCGCTCAGCAGCGGACGCACCCGGTCGATGAACGGGGTGATCGGCTCCCGGTCGGCGGTGATCAGCCGACGCATCCGTTCATCCCTGATCATGAAGTTGGTGGCAGAGGTGTCCTCATCGATGAGTAGGGCCGAGGCACCGGCTTCGACGGCTTCCACCAGGTTTGCCGCCTGGGAGGTGGATCCGGAGGCGTTGGTGGTGGAGAACTCCGTGGTGTCCACCCCCGAGGGCAGTCCGGAGATGAAAGGCGAGATATCCACTCCGGTGACCTCGCGCCCGTCCTCGGCGCGGATGGAGACCGCATCATGGTCGGTGATGACCCACTCGCGGCCGTCCCCGGCGATATGCGAGTACACCCCGCGCTCCAGGGCCCGCAGCAAGGTGGACTTCCCGTGATAGCCGCCGCCGACGATCACCGTCACCCCGTGGGGTACACCCATGCCGGTGACCCGGATTCCGCTGGGTAAGTCGAAGGAGACCCCCAGAGACTCAGGGGCGGTAAACGGCACCGGCTCAGACTCCAGCGGAAGATCAGAGTTCCCGGAGCGGCGGGGAAGAACTGCCCCGTCGCCCACGAATGCCACCAGTCCTGCCTCAGCCAGGCCACCACGCAGATGCTCCTGATCCCGGTAGAGCCGGACATGATCGGCCAGCGCCTGCTGATCCAGGTTCGCATGCCGCATAGCGGCATCCACCATCTGGGGCAGCTGCTCGGTGAGGATGCGCGCTGCCTGATGCCCCCGCACCCGGCGGCCCGAGGCCGGCAGCCCCACCATGATCCGGGCCTCCACCCGGTCCTCGGCGATCAGCACACTGGTGCGCTCCAGAACCTGCTGTCCGGGGGCGCCGATGCTCACCGTGCCGCCCTTGCCCGAATCCCGGGAGCCGTCGAGGTGCGTTGTGACTGCTTCGGCGAACCTCCTGGTCAGGAAGTCCCCGGTGGCGGTGCGTCCCCGCGCATCGGAGATCAGCTCTGCGGGAAGATCCACCTCCTGGGGAGTGAGGATCACCCGCATCAGCGAGGGAGGCGCGAAGGGATCGACCTGGACCCGGTCTACGGTCAGCCGGAAGCCCTCCATGTCATAGCTGCCGAGGATCTGCTTGTAGGCGCCGTAGCCGGAGCCGTCGATCCGCTGCAGGGCGCTGCGTAGTCCGCGGTGGTCTTGCATGGGTCACATCCTGCCTGACATGCGGTGACTTGTCAGATCAGCCGTTGGTTCGCAGCAGCCCGGGTCGCTGGTCCATACTCGACCCCAGGCCCTGAGGATAGTGGCCTGGAGAGGAGTCGGCCCGTGGAGGAATCAGCACAGGTGCAGAAGGCGGCCAAGAGTACTGCGCCGGTGGTGGTCACCGACCACACCGCCCAGGGCCCCCGGGGGGAGATCCCGCTGCGTCGGTACGTCTCAGGGGCCCAGGCCCGGCCGGGCACCGCGCCATCCGGGCGCACGCTGATCTGGCTCCACGGCGGCGGCTTCTTCTTCGGCGGCTTGGAGATGCCGGAGGCCCATGACGTGGCCGCTGTCCTGGCACTGCGCGGCATCGAGGTGCTCACGGTGGACTACACACTGGCTCCGCCGCCCTTTGTGCCGGTTCGTGGCACCGGCAGGGTATCGCGCCCCAGACATCGGTACCCGGCGGCCCTGGACGACGTGATGGCCGCTGTGCGGTGGGCTCGGCTGCGCTCCGGCGATGACATCTTCCTGGGCGGGGCCAGCGCGGGGGCGTGCCTGGCCTCCACCGCAGCACTGAGGCTGGCGCAGGAGGAGACCGCAGTGCGGGGAGCCGTACTGGTCTACGGGTTCTTCCACCGCAGCAACCCCGAACTGGGACGGGAGCTTCGCCGGAAAATCCGGGGACGACGACGTCTCTATCACGGCCGGCTGGCCCGAGGTGTGATGATCCGCAATTACGCGGGCGGGCGCCGTCGTCCGGGAGATCCTGCCGCCTTCCCCGGCGGCACCATGCTGCGGAACCATCCCCCAGCGTTGGTCATCAACGCTGAACGGGACACCTTCCGGGCCTCCGGTGATCTCTATGCCCAGGAACTGATCAGCGCCGGAGTCCCCACAGAGCACCATGTGATGGCAGGCTCATCCCACGCATTCCTCAACAACCCCCAGTCCAGGCACTTCAAGCCCGGTATCAGACTGATCCAGCAGTGGCTGCACCGGTCCTAGCCGATGTCCTTCATCTTCTTGGCGATCATCCTGATGGCACGCTGAGGGATCAGGCGGCTGAGAGCCTCGAAGAGCTTGGCGTCGTTGCCGATGTTCAGGCGGAAGCGCTTGGCGGCGATGGCATCGGCGATCCGCTTCCCGGCCTCCTCTGCAGAGGTCATCTTCATAGTGGAGCTGTCAGCGCTGCCGGCCCTCTCTACTCCGGAATTCTTGGTGATCTCAGTGCTGATGGCCCCGGGGAACACCTGGGTGACGCTGACTGAGGTGTCCTGCAGCTCGGCGTAGAGGCCCTCGGAGAGCAGCCGGACGGCTGCTTTGGAGGCACCATAGGCGGTCTGGCCGGGCACAGGGAGGATCGCACCCATGCTGGCGACGTTCACCAAGCTGGCCTCAGGCCGGGCCAGAAGCTGCGGCAAAAACGCCTTGATGGTGTTCACCGTGCCCCAGAAGTTCACATCCATGACCTGCTCGATTGTGGCGAAGTCCAGGTCCTTGATGTGCACGAAGGGCTGAATGATGCCGGCGTTGTTGATCAGCCCGTCCACCTGACCATGATGGGCGAGGACGGCTTCAGGCAGGGCAAGGACCGCCTCGCGGTCGGTGATGTCCAGGGTATGCAGGCTCAGCCGGTCTCCTGCGGCGGCCAGCTGGGCCGTAGACTCCAGCGCCTGCTCGTTGAGGTCGGCTGCAGCCACACGGGCTCCCCGGGAGAGAAGCTCAAGCACTGTGGCGCGGCCGATGCCTGCCCCGCCGCCGGTGACGACGATGACCTTGTCCTTTAGCTCCATGACTCACCTTTCTTTGGCTGCAGGCTCGGCACCAGGTGTGCCTGCGGGTTCCTGCAGCCACTACCGGACATCTGTGTCCGGTAGGTCTAGGATATCGTGTGTGGCACAGAAGCAGGGCAACAATGACAACAGGCGGTCATCAAGGCCGAATCGTGGCCCCTTGGCCGCCGCGGAGAACCGCCGGGCCCTGATTGCCGCAGCCCGCCGTGAATTCGCCGATCACGGGGCGGCGGCGCCGCTGAGTCGAATCGCTCAGCGCGCCGGGGTCGGCCAGGGCAGCCTCTACCGTCATTTCAGCGACCGGGTAGACCTGGCCACAGCGGTCTTCGAGGAGAATCTGCAGCAGCTCAGCTGCGATGTCGCCGATTCTGACCGTCCGTATACGGTGTTCATGCAAGCCCTGGAACACCAGGCTGCTGAGGCCTCGGCGCTCGTTGAGATCGTCTCAGCGGAGCAGGCCCGGGAACGCGGTGCTCCACTTCGCCACCAGCTGCGGAGTCTCGTAGCGCAGGTGCACAGAGCTGGTCAGCAAGTCGGCGAACTCTCCCCGGAGGTCTCGGCCGGGGAGCTGGTGACCGCCTCGTCGATGTTTGCCCTGACTGTGGCGAAAGCCCCGGCCAGCGAGCGGGCCGATGCGGCGGCCCGCGCTCGCCGCATCCTCGACGCGTGGTTCCTCAGCAGCGTTTAGGCAGCCCAGCACCAGGCGCGGAGCTCGTCACCGGACAGGACATCGCCCGGATGCGGCCCGGCCGCCCAGATCTGGGCCAGCTGCGGCTCGGTGAACCCCCGGCGGGCCGCGGCGAAGACCAGATTGCCCTCCGCCTGGGCGGCCAGCACATCAGCCGGAGCGCTCAGCAGGCTGGAGGCGGCGTCGTCGTCCTCCACGGCCTGCAGCAGAGTGGTGGTGAGTGTGCGGGCAAACCCCATATCCGCCTCATCGCCGAAGTTCACCAGCATCAGCCCGCCCGGGGTCAGGGCATTCCACACTGAGGCGAAGAACTCCGAGGAGCTCAGCGCTGCGGGGGCTGCCGAGGAGTTGAAGAGATCGACGACGGCCACCTCGAATGCTCTGCCGGCCAGCGCGCCGCCGGGCGTGAGCACCTGTGCGGCGTCGGCGACCACATTCTCCGGGGCGGGGTCCAGGGGCAGGTGCTCCAGCACAAAACCCACCAGCTCGGGTTCGATGTCCACCACCGTCTGGTGCGCCGCCGGGCGCCAATGCGCGATCCAGCGGGGCAGGGTCAGAGCGCCGGCGCCTAGATGCAGGACGCTGGCGGCCGCTGGGTCAAGCGCCGTCAGCACCGAACGCATCCTCCGGAGGTAGTCGTGCAGCAGGAACTCCGGGTCGCCGAGTTCCACGTGGGACTGCTCCGCCCCGTCGATGCAGAGCACGACGCCGTTCTCGGTCAGCTCATCACGGCTCAGCTCAGCCAGCGTGCCCGAGTGGGAGAGCCGCGTGGAGGCGGGAAGAGGTGGAAGCACACTCCGCATTCTCCCAGGTCTTCGAGTCAATCGAGTGCGGTCATTCCTTGGCGAAGATGGGCGTTTGGGGCCCTTATCAGCCATCAACAACCGCACTCGATGCACAGAGAGGTGGTGGGAGGGGCGACTAGGCTCGCCGGGCAGCAGCGCTGCGTGACGTCGCATCTGCCGCAGCAGGTGTGGCCGGGCGCCGTGAGGCGGTGATGAACTCATCCGCGTGCGCCCGCGGGGCGGAAGTGGCCAGGCTGACGCCCACGAACACCACCACAGCCACCACAAGTCCCCAGACCCCGCTGCCCTGGCCCAGCAGACGCTGCCCGCTGTACTCCAGGGCCAGCACCAGTGTTCCGGCCACCAGCACCGAGCTGATCACCCCGGCAGCTGTTCCGCGCCGCCAGAAGAACGCGCCGATGGTCGCTGGCACGATCACCAGCAGCCCGGCGGAGGCTGAGACGCTCAGCACCGCGATGAGGTCCAGCTGAAGGTGTGCGAACAGGTAGGCCAGTACGCCGACCACGGGTATCACCAGCTTGCCCACCAGCAGCTGGGTGCGCTCGGTGACCCCTTTGCGGGCGTTGACCACATCGCGGCTGATCATCGAGGACAGGGTCAGCATGATTGAGTCGATGGTGGAGATGCAGGCTGCCATGATGCCGACCATCACGATGATGGCCAGGGGTGTCGGCACCAGATCCGAGGCCAGCAGCGTCGGCGTCGCGCTGTCCGGCTCCTCCAGCCCCGGGAAGTGAATCCTCGCCGCAAACCCCCAGAACACGGCGACGAAGGTGTAGATGAGCCCGAAGACCAGAAAGCTGATCAGCATGCGGCGCAGGTCACCCAAGGAGCCGGGGGTGAACAGCCGCTGCGAGACCTGCGGGTTGGAGATTGAGAAGAAGATCCACGGCAGGGTCAGCGCCAAAAAGGTGCTGAACGTGAAGAAGCCATCACCCGGGACGCTCAGTGCACCCGGATAGTCGCTGCTCAGCGAGTCGAAGAAGCTGCCCAGACCGCCGAGCTGGCTGATCACGATGATCACCACCAGGGTGGCACCGAGGATCATCACCACCGCCTGCACCGAGTCAGTCCATGCCACCGAGCGCAGCCCGGCGATCATCGCGAAAGCCACCGCCAGCGCCAGCGCGATCAGGGTGCCGGCGGTGAAGCTGATGGCCCCGCCGGTCATTCCGGAGAGCAGATATCCCACCCCTGCCAACTGGACTGCGGCGTAGGGGAGCAGAAAGACGAAGGAGGCAAGCGCGGTCGTCGTGCCCGCTGCCTGTGACCGGTACCGGTGGCCGATCATCTCGCTGGGAGTCACGTAGCCGTAGGCCCTGCCGACCCGCCAGAAGCGCGGACCGAACACCAGCACCAGAGTCACCCCGCAGAGGTAGAGCAGCTCGAAGCCCAGCGCGCCCACTCCGCCGGTATAGGTCAATCCGGCCAGGCCGATCAGCATGAACGCCGAATAGGTGGTGGCCGAATAGCTCAGGCCGGAGACGAGGCCGCCCATCCGCCGCCCGCCCAAGAAGTAGTCGGACATATCGGCAGAACGTCCGGCGCGTGACCAGATGGCCGCCACCAGGGAGATCACCACGAAGATCGCGACCCCGGTCCAGACCCAGGCGGGGCTCATCGCTCATCCTCCCAGCTCAGCGAGACCACCACATTGACGGCGATCACCACCAGGGTGCCCGCCGTCCAGAACAGCAGACTGCCGTACCAGGCGTCCGCCTCGCGCAGCAGGGTATAGGGGACAATGAACATGGCCAGCATGATCACCGGCACGCTGGCCACCAGCCAGGTCATCCTGGATTTCTCACGGGGAGCTCGTCGCACTGGCCTAGGATACCGGCCTCGGGCAGACTGGGGAACTATGACGACGACGCGACCGCCGCTTCCGGAATTCATCACCGTCCAGACCACCACCGACTCCCCTGAGGAGGCCGAGCGCCTGGCCCAGGCCGCGGTGGAGCGCCGGCTGGCTGCCTGCGTGCAGATCTCTGAGATTCGTTCCCACTTCCGGTGGGCCGAGCCCGGGGGCGAAGCGCAGGTGGGCAATGAGCGGGAGTACCGCCTGGACCTCAAGACCACGGTCTCCGCAGTTCCTGCCCTGCACGAGTTCATTGAGCGGGAGCACGGCTATGCGGAGCCGGAGATCATCATGCTGCCGATCATCGGCGGCAGCGAGGGCTACCTGACCTGGGTCCGCTCCGAGACTGACTCTGCAGCCCCGACGACGCCCAGCGGCCCGGCCTGACATCTGCCAGACCGGGCCACTCGGTACTGCGTAGAAGGTGATGCGTGGAACTACAGCTTGCCGGCAGCCTCCAGCTGCTGCTTGGCCGGGTACCGGATCGACTCCACCATCTCCTGAACCTCCTCGCTGGGCGGGCGGGTCAGGTTCGAGACCACGATGGTGACAGTGAAGTTCACTGCGGCGCCGATGGTGCCGATCCCCTCCGGCGAGATGCCCAGGATATGCTCGTTGGCGGCTAGGCCGAAGAGCTCCAGCGTGTAGATCATATAGCCGCCGCTGAAGATCAGACCGGTGAGCATGCCTGCGGCGGCCCCCTTGGCGTTCGCCTTCTTCCAGAAGATCCCCAGAATCAGGATCGGGAAGAAGGTGGAGGCCGCCAGGCCGAAGGCGAAGGCCACCACCTGGGCCACGAAGGCCGGCGGGTTCAGGCCGGCGAAGATCGCCACCACCAGCGCACCAGCCATCGCTAGGCGCCCCACTAGCATCTGAGTCTTCTCAGTGGCCTTCTCCTTGGAGATCATCCGGTAGTAGATGTCGTGAGAGGCAGCTGAGGAGATCACCAGAAGCAGACCGGCTGCCGTGGAGAGGGCCGCGGCCATGCCGCCTGCGGCCATCAGCCCGATGATCGGAGCAGGCATGCCGCCGATCTCCGGGCTGGCCAGCACCAGGATGTCATTCGAGACGATCAGATCTGCCCCGGAGGCCGCGTTGTTGGAGACTGTCTGGATGACCCCGGACTCTTCGTTCAGCGTCACGTAGCCGCCCTCTGCCCACGGCGCGATCCAGGCCGGAAGGTCGTCTGCGGTGGCGCCCTCGGTCCCGCGCAGCAGGTTCAGCTTGGTGAATGCTCCCACTGCCGGGGCGGTGAGGTAGAGCAGCGAGATGAACAGCAGCGCCCAGAAAGCGGAGAAGCGGGCACCGCGGACCGTCTTGGTGGTGTAGAAGCGGATGATCACGTGTGGCAGACCTGCTGTGCCGATCATCAGCGATGCGGTGACCAGGAAGACATCGAGCTGCCCGCCGTCACGCCCGGCGAAGGCCTCGGTGAACCGGTCCAGTCCGAAGTCGATCCGCAGCTGATCCAGCTCTGCCAGAATGCTGCCGTAGGTCACCTGCGGAATCGGGAAACCACCGATCTGCTGGGAGACCGCGACCGCCGGAATCAGGTAGGCGGTGATCAGCACGATGTACTGAGCCACCTGGGTGTAGGTGATGCCCTTCATGCCGCCGAGCACCGAGTAGAAGAAGATCACCAGAGCGGCGACCACCACTGCCCATTCGGCGCTCAGCCCCAGGAAACGGGAGAAGACCACCCCGCCGCCGGTCATCTGCCCGACCACATACGTGAAGGAGATGACGATGGCGCAGATTGCCGCGATGACACGCACGCCGTCGCTGTAGCGGTCGCCGACGAACTCAGGAACGGTGAACTTGCCCCATTTGCGCAGGTAGGGGGCCAGCAGCAGGGCCAGCAGCACATAGCCGCCGGTCCAGCCCATCAGATACACCGAACCGTCGGAGCCCAGGAAGGCGATCATGCCCGCCATGCCGATGAAGCTGGCGGCAGACATCCAGTCCGCGGCTACTGCCGCGCCGTTGGCGATGGTGGGCACCCCACGCGAGGCGACGTAGAACTCCTTGGTCTCCTTCACCCGGGAGCGCCAGGCGATGACGATGTAGATCCCGAATGAGCTGATGAGGAAGAAAAAGGTCCAGAACTGCATTGAGCTCATTCCCGCTCACCCTTCCCGTTGCGCTCGGAGACGCCGAACTCGTCGTCGATCCGGTCCATCCACAGGGCGTAGACGAGGATGAGGACCACGAAGGTGTAGATGGATCCCTGCTGGGCGAACCACAGGCCCAGGGGGAAGCCCACAATCTCAATGGTGTTCAGCGGCTCGATCAGCAGAATGCCGAAGCCGAATGAGACGGTGAACCAGATGGCCAGCAGGACTATCATCAGCCTCAGGTTCTTCTTCCAGTAGCGTTGCCGCCAATCATTCTCCGCTGGCGGTGCTGCACCGGAAGAGCCCTCTTGTGTCGCGTCAGACATGTGCGACTCCTTTGCTCTGTACAGGGGCGATGGTCACATCTGTGCGTGTTTGCACAAATGCCTGAGCTAAGCCAACAACTATGTGACCTGTCTCACAAGGTGATCGAGGCAAGTGGCCGGTATGACTTGGCGAGTGGTCGGTCTAGGCCGGTGGGCGGTCATTTCGCTGTGATATACCGCACACCTGCTGAAATCAACCACTCATGTGTCCGGACCCTGCCGCTGGCGGGTCGTTCCCCCGGGTCGCCTGGTCTATGTGACGGGTATCACCGTACGATGAAGGAGTTGCGTCAAGAACCTGACCTGCAGTGTGAAAGACCGGAAGCGAGATCAGTATGACCACGACGTCGGCAGTTGAACAGAAGGGCTTGGCTGGGGTCTATGCCCGCCTCAAGGCAGGGAAGGCGCACGGCTGGGGTGTATTCCATATGGGAAGCTGGCCGATGATGATCGGTGGGATGATGATGATCATCTCTGCGTTTCTGCCCTGGGTCTATGTCACGCTGACCCAGGAGATCATCGGTGAGGCCTTCGTGCTGCGCGGCACAGATGGCCCTGGCGTGATGACTCTGGCTGTGGGCTGTCTCTCCTTCGCCGGCGCCTTCATCCCCTGGCGGCGATTGGCTATTGCCCACGCTGCCGTCCCGGGTCTTCTGGTGGCGGGCATCTGCCTGCTGCAGGCGTGGAACCTCCTCGCCGGCAATATGAACACCCAGTGGGGGTCTTTCCTGCCGGGGATGGGTCTGGTGCTCGCCGCCGGCGGAGCGGTGGTCCTGACCAAGGCGTCGTGGACCATGTATAAGCGCTGGCCCGTCACCTGAGTGAGGTGACACTTTCACCGCAGGACGACGGCGAGGTCCGCGACACCCCGGCCGAAGTGGATGCTGCCTTTCGTACTCAGCGCAGGGTGGCGGTGACCTATTTTGTGGTCTTCCTGGCCGTGGTGGCCGCATTCCCAGTGCTGGATATGACTCTGGAGTGGTGGCTGGAGTCGAGGCTTGTCGGCAATCTCAGCCCCGGGTTCCTGTCGGTGGCTGCCGGTCTCTTCGTGATCTTCGCCGGGATCGGCATCGCCGCTGCCACGCTGAGCTCCAGCGTGGAGCACCGCATGCTCGGTTCCCAGGGCGACGCGGAGCCCGATGCCGAAGACCATGACTTCAGGCGTGAAGGTCGGCGCCCATGACCACCACTGCCATCATCACGCTGGTCGCTGTGCTGGTGATCGTGTTGGGTGTCTCGATGATTACCCGGCCGCGGCATTCGTCCACCGTCGACTTCTATCTGGCCGGGCAGAGAGTGGGTGTGGCCACCAACTCCTGGGCCATCTGCGGCGACTACCTCTCTGCGGCGAGCTTCCTGGGCGTGGCGGCAGCGGTCTATGTCTCCGGGCTCGACGGCGCCTGGTACGCGGTGGGATTCGCGGCCGGCTTCGTGCCGGTGCTGCTGCTGGTGGCCGCCCCGCTGCGCCGCTATGGGGAGTTCTCGCTGGCCGACTTCCTGGGTCGGCGGCTGCGCTCGGATGCGGTCCGGCTGCATTCGGTGGGGGTGGTCCAGCTGGTGATCCTCTGCTACTTGATCCCGCAGTCGGTGGGCGGCGGCATCACCTGGGAGCTGCTGGTCGGCCACGGGCTGTTCGGCTTCAGCCCCTATGCCACCGGTGTGCTGCTCTCCACTGCGGTGATCGCTGTGGTGGTCGCCTTCGGCGGTATGCGCGGCACCACCTGGAACCAGGCGGTGCAGTTCATGCTGCTGCTGGCCGCGCTGCTCTGGCTGGCTGCGGTGGTCAGTGCCGATGGGTTCCACTACGGTGAGGCCGTTGAGACGCTGAACAGCCAGCCGCTGGTCAATCCCGAGTATGTGGACGGCAGCTGGGAGATGACAGAAGAGCGCAATGCCGCCTCCCCGGACCAGCCGGCGGTCTTCGGTGAGCCTGGCGCTCGCTACGGACAGCTGGGTCAGGTGGCGCTGGTGGTGACCCTGGGCATGGGAACCGCTGGGCTGCCGCATGTGATGAACCGCTATTTCACCGCGCCCACCGGACGGGCGGCTCGCACCACCACGGTATGGGTGCTGATGCTGGTGGGCATCTTCTACGCCCTGGCAGTCATGCTGGGCACTGCTGCCCGGGACCTCATCCCCGGTGCAGTCAGCGAGCACCCGTGGTTGCAGGAGCTCACCGTTGACGGGGTGCTGCGGGTGCCGGAGCATGCACTGCCGGTGCTGGGCCGGATCTACGGGGACCAGGCAGGACTGGGGCTGATCGCTGCCGCGGCGCTGATCGCGGCGATGTCCACCGTCGCCGGGCTGCTGCTGGCCTCGGCCACCAGCTGGGGGCACGATGTCTATGAGCGCCATATCAACCCCCGTGCCACCCAGCGGCAGGCGGTATGGGTCGGCCGTCTCTTCACCCTGGCCGCCGCCGCTGCCGCCGCTGGACTGGCCATTGCGCTGAGCCCGGATGCCTTCACCCCGGCGATGCCCTCACTGGTGGCCACTATGGTCACCTGGGCCTTCGCCATCGCCGGCTCGGCGCTGACCCCGGTGATTGTTCTGGCCATCTGGTGGCGCCGCACCACTGCCACCGGCGCTCTGGCGGGAATGATGACCGGAGCAGCCGGGGCCATTGCGATGTTCCTCACCGCCAGCTTCATGGAAGCCTCCACGCTGCGCGAGCTGCTGGCCGCCCCCACCCTGGTGGCTGCACCTGCGGCCATCCTGGTCACGATCCTGGTCTCCCTGGGCACCCGGGCGCCGGAGGGCGTGGAGGCCGACTGGGCGATCATGCACGGCACTGCCGCCGACCGGCATGCTGAGCGGATGGCCCAGCTGACCCTGCGTGAGCGTCGGAGCAGAAAGGAGCGCGGCGGTGCGCGGTAGTGTGGTCCTGGCAGCAGCGGTGCTGAGCATCTGGGCAGTCGTCTACGTGGTGACCCAGCTGCTGGTCGCCCCCGCCCTCCCGGTGCTGCCGACTGTGGGGATCGGGGTTCTCATCACCGTGGTGACTGTCATCGGCTACCCCTCTGCCCTCCGTGGGCCGCGCGCGGTCGGAGGCCTGCTTCCGAGCCGCCGCAGCGAGCCCCACCAGCACTCCCGCAGCGACCACCCCGACCACGGCGTACGCGATCTGGCTGTGCGCTCGATCCCGCTGCGCTCCGGCCTGACCCAGGATGCGGCCCGGCGCACCTGCGAGCTGCTGCGCCCCATGCTCTCCGGCGATGCCGTCTCCATCACCGACACTGAGAACATCCTGGCCTATATCGGCCCGGGAGAGGACCACCACGTCTCCGGCGGCGCCATGCAGACAGTCGCCGCCCCCCGCGCGGTGAGGAAGGGTAAGACAGTGGTGGTCCGGGACAAGGCGGGGGTGGGTTGCCGCAGGTCAGACTGCGCGGTGATCTCTGCTGTGGTCGCCCCGCTGCGCATTGGACAGCGCGTGGTCGGCACGCTGGGTGTCTACCAGGCCACCACCGCAGCACCGACCAGACAGCTGGTGGAGGACATGGCCAATATGCTCAGCCTGCATCTGGAGCTGGCGGAGCTCGACCGTGAGAAGCAGCTGGCCGCCAGTGCCCGACTGGACGCACTGCGCGCCCAGATCAACCCGCACTTTCTGTTCAACATCCTCAACACCATTGCCTCCAAGGCCCGTACGCGGCCCGAAGAGGCGAGGGAGCTGCTGCTGCGGCTCTCCGAGTTCTTCCGCTATGCGGTGCGTCAGGAGGGTCATCTGGCGGAGTTCGCCCAGGAGTACTTCTTTGTGCGCACCTATCTGTCCCTGGAGCAGGCCAGGTTCGGCGACCGGCTGCAGGTCCGCTACGACATCGATCCCCAGGTGCTTACCTCGCGGGTGCCGGTGCTGACCATCCAGCCGCTGGTGGAGAATGCGGTCAAGCACGGCATCGGGGCCAAGAAAGAGGGTGGCACTGTCCGGCTCCGGGCCCGGGTCGATCCGCTGACCCGCACGACGCTGATCCGGGTCTCCGACGACGGTGCGGGGATGGATCCTGAGGTGCTCGCCAGGCTCACTGCGGGGCGTGAGGACATCGGCGATCACGCCGAGTCGGTGCTCACCGGCCCGGACAGCTCCGGCGGGCATGCCGGGGTGGGGCTGAAGAACATCTCCGAGAGGCTCGACTCGCTGTTCGGCAATCGCTACGACCTGTCGATCTCCACCCCGAAGTCCGGCGGCACGGTCGTGGAGCTGAGGATCCCGCTGCGGTGAACTCTCCGTATACTGTGAGCTGTGACGCCCCGCGCCCTTATCGTCGACGACGAGTCACCAGCCCGCGAGGAGCTTCGTTACCTCTTGGAGGATGCTCCTGGAGACCTCAACGTCCAGGTGGTCGGAGAGGCCACCAATGGCGAGGAGGCCCTGGTGCTTCTGCGCTCGCTGGACTACGACTTGGTGTTCCTGGATATTCGCATGCCCGGGCTGACCGGGCTGGAGGTCGCTGAGCAGCTGCGCGAGCTGCCCAAGCAGCCCAAGGTCATCTTCACCACCGCCTATCCTGATTATGCGGTGGAGGCCTTCGACCTGGCGGCAGCCGACTACCTGGTCAAGCCCTTCGACGCCGAGCGCCTGGCGCGGGCGGTGGAGCGGGCTCTGGGCTCAGGCTCCTCCGCCCAGACGCAGGAGGCGGGAGCCGACGACGGCGCCGAGGCCGCTCCGGCCCGGGACAGCTCACCGCCTGACCGTGAGCGTCTGGTGCGGATCCCGGTTCAGCGCGATGGCCGCACCGTGCTGGTCGAGGGGGACGCCATCGTCTACGCGGCGGCTGCCCGCGGCTACTCCTCGCTCAAGCTGGCTGAGGACAAGGTGCTGGTCTCCTTCTCGCTCAACGAGCTGGAGCGCCGGCTGCACGGGCACTTCTGCCGGGTGCACCGCTCCTACCTGGTGAACCTGCGGTATGTGCGGGAGCTGGTGCCGGACTTCCGCGGGCACCTGGTCCTGGTCATGAACGACCGGCAGCGTTCCCGGGTGGAGGTCTCGCGCAGGCATGCCCGGGAGCTGCGCCAGCGCCTGGGCGTGTGATCTCCGGAGACCGCCCAGTCAGTCCTGGTCGGGATCCTGCAGCGGGAAGGCGCTGATATAGAGGCGGACGCGGCGGTCACCCTGACCTTCGCCCTCCGTTTCCACGCGGCCTTTCGCGGCGTCGGTGTGCTTGTCGATCACCTGCATCAGTTCCGTGATCATGGCGTGTGATTCGGATGAGGTCATGGTGGCGGTGGATGAGCTCATCAGTGAGGCGTGCATCCATTCCTCAGGTTCGGAGCCCATGCGGCTGAGCCACCCGCGGAGCGCTTCACTGCGCTCATGGAGCTGATGCTCCATCAGGGTGTCCAGTGCGGGGCGATTGGCCGGGTCCTGGAAGGTCGCGGCCCGGCGCACGGAGAAGCCCATGGGCTTCCACCAGCGTTCCCGGCCGGTGCCCTTCTCGGTGTCCTCGCTGACCAGACCGTGCTTCTCCAGCTGCCTGAGGTGGTAGCTGGTCTGTCCGGTGCTTTCGCCGAGATGGGTGGCCAGGGTGGTGGCGGTCGCCGAGCCGCGGTCGTTCAAGTAGGTGAACATGGCCATGCGCAGCGGATGGGCGAAGGCCTTCATGGCCTTGGTGTCCATCTGCAGCTCGGCTTCTCCCGGCAGGGTCTCGTATTTTTCTTCGCCCGAGGGCTTGCGCTCATTCATTTACAGAGATACCTTTGCACATTAACAATTGCAGAGAAAACTCTGCATAACTCTCTCGGGAACAGTCTACGGAGGAAAACGTCATGCCGCACACAGCAGAGGCAGAGCCGGTCGCATACGACCCCGAGGAGAAGGAGAAGCTGGGGACCCGCTTCCACGTTCATCTCTCCAGCGTGGCGTCGGCCAATCTGGCTGACGGCGTCCTGGCGGTGGGGGTGCCGCTGGTGGCTGTCACCCTGACTCGCTCCCCGCAGGAGATCTCACTGATCAGTGCTTTCCTCTGGCTGCCGTGGCTGCTGTTCGGGATCCTGGCCGGCGTCGTCGTCGACCGTACCGACCGCAGAAGGGTCCGGATGCTGGGACTGGGCATCCGTGTGGTGCTGCTGGCGGCTCTGGCACTGATGGCCATCACCGGGCAGCTGAGCATCTGGGTTCTGATCGTCTTCGTGGGGCTCTATGGGGTGACCCAGGTCTTCGTGGATCTGGCCGGGACCTCGATGATCCCCCAGGTGGCGCCCCGTTCGAGGCTGGCGACGGCGAACAGCAGGGTGATGGCAGCAGACACGGTCTTCCAGAACTTCGTGGGTGGGCCAGTGGCAGCGGTGCTCGTGGTGCTCGGAGCAGGATGGCTCTTCGGGGTGCCCGCCATGATCTGTCTGGCCACACTGCTTCTGCTGGCCTTCGGGCTCCGTGGGAACTACACAGTGGAGAAGAAGGAGAAGACCACCTCCTTGGCCGATCTCAAAGACGGCTTCGCAGTGATGATCCGGCACCGGGTGCTGCGCCCGGTCATCGCCATGTCCGCTGTGGCCAATTTCGCCAGCACCGCCTACTTCTCGGTGTTCATTCTCTGGGTGGTCGGTCCGGGCTCTGCGGTGGGGATGCAGGAGAGGCACTTTCCGCTGCTGCTGCTGGCTGTGGCTGCAGGCGCGGTGATCGGTTCCTTCTGCATCGACGTCATGAAGCGCTGGGTCTCCGAGGTGCCGCTGATGATGTGGGCCTGGGTGGTGCAGTTTCCGGTGCTGGTGGTGCCGGTGATCTGGCCCAGTGTGCCGGCGATCAGTGCAGCGCTGTTCGTCACCGGATTCGCCAATATGACCGGCAATGTCATTTCCGCGACCATCCGGCAGAAGGTTGTCGCCAAGGGGATGCTCGGCCGCATCGGCGGATCCGCCAGCACCCTCGCCTACGGGCTGATGCCGCTGGGAGCCATCACCGGGGGATTGGTGGGTGAGCATCTGGGATTGCCGGTGGTGTTCATCGGTGCCACTGTGGTGATGATGCTGTCGTTGATCTACCCCCTGGTCACGCTCAGCCAGCGCCTGGTGGATCAGATGGAGGTTCAGGAATAGCTCGGTGGGGCACCGAGCGCTGAGTGGGGCGCGGAATGCGCCGGAACCTAGTTGAGTTGATCACCTATGGAGGCCCGCGTCTAGGCATGCACCTTTAGGCGTGAAGGCCGCTGCCGCCGCACGCGGCCGAGAGGCGTGCGGGGTCCCCCCGCCGCCGGAACCAGAACTGTTGAAAGGTCATCATGACAGCAGTGCCCACTGTGAGGCTCAACGACGGCAGCGCCATTCCTCAGCTGGGTTTCGGCGTCTGGCAGGTTCCCGCTGACCAGACCGAGGAAGCCGTCGCCAAGGCTCTCGAGACCGGCTACCGGCATATCGACACCGCAGCCGTCTACCGCAATGAGGAGGGAGTCGGCGCGGCGATCGCACGGTCTGGCATCCCGCGGGACGAGCTCTATGTCACCACCAAGCTCTGGGTCTCAGATTTCAAGCAGGGCGGGACCAAGCAGGCTCTGGAGACTTCGCTGGGCAAGCTCGGCTTAGACGCTGTGGATCTCTACCTCATCCACTGGCCGGCCCCCGCTGACGAGCTGTACCTCGAGGCGTGGAAGGCGCTGGAGGAACTACGGGCTGAGGGCAAGACCCGGTCCATCGGCGTCTCGAACTTCCTGCCCGAGCACCTGGACCGGGTGGCAGAGGTCGGCTCGGTCACTCCGGCGGTGAATCAGGTGGAGGTCCACCCCGCGCTGCAGCAGCGGAGGGTTCAGGATGCCAACAACAAGTACGGCGTCGCCACCCAGGCGTGGAGCCCGCTGGCCCAGGGCGCGGTCTTTGGGGACCAGCCGATCCTCGACGCCGCCCACGCTCATGGGGTGACCCCCGCCCAGGTGATCATTCGCTGGCACCTACAGCGCGGACGGATCCTGTTCCCCAAATCCGTGACGCCCTCCCGGATTGAGGAGAACTTCGACGTCTTCGGGTTTGACCTCTCCGACGCCGAGCTGGAAGCCATCGACGCCCTCGACCGCAATGAGCGCACCGGAGCGGATCCGGCCACCTTCAACCCCTCTTAGGAGGCAATCGCCGACGCGATGTTGGCACTTTCACAGCGGTGAGCCACGCAGGTGCCGAGAACGCCCCGGCGGTCCCCGGTCAGCATGGTGGAGCCCCGGCCCGGTGAGACGCCGGGCCGGGGCTCCACACCGTTGGGGCTAGGTGCCGGCGTCGTCGTTCTTCTGGGGATCCACCACGGGAACGGTTCCGGTCACGGTTTCGGTGAAGAACTGTTCGGATTGGTAGTTCCACCCGGAGTTGGACTCAGCGAACTCCGGAGTCTCGAACACCTCCCCACTGATCGGATCCTGGTAGGCGGCGTCCTCGTCGAGGCCGATGGTGCCGGTGGCTGCGTCCACAGAGGTCGCGCTGGCCGGGACGTCCTGAACGGCGAAGACCAGCTTGTCCCCGGTGAAGCTTCCGCTGGGCTGGGCGCTGTCTTCGGTTCGTGGCGGCAGACCCACGAACGTGGCCGAGGTCCCGCCGAGCACACCCCGCAGTGCCTGGCCCTGCGAGGCGAGGATCTCGCGCAGGCTGCGCTGCACCGCGGGAGCCTCAGCTGTGCCGGCGGCCTCCCGGGCAGCACCGACCAGCGCCGCTTTGGAGGCCTGCGGCCGGATTCGGACATAGCGCGGCATGGTCCTGCTCTCGTACTGCAGCATGCGAATCATGGCCAGTACCGCGAGGACCAGCACAATCGACAGCGGGGCTGCGGCTGCGATGGAGCTGACCTGCAGCACACGCAGCGCGGCATCGGCCGCCTCACCAGCGGCAGTCAGCAGCACGATGGCTGCCAGGCCCTCCAACAGAGCCCAGAACACCCGAGTCAGCCGCGGGGTCTCGGCGCGCCCTCCGTTGGCGAGGATGTCGATCACCAGGGAGGCGGAGTCCGAGGAGGTGATGAAGAAGATGGTGATCACCACAATGGACAGCACTGCCATGATCGAGGTCAGTGGCAGCTGCTCCAGGAGCATAAACAGCGAGCCGTCGGTGGAGACTCCGCCGTCCTCATCCACCATGATGCCGTCCCTGATCTGGTAGTAGATCCCGGAGGAGCCGAAGATGGAGAACCAGATGATGCCCACCACAGTGGGGGCCAGCAGAACGCCGAAGACGAACTCACGGATGGTGCGGCCGCGGGAGATGCGCGCGATGAACATGCCCACGAACGGTGCCCAGCTCATCCACCACCCCCAGTAGTAGATGGTCCAGTCTGCGGACCAGCTGGTGTCACCGCCGGCGTAGAGCGCATCAGTCTCGAACATCAGCTGTGGGAAGGCCATGGCATATTCACCGGTGTTGGAGATCAGCGACTGGACCAGGAAGAGTGTGGGACCGGCCAGAAGCACGAAGATTGCCAGGATCGCGGCGAGCATCATGTTGATGTTCGAGAGCCACTTGAGGCCTTTGTGCACACCGGAGACCACCGAGAATATGGCGATGGCTGTGATGAAGATGACCAGCCAGATCAGTACTGTGCTGCCGCCCTCGGTCCAGCCCATGAATCCGAGTCCGGCAACGATCTGCTGGACGCCGAGGCCGAGTGAGGTGACCACGCCGAACATGGTGCCGACGATGGCAATGACATCGATGACGTGCCCGACCCAGCTTTCGATCAGTCTGCGTCCGAAAACCGGTTCCAGCAGCCAGCGCATCGAGAGCGGACGCCCGCGCCGGAAGGTCATATAGGCCAGGCCGAGTCCGACCACCACATAGATGGCCCATGCGTGCAGGCCCCAGTGGAAGAGCGTCTGCCCGATGGCGCTGCTGGCCAGTTCCGACTCGGTGGCCAGCACTGTCTCACCACTGGCATCGACGCCGACTTCACCACTGGTCTCAGGCGGGTTGACCAGGTGGTTCAGAGGCTCGGCCACGCCCCAGAACACCAGCCCGATGCCCATACCCGCGGAGAACAGCATGGTGAACCAGGAGACCAGGGAAAACTCCGGTTTTTCATCGTCCCGGCCCAGCCGGATGCTGCCGGCCCGGGAGAGTCCCGCCCACAGGGCGAAGACCACGAAGCCGGTGCAGATGAGAATGTACCACCAGCCAACACCGTTGGTGATGGCGGTGTTCAGGTCTTCGAAGGCCTCCGCCCCGTGGACTCGGCCGAACCAGGTGGCAAAGATGAGCGCACCGACGATGATGAGTACCGCAGGGATGAAGACCGGCTTGTGGAGGCCTTTCCAGACAGCCTTTGGTGACCAGTGCTTCAGTTCAGCTTCTGGCTGCGAAGCCATGAAGTCCTCCTCGAAAGCGAGTGAAATGTACGTGTTTACCGTCCCACCATATACATCTCACGGTGATTACACCTTGATAACTGTTCGTCCTGAGGGCATCAGAGGCTTGGCTGTTCGCCGAGTTCCGGTTACCGTGGAAGACATGCCCACAGGCCTACTTAAGCCTGCGCGCCGGATGAGAATGAGGGATGTCGCTAGGCCCGGGGCCGCACTGGCCTTCGCTGCCGGCCTGTCCCTCATAGTTATTCCCGCAGCGCAGTCCACTACCTCAGCTCAAGGTGCTGGAGCTGCTGGGGTCACCGAGACCGTGACCCCTCTTTCGCTGTACCCTGCGCCTGGGCAGCCCACTCCCTCCGAGCCAGAAGCTGAGGTCTCCACCTCAGTGGTCCCGAAAGATGAGGACGATCTGAGGGTTGCCACTCTCCACGCCGACGTCACTGCTGACTCCGAGGCGGAGCAGCCGGTGGAGAATCTGATCAACTCCCTTCGCACCGGGAACCATACCCAGTCCCGCGCAGTGGCGCAGACGGTGCAGATCAACGACCCTGATGTGGTGATCTTGACCGGGGTGACCTATGACGAGCAGCAGCAGATCGCAGAAGAGCTGGGTGGATACCTCTCCGCCGGTCAGCACACCGAAACTGGGCTGGACTATCCGTATGTGTTCACCGCGCCCACCAACTCAGGCCGGGAATCCGGGGTGGATCTTGACGGCGATGGCACTATCGGCGGGGCCGGAGACGCTATCGGGTACGGCGAATACTCCGGTCAGTACGGCACCGTGATCTTCTCCAGGTACCCGATCCTGGAGGATCAGGTGCGCACTTTCCAGAACTTTTTGTGGAGCGATCTGCCGGAGAGTTCCATGCCGGAGGGTCGCTTTTCGGATCTGGAGTCCTCGGTGCTCCGGTTGAACGAGACCAGTCTCTGGGACGTGCCGGTGGAGGTAGACGGCCAGAAGATCCACGTGGTGACCACCTCGGTGGCCGCTCCGCCCGATGATGCCGATCCTGACCGGGGAGACGATATCCGGCGGGTGGTGGCCGACTACGTCTCTGGCCATGCGTGGTATCTCTATGACGACGACGGCGAGACCGCTTCGCTGTTGCCGGGAACCCCTTTCGTGGTGGCTGGCGTTCCCGCTGCTGAGGGTTCCTCGGCGGAGGATCTCGCGGTGCTCCTTGACTCCCCGGTGCTCCAGGACACCGAACCGCAGGCTGTGACCGAGGTGCCGATTGCCGAGCGCCCCGGTTCCCAAGGCGAGCCTGAGGCGGTGGCCACGCGGCAGATCGCCGGTGAGCCGGACCGCCGGGCCTCTTTCGTTCTGCCCTCTGCCGCATTGGAGGTCAGCGGGTCGGGCGTGTTCTGGCCCGGTGAGGGGGAACACGGTTATGAGGTGGTGAACCCTGATTCGTCCTACAGCCTTGACGACCGCCTCGTGTGGGTCGACCTGACGATCGGCCGCTGACCACCTAGACTCGCCCTATGGCTTCGACCAATCTTGTGCCCTTTGCCGGCGGTAATGCTCTGGCTGATTCCTCCGGCGGGAACCGCTCTGCGGTGAAGAAGCAGCAGAAGCGTGCCGCCAAGAAGAAGCCCGTGATCCGCAGCGCTGCCACCGGATTCCTCGCCGCGAAGTCAATCTCTGTGGTCTCCCGCCAGGCCTTCAGGGAGGATGGGACCCTCACCCCCTCGGCCGAGACCTGGCTCACCCGTGCGGTCACTGTGCAGCGGCCCATTGTGCTGGCGAATCTGCGCCGACTGCGCAAAGCCCACCCCACTCTGACCAATCGGCAGCTGGCCATGCAGTTGGACAAGGAGTTCACCCGCTCGATGACCGGAGGTGGGGTCATTATCGGTGCCACCGCCGCCGTTCCCGGGGTCGGCACCGTCACCTCGTTGGGACTCTCAGCAGTGGCGACCGGCAGTTTCCTGGAGATCTGCGCCCTCTACGCGCAGTCAGTGGCTGAGCTCTCCGGCATCAGCACCGAAGACCCGCAGCGGGCCAAGCTGCTGGTCATGGGGGTCATGCTCGGCGATGAAGGCCGCCGGTTGCTCGGTGAGCTCTCCGCACAGGCGGATGGCCGCGGCGTCGGACCTATCGGCTCGATCGTGCCGATGAGCAGTCTTGCCTCCAGCTCCGCCGGGGCATCCACGATGGCCAGTCTGGTCAGTCAGCAGATGAAGAAGCAGTTCGTCCGCCGCTTCTTCATCCGCCAGGGGACATCCATGTTCGCTCGTGCGGTGCCCTTCGGGATCGGGGCGGTCGTCGGCGGTGTCGGCAACCGGGTGCTTGCTCGTCAGATCACCACTGCTGCGCGTAAGACCTTCGGTGAGCTTCCCGAAGAGACTCCCTCTGCTCTGGTCGAGGACTTCAGGCGAGGGCTGGAGCGGGAGAGTCAGCGCGCTGAGCGCAAAGAGCGCCGGGTCAAGAAGAAGCACCTCAAAGCTGCCACTAAGCAGACGAGGAAAGAGCACAAGCAGCTGGGCTCAGCCGAGTAGCGGGGTCAGCCAAAGGGGGGGCGTGTGTGAGCCTGGTCGTGGAGTGTGCGCACCATGCGCCCACCGCCGTGACCAACGCGTGGGGCCGGCAGCCGCGCAAACGCGGTCGAGAGCCGAGCGGGGCTTGTGTCCGCCGGCAGGACTAACGCTGTGATGGCTGGCACAAGCCAGCCGAGAGCCGAGCGGGGCTTGTGCCCGCCGGCAGGACTAACGCTGTACCATGTGGACACACCCGACTGAGGAGGCTCCATGATGACCCAGCACGGACCCGGCGTCGTTGCCGGAGTGGACGGTTCCGAACAGTCTCTGCGGGCCACTCACTGGGCTGCGGCAGAGGCTCATCGGCGTGAGCTCCCGCTCACCGTGGTCACCGCCTATTCGATCCCAGCGTTCGCCGCCTCCTCAATGGACGGGGGCTACGCGATGATGGACGACTCGTCACTGCGGGCAGGTGCTGAGAAGGTGATCGACGAGGCCAAGCAGTTTCTGCGGGACTATCCAGGTCAGGTCGACTACCGCATCGAATCCGGCGACCCCGCCGCCGTTCTTCTCGAATACTCTGAGAGTGCAGATGTGCTGGTGGTCGGTTCGCGCGGCCGCGGCGGCTTCCTTGGCCGACTGCTGGGTTCGGTCTCCTCGGCCTTGCCCGCGCATGCCAAATGCCCCACTGTCCTGGTGCCGCTGAAGTTCTCCTCCAAGCAGGAGAACGCAGTGACGACTGCCACTGGTGCCATCCCTATTGTGTCAGCGGCAGAGGAGCCTGGTGCTGCGGTGCCGGCATCGCTGATCGAAGAGGGTGCCCACCCCCTCCGTACGCAGGACAAGCGGCCGGTTGTCGCCGGGGTGGACGGTTCTGACTATGGACGCGTGGCTGCGCTCATCGCCGCCCAGGAAGCCTCTGAGCGGGGCGTCCAGCTTCGACTGGTCTGCGCGCTGCCTCCGCTGGGCTCCACCCTGGTGTGGATCCCCACCCATATTGAGGACTCCGACGCCTTGGCTGAGCTCCAGGAGAAGCTCAAGGCCGGCCGGCTGTGGCTCAACAGCCACTACCCGGAGGTGGACATTGATGCTGAGGTGATCGACGGCACCGCTGTGGACGTGCTGGTCGAGGAGACCCGCGGGGCACAGCTGACGGTACTGGGCACTCGCGGCCGAGGCGGCTTTGCCGGGATGCTGCTGGGCTCTACCTCCCAGGGGGTTCTCCAGCACGCCGAGGGTCCGCTGATGGTGGTTCCAGAAGGGGACGATGAGCGCATTGAGAACCGCCCCGACTTCGGCCCCGTGCTGTAGAACTTCTCACCTGCGGGACAAACGACGACGCCCTCGGCACCTGAGTGCCAGAGGGCGTCGTCGTTGTGTCGGTGGGGTTGGTTCTAGACGACCCGGCGCACACTGGTCGGATTGCCGAACACACTGCGCACGCTGACTCCGGACCGTGGGTTGCCGGCGTCGGCGATCATGCCACCGCCCAGATAGATGGCCACGTGATAGTCGCCCCAGAAGATCAGGTCGCCGGGTTGGCGTTCGCCCCAGGAGACCTGGCGTCCTTGGGCGATCTGAGCATATGTGGTGCGGCCCAGGTTCACACCGGCCTGCCGGTAGGCAGCCTGCACAAAGCTGGAGCAGTCCCAGGCGTTGGGGCCGTTGGCGCCGAGCACGTAGCTGGTGCCTGGCCGGGTGGCCTCGTTGCGGGCCCAGTTCATGGCGATCTGGGCCGCGCTGCCTCCGCCGGTGTTGCCGGCAGGCTGCGAGCCTCCTCCGGATGATGAGCCCCCGGATGAGCTTCCTCCGGATGAGCTGGAACCACCCGAGGAGCTTCCACCTGAAGAGCTGGAACCACCTGAGGACGAAGAACCTCCTGAGCCGGAGCCGCCGGAGCTTCCTGACGAGCCCCCAGAGCCGCTGGACTGCTGGCTGCGGAGATAGCTGACGTGGGAGGCCAGCTTGGAGGTCGAGACGGTGCCGTCGCTGTTGGTCAGGTCCGAGTTCTGCGTCACTGAGCGCCAGTAGTCACCCCCGGAGCCGCTGAACCCTGGCTCAAGCCGGGCACCCTCGTTCAGCAGGTCACGCAGCTCACGGCTGAGCTGGTCCCAGTGGGTGGGTGCCGGGTTGGATGTCGGCGAGGGTGAGGAGGTCGGCGACGGGCTTGAGGTCTGTGTCGGTGTGGGGCTCGGTGACGCTGAGGGGCTCTGCGAGGCCGAGGGGGAGGAGGAGGGGCTCTGGGTCGGCGATGGTGTTGAGTCCGCGGCAGAGGCCTGGTTCTCCAGGTAGGTGATGTGGCCCTCCAGCACCGTCCAGTTGATGGACCCGTTGCTGGTGGTGAACAGATCGTTGTTCAGCACCAGGTTGTAGTAGTCCCGGGCACCTCCGTCGAAGCTGGGCTCCAGCTCAGCGGCCTCGCCCAGCAGAGACTTCTGGCCGGAGCTCAGTGAGCCATAGCTGGCAGCGGCCGTCTGGGTGGGTGTGGGGGAGGGGCTGGGCGAGGATGACGGGCTCGGCGACGAGGACGTCGTCGGGCTCGGCGAAGGTGAGGGGCTGCTGGTGCTGGTCGAGGAGGTCTCGGCAGGTTCTTCTTGGTCACCTCTGGACTCAAGATAGGCCACATGGGCGGCCAGTGCCTCCCAGTCCACTGTGTTTCCGCTGGTCAGTGCCTGATTCTCCAGCACTACCCGGTAGTAGTCGCCGGTGCCTTCGAAGCCCTCCAGTTCGGCTCCGGAGGAGAGCAGCTCGCGCTGCTCTGAGCTCAGGGAGTCGAAGGAGGCGGGCTCGCTGACCTCGGATTCTTCGGACGATGCGGCTTCCCCTTCCTCATCGTCCGAAGAATCCTCGGTGGTCTGGGTGGAGGGTGCCGCCACGGCGGTCTGTGGGCCTGAGGCGCGCAGCTGGCGGATGCGTTCACGGACGGCCTCTCCGTCCAAATTGCCTTCGGAGTCGAAGTAGCCGCTGCCGCCGTCTGCGCGCTGGTTCTCCCCATACATGTAGGTCAGGAAGTCATCCAGGCTGCCTTCGAAGCCCTCTTCCTCCTTCAGGGTCTCCAACAGCTCGCGCAGTACGGTGTCGAGCTCGCCGAGGCTCTGGGTGGTGGAGCCGTCAGTGGTGCCGGTGGCAGCCAGAGCCGATGCTGCTTCCTCGGAGGCTTCCTCAGCGTCAGCCGCCGCGGCTTCAGCCTCGCGCTGCAGCTGGGCGGCGTCGGCGGCCTCACGCTCTGCCTGGTCGGTGAGTTGCTGACTGGTGGCGTCCTCGCTCAGAGCATCCTCATCGCCCAGGAGTACATCTGCGGCGGATGTCTCGCCTTCTTGGTACTCCTCTGAGGCTTCCATGGCCAGGGCGGTCTCAGCGGCCAGGCTCGCCTGCTCCGCTTCTTCCTGAAGCTCTGCCGCTGCCTCAAGGCGGGCCTGGGCGAGTGAATGCTGGCGCATCAGCTCCAGTTCCAGCTCGTCAGCCCGGTCCACAGCCTGATCGATGCGGCCGACAATGTCGACCATCATCTGATCGCGGGCGCTCTGGGACTCTCTGGCGGTGGAGATATCCTCGGCGGAGGGTACATCGGGCAGATCAGTGCGGACAAGATTCTCATCAGAGAGGTTCTGGTCGGTGGCGGCATCGACGACGGCGTCGTCGCTGGCGCGGTCAGCGACCAGGTCGGGCAGAGTAGTCCCGACGAGCGCTGTAGTCACGACGGCGGCAGTGATCGCCGCCACCGCGAAATTGCGGCGGTGCTTCACGGTAGTTCCTCACTTTTCCTCTTTAGCCGCAGCATCGCGTCAGCCTGTCTCATATATGAGAGACCTGCTGTGGGTCCGGTCCAGACACGGACGCTCTCAGGCCGGGATCTAGCTGTCCGGTCAGGCGAGCGACGGTGATGGGAAACGCGTCTGGACTGAGCCCCTCGTGGTGCTGCTGCGGTTCACGATAATTGCGAAAAGGTCACGGAGGCAATAGTTCGTGTCGTTTCTGTGATAAAGCTGTGAGGCTAAGATCCGCGTGTTTCCGGGGATTAATGGGCAAAATCTGGTGTTTGAAAACCTTCAAGTAGGTTGAAGGTTGAGGTTCCACAACTTTGTCACAGGGTTGTGCTAAGGCCTTTCGCTGTGTACTAGCCCCAGCCCAGGCGGTGCAGTGTCTGGTCGGTGATGCCGAAGAAGTGGGCTACCTCGTGCACTACGGTGACAGTGACCTGTTCCACTACATCCTCTGAGGTCTCGCAGATATCCAAGATCGCCTCTTTGTACAGTGTGATGCGGTCTGGCATGGCCCAGGGTTCTCCGCCGCGCTCAGTCAGCGGGATGCCCTCATAGAGCCCCAGCAGCACAGTGCCGGGATCCTCCCAGGATTCGGGCTGGTAGCGGTCCTCGACGAAGACCGCCACATTGTCGATCTTGGCGGCCAGCTGGGAGGGGATGAGGTCCAGTGCGTCCTTGACGGCGGCGTCGAACTCTTCATCGCTCATCTGCACGGGCATGACCCAAGTCTAGGCTGAGACCGCAGGGAAGATTTGCCGGGGCGCCTTTTGAGCAACTACACTTTTACAGGTTCCCTTAGCGGATTATGTGTTGTTTTCCCCAAGGGGTCGGGCCCCCATCGTCTAGCGGCCTAGGACACCGCCCTTTCACGGCGGCGGCACGGGTTCGAATCCCGTTGGGGGTACTGCGATTGAGCTGAGAAGGCTCCGGTCGCGATGTCCTCTGATCGTGATGATTGGCGGACGCCGTGAGGCTCTGGTAGAGTCTCACATCGTGCCAAATGGCACAAGAAGTACATGTAAGGCCCTGTGGCGCAGTTGGTTAGCGCGCCGCCCTGTCACGGCGGAGGTCGCGGGTTCAAGTCCCGTCAGGGTCGCAAGACACCGGTTTTCAGACCAGGCTCTGTAGCTCAGTTGGTAGAGCGTTCGACTGAAAATCGAAAGGTCACCGGATCGACGCCGGTCGGAGCCACGAAGCCGGTGTCATGCTGAAACGAAAACCCTCGGTCAGCCGGGGGTTTTCGTGTGTCTGAGAGGCGTCTCCCGCTGGGCGTTCGACAGGTCGTGCAGACGCGCCTCTACCGTGTCGGCCCAACGACCAGCACGGCCGGCTCGGCTTCGACGAGTGAGAGTGGCCTTCAAGGCCTAGAGTGTCCTTTCGGTGGAGCATCTGCTCGGGTGGCGTGTTCCTGGATGATCTTCTCCATCCGAGCGGGAGCGTCCTTAGTTCCGGGCTGGATACCGATGACATTCCCGGCTGGCTTCATTCCGCCGGTACCCACCGGCCGGCCGGAGAACCATCGGGCACCAGAGCCTTCGCGCTCTAGAGCCTCAGGCACCACGTGAAGAAACAGCTGGCCTTTATGGGAGGACTCATCCCCCTTCACATGGGTTCCTTCCAGCTCATCCCAGCTGATACTCCACCCTCGCGTGCTGAGCCCACTCTCAGTGAGCTTGAGGTGCTGCGGGAACAGAACACCGCGGCCGTAGTGAAACACCAGGAACACCGAAAGGGGCGCTCCCACAATCGACAGAGTCCTGATCACCTGCAGCATAGGTGATGTGTCTTCGGCGAACCAGTGCGGTGGAATACCGAACAAGACACCCCAGAGCAAGACCGATCCCACCGCCATCATCAGTGTGGAGACCAGCCACCGAGCCATACCCACAGGAAAAGTGATCGGCAACCGCGTCTCACCCTCGGGGAAGGTGATGCGCTCGATAGCCCGCCGGTTGGCCCGGCGCCGCATCTGGTCCCGCACCTGAGGGATAGGCACCGCTGTCCGCACCGGATCGCCAGCGGCCAAACGCTCCCGAATCCACCCGGGCAGCAAGAATCTTGGCCACCAGAGAAGCATACCGAGCAGGCCCATAGGAACTCCGATGACAACCGTGGCTAGCCCAGCTGCCATGGCTGCGTGGTACCAACCCTCAGCACGGTCCTCCATCCACAAGCCCAGAGCAAGCAGGGCAAACCCCTGGAACCACACCCAGCAGATGAACATCATCAGTATCGGCCAGCCCCTCTTCCGGCCTTCGACCCAAGAGGCCTGGGCACCTAGCCAAGGACGGATCCAGAGGAGGAAACATGGCAAGGCCACACCCTGCATGATCAAGAATCCAGCAATGTGCATTGTTACCGCCTCTCAGCTGAAGGATCAATTGGGTCGCAGCCTCGGCCTCATCGACGACGTCGTCGCCGAGCCTGCCGTCCTCGATTCCCAGGTGGCGATCGTGGGCATCAAGGAATTCCTGACGAGCCTCGGGGTGCTCGCGTTTCGGTCGGGGTCACGTGCGCCGGGCAGCCGACCGTGTTCGCCATCTGGTCAGTGTCCCCCTGCCGCTGACGGGCTTCACCCGACCGCCGATCAGCTCGTTGAGCCGGTGACTGATCGTCTCTTCCCAGGCGGGTCGATCTCGGTCTGCTCCGCCTTCTCGACGTGCTGAAACGCCAGATTCGGAGTCATGCCTCCAGTGTAGGGCGGCACGCAAACATCTGAGCTTGCGGTTGACGTAGCGTCATCCAGTAGAACTGAACCTGACGCGGAAGGCAGCGCGAAACTGATCACAGAGCAGTAAAGGAGGCCTCATGGAGTGGTCGACCCACGAGGTGGTGAGCGCCACCGGCATCACCTCCCGCACGTTGCGCCACTATGACCAGATCGGCCTGCTGAAGCCCTCCAGCCTCAGCGCTGGAGGGCTTCGTCACTACAATCAGTTGGCCCTGGTCCGGTTGCAGCGGATTTTGCTGCTGCGGGAGCTTGGGCTTCCGCTGGCTGACATTGCCGCTGTGCTGGAAGGTCAGTCAAGCGACATCACTGCACTGCAGCAGCAGAGGCAGCACCTGCTGCGTCAGAAAGAAAGAATCGACGCTCAGATGCGTTCGGTGGAAGACACCATCAACGCACTCAGGAAAGGAGAGACGATCATGCCCAAAACAATGTTCGAGGGTTTCGACCACAGTCAGTACGAGGATGAGGTGCGTCAGCGCTGGGGCGATGACGCGGCGCAGCGGTCCAACACCTGGTGGGACGGCCTGGGGGAGCAGGGCAGGCAGCGTTTCCAGCAGGAGCTGGAAGACCTCAACGACGCCTGGGATCAGGTGATCGCCGAGTGCGAGGCCCCTGTCTCCGAAGCCGCCCAGGACGTGGCTGAACGTCATGTTCGCTGGTTGGGCTCAAGCTGGCAGACCGCGCATATGCCGCGTTCTGCGGTCAAAGGGATCGCCCAGATGTACGTTGACGATGAACGCTTCGCCGCCAACTACACCCGGGTGTCTCCGGCCGGAGCCCAGTTCGTCTGCACCGCTGTGCAGCACTACGCCGACCAGCATCTGACCGAGGAGCCTTGAGCGTCAGGCCACGCCCTCAGGAGATTTCGACCACCACGGGGGCGTGGTCGCTGGCGCCTTTTCCGCGGCGCTCGTCCTTGTCCACATAGGCGTTCTGCACACGCTCGGCCAGCGCCGGGGAGCCCAGCAGGAAGTCGATGCGCATGCCCTGCCGCTTCTGGAAGCGCAGGTTCGTATAGTCCCAGTAGGTGTAGATCCCGGGGTCAGCGGTATGGGGCCTGGCTAGGTCCGAATAGCCTGCCTCCAGGAACGCCTGGAATGCCGCACGCTCGGGCGCGGTGACATGGGTCATCTGGTTCTCCTCGAAGAAATCGATGTCCCAGACATCGCCGTCCTGCGGGGCGATGTTCCAATCCCCGGCCAGCACCACCTGCGCCTGCGGATCCTCGGCCAGCCAGGCCGAGGCATGCTCGCGCAGCTGGTCCAGCCACGCCAGCTTGTAGGTCATATGCTCATCCTCACGGGCCCGGCCATTGGGCACATACAGGCTCCAGAGGCGCACATCGCCGCAGGTCGCGGCGATGGCACGGGCCTCTTGGATCGGGTCCTGGCCGTTCTTGCCGAAGGGCGGCTGATTGCCGAAGGTTCGCTCCACGTCCTTGAGCCCGACCCGAGAGGCGATGGCCACGCCGTTCCACTGGTTGATACCGAAGTGGGCGACGTCGTACCCGCTGTGCTCGAACAGTTCCCAGGGGAAATTCTCGTCCTTGCACTTGGTCTCCTGGATCGCCAGGACATCTACCTCTGACTTCTCCAGCCAGGCTTCCACCCGGTCTGCCCGGGCGCGGAGGGAGTTCACATTCCAGGTCGCAATCTTCACGCTCACCACGCTACCAGCGTGCCCCCGCCGACGGTGGCCCACAACGACGACGCTGCTGCGGTCCTTCGGACGAAAAAGACGTCACAAGGGGTCACCGGCAGCGGATCAGTCCCTCCACCACTTATCCAGCAGAGTCACCGGGATGGTGCGTTTGTGCCGGGTGGTGAGGTAGCGGTGCTCCAGCCGCTGGGCGGCGGCGTCGTCGATCTCCCGGCCCTCCAGATAGTCGTCGATCTGGTCGTAGCTGATGCCCAGTTCGGTCTCATCGAGCTGACCGGGAGTGTTATCGAGAAGATCGGCGGTGGGGGCCTTGGACCAGATTTCCTCGGCTGCGCCCAGGTGCTGGAGGATCTGCCGGATCTGCCGCTTGTTCAACGTGAAGTTCGGCAGGATGTCCGCCCCGCCGTCGCCGAACTTGGTGAAGAACCCGGTGATGGACTCCGCGCCGTGATCGGTGCCGACCACGAGGGCTTTGTGCTCGCCGGCCACCGCGTACTGGGCGGTCATCCGCAGCCGGGCCTTCACGTTGCCGCGGTGATAGTCGGCCATGGAGTCCCCGAAGGTCTCCCTGAACGCCACATCCACCCCGGTCACCGCCTTCTCGACGTTGAAGGTGTGGACGTGGTCGGCGTTGATGAATGCCAGGGCACGCTGAGCGTCATCTTCGTCATGCTGGGTCCCGTGCGGCAGGCGCATCGCATGGAACTGAGCTTCAACACCCTCGGCGCGCAGCTTCTCCGCCGCCCGCTGCGCCAGGTGACCGGCAAGTGTGGAGTCCACCCCGCCGGAGATCCCCAGCACGAAGCCCTCGGCGCCTGCATACTTGGCGTACTCGGCCAGAAAATCGCTGCGCCGCCGGATCTCCTCCTCGGGATCGATCTGGGGCTTGACGCCCATCTCTTCGACAATGCTCTGCTGAAGCTCGCGCATGTGCCTCAGTCTAGCCAGTATGTGTAACGCCGGGGTGAAAACTGCCTGAGTGTGCTCGGTGCCCGCGCACGTAGGATGGTGGCCATGACTTCTGCACCCTTCGCCTCGGCACTGCTGGCAGAGCACGACGCCGCCGCCACCCGGCTGCGCGAGCTCATCCTGGACCTTGCCGTGGAGCACGGCAGCTTCACTCTCAGCTCCGGACAGCAGGCCAACTTCTATGTGGATATGCGTCCGCTGACCCTGCACCATGAGGCCTCCCCGCTGGTGGGTCAGCTGGTGCTGCAGATGCTCGACGCCGCCGGGATCGAGTTCGAGGCCATCGGCGGACTGACTATGGGCGCTGACCCGGTGGCCACTGCTGTGCTGCACACCGCCGCGGCTCACCAGCGGGCTGTTGACGGCTATGTGGTGCGCAAACAGCCCAAGGGCCACGGCAAGGGACGCCAGGTGGAGGGCCCGAGCATCGAGGGGCGCAAGGTGGTGGTGGTGGAGGACACCTCGACCACGGGGAACTCTCCGCTGAGCGCGGTGGAGGCTGTGCGCAAGGTTGGAGGTGACATCCAGGCTGTGGCCGTCATCGTCGACCGCGACTCCGGGGCCAAGGAGCGGATCGAGGCCGAGGCCGGGGTGCCCTACCTCTACGTCTTCTCCAAGGACGACCTCGGGCTGGAGTGAATTGGCGAAGGAGCGTCCTGCGCTTCCGGTGATTCTCGCCGGGCTGTGCACCACCCAGATCATCGCCTGGGGCATTCTCTACTACGCGTTCCCGGTGCTTTCGGCCCGGATCGCAGCGGACACCGGCTGGACCACCGCTTCTGTCACGGTGGCCTATTCGGCTGGCCTGGTGGTCTCCGCCCTGCTGGGCATTCCGGTGGGCAAGGTCTTGGACCGCCGCGGACCGCGCCTGGTGATGACCGCAGGGTCGGTGCTCGGGGTGGCCGGGCTGGTGATGATCGCCAGTGCCGCCAACTATTGGGTGTTCCTGGCCGGGTGGCTGACCGCCGGGGTGGCGATGGCCGGCAATCTGTATCCGCCGGCATTCGCCGCGGTGACCAGGTGGTATGGGGCACGCAGGGTGTTCGCGCTGATGATGATCACCCTGATCGGCGGGCTGGCCTCCACGGTGTTCGCCCCGGTCACCGAGGCTCTGACGGAGACCTTCGACTGGCGCGGGGTTTACCTGGTGCTGGCAGCTGTGCTGGGTGTGGTGGCGATTCCTGTCCACGGAGTGGTGCTGCGCAGACCCTGGCCGGTGGAGCCACGCGGACCTGGGCACGGCGGGGCTTTAGAGCCCGACGCCGCCGAGGGCCAGAGCGAGGCCGCCTACGCCCGGCAGGTGATGCGCTCGCCGGCCTATGTGCTGATGACCGTGGGGCTGACGTTGGGCGGAATGGCGATGTTCGCGGCCATGATCAACCTGGTGCCGATGCTGATCGAACGCGGCGTCTCCTCCGGCCTGGCAGCCTGGATCCTGGGCTTGGGCGGACTGGGCCAGGTCATCGGCAGACTGTTCTACATGAGCCTGGAGCGGCGGCTGAGCGTCCGGGCCCGGCATCTGTGGATCTACGGCCTGCTGGCGGTGAGCACCGCTGCCCTCGCCCTGGACGCCACCAATGCGGTGTGGCTGATCGCCATCTCCATGGTTGCCGGGGTGGGCCGGGGGATCTCCACCCTGTTGAAAGCCACCGCGGTCACTGACCGCTGGGGGCCGCGGGCCTATGGGCGGCTTTCCGGGGTGTTCAACGCCCCGGTGATGTTCGGCATCGCGATCAGCCCTGCCCTGGGGGCGTGGCTGGCCGAACTGCTGGGCAGCTGGGAGATGATGTACCTGGTGCTGGCGGTGATCGGTGCGCTGGCCGTGATCGCGCTGCTCTTCAGCGTGCCAAGGCAGCGCCCATCCGGCGCACCGCCTCAGTGAGGACATCCTGGTTGGTGGCGAAGTTCAGCCGTGCGTGGTGCTCACCTCCGGTGCCGAAGGCATGTCCGCCCATCAGCGCGACCTGGCCCTGGTCCAGCAGGTGCCGGGCCGGTCCCACCAGGGGAGTCTCGGCTCCCCCGTTGGGCTCGTCGTCGAATCCGTAGGCGGAGAAGTCCAGCCAGGCCAGGTAGGTGGCCTCCGGTGCGGAGTAGGCGACCTCTGGAGCATGTTCGGCAAGCAGCTCGCCCAGCAGCCTGCGGTTGGCGTCCAAACCGCTGAGCACAGCGTCCAGCCACGGTCCGCCCTCGGCGTAGGCGGCGGTCTGGGTCAGCACGCCGGCGTGGCTCGGCCCGTGTGAGACCTCGGGCGGCAGCCCGGCCAGTTCGGCGGTCACCTCTTCGCCGGCGATCAGCAGCCCGGCCTTCAGCCCGGCCAGGTTCCAGGCCTTGGAGGCTGACATCACCGAGTATCCGCGCGGGTCTACGGTCAGATAGGGGGTGAAGGCGGCCTCGGAGTAGACCAGCGGGGCGTGGATCTCGTCTGCGACCACCCGGATCCCGAAGTCGGCGGCCAGCTGTGCGAGCCGCTCCAGCTCCTGCTGGGTGTGCACTGCCCCGGTGGGGTTGTGCGGGTTCGACAGCAGGTAGGCCGCCTGCCCGCCGGCGGTGCGCAGGTTGAACGAATCCTCCAGCATCTCGAAGTCCAGCCGCCCGTCGGCTCCCAGCGGAGCCTCCACCACGCGGCGTCCGGCGCTGACCGGGTGGGTGAAGAACGGCGGATACACCGGGGAGGAGACGATGACGGTGTCCCACAGTTCGCCGACCAGCTTCAGCGCCTCCACCGCACCGGTCATCACATCACGCACCGGGCGCACCTGGGCTGGGCTGGGCTCCCACCCCCACCGCTGCTGGGAGAAGCTCCGGAAGGCCTCCACATACGGGCCGGTATGCGGATAGCCGGTGTCCCCGCGTTCGATGATCTGCCTCAGCGCTCCGGCCACCGGCTCTGCCAGCGCAGTGTCCATCTCCGCGACCCACAGCGGCAGCACGTCATTGCCGAAGGCCCGCCATTTGATCGATCGCCGTTCGCGCAGCTGGTCGAGGTTGAACGCTTCCAGAGGATTCTCTACTTCACCCATACAGTGACCCTATCGAAGAGCCCCGATACACGTCATGGCGTCCCGTCCAGTGAATCGTCGTAGAGTTTTCTCTTTTGCGTAGGGTTATTTCCCTACGAAAAGTCGAAAGCTCTACGAAAAGTGTGAGCGGATCAGCAGCAGACACACCACGACGCCGCCCCTTCACCCTGTCTGCCCCTGAGCTCCCAGCGGCCTGCGCAAGCGCTGACGCCGGTAGACTCGTATGGTCTGTTGCCGCATCAGCGCTGAGGTGCCACGCCGGCGACGGACAAGACCAGCCTGACGCCACCACTGTGTGAGGAGGCCCTGCGTAAGGAAACACTATGGCCACTACTGCGAACAACCCCTCGATGACCCTCACGATCGCCGGCTCCGAGGCCACCGGAGGGGCCGGGGCCCAGGCTGACCTGAAGACCTTTCAGGAGCTGGGCACCTTCGGCATCGCCGCACTGACCTGCATTGTGGCCTTCAACCCGCGGGACAGCTGGAACCACCGGTTCACCCCGGTGGACCAGCAGGTGATCGCCGATCAGATCGAAGCCATCTTCGCCACCTACAGCACCGATCAGCTCAACACCGTCAAACTCGGCATGATGGGCTCACCTGCCACAATCGCCACAGTCTCGGCGGCACTGGCCAGCAGGTCACCGAGGCATGTGGTGCTGGACCCGGTGCTGATCTGCAAGGGGCAGGAGCCCGGCCACGCCCTGGACACCGACAACGCGCTCAAAGAGGAGCTGCTGCCCAGGGCCACCTTCGTGACCCCCAACCACTTCGAGACCGAGCAGCTCTCCGGCAGGAGGGTCAGCTCGGTGGACCAGCTGCAGGCTGCCGCAGAGGAGATCCACCGGATCTCCGGGGCGGCGGTGCTGGCCAAGGGCGGGGTCCGGCTGCAGGGCCCTGATGCGGTGGACGTGTTCGTCGGCGAAGAGGGCACCGAGATCCTCAGTGCCCCGAAGGTCGGTGAGCATGCGGTCTCCGGTGCGGGCTGCTCACTGGCTGCGGCTGTGGCCGCGGAGCTGGCCAAGGGGACGGCACCGCTGGAGGCCGCCCGCCGCGCCAAAGAGTTCGTCAGCGCCGGCATCGCCCAGCGGGTGGCCGGCAACACCCCCTTCGACGCCCTCTGGCAGGGCGGGCTGCGGTGAGCAGACCACCAGTAGGCTGAGCGGGTGGATCAGGACAGCGCTGAGCGTGAAGTAGGGGTGGGCCCCTGGGAGGGCCCCTGGCCTGAGGGCGAGCATTTCGACCCTGACCTGTTGCGGACCGGGGATCGCCGCAACGTGGTGGATGGCTACCGGTATTGGAGGCATCAGTCGATCGTGGCGGACTTGGACGCCAAGCGGCACGGGTTCCATGTGGCCATCGAGAACTGGCAGCACGATTTCAACATCGGCACCGTGGTGCGCACCGCCAACGCCTTTCTGGCCCAAGAGGTCCACATCATCGGCAAGAGGCGCTGGAACCGGCGTGGCGCCATGGTGACCGACAAATACCAGCACATCAGGCACCATCCGACTGTGGAGGAGTTCGTGGGCTGGGCGGAGTCTGCCGGCGTCGTCGTCCTCGGTGTGGACCTGTTCCCGGACTCGGTGCCGCTGGAGACCTACCAGCTGCCCGAGCGCTGCGTGCTGGTCTTCGGCCAGGAGGGTCCCGGGCTGAGCGAAGAGGTCCGGCAGGCCGCCCACGCCACGTTGTCGATCGCCCAGTTCGGCTCCACGCGGTCGATCAACGCCGGGGTGGCCGCGGGGATCGCCATGCACGCCTGGATCCGCCAGCACGCCGAGGTTCCTGCTCAGCAGGACTCCTGAACAGATCCAGCAGCCCTCCTCCGCGGCCCACCGCGCCACGAGTGCTGCTGTTCCTTGCTCATAGACCTCCTATTTCTGGCCTCTTCGGCCAGGAACAACCGCACTCGATTCAGTCCGGGCCCCTGTGTGCGACCAATCGGCCGTGCCCTGGATCGCCACTGCCCTGACCCGGGACCCGCTGCTGATCGCCCTGGTGGTGCTGGCCACCGGCTGCCCTGGCTGGTGCTCTCACTGCCGGCCGGAGTCATCGCCGATCGGGTGGACCGGCGCAGGCTGCTCGTGTGGATGGATATGCTGCGGGCTGCGGTGATCGGCGGGTTCGCCGTGGCCGTGCTGATCTATCAAGCGCATATTCCCGACCCTGAGGCCGTGGAGGCCGGACTGGCGGAGTCTCCCGCTGGGGCCGGTTGGCTCTTGGCCGCACTGTATGCCACGGCTCTCACCGTGGGTTCGGCCGAGGTGCTGCGCGACAATTCTGCACAGACATTGCCGCCTGCCCTGGTGAAGAAGCCTCACCTCAAACGGGCCAATGCCCGGCTCTGGGGTGCCGAAGTCACTGCGGACGGAAGTGCCCTCATTTACGGTGCGACGGCGGCTCAGCAAGGGTCTGCGTCGTGTTTGGGCGTGTTTTGGGTTCAGTCTGCTGGCAAGGCTCTCTGAGGCTGTCCCGCTATGGTCCGAGTAGGGCCAGAGGGACGACGGCAACCCCGTCTGGGCGGCGGTAGGCATGCTCGCCGGTGGTGACGATGACCCGGTCAGAGAGGCGACTGCCGATCTGTTGCTGCAGCCAGTTCAGATGACGTACGTCGTGGTCAGTAACAGTGGCAGCGAGTTTGACTTCGATCGCGACGACTTGACGGTCACTGCCCTCGACGATGAGGTCGATTTCGCGGGTGGTGTCCTTGGTACGGAGGTGTCCAACGTCAGCGTTGAGCGCATGTGCGTAGACGCGCACGCTCTGTGTCACCAGTGACTCGAAGAGTGCGCCCAGCCAGGTGCCAGTCGAGGCTGCGACTCGATCCCCCTCGCCCCTCAGCAGGCCGTCCTTGCTGATCTTCATCAAACGTGCCGCCAGGGCCGGGTCGACGAGATGGTGTTTGGGAGCACGGGTCAGGCGCTTGAGCGGATTGAACAGGGGGATCCATGCCGGAATCGGGTCGAGCACGAAGATTCGCGTGAGGTGCTCGCGGTAGGCATCGACGGTCCCGCGTGCGGGTTTGTCACGTTCTCCAGCTGTCGCTGCGTCGAGGATCTTGGAGTATGACGCATCGGTTGCGGTGGCCGCTCCATAGGCGCTCAGCCAGGCGTTGAGTGCCCGGGGGCGGCGAACCGCGACGCCGTTCTCCGGCAACTCACGTTCGACGATCCTGGTGATGTAGCTGTCGAGCTGGGCGTTCCTTGCCCGTTCGGGCAGGGAGCGGATGCCAGGAAACCCGGAGCCGAGAATCTCGTCGGCGTAAATGGGCAGGCCGATCGGGCAGTGTCCGCTGACCTTGGGCTGGTTGCCTGCAAGCAACTCGCGTAGTGAGACCGCCGGCTCCATCAACCCGCGTTCGCTGAAGGAGAGTGGTCGCAGCGGGATGCTGACGATGCGACCTGCACCGGAGTGAATCCGCACGCCCGGGGCGACCCCGGCCGAACCGGCTAACAGGAACTGCCCGCCAGTGTTGTTCTCGTCCACCGCGGTTCGAACCCGGTCCCACACAGGTGGCTCAAGCTGCCATTCGTCGATCAGGACTGGCGGCGCAGCCCGCGCGATGTAGTCGATATCGGCTGCCAGAGTCTCGCGCTGGCCACGCCGATTGAGAGACAGGATTGTCTTGGAGCGCTGGCTCGCTGTCGCTGTCTTGCCCACGCCTTTGGCCCCCTCCAGGGCGATGGCCGCCAGGTGGGGGAAGAGCTCGTCGAGGACGTCGTCTACGATGCGTCGCTGGTAGACCATGAGTACAAGCTAGCAGGTGGCCGCCTCTCTATTGTGCAATTCGCCGCGTTCGAACTGAGCAAATCGCCACCCATAGAGGTAGCGCCTCGTCAGCTTCGCCTCCGCGATGCGGCGCTTGTGATTGTTCCCGAGGGAGGGGCATCTGCCTGTATGAGGGGTTCAGCTCAGCGTGTGGCTTCGGCGTGGGCGAGGATCATATCGGCGGCGGGCTGAGGGGTTCTGATGACCGCTTCATGGCCTCGGCCGGGGATCTCCTCCATCTGCGATGAGGGCAGGAGCTCGGCGATCTCCTGGATCCAGGGCCGTGGGCAGACCCTGTCCTTCTCCCCACGCATGACCAGGACGTCGGCACGGATCTCCGGGCAGGTCTCCTCCAGCTCATGTTCGAGCATCTGGCGCATCTTGCGCAGGAACCAACGGGGTCCGGCCTTGAGGTACTGGACAGTGCCCAGGACCATGACCTTGGGGTTCTCCCCGGCGAGGTCCTGCACCATGCGCAGGGCCTGCCTGGGTGCGGTGCGCTCGGCGTAGTTGACCGCAGGGGCGATCAGCACCCCGCGGTCACTGAGCTCGGGGTGCCGAGCCAGAGTCTCTGCGACCACCTGGCCACCCATCGAATGGCCGATCAGCACCGGGTTCTCGATGTTCAGGGACCGGATGAAATCAGCCAGGAAGTCACCGGTGGCCGGCATGGTCAGGGGCTCGGAGGGCTCCGGTGAGTCGCCGAAACCTGGCAGGTCCACCGCGTAGACGGTGCCCGAACGCGCCAGCTCCCGGCAGAGGTCGGCATAGACCTGCCGCCCCATGCCGATCCCGTGAATCACCACGAAGGTCAGTCCGTCCGGGCCGTCCAGCCGGCTGTAGACCATCTGTCTGCCGCCGTGGGTGAAGGACTCGGTGCGCTCCCATGCCATAGAACTACGTTAGCCCAAGGCGCAGTCACCCCTGCCACCGGTAGCGCCGCAGGTCGACCTTCTGCCCCCGGGCCAGAACGCCCTCGGCGCGGAGTGCCTCCAGCTGTTCGGCCCTCAGATGCGGGGTGGGAACGCCGTCGGCCCGGATGATCCGGTGCCAGGGCAGGTCGAATCCGTCCTCCCGGAGCACCCAGCCGACCATCCGCGGGGTGGGCAGCCCGGCGATCCTGGCGATGTCGCCATAGGTGGCTACCCTCCCTGCCGGGACTGAGGCGATGATCTCCCGCACCCGTTCATGTGTCTGCTCATCCACACTCAGCACCGTAGCCCACCGGGTAGCATCATCAGACACGATGACGACGAGGGGGCGAACCGGAGTGCGCACATGACCCGTTCCGAGGGTGGGCGCCGCCGCGTCCTGGTGCTGCTCAACCCCGGTGCCGGACAGGGCCCCGTTCTTGATGAGGTGCAGCGGCGTCTTGAGGCTCGCGGCGGTCCTGACCTGGAACTGGTGGTTCCTGACCCCGTTGATCAGCACCGACAGCTCGGTGACGCGGAGACGGCCCTGGAATCAGGGGTTGATGCCGTGGTGGTCTGCGGGGGCGACGGTATGGTCAGCCGCGCGGTGAATCTGGTGGCGCAGCGAGCCGTGCCGCTGGGGATCGTTCCCACCGGCAGCGGAAATGACTTCGCCCGGGTGCTGGGTATCCCGCGCCGCACCTCTGAGGCGGTCCGCCAGCTTCTTCGGGCGCTGGACCAGCCTGAGCTCCCGCTGCGGTCAGTGGACGCTCTGCGGCTGAGGAGCTCGTTCGAGCCGGGATCTCGGTGGGTTGCCAACTCGGTGAACATCGGGTTCGATGCCCGGGTCAACCAGCGGGCCAACCTCCAGCGCAGAGTGCCACGCCGGCTGCGGTATCTGCTGGCCCTGGCGCAGGAGGTGCCGCGGTTCCGTTCCGTGGAGTTCGGCGTGCAGATCGGTGCCAGGGAGGAGGCCGTGCAGCAGTCGGCCCTGATCTGCATCCAGAACGGTTCCTTCATCGGCGGTGGTATCCCGTTGTCGCGGGAGGGACGGCCCGACGACGGCTGGGCCGAGGTCTCACATATCGCACCCTTGAGCCGTCCGGGGTTGGTGGTGCTGTTTCCGCTGCTGATGATGCGCGTGCACCGCTGGTTGAGGCCACTGGTCACCCAGCGGCTACGGCATATCCGCATCCATGTCCCCGAGGGTGTTCCCGTCTTCGCCGACGGTGATGAGCTCCATTCCGGAACCTCTGAGTCAGGTCGGGGCGCCGACGTCGAGGCCGAACTTATACCCGGGGCCCTTCTGCTGCTCAATCAAGCATTCTCCCGAGGCTCGCCGAGATAGGTGCCGAAGGACCACAGGTTGCCCTCGGGGTCACGGACGGCGAACTCTCGGCTGCCATAGTCGGTATCAGTCAGCGGGCGGAAGACCTCGGCCCCGCGACTGGTGACCCGTTCATAGAGGGCGTCGATCTCTCCGGTGACGACATAGACACCGGCGGTCCCAGGCTCGCGAACCCACGGCTTCTCAGGATCGTAGGATCCCAGCATGACTCCGCCCGCGCCGTCGGGCCAGCGGAGCTCGGCGTGGTGGACAACATCGCCCTCGGTCATATTCACGGTGACGTGGAAGCCGAATTTCTCAGCGTAGAAGTCGATCAGGGCCACCGCGTCATGGGCCTGCAGCGTGACCCACACGCTGGGCTGGTCGGCGGAGAGGGAAGCTGGATGAGGTGTGGTGGCATTCATGGTGTCAGTATGCCTCCGTGCTGTGTCCGCCGTCTTGAATATTTCGGAATTCCTCAGCCATCCAGGCTCGAGGGCTGATGCCGGCGTAGCGGCTGAACTCCCGGCTGAGATGCGCCTGGTCAGCGTATCCGGTGTCGGATGCGATCTGCGCCAGATCCGGCTGCCCGGTCCACCGGAGCTGGTCGGCGATGGTCTTGGCGGTCCTGCTGAACCGGATGAGCCCGGCCACCGCCTTGGGTGAGAGCCCGACCTCCCGCTGGAACAGAGTCCCCAGATGCCTCGGGGTGAGGGTGACTTGCCGGGCAAGTGCACTGATGGGCATCCGGCCGCCAGTGCGCTCCAAGAGCTGCCAGGCGTGGAGAAGCTCCGGGCGGACCGGAAGATGGCCGTCGAACTGTCTGATCAGCCGTGACTCGACGTGGGCAAATGCGGCAGCCCAGTCGCGGGCTTCGACGGCGCGACCGTGCAGCTCCTCGCCCCATCGCTGCAGGAGTGAGCTGCCGTCGAAGTCGGTGACGCTCAGCTCCCGGGTGGGGACGCCGAACAGAGACCGGGCTGCCAGCGGGTGTACCGTGATTTCGATGCCGGCCCAGTCTGAGCGCTGCTGGACGAATGCCGTGGTGGTGTGCAGGCCGCCGAGCACGATCTTCGCTGGGGTGGCAGAGGCCAGGGCAGGGGCAGTTGCCGCCGCCTGGACGCCCTCGTCGAAGGCGAGAATGAAGGTCAGTGCCGACGAGGGAAGACCGCGGTGGACCGACTCAGGCAGGCCATGGGCCCGGTATCCGAGCATCGAGATGACGCCCGGCGCGCCACGCGGGGGCGCCTGGACGAACTCCGAGAACGGCTGTTCCCCGGCCATAGTCCGATGATACGTGGAGTGTTCTCCTCGGAGACAGTCGTCAGCGCCCCGCGGCCGCGGCGGTGACCCGGCGGATCTGTGCGGCGATGGCGTCGGTCGGCTCCAGCACCGTGACCTCTGCGCCGGCTGCCTGCTGCACACGGTGCTTGATCCAGTGATAGTGGGTGCAGCCCAGTACGACGACGTCAGCAGCCCTCTGCTGGACAAGCAGCCTCAGCGGTTCCAGGTCTATGGTTTCCGGTTCGCCGCGTTCAATGGCGGCGGCCCAGTCGGCGCAGTCGGGCTCCACAATATTGACGCCACCGCCCCAGGTGTCCTTGAGCCGCTGGTAGCGCCGGCTGCGCAGGGTGGCTGGGGTGGCGCAGACGATGATGCTCTTCGACCGGGTGATCGCGCTGGCGGGTTTGACCATGGGTTCCAGGCCAACGAACGGAGTCGCGGGATAGTCCTGCCGGAGGTGTTCGACGGCTGCTGCGGTGGCGGTGTTGCAGGCCAACACGATCACCTCGCAGCCGGCGCGCAGCAGTGGCTGGATCGCGCGATCGGTGAGATGGAGGACCTCAGCATCGGATCGGCTTCCGTAGGGCACATGCTCGCGATCACTGGCCGTGCTGACCACAGCGTGGGGGAGCAGTTCGCGCAGGGTGGCAGCCACCGCCTCGCCGCCGGCCCCGGAGTCGAAGACACCGATTTTCACTCAAGGCACTCTAGCCGATGCCCAGTTGGGAGCTCAGAAACGGTAGCGCATGAACATCGCGAGCACCGATGCTACGGAGAAGCCTCGCGCTGCACATCCTCGAGCCCGTCTGACATCGCGGTGAGGACTCTGAGCGTGGCACGGATCTCGTCATCGGTGAGATCGCCCCGCACCCGGCCCATCAGCTGGTGCTCCCGGCGAATCACCGTCCCGATCGCCTCGGCGCCGGCGGTGGTGATCCTGATCAGCGGAGACTTCCGGTGCGCGGGATTCGGTTGCGCCTCCACCCACCCGGCAGCGGCCGCGTCGTTGACCATGCGCTGGACGAACTGCCGGCTCAGCTCCTGGGCCCGCGCCATCTGAGGTACGGTCAGGCCCTCGGCCCGCCGCAGCTGCTCCAGCACGGCGCGCACCCCTACGGACATGCCCATCTGCGGCTGCAGCTGCTCAACGGTGCGGGACACCTTCCGGTACAGCGGTCCCAGCACCTGGTAGACCTCGGCCAGCCTGCGCGCCAGGGGTTCGGGGGCAAGCGGCTCGGCGGAGGGATGATCGGCGCTGCTCATCGACTCATTATGACACCTTGGTTGCCAATTCATGCACAACATGACACCCTAGTTGTCATGATTGAGAACGACGACGCACCATCCCTGGTTCAGTACGTGGAGGTCGGCGGCGCCTGGATTGCCTTCTCCGAGCACCGGCCCTCCTCCGATCCTGCGGAAACGCCCCTGGTGCTCCTCCACGGCGGCTCCCTGGACCACCGGATGTGGCACCGGCAGCTCCAAGCCTTCGGCAGCCGCCGGCTGATCGCCTTGGACGCGCGTGGCCATGGGTGGACCACAGCGCCTGATCCAGCGGCGTTTCGCCACTGCGACGATGTCATCGCAGCACTTGACGCCCTCGGCATCGAGAGTGCCGTCCTGGCCGGGGTCTCGATGGGCGCCTCCACCGCAGTCGACGCCGCCCTGGAACACCCCGGCCGGATGGCCGGCGTTATCGCCTGCGGGGCGGGGACCAGCCAGTCGGAGTTCCGTGATCCCTGGGTGCTGGGCATCCTCGCAGAATGGCAGCGCGCCGCTGAGGCCCATGACCCTGAGGCCTGGATCGCTGCGGCCTTGAAATTCGTCGCCGGCCCGCACCGCGAACTCGAGGACCTGGAGGACGCGATCCTGCAGGAGGTGGACATCATGATCCGCCACACCCTGTTCACCCACATCGTCGGTCCAAGCGGGCCGGTGATGCCGAGACCCCCGACCCCGGTGACACGTATCAGCCAGCGGTTGCCTGGCCTGGACGTTCCTGTGCTCGGCATCGTGGGCGAACAGGACGCCGAAGACCACCTGCGGATGGTCCGCGAACTGGTCTCAGCGGTGCCGGCAGGGCAGCTGAGGGTCATCCCGAACACCGCCCACTACCCGAACCTGGAGCGCCCGGAAGAGTTCAACCAGGTGCTCGGGGAGTTCCTGGTTGCGGTGGAGGACACGTGAGGCTGCTGGAGCGGTGACATCAGAGCATCGCCGTGCTCAATCATGGTGGTCTTGCCGTTGCGCGGTGTGCATGCGGAGGATAGCGAGCTGAGGTTACATCGTCCGCGGCGGGGCTCCGGCTGCGCGGGGCCGGTAGCCCTGGAAGGTCAGCTTACCCAGGGTCTAGACTGCTGTCCGGAGGGACGAATCTGCCTGAGCGGAACGGGCAGGTGTCATGGCTCCCTAATTTCTACACGTTGTAGAAAAAAGGAGTAGACTGGAGCGTGACGAGGATGGTTCCACTGATTTAGGGGGTCACAGTCGTCGTCACATAGGTAGGAGACCCCCGGATAGGGAAGTGATGAACAACGACGTTCGCTCTCAGGTTTCTGCCCCCCAGGGCACCATTCCTTTCGCCGCGGAGGACCGCGAGCTCGGTGTGCTGGTCGGCTTCGACGGTTCCAAACATGCCTTTCTGGCCCTGCACTACGCAGCCCGGGCCGCCCAGCGCGGGGAGGTGCCGCTGACTGTGGTCAGCGCCTACACCATCCCGGTGGGTGTCTACACAGCCTTGGCCGCACTCCCGGATGCGCAGGAGGCCAGGGTCAAGAGTCAGATCGCCCAGAGCACCCTTGATGAAGCCCGCGAGTACCTCAAGGACTACCCCGGCAAGGTGACCTACCGCGCCGAGGGCGGCGACGCGGCGGGCGTGCTGGTCGAACTCTCTGAACGGGCTCAGCTGGTGGTGGTCGGTGCCCGCGGCCGCGGCGGCTTCTTCGGCCGTCTGCTGGGATCGGTCTCCAGCGCACTGCCGGCGCACGCCAAGTGCCCCACGGTCGTCGTGCCCCGTCACTACAGTGTTCCGGACGCCACCGGTCCCGAGCGCTTTGCCCCGATGGTCTCCGATGCCCCGGTGGTGGCCGGCATCGACGGCTCGCACTCCTCCCGCCTGGCCGCCCTGATCGCCGCACAGGCCGCGGAGGGCCGCGGTGTGGCACTGCAGCTGCTGGTTGCGCTGCCGCCGGTGGACAGGTCGCTGATGTGGTACCCCGACCTGGTGCTCGGCGACGAGGAGCTGGTCGAACGGCGCAAGGCAGAGCTCAGCGGAGAGCTGCGGGCAGAGGTCGACTGGGTCCAGGGCCATTTCCCGGATCTGGAGATCAACGCCGTGGTGGAGGTCGGTGAGGCAACCGCTGTGCTCAGTGCCGCCACCCGGACAGCTCAGCTGACCGTGGTCGGCACCCGTGGCCGAGGAGGACTGGCCAGCAGCCTGCTGGGATCGGTCTCCCGCAGCGCGCTGTACAACGCCGAAGGTCCGGTCATGGTGGTGCCTGACATCGAGGACAGCCGCTTGGAGGATCAGCCGGAACTGTGGTGACCGGTACTGCTCCTCGTTAGGATGGTGAGTCAAGCGCCGGCCCCAAGGGGTCGGCGCCGGCACCGATGATGCTGCCCACCATACCTCTCATACACGAAGGAGCTCAGCGTGGCCATTGCAACCCCTGACAAGTACACCGAGATGATCGATGCCGCCAAGGCCGGTGGGTACGCCTACCCCGCGGTGAACGTCACCAGCTCCCAAACGCTCAACGCCGCCATCAAGGGATTCGCCGACGCGGACTCTGACGGCATCATCCAGGTCTCCACCGGAGGCGCGGCCTACTGGTCCGGCGCCGAGGTCAAGGACATGGTGGCCGGTTCACTGGGCTTCGCCGCCTTCGCCAAGGAGGTCGCCAAGAACTACGGCGTCAACATCGCCCTGCACACCGACCACTGCCCCAAGGACAAGCTCGACGGCTTTGTGCTGCCGCTGCTGGAGGCCTCCGAGGCGGAGGTCAAAGCAGGCCGCGACCCCATCTTCAACTCCCACATGTGGGACGGCTCCGCTGAGACTCTGGAGGAGAACCTGCGGGTCGCCGCTGAGCTGCTGCCGCGCAGCGCTGCGGCCAAGCAGATCCTCGAGGTGGAGATCGGCACCGTCGGCGGTGAGGAGGACGGTGTGGAGAACGAGATCAACGAGAAGCTTTACACCACCATCGAGGATGCCGTGGCCACCCTCGAGGCTCTCGGGCTGGGGGAGAAGGGCCGCTACATCACCGCCCTGACCTTCGGCAACGTCCACGGCGTCTACAAGCCCGGCAATGTGAAGCTGCGCCCGGAGATCCTCAAGGACATCCAGGACCAGACCGGGGAGAAGTACGGCACAGAGCGTCCTTTCGACCTGGTCTTCCACGGCGGCTCCGGCTCCACCGAGCAGGAGATCTCCGATGCCGTGAGCTTCGGTGTGATCAAGATGAACATCGACACCGACACCCAGTACGCCTTCACCCGCCCGGTGGCCGGTCACATGTTCACCCACTACGACGGGGTGCTGAAGGTCGACGGCGAGGTCGGCAACAAGAAGACCTACGACCCCCGCGTCTGGGGCAAGGCCGCTGAGGCCAGCATGGCAGCCCGCATTGTGGAGGCGGCCCAGCAGCTCGGATCCGCCGGCAAGTCCATCAAGTAGCATGCACAAACTGCTGCTGCTGGACTTTGACGGCACCCTCTGCCTGGGTGAGGACCCGATCCTGGCCTACGCAGGCCAGGTGGATGCCGAACTGGACCAGCGCGGTCTGCCCGGCCCGGGCGGCAGAGGGGTCCACGAGGTGGTCGCCGAGGCGCTGGCTGATGATGAGCTGCTGGTCCAGGAGATCGAATACGACCCCGATGCCGCAGAGCATGAGGCCGGCGTCACTCCGCTGGCCGCTGAGCAGGAGCCCGCCACCGGGACCCGAGCTCCGCACCCGAGCTCCTGGCCGCTGCAGGACGGCTACCAACTGGTCCAGCTGTTGGCCATGCAGTCCGGGCTCACCCATGAAGAGACCGGCCATGCTTTCCGGCAGGCCCGGCGAACCCTGCTGGCCGCCGGGCTGGCCAGCACCGACCTCCACGCCCCGGCGGAGGCTGCCCCGCTGCTGAACCAGCTGCGGGGGGCAGCCGGAGAAGCCGGCGTCGTCGTCGTTCTTCTCACCAACGCTCCGGCCGAGGACTTCGGTGCCTGGCTGGAGGTGCTGGGGCTGCAGAGCAGCTTCGATGCGGTGACCAACTCTGCACAGAAGCCGGTGGGTATGCCCCAGGCGGTGGAGCGTGCCAGGCAGATCGCCGCCCCGCCGGTGCCGCCAGCCCAGATCCTCTCGGTGGGTGACATCTGGGCCAATGACCTGGCCCATGTGGATGAGCTCGGCGGCCAGACCATCCTGATCGACCGGTTCGGCACCGGCTTGGGCAGCCCCAGCCACCGGGTGCGGAGCTTCGCCGAGGCGGCTCCGGTGATTCGCCGCTGGGCGGGCTGAGCAGTGATCAGCTCGCGCGGACGGCGCACGTTAACAACAGATGACAGGTTGAAAAAATACCCTCTTCCAGGTTGTGGCAAGGTTGACCGGGACTTAGAGTGAGTTTCAGACTCGCGGGCTTCATGTCTGCGGGGCTGTCTGAGGAGGGGGCCGGAGCGGCTCCCGGCTCAGGCACCGCACTTACACCTTGATTGAGCTCAAAGGAAGTTCCCACTATGCGCATGAACACCAAGTCAGCTTTCGCGCTGGCCAGTGTCCTGACCCTGACCCTGGCTGCCTGTGCCGGTGACGAGGACGACGTCGCCGGTGACGAGGAGGACGACGACGACACCTCCGAGGTCGATGACGCCAACGGTGACGACGACGGCGGCGAGGAGGACGAGGACGGCGAGGCTGCCGGTGAGATCACCTCTGTCGACTCCATCACCATCGGCCTGGTTCCGGCCACCGACTCCGCCACCGAGGCTGAGCAGGAGAACGCCGAGTCTCTGGCCGACCAGCTTTCCGAGTCCCTCGGCGGCTTCGAAGTGGACATCTTCTTCGCCGACAGCTACCTGGGCGTGATCCAGGGCATGCAGTCCGGTGACGTCCAGCTGCTGATGTCCGGACCGGTCGGCATGATCCAGGCCGAGGACGAGGCAGGCGGCACCCCGATCCTGCAGTCCATCCGCTTCGGCTCCGAGCAGTACGTCACCCAGTGGTTCACCAACGACCCCGACACCTACTGCCTGGACGATGTGGTGCAGGACGAGGACGGCTTCTCCTTCTGCAACGGCATCTACGACGAGGAGTCCGGTGAGCTCGCCGAGTACGGCCCGATGGGCGAGGACGCGCTCGAGCTGATCGAGGACGGCACTGCGGTGGCCTATGTGGAGGAAGGCTCGGCTAGCGGCTTCTACTTCCCGCAGACCCAGCTCAACGAGCTCGGCGTGGAGGTCGACCCGCAGTTCGCCGGCGGCCACGACCAGGCTGTTGAGGCTGTGTACAACGATGAGTTCACCATCGGCACTTCCTTCGACGACGCCCGCGGCAACATCGTCGACGAGAACCCCGATGTGGGCGAGGAGCTGGTGGTCTTCGCCTGGGCCGGCCCGATCCCGAATGACGGCATTGTGGCCTCCAGCGAGTTCACCGACGAGGAGCTGGACGTCCTGGTCGAGGCGTGGCTGGGCTTCGCCGAGTCCGGTGACCTGGACGAGGGCGATCCGCTCTATGACGTCTACGAGATCAACGGACTGGCTCCGGCTGATGAGGAAGCCCTCGACGTCGCTCGCCAGGTCTACAACGAGTTCGGCGACGAGTGATTGCCCACTGACTGACTGACGGTGCGGCCCCGGACTGCTCCCAGCCCGGGGCCGCACCCTGTCCTAGGATTCTCCATAATATGATTACTTTTGAGAACGTTGATGTGATCTACCCCAATGGCTTCAAGGGGCTGGACGATGTCAACGTGGAGATCGCTCGGGGCGAGTTCGTCGCCATCATCGGGCTCTCCGGGGCCGGTAAGTCCACCCTGATCCGCGCGGTCAACGGGCTGGTCCCCTACACCGGCGGCACGCTGACCGTGGGCGAGACCGTGGTGGATCCCAAGAACAAGTCCAAACTGCGGAGGCTGCGCTCCAAAGTCGGCATGATCTTCCAGCAGTTCAACAACGTGGGACGCATCAGCGTGCTGAACAATGTGCTCATCGGCCGCTCGGCAGTCACTCCCACCTGGCGCTCCCTGATCGGCTGGTACGGGGCTGAGGACAAGGAAGTCGCCTTCCAGTCCCTGGAGCGGGTCGGGATTGTGGACAAGGCCTACAACCGGGCCTCCGCCCTTTCGGGCGGCCAGCAGCAGCGGGTGGCCATCGCCCGCGTGCTCGCCCAGGACCCGGAGGTCATCCTGGCCGATGAGCCGGTGGCCTCCCTGGACCCGCCCACCGCGCGCAAAGTGCTGGGCGACCTACGCCGGATCCAGCAGGACCTGGGCATCACGTGCATCGTGAACATGCACCACCTTGACCTGGCCCGCGACTACGCCGATCGGATCATCGGCATGCGCGCCGGCAGGGTGGTCTTCGACGGCCCCACCGAGGAGGCGACGGACACGGTGATCGAGGACGTCTACCAGCGCTCGCTGACCGCTGAGGACATCGCCACCGCTGACTTCCCGGTCAGCCTGGAGGATCTTCCGGCGGAGGCCGTTGCCGGTGTCGTTGCCGGCGAGCCTGACAGGAAGCCCTGAGCGTGACCGCTGTGGCTGAACGCACCTCCGCAGAGGCCGGCCCTGCCCGGGTCACCCGGCCCGAGCCGCCCACACCGCCGCTGGTCAACTATCTGGGCCTGGTGGTGGTGGCCGTGGCAGCCTTCGCCTTCTTCTGGTGGACCCGCGACGATACCTCCGTGCTCTACCTGCCGCTGGGCGTGACCACGCTGTGGGCCCCGCAGTGGCCGCTCATCGGGTTCCTGGTGATGCTGGCCGTCCTGGCTCTGTGCTGGTTCACCCGCACCGGCGTGATGGCAGCTTTCGGGGCATTGACGGTGGTGATCTTCAGCTACTGGGCCGGCTCCAACATCCACTTCATCGACCGGATCGTCGAGGTCCCGGGCCGGCTCACCGCCGGCAACACCCGCGAGCAGCTCATCGGATACTTCAATCCTGACTGGAGCTACCTGCTGTTCAGCAACGTGGCCGGCACCTCCCGGCCCATCTGGGGAGAGTGGCTGATCACCCTGTGCATGGCGGTGGTGGCCACCATCATCGGCTGCTTCATCGGTCTGCTGCTGGCCATGCTGGCCTCCCCGGTCTCCAGCTTCAGCAAGACCAGCAGCCAGACGGTCAAGGCCATCAACTCGGTGGTCCGCTCCATCCCCGACGTCGGCTGGGCGCTGCTGTTCGCCGCCTTCATCGGCGGCACCGCCTACGGCCTGGGCGCCCTGGCGGCAGTGCTGGCGCTGATGATGTTCAACATCGGCATCGTGGCCAAGCTGCTCGGTGAGTCCATCGATGCGGTCGACCCCGGCCCGCTGGAGGCTGCCGACGCCGCAGGTGCCAACCTCCTCCAGCGCGACCGGGTCGCCGTGCTGCCGGCGGTGATGCCCAGCTTCGTCTCCTACAGCCTCTACGTCTTTGAGCTGAACATCCGAGCCTCCGCCGCCCTGGGAGTGGTCGGCGTGGCCGGCATCGGCGGCGAGCTCTCCCGGCAGATCCGCCGGATGTCCCAGGGCTATGAGAACGTCGGAGCCATCCTCTGGGCACTGGTGATCGTGGTGCTCTTAGTCGACCTGCTCTCCATGTGGGTCCGGAGGAAGCTGCTGTGAGCCACGGATACAAGATCGCCGCCGGCGTGGTGGCCCCGGTGCTGCTCGCGGCACTGGGCTTCCTCCTCACCTACGCCCCGGCGGCAGAGACCTCAGAGGTCTTCCGCCGAATGATGTGGGGCCTGGTCATCTCCGCGGCCGTGGTCGCCGTCGCGGCCGCCATCTACGGTCTGGCCTACCTGGGCACCAGCAGGCAGCGGGCCGAAGCCCAGGCTGCCAGTGACGCCGGCCAGTCCGGCTACACCCCCGACCGGCTGGACATGCGCCCGGTGAAGCCGTCCAAGTTCTGGTACAACATGGCCCTGATCTCCATCGCCGTGCTGTTCGTCTCCTCGGCAGCCGGCACCGGCATGACGCTCAGCGCCCTGCTGGAGATGCCTGCCCGGGTGTGGGACTACAGCGTTCAGATGGTCGGCGGGGTGGCCCAGATCCCCGATGAGGAGGCCCGCGGGGACTGGGCGAACGCCTTCGACGCCATGCTGGAATCGGTGGCGATCGCCTGGATCGGCACCATCGTCGGGGCCCTCTTCTCCCTGCCCTGCGGCATCCTGGCCGCCCGCAACATGACCCCGCTGGCCATCTACATCCCCATGCGGTTCATCCTCTCAGTGATCCGCGCGGTGCCGGAGATCGTGTTCGCCGTGGCCATCTTCATCCCCCTGCTCGGGGTCGGGCCGGCGCAGATGGGCGGGGCGATGGCCGGTGCCTTCGCCCTGGGCATCAGCTCCATCGGGACCCTCTCCAAGCTGATCTCGGAGGCCATCGAAGGCGTGGACCCCGGACCGCTGGAGGCCTCCCGGGCCTCCGGAGCCACCCACGCCCAGATGATCCGCTGGGCGGTGCTGCCGCAGGTCATGCCGGACATCATCGCCATCTGGCTCTACCGCTTCGAGGTCAACATCCGCGCCTCGGCCATCCTGGGCGCCTTGGGCGCCGGCGGCATCGGCCGGCTGATCAGCCCGCCCAACGGTCTGTTCGGCCAGCGCCCCTACGACTGGGAGGCGATCGGGATCACCCTGTTCGTGATCATCGCGATCACCATCCTGGTGGACCAGATTTCAGGGTTCGTCCGGCACCGGGTGATCCACGGCAAGATCGTCAGGCAGAAGAGGCGCAGGAAGCGCAAGAACGGCGATGCCTCCGGACCTGAGGGGACCAAGTCCGCCGCCATCCCCGTGTAGGGGACGCACCCTGGGCATCACAGCACGCTGAAAAGCCGGTGGCAGGTTTAGGATGAACCCATGAACATGATCGGCCGCAATCTCATGGAGCCCGACCCCACTCTGCTGCCCCCCGAGCCGGAGGTCGTCGAGTCCCTGGCCACTGGTGAGGAGCCGGTGGACCTGGCCGCCAAGCACCCGACGTCGTCATTGGTATGGGCCCTGCTGGCGGAGGAGGCGCTGGACGCCGGCTACACCGTGGAGGGCTACGCCTACGCCCGGGTCGGCTACCACCGCGGCCTGGACTCGCTGCGCGGCAACGGCTGGCGCGGACAGGGACCGGTGCCCTGGGAGCATGAGCCCAACCGCGGGTTCCTGCGCTCGCTGGCCGCCCTGGGTCAGGCCGCCGCAGCCATTGGGGAGACGGATGAGGTCGAGCGCATCGGCAAGCTGCTCAACGACTCCGACCCCGCCGCTGCTGAGCAGATCAAGACTCTCCGGAGCTGATGGCCAAGCTCTACTTCCGCTACGGGGCCATGAACTCCGGCAAATCGACCGGACTGCTCCAGGCAGCCTTCAACTATGAGGAGCGAGACCAGCGGGTACTGCTGGCCAAGCCCGCGGTGGACACCAAGGGCGAGGACCTGATCGTCTCCCGGCTCGGGGTGGCCAGGAGCGTGGACTTCCTCATCCCGCCAGCGGCCGGGCTGCGCAGCCTCTATCAGCGGCACGCCACCGCAGATCCGGCCGGCACTTTGCTGGAGGGACTGGAGAACGACGGCGCCGAGGCACCAACGGTGGTGAAGCCGGTGGCGTGTCTGCTGGTCGATGAGGCCCAGTTCCTGACCCCCGAACAGGTCGATGACCTGCTGCGGATCGCGGTGTTGGACGATGTGCCGGTGCTGGCCTACGGCATCCGCACCGACTTCCGCACCAAGGCCTTCCCCGGCTCAGCCCGGCTGATGGATCTGGCCCACGCCCTGGAGGAGCTGAAGACCATCTGCCGGTGCGGCCGCAAGGCGGTGTTCAACACCCGCCGCCAGGGCGAGCACGTAATCTTCGACGGCGACCAGGTCGCCATCGACGGCGCTGACGTGTGGTACGAGTCTCTCTGTGCCTACTGTTATTTGGCCGCTTCTAACGGTCGTTTAGGTTAACCCAGGTCACGGGGTTTCTAGTCCCCTGGCCGGCGAGGTCGTCAGTGTGCTCGGGAAGTGAACCGGCGTCCTGGGCAATCCCATAATTCTGCGCAAACTCGTCCACTTCCTCCACAGTCAGCGGCTCAGGAAGCTCTCGGTGCGGGCCCACGTCCTTGATGGCCTCCTGGTAGCGAAAGGCCGCCCCGGTATCAGCGGGGTAGGCCTGTTTGTCCACGCCGATCATCTCGCCCCGGCTTCTGGCTGAAGTTCGCGCCAGCTCGTCCCATTCGGGCACCTCCACCAGGCCGGGGGAGTCCAGTCCGTGCGAGAACAGGCTGATCAGCACCTCATCATAGGGATCTGCGGCGGATAGGTACTCGGAGAGCACCTCGAAGCTGGGCCGCATATGGAACCTGTTCCAGAACGGCACCGAGCCGGTGGCCAGGGTGTACCAGGGGTCCAGGTGGTGATAGGTCTGGGCCAGCAAGCGGCTGTCCTGCCACCCCAGCTGCCGGTACCAGTGGCGGTAGAGCTCGGCGATGAACGCTGAGGAGTCCTGCGGCTCATTCTGGTGCAGGGTACGACGCCGCCACCCGGACTCAGCTGCCAGCTGGTCCACAGCAGCACCGAGCTGCGGGTCGAATCCCCACTCCCCGTCCGGAGTGCGGTCAGTGGGTTGTGGGGGCTGCCAGCCGGTGTACTCCGAACCCTGGTCGGCCAGGAACTTGGTGATCCGCTCACTGCCGGTGCTGTACTCCTCCTCCGGGATGCCGCCCAGGCAGCCGAACTGGAACAGGCTGTGCTCCCCGGTCTGGGTGGAGCGCCAGGTGCGCGTGCTGTCCAGAGTGATGATCACTCCGCCGGGGTCCAGCCGGTCGCGCAGGAACTGCGTATAGACCGGGCCCAGGGACTTCCGCTTGAGTCGGAAGAACGCGGCCTGAGCCATCATCGGCCGGTCCTGGGCCGGATCGTGCATATGGTAGGCGCTGACCCGGGGGTTATTGGCGGCGATCTGCCGGGCTGCCGGCGCCCAGCGGCGCATCGCCCCGGCGATGTCATCAGGATGAGTGGAGCCGTCGCGTACTGAGACCAGGGTGGTCTGCGGCAGGAACGGGATCCCCAGTGCGGTGGCCAGAAAGAACGCCGCCCCGGAGACCGCCCCCACCATCACTGCCGGGTAAGTCTGATGAGGTGAGCCGGCGTCGTCGTACTCTCTGACCACCCACCGGTCAATGGCATCCACATCAACCTGGGGCACTTTCCGCTCCGGGAGGGCTTCACTGCGTCCGGCGAGCTCGTAGAGCTTCTCCCGCACCCCGCGCGGGGGGAGAGCTGCGGCCTTGGCCAGCAGGGTGGAGCTGGGCCCGGTACCCATGGCTGGGTGGCCGGTGCCCTTCAGGAACCCGGAGACCGCCCGGACTGCGTTGACGGATGATTCGAAATTGGTGACGGTGCGCGCTCCGCTGAGGTTCATGGGCGGCCCCGCCTCCAGCCGACCACGCGGCGGGCGAGGCGAGCCCCGCGGGAGAAAGCGTAGTAGCCGGCATAGACCTTGGGCGCTAGGACTTTGGGCGCGTGGCGCAGAGCGATGCGCGGAATACTGCGAAGTGCCATCATGTGCTCCCCTACTTCCTGAGCTGCGTATCCATGTTCACTGTTCACCCTAGCCAGGGAGCCTCAACGCTGACTGGACTTCCGCGTTGATAGACTCAGAGCCGGCTTTTGACCGCGTGAGAGGACACCATATGCCAGCCATCGTGATCGTCGGCGCTCAATGGGGCGATGAGGGGAAGGGCAAAGCCACCGACCTGCTCGGCTCCCGGGTGGACTACGTGGTCAAGCCCAACGGCGGCAACAATGCTGGGCATACGGTGGTGGTCGGCGGGGAGAAGTTCGAGCTCAAGCTGCTGCCGGCGGGCATCCTCTCACCGAATGCGACCCCGGTGATCGGCAACGGCGTGGTGGTCAACCTCGAGGCCCTGTTCGAGGAGATCGACGGGCTCGAAGCCCGCGGGGCGGACACCTCTCGGCTGCGGATCAGCGCCAATGCGCATCTGGTGGCCCCCTATCACCAGACCATGGACAAGGTGACCGAGCGGTTCCTGGGCAAGCGTGCCATCGGCACCACCGGCCGCGGGATCGGGCCGGCCTACATGGACAAGGTGGGCCGGCTGGGCATCCGGGTCCAGGACATCTTCGACGAGTCCATCCTCCGGCAGAAGATCGACGGCGCGCTGCGGCAGAAGAACGAGCTGCTGGTGAAGCTGTACAATCGGCGTTCGATTGCCGTCGAGGAGATTGCGGAGTATTTCCTCTCCTATGTGGAGCGGCTGCGGCCCATGGTGGTGGACTCCACCATCCTGCTCAACGATGCCCTGGATGAGGACAAAGTGGTGCTCATGGAGGGTGGTCAGGCCACCTACCTCGACGTCGATCACGGCACCTATCCGTTTGTGACCTCCTCGAACCCCACCGCTGGTGGAGCGAGCGTCGGTTCGGGCATCGGTCCTACACGGATCAGGCGGTCGATCGGGATTGTGAAGGCCTACACTACCCGTGTGGGTGCTGGGCCGTTTCCCACCGAACTGGAGGACAAGTGGGGCGAGTACCTGCAGAAGACCGGCGGTGAGTTCGGGGTGAACACCGGGCGTCCGCGCCGCTGCGGCTGGTACGACGCCGTGATGGCCCGTTACGCGGCCCGGGTCAACGGCTTCACCGACTACTTTCTGACCAAGCTGGATGTGCTCACCGGCATTGAGGAGATCCCGGTATGTGTGGGCTATGACGTGGACGGCACGCTGCACGGTCAGATGCCGATGACCCAGACTGACTTCCACCACGCTGAGCCTGTGTATGAGACCTTTTCCGGATGGGAGGAGGACATTACCGGTGCCCGTACTTTGGAGGATCTTCCGGAGAACGCTCGGGCCTATGTGTTGGCACTGGAGGAGATGTCTGGGGCGCCGTTCTCAGCAATCGGGGTGGGCCCGGGGCGTGACCAGGTCATCCAAGTCCGCGACCTGATCGGCTGAGTTTCGGACTGCTCCTGCTTGTCAGACGGTGTTCAGTTTTCTAGCTATTCCTTGAAAAAGTCCCTGTAAAACCTTTTGGTGGCCTTGGCGCTGTGTTAGCGTCGAGATGGTTTCGTGATCATTAATGCGAAACGTGACGAATGAGTAACAGCCAGCTGGTTGGTCCGGCGATGTTTTGCTCGAGGTCAGTCTGCTCGCTGGTTGAGTCAGTCAAAAATAGAATCTCTAGGGGGAATGATGGTAAATCCATCAGGTAGTGCCCAGCGTCCTGAAAGGCCGCCGGGTCTCGCCAGGCGCTGGTTACGCAGGTCAGTGGCTTATGTCACAGCAGGACTCTTGGCCACCAGCACTGGCTTAGTCGCCGCCGGACCGGCTAACGCCGACACACATGGCGACTCTGAGGCTCTGGGCAAGTTCCTCGGCGGATCAGCCGTGGATCTCAACCTCGACGACATCGCACAGATCGCCGGCGCTCAGGCACCCACGGAGAACGGTGAACTATTCCATCAGAACCCGTTGGGAGTCGAGCTGCTCAATGTTGTAGGTGTCGATCTTGGTTCTGGCATCAGCGTCGACCTGTTCGGCACAGACGGCGTGATTGACCTGGGTGCGGTCAACCAGGTGGCCTCCGTGCAGGAGGACGATGTTTTCGCAGCCACCGGTGCGGTGTCTGACAGCGGGGCCATCGATCTGGGCGTGGCAGACCAGTTCCCGTCCAACGCAGCGGTTGACCTGACGGCGCTTCTGAGTCAGTTGAATCTCGCTGGACTGACGGACGGCTTGGTCAGCGATGTCAGTCTGGAACTTGGGGCGATTTCATCCAGCATCCGTGAGATCGCGGATGGGGAAGTAGAGCGCGATTATGGCATCGCCTCTGCCGATCTGACACTGGAGAGCCCGGCGCTTGGCCGCGTCTACAGCGAACTCGGTGACGCTCTCTCTGCCGTGGAGGCCGAAACTCAAGGACTTCTTGATGCTCTGGTGGGCGAGAGCGGCGTCCTCGATGCCCTCACGAGCGCTCTGACTCCCGAAGAGAGTGGTCTGCTGTCGGTAGACCCTAGTCTGAGCCTGACCGCGCCGAGCCTTTCGGCGCTGCTGCCCGATGATCCGGTCGGAGGAGAAGCTCAGGGCATCACCGTTGATCTCAATACAGGCCTGATCAACGTGGACCTGGAGGCTGTGCTGGATGATCCTTCAAATGATCTCCCCAGCTTGAATGCGCTGCCCGCCAACTATGAGGTGCTGAACGCTGATGTGATCGATGCCATCAGTGAGGGCGTGATGACAACTGTGACGGCCATCGTGACTGACCTGGTGGAAGACATCGAGGACGAGATCGGCAACACTGGTGTCGACCTCGAGATTTCGGTGGAACTGCTCAGCGGCCTTAATGTTACCCCCGGTCTAGGCGTTTGTAATCTGCCGGTCTTTGGCGCGATCTGTGACCTCTTGGATGATCTCACGAATGCTATTGGCGACCTGATCGGGCTGAGCCTCATGATCTCCCTTGACGCCACCGTGGCCCAGATCCAATCGGGTGACGCTTCGCTGTCCATCGGCGTTCCGGGTGAAGACAGCACTGTCCTCGAGGATGTTCTGAGCCTTGTGCTGACCAGCTTGGGGCTTGACGATGAAGGTGACCTGGATAACGCTGTTTTCGGCGTGCTTGGCGGTGTTCTGAATGGTGTTTTCGACATCGTGGATGAGCTCCAGACCCTGGATACACTTGTCGCTGACATCGTGGGTGGTCTGAACGAGACTATTGTTGGGCCACTCCTGGATAACGTGGTGACAGAGTTGGTCTCTCTGACTGCCAATGTGCAACCTGAGACGGGTGATCTCGGCGAGGGTTCCGAGACTGTGCGAGCTCTGCAGCTCAGCCTGTTGCCCAGCAGCCCGTTGGCTGAGGTGAATCTGGCCTCCTCTACGATCATCCCGGCTGATGATGATGAGGATCCGGTGTTCGAGACCTCTATCTCGGCTGATCCTTCTGAAGTGGAGCAGGGTGAGTCGACTCTCATTACTGGTGAGGGTTTCGCCCCTGGTGAGACCGTGCAGGTCAGCATCCCCGGTGAGGAGCCGGTGGAGACCACTGCTGATGAGGATGGAAACATCAGTGTGTCGCTGCCGGTCCCGGCCGACTATGAGTTGGGCGAGACCGAGGTGACTGCTGTTGGTGAGGTATCGGAGACTCCCGCGACCACCGCTATCACCGTGATTGAACCAGATGATGAGGGTGATCCGACCGGTGATCCAGAAGGTGACCCGACCGGTGACCCTGAGGGCGACCCGACCGGTGATCCAGAAGGTGACCCCACTGGTGATCCTGAGGGCGACCCG
>NZ_QWLD01000019.1 GCF_003600155.1 Nesterenkonia muleiensis | reverse complement strand
GGCACCTCTATTCGGAGACGATCTTGAAGAATGGTATAAAGACACCTATCAAGCTACCGAAGAAGTTATTGGACTATTAGAAGGTCGACTTGAGTAAGAATAGGTGCATGAATTATTACAAAATGGCAAATCCAAAACGTAGGATCTTCCGGGGTAGTTATGACTAGTTCAACAGGCGTAGCGAGCAATGTAACTAGCCAGGGTAATTTGAACCTTGGAATTCAGTGGGGTGAGTTGCTTATAGGAATAGCAACTCTTGTTTTCGCGAGTATTTATTTCTGGCAAGCTTTTCAGCTTCCCGCCGGAAGCCAGTCGCGGCCAGGTCCAGGGATTTACCCATTGTTAATTGCTATTTTACTGATAATTTCTTCAATACTAGTGATTGTTCAAAGTTTCATCAAAAAAGATCATGAAGTCGCGATGGCGCCTTTGGACAGAGATGGCAAAAAGAAGATAGCTAAATTCTTTTTATCGACCGTTATTTATATTTTATTGCTGCCGGCGCTCGGCAACTATATAGCCGGAACATTGTATGTATCATATATATTTTTTGTAATAGGAAATTTAAATATTATAAAATCAATTGCATTTGGTGCCATAATTTCTGTCACGCTTTCATATATAGTTATTGAGTTTTTAGGAGTCCGTTTTCCTCAAGGATTTTGGTAAATAAGGACATATCACTATGGATACTTTCTCATTATTAACAGATGGGATTCTTGCTGCCATACACCCTACCCTGCTCTTAGCTGCTTTGTTCGCGGCATTCGCTGGGACATTAGTAGGTGCGCTTCCTGGACTTGGACCAGTGGCAGGTGCTGCAATTATTCTTCCGATCACCTTTACGCTTGACCCCGCTATTGGCCTTATTATGATCATAGGTATCTATCTCGGGGCACAATACGGAGGATCAACGGCTTCAATACTCCTGAACATCCCAGGCGAGTCCTCGTCGATTGTCTCGACTTTTGACGGCCATCCAATGTCCAAAAATGGCAGAGCTGGTGCAGCTTTAGCTATTAGCGCCATGGGATCATTTTTTGCCACGATCGTCGCTATTATAATTTTTGTTCTTACTGCTAGCTGGATAGCTGGTGTAGCCTTGAACTTCGGTGCTGTTGACTATTTCGCACTAACTGCTGGAGGCCTCCTTGTACTATCCCGCATCACTGGCGGAAGTCTAGCTAAGGGCTTGCTTCCGATGTGTATAGGTCTTGGATTGGGTACGGTGGGCCTCGATACTTCATCGGGACTAAACCGCTTCACTTTCGGCCATATGGACCTCTCTCTGGGAGTAGGACTTGCGAGTGTAGCGATCGGGTTGTATGGCATTAGTGAAATGATGCGCATGCTTGAAGGCGAGAATCGATACAGACGACCCCCGCCTGTGCCTTTACGTGAATTAGTTCCAAATAAAAACGAACTTAGAAGATCATTTTTCCCATGGTGGCGAGGATCTTTTGTGGGATTCATCTTTGGTCTTTTACCGGTGCCTTCTGCGACATTATCAACATTCACTTCTTATCGGATTGAAAAATCCATTTCAAAGAATAAGTCTCAGTTCGGTAAGGGGGCTGTAGAAGGGCTAGCTGGTCCTGAGGCTGCAAATAATGGAGCGGCAATTGGAAGCTTGGTTCCCGTCCTGCTCCTAGGGTTACCATTCTCAGCTGTTCTTGCCTTTCTGTTATCAGCGATGATGGTGCATGGTATCCAACCGGGGCCCCTGGTTATGACTAGTGAACCCGATCTCTTCTGGTCAATTATCGGAGGAGTCATTGTCACTAATGTTATCCTGCTGATACTTAATTTACCAATGATAGGTGTCTGGGTTCAGGTTCTTCGGGCTCCACAGTGGCTGTTAATCCCTGTGATGATAGTCCTTGGTGTTATTGGAGTATACAGCATTAATTCCAATATGATTGATCTTTGGATTATGTTAGTTCTGGGGATCGTTGGATATTTTCTAAGAAAGTATGATTTCAGCTTGGCATCCTTATTGGTTGGGTTAGTTCTTGGGCCATTGATTGAGCGTTATTTTATTCGCTCAATGCAGCTTGGACAAGGTGATATTAGTTATCTAGTTAGTTCCCCATTAGCTCTGTCTATATGGTCCTTAGTTGCAGTGACATTAGTTGGCCCACCGCTTTTGTCAATGTTGTCAAAGAAGAGAAGTAAGTCTTCTGCTCGTCAGTAATCTTAATAATTGATAGTTAGAATATTTAAGGTGGTTTAAAGTGACTTCAAAAACACGTATTGGTGTTGTTGGACTGGGCACCATGGGCGCACAGGCCTTAAAGTCCCTTTCGGAGGAGAAAGATATTGAGGTCGTAGGCTTTGAACAATTCGACACTGGACATGATCGAGGGGCAGCGGGAGGCGAGTCCCGTATTTTCCGAAGCATCCAGTTTGGGAACCAGGATTTCGTCCCCATTCTGAAGCGTGCAGACGAACTCTTCAAAGAGTTGGAAACTGAATCCGGTATTGCTCTGAGAGAGTTAAGCGGGTGTGTCTTGATGGGGCCTTCGAGTCATCAGACTGTCAAGAATGCCATCGCGACGGCTAAAGAGTATGACCTGGATCATGAATTGCTTGATCGATTTGAGGCGGCTGAACGCTTTCCTCAGTTTGCTATGGATTCCGACGATGTGGCGATCTATGATCGATATGCTGGTTTTATCAGACCAGAGCTTACAATTCAGGTTGCAGTGAGTCTTGCTGAAGCCAATGGGGCCACCGTCCATCGTCGCACTAAAGTTCAGGAAATTGTTCCAGATGATTGGGGTGTTACTCTCGTAGTAGAAGGAGCTAAGCATCGTTTCGATCGTGTGATAGTATCTACTGGCCCATGGGTGACAGAGTTTCTTCCCCGTCTTGCTGATTTTATCCAGATTCGCCGTCTTATTTCTGCCTGGTACCCTATTAAGCGCGGAGATTCTTCTGCTCATCGATTGCCATTTATTAGATTGGCTCCTAAGCATGCTTATGGGGTACCTTCACCTGACGGAGTGAGTGTCAAAGTGGGTGTTTCTCCGTTAGATCATCTGGTGGTTGATAATCCAGACGTTGGCGAGCGTAATGTGTCGCTGGGGGATCTTGCCCCTTTTGATGAGCTCCTTAATAATTGTATTCCGTCTTTGAATCCTGAACCTATTCGTATTTCAAGTTATTTTGAAGCCTATGTGGATGATTCACGTCCTATTATTCAAACTGCTCCAGAGTCAGATAATGTTATAATATTAGCGGCTTTTTCTGGTCATGGATTTAAATTTTCACCTGCTATTGGAGAGATCGGTGCATGCTTGGCGATGGGAATTAATTCCGATTTTGATATGTCTAATTACCGTAGAAGTGATAATTTTCTAGAGTAATATACTCGATGAAATATTGATACTTTAATTTTTATGTCTAGCGTTAATGTTATTAGGTTGATATGAATAGTTTAATCGATTTACGTAGCGACACTGCAATTCAGCCTACTCATGAGATGTTGCGCCGACTTGAGTCGCTGTATTTTGGAGACGATCTGTTGGAAGAGGACCAGGCTACAAATCTTCTGCTAGTTAAATCATCTGAAATGATAGGAATGGAGTCAGCCTTGCTGACCCCTTCTGGATCAATGTCCAATCAAATCTCGGTTGCCGTTTTTACTCAGCCTGGGCAAGAAGTTTTATTGGGTCATGCGTCACATATTAGAAATCTGGAAGCAGGGGGTTTAGCCGCTAACTCTGGAGTTCAGATACGTTGCACCCCTGTCCATCAGGGCATCTATGATGCTGACGCGCTTGAAGCCTCGATTCGAGAGGCTCAACTCCAAGTTGCTGCTACAGGGCTAATTAGTCTGGAGTCCACTTATGACTTGAACGCGGGTTATGTTCCTTCCTTAGAGAATCTACGTGAGATTCATAGTATCTCCAGGAGATACGATCTTCCGATCTACATGGATGGGGCTCGGATCTTTAATGCTGCTGAAGCTTTAGGGGTGGAGTTAGCTGATATTTGCCAGTATGTCGATGCTGTTCAGTTTTGTCTGAATAAAGGTTTAGGGGCGCCGTTAGGTTCCGTTTTAGTGGGTTCCCGCCGCTTCATCAGTAGTGCTAGAAGAGCTCGACAGAGATTCGGAGGCGGCATGCGCCATACGGGACTGCTTGCAGCTCCTGCGCTTCTTGCGCTACCTGAGTGGCGCAAGGTCTCTTCAGATAGAATTAAAGCAAGAAAGATCGCCAACTCGCTGAGTGATGTACCGCATATTGCCCTGAATAATTCGCCAATACAGAGTAATATCGTTAGCTTTTCTGTTTCTACTGGCAAGATGTCCATCGATGATTTCATTGAGCAGCTCGCCCGGCGTCATGTGCTCGTAAAGAAGATTGGCTCTGACCAAGTGCGTTTAGTTGCACATCGATCGGTTTCTCATGAAGATATCGAGTTGGCCTGTTCGGTGATTATTGAGACCCTCGCGGCTAGTTCGCCGACTAACTTTCCTGCAGAAGGCTAGTCTTATGGGAGCTTGACAAGCTCAAGACGCCATGCTGCGGTGTGAACTGAAAGAATCGCTCTGATGGACTCTGTTCCGTAGGCACGTTGGATTAATCCTGTGCTGACTGGTACGAGCCGCTAATTCCCCGTCCCAAAGATCCCTGGTGCAGCCGGATAAGACAAAGAGGATAATACTGATATGAAAGCTGCTGTTCTTTATGGTGCGCATGACATACGTGTCGATGACGTCCCCGACGCGAAAGTTGCGGATCCTACGGATGCTGTAGTTCGCATAGTCCGCTCCTGCGTCTGCGGCTCGGACCTCTGGCGGTACCGCGGGATCGCTGAGGGCCCGACGCCTTCACCTATTGGACACGAATTTATCGGTGTGGTCGAGGATATCGGCGACGATGTGAGAACGGTGAATCGGGGCGACTTTGTCATTGCGCCTTTTAAATACAGCGACGGCGTCTGTGAATTCTGTGTCGAAGGTCTACCCACCTCCTGTATTCAGGGTGGGCTCTGGGGGACCCCCACTGATGATGGAGGACAAGCGGAAGCTGCACGCATCCCGTTTGCGGATGGCACGCTAGTCACGGTGCCCCAGCTCCAGGGCACCGATGGTAAGGCCGAGGAGAATCTCTTACTTGGCCTACTCGGACTCTCGGATGTGGTTTCGACAGGGCACCACGCTGCGGTGAGCGCTGAGGTGGGCCCAGGAGACGACATCGTCATTATTGGAGATGGAGCTGTGGCGCTCTCTGCAGTTTTAGCCTCTCAGCGTCTCGGAGCGGAGCGCATTGTGCTTCTGGGGCGCCACAAGGGCCGAACTGATCTCGGACGTATATTCGGCGCAACTCATGTGGTGTCCGAACGTGGCGAAGCGGCGATCGCGGGAGTTCGCAGCATCTTGCCAGCTGGCGTTCCAAAGATGATTGAAGCCGTTGGCACCGTAGGCGCTTGGGAGACTGCAATAGGGGCAGTGCGTGATGGTGGGGTGATTTCTTATGTTGGGGTACCGCATGCGGTGGAAGGGGGAGTCCCTCTACTTGGAATGTTTCGCCGTAACATCAAAATTGCAGGCGGCATCGCTCCAGCGCGAGCATATATTCCCGAGTTATTAACAGATGTGCTCTCCGGTGCTCTCGACCCAGCACCGCTCTTCGACAAGACGTTCGGCTTGGAGGAAGTCGCGCATGGGTACCGCATGATGGATAATCGAAGTGTTCTGAAAGCTGTCCTTACCATCTGATAATTGGACAATTAGGCTTTGTAGCGCAGCACGGGTCTGCTGGACCACAAATGCTTCGAGCAGCCCACCTCGGATCATATCGTCAGCGTCCTCCACAGCTTTCAGGTTGAGAACCGCAGGGGAGAGGGCAATATCTACTGGGTATGCTTTGGCGGTGCTCCTAGTGGACTTCTTCTTGGGCAGCTGCAGATTCTTTAGTTCGTGGACTAGGAATCTGCGTTCCAGAATATCCAGATAACGCTGGACTGTGCGTGGGTCACTATCGGCAGTCCGAGCGACCGCCTCAGCGTTGAGCTCTCCAGCGGGCGCCTGTATGCCCTGATTCGACGAGATTTTTTGGCCAGCCGGATCTCCCGAGTTGGTTCATCGTTAGTGCGTGAGATCTTCGTTGTTTAGGGCTTGGAGGAGGCCTTGTGCTTCCGGGGTGATCTCGGCAGGTATCAGGATGCGCTTGGTCCCGGTATGAACGATTCCGTCCTGTAGGGGACGCAGCATGTCAAGGACCCGCCGCAGGGACAGTCCGGTGGCGGTCTGGATGTAGCGGGCTACGGCCAGAGCGGCGAAGACCATGGTCAGATGAGCTTCGATCATGTCCTTGTGCTGGTGGAATATCGGGCGGGCCTCTAAGTCATGCTTAGCCAGCCGGAAGCTGGCCTCGACCTCATAGAGCGCGTGGTAGTGAGCAACGACCTCGTTGTTGCTCAGTAGCTTTTCGCTGGCTGAGGTGACGTAGCCTTTGATGCCCAACAGCTTCTTGGCCCGGGCGATATCGTCTTCGTTGATACCGATATCTTTGCCCTGGACGGTGACGAACCGCGCTTTGGCCATCGAGCGTTTACCAGCGGCGATGTCTTGGGCCCGGAAGATCTGCTTATTCAGGTTTTGCCGGTCCCGGTAGAACCGCTTCCACGAGTAGTGATACACCGTGCGCCACTGCTTCGAGGAGTTCGCTCGCAGCTTCTCGTCAATACTGGTAGTCCAGCCTTCCTTGACGGGGTCACCGACAGCGTCCAAGTGCGCTTTGAGACCTTTGGGCATTTTGCCGACT
>NZ_QWLD01000056.1 GCF_003600155.1 Nesterenkonia muleiensis | reverse complement strand
CTCTCGGCCGCATCACCGCGGCCATCACACCTGAAGCTGGTCCCGCGGGCAGGGAAACCCCGCGTGCGGCCTGACATCAAGCTGCACTGGAACAGTGCTATCCCCAGGGGCAGGGGTCCAGGCGTAAGCTGACCCTCGTGCCACGCAGGAACGGTGCCGATACCGCAGACCCGCCCATCCGGCAGAGGACGCTGTGGGAATCATTGAAGCGCCCCATGAGCCGTCTGGTCGGATCATCGCCGCCGCGAATAGCGCTGCTCGCCTTCGCGGTGGTCATCGCCGTTTTCACCGCACTGCTCATGATGCCCTGGGCGACCGCCTCCGGCCGTTCTGCCCAGTTCCACGACGCAGTCTTCGTCGCCACCTCCGCCGTGTCGGTCACCGGACTCATCTCTGTCAACACCGCCGAGCACTGGTCGCTGGCCGGTCAGATAGTGATTCTTGCCGCTATCCAGATCGGCGGTCTGGGAATCCTGACACTGGCCACACTGGTGGCCGTCTCCGTCACTCACCATCTGGGACTACGTACCCGTCTGGTAGCCCAGGAAGGCATGGCCACTGGTCGGTTGGGCGAAGTCGGCTCGCTGATCAAGACCGTGGTGGTCTGCAGCGTCGTCGTGGAAGCCGCACTGGCTGCAGTCCTGGTTCCGCGAATGATGATGCTGGACGAATCCCCGGCCGTCGGCGCCTGGCACGGGCTGTTCTACTCGATCAGCGCATTCAACAATGCGGGGTTCGTCATCCACCCCGAGGGGTTGGCGGGCATCGGCCACGACCCGGTGGTGCTGTGGACCATTATGGTCGGGGTCTTCCTGGGCAGTCTGGGCTTCCCGGTCCTCCTGGTGCTGTGGCGCTGCCGCTGGCACTTCACAAAGTGGAGCCTGCACACCAAATTGACCATGCAGGTCACTGTGCTGCTCATGGTGCTCGGCGCCGTCGCCTACGCCCTGTTGGAGTGGCACCACGCCGACACCATGGGCGATATGACCATCTGGGAGAAGCTGCAGAACTCACTGTTCGCCTCGATCATGATGCGCTCTGGCGGATTCAGTGTGGTGGACAACATCATGGAGCACTCCGAGACCATGCTGGTGACCAATGCGCTGATGTTCGTCGGCGGCGGGTCGGCCTCCACCGCCGGCGGGATCAAGGTCACCACCTTCGCAGTGATATTGCTCGCCTTCCTGGCCGAGGCCCGCGGCCAGGAAGAGTCCACCGCACACGGACGCACCATTCCCGCTCAAGCGGTGCGCGTGGCCATCTCGGTGGTGGCCGTGTCCGCCACCCTCATTCTGGTCTCCACGCTGGCGCTGATCATGATCGCCGGCGAAGATCTGGAACGCCCGCTCTTCGAATCGATCTCAGCATTCGCCACAGTGGGGCTCACCTCTGGGCTCTCGGCTGAGCTGCCGCCATCGGGCCTGTATGTGCTCTCGGGCTTGATGTTCGCCGGGCGTGTGGGCATTATGACTTTCGCTGCCGCGCTGACCATCAGGCACAGCGGCACCCGCTACCGTTATCCCGAAGGAAGGCCGATCATTGGCTAAGAAGCAGCAGACCAATAAGCCGGTGCTGGTGATCGGGCTGGGCCGGTTCGGTATCGCCCTGGCACAGCAGCTGGTGGACCAGGGCCAAGAGGTGCTGGCCGTGGACCGCCAACGCAGCCTGGCGCAGAAGCATGCCGAGGCCTTCACCCATACCGTGGAGGCTGATGCCACCGACATCGAAGCACTGCGTCAGCTGGGGGCAACGGAGTTCGATGCTGCGGTGGTCGGAGTGGGGACCTCCATCGAGTCCAGTGTGCTGATCGCTGCGAACCTGGTGGACCTTGGTGTCAGCCAGGTGTGGGCCAAGGCCATCAATCCCACCCATGGGAAGATTCTCACTCGCATAGGCTGCCACCATGTGATCTATCCGGAGCACGACGCCGGGGTTCGTGCCGCCCACCTGGTGAGCGGAAAGATGATGGACTTCATCAAGTTCGACGACGACTTCGCCATCGTCAAGATGTACCCGCCCAAGGTGCTGCAGGGCAAGACCATCGAGGAGTCACAACCGCGCAAAAGGCATCACGTCAATGTGGTGGGCGTGAAGCCACCGGGTCAGGACTTCGTCTACGCCCAGCCGGAGACCAGAATCAGACCCGGCGACACGATCGTGGTCAGCGGTGACGTCCGCCACCTGGAATGGTTCGCCGACCACGTCTGAACAGCGTCCGCGCGTCGGGCTCAGCGCCGTGGGGTGGCCAGGAACGCCCTCCCCCGCCCCTCAAAGGTCAGCCTCCCCCCGGCGGGGTGAAACAGGAAGTCACCGCGACCCGCACTACGTGACGCCTCCTCACCCGGCCCCGGAGATGTCACGGCGAAGTCTCCCTCCAGCACGGCCACCAGGCTGGGTCCAGCGGTGGTCACCGCGGTTCCGGCGGTGATCTCCAGCAACTCGAAGTCCGCGCCCTGGCCCTCTGGGCCTTTGGCTGTTCGGTAGCTCCGTGCACCCGGTTCACACGTCACCGGACTCAGCCGAACCGCTGGGCCTGGTGTGGTGTCGAGGACAGCAAGGAGCTCTTCGACGTCGATGTGCTTGCTGGTCAGCCCCCCGCGCAGCACATTGTCGCTGGGACCCATCAGCTCCATCCCCGTACCGCTGAGATAGGCGTGGATGGTGCCCGCCGGAAGCCACAACGCCTCCCCTGCGGCCAGGACCTCGTAATTCAGCAGCAGCGCCACCACCACCCCCGGATCGCGGGGGAAGTCAGCCAGCAGCCGTGGCACCAGCGACAGTTCAGCGGGAAAGCGCGGGGCTGCTGACTCCAGTTCGGCGATCAGCCCAATCGTCTCTGGGGTTCCTGAGAGCAGCCAGCCGACAGTCGCCCGGATCCCTCCAGCGCCCAGAATCTCCTCCAAGCGAGACATCTCCGGGCTGGCCAGCCCGTCGCGTTCCAGCTCAGTGCCCACGCGCCTGACCATGGCGAGAACCTCGTCAGGCTCACGGAAGCCACACAGCGCTTCGAAGCCGTCGGCGAGCGCCACGATCATCTCTGGTTTGGGCCACGGATCCCGGTAGCTGCGGTGACCTGCATCCAGCGGAACGCCGCTTGCTTCCTCCCGCTGGTATCCCCGCTTGGCCTGCTGTGCGGTGGGATGGGCCTGCAGCGAGAGCGGGGCTGCGGCATCGAGTATCTTCAGCAGGAAGGGCAGCTGCTGCCCGGAGGACTCCTCCCAGTGCCTCAGGTCGGTCCACTGACTATCCGGGTCTGTCACCCGGCTGGGCGAACGGGGGTGGGAGCCCAGCCAGAGCTCAGCTTCCACCTCACCGGTCGGGGTGCGGCCCAGCAGCGCAGAGATGCCCCCTTGTGAGCCCCACGGATAGGGGACGGGAGCATTGTCAATGGCGATCAGTGTCATTGAATCCTCTCTGCGGCAGGGATAACGACGGTCGCTGATTCTGGCACGTGTCGCTGATGACGGTCACCATGACATCGTAGGCTTCATTTCCAGTTCAGGCTCATGACACATACACGTCAGCTGGAGCATAAAGGTAGGATTCTGAGGTGTGACTCGTACCGCACACGCACCGGCGCCGCCCACCTCAGTGGTGTGGGACCCTGCGCTGTTGGGGTACAAATTCACCGCCAGCCACCCCATGAACCCGATCCGCCTTGAACTGACTGAGCGGTTGGCCCGGGATCTGGGAGTTCTCGATGCTGAGAACCTCACCGTGACCGCTCCAGGGATCGCCGACGACGCCGCGCTGGCCACCGTCCATGACCCCGGCTACATCGAAGCCGTCAGGTCCAGCGCCGGTTCCGGTGAGGGTTGCCCGGAGTACGGACTGGGAACTGATGATGTCCCGGTGTTCGCAGATATGCATACCGCCGCTGCCAGAATCGCCGGCGGCAGCATAGGGTTGGCCCAGGAGTTGCTGGCAGGATCCGCAGTGCACGGGCTGAACTTCGCCGGCGGGATGCACCATGCGGCCCGTGCGAAGGCCGGTGGCTTCTGCATCTACAACGACGCCGCCCTCGCCATCCAGTACCTTCTGGAAGGCGGTACCCGGCGCGTGGTCTACCTTGATGTGGATGCCCACCACGGCGACGGCACCCAGGACATCTTCTACGCCGACCCACGGGTGATGACCATCTCCATCCATCAGAGCGGCACGACCCTGTACCCCGGCACAGGCTTTCCCAACGAGACCGGTGAGAACGACGCCGCCGGCTCCTCGGTCAACATTGCCCTGCCGCACACCACTGGAGACGCCGGTTTCCTGCGGGCCTTCCACGCGGTGGTCCCGGCTCTGGTCCGCGCCTTCGAGCCGGAGGTCATCGTCTCCCAGCACGGCTGCGACACTCATGCCGATGACACCCTCGCGGATCTGCGCCTGAGTGTCGACGGCCAGCGTCAGCTCGCACTGGACATCGGGCACCTGGCCGAGGAGTTCACCAACGGCCGGTGGATCGCCACCGGCGGCGGGGGGTACAGCCTGTATCAGGTGGTCCCCCGGACCTGGGCCCATCTCACCGCCATCGTGGCAGGATCGCCGGTTCCGCTGAACACTCCTACTCCCAGCAGCTGGCGAGAGTACGTGCGCAACACCTACCACGTCACCGCCCCGGAGAAGATGCACGACGACGCCGAACTCTGGTGGCGCTCCTGGGAGCTGGGCTACGACCCAGAAGATGCTGTGGACCGCGCCATCGTCCAGACCCGCAAAGAGATCTTCCCGCTGCACGGCTTGGACCCTTGGTTCGACTGAGTTGGTCCCGGCGGCGGGGGAACCCCACTCGCCTCTCGGCCGGCTTGCGCCGGCCTTCACACCTGAAGAGTCCCGGCGGCGGGGAAGCCCGCTGGCTCCACGACGTGGCCCACGCAAACGCTTACGCGTTCTGCATGGGTCCCCGACGTCGCGGCTCCCCTCGCCCGGCTTGCGCCGGCCTTCACACCTGAAGAGCCCCGGCATTGCTCCGCTCGCAGCTCTGAGCCCAGTTCGCTGTCTTTGCGCTGAATCGGTAGACTACGTCGAGACCTTTTTGGCCTACGGGGCATTTCCCTGTCCCACCCCATCAACGTAAGGACTGTTCACCCTATGGGCTCAGTGATCAAGAAGCGCCGCAAGCGCATGGCGAAGAAGAAGCACCGTAAGCGTCTGCGGAAGACCCGCCACCAGCGGCGCAACAAGTAGTCAACCTCCACGCACGGCCCCGGCTTATCGGCCGGGGCTTTCGCGTACTCATCCCCATACTTCTCCCCGACGTTGCGCCAGCTCTCATCCGCCATATCCCGGGTGCTCTGAGGCAGGGAGAACCGTTGAGAGGAGCACCATGGTCGATGTCGAGGTTCTGGTCAAAGATGGCTGCCACCTCTGCGAGCGGGCCCTGGCCACCACTGCCGAGGCCTGCGCGGAGTACGGCCTGGAGCATCGCACCACTGACATCACGCACGACGGCGCCCTGCTGGCCCAGTTCGCCGAAGAGCTCCCGGTGCTGCGCATCAACGGTGCGGTGCGGGACTTCTGGACATTCGACCCCGTTCGCCTGCGCCGCCTGCTCGCCGAGGCCAGCACCTGAGCCCAGGTGCGCCTCAGCCCGCGTACGTCGGCTCCTTGTGACCACATATCAAGCGAAATCTGCGCCCAAATATGGTGCTACGGGTCCAGCGAGCGGGTGATCTCGGCTGCCCGGACAGCCGCCGCCTTGGCCCCAGCCCTGATGGCCTGACCCATACCAGCGGCGTCGAAGGTCTCGAGTGCTTTCTGTGTGGTGCCGTTCGGGCTGGTCACGTTCCGCCGCAGCTGAGCGGCGTCGTTCTCCCCGTGGTTCTCCACCAGCATCTTGCCCGCCCCATAGATGGTCTCAGCAGCCAGCCGCGCCGCCAAGTCCGGGTCCAGTCCCATCTCGGCACCGGCGGCAGCCATATGCTCAGCGAGGTAGAAGGCGTAGGCCGGCCCTGAGCCTGCCACAGCGGAGAGCGCGTCAATCTGCTCCTCGGGCACCACATGCACTGTGCCCGAGCCTCCCAGCAGCTCAGCCACCAGTTCTGTCTGGTTCTCAGGGGTGTGCCTACCCGGAGTCAGTCCGACGACGCCCAGCCCCACAGACATGGGTGTGTTCGGCATACTCCGGACCACCGGCTGACCCGGATGCAGTGCGGCTTCCATCATCTCCACGGTCACCGCAGCAGCCACCGAGACCACCACAGCCTCCGGCCTCAGCGCGGCTTTGATCTCGGTGCAGAGATCAACGATCTGGTAGGGCTTGACACCCAGCATCACCACATCAGCCTCAGCAACGGCAGTGGTGTTGGCAGCCGTATCGGTCTCCTCAGCCAGCACCCGTACCCCGTACTGCTGCGAGCGCCGGTGGGCGGAGTCAGCAGAGCGTGAGGTCGCCAGCACATCGTCAGGGGAAACTCCGGACTCCAGCAGCCCGGCGAGGATCGCCCCGTTCATGGAGCCCAGCCCCAGCATCGCGATCTTTGTCATTCTTTTGCTCCTCCGTGTATCACAGCGCAGTCAGCGTGCCGCAGCACCAGTTCGATGGTCTTGGCCCGTGAAGCTACCAGATAACATCCACATCGAACTCTGCGATGGCAGGGGCTCGGGTCGCCAAAGGCAGGTTCTCCGGCTGGCTCTGCGCGGCGAAAATCCGGTCAAAAGGGTCTCGGTGTGGATACGTGAAACTTCCTGCAAGCATGGCATGCCGGTCAGAGACTGCGAGGCGTTGGAAGACATGGTGCTCCATCAACGCGTCATATTCGTCCGTCGCCCACCAGAGAAACGCATGCGTGTCGAGCAGAACAGCCATACGGTCGATGCGCTTCCCAGGCTGCCAGCTCCTCCTCGGGGAGCGGGTCGAAGAATTCAGCCGGCACAGTTCCAGTCAGCCCACCCGGGGTCCGAGGCTGCTTGGGTGGCAGCGGGACCAGACGCACATACGGCTTGCCTGCCTTGGCGAGGATGATCTCCTCGCCCTGATGTGCCCGCTCCAACAGCCGAGAGAATCGCGTCTTAGCGTCATGCACGTTGACGGTGGACATGACGAAACCTCCTGGTTAGTCCGCTTAGTTCATTCTAGGTGACTTCGGACATTGCGGCGACCGCTATTGCCTCTGCTGTCTGTGGTGCAAGAGGCTGAACACGCCTTGGACGTCTACTCCCGGAGTTCCCGGCGGGCCTGCCCGATGATGCGGTCCCGGCGGAAGATCCGGTCCAGGTGCTGCATCTGGGCATCCACGTCGGACTGGCCTGAAGAGAAGGACTGCAGTGTTTCGCGGTAGCGCTCCTCAAAGAGCTGCCAGTCCCCAGCTTCCAGCTGCGGGGCAATCTCCCGCAGCTCCTCGATCGCACGCTGGGCCTCAGTGCCCTGGGCGTGGGCCTCGGCTGTCACATCGGCCAAGAGCTGCAGGGTGCCTCCCTTGTCCAGGATCCCGGCAGTGTCCTTTTTGTCCTCGTCGAACCACCCCAACGCAGAAAGGCCGAAGAGAAGCACCAGAAGAGCAAACACACACCCGATGACCAGCAGGACGATCTCCCACCACTCGTTCACAACACCATCCACCTTCCCTTGAGGATCACCTGCTGCATGAGTCTAGGGGATGACGTCCGCTACTGGCCCAAGTGCTTCCGAGCGAAGGCCAGCGACTCTGAGAGCATGCGCTCCCGCTCACCGACCTTCCGCGCGGTCCGGGTCGAGACCTCCACCACCACTGTCCCGTCGAATCCCTCCCCGCCGAAGTCCGGCTGGGCAATCAGCTCCAGGGACTCGACCACACGCTGATTGCCCAGTCCCGGAACCAGATGGTCGTCTTTGAAACCGTTGGACCAGCCGTCGGTCAGGTGCACATGCCGCAGCCGGGACCCTAGAGCCCTGATGTTCTCGTAGGAATCGTCCTCCGCGGTCGCCGCATGGGAAAAGTCCCAGGTGACATGCGGATACGGCTGATCCACGGGGTTCCAGTGCGGCAGGTACATCATGGCCTCACGCCCTCCGGCCCGCCAGGGGTACATATTCTCCACCGCGAACAGCACCCCGGTCTCCTCCTCGATCCGGCCCACCAGCTGCGCGAACTTCTGCGCATAGCTGCCCTGCCACCGGAAGGGCGGATGCGCCACCACCACATGGCAGTCCACTGCTGCTGCCAGCTGTGCTGACTTCCAGAGCTTGTCCGCCGCTGAGCCCCATACCTGCTGGGTCAGCAGCAGGGTCGGCGCGTGAATGGACAACACCGGTAGGCCGAACCGCCAGGCATTCTCGTTCAGTACCGATGCCTGCTGAGTCTCCGCCCGGTGGGTGACCATGATCTCCACCCCGTCATAGCCGAGGTCCTCCGCGGTGGAGAACGTCTCGGCCACTCCCATGGGATACACCGAGGAGGAGGAAAGCCCTACCGGAATCCTGGGCAGTTGGTGCTCAGACACGGGCGTGCTCCACAGCGATCGCCTGCACATCCTTATGGGTGGGACGGCGCAGCTCCCGAGCCAGGTCCACATGCCCCACCGCCGGGGCATGCGGGATCTCCACATTCGCATCCCGGACCAGGGCGTCCAGCCGGCGCAGGATCAGTCCTTCGCGCAGCGCCCACGGGCAGATGGTCAGCTCCTCGATCCCGAAGGTCTTCATAGCGGTCTCAGCCACCAGGGCGCCGGCGAAGACCTGCGGCGAACGCATCTCGGAGACCCCGGGCAGCTTGGCCCGGTCTCTGGCGGAGAGCGCAGAGAGCTGCTTCACCATGGGTTTGAGCTCTTTCAGCGCCAGCTTCCGCCGCACATAGGGACCCTCCGCAGACGGTGCGGCCCCCGTCAGACGTGCCAGTGACCGGAAGGTCTTGGAGGTCGCGGTGATCTCCAGCTGGTCCTTCAGCTGCGGGAACTCGCGCCGGGCGGCCTCGATCTCCTCGCGCACATAGGTCTTCAGCGCCTTGGCCTCGGCCCTGGTCGGTGCGGCACCGTCGTCCATAGTGCTGGGCAGGAAGTCCCTGGTCAGCCGCCCGGCCCCCAGCGGGACCGACAGCGCGGTGGAGGGCAGCTCATCCTGCCCGTAGGCCAGTTCCAGGGAGCCGCCGCCGATGTCGAAGTTCAGGATGTGTCCGGCCGACCAGCCGCGCCAACGGCGCACGGCGAAGAACGTCATCGCCGACTCCTGGGCGCCGGTCAGCTCGGTCAGCTCCACATCAGCCTCGTCCTGGACCCGGTCGATCACCTCAGCGCCGTTGGCGGCCTCCCTAATCGCCGAGGTGCAGAAGCTGAGCATGTCCTCGGCCCGGTGCCGGGCGGCGAACCGCACCGCCTCGGAGATGAACCCGATGAGCTCCTGTTGGCCCGCTGGTGTGATCGCACCGCTGGAGTCCAAGTACTTGACCAGCGACAGCGGCCGCTTATGCGAGGCGAAAGCCTCCGGCTTGGCCCCGATATGAGCGTCCACCAGCAGCAGGTGCACGGTATTGGATCCGATGTCCAAAACGCCGAGTCTCATGCCGTTCTCCCTGTGCTCCGCTAGGCCTTGGCCGCAGTACGACGGCGCCCGTCAGACTTCTGTGCCGGGCCCTTCTTCGCCGGAGACTTGGCTCGCTTCTCTGCCAGCATCGAATAGGCCTGTTCCTTGGTCAGCTGCTCCAGGGAGACGCTGCGCGGAACGGTCGCATTCGTCTCACCGTCTGTGACATAGGGGCCGAACCGGCCGTCCTTGACCACCACCGGCCGCTCTGTGATGGGGTCGGTGCCCAGCTCTGCCAAGGGGGGCTTGGCCGCCCCGCGGCCGCGCTGCTTGGGCTGGGCGTAGAGTGTCCGCGCCTGCTCCTGGGTGATGCTGAACAGCTGCTCCTCATCCTGCAATGGGCGGGTGTCCGCACCCTTCTTCAAATAGGGCCCGAACCTCCCGTTGAGCGCAAGGATCTCTTCCCCGGCCTCGTCGGTCCCCACGGTCCGGGGCAGTGAGAGCAGCTTGAGGGCGTCGTCGATGGTCACCGTCTCCAGCGACATCGACTTCAACAGGCTGCCGGTCCGAGGCTTGGGCTTGGGCGGCTTCTTCTTGGGTTTGGGTTTGCCGTTCTTGTAGTACTCGGTGGGCTGGGCATCCAGATGGGCCTGCATCTCTTCCTCGCTCAGCTCCGGGATGACTTCGGTGACATAGGGCCCGTAGCGGCCGTCCTTGGCCACGATGTCACGGCCGGTCTCCGGGTCGGTGCCCAGCACCCGGCCGGAGAGGGCGGCTTGGTCGAACAGCTCCTGGGCCTTGGCCCTGGTGAGCTCATCGGGGGCCAGCTCGGCCGGGATATTAGCCCGGTCCAGCTTCAGCTCGCCCTTCTCGTTGGCCTCACCGTCGGGATTCGGCCGCTCCAGGTAAGGGCCGTAGCGGCCCACGCGCACCTCCACTCCCTCGACGATCTCAATGGTGTTGACCGCTCTGGCGTCGATCTCACCGAGGTTGTCCACCACGGTCTTCAGGCCCTCCTCAGTGGTGGCCGCACCGAAGTAGAAGCCCTGCAGCCAGGCTTCCCGCTCGATCTCCCCGCGGGCGATCTGGTCCAGATCGTCCTCCAGCCGTGCGGTGAAGTCATAGTCCACGTAGCGGCCGAAGTGCTCCTCCAAAAGCCTGATCACGCTGAAAGCGGTCCAGGAGGGCACTAGGGCTGAGCCGCGCTTGGTCACATATCCTCGGTCCATGATCACCGAGATGGTCGGCGCGTAGGTGGAGGGGCGGCCGATCTCCCGCTTCTCCAGCTCGGCGACGATGGACGCCTCGGTGTAGCGGGCCGGCGGGGAGGTCTCATGCCCCTTGGCCTCGATGTCCTCCCCGGTGAGGCTCTGGTCCTCTTCTAGCTGGGGCAGCCTCTTGTCGCTGCCCTTCACGGAGGCGGCTGCGGCGTCGTCGTGGTCTTTGACCTCCTCGTAGGCGGCCAGGAAGCCCGGGAAGGTGATGACCGTGCCGGAGGCGCCGAAGGTGGCGCTGCGTCCATCACCGGCGGTACCGGTGAGCCGGACACTGGCGGTGAAGCCCTTGGCGTCGGCCATCTGAGAGGCCACCGTGCGCTTCCAGATCAGCTCATAGAGCTTGAACTCGTCGGCAGAGAGCTCGTTCTTGACCTGAGCCGGGGTGCGGAAGGAGTCGCCTGCCGGCCGGATGGCCTCGTGCGCCTCCTGGGCGGTCTCATTGCGGCGGCTGTAGAAGCGGGGCTTCTCCGGCACCGAGTCAGCACCGTAGAGCTCGCTGGCCTGACGGCGGGCAGCGTTGAGCGCCTGGGTGGACAGCGTGGTGGAGTCGGTACGCATATAGGTGATGTAGCCGTTCTCATACAGCCGCTGGGCCACCTGCATGGTCACCCGGGAGGAGAACCGCAGCCTGCGGGCGGCATCCTGTTGCAGGGTCGAGGTGATGAACGGCGGCTGGGGCCGGCGGGAGTAGGGCTTCTCCTCCACCGAGTCCACGCTGAACTCTGCGCCGGTCAGTCCGGCGGCCAGGCTCTCGGCCTCGTCTTGGGCCAGCACGACGACGTCGCGGCGGGTCTTCTTCAGCTCACCGGAGTCGGTGAAGTCGGAGCCTTGGGCGATCCGGTCCCCGTTGACCGCGTGGAGCTTCGCAGAGAAAGACTCCCCCTGATCGGTGCTGAAGGTGCCGGTCAGGTCCCAGTAGCCTGCCGGGATGAACGCCATGCGCTCGCGTTCGCGGTCGACCACCATGCGGGTGGCCACCGACTGCACACGGCCGGCAGAGAGGCCCTTGCCGACTTTGCGCCAGAGCACCGGGGAGATCTCGTACCCGTAGAGCCGGTCCAGGATGCGCCGGGTCTCCTGGGCGTCGACCAGGTCCGAGTCGATCTCCCGGGGGTTCTGCATGGACCGCTGGATGGCCTCTTTGGTGATCTCGGTGAAGGTCAGCCGGTAGGTGGGGACTTTGGGTTTGAGCACCTCATAGAGATGCCAGGCGATCGCCTCGCCCTCCCGGTCGGCGTCAGTAGCCAGGTAGAGCTCGTCGGCGTCCTTGAGCTGCTTCTTCAGCTCGCGGACCTTGGCCTTCTTGGACTCGGAGACCACATAGTAGGGCTCGAAGCCGTTCTCCGGATCCACGGCGAATTTGCCGAAGGGCCCCTTCTTCATATCAGCGGGCAGGTCCGAGGGCTGCGGCAGGTCACGGATGTGGCCGGCCGAGGCGTCCACAATAAAGTCATCGCCGAGGTACTTGGCGATGGAACGGGACTTGGCCGGGGACTCGACAATGACGAGCTTCTTGCCTGACACGGAACTCCTTGGGCTTGACACGCAGGGCAATTGACAGTCGGTGCGCCGTCGAGTGCTCACTATAACAGCGCGCGATCCGTATGCCGTTGCGCCGGCAATCAGCCCCGAGGCGGAGCCGCAGGCGCTTTATCCTCTCTGGGCTCCATCGACGCCAGTACGCGGCATCGCTGACCCTCGGGCGGAACAAGTATGTGGGAACGCCCATGACAATGTCCTACCAGCCGAGAAAGCCTTCGGTGTAAAGATCAAGGACTTCCTGGGTCAGGACATCCTCCTCCGTGTCGGTGAGCGAGCAGACCGCGGTGATGAGCTGGGCGGCGGTGAAGTCACCGTCGGCAGCGGCTAAGAACCCTGCGGCGGCTGAGCTGACGGGCCTGCTGCGGCGCAGGCCCGCGCCCTGGCGGGCGATGATGACCTCCGGGTGCTCGGCGCCGAAGCGCTGGTAGCGCTCCTCGGTGACGGTGTCCGGCACGGTGAGGTTCTGCCCCAGAACAGCCTCGGCAGTTGTTGCGGTCTCCAGGGCACGCTGCACGGTCTGCCCGATCACCGGCCCCAGGGGCTGCTGAACCTCCCCGAGGAGTTCCTCGAAGCGAAGGTGGGCAGTGCTGCCGGCAGGCGGCTTCTGCAACCAGATGAGACCGAAGCCGATCTGCTGCACTCCGCGGGAGGCGAAGTCCGCCAGGTATTCAGCGTAACGCCGGCGGTACTGCTGGGGGCTGCGCTCCTCCGAGGCGTCGCGCAGCCAGGTCTCGGCGTATTCGGCCGGTGTCTGCACATCGCGTTGGATGAACCAGGCGCTGAGCCCGGCAGCCTCACTCCAGGTACGGGGCCGGGACTCCCAGGCGGCACCGCTCTTCCGCTCCCAGTTGCCGAGCATCTGCGCTGTCCCACCGGGGTTGAGGACTTCCGGAAGACCGGCGATGAGCTCCTGCATCAGCGCGTCGCCCTCCCGACCACCGTCGCGGTAGACGTACCGCTCCGCCTCGGTCTCCTCTGGACGGCGCGGGGTGATGACGAACGGCGGGTTGGAGACCACCAGGTCGAACCCTCGTCCCTGCACCGGTTCCAGGAGCGAGCCCTGCAGCAGTTCCACCCTCTCTTCCAGGTGTTCCGGGTTCAGGCACAGGGCGGGCGCGTTGAGCAGCAGGTTGAACCGGGCAAACTCCAGCGCACGCTCTGAAAGATCGGTGCCGACAACCTGCTCGGCGTGGTCCAGCAGATGCAGCAGCTGGATTCCGCAGCCGGTGCCGATGTCCAGAGCGGTCAGGACCTCACGCCGGTGGGTGATTCCGGCCAGGGTCAGACTCGCCTGCCCCACCCCGAGTACATGGTCGTGCGGCAGGGCGCCGTCTACCTGGTGGGCGCTGAGATCGCTGGTGACCCACATGTCTCGGATGCCTGAGCTACCTTCGACCTGATAGGGGCGCAGGTCCGCCCGGGGCTCAATTCTGGTTTCGCCTGGGTCCGAGGAGTACCGATGATCTGGAACCTCTGACTCACCGAGGCTGTTCCGGTGAGACGACGCCACCGAGACCTCGGTGCTGCCAGAATGTGCAAGCTTCAGCGTCTCCAGCCCTTCCACCCTGGTGCGCGGAAGTGCGGCATCAACCTGCTGAGTGGTGACCGGCAGGGCGACCAGCCAGAGCGCGGTGAGCACCGCGCACTTCCACTGCTGCTGAGTGGCCTGAACGCCCTCTGCCGGCACTTCCGGCAGATTCGCCCGCGGTGGCTGGAGGCAGTCCAACACATCGAGCACCCGCAGCTGACCCGGCACCAGCTGCTCGCGGTCCAGGGCAGCCACCGCCTCATCGCCCAGCAGCTGCGCCACACCGTGGTGGGTGAAGTCCGCCTCAGTCAGGTCCTGACGCAGAGCGGCAATGAGCTCAAGATCTGCTGCAGCGGGCGGAGCGGGGCTGGGCGAGACGATGGCAGAGTGAACGTCGGGCATAGACCACAGCTTATGCCGCGTCCGAGGCCTCCGCCTCTGGTCCGCCCTGGCAGCACCTTTGCTCAGTGGCCGATTATGCCGCTAATTCACACGGATTCGACCCGAGATAGCGGCATAATCGGCCACTCACGGGGATCGGTGGCGCCGTGCGGGGTCAGAGGGTTGAGGCCGGGCGTCGTCGTGCCTTGCCCAGTTCGCCCTGGTTGGGGTCGGCGGGGTTGGCCGCCAGCCGGGCCTGGCATCGGGAGCAGCGGGTGGACGCCGGGATGTCCGCGCAGTCGGTGCAGTAGAGCTGCAGGTTCGAGCATCCGCGGTCGAAGCAGTTGTAAAACCGCGAGGTCGCCGCTGAGCAGTTCACGCATTGGCCCAGAGTCTTCGCCTGGTCGCTGAACCGGGTGTTCATCCTCGCGTCGAACACATAGAGCTCGCCCTCCCAGTAGCCGGAATCTCCGTAGGTCTCCCCGTAGCGGACGATCCCGCCGTCGATCTGGTAAACCTCCTCGAATCCGCGGTCCTTCATCAGGGCCGAGAGCACCTCGCAGCGAATCCCGCCGGTGCAGTAGGTGACCACCGGCTGGTCCTTGAGGTGGTCGTATTTGCCGGAGTCCAGCTCGGTGATGAAGTCCTTGGTGGTCTCAGTCTCCGGGACCACGGCATTCTTGAAACGGCCGATCTGGGCCTCCATGGCGTTGCGCCCGTCGAAGAAGGTGACCTCCACGCCTTCGCTCTGCTTGGCCTCCACCAGTTGGTGGACCTGCTCCGGCTTGAGGTGCTCACCGCCGCCGATCACACCCTCGTCGTTGACCTTGACCTCATCCGGCACACCGAAGGCCACCAGCTCGGGGCGGACCTTGACGGACAGCCGAGGGAACTGCTCGGCCCCACCGGCGGACCATTTGAACTCGATGCCGCGGAAGGGTCGGTAGCTGCGGGTCTGCTTCACGTACTTCTTGACCGCACTCATCTGCCCGCCGACAGTACCGTTTATTCCGTGCTCAGAAATGACGATCCGGCCCTTGAGGCCAAGTTCGCGGCACAGGGTGTGCTGCCACAGCTTCACCGCCTCGGGGTCGGGCAGGGGTGCGAAGACGTAGTACAGAACAATGCGGGACTCGGTCACAGTGTTTAAGGGTACGACGAGGCCAGGAGCGAGGCGACCGGACCGACTTTCAGCCGTGATGACCGGCGGTCACCGGACACGATGAGGCGTGGAGGTTCCCCGCCCTCGGAACAAGATTGTTATGTCCTTCCCCTACCGATTGATGTGATGTTGCCTATATGTTGGATAGTGGACAGACCGTATGTAGGGTTCCGACCAGGCTCCGATCTGGGCGGGAGCTCCCAAGAGCCGCCTTAGCTCTGGTGAATATGAGCAGGCACTGACAGTGACCCGGTTGCGCGGATGATCCGCTGGATCCACTGCAGACCGAGAACGAATGGAGTGAATGATGACTTCCGAGCTGAGCGACTCACTTGTCCAGACCTGGGTGACCGGCTGGGCCCGGACCCATGGTTATGAGGTGCGCCATGAGGGGGCTGTGCATTCGGCGCTGATGGGTTCGGACTCCGGGGAGTGGGAGTACGTGGTCTTCGACCCGGAGGAGACCGAGTTGCGCAAAGTGGCCGCTGCAGTGGCCAAGAGCCCCGAACGGCTGCTGACAGTGATCGCCGAACCGGACGCGGACATCATGGGCACCCAGGAGGTCAACGGCTTGGAGCTGATCAGCGATGAGGAGAAGCTGATGGTGGTCAATATGGAGACTCAGGACGTCGAGGACCCGATCACGCCGGAGACCTACACCACCAGCCGTGAGGACTTCGAGGGGTGGACCCTGTTCACCGTGCACCAGGGGGAGAACGTGGCCGCACGGGGGCGGATGGCCGTGGTGGATGACTACTCCATCCTGGACCGGATCTACACCTCACCGGACTACCGGCGCCAGGGGCTGGGCACCTTCGTGACCCGTGCACTGCTGGCCATTGCCCATGAGCATGACGTCTCAGAGGGCCTGCTGGTCGCCAACGCCGAGGGGCAGGAGCTCTACGAGTACCTCGGTTGGACACACCTGGGCGATGTGCATGTCTTCGGCGCACCGGGGGCCACCGACCGGCGCCGTCCCTCCCACTCCCAGATCGATGAGGAGATCAGCCAGTAGCGCAGCGGGGAGCGCCCCGGATTCCAGTAGTTGAACATATTCCTTCCTGTCACTGGCAGTACAGCAAGGAAATGCATTATAGTCGTGGGCACTGCCACGGAATGTTCACATTGTACGGCCGGATACGCGAGGCCTCGCCTCGGCCGCTCCTGACGTGGCAGCTTCATGTCCCACGACTGAAAGGAGCGGTGAATGACCGCCCCCGCATCTCTGCTCGACCGGCTCGACGCCGGACCTGTCATCTGTGCCGAAGGCTTCCTTTTCGAACTGGAGCGCCGCGGCTACCTCACTGCCGGAGAGTTCGTCCCCGAGGTCGCCCTGGAATACCCCGAGGCACTGCGCACCCTGCATGTGGACTTCCAGCGCGCAGGCTCCGACATTGTGGAAGCCTTCACCTACAACGGACACCGCGAGAAGATGCGGGTCATCGGCAAAGAACATCTGCTGGAGCCGCTGAACCGGGCAGCCCTGCAGATCGCCAAGGAGGTCGCCGACTCCCGTCCCGGGGACTTCATGGCCGGCAATATCTCCAACACCAATATCTGGGATCCTGCCGACACAGCCAAGCAAACCGAAGTGCGCTCCATGTTCGAGGAGATGGTCGGCTGGGCGGTGGAGGAGGGCGCCGATCTGATCATCGGCGAGACCTTCTACTACGCCGGAGAGGCGCTCACCGCCCTGGAGATCGCCAAGGCCTCCGGCCTGCCGGTGGTGCTGACCCTGGCCCCGATGGCCTTCGAGGAGATGGCCGACGGTCTCGACGTCGTCGAGACCGCCCAGCGTCTGGAGCAGGCCGGGGCAGACGTCGTCGGGCTCAACTGCTTCCGGGGACCGCAGACCATGCTGCCGTGGCTCAAGCAGATCCGGGAGAAGGTCTCCTGCCACGTTGCGGGACTGCCTGTTCCCTACCGCACCACTGCCGAAGAACCGACCTTCTTCAACCTCTCCGATGTGCGCGCCTCAGTGCCCTCCCCGCACGGGCGTACCTTCCCCACCGCACTGGACCCACTGTTCACCAACCGGTACGAAATCGGGACGTTCGCCCAGGATGCCTATGCGCTGGGGATCAACTACCTGGGCGTCTGCTGCGGGGCTTCGCCGATGCATATCCGGCAGGTGGCCGAGGCGGTGGGGCTGACCACCGAGGCCAGCCGCTTCTCCGAGCGCATGGAGAACCACTTCATGTACGGCAGCAATGAGCGGCTGCCGGAGAACATCGTGGCCCTCGGCGCCCGCGCCTGAAGTAGCTCGGCTGCACACCATGCTCTCTATGCCTACCAGCCCTTGCCTGTCTGGGCAGGAGCAGCGCGCGTGATGCGCATCTGCGCAGGAAATAACCCGCGCACAAGTGCATAACGTGCGGTGGTCTGGGCGGCGGCCACCCGTCTGCTCACCACATTGACCGCTTAGTCTGGTGCGGTGACTGAGGACGACAACGCCCGATTGAGCCGAGTGAGCTGCCGCATTTGCGCGAGCAGCCCCGAGGCTGCTGAGGTTTGCCCGCACTGCGGGCAGACGCGTGACGTGAGTCAGCGCAGCGAAGACGCCTTTGAGCTGCTGCGGGCGGCAGGGCTGCCGGTGCGCGTGGGTGAGGGTTCTCCGCTCAAGCACATCCGCACCCTGCCTGCCCGCACAGCGGCGACGACGCCGTGGCCAGACTGGGTGCCCCCCGAGCTTCGCGCTGCCCACCGGCAGCTGGGCGCGACCCGGCCCTACTCCCATCAGGTCACTGCGGCCCAGGCGCTGCACGCGGGCCGGCACACCATCCTGGCCACCGGCACCGCCTCAGGCAAGTCGCTGGCCACTCAATTGGCGGGCCTTGCCGCCATCACCGGCGCCGCACCGGCTCAGGCAGTCGCCGCACATCCGGCCGGTGAGTCCACCATCCTCTATCTCTCCCCCACCAAGGCACTTGCCGCTGACCAGCTTGATACGCTCACCGAGCTGGCTGAGGCGGTAGGACCAGCAGGTCCCTCAGGCGGCATCAGGGCTGCCGCCTATGACGGCGACACCGACCCGGAGGAACGCCGCTGGGTGCGCCAGCATGCCAATGTGGTGCTGTCGAACCCGGATATGCTCAACGCCGGCATCCTGCCCAACCACCGCGGCTGGGCCCGGTTCTTCTCCCGGCTGCGCTATGTGATCATCGACGAGGCCCATACCGCCCGGGGGATCTTCGGCTCGCATACCGCTCTGCTGCTGCGCCGGGTGCGCCGGGTGGCCCGGTCCTACGGTGCTGATCCGGTGTTTGCCGGAGCCTCAGCCACCAGTGGTGATCCGGCGTCGTCGTTCGCCCGTCTCATCGGTGAAGCCCGGCAGAACGTCGTGGCCATCACCGAGGACGGCTCCCCGCACGGTCCCGTGGACGTCTACCTCTGGGAGTCGGCTCCCTCGGAGCAGACCGGCGACAACGATGCTCCGCTGAAGCGCAGTCTGACCGTGGAGGCCGCCGATATCCTCACAGATCTGGTGGTTGCCGGGCACCGGAGTCTGGCGTTCATCAAATCTCGGCGCGGGGCGGAGACCATCGCCGCGGTGGCCCGCGATCGGCTGGTAGAGATCGATCCGGCGCTGAAGGATCGGGTGGCGACCTACCGCTCCGGCTACCTCAAGGAGGAGCGGCGGCAGTTGGAGGACCATCTGCGCTCCGGCGCACTGTTGGGTGTGGCCTCGACTCCTGCGCTGGAACTGGGGATCGACATCTCGGGGCTCGATGCGGTGATCATCGCCGGCTGGCCGGGCACCCGCGCCAGCTTCTTCCAGCAGCTGGGCCGCGCAGGACGGTCGGGTCAGCGGGGCGCGACGTTCTTCATCGCCGGTGACGATCCGCTGGACGCTTATCTGCTGGAGAACCCGGAGGCGATCTTCGACACCCCGGTGGAGGATGCGGTCACCGATCCGCATAACCCGCATGTGGCGGCCCCGCATCTGTTGGCCGCCGCGCAGGAACTGGCGCTGACCCCGGCGGACCTGGAGGACGGCGGACTCTTCGGCGGGCTCGGCTGGCTGGTGGAGGCGCTGACTGAGCAGGGTCACCTGCGACGTCGCCCCCGGGGCTGGTTTTTCGCCCACGACGACGCTTCCGCCGCCTCCTGGGTGAGGATGCGATCCGACGGCGCGGGCCCGTACACCATCGTCAACGCCGAGGACGGGACAGTGGTCGGGGATATGGGTGCCGCCCAGGTGCAGCCGCAGGCCCATCCGCAGGCGGTGTATGTCCACCAGGGGCGCAGTTATGTGGTGGAGGAGCTGGACCTGGAGCAGAATGCTGTGCTGGTCAGACCGGCCAATCCGCCGTTCTACACCCAGGCCCGTGAGACCACCTCAATCGCCGTGGTGGAGGAGCTGGAGCACCAGCAGTGGGGTAAGTTCCGGCTGTGCTTCGGGACTGTTGAGGTAACCTCGGCAGTGGTCGGATTCCAGCGCAAGGCCCTGGGCACCTCGGAGGTGCTCTCCGACGAGCCGCTGGAGCTGCCGCCCTCGACGCTGCGCACCCAAGCGGTGTGGATCACCGCCCCGGAGACCGCCCTGCAGCAAGCCGGCGTCATTGTGGAACATATTCCGGGTGCACTGCACGCCGCCGAGCACGCGATGATCGGGCTGCTGCCGCTGCTGACCAGCTCCGACCGGTGGGACATCGGCGGAGTCTCTACCGCCCTGCACGCCGACACCGAACTGCCCACCATCTTCGTCTACGACGGGCACCCGGGAGGAGCAGGATTCGCCGAACGGGGGTACCGGGCGGCTCAGGAATGGATCAGCGCCACCGCAGCAGCGATCGACTCCTGCCGCTGCGCCGACGGCTGCCCCAGCTGCGTGCAGTCCCCCAAATGCGGGAACAGGAACTCCCCGCTGAACAAGCAAGGGGCGCTCAACCTGCTCAACGCCCTGCTGAAAGCCGGCCGCTGAGTGCGCTGAAAGTGCCTCACAGACGGCGGGAGGCATACCAGATCGCCGCCAGCGCCATCATGATCAAGGCGAGGAACACAGCCAGTGGAAAGAAATCAGTGAAGGAGTCAACGGCCCAACCGCCGCCATCGTCACGCACCTGGTGCGCATATGGCGTTCCTGGCCCCTGTCGCATAAGCGATCCTTCTGCCCATCAATCTCCTGACGCAATTGACAGTATGGAAAGGCCACGCAGCACGCACACACTGTGCTCAAGCAGAACTGTGGAAAACGCTCGAAATCCCTACCTTCAGACATTGGCTTGGGGAAAACTTCTGCCCCTGCTGCACCATAAGGAAATTTCAAGGTGCACGATGAAGGGAAGATCAGCTCCGATAATCAACCTCAGAGGTTCCGATAATCCACCGCAGCGGCTGCACTAGCTGAATGAATCTTCTGGAACGCCATATCAAGCCTCTGCTGCTTGAGAACTTGTCCTACTCCCGGATTGTTGGGGTCCTGAGACCGCGGCAGCCCGGCAAGACCACGCTGGCGCGCGAGGTGACGCGAGAGCTGGGCGGGGAGTTCGTCACCTTGGGCGATGACACCGTGCGAGCAACGGCTCAGGATGGCCCAGTCGCTTTCGTCCATCAGCACCCTGACCACTTGCTGACCAGCGATGAGGTCCAGCGTGCTCCTCAGCTGGCCCTGCACGGCAGCTTTCCCGAACTCAGACAACGCCCCTCTGAGCGGACACTCTCTGCATGGTTCGAAAGTTACGTCACCCAGCTGACTCAGCGCGATGCCCTAGAAACAGGATGAGGTAAGAAAGGCTGACCACCTCCCTAGCTTGCTGCGACTCCTCGCCGCGCGCAATGCGGGGGAGATGAACTACGCAGACTTGTTCAAGGAGACGGGAGTTCCAGCCACGACAATCAAGCGTCACGTGGCCCTGTTGGAGGCCCTTTTTCTGGTGCAGCGCGTGCCCGCCTGGGAACGGAACCTCTCCAAGCGCGAAGTGTCTCGCCCCAAAGTGTCCTTGCTCGATACGGGACTGGCAGGGTACCTCATCAATGTGGGACCAGGGGCCGCAGTCCCCGGGATGAATCCAGACTTAGCGGGAAACCTTCTGGAGGGGTTCGTCGCTGCTGAGCTGAAGAAACAGCTGACCTGGTCGGAGGAGCGCGCACAACTGTATCACTTCCGCGATCACGATCTCGGCGAGGTGGATCTGGGTCTTGAGACTCCCGATGGCCGCGTAGCAGGGATCGAAGTCAAAGCTACGTCCAATCCGTCACCCAAACAGCTGAAAGGCCTGAAGCACCTTCGAGATTCACTGGGTGATCGCTTCGTCGGGTGTCTTCTGCTTCATACTGGCCCTCAGCCAGTATCCCGGGGAGACAGGTTAGCCTCAGCTCCGCTCGACTCTCTCTGGCTCTGGGGCACCGAACAGGCCCAAGCGCTCGGAGACTCCTGAGGGCGCCCTGCCTGCGCAACGGTCCTCAGACCTCAAGTCCAGCGACGACAGCGAGGTCCTGCCAGGACATACCGGTCCCTTTGAACACGTTGGGCCGGTCTTCAGCCCGGGCTGCTTCTCCCCTGACCAGTGCGCCCAGTTCGTGGAGGTTAGGACTGGACTCAGCGATGTGCCCCTCCTGTGCGGCCAGGATGACGTCGCCGGCTTCCCGAAACGCCGTGGACCGCTCCTCCACTACCACCAAGGCTCGCTCAAGCAGCTCCCCCGGCAGTTCCCGCCGGTCGGGCTCATGGGAGCCGATGGCCGCCACACAGGCTCCGTCCCGCACCAGCTCCGGGTCAAAGAGAGGTTCAGCAGCCGACGTGGCGCACACGATGATGTCGGCCTCCGCGACATCCTCAACCTGTCCCGTCAAGGCGGTGATGTCCCGATCCGCGAGTTCCTTCAGCACCGGCTGAGTCCGCTCCGGAGTTCGGCCGATAATTCGGATGTCGCTGAGATCGCGGATGCGGCTCAGGGCCACAGTGTGCTCTACGGCCTGGGGGCCGCTGCCGAACACCACCAGCCGATGCGCCTCAGGGCCAGCTAGGCGGTCACAGGCCACTGCCGTAGTGGCCGGGGTACGCAGCGCTGTGAGCACTGACCCGTCCAGCAGCGCCTTCGGCGTCAGTGTATCGGCGTCCAGCAGAAGGTAGACCGCCTGGATCCGGGGCAGTCCTCTGGCGGCATTACCCGGGGTGACCGAGGCGATCTTGACGCCCACAGAGGACCCCAACGACGACGGCATCAGCAGCAGATGCCCTGCCCCCGCCGGCACATGCACCCGGGCGGGATCCTCTGCGGGGCTGAACCCTGAGAGAAGCGCACCCTCGATCAGCTCTCGCGCGCGGTCAGCAGAGAGCTGCCGCCGAACCTCCTCCGCCGTCAGATACGGCAGATTATCTGCGTCAATACTCAACGCGTGTCTTCTCCTTCAAGGGTCTGAGCAGATATCTACTCGCTAGGATGTTTGTCGGTGTGGTCGTCAGCGTTGAACGAACCCTGTTCCCAGCGGGTCCTGATGGTCGAGTTCAAAGGTGTGACGGTCGGGTAGCCGCTAACATCATCCGTCGGGGCGCACCTGGGATGGAAGCGGGTACCGACTACGGAGTAGTGAATGAGTGTCTGCTCCGGGGCTACGGTTTGCGCCTCGGCTAGGGCAGCGAGCCGTGGGGAGGTTAGGGAGCAGCAGGGGGAGCGGTCCACTTCTCCGTCAGCGAAGACAGTGATGTTCCGCTGATGCGGGGAGCCGATCTTCTGGTCAACTCCTAGGTCATCGAAAAGGATGGTTCCGTAGATTCCGCTATGCCGGTCATCGGTGGGGTGCTGGGCAAACTCGCAGCTGTTCAGCACCCATTTGATCTCCCGGCCGACGGCGATCAGCTCGCTGTAGTGCTCTGGAGACACTTCCAGATCGACAGCACCTGCCGGAACTTGGGCGTAGATCGCTCCACCGTACGCGACATCGACGCTAACCTGCCCGCGGGATGTCGTGAGTGGAACCTGCCGGTGCAGGACGTGGCTGAGGACGTTGACGAAGTCGACAGCCGTGACCCGATCTTCCGGCGTCGTGCTTGCCTGTGCGGTGACCCGCCCGGAGGGAACGTTGATCCCCACGTCGGTGGTCCCGGTGGGATCAGGGGATATGAGACCGGAGTGGACAGCCCCGGCACCGAGGGCGATAGCTCCGTGGCCGCAGGCTGTGGAGAACCCGCCCTTGTGACAGAACAGCACACCGAGGTGCGCGCCGTCGTCATCGGGAGGGACGATGAACCCGCCGTACATGTCTGCGTGGCCCCGGGGCTCGAAGCAGAGGAATTCCCTCAGCCGCTGTGTATCGGGGGTGGCAACGGCATTGGCGCGCCGCTCCACAACAGTCTCGCCCGACAGCTCAGCCGGCGGATGCTCCACAATCCGAAACGGCTCCCCCGCCGTGTGATAATCCACCGTAAATACAGGCTTCATCCTCGCTCTCCCCGCGAGATAAACCGTGCAGGAGAGAAAGGCGCAAGGTTCAGATCAGGCGGGCTGCCGCTGAGCACCTGGGCAAGGAGCTTGCCGCTGCCTGCAGCGAGACCAGCCCCAGCACCTTCATGGCCGGTGGCGTTCCAGAGTCCCTCCACGGCCGCATCTGGACCGATGATCGGCAGGTGATCCGGGCTGTAGGGGCGGAAACCGAACCGGCTGCCCACGATCTGCACGTCCTGCAGGAATGGGAAGAGCGTCTGCGCATTACGGGTGATCAGATCCACAGCCGCCTTCCCGCCCTCAGCTGAGAAACCCATCCGCTCCCGAGAAGAGCCAAGTAGGATCTCCCTTGAGGGCAGCGCTTCGATCACCGCCGAGCCCTGCAAGTCGGCCTCCGAGGAGCTGACCGTGTCTAGGTACTCTGCAGCCGAGACCTCGTGGAAGACCCGCGGCTCGGTCGCCTCGGTAACCAGCACGTAGCCGCGGCGCGGCTCAACCGGAACGTAAGCCCCGGCCAACTTCGCCACCTGCCCGGACCACGGTCCACCGGCGTTCACCACAGCCCCGGCGGAGAAATCACCCCGGGAGGTCTGCACTCCAGTGACTCGCTCGCCGTCCCGCAGAAACCCAGTCACCCGGGTCTGGGTGTGGAGTCGCGCACCGGTCTGCTGAGCCAGCTCGAGCAGCCGGGTCACCATCTTCGGCGGTGCCAGCCGCGCGTCATCCGGGTAGAGGGCACCACCCGCCACCTCCGCGGTAAGAGCAGGTTCGAGTTCACGTAGCTGCTGGACATCCAACATCTCCACCTCGATACCGAGCTGGCGTTGCTTCGCGATAGTACTATGCAATGATTCCAGGGAGGCATCCGTGGAGGAGACCATCACTCCTCCACGCAGCTGGTAGTCCCAGTAATCGGCCTGTTCGGAAAGTTCGTCGCGGTAGAGGCTCAGCGAATACTGGGCCAGCTCAATCTCAGGAGCGAGGGTCTTGTCGGAGATGCGCACATGCCCCTCGCCTTTAGAAGAAGTCTCCCCGGCGGGTTTGCCCGCCTCGACCACGGTGACATCCAGGCCCTGCTGAGTGCAGTAATAGGCAACGGCGGATCCGATTGCCCCGGCCCCGATGATGAGCACGTCTGATGAGCTCACGGCGTTACCCTTCCACCTAGACTGGATCCGCGACTCCGATTGGCCGGTCACAGCTCAAAGCCCTGCGCCCTGCGGGATCACGGCCGGAATACCTGACACTTCCGTGACTTCAGTCAGGTTCCCAACGAACCGGGACCCGATGAAAGACTCGTTAATGAACTCCTGACCCAGCGCTAGCTCCCCGCGGGCGTGCACCTGCACCATCCGAGCGCTGGTGCCGGTGCCGCAGGGGGACCGATCGAACCAGCCGGGGTAGATCACCATAGCGTGCCGCGAGTGCCGGGCGTCGGAACCCGAGGCTTTCAGGTAGACGTGGTGGCAGCCGCGAAGGTCCGACCGCAGCGGGTGGGTCGGTTCGTCGGCGGCATTGATGGCAGCTATAATGTCCGGTCCGGCACGCAGTAGGTCGTCCTTCCGCACCCGGTCGAAGGGCAGACCCAGAGACTCCAGATCGACGACGGCGTAGAAGTTTCCGCCGCAGGCCAGGTCGTAGTCGACAGCCCCGAACCCAGTCACCTGCGCGTTCTGCCGCACCGAGAAGCTAGACACATTGGTTATAACCACCGACTCGGCTCGGCCGTCCTGAACCTGCACCTGGGCGGTGACCAAGCCTGCGGGGGTGTTTAGGCGAATCGTCGTTGTCGACTCGGCGACCTCCACCATACCGGTCTCTACCAAAACGGTGGTCACTCCCATGGTCCCGTGGCCGCACATGGGCAGCAGGCCGGAGACCTCTATGAACAGCACTACCCAGTCGGCGTCGTCTCGTGGGGGCCGCTGCAGGATGACGCCGCTCATCGCACAGTTGCCACGTGGCTCGTGCATAATCAGACAGCGCAGCCCGTCCCGGTCCTTCATGAATCCGGGCCGACGCTCTGTCATCGTGGTGCCGGGGAGCGCGGGCAAGCCACCAGTGATCACCCGAGTAAGCATCCCCTCAGCATGGGAGTCTATTGCTCGATACATAAAAGGAGTTCCCCACTATAAGTCCCCAAGTCTACATAGATAACGACTAGAACATTTCTAGACGGAAGGAGAAACCCTACGTAAAACCCGAAGTCCAGAGAACATGATATCAAAGCCAGAAGACTCCAATTCATGAAAAGTAATCAAACGGGGAATCTGATCAGCACGAGAGGGGACTGTCAACAGAGAGTTACTACTAGAAGGAACAGCACGACCTGCCTTGACAACTTCCCTATCCGGAATCACAACACCCTGTCTGTCACTCAATTGGCGCGTACTGGTCACCTGGAAGCCATCGCCCGATTCTTCAATATCAACTGTTAACCCACAACGCCGATAGGTTCCTGTAAAAGGACGAACATCGACTTTATCTTCTCTAACTGAATAATTAGACGCAAGCGGATTTACTCCATTAACAAGTAAATAACTCAGAATATCTCGATGAATTACATCATTATCAGAACTATTTACGTGGCATACGAAAACAACATTATCAGCCGGGGAAACAATTGCATGAGTACGTCCGCCCAGAGAAGTGCCTCCGTGGTGAACAACCATCTCACCTGGACCCCGGGAGAACTGCCACCCCAAACCGAAACCGCTGTCATTACCGGTAGGAGCAAAACTCGTCGGAGTTTGCATGGCAGCAGAAGAAGCCACACTCAACAGACGCGGTCCCGACGGGATCTGCCCTCCGTCTAGATGCATGCGCAAGAACCTAACTGTGTCAGCAACAGTGGTCATAAGGGTAGTTCCGGCAGGCGACCATGCACTGGGGAACAAGAGTTGAGGTGTGGATTCATGGGCTCCAATCGTTGGAAGAGGATAACTACCCACAGAAAGACGGTGGAGAACCGCTTCCGCCAGGGAAACTACAGTCCGAGATAGCCCCAAGGGCCGTATTACGCGATCCAGAAGCAAGTCATGAAAGTTGCGTCCTGTGACTCGACGCATAACTAACTCAAGCACTATCCACCCGATATTATTGTAAGAAGCACAGTAGTCAGGTTCAGTAATTTTTCCGAGCCTTGAAATCGGATCTATATAGTCGTTAACGCCATCTGGGTACTCCCTAGAGTTGACAAAAAGATCCGAACAATCCACGCCACTCGTGTGGTTAACCAAATTTCTGAGGGTTAAGGAACGCGCTACTGCGACATCGGCCCCGAATCTGATGTCAGGCGCGTAATGCATTACCGGAGTATCAAGATCTAAAAGGCCCTCGTCCACCAAAGTCATCAATAGGGTCGTAGTCCACACTTTGGTCACAGAACCAGTAATAAAGGCTGTACTTGGTGTCATCCTCTCCTGAGTATTCACATTGCTGACACCGGCGGCAGCCTCGGCATAGACACCGTCTTGCCAAACGCCTACAACGGCACCCGGAAGATGATACTCCGCTACTTTATTCTGAAGAAGCTGAGTAAGATGAGTGCTATCAAATGACATAATAACCCCTTATAAATTATTAGATTCAAATAAAATCAGATAGAGCAATATATTCAGGTCCTCGCCGCGGAGAGCCATCCTGATTTTCTGGGCACGGAATCGAGAAGATGCTTCGTATAGTTCTCCCGCGGGTCGGTAAGTACATCTTCCGTATACCCTTGCTCTACGACCCGTCCCAGTTTCATAACATATAAATAGTCAGTAACTTGCCTGACAACCGCCAGGTCATGAGTGATGAACAGAAATCCCACCCCCACGTCTCTATTGAGGTTCCTGATCAAATTGAGAATCTGGGCTTGCACTGAGACATCGAGCGCAGAAACTGGTTCGTCGAAAATCAGGAATTTCGGCTCAGCAGACAGAGCTCGAGCGATAGCTACACGCTGCCGCATTCCTCCAGATAAAGAAGAAGGCCGTTGGTCCGCAATCGAACTCGATAGCCCCACTCTATCCAGCAGTTGCTCGACCTTAGCCCGGACATCCCGAATCCCCGGATTATGTACAAGAACTGATTCCTTTAACACAGTTCCAATTCGCAACTGCGGATTCAAGGTGGAGTAGGGATCCTGAAAGACCACTTGCAACGTGCTACGGAGCTGACGTCTGGCGGCCTTCCCCACGCTTCGCCAATTAGACGCCTCAATTCCGTCGATCAGAATGCTACCGTTAGATGGTTCCTCTAACCCCGCAATCATTCGCGCCAAAGTTGTCTTTCCCGAGCCGGACTCTCCCACTAGTCCAACACATTCTCCGGCACCTACCTCCAGATCCACCCGGTCTACCGCTACCTTCATGTTTCCCCTGGAAGCCCGGAACTCCTTCCCAACTTCTTTAACAGATACAAGGGGCTCAGGGCGCTCAGAGTTAACACCGGGTTCTGCATCAGCGGCCTCCAGCTCAACCTGTCTAATCTCACCTGCAATCTCGGAGATTCTTATACACGCAGAGGCGTGATTTTCCCCCAAGTCCAACAAGGGTGGTGAGATTTCTACGCATTCGGGCGTGACCCATCTACACCTGCTTGCGAATACACATCCAACTGTGACTTCCCCCGGTGTTGGCACAGTACCAGGTACTGAGACCAGTTCCTTTACTCTCCGCGCAATAGGCGGCTCTGAGCGAAGCAGCCCATGGGTGTAAGGGTGCATAGGGGCCTCTTCGAACTGGTCGGCGGGTGCATGCTCAATTACAGAGCCTGCATACATGACATATATGCGATCACACATGTTGAATGCGACCCTCAAGTCATGCGTGATGAGAATCAATCCCATTCCGCGTTCAACCTGCAGCTGTTTTATGAGACTCATCGTCTCACGCTGAGTCGTAACGTCGAGCGCGGTTGAGGGCTCATCAGCTATCAAGATAGTCGGATCGGAAGCAAGGGCGGCAGCAATGGCCAATCGCTGTCGCATACCACCAGAAAGCTGGAAAGGATATTGGTCAATCACTGATTCATCGTGAATACCAACTTCCTTTAGTCTCTCGACAGCTAAGGCGCGGCGGTGCTCCCTGCTCAGCCGTTTCCCCCCATCTGAGAGAGACTCCACAATGATACGACCCGCACGCATCAAGGGGTTGAGAATCGTGAAAGGATCTTGTAAAATCATACTTAAATCTGACCCCCGAAGAGAACGTATTCTCTTCTCCGAAATACTCGAAATATTTGATCCTTTGTATTCAATATTTCCCCCTACAGTAAGAGCTTTAGGAGCCAGACCAATTAGGCTTTGAGCCGTGACCGACTTCCCGCTACCCGACTCCCCGACAATGCCAATGGTCTCACCCTCACTCAGCGTCAGATCAACATCTTTAACAATGCTCTGTAGCCCTTTATCGCCTCTCCGGGAGACCGTCAGTCCTTTAACGCTCAGCAACAGCGAACCATCTTCTACGGCATAAGTCACGATTTGTTTCCTTCCCCTCTCAAAGCGTCGTCGATCCAATCACCTACGGAGGTCATAGCTAGTGCAAGCAGAGCAATCAAAGCAGCTGGAACTAAAGTTGCTGCCGGATTAGCAAGCAGCAGTCCTTGATTTTCCGCAACCATTAAGCCCCAGTTTGGAGTTCCAGGAGGGGCCCCCAACCCCAGAAAAGATAACCCAGATAGTGAAACTAGAGCGGCGGCAAAGACTAAGAATGCGTTAGCAACCGCAATAGGCGCAACATTCGGCCAGACATGCTTGAGCATGATTCTAAAGTCAGAAAGACCAATAGTCTTTGTAGCCTCAACATATGGCCTGGATACCTGCTCCAAAGCGGCACCGCGCACTACCCTAGTGTCGAATGGCGTACTCAGAAAAAGCAAAAGAAACACGGACACCCAATACCCAGCTCCGGTAGTTCCCGCCACCAGGATCAAAACTAGCAGGTTCGGAATAGACCACATTAGATCAACCCAGCGCATAATCAGGTTATCTATCCGACCACCATAATATCCGGAAATGAGGCCAAGAATATTGCCTATGAAAAAAGAGCCTACAGCGATAATCAGAGGTCCACTAACCGCTGAACTCGTTCCCTCAATTACTCGTGACAATATGTCGCGTCCGAGACTGTCTGTGCCTAGCAGATTCTCGCGTGAAGGCAGACTGATCGATTGAGTGAGGTCTTGCGAATGAGGGTTCATAGGGACAACCCAGTTTCCACCAACCGAAAGGAAGGCAAATATTAACAGAATTGCGGCGCAGAGCTTAACGATCACCGGTGCGGTTCGTGTCCTTCTCATCAGGGTAAACATAATCAGGACCCGTCCCCGAGTCTTATCCTCGGATCTATAAAGGAATAGAGTAAGTCTGTAGTCAAATTAATAAGCATAACCATAGTCGCCATAAAAAGTGCCACTGCCTGCAACATAGGAATGTCCTGGTACCTTGCCGACTGGACAAGGAGCTGACCGATGCCAGATATGGAAAAGGTGACTTCAATTAACACCGCACCAGTGATCAGCATAGAAAGTACGATGCCACTGATAGTTACAATGGGGATCATTGCATTCTTGGTTAGGTAAGTCACGAATATCCGCATAGAGGGGACGCCTCTAGCTCTGGCGAATACAAGATAGTCTTCGCCCAGGATACGACCGTACGCAGCCCGAACATGGCGTGTAATGTAAGCACCACATATCAATGCTAGAGATAGGCTTGGCAGAGTGAGGTGCCAAAGAGATCCAATGAAGCCCTGCCCTGATCCCGACGTCGGGAACCATGGCATCACAATCGCGAACAAATATAGGAAGAGTACTCCTACGACGAAGGAAGGGATCGACATTCCGGCAACAGCGGTAATCACCGCAACACGATCAATGTTCGTCCCCTGACGCAAACCAGCTAGGACGCCGAGCGTGGCTCCGCCTACGACGGTTATTATGAACGCGTAAATACCTAAAGCCAGAGTTGTTGGAAGACGATCCGCAATTTCCTGAGAAACTGGAAGCGACGTGCGTATTGAGGTTCCAAAATCGCCCTGCAAAGCATTAGTTAGCCATATCCAGTACTGGATATAAAGGGGTTCATCGAGATGGTACCGTTCGTTTAGTGTTGCTACCGTCTCGGGAGTCCTCGGGACCGGACCTAGCAGGATATCAATCGGATTCCCCGGGGACAGGTGTATTAAGGAGAATATACCCACTGAGACGAGGAACATGACTGCGATCATCGCACTAAAGCGCCTCGCCAAAAACCATGTTATTTGCATCATTGGTTACTCAGTTCTAGCCTCTGGACCTGTTAGTCGACTGCTGCTACTCGCTCGCCGGATCTAAATACAGTGCCCAGGGGCCGGTCATCCTCCAAGCCCCACTGAATTCAGGCCAGTCGATTCTATCTGAAAGGGCTACAGCAGAGTCTTCAAGGTAAATCGGTATATAAGGAACATTTTCACCTAATTCCTCCATGAGATTACCATAAATTTCCAGCCTTTCTTCGGGATCGGAGGTACTGAAACCTCCAGCAATGAGAGAGTCTACATTCTCTTTGCTCCAGTTACTTCTATTCCAATTTCCTTCTGATGCGTTATCGCTTCCCAACGCAAAGTCGAGAGCTCTACCTGGGTCGACACCAATCCCGCCAAAGACGTTGAATGCAGACGGCACCTCTTCTCTGTCTTCGCCCAGGACAAGTGCAGTACTAGCCTCGCTGGTCAACACATCCACTTCAACGTTGATACCGACCTCTTCAAGTTGGGCAGCTATTACCTGCGTAATATCAGCATGCTCTTCAGTTGCAATGAGGGTCCCTTCCACCTCGTCCCCATACTGAGACCGAGACAACTCTTCCCTGGCCTGATCAGGGTCGTAGTCATAAGTCGGAACGTTCTCGATCGCTTCAGCAACCTCATCTTCATCGCCAAGACCTAAGAGCAGATTCTCAGGGATGAACGTGTCCTGGGGCGAAGCAGCCTTTCCGCTGGCAGTGATCAGGGACTCCTTGTCGAGGGCATACGCTGTCGCACGGCGGACGTGGACATCATCCCAAGGTTCCTGCAAGACGTTGAGAGCCACAGCTCCAACTCGGTTAATTCCCTCTGCGACTATTGGTTCTTCACCTGCTGTAGAAGTGAACTCAGTTACGTCCTCCGGGAAGACCAGTTCGATTTCTCCGGCGCGAAAAGCAATCGCAGAACTATTCTCGTTATCGTAAAACGTCCATTCGATCTCATTGACGGGAGGGGTCCCTCCCCAGTACTCAGTGTTTGCACTCAGCTCAGCGCCTGTTGTCGGATTGAAATTATCTAGTTGCCAGGGACCTGTTCCTACTACACCAGTGCCTGGCTGCCCAAAGCTCTCCTCGTTCTCCTCATAAAACGCCCGCTCAAAAATCCCGACCGTATTTCCGGCTGGAACGAATTGCCATCCGGCATCAGGCTCGGACAGGTGCACCGTGACAGTTTGATTGTCTGTCGCTTCAAATTCCTCGACGCTATCCGGGAAGTTGTAAGCATTTGCTGATCCTTCAGCCAAATAATACTCGTATGTGAAGACCACATCTTCTGCTGTTAAGGGATTGCCTGTGGAAAAGGTGGCGTCTTCCCTTAGGTTGTAGACATAGGTAGTCTCATCGACCTCTTCCCATGATTCAGCTAGCCAAGGGGAGAGTTGCCCACCCTCATCCAGAACGAGGAGTGGTTCAAGGATCAGCCCGCCAATTCCAGAGCGGTAACCAGCGTTTGACTCAGCGTAGTCAAAAGTCGAAACTGATCCCGATCCTACGCGCATCGTGTCCAGTTGACCGTTACTGGCCGTGCTAGCCTGCTCTCCACTCCCTGTGTCACCGCAGGCAGCAAGTGATAGAGTCAGAAGCGAAGCAACTGCGACTTTTTTTGTGCAAGTATTACGCATATTTCCCTCTCAATATTCTCTAATGCGAATGTTTTTTAAATAATTCATAATTCTATTGTGCGCTGATTGATTAGGATTTCTCCCAGTCTTCCTCGAACAATCTCATCCAGTTATTTCCTAATATTCCTCTGGTTTCTGCTTCGTTGAAGCCGCGCTCGATGAGTCTTGTTCCCAGCTCATCCACAGTGTGGGCCGTCCGAATCGGTGAAGGATATTCGAAAGGCGGTTTGTGGTAATCCTTCTCGTTCCAAAGTCCTGAAGATAGCTTTTTTTCATACTCTTCTATATCCATCTCGCAGTAATCTAGCCCCAGGCCGAGGATCTTTGTATCTCCTACCAGATCTGCGATGTAAACAGCATGGTCGATCATTTCATCGATAGTTGGGTGTTCTGAACTCGAAATGAAGGCAGGGTATGCGTTGATGCCAATCACCCCCTGGCTCTCTGATATTCCTGTTATGACCTCGTCCGGCAAGTTCCTTGGATGGAAGTGAACTCCAGTCGCATTTGAATGCGTGGCTACTACCGGTTGATTCGATTCCTCGATGACGTCCATTGACGTTTTCCACCCAGTATGCGAAACGTCAACCGTTACGCCAGTTCGGTTCATCACTGATATAGCCTTGGCGCCCAGCCGGGTTAAACCTCCGTCTTTGGGCTCTTCGCACCCATCGCCCATTGGGTTTCGACGGTTATAAGCTATTCCCATAACTCGCACGCCCAAGCGGTGAAACACTTCAATGAGTTCGGGGTCATATCCCAGTTCCTCTGTCCCTTGGAACTGCAGGTACAGTGCTAATTTTGCCTCCTCTTTCGCTCTCACAATATCTTTTGTTGTTGAGACCAGCATTAGTCGCGAATCCTGTCTGACAAGTTCATAGGCTCGACTTATCTTTGAAATAGTAGATGTCAAGGAGCCTGTCCCGCCGATGCTTACTGCGCAGGCGCTGAACCCTCCGACAAGCCAGTCCTCGTAATGTGATAACCACGTATCTCCCGGACATGTACCGTCAATCTTCACATTCGTGTCCATCTAATCCTCCACAAAGCTGGCCTGCCGTTCAGGGGTGAGGTGTACAACCTTACATATGACATTAGAACCTCTCCGAGTGCCTGTCAATTCAAAAAAGCGAATCTATTGCTGCTTGTGGCGTGTACCACTGTCCAGTCTGCTTGAGTGCTCAAACCTAGTCTTCAACCCAATACAGTTCTCTCAGGTGCGGCAGTATCCCTAAGGCTCGAAGGGTGGTGGTCAGGGAGAAGTGTCCTCGGTCCTGCACCTGATCTTCTGTCGCCTGAGCATGTAAGCCGCTTCGTGGTCTTCTTTGGGTTCCTGTTCAATGGCTACTCAGCAACGTGCAGTTCTCTCCCCGGTGCCCTGGAACGCGGGCTCAGAGTGGCGTTCCCGAGTGGAAGGATGTCTTGGCGGCTTTTTCCAGCTGGCAGTCACCCATTGGCGAAGATGCAGTCTGAAAGCTCGGCAATACATCTGACGCTTCCAAATCAGCGAACAGAAGAGGTCTTGTAGATCCACTCTCTTCTTTTCCCCGCGCCCATAACTGAGACGCGTGACCTAGGTGCTGCAACGTTAGTTCGTATGCCTTTTGTTCGTCGCCAGACTCAAGGTGGTCTAGGAGCAGCATATGTTCTAAGGAAGATTCGTGAAGTGTTCCTTCCACCACAAGCGAACGAAGTGCGCGTAAGCGTGTCCGACCACGCAATCGAGTACAGATTTGTTCTAGTTGGGTGTTTCGGGTGTACTGCAAAAGAGCGGCATGAAAATCGCGGTCCAATGTCAAGTAGCTGCGCAGGTCTCCTCTAGCGCCTGCCTTGATAAGTTCATCCGCTTTCTCTCGCAACAAGGGAAAATCGCTCTTAGGAATGCGGCCGGTGATAGCCCGGACAGCAGGTGCCTCCAAAAGCTGGCGAACTGCTATTATTTCACGGAGGTCCTTGTCGGTGACCTCAGTCACTCTGAACCCCTTGTTCTTGACTGACACCACCAGGCCCTCATTAACGAGATCTACCATCGCTTCACGGACCGGGGTCGCTGATACGCCCAGAGGTTCTGCCAATTGGGGCGCCGAGTACAGCCTGCCCTCCTCAAGGTCTCCGACCAGAATCGCACTTCTTAGTGCTTCTGTAACAGTAGAACGTAGACTTTTTTGCTGATGGATACTAGCTAGTGGAATGTTTGAAGTCACAACCATGGGTCCCTATCGATACAGTGATTACTTGTTGATCAAAGAAGTAGTTCACGCGCGCCACACCTCTCGGGCGACCCTTAGAAAATTTTTCCCCAAAATCTTTCGAATAGAGTCTTCATCATAGCCTCTCTTAATTAAGGCCTGGGTAAGTGTGGGCAATTTGCGTGCCTCGTCCAATCCTGATGGGTAATCCGGAATGGGCACGGGATGGATCAGTTCAGGTGCGAAATTAATAAAATCGGGACCTATACCTACGAAATCATCTCCGACTTTTTCGCAGATGTGGTCTATATGTGCTACGACGTCATCTACTGATGTCCTTTCGCCTTTTTTTCTGAGATACCAGGGGTGAAAAGCAATGCCAATCAAGCCTCGTCTGGATGCTAGTTCCTCTACCACAGAATCGCTGATATTTCGCGGATGATCACATACGCTGGTGGCATTAGAATGAGAAAATACCACCGGACGGGATGAAATTGAAAGTACATCTTCTACTCCGTAGAGAGACATGTGGGACAAGTCAATAATTATTCCTAAATCGTTCATCTCTTCGACGACTTCTACGCCGAAGCTTGTTAGACCGCCCTTAGACCTAGTTTCAAATATCCCATCGGCTATCATGTTCCTTTTATTCCACGTTAACTGGATCAGACGGATTCCGAGATCGTACAAATGTCGAAGGTTGCTTATCTTAGTTCCGACTGGATTAGCTCCTTCTAGTCCCAGAATAATACTTATATTATTTTCAGAGAAATTATATTCTATCATCTGGGAAGTCAGTGCGATCTCTACGTCATCAATGTCTTCAACTTCAGAATTAACGTATTGAATCGCCTCAATAACATCTTCCATACTCCTTCCAGATGCTAAGGTGTCTCCTCCTACTATCAAGTTAGTCCCGTTTACTCCACCCTCTAGCATTTGCGGTAACCAAATGCCCTTCATGCTACCGCGTTCACCTTGTCGCCTTCTGCGAATAAGGTCGACTGGATAATCAGAGTGCATCTCGAATACTAGGCTGTCTTTATGTATTTTGGTGCTATGCATAGCTCTTGCCAAATCTCTCCTCAATAAACTCAATCTAATTCTCACCTGATGATGAGATTTTCAGTATCTCTTCTAATTTGCTGGGCCGCCTTCGGAGGCAACGGGCTCCGGGGAGGACGGCAGGACCCGCCGAAGCGGCCTGCGATGTCCATAGACAGCTTGATGGCCTGTACGAACTCTGTCTTAGAGTCCCAGCGCAGTAGGGAGTGCAGATTCCGGTAGATCTCCCGGGCCCGAGGGATGTCCTCGACCTTGCCGGAGGTGGAGAGCCGGTAGAGCTCGATGGTGGACTCCGGGATGGCGTTCGGATAGCCGGCCACCCAGCCGACGGCGCCGGCGATCCCCATCTCCAGAACGATGTCGTCAGTGCCGATGAGCAGGTCGACCTCCGGGGCGAGCTCTTTGATCTGGTAGGCCCGCCGCACATCGCCGCTGAACTCCTTGACGCCCACGACCCCGCTCTCGTGATGGATGCGGGCGATCAGGTCCGGAGTCAGGTCTACCTTGGTGTCGATGGGGTTGTTGTAGGCGATGATCGGCAACCCGGCCAGAGCGGCGTAAGCGTAGTGGTCCACGACCTCCTGGTCGTTGGCGCGGTAGGAGTTTGGGGGAAGCAGCATGATGCAATCCGCGCCGGCCTCGGCTGCCTGCTCGGCCCACTGCAGGGACTGCAGCCCTGAGTAGGCGCCGCAGCCGGCCATCACGGTGAAGCCCTCCGGGGCTGCCTGCACGGCAGTCTCGATGACCTTGGCGCGCTCAACCTCACTCAGGGACTGGTACTCCCCCAGGGAGCCGTTGGGCGCGACGCCGTCGCAGCCGGTAGCTGCCAGCCACTGCACGTGTTCGGCGAAGCGGTCGTAGTCGACGGTGAGGCCCTCGGTGTAGGGAAGGGCGGTGGCGACGACGACGCCATGCCAGGGGTTGGACTCACTCATGTAGGGGCTCTCCTTGATGCGATGGTTGGGGTCGGTAGGTCAGGACTCCATTCTTTAATACAATTTTACTAGTGTCAACTGTAACATTGTACTGATACGTTGAGGGGATGATTGAGACATCCGCTTCCACAGGTCAGTACTCCCTCCTCACCGGGGCGTCGGTTCCAGGACAGGACGACGCATTATGCGCTATCGATCCCACCTCCAACCATGAAATCCGGCCGTCGTTCACCACGCTGTCTGCCGTGCAGGTGGAAGCTGCCACGGTGGCGGCCGCCGAAGCCTTCCCCCGCCTATCGCGCGCTGGCCCCCGAGGCGCATGCTACGTTTCTGCACAGCGCAGCTCAGAACATTGAGAACCGCGGCGAGGAGATCATCACCACCGCGATGACCGAGACCGGGCTGGCCCACAGGAGTAGATGTAGGAGATGCCATCGTCCACGGCGGCCCATTCCCCGCCACCTCCGAAGCCCGCTCCACCTCCGTGGGCACAGGCGCAGTTGATCGCTGGCTACGACCTGTGGCGTATCAGAACCTCCCCGAACCCCTCCAGCCCCAAGCTGTTCAGGAGTCCAACCCTTGGGGTCTCATCCGTCGGATAGACGGCAAGTACACGCTGCCGAGCTGACCCCGTAGCGACTTACCGTCCCACCGCGTAGCCCTGGGCGCCGCGGGGGTTGGCCGCCGCGCGCAGCCATTCGCCGTCTCTGGCCACCGCGGAGAGCCGGCCCTCGGTCCAGCCTCCGCCGATCTTTAGATCATGGCCGCGGTGCGCGAGCTCCTTCAACACTTCCGGGGCGAAGCGGTCCTCGATCATCACCTGCGCAGGGAAGGATTCCCTCGGGTAGAAGGAGCTGGGCACATGGGTGGAGTGGAACGCCGGGGCGTCAATGGCCTCCTGTAGGTTCATCCCGCCGTGGACCAGGTTCAGGAACAGCTGCAGATTCCACTGGTCCTGCGAGTCACCTCCTGGAGTGCCGAAGGCCAGCCACGGTGTGCCGTCGCGCAGCGCGAAGGACGGGGTCAGCGTGGTCCGCGGCCTCGCGCCGGGGCGCAGCGAGTTCGGCAGACCTTCCTGCAGCCAGAACATCTGGGCGCGCGAGCTCAGGCAGAACCCGAGCTCGGGAATGGTCGGAGAGGCCTGCAGCCACCCGCCGGAAGGAGTGGCGGCCACCATCATGCCCCCGGAGTCGACGACGTCGACATGGCAGGTATCACCGCGGGTCTCACCGTTGTGCGCCACTGTCGGCTCCCCCACCCCTGCGGCGACCGTGGTCTGGCTGGCCACCGGATAGTTCGGCAGCACTGGTGCCCGGCCTCCGGGGGAGCCGGGCAGCAGGGCCGTGGAGGCGGCGTCGTCCTTGATCAACCCTCTGCGCTGAGCGGCATACTCGGCGCTGATCAGCTCTGTCAGCGGAACGTCGGTGAACCGTGGATCGCCGTACCAGGCCTCCCGGTCGGCAAAGGCGAGCTTGCCGGTCTCCACGATCAGATGCACCCAGTCAGCGGATCCCACAGGCACGGAGTCCAGGTCGAAGCCCTCCAGAAGGGCCAGTTGCTGCAGCATCACCGGGCCCTGGCCCCAGGGGCCGGTCTTGGCCACCGTGAAGTTCTTGTAGTCGAGCGTGACCGGTGGTTCCACCTCGGCCTGCCAGGCCGCCAGGTCCTGAGCGGTCAGCAGTCCGCGATGCCGCTGGCCGCTGGTGTCGATGAGCTCGTTCTCACGGCAGAATGCCTCGATGGCCTCGGCCACGAAGCCTGAGTACCAGGCCCGGCGGGCGGCGTCGATCTGTGCTGTGCGGTCGTCTCCGGCGGACTCGGCCTCCTCGATCAGGCGCGAATAGGTACCGGCCAGCACGGTGTTGCGGAAGCGGCTGTTCGGTGCCGGCACCTTCCCGCCGGGCAGCCAGGTGGCGGCCGAACTGGGCCACTCCTGGATGAACAGGTCCTTGACCGTCTCGATGGTGCGGCTCACCCGGCTGAGCACCGGATGCCCGTGTTCGGCGAAGCTGACCGCCGGGGCCAGCACGTCGCGCAGGCTCATGGTCCCGTGGCGCTGGAGCAGAGTCAGCCAGGCATCGAACGCGCCAGGAACCACGGCGGAGAGCAGCCCGGTGCCGGGCATGATCTCGAGCCCGAGATCCCTGAGCTTCGCCACGGTGGCCGCCTGGGGTGCGGCGCCCTGGCCGTTGATCACCTCAAGCTGCTGCTGATCCTCAGACCACACCAGGATGGGGACCTCCCCGCCGGGCCCGTTGAGGTGCGGCTCCACCACTTGGAGCACGAACCCGGAGGCCACCGCGGCGTCGGCGGCGTTGCCTCCGCGCTCCAGGATGCTCATGCCGGCCTGGGAGGCCAGCCAGTGGGTGGAGGCGACCATTCCGAAGTCGCCGAGAAGTTCAGGACGTGTCGACTCAAGCACTTTCGCTCGCTTTCTGTTGGTGTCCTTTGACTGCGGGCCGGGATCAACTCGACATCAGCGGTGAGCCTTAGCCCGGGCCACGGGGTCGGCCCTGCCTGACGTCGAAACGACCATGGACCCAGTAGTACACCACTACCCCGCAGAGGGCGATGCCCGCCGATATCGCATACATGGGACGGTAGCCGAAATTCTCCACCAGGGGGCCGAGCAGGAAGGGCGCGACGGCGAACCCCACATCCATCAGGATGAACGAGGTGGATATTCCAATGCTGGTGCGGTGCGGCGACAGCTTGGCGGCGATAATCGCCTGAACCGACGGCAGCAGAGACCCGAATCCGAACCCCAGCAGCAGCCCGGCGGCCAGCACCACCGGCGCATTGGGTGCCCAGGCAATCAGCGCCAGCGCTGCGCAGAATGCCACCAGTACCGGGTACACCACAGCGTTATCCCCATAACGGTCCTGCAGTCGGCCCACGGTCAGACGGGAGAGCAGCACCATCGAGGCATACACCACGAAGAAGACTGAGGCTGTGTCCACCATGCCCATCGATTGGGCGTAGCCGTTGAGGAACGTGATGATCCCGGAGAAAGCGACCCCGGAGATCAGCATGACAAGTGCGATCGGAGCAGCTTGGGGCTCGATGATCTCGCCGGGCCGCAGACTCAGATGGTGACGGATCCGGCCCTTCGGCCTATTCTCGGGCAGGCGGATGATGACCGCCGCGAGCAGAGCGATCCCGGCCACGCCGCTGGCGGCCAGAAAGACTGCGTCGAAGCCGAAGCGCTGGCTCAGCTGGATGGCCGCAAGTGGCCCGATAGCATGCGGCAGCGAGTTGGCCACCAGGTAATATCCTGCGCCCTCACCGCGCCGCGTAGAGGGGATGAGGTCGAACACGCCGGCGTTCAGTGCGGACTGGCCGAAGCCGATCGACGCGCCATGGAGCACCCGCAGCGCAATGAGCGACTCGTAGGAGTCCACCCAGAAGTAGCCGGTGGAGGCGCCGGCGTAGATGATCATGCACACCACCAGGGTGCGCTTGCGGCCTAGCACATTGGCGTACTTGCCGGCCACCATTCGGGCGCACAGAGCACCGATGACGAACGCGGAGGCCGCAAACCCTGCCGCGGTCTCCCCGGAGCCGAACTCCACCGCGGCGTAGACCGCCATGGTGGTGATGAGGATGAACCACACAGTGGCGGTGAACATGTTGACCGAGATGCCCAGGAGAAAGTTACGGGTGAACAGCGGCTCGGGCCCGGGAGTCTGATGCTGTTCACCCTGACTCACCCCGCACGCCTCCATATAGTTCGCACACTCAACAAAATACTCTGTTGAGCATACTCCTGCCCGGCCCGGCGTGGACGCCACTCTGCGGGCTGAGTTTTCCCCAGCGGCCTGGTGCCGAAAACCGACACTCCGCCCTCTCCACAGAACCTCTCTCTTCTGCCTCACGCCAACCGAGAACCGGTGAGGGTGGAATCAGCTCTTGCTGTCCGGCAAGCGGCATTCCAACGGAATAAAGGAGAACACCATGAGTGATCGGCAGAGAGATTGCTCCCTCGGCACCCTGCATCAGGAGGAGGACGGGCTGGCCACTGCCGAATACGGCATTGTCATGCTGGCCGCGGTCGCCTTCGCGGGGCTGCTCACCGCCATCCTCACCTCGGATACGGTCCGTGGGTGGCTGGAGGCGATTGTGCAGCAGGCCCTGGGTGCGTAGCTGAGACAGGCAGGCGCACGATGAGGACACATGACGACGACGCAGCCTCCCATCCGGAGCGAGGCTCGGTCACTGCTGAGTTCGCACTGGCGATCCCCGGGGTGATCTTGGTGCTGCTGCTGGTGATGTCACTGGCCATGCAGTCAGCCGCCCGGGTTGCCCTGGAGGATGGGGCTCGCGCTGCGGCCAGGGAACTGGCCCGCGGTGAGGCCGCTGCTGTCGCGGAGCAGACCGCCCGGGACACTGCTGGGGCACAGGTGGAAGTCTCCATCTCCGCTGATGGTCAGTACTCCCAGGTGGTGCTCACCCAACCGGTTGAAGTGCTCGGTCTGATCGAGCTCAGCACCCAGCAGCGGGCTGAGGCTCTGACCCGGACTGAGCATCTGGCAGAGCTCGGTGGCTCGCCGTGAAGCCTCATCACCCACAGGACGAACGGGGCTCCGGCACAGTAGTGGCTGTCGGGATCATTGCGGTGCTCATCGTGCTGCTTGCGCTAGTCGCTCTCTTGGGGGCAGCGGCGGCGGCCAAGACCCAGGCAGCGCGCGCTGCCGACCTGGCAGCCCTGGCCGCCGCCGACACCGCTCGCGGGATGAACACAGGCGATCCCTGCACGGTGGCCGAGGAAGTGGCCGCGCGTAACAACGCTGTGCTGCAGAAGTGCTCAGTGGGAGGTGACTACCCCACCGAGGTGACGGTGACTGTCAGCCGGGACAGCGACGTCGTCGTGATCTCCCACATTCTGCCGGCCATGGCTCTGGCAGCCACCGGGACCTCCCGCGCCGGGCCTCCCGAAGCTCTTCCGGACGACTAACCCCCGTGATGCCGAAGCTGAGCCGTTCAACGGCAAGAACATCAAATACATTCGACTCTGCGTCGACTTCACGTGTGAAGAGGACGAGCTGATTGAGGCGCGCGCCCGAGAGCTGGGCGTCAACGCACTGCAGTATCTCAAGCACCTGGCGCTCAACGACGCACGCCGGGCCGCCGAAGAACGTTCTCAAGTGGCCTGAGATTTCGCCAGTAGCCTACGCGGCCTATTGGCGCGCCTCCAAGCCGAGCAGTCAGAGGCGGGGGTCCACGGGGTCGGATTCCAGCGCGAGGATGGCGAAGACCGACTGATGGACCTTCCACAGCGGCTCGCCGCCGATGAAGTCAGCGAGCGCCTGGATGCCGAGACCGTGCTCACGCTGAGCCATCTGCCGTTTCTTCCCCAGTTTCCGGCGGCGCAGCAGGTCCAAGGAGTCGGTGTAGTCGGGACCGTAGATGATTCGCAGGTACTCACGGCCGCGAACCTTCAGCCCGGGCTGGACCCTGCGCTGAGCAACATCGGCGGGTTTGACGACCATGCCCTCACCCCCGGAAACGGTGAGATCCGCCCACCATTGAGCGGCCGCTTCCCATTCTGCCGGTGATGCCAGGTCCACGTACCGGTGGCGGGTGGCAGTGATGAGCGGGTGGTCGAGCTGTGCCAGCTGCTCCATGTGCCAGGCGTTGGACTTGGTCAACGTATGGACCTCTCCCTCTGAGGCGAGGACCTGGAACGGTGCCAGCGTCACGCCGGTCAGCCCATCGGCAGGTGCGCAGTAGCGGGCGTAGGCATCTCGGAAGGCCCATGCGTTCTGCAGCCGCTGAGCCACTGCATCACGGAGCTGCCCGAGGTCATGCAGCGGCCCGGCCCCGAATCCCCTTGCCGCCGCCTGGTCCAGCAGAGACACCGCCGCCGGCAGAGCGGCGCCTGCCGCCGCACCAACAGCGGCGTACTGGTGCTTGATGAGCTCCTCAGCCTTGGCCGACCACGGAAGCAGCTCACAGTCCAGCATCAGCCAGTCGCTCTCCAGCGATTCCAGCAACGGCGCCACCGCATCCCGCAGGCCCTCCACCAGAGGCGTGACGTCCTCGAAGAACTGGCGGCCGGTACGGGTGTAGATCATCCCGGCGAAGCCGTCATCGATGCCGAAACGTCGCTGAGCCGCCGCAGCGTCCTTGGCGATGACAGCAATCGCCCGCGAGCCCATGTGCTTCTCCTGGCAGACCACACGTTGGACTCCCCATGAGGCGTAGTCTTCGAACGCCTGCTCCGGGCGCTCCAGGTGCTCCCCCACCGCGGTGGCGGGAACCGGTGACATGGTCGGCGGCAGGTACACCAGCCAGCGGGGATCGACGGCATACCGGCTCATCACTTCCAGTGCCGCCGCCGCGTTCTGCTCGGGAATCTTCACCTTTCCGGCATGTTCGGTCTGCAGCCACCGCTGGCCGATCACATCGGTGATCTTCAGGGCCGAACCAGCACGCCCGCCGGCCACCGGCCCGATGGGGCGAGGCGGTGGGTACCACTGCCGCTGGGCCGGCACCGAGACGATCTGCTGCTCCGGGTACCGCAGGGAGCTCAGCTCCCCGCCGAAGACCGCGCCAGTGTCCAGACACATGGTGTTGTTCACCCACTCGGCCGCGGTGACCGGGGTGTGCCCGTAGACCACCGTAGCTCCGCCGCGGTAATCGGTCTGCCAGGCACCCCGTACCGGCAGACCGTCCTGATCCTTCTGCCCGGTGGTCTCCCCGTTGAGCGCAAAATCGCGCACTCTGCGCGAGGTGCGCCCGTGGTACTTCTCCTTGAGCCCGGCATGGGCCACCACCAGCCGACCCTCGTCGAGCACATAGTGGCTGATGAGCCCATCCATGAACTCCAAGGCGTCCCGACGGAACCGCTCGTCCTCGGCTTCCAGCTGCTCCAGCGACTCGGCAAGCCCGTGGTTCACGGTGACCCTCTTGCCGCGCAGGGCCCGCACCAGCTTGGCCTCATGGTTTCCGGCCACACAGAGCGCGGAACCCGAGCTCACCATACCCATGACCAGGCGCAGCACCCCCGGAGTGTCTGGGCCGCGGTCCACCAAGTCGCCCACGAACACTGCGGTGCGCCGCTGGGGGTGGGCGGCACCGACGGCTCTTCCGGCGTCGTCGTACTCAAGCTCCCAGCCCAGCTTCAGCAGCAGGCTGCTCAGCTCACAGGCGCAGCCGTGCACATCACCGATCAGGTCGAAGGGGCCGGTCAGTTCTGTGCGGTCGTTCCAGGGTTGCTCGCGGACGATCCGGGCCGCATCGATCTCCTCGGGACCGTTCAGGAGATGGACGCGCCGGAAGCCCTCCTTCTTGATCCGCTTCAGCGAGCGCCGCAGATCCTGGGCCTGCCGCTTGACCGTTCCGGGTCCGAGGTTCCGGTCAGCACGTTCGAGGTTGCGCTGGACAGCCACACTGTCCGGGACCTCCAGTACCACCGCGTCGATGAGCACATCGTGCTCCCTGCCCACCTCGATCAGGGCGGCACGAGCTGAGGGCTGCACATTGGTGGCATCCACCACGGTGAGCAGTCCGCGCCGCAGCCGTGTGTCCACAATGTACTGGAGCACGTCGTAAGCGTCCGGGGTGGCGGATTGGTCCGTCTGGTCATCGGAGACGATCCCCCGGCACCAGTCGCTGGAGATCACCTCGGTCGGGGCGAAGTGCTGTGCAGCAAACGTGGACTTCCCGCTTCCGGAGACACCCACCAGAAGGATCAGTCCGCGGGCGGGCAGCCGAAGCTCAGTCATCCTGCACTCCTGCTCTGGTGAATACGGCCATCTGAGTCGGGCTGCCCAGCTCCTCGAGGTGCTCGCCCACGCCGCGGATCTCCGCCGCATACCCATAGGTATCGCCGACTCTCCGAACCCACTGGCTGAACTCACCACGGGTCCATTCGAAGCGGTGATCACGGTGCCGCAGCCGCACCTGGCCGCCGTAGACCACGTTGAACTCCCGATTCGGAGTGGTGACGACGACGCTTGCCGGACAGGCAGTGCCGAACACCACCTTCTCCAGTGCCGGAAGCCTGGGCAGGTCCACATGCTCGATGACTTCCATGAGGATCGCGGCGTCATATCCGCCGAGACGTTCGTCCGCATAGGTGAGCGCAGCCTGGAAGAGCTCGATGCGTTGGCGCTGCTGATCGCTCATCCGGTCAAGGTGCAGTGTCCGCCCGGCCTGCCGCAGCGCCGCGGTGGAGACGTCGCAGCCGGCAATCGTGGTGAAGATAGGGTCCTCGACCAGCCTGGCGAGCAGCGCGCCAGGTCCGCATCCTAAGTCGATGACACGGTGCACGCCGAGCTCTCGCAGCACATCCAGCACCGCCTGCTGTCGCTGAACGTTCAGCGGGGTTCTCCCTGGAGGCGGCTCGGGCAGCTCCTCGAACGGCTCGTCTTCAGGCGAGCTGGCGTCGTCGAGCTCTCGGAGCCGCTGCTGGGCGGCGTCGAGGAGCCTGCGGGAGCGTCCAAGGTACCTGCGGGTGATCAGCTCGCGCTCGGGGTGCTCGGCGAGCCAGCCGGTGCCTGCGCTTATGAGCTTGTCCACCTCCTCCGGGCTCTGCCAGTAGTGCTTGGACTCATCCAGCGCCGGGAGCAGGACGTAGAGCTGGTTGAGCGCTTCGGCGAGCCTCTGCGTTCCGGTCAGCCTGAGACCGATGTAGCGGGAATCGCCCCATTCGGGGAACTCAGGGTCCAGCGGAACGGGCACTGCCTGAACGCTCCAACCCAGTGGTTCGAAGATCCGCTGGGTGATCTCCGCACCTCCGCGGCAGGGCAGTGCCGGGACGGAGATCTCCAACGCAATGGCGGAGTCGGCAAGGTCCTGAAGCGTGTCGCACCGCCCGCTGCGGGCGGTGGAGAAGACCTTGCCCAAGGCCACGGCAAGCAACGACGACGCCGCATAGGACCGGTCATTCACATACTGCGCCAAACTGAAGTCAACGCGGTTCTTGTCCAGGGTCCTGGCCAGCCTGACGGGGTCAACCTGGAGCATCAGCGCAGCTGTGCAGCGCTCCTGGCCGGCCTCAGGGTAGAACACCGTGGCGGTGCCGAAGGACTGCGGGAACTCCTGGACCCGGTCGGGATGCTTGTGCAGCAGGAATCCCAGGTCCGTGGCCGGAGCGTGCGTGGTAGTGATCGTCAGCAGCATGGTCTCAGTATCTCGCTCATCTGCGGAAACATGGCCGGGCGCTTGAGCCGGAATCAGTCACCGGCCCAGCGGACCTCGATGCCGAGGTGCTGGGCGGCACCGCACATGGTCTTGTCGGCGGTGATCAGAACATCGGCACCGACCTTCATGCAGGAGGCGAGGTGAAGAGCGTCCAGGCTCTTGACATGGACATCGATGTCGAAGGCCAGCTGGAAGTCCTCCTCGTCGAACCCTGCCATCTCCAGGTAATCGAGCTCCTTCTGGAATTCGCTCCACTGCCTGCCTGTACGGACTTGAACCCTGCGTACCTCGAGCGTCAGCAGCTGGGACGAGATAAGCCGCCGACCATCGGACTTTACCCACTCTCGCTGTCGCGCTACCGCGCCACTGAGGTCCTGGTCCAGGACACTTCGGAGAAAGGCTGACGTGTCGATGTAGATCATCGTTCCTCACCCCAGTCGGCACGGAGTTCGTGCATCAGCTCGTCGAAGTCGCCCTCGTACTTCATAATGGGGCCGGGAAATCCCCTTCGTGTGGCCGGACGAATCTTCCCGGCAGCCTTCAACCGCTCATACGGTGTCTCGGGCGCGGGGCTGATCATGAACGACGTGCCGCCGCGGCCGTTGCCGGGTGTGATCAGCACCGGCTCGCCGCTCTCTTCGATCTCGCGAAGGATCCGGCCACTGTGTTGGTTCAGCTCACGTTTGCTGTAGGTCTTCATGGGATGATGCCTTTCCTGGGGCATCTCCAGGATAGATCTATTGTAGAACATTCTCTACATCTCCTTTCGTCCTTCCTTCTGGTTCACATTCCCAGGGCTTCGGGGAGCATGCTGACCACCACAGGCACTACTCCGAGCAGGATGAAGGCGGGGAGGAAGCAGGCGCCCAGCGGCAGCATCATGCTGACACCGAGCTTCTCCGCCGCAGCCTCTGCGGTGTGCCTGCGCTCGGCGCGGGCGCGCGTGGCAGCAGCCTGCAGCATCCGCGCACTCGGCGCTCCGGTGGTGTAGGCGAAGCTGAGATGGTCGCAGAACTCGCGCAAGGGCGGATGCTCGGAGACCAGCTCTGCCGCCTGGTCCCATGAGGCCCCCGCCGCCAGGGACCGGTGCACACCGGCCAACGGCTCGGCTCCCGGCACAGCTTTGGCCAGCCGCAGGAGGCTTGCTTCAATACCGACCCCTGCGGAGAGCAGGGCGGCGGTGAGGTCCAGCAGTGCAGCGGCCTCGGCGTCGCCGGCCACGCGGCCCTGCGGACGACACCGCCAACGCGCCGGAACGCACCAAAGCCGGGTTCTTCCTGACCGCGTCTGATGGGGAACCGCCGGCAGCAGCAACATCACCGCCGCGCCCGCCGCGAGCGCGGCCCCAAGGGTCAGCAGGTTAGGCATGCCGCATCACTGACTGGATCATTCGGCGGCTCCAGAGGCTTCCAGCGCCCAGGAACAGCAGCCCTACAGCCAGGCAGATCAGCCCCAGACCCCCACCGAACAGCATGGCGAGAGGATCAGCCCCCATGGTTTGGCCCAGGGCCAGCCCACCGACCGGAAGCAGGCTGAGGATCAGCTGCGTGAGCTTGGGACCGGCGGTGGCGGTCTGGACTGCTGCCGCAAGCTCTGCGGAGTCGTCCACAGAGGAGGCAAGCTGCTCGACCAGTTCTGACAATGGGGCGCCCGTCTGTTCGGAGAGCCTGGTCACGCCCACCAGCCGGGTGAGCAGCCTGGTCAGTTCCGGGTCCCGGTCAGACTCAGCGGCCAGGCAGCGGCGCAGCCCCTCCGCTGTCCCCGCACCGGCTGCCTCGGCGGCTGCGACCTGGGCGCAGAGCTTGGTCAATTGGTGATCCGGAGCTCTGCGGCGCCAGGTCTCCCGCAGATCAGTCCAGGCCTGGGCCTCACCACGTCCGGACATCAGAAGTGCGGCAAACTGCCGAAGCAGCTCTGCCGCCTCCTTCCGGGTCTCCGCCGGACGCGCCTGGACACGTTCCCGGACCAGCAGCGGCAGTCGGCTGAAGAAGCTCACGGCGCGCCGAAGGCTCGTGGTCGCCTCACGCAACGCCGGAACGAGCAGAAGCACACAAGCGGCCGCACAGACGAAAGCCAACAGCCCCAGGAACAGGCTCATCCCAACAGCTCCTCCCAGGCAGGTCCACGCTCCAGGCCTGCGGCGCCGATGGTGAGCGCCGGCACCATGGTGAGCCTGCCGTCGTCGTACCTCAGCGCGGCAAGTGCGGTGGGCATTCGTTTCCCCTCACGGCGCTCCACGTGGATCACAGCGTCCAATGCGGCCGCAGCCTGGACCGCGACCGTCTCCGGGGTGAGACCGGCAAGTGCGCCCATGGCGATCAGCCGTGCCGGCACCGCCTGAGGTGAATTCGCGTGCACTGTCCCGCCGGCCCCGGCATGACCGGTGTTCATCGCGGTGAGAAAGTCCCGCAGCTCAGCTCCCCGGCATTCACCGACGATCAGCCGGTCTGGCCGCATGCGCAGGGTCTCGCGCACCAGCTGTCCCATCTCCACTCGGCCAGCACCCTCCACGTTGCCGCCACGGCCTTGCAGGTGCATGGCATGGGGGTGGTCCGGGATCAGCTCAGTGGTGTCCTCGACCACCAGGATGCGTTCAGTGCTGGGCACCTGGCTGAGCATGGCGGCCAGCAGAGCGGTCTTGCCGGATCCGGTCGCCCCGGACACCAGGTAGTTCCTGCCCCGGGCCACCAGTCCTTTCAGCGCCCGCACCCACTGGTCAGCGCCCTTCCACTGCTGGGCCAGCTGCTCCAAACCAGCCGTGGAGCTGCGAGCCACCCTCAGTGAGATCATGGTGCCCTCCACCGCGATGGGCGGGATGACTGCGTGGATCCGGCAGTTGCCGATTCTGCCGTCTGAGCAGGGATGCCCCTCGTCGAGCCTGCCGCCGGCGATCGAGATGAGCCTGCGTGCCAGTGTGCGAGCCTGCTCCTCAGAGCCGATCCGCTGCCCGGTGTCGACCAGCCCGTCTTCGCCGTCAGTCCAGATTCTTCCGGTGCCGTCGAGCACCACATCGGTGACTCCGGCCGCGTCGACGAACTGCTGCAGCGGACCGAGACCCACCAGCTCATCACGCAGGGTCTTGACCAGCTGCGCCGTCGTACCTGAGCCCAGGGCAAGCCCTTCGGCCCGGACGGCTTCAGCGATCCGCTCGGCGGTGACCGGCTCCGACGAAGAAGTCAGCCGTTCACGAACGGCCTCCAGCTGCTCTTCACGCATTGACGACACCCACCGCATGCAGGAGATCTGCGATGAGCCGCGCGCCACGTCTGTTGCGCAGCAGACCGTAGGCCTCCGAGATGTCGTCGCTGCGGGCCAGCCATTTCTGCACCGCCAAGTCTGCGACGACCGGCACGCCGAGGGCATCCTGCATCTCCGCAGCACCCCATCCAGGCTCTGCCCCGCCGTTGATCACCAGACGAGATCTTCTCTGCGGCGCCGAGCTGATCATCTCTGCGGCAGCAGCGGCACCCCGGCGGGAGGCTCGGGTGACCACCAGCAGCTCATCGACGTTTTCACCGAGTCCAGTCAGTGCCTCCGTCTGCTGACCGACATCGACGACGACGGCATCGTAGGCTCTCCTGCCCGCCACGACTGCCGCATTGAGCCGGACCACCGATCGGCGCGAGGCAGGTGGTCCGGTCAGCACACCGATGCCGTCCAGCAGCGGGACCGATCCCTGAAGCTGAGCAGAGGACAGCTCCCCCTCTATGCCCTTGAGCTCCTGCCAGTCCAGCATGCCGCCGGTAAGCGTTCCTCTGCTGCGCGCGGTGCGAACCAGGTCGGAGATTCCGCTGCCCGGTGCGCTGGCGGCGTCGAGCATCAGCGGAGACTGGCCGCGAACGGCCAGCTCAGCCGCACAGAGATAGGTGAAGGTCGTAGCCCCCACACCCCCGGCGGCACCAGCGACGGCGATCACGCGCCCCTGGGCGCGGTCGAGCACCTTGGCGAAGAGATGCTCGGTCAGCCATTTCTCGGCCGCCGGCAGCGGCACTGGACTCAGGCCGGGGTTCGCCGCAACAGCAGCCCACACCGCCTCGGTGTCATGGCCGACCAGCAGACACTCATCGGCAAGCGCTGCGGTGCGCGGGGCGGTCTGGGCCGAGCAGAGCACAGCGACTGCGGCCTCAGAGACCGCATCCTCAACCTGGTTCCAGCGGAGGCGCAGCTCCAGACGGGCACCGACCACTGCGGCGATCAGCGCGATATCGTCACGCAGCCGCTGGTCCTCAGCAACCAGCAGCAGGACCGGTTCGCCCTGCGCGTTGCTTGCCGGGGGCCCTGTGGAAACCGTGGGTGCTGCCGTCCTTGTCATGGCACTCAGTGTGCTGGGATGCCGGAAGCGGCAACGGGTTGACTTTGAGATCTGTGGAGGGTCCGGCGTGTTGCGCATGAACGCCCGCCACCTGGGGAAAACCCTGGGGCCCCGAACGTCAGGGCAGAGTCGCTCGGCGCTCAGCGGCGGAATCGGCGGGGATCGATCTCCCGAGAACGGTCCCACTGCCCTGCCCAGCCCAGACGTCCCAGCATCCGGTCCAGCAGAGTGCCGGTGAACCCCCAGATGAAGAACCCCTCATTGGTATCGCGCTCGCCGAGCGGTTGAGGGCCGCCCGCAGGAGAACGCAGGAACGCCGGGGAAGGCAGGCGCGGACCCCGGTGCACCACCACGGCGGTATAGCGGTGCTCAGGCCGGGCGAGGTCAGCGACCGGGAGCTTGAGCACCCGGGAGACCTCACCGGACTGGGGGACCAGCACGCCGGGGTCCTCGGCCACGGCCACCACCGGGGTGACGTTGAAGCCGCTGATCAGGATCGGAGCCGGCGGCAGCGTCCCGAGCACCCTGAGCCGGGCCGGGTCCAGACCGGTCTCCTCCTGGGCCTCGCGCAGTGCGGTGGCCGCAGGATCTGGGTCGAAGTCCTCCGCCCCACCGCCGGGGAAGGCGATCTGCCCCGGGTGCTTGGCCAATTCCGGGCTGCGCTCGGTCAGCAGCACCTGGGGCCCGCCGGGACCGGGCCAGAACAGTGCCAGCACCGATGCTTCCCGCGACTGCGCCCCAGCCGGCTTCCGCTGGTGCACCTCAGTAGAGGGTACGCCCCACCACCACACCCCTGTGCTCGCCTCCCGGGGGTTCTGCTCGGTGTACTCGGCCCCGAGACTGACCAGGGACTCCAGCCCGGCAGTCAACTCCGGCAGGCTCTGCGGAAGATCAGCCGCGGGCTCGGCACCCGCTAGTCCCGCCGGCGGGGAGACCCGGCCAGGCACTCGGCCACGTGCAGAAGCCGCAGCCTTCGCGCCTGCTTGCCCCGGGGCGGCGTCGTCCTGTTCAGGCACTGAGCGGGTATCCTTCGGTCTGCAGCTGACTCCGGGTGTAGCCGGCCAGGAACTTCTCATGCAGCTCCTCCCGCCCCGGAGCGAGCTCGTACTTCAGCAGCTGCGCCGCGGCCTCAGCGTCGGTTTCGCCGGTCCCGTAGCTGGGGCACAGATGGGCCACCGGGCAGGCTCCGCAGGCCGGGCGCCGGGAGTGGCAGACCCGCCGGCCGTGGTAGATCAGCCGGTGGCTCAGATCCGTCCAGTCCTTAGGCTCGAACAGCTCGGCCACCTCGCGCTCGACCTTGACCGGGTCGGTCTGCTCCGTCATCCCCAGCCTGCGGGCCAGCCGGCCGAAATGGGTGTCCACCGTCAGCCCTGGCTGCCCGAAGGCATTGCCCAGCACCACGAACGCGGTCTTGCGCCCCACCCCGGGCAGCTTGACCAGCTCATCCAAGTCCCCCGGCACCTCGCCGTCGTGCTCCTGCGCCAGGGCACTGGCCAGTCCCAGCAGCGACCGGGTCTTGGCCTGGTAGAAGCCGGTAGGCCGAATGATCTCCGAAAGCTCAGCCTCTTCAGCAGCTGCCATGGCGGCGGCATCCGGATAGCGGGCGAACAGCTCCGGGGTGATCGCATTGACCCGCACATCGGTGGTCTGAGCAGAGAGCACCGTGGCGACCAGCAGCTGGAAGGGGTTCTCGAAGTCCAGCTCCGCCACCGCGTAGGGATAGGTCTCCCCCAGGATCCGGTTGACCTTGCGAACCCGCCTCTTCTTGCCCATGAGTGTCCTGTCCATCACACCCATCCTATGGTGAATCGGCCTCAGGCTGTACGCGGCCGACCTCTGAACCAGGTGCCGCTCATCTGCTGAAACCGACCGTTCATCCGTGATGCCGGTCACTCTGCGGCTCACGTCTCGCATCACAGGCCCCGACCGCGTTATTGTGAGCCTCAACACAGTTGTCTGTCCAATGGGAGGTACATCCATGACCACCGCGCCCGATAGTGAGAGCGTCCAGACATTTCCGCCGAGTCAGGCATTCGCCGACGACGCCGTGGCCACCGCAGAGAAGTACGCCGCCGCCAAGGCCGACCGGCTCGGGTACTGGGCAGAGCAGGCCAGAGGCACCCTGAGCTGGGACACAGACTTCACCGAGACCCTGGACTGGTCGGACGCGCCGTTCGCCAAGTGGTTCGTCGGCGGTGAGCTCAACGCCTCCTACAACTGCGTGGACCGGCATGTGGAGGCCGGCAACGGCAGCCGGGTGGCCCTCTACTTCGAAGGTGAGCCGGGCGACACCCGGGAGATCACCTACGCCGAGCTCAAGGACGAGGTCTCCCGCGCAGCCAACGCCTTTGAGTCGCTGGGCGTGGCCAAGGGTGACCGAGTGGCCATCTATATGCCGATGATCCCGGAGACCGTGGTGGCCATGCTGGCCTGCGCCCGGATCGGTGCGATCCACTCGGTGGTCTTCGGGGGGTTCAGCTCGGACGCTCTGCGCTCCCGGGTGGACGATGCTGAGGCCAAGCTGGTGGTCACCGCTGACGGCTCCTACCGCCGCGGCAAGCCCTCAGCGCTGAAGCCGAATGTGGATGCCGCACTCGCGTCACCGGGGCACTCGGTGGAGAACGTCGTCGTCGTCAAGCGCAACGGCGAGGAGGTGGCGTTCGACGAGAGCATCGATGTCTGGTGGCATGATCTGGTGCCCCAGCAGCCGGCCGAGCACGCCTATGTCCCGCATGACGCCGAGCATCCGCTGTTCATCCTCTACACCTCCGGCACCACCGGTAAGCCCAAGGGCATCCTGCACACCACCGGCGGCTACCTGACCCAGACCGCGGTCACCCACCGGGACAGCTTCGACCTCAAGCCGGAGCAGGACATCTACTGGTGCTCGGCCGATGTCGGCTGGGTCACCGGGCACAGCTACATCGTCTATGGGCCGATGGCCAACGGCGCGACCCAGGTGATCTACGAAGGTACCCCCGACACCCCTCACAAGGGCCGGCTGTGGGAGATCGCCCAGAAGTACAAGGTCACCCAGCTCTACACCGCGCCCACGCTGATCCGCACCTGCATGAAGTGGGGCCGCGACATTCCGGACCAGTACGATCTCTCATCGCTGCGTGTGCTGGGCACGGTGGGTGAGGCCATCAATCCCGAGGCCTGGCTCTGGTACCGCGAGGTGATCGGCGCCAACAACGGACCGGGCAAACCCGCCAAGGAGGACCCCGCCCCCATCGTGGACACCTGGTGGCAGACCGAGACCGGGGCGCATATGATCGCCCCGCTGCCCGGAGTGACCCACACCAAGCCCGGCTCAGCCCAAACACCGGTGCCCGGCATCGAGGTCGGCGTGGTGGATGAGACAGGCGAGGCACTCGGCAACGGTGAGGCCGGGCTGCTGGTGATCAAAGAGCCGTGGCCGGCCATGCTGCGCGGCATCTACAAGAACCCCGAGCGCTACAAGGACACCTACTGGTCACGGTTCGGCCACCTGTACTTCGCCGGCGACGGCGCCCGGTACGACGACGACGGCGACATCTGGCTCATGGGCCGGGTCGACGATGTGATGAACGTCTCCGGGCATCGGCTCTCCACCACCGAGATCGAATCCTCCCTGGTCGCCCACGAGGCCGTGGCCGAGGCGGCGGTGGTCGGCGCCAAGGACGCCACCACCGGCGAGGCCGTGGTCGCGTTCGTGATCCTCACCGGAGCAGCCGCGGAGCAGACCTCGGACAAAGAGGCGCTGGAGCAGGAGCTGCGGCTGCATGTGGGCAAGGAGATCGGACCAATCGCCAAGCCGCGCAATGTCCTGGTGGTGCCGGAGCTTCCGAAGACCCGATCGGGCAAGATCATGCGCCGACTCCTGAAGAACGTGGCCAACGGCGACGACGTCGGGGATGCCTCCACCCTGGCCGATCCCTCCGTGATGGAACAGATCGCCCAGGACATGCGTGCCAAGCACGGCAGCTGATCAGTGCCGGTTCCGGCGGCGGGCACATGTCCCGCCGCCTCTCGGCCGGCTCACGCCGGCCTTCACGCCTAAAGCTGGTTCCGGGGGCGCGCCTGAAGCCGGCTCGCTGACTACGCACCGAGCCTCACCTCACGGTACAGCGGCAACCATGCGCTCTCCCCCTGTTAGCTTGAGCCAGTGACCTCAGATCTGTATTCCGGCTCCGACTTCTACTGCGACGTCGCCATCCCGCACCCTGAACGGCTGGATGTGGTGCACGAGGATGAGCTGGTCCTGGCCTACCACCACACTCGCCCGTTCTGGGAGGTGCACATCGCTGTGGTGCCTAAGCGTCATATCGCATCCCTGAGTTCAGTCACCGCTGAGGACGGAGCGGATATGCGAGCACTGTTCCAGACGGTCCAGGCAGTCGCCCATGCAGTGGAGACGGAACACGGCGCAGCGGGCGTGCTCACGAATCTGGGCAACTACCAGGATTCGAAACACCTGCACATCCACGTCTACAGCGGCCCGCGGTGCTGAGGGGTAGTCTGACAAGACAGCGAGCCGGGACACCCTGGTTCGCGCAGTGACATGTGGGAAGCGAGCGAATAATGACTGAGACCGGACGGCTGCTGATTGTGCATGGGCCGAACCTCAACCTGCTCGGGACCCGTGAACCGGGGATCTACGGCACACAGAGTCTCGAGGACATCAATGAGCTGTGCCGAACGACCGCTGCCGCACGCGGCTTCGCGGTGGACACGGTGCAGTCGAACCATGAGGGCCAGCTGGTCGATACGATCCAGGCTGCCCACGGCACGGCCGAAGGCATCGTGATCAATCCGGCCGCCTACACCCACACCTCGGTGGCGATCGCCGATGCGCTGGCGGCGGTGAATCTCCCGGTGGTGGAGGTGCACCTGTCGAATGTGCACGCCCGTGAATCCTTCCGGCACCATTCCTACGTCTCCCCCCACGCCAGCGCGGTGATCGCCGGGGCGGGGGTAGCCGGCTACCGGTTCGCCGTCGAGCACCTCGCTGCGCTGCTTCGATCCTGACCGCGACCGCAGCCTGCGCGCGTGATGCACTTGTGCGCAGTGTGGGCTGTGGGATGATCAACGCTCCACACATTGACCGGTGGAGACCGTCTCGGTGAAGGAGTCCGGGCTGGAGAGCACATCGCCGGCGGCGTCGGCTGTGACCGCGAACCCCACCGCATTGCCCTCCATGGCGCGGGCGAAGACGATTCCGGCCACATTCCCGTCCCGGTCCACCAGCGGCCCGCCGGAGTTGCCCTGCCGCACATCGGCGTTGAGCTGATAGATCTCCACCTCGGAGGGCGAGGCCCCGTAGATGTTGTTGATCTGGGAGACATCGCGGGCCTGCACCACTGCCGGGGACGCCACGAACGGCCCACCGGAGGGATAGCCCATCACATAGCCGGTGACACCGGCTTCCATGGGTCCGGCAACCGGGGCGGGGGCGACCTCGAGCGTATCCACCGCCAAGAGGGCAAGGTCCCTGGCGGGGTTGAAATGAACCACCCGGGCGGTGAGGACCTCGCCGCCGGGCATCTCCACCGTAGGTTCAGAGACACCGGCCACCACATGGGCGTTGGTCACCACACGGTTCGGCGAGACCGCCACCCCCGAACCGGACTGGGACTGGCCGCACTGCTGAGCCACACCGGTGATCCGGGCCACCGCCTGCGACGTCGCCGCCGCGGCGTCGGTCAGCTCACCCGACTCCGGCGCGTGTTCGACCTCCGGGACCAGCAGCTGGGCGAGCTCCGGGATGTCTGAGGCCATCACCGCAGAGCGCATATCGGCGAACACCGCCTCCACCCGGTCCGGCATGGCCGTGTTGATGCCCTGCAGCACCACCGACTGCTTCATATGCTGGTTGACCTGCGGAAATCCCATGGCCTGGACCGAGAAGCTCAAGGCCGCGATGACCACGAAAGCCACCAGGAGGTTCACCACCGCCCCCACCAGCGCAGAGACGGTCCGCAACGCCGGGGAGCGGAACATCCGCTGCACCTCGGCACCTGCCGCCGTGCCCAGGGCATGTCCGGCGACCACCAGCACGATCGCACAACCGATCACAGCGATCACCCTCCACAGCGGGTCCGGCACCCAGGACGCCACGAGGGGGATCGCGAAGAACGCCGCCACTGCGCCGACCAAAAACCCCGCGGCGCCGCCCAAGGTTGCCCACACTCCGCGGGCGAAACCGGCGGCCACGAAGCCCAACACCACAAGCGCCAGGACGATGTCCAGTAAAGTCACGAACATATACGTTAGCCTGACAGGACTACAACCTGGTAACTTCTATTCCATACCCAAGGTCAATGTCACACCCAGAGAATGGAACGGTAATGGATCTCGAAGTGCTGCGGCGCGCTCCACTGTTCGCCACCCTTGATGACGATGTGTTCTCAGCGCTGACCAATGAGCTCACCGAGGTGGAGCTCTCCCGCGGATCCTCTGTGTTCCACGAAGGCGATCAGGGCGATCAGCTTTACTTCATCATCTCCGGCAAGATCAAGCTGGGCCGCTCCACACCGGACGGCCGTGAGAACCTGCTGGCCGTACTGGGCCCCGGTGAGATCTTCGGCGAAATGGCCCTGTTCAACCCGGCACCGCGCACCGCGACAGCCACTGCGGTCTCCGAGACCCGGCTGGCCGGCCTGAAGCACCAGAACCTCAAGGACATCATCGCCTCCAACCCGGATATCTCGGTGCAGCTGCTGCAGGCGCTGGCCAAGCGCCTGACCCGCACCAACGAATCCCTGGCTGACCTGGTCTTCTCCGATGTGCCAGGCCGTGTGGCCAAGGCGCTGCTGGATCTGGCCGACCGCTTCGGCCGCCCCGCACCCGACGGCATCCTGGTGGCCCACGAACTCACCCAGGAGGAGCTGGCCCAGCTGGTCGGCGCCTCCCGGGAGACGGTCAACAAGGCGCTGGCCGAGTTCGTCCAGCGCGGCTGGCTGCGGTTGGAGGCACGCGCCGTGGTCATCCTCGACATCCAGCGGATCCGCCAGCGCTCCCGCTAGGGCCGGTTGGTTCTAGACCTGCTCACGCCAGGTGGCTTTGGCGTACTTCCTGCGGTAGCGCACGGCCCGGACTGCCAGCCACGCACGGCGCAGCGCTGAGTGGTCCCCGCGGTAGTAAAGCGGGTTGCGCACCTTCTTCTGCCGGATGAGGCGGGCGACGTCGTCGCGCACCCCGGGTGCGGTGACGTATCTGCGCAGGATGTACTTGGGCACCACGGTGAACAGCACCTCGGCATCCGCATACGCACACTTCCCCTCATCCCGGCGGTTGCCGCGGATCAGGTCTTCCACCAGATATCCGGCGAGGTTGTGCCCCTGTGCGGTCGCATACCAGCTGGACCGGCCCTGGCGCACATTAACCTCGAGGACTTTGAAGGCGTCGTCGCGGGCGTCGTACTTGATGTCGAAGTTCGCGATCCCGGTGTAGCCGATGGTCTCTAAGAACTCTTTGAGCTGGGTCATGACTTCGCGGTTGAACCGGGAGATGATCGCGGTGTAGTTGCCGATTGCGGAGGCCTCGTGCTCCTGCAGCAGCACCTGCCCGAAGTTCACGAACTCTGCCCTGCCCTCAGTATTGAGGTAGAGCACTGAGTCCCAGATGAAGGTGTCGTCGCCGGGGATGAAGTCCTGGATGATGAGGGTGCCGCGGTAGCCGGAGTCAGCAATACGCCCGACGACGCCGGCCACTTCCTGATAGGAGTTCAGCCGGTAGACCTTCTCCTGTCCGGGGAACTTCTTGCGGTAGTACTCCACGCTGTTGCCCGGTTTGAGAATGACCGGGTAACGGGTGATGGCACCGTCGAGCGCCTCCACGGGGTCCCCGACCTGGTGGATCTGCGTCTCCGGGATCTCCAGCCCGTGCTGCTGCGCCAGAGGGTAGAAGGCGTCCTTGACGTGCAGAGCGTTGAGCAGGTCCTCGGAGGGGTAGTTGAACCGGTAGAGATCCTCCAGCTGGGCAGCGTTCTCGATGATCAGCCGCACATAGTGGTCGCTGGTGCCCACCAGCAGCAGCGGCACCTCAGCGGCCAGCTGTTCGGCGTACTCCCGCAGGGCGGGGACGAACACCTCGGCGTCGTCGAGGTTCTCCACATAGGTGATGGGCCCGATGATGGTCGAGTAGTGCGTGAATCCCAGCTGCACCTTACCGATGACATGCGGCTTCACGCCAAAGGCCTCGTGGAAGGAGGCCGCCATGTGGTAGGCGTTCAGGTCTGTCCCGATGATGACGGGGACGAATTTCTGTGGCAAGTGCATTCCTGTGTGGTTCTGGCGGAGTGCTGGGCAAGGGAGCTGAGGGAAGCGGGCCGCGTTTGGCCAGTGACCGAGGCGAGCGCTGATCCAGTGCCCGCCCAGGCCTCACAGGTGAGCGATCAGGTCCACTTCGACCGGGGTGTCCAGCGGCAGCACCGCCACCCCGACAGCGCTGCGGGCATGGGTTCCCATCTCACCGAAGGCATGTCCCAGGAGCTCGGAGGCACCGTTGATCACTGTGGGCTGACCGGTGAAGTCCGGCTCGGAGGCCACGAAGCCACCGACTTTGCCGATTCTGGTGATGCTGTCCAGGTCGACCACCGACTTCAGGGCGGCGATCAGGTTCAGCCCGCACTGCTTGGCCAGCTCGTATGCCTGTTCGGGGGTCACCTGGGCGTTGGGGCCGGTGCCGACCTTTCCGGCGGCCGGAAGCTCTCCATTGATCAGCGGAAGCTGTCCGGAGACGTAGACGACATTGTCGATCACGACGGCGGGCTGGTAGGCGGCCACCGGCGGCACCACCTCAGGCACGGTGAGGCCGAGTGCGGAGAGGCGTTCTTCTACTGAGGACATTCAGGGCTCCTACTTATTGCTTGGGACGCTTCAGATAGGCCACCGGGGCGTTCCCCTCAGGCCCAGGAAGCACGGCGACCAGCTCCCAGCCGTCCTCGCCCCACTGGTCCAGGATCCCTTTAGTGTTGTGGATGATGAGCGGAATAGTGGCGTACTCCCACTGTGTCAGTTCAGCCATGCCTCACAGCCTAGCGGACGTGTAAAGCACAGCGCCGTCACAGCCGCCAGGTCGCAGATTGGTATTTCTTGCCTTGGCGGAGGTGCCGGCCGGCCAGATAGGCCAGCCGCTTGGGTGAGCGGTCTGCCCGGTACCACAGGGGGTTGGTCGCCTTGCCCTGCTTGATGAGCCGGTCCACCTCGGCGCGGACTTCGGTATTGGTGACGTATTTCCGGAGGATGTAGCGGGGCGCGACGTGGAAGAGCACATCCCCTTGGGCCAGGGTGGTCTCCTTGCGCCGGCCGAAGACCAGGTCATCGACCAGGTACTGCATGACCGGGTGGCCCAGCAGGGCGGTGTAGTAGCTGGAGCGGCCCGGGCGCGCGTTGATCTCCATGACTTTGTACTTGTTGTCGCGGGGGTCGTATTTGATGTCCACATTGGCCACTCCGGTATAGCCGACGGCCTCCAGGAAGTCCTTGTAGGTCAGCATCAACGATTCGTCGTAGCGGGAGATGATCGCGGTGTAGGAGCCCACCAGGTGTGACTCATGCTCCTGGAGAGCGACTCGCCCCAGGGTGACCAGTTCGCACTTGCCCTCCGTGTTGAGATAGAGCACCGAGTCCCAGATGTTGGTGTCGTCGCCGGGGATGAACTCCTGGATGATGAGCGCATCCCGGTAGTCGGAGGCCTCCACGGCAGCAACCACCTGGGCCACCTCTTGTGCTGTGTTGAGCCGGTAGACCTTCTGGTGCCTGGCCACCTTGTGCTGGTTGTGCCACCACTGGTTGGGGTTGGCCGGCTTGATGATCACCGGGAAGCGGTCCACCTCAAGCTCGAAAGCCTCGCCGACCTGGTGCACCTGAGTCTCGGGAATGTCCACACCGTGTTCGGCGGCCAGCTCGTAGAACCGCTGCTTGTCCATGAACTTCTGGCGCAGCGGCTCCTCCGGGGTGTTGAAGAGGAAGTGCTCGGACAGGGCCTGCTGGTGCCGGGTGACCAGTTCCACATAGATATCGGTGCTGGGCACCAGCAGCAGCGGAACCTGGTACTGCTGGGACAGCTCCTGGGCCCGCTCGGTGAGCCGGGGGAGGAAACCGGCGTCGTCGGCAATGTCCTGGTGGAGTTCCAGCTCCAGAATGCTGCTGTCCCAGGTGAAACCCAGTTTGATCTTGCCGATCATCACCGGTTTGACGCCGTAGGTCTCGTGGAAGCTGCGGGCATGGGTGTAGCCGTGGATATTGGTGCCGAGGATCACCGGCAGGAATCCAGCGCTGCGGGCGGCTTGAACTGCAGTGGAAGTCACCGCCTCATGCTACAGCGCCGGTTCTGCCGGGCGGCAAGGCCACCTCGGCCCCTGATGTCAGGAAGGGCCCGCCTCGGTCAGCTGATGCCGACCATCACACCTGTCAGGGGTTCATGCGCCCCTTGAGCGTGGGATCCTGCGCGGTTTGACGGGGCCGATATCATATAGATCATGGCTCCCCGCAAATCCCCTCTTTTTGACACGGCTACCACCGTGGGAAAAATCATGTCCTTCTTGGGCATCAGCACGCTCTGCGGCCTGCTGGCTGCGGGCCTGGTGTTCCCCTTGGCTGCCACCGGCGGCGCCGCGGCCACCGCCGGCAGCGACATTCTCGATGAGGTTCCCGCCGAGCTCCACGAGGAGCCGCTGTCCACGCCTTCACATATGTACGCCTCTGACGGGGAGACCTGGATCGCCACCTTCTACGAAGAGAACCGCATCCCGGTGGAGTCCGATGACATCGCCCAGACCATGAAGGACGCGATGATCGCCATCGAGGATGAGCGGTTCTACGACCACGGCGGTGTGGACGCCCAGGGTGTGGCCCGAGCAGCGGTGCACAACTTCACCTCAGAGACCCAGCAGGGTGCCTCCACCCTGACCATGCAGTACGTCAACAATGTGCTCAACAATGCTGCGGTGGTCACCGGTGAGGGCAACTTCCTCGCCGCCGGCATCCAGGAGAAGACCTATGCCGACAAACTGCGGGAGATGAAACTCGCAGTGCAGGTGGAGCAGGAGATGACCAAGGAGGAGATCCTGGTCAGTTACCTGAACATCATCATGCTCGGCGGGGTCAACTACGGCGTGGAAGCTGCTGCACAGTACTACTGGGGCATCTCAGCGGCTGAGCTCAACATCCAGCAGGCTGCCACTCTGGCCGGCATTGTGCAGGCGCCGAACTATTACCGTCCGGACCTGAGCCCCGAGGCCGCTGAGAATCGACGGAACACGGTGCTGTTCAACATGTACGACCAGGAGTACATCACCGAGGAGGAGTACGAGGAGGCCCGGAACACCAACCTGGAAGAGAGCCTGGTGGACGAATTCGACAATGAGCGCGGTTGCATCGCCGCCGACTTCGCTTCGTACTTCTGCGACTATGCGATTCAGGACTTCATGATGAACGAGGCCTTTGGCGAGGATGAGGAGCAGCGTCAGCAGCTGCTGTCCCGTGGTGGCCTGCGCATAGTGACTACGCTCGACCCGGATATGCAGCATCATGCCCAGGACACCGTTGAACAGCACCAGCCAGGTGGCACCCATGCCGCGGCACTGATCAATTCCATGGATCCGCAAACCGGCGACATCCTGGCCATGGCTCAGTCCACGCGTTATGACCCCAATGACGAAAGTGATGACTGGAACTCCACCTCCATGAACATGAACGTGGGCTCCTCTCATAACGGCGGTAACGGGTTCCAGGGCGGTTCCATCTTGAAACCGTTCGTCGCCGCAGCCTGGGTTGAAGAGGGCAATTCGATGGACGACACCGTGGATGCCAGCCAGACCGAATACGAATACGGAGAACGCTGGGAAGCAAGCTGCATGGACGGTGGTTCGGTGACCCTGCTCCAGGGCGAGGGCGACGACCCAGACCACTACTCAGTGTCCAACGTGTTGGACAATACTGAACGGCGGATGAGCGTGGACTGGGGACTGTTCCACTCCATCAACACCGCCACAATGGCCACAGCCAATGACATGGATCTCTGCGCGATCACTGATCTGACCAACCGGCTAGGCATCGAGGGAACAAGCGCCGACATACCGCTGGGCCCACTGCGCGCAGACACCCCATCCTTCGTGCTGGGATCGGCCTCTATCACTCCGCTGGTGATGAACCGCGCCTATGCCGCCTTTGCCAATGACGGAACCATCTGCACCCCCCGGTCACTCCTGGAGATCACTGACGCCCAGGGCAACGAGTACGAGGTTCCAGAGTCGGACTGCGAACAGGTCGTGGATCCCGACGTGGTCGCTCAGGTCAACGACACCATGATCAACATCGCCGAGCAGAACCTGTACGTCGGACAGCGCGACGGGGACGCCCCTTTCCCCATGGCCGGCAAAACCGGCACGAATCACAGGGCCTCGGGCATGTCCTTCCAGGGCTACACCGAGGGCATCGCCACCAGCGCATTCGTCACCCGCATGGACGACAACAACAACATGTGGGACGAAGGAAACGTCCCCGACGACACCTACGCCGGCACCATCGCCTTCCCCGTGTGGTACGACTACATGCGCGAGGTGGCCCCCTCCCGGGACACCGGAGACTTCCGCCAGGCCGACGACTCACCGTTCGACGAGCGTCGCTCCGGATACGGCGGCCGCTACTCCATGTCCGAGCTGGGCGGCGGCAGCTCCAGCAGCGACGACGACGATGACGACGACGACTGATCCTGCCTTCGGGGCAGGAACAGCCAGAGCGGAGAACACCCGGCCGAGAACAAGGGCCCAGGCAGTGGCCGCCGCAGCCGGCGCCCTCGGTGCCCTCGGTCTGGGCACTCTGATCTATGCCAACAGGGTGGAGCTCACCCGCTTCACTCTGCGGCGTGCAGAAGTGGCAGTCCCTGACCTTCCGGGTGAGCTGAGAGTGCTGCACATCTCCGATATCCACTACGTCCCCGGGCAACGGAAGAAGTACCGGTGGCTGCAGCGGCTGGCGGAGCTGGAACCTGATCTGGTGGTCAACACCGGGGACAATCTCTCGGACCCGCGGGCCGTGCATGAGGTGCTGGAGGCCCTGGAACCGCTGATGGGCTTGCCCGGCTGCTTCGTGCCGGGGTCGAATGACTACTACGCCCCGCGGTACAAGAACCCTCTGAAGTACTTCCGCGGCCCCTCCACCCTGCACCCGCACGCGACGACCCTGCCGACCGAGGAACTGTTCGGCGCGTTCGAAGCCGCCGGCTGGGCGAATCTGACCAATGCGCACAGTGCCGCAGAGATCGCCGGTCTCAGGCTGGAGTTCTCCGGCGTGGACGACCCTCACCTGGAGCTCGACGCATTCACCGGTTGGCCGGAGGGAGCCCCCGCCCTGAAGCTCGGAGTGGCCCACGCACCGGTGCGGCGGGTACTGGAGACCTTCGCCGACTCCGGGGCCGGCCTGGTGCTCGCCGGTCACACCCATGGCGGACAGGTGTGTCTTCCTTCCTTGTCCGGACAGGGCGGCAGGGCCCTGGTCACCAACTGCGATCTGCCCACCAAGTACGCCAAGGGGCTCCACACGGCGCGAAGGGCTGACGGGGGTGTGACCCACGTGCATGTCTCGGCAGGAATCGGCACCTCCGCCAAGGCCCCCATCCGCCTGTTCTGCCCGCCCGAGGCGACTCTGATCACTGTCAAAGGGGCATGACAGGAGCAGCTTGTCCTTCCCCCGGATCGAGGAGTAAAGTAGTTGCAGTATGCAACAATCTGAACGGAAACGCGGCGATGAGCCTTCCCGGCAGGCCGGCGCCCAGCAAAGGGTTGCCCGGCAGAGGGTCGAATCGGGTCAGCGCCGCACTCTCATCCAGGCACTGGCGCGCCTGATCCCTTACATCGAGGGGCTGAAGCTGCGCTGGTTCTTCGGCGTGCTCGCGGCCATTGGGGCTGGCGTGATCGCATTGGCGATTCCGGTGGTGCTGGGCGGGCTGGTGGATGACATCGAAGCTGGGGGCACTACCGCTGCGGTGGTCTGGACTGCCTTCGCGGTGATTCTCAGCCTGGGAGTCCTGGAAGCCATCTTCGTCTTCCTGCGCCGTTTCTTCGTCATCCCCCCGGCCTCGGACGCCGAGACCAATATGCGCGTCTCCCTGTTTGAGCGGCTGATCCACCAGTCGGCAGCGTTCCACGGCGCCTGGGAGGCCGGTCAGCTGCAGTCCCGGGCGATCGCTGATTTGAACATGCTGCGCAGGTTCTTCGCCTTCGGCTCGCTGATGCTGGTCACCGCCACCATCACCGTGCTGGTGGGCATCGGCGTGATGTTCAGCTGGTCGCCGATCCTGGCCGGCCTGTTCCTCTGCGCCGCGGTGCCGGTGATCGCGCTCGGGCCCGCCTTCCGCAGGAAGTTCGTCCACTACTCCAGGTCCGCCCAGGACCAGGCCGGCGAGGTCGCCACCAAGGTCGAGGAGTCTGTACACGGGATCCGTGTGCTGAAGGCTTTCGGACGCGGGGACTGGGCGCGCTCCAGCTTCAAAGAGGAAGCCGGCACCCTGCGCGACCTGGAAGTCTCCAAGATGCGCACCCTGGCCAAATTCCAGATGCTCATGGTGCTGCTGCCCGAAGGCGTGCTGGCCCTGTGCATCTTCACCGGGCTCTACCTGGCAGCACAGGGAGACCTCACCCCCGGCACACTGGCAGGATTCTTCGCCATGGCGGTGGTGCTCAAGCAGCCCATTGAGGGCATCGGCATGCTCATCGGCATGGTGTTCATGGCCAAGACCTCCATCGACCGGCATATCGACGTGATGGACGTGGAGCCGGACATCGTCTCCCCTGCCCAACCCCATACCGCGCAGGAGCGTGGCCTGGTGGAGCTGGAGGACGTTCACTTCCGCTACCCCGACGCCGCGGAGGATCTCATCCGCGGTGCCACCCTGCGCATCGAGCCCGGAGAGACGATGGCCCTGGTCTCCGCCACCGGCGGGGGCACCTCCACCCTGCTGAACCTGGTGCCGCGGCTCTACGACGTCACCGGCGGCAGCGTGCGGATCGACGGCGTCGACGTCCGCGACTACAGCCTGCCCGACCTGCGCTCCCGGGTGGCGGTCGCCTTCGAGGATCCCACCCTGTTCTCCACCACGGTGAAGTCCAATGTGCTGCTGGGCACCGGCCACCAGCGCGACGACGACGATCCATCCCATCCGCACCGAGCGGCAGCGCCACAGTCTGATCAGCTTCAGGAGGTGCTCTCTGAGGCGCTGCACACCGCCGACGCCGAGTTCGCCGAAACCCTGCCCGAAGGGCTGGAGTCGAGGATCGGCGAGGAGGGCCTGAGCCTCTCCGGCGGCCAGCGCCAGCGCCTTGCTCTGGCCCGCGCGATCGCTGCGAAGCCCTCCGTGCTGCTGCTGGATGATCCGCTGTCGGCCCTGGATGTGCGCACCGAGGAGCGCGTGACCGGACGGCTCCGCCAGGTTCTGGAGGGCACCACTACGCTGATCGTGGCGCACCGGCCCTCCACGGTGGCAATGGCCGACCGGGTGGCCTTGCTCCACGAAGGCCGCATTGACGACGTCGGGACCCACACCGAGCTGCTGACCCGCAACGAGACCTACTCCAGCATCATGAAACCGCCGGTTCCCTCCGGCGAAGAGCTGATGGACGCCATTCCCGCCGAAGAAGCAACTACGGAGGTGCATACATGAGTGCTGATAATGCACCTTCCAACGGCCGCCCGGTGGATAACGACGACGCTCACTTCGTTGATACTGCTGCACTTGATCTCTCCAAGATCACCCCGCCGCGGGACCAGGACGACTTCGCCCATCTGCGCGGCACCGCCGCCGAGGAAGAAGTCACCTTCGGCAAGGCCGAACGGAAGTTCATCCGACGCCGGTCGCTCTGGCTGCTCTGGCGAGCTTCAGAGGGCGTGCGCGGCAAGCTGCTGGTGACCGCGCTTGCGGTAGTCGTCTCCCAGGCCGCCCAGGCCGCCACTCCCTTCATCGCCGGCGGGCTGGCCATCGACTGGGGGCTGCCGCGGCTGATCGACGGCGACGCCGTCGGGCTCTGGCTTCCGGCTCTGCTGTATCTGCTGTGCGCGATCACCGCCGGAGTGCTGCTCTACTGGTACACCCGCATGACGGCCGAGGCCTCCCAGGCTATGCTCTATAAGCTGCGCGATGAGGTCTTCCGCAAGACCCAGGCGCTGAGCCTGGACTTCCACGAGGACTACACCTCCGGGAAGGTCATCTCCCGGCAGACCTCGGACCTGGAAGCGCTACGCGAACTGCTCGACGGCGGGGTCAACCAGCTGGTGCAGGGACTGATGTTCATGTTCTTCACCACTGTCTACATCTGGATCAGCGACTTCCGGTCCGGACTGGTGCTGCTGTGCGCCCTGGTGCCCATCTTCTTCCTGGGCCGCTGGTACCAGAAGAACGCAGAGATCGCCTACCGTCAGACCCGCATCTCCAGTGCCCGGATGATCGTGCACTTTGTGGAGTCGATGACCGGCATCCGCGCCGTGCAGGCCTTCCGCCGGGAGGACGCGCGCTCCCGGCAGTACCGGAAGCTGGCCAAGGTCTACCGGGATGACATGGTTCGCTCCATCGGGCTCTTCGGTGTGCTCCAGCCCGGACTGATGCTCATCGGCAACATCTCTGTGGCCGCCGTGCTGCTCTGGGGCGGATTCCGGGTGCTGGAAGGGGACCTGGGCGCCGGGCTGCTGCTGGGCATTGTGCTCTCCACCAAGCGGGTCTTCCAGCCGCTGGACATGATCGCCATGTTCTACAACTCACTGCAGTCAGCCACCGCCGCCCTGGAGAAGGTCTCCGGCCTGCTGGAGGAGACCCCCAAAGTCCGGCAGGTGAAGAAGCCTCAGCGGCTCTCCGACTGCCAGGGCGAGATCGAGTTCAGAGAGGCTGAATTCCAGTACACCGATGACGGCCCTGTGGTGATGCAGAAGCTCGACCTCCACATTCCGGCTGGCCAGACCGTAGCCGTGGTGGGCCGAACCGGGGCCGGGAAGTCCACCCTGGTGAAGCTGCTGGCCCGGTTCTACGATGTCACCTCCGGCTCACTGACCCTGGACGGGGTCGAGCTGCGCGAGCTTGCCGAAGATGATCATCACCGGCATGTGGCCATGGTGACCCAGGAGGCGTTCCTGTTCTCCGGCTCGATCCGCGAGAACATCGCGCTCTCCCAGCCCGAGGCCACCGATGAGCAGGTCATCGCCGCAGCCAAGGCAGTGGGGGCCCATGAGTTCATCCTGAGCCTTCCCGAAGGCTACGACACCGACGTCAACAAACGCGGCGGGCGCATCTCCGCCGGACAACGGCAGCTGGTCTCCTTCGCCCGGGCGTTCCTGGCCGACCCGGCGGTGCTGATTCTGGACGAGGCGACGTCATCGTTGGACCTTCCCTCTGAGCAGCTGGTGCAGCAGGGGCTGGAGCGGCTGCTGGGCAACCGGACAGCACTGATCATCGCCCACCGGCTCTCCACCGTCGCCATTGCCGACAGGGTGCTGGTCATCGACGAGGGCCGCGTGATCGAAGACGGCTCACCCGACGAGCTCATCGCCAACGGCGGCTACTTCGCCAAGCTGCACAGCGCCTGGAGCGCCACCATGCAGTCCTGACCCACACCGCACGTCGGAGGATCGGGATACGATTTAACAGATGTCATATGCCCCCGAAACTTCTGTTGCGCCCTGGCGCGCCCGTCTCGGCGCATGGATGGAGTCTGCCGCCATCCAGCGGTTCGTGATCGCTGTCATCCTGCTCAACGCCGCTGTGCTGGGCATGGAGACCTCGGATGCCTTGATGGACTCTGTGGGTCCGGTGCTGATCAGCATCGACACCGCCTGCCTGGTGATCTTTGTGATGGAGATCGCGCTGAAGCTAGTCTCCTTCGGCTGGCGGTTCTTCCGCGATCCGTGGAACGTCTTCGATTTTGTGGTGGTCGGCGTTGCACTGGTGCCGGCAGGTGCTGGGTTCGAGGTGCTTCGCACCCTGCGCGTACTACGTGTGCTCCGACTGATCTCCTCGCTGCCACAGCTGCGGAAAGTCATCTCAGCCCTACTGCACGCTGTGCCGGGGATCCTCTCCACCGGTGCCCTGCTGGCCCTGATCTTCTACGTAGCCACCGTGATGGCCACCACCTTCTTCCGCGAGACCCTGCCGGAGTTCTTCGGCAGCTTCGGCGCCTCTTTGTTCAGCCTGTTTCAGATCGCCACACTCTCCAGCTGGGAGACCATCGTCCGGCCGGCGATGGCTGAGCATCCCTGGGCGTGGGCGTTCTTCATCCCCTTCATCATCCTGGCGGCCTTCACCGCGCTGAACCTGATCATCGCGGTGATCGTGGACGCCATGAACACCCTGCACGATATGCCCTCCGTCCATGCAGGCGCCGGAAAAGACCACAGCGATTCCTCACCCAAGGTGCCCGAGGAGCCGCAGCCCGACCATCAGCTGCTCCACCAGCAAATACGCCTACTGCGGGCGGATGTTGCCGAGCTCTCCGCGCAGCTGAAAGACTCCGCCCAGCTCAGAGGTTCAGATCAGTTCCGGTGAGCCGGCGGTAGGCGTCCAGATAGCGGTCCCGGGTAGCAATGACGATGTGCTCTGGAAGCGGTGGCGGGGCGGTATCACCGGCTCTGTCCCGTGGACGATTGAGCCGAGAGGAGACCTGAGCTTGCTCAGGGCCTCCCGAGGCGATTGAGGGAAGGACGGATCTCTGATTCGTCCACCCGGACTCCGGCGAGCTGAGCCAGTTGCGCACGAACTGCTTATCAAAGCTGGGCTGAGCTTTCCCAGGCTCCCATTCGGCTTCCGGCCAGAACCGTGAGGAATCCGGGGTGAGTACCTCATCGGCGAGCACCAGCCCACCTGCTTCATCCAGACCGAACTCGAACTTGGTGTCGGCCAGGATGATGCCAGCTTGACGCGCGATGGCCTCAGCCAGGGAGTAAACCTTCAGGCTGGCCTCGCGCAGCTTACTCGCCAGGTCGGTGCCGATCGTGTGCTCCAAGTCCTCGAAGCTGATGTTCTCGTCGTGGCCGCCCTGCTCGGCCTTGGTCGAGGGGGTGAAGATCGGCTTGAGCAGTCGGCTTCCGTCCTCAAGCCCTGCAGGCAGCGGAATCTCGTTGACTGTGCCGAACTCACGGTACTCGGCCAGCCCGGAGCCGGTCAGGTATCCGCGCACAATGGCCTCGGCCTCGACCATCTCCAGTCGCTTCACGATCATCCCGCGCCCGGCGACGGACTCTGGCACACCACGCTCTCCCACCTCGGCGGTGACCACATGGTTGCCGATGCCTTCAGCCGCCAACTGCTGGAACCACCAGAGGCTCAGCTGGGTGAGGATCACGCCTTTGTCCGGGATCCCCGGGGTGAGCACATGGTCATAGGCGCTGATCCGATCAGTGGCGACCATCAGGAGAACCTGCTTCCCGTGCCACGCGGAGCCCGAGGCCGGGGCGTAGATCTCGCGGACCTTGCCGGAGGAGACGTGCTCCCACCCTGGCAATTCCTGCGGACTGTACGGGCTCGTGTCCTGCACGGCCGCGCTCATCCCTCGGCCCCTACTGTGATCTCTCCGCGCAGCGCCTTGGCGGCAATATCGGTGCGGTGCTGGGCACCCTGCCAGCTGATCGCATCTACTCCGGCATAAGCACGGTCCACTGCCTCTTGCAGCGTGTCACCGGTGCCGACCACGGCGAGCACCCGCCCGCCGGCTGTGACCAGCGCACCCTCCTGATCCGCGGTGCCGGCATGGAGAACAGCCACACCGTCGAGTGCTTCGGCCTCCGGCACCCCGGTGATCACATCTCCCCTGCGGGGCGAGTCAGGATAGTTCTCTGCGGCGATCACCACATCCGCGGCGTAGCCCTCGGACCACTCCAGCTGACGGTCAGCGCCGAGGACACCGGTGGACGCATCCAGCAGCAGTCCGCCCAGCGGGGTGGCCAGCCGCTCCAGCACGGCCTGGGTCTCGGGATCGCCAAAGCGCACATTGAACTCCACTACGCGCACGCCGCGGGAGGTCACCGCGAGGCCGCAGTAGAGCACGCCGATGAAGGGCTTGCCACGCCGTGCCATCTCCGCCAGAGTCGGGCGGGCCACCTGGTCCACCACCACCTCGGTAAAGTTCCGGGTGAGGCCGGCAGCATCGGTCTCGGTGTAATCCTGCAGCCAGTCCAGCGGAGTATAGGCGCCCATGCCGCCGGTGTTCGGGCCGGCGTCGTCGTCATAAATCCGCTTGAAGTCCTGGGCAGGTGAGAGCGGAACCAGGTTCTCGCCGTCGCTGATCACGAACAGCGAGACCTCCGGTCCGTCCAGGAACTCTTCGATGACCACCGTGCCCCCGGCATCGAAGCATGCCTGAGCGTGGGCGAGCGCGGCCTGCCGGTCATCGGTAACCACCACGCCCTTACCCGCGGCGAGGCCGTCGTCCTTGACCACGTGGGGGGCGCCGAAGCGGTCCAGTGCCCCAGCAGCGGTACCGAGGTCACTGGCATGGACAGCCTCTGCGGTGGGTACACCGGCTGCGGCCATGATCTCTTTGGCGAAAGCCTTCGATGCCTCCAACTGCGCGGCGGCTGCGCTGGGGCCGAAGGCGGGAATGCCAGCATCACGGACGGCATCAGTAACGCCGGCAGCCAAAGGAGCTTCGGGGCCTACGACGACCAGGTCGAAGTTCTCTGCGGAGGCCAGGGCGGTCACCGCGGCCGGGTCGCTGGCATCGACACCGCTATGGGTCACCACATCCAGGGCGATGCCCGCATTGCCGGGTGCGGCATGCACCTCAGTGACGGCATCATCGCGCCGCAGCGCTCGGACAATCGCGTGCTCACGGCCGCCAGGGCCCACCACTAAGATCTTCACGGCTCCAGCCTAATTCAGACCGGGTGGGATTCGGACGTAACGATTCAGTTGAAGACCATTCCACCATCGACAATGATGGACTGCCCGGTGATGTAGTCAGAATCCGGCCCCGAGAGGAAGGCCACGACGTTGGCCACATCAGCCGGCTCTGAGAGCCTGTCCAGAGCAATGCCGTGGGTGAATTGCTCCCAGCCCCATTCTTCGGGCTTGCCAGCGGACTCAGCCGTCTTCTTCGCCAGCTCCTCCATCAGGGGTGTGCGAACGATACCCGGGGCATAGGTATTGACGGAGATCCCATACTGGGCAAGGTCCCTGGCGGCGGTCTGGGTGAGCCCTCGCACAGCGAATTTCGTGGCCGAATAGAGGGCGATACCTGGATTTCCCACATGAGCGGCCTGGGATGCGGCGCTGATGATCTTGCCGCCATGTCCGAGCTCGCGGAACGCTGTGGTCGCCGCCTGGATGCCCCAGACCACACCGTTGAAGTTGATGGAGAAGATCTTCTCGATGCTCTCGGCTGAAATGTCCTCAATCGGCGACTGGGGTGCGATCCCTGCGTTGTTCACGATCACGTCAAAACCGCCGAACTCGGCCTGAGCCTGCTCCACTGCAGCGAAGACGCTCTGACGGTCTGCCACGTTGACTTTCAGTGCTACCGCCCCGCCGCTCTTGCCTCCGAGCCTGTCGGCAACAGTCTCAGCAAGCTCGAGGTTGAGATCGGCGATAGCCACGCGGAACCCGTCAGCGTGGAGCCGTGCGACGATCGCCTCCCCGATTCCCTGGGCTCCCCCGGTGACGAGGGCAACTTTGCCGGTGTCTGTGCGTGTCATAGTGCTGTGCTCCTTTTCGAACGAATTCCTCATAGTGCGGGCGCGGCATCACGGGCATGGTGTCCGGTGAAGTCTCGTCAGCCGCACTACTCACAATATTTCAAAATTGAAATATATTCCCTGTCACCTCTTTGAAGGCGTAAGCATCGTGAGGTGGACACCAAGCCGGGTCGTCGATGACCGGCAGGGCACTGGCCGGTTTACATACCCAGGTCAGGTATGACCTGAAGCACACGCGGTCCCGCTCGGACATCTCCCCCGCCCGCGCTACGATTGAGAGATCACAGCACTGTAGACGGAGTCGCATATGGCCGAGCACCTAAGTCGCATCCCGCTCCTTGCGAGCCGCCCCCCGGACCCTGCCTGCCGCAGGAGTTGAGCAATGAAGCTGCAGGAGCTGCTTGATGCTCGCCAGCTGCGCATCCGTACCCTCTACTCGGTCGACGGGGCACCTGAACGAGAGGTGAACTGGACATACACCACTGACCTGCTTGATCCGGGTCGTTATCTCTCGCGCGGCCAACTGGTCATGACCGGCATGGTGTGGCGGAGGAACCCCGGAGACAGTGATGCTTTCGTGGGGAGAGTGGCCAACGCAGGAGCAATTGCGCTGTTCGCCGGCGAGGGACTTCTGGGATATGTTCCCGACGATGTCGTAGCAGCCTGCCATCGGCACAGGCTCCCGCTGTTCTCTGTTCCCGCGGAGGTGTCTTTTGCCTCGATCACTGCGTTTGTCTCTGACGCCCTGGCCAGCAAACGAGTGGACCACTTGGCAGCTGGTCTCATCCGCCAACGAGATCTTCTCACCGATGTCTACCGCGGTCAGATGCTGGATGAGCTCATCACCCGCTCAGCCGATGACCTCGGGCGAGCCGTCTGGGTGATCACGGCCTCCGGCCGGCAAGTTGTGCTCAGTCCGACGCCCCTTTCACAGAACGAGACTGCCGCACTTCTGCATGAGGCCATATCCTCAGATCAATCCCCCTTCACCTTCGCCGATTCGCGCGGTGAGCCCATAAGCGCCCTGATGATCACCGGAACCGGCGAGCATCAAGCAACCGGCTGGTTCTTGGTTGTCAGCGGCGATTGGCGGCAGTGGCATCCGACCGTTCTCGACACCGTCCGAGAGCTGGCGGCAGTCGTGGGTCTGTACCGGGTCCAGCACAGGGGCAGCTTGCGCGACTCGACGAACGCCTCCGCCAACCGCCTGGTTCAACTCATTGCCGGCGACCACGAGGGACCGGAGTTGGCGGTGTACCGCCGTCATGCTGGAATGGAGGACTCAGACCAGTTCTACGTCCTCGCTGGGGCTTTCGACAGAAATAGCCGGGACGACCTCCAGGACCTTGCTTTTTGGGTTCTGGCGGATGCCGCCGAGCATGTTCCCGGCACCATTGTGGCCACAGAGGCTGAGGAGCACGTCATCGTGATTCTTCCTGCCAAGTCGATTGACGCACCACCCTATGTTGGCGCCGAGCCCGTGCAGGTGTTCACCAAGGCGCTCACTCTGCTGGCCACTACCTGCACTGAGCTGGGGACCCTGCAGGTGGGCATCAGTGCTTCTGCCGGCTCTCATCAGTTGGGCGGTGCCCTGCGAATCGCCCGCTACTGTCTGCAACTGGCTGCCGCCGAGACTGAGCCGACCACATCGCTGGTGATACGGGACAGCACAAGTACCATGTCCTCGACGATGCTTCTGGCTGCGGTTCCCGATCCGTTGCGGCGGGTTTTCGTCGATTCCATCATGAAGGACCTGATTGCTCATGATGCCCGTTACCGAGGAGAGCTTGTGGCCACACTCCGTACCTTTCTCGACTGTGACTGCTCATGGGTCCGCACTGCGGAAGCCATGCATCTTCATGTGAACTCGCTTCGGTATCGCATCGCGAGGGTGGAGAAGATCACGAACAAGGACCTGAGCAACAATGCTGACCGAACGGACCTCTATCTGGCGCTGAAGCTGATGTAACCCTGCGGCTTCTAGGCCTGGACCCTGCGGCCTTGGACATAGACCTCGGCGATAGCCGGTTCCCGCAGCCCCAGGAGAAGAGTGAACAAGAGCTGCTGTGTTGCCAGTGCCGCATCATCAGAGCGCACGCCGTGTTCAATCACCTGGGCCAGTGGCTCCCATCTCTGCGGGTCGACGACGATGAAGTCGGCGTCCTTGCCCAGGTCGAGATTGCCGAACCGCTCCTCCATATCCAGGGCACGTGCTCCGGCAAGCGTGGCGGTGTGCAGGAGTTCGGCTGGGCCCAGCGCAATGCCTGCATCGCCGGACTCGGAGAGGTGAACCTTGTAGCAGTCACCGAGCACCCGGGGGATCAGCCATTCGTCCCCGGCCCCGACATCGGTGCCCAGGGCAATAGTGACTCCTTTCGCTGCAGAACGCCGCCACGGCATCGTGCCTGATCCGAGGTACAGCTGAGAGGTGGGGCAGTGGGCGATCGACGTTCCCGTTTCAGCCATTCGGCTCAGTTCCGAGTCCTGGCAGTGCACGGCATGTGCCATGATGCTCCGCCTGCCCAAGAGTGATCGGCCGCCCGCAGCTGATCCGGGCAGGAACTTGCCATCGTAGGTATCCAGGTAGCTGCTCACCCCGTACTGAGCCAGCACCGCAGCAATCTCCCCATCCCCAGGTCGGTTGTTCTCGTTGAGGTGGGAATGAAAATAGACTCCCTGATCGCGGACGCCGGCATAAAGCTCACCGAGCGCTTCCAGCGTGCGTGGCGTGACCGAGAGGCTGAACCTGGGCACGACGGCCACCTGAACCAGAGCAGTTGTATGATCCCCCGTGTCCACAGCGTGCCAGCGCGTGATCTCCTCCTCCACCAGCTGGATGGCTTCATCTTCACCGGTGAGAAGTGCACCTGCTGAAGGGGGCCCCACCGTTTGGACACCACGGCCACTCACCACACGCAGACCAGCTGCGAGGCTCCTCTGGAACAGGGCGTCCTGCGCACCGGGAAAGGCTGAGCCGACCACCATGGCAGCAGTCGTACCTGAGGTGATCCGCCGCCTGACAAAGTCACTGGCCACCTGGTCCGCAAGGCTATCATCTGCCAGCTGTGCTTCGGCCGGGAAGATGCTCTGATCAAGCCATTCAAGCAGCTGACCACCGCCGAACGCCTGTGTTGAGTATGTCTGCGGGAAGTGGATATGGGTGTCGACGAAGCCCGGCAGGATGAACCCGCCGGTGTCTGTCAATGGTGCAGAGCCGTACACCTCTGGCAATGAGTCGAACGGCCCGATCCATTCGATGGTGCCCTGATCTGCGATCACAAGAGCGCCATCGGGAATCGACACGAGATGGTCGGCAACATCTTCGAGAGACGGTGAGCCGGTGATGTGGAAGAGATGACCGCGGTACGTTCGCATGACGTTCCTTCTACTGACTTTCCAGCTCGTCGAAACGGCCGAAACGCGCACTCGAAATAGGGTTAGCTTCGGCAACGAGCTGCTCGTAGCGGTAGTTGACGATTTTGGATATCTCGATCAGTGCCGCCTGGCGCTCCGTGGTGAATGAGTTGTCCATTCTGGTCCACCCGGAGCGTAAGAGCTGGTCGAACCGGTCGTGGTCTCGTGCGGAGACGATCAAGGGGAACCCGAACTTGCCCCGATAGGTCGTGGCAAGCTCGACAATGTCATTGTGCTCATCCTCTTGGAGGTTCCCCAGGGCTCTCTCACCGTGCTCTCTGGCGAGATAGTTTCCCTCGGACTCCTCTGCCCCGAGATCCGGGAAGGACTGCAGCAGTTCATTCTGCTGGGCCTCATTCGCTGTGAGCAGAGCGTCCTGGAATGCTTCTCCCAGGGCAGATGCCGACTTGTACGGACGCAGTGAATACGCAGCCTCGAGAGTCGACTTGCTGCCCTGGACGACGTAGTCGAACGTCTTCTCAAACTGCTCTTCGGTCATCTCATTGATTTCGGCCAGATGGACTCGTTCACCGCTGGCGTCCGTGGTGACGGCCGGGCCCTTCTTCCCACCGATGTGGAAGAAGAGGATGTTCAGCAGCAGAGCGGTGAATGCACCGGCGGCGATACCGCCGGAGAAGTACCAGGAGAGCCAGGTAGGGACAGCCTCTTCCACCGCGGGGAATGCCATCACATAGGCACCCATGGCGATCGATGTACCGGCCACCACCAGGTTGCGGTGGTCATTGAAGTTCACCGTGGACAAGGTCTGAATCCCCACGATCGCAACAGCGGCGAAGAGAATGAGAGCAGCTCCGCCAAGGACTGGCTCGGGAATCATTCCCACCAGAGCGGCGGCTTTCGGGAAGAGCCCCAGGATGATCATGAATCCACCGGCAACTGCGACGATCCACCGGCTCTTCACGCCAGTGACCCGGACCAGACCGATGTTCTCGGCGAAGCAGGTATAGGGGAACGATCCCATAGATCCGCCAAGCACAGTAGAGACGCCATCTGCTCGTAGCGCGGCGGAGATGTCCTGCTTCTTGATCCTTTTGCCGACAATGTCGCCGGTGGCGTAAAGACTGCCGACCGTCTCAATGGCGGTGATCATCATGACCAGAACGATCAGCAGGCTGGGGATGATGGCAAACTCTGGCGCTCCGAAGTGAAATGGAGTCGCAAACCAGAACCAGCTTGCCTCGGTCACACTCGACCAGTCCTCGTGGGGATGGACGATGTACCACGCTGCAGAACCGGCGATCAGGCCCAGGAGCACCGCGATGGTGGACATAAAGCCCTTGAAGAATCGCTGAAGCAACAGGATGAAGAGGATGGTTCCGACAGCGAAGGCAAGGTTCGTCGAACTGGTGGGGTCCCCGTGACCCCCGGGAGAGGCCCCCATCACGTCATAGGACCAGTCGAAGCCGGGCAGTCCGAGCTGCCCTCCGATGGCATGGTTCGCGGCGACCGGCAGCAACGTGATGCCGATGATGGTCAGCACCGAGCCGGTGACCACAGGAGGAAAGAACCTCACGAGTCTGGCGATGAACGGAGCGACGAGGAAGAAGACAATCCCGCCGATGATCACTGAGCCGAAGATGAGCGGCAGAGATTCAGAGCCGCCTCCGGCCATGAAACCGATGGTGATGATCGGCGCGACGCCGGCGAATGCCACCCCTTGCAGCAAGGGCAGCTGCACACCGATGCGGAACTTACCGATGCGAATTCCGACAGCCTGCAGGAGCGATGCTATTCCGCAGGTGAGCAGATCGGCCTGAATGAGGCGGATCATGTCATCCCCGGAGACCCCCAGTGCCCCACCGATGATCAGTGGAACGATCACAGCGCCGGCGTAGAACGCTGCGACATGCTGGAAACCATAGGTCAACAGCTTGGGTGTGGGAGGGACCTGGTCCACCGGATGTACGCGCCGGGACCCGCCCTTGGGCGATATCTCGTCTGTGGATTTCTTGACTGTCATGGCTGCTCTCTTCGTGGTCGTCGTGGACCCGCAGGGGGATCGTCGTAGACGGAAAACTCTGGTGCGGATAGGGCTAGAAAAAGCGTATATTCACGGTGAAACACCCCACCAGGCCCCGATTCAACAGTCTTTAAGGCCAGTTGCGTGTCTTACTCTGTATGAATTGGCGGTTTGGGAGGGAGTTTTGATGAGCTGTTTACATTCGGTTAACTGAATCGGAACATAGGGCACCTTCTCAACGGCTTAAGAGATTTCAAGAATCACGAACGTCACTGTGCCTCCACAGTGCTCACCACAGCCGCACAGTTGCCTCTGCGGGTGCTGGCCCGGCTAGTGTCGTTCCAGGACGTCGATCTGCCGTCCGGGGGACCGAATGCCTATAGGCCGTCGATAACTGTTCAGTGCATGTTGCGAAGGTGCGTTCGTCTCGAAGATCCCGCTGCATTGTGTGCTCGCGATGAGAGGATCGATCCTATGAGACCTGCATGCAGAAGGGCGCGATGGTGGCACTGAACCACCTGCCCGACATTGGCGGGGCTCTACCGGTCACCCTCGATGTGGGCGATGTAGAGCTTGGCGGGTACACATGGTGGGATGACAGCATCGCTCCGGCGATTCTGCTATTGCACGGCTGGGGCGAAGACGCCTCGACGATGGCACCGGTGGCTCATCAGGTGCGTTCCCGCTCCTGGCATGCGGTCAGCATCTCGATGCGCGGATGGCCAGGTTCCAGCGGAGTCGACGATTACGGCCTCAGCGCAGCACAGGACATCGGCCGTGTTCTTACCTGGATCAGAGGACAACCGCGTGTTTCATCCATCGTGTTGCTGGGGTTCTCGATGGGCGGGCTCATGGCGGCATTGGCCGCAGCGGAAGAAGAGCAGGACGAACTTGCTGGACTGACAGTAGTGAATGCTCCAAGCGAGCTCATCTCGTTCTACCGTGATACCGCCTACGGAGGCGTTCGGCGATATCTGGACGCCACGTTGCAGGCCACCCAGTGGCGAGATTCGTCCCCGTTGACCCATGCCCAGAGCCTGGTTCACCCGATGCTCATCGTCACAGGGAGGCAGGATTCGATGGCTCCGCCAGGGCAGGGGAAACGGCTGGCGAAAGCGGCCCCGAACGCGAAACTTGTGGAACTGGACCCGATGGGCCATCACCCCTCCCCCCCAAGACTGGACCCGAATCCTGACCGAATCCTCACGGACATTCAACCTGTGAACCACCCCTAAGATGCACGCACCAAACCCTTGATGGACCCTTGAACCGCACAGTCGGTACCCCGGCAGGTCAGACGAGAATCACCGCCCACCAGTACCGCGCCCTGGACCCGGGTAAGTTGCTCTTGGTCCTGCAGCGGACAAAATCACACCCGTAGACTGGCTCCATGACAGGAACCTCCACCACCGTTCTGCATACACCCACTGCATCGGAATCTGCTGAGCTGGCGGTGGTGACCCGGGGAGGGATCATTGAATCCCGCCACATCGGATCAGCGGTACTCATCGCCCCCGACGGCACCGTTCTGCAAAGTCTCGGCGCCGTGCAGAAGCCGATGTTTCCCCGCTCTGCGCTTAAACCGCTGCAGGCTGTTGCCTCGCTGCGAGCAGGTGCGCTGATCAGCCCCGAAGCCGTGGCTCTGGCCTGCGGATCGCACGTGGGCTCACCACGGCACCAGGACCTGGCCGCCGCCACACTGGCTAAGGAACGGCTGGATGAGTCCTATCTGAGGTGCCCCGCGGCATATCCGGGACACAGCGCTGACCTGCGAACTCACCTTCAGGCTGGGCGGGGCAAGACCGCGCTGGCGTTCAACTGTTCGGGCAAGCATGCAGCTTTCCTTGCCGCCGCACGGACCCAGGGTTCACGCCTGGCCACCTATGCAGAGCCCGACCATCCGGTCCAGCAGGTGGTCAATCAGGTGTATGCCGAATACTGCGGCGAGGAACCTGCGGCCACGGGAGTCGACGGTTGCGGGGCGCCGGCGGCTGCCATGAGCCTGACGGCCCTGGCCCGCGGCATCGGGCGGATGACTTCCTCGCTGAGCCGCCGGGAGGCTGAGGTGCACGCCTTCACCGTGGCCCAGGCCATGCTCGACTACCCCTGGGCGGTCCGCGGGGAGGGTGAATCAGACACGGTGGTCACTGAGCAGCTCGGGCTGCTGGCCAAGTCCGGGGCTGAGGGCGTACTGGTGGTGGCCGCTGGCGACGGCACAACCGTTGCGGTCAAGACCCTCGACGGCTCCTCGCGGCCCAACCATCTGGTGGCGCTGAGCCTGTTGGCTGCCGCCGGCAAAGTCGAGCTCCATGATCTCGAGCGGGTGTTGAAGATCCTGGTCAAACCGATCACCGGCGGCGCTGACCAACTGCTTGCCGGTGAACTGCGCGTCTCAGAGAGCGTGGCCTCAGCACTCTGAGACCTGCCCCCGATCCGTCCAAAGGAAATACCAGGCCCTTGTTGGGATTTCAGGGTCCTCTAGGATGCTTGCTGATTTCCCCAAAACCACTGAAAAGGAGAAGCGCACTGTGGCACGACGCCGGATTGCCGCTCAGGACGGTCAGGCTGCGGTGCGGACGTGGGGCCAGCGGCACGATGCCGGGCACTCCCCTGACCGCCGGACACTTGCCACCGCTGTGCGTTATCTTTTGGAGGAGCTAACCGAACGCGCACCTGGGCACTCGGTGGAGGTCCGGGTTCCGCCTTTCGGCGTCACCCAGTGCGTAGAAGGTCCTAGCCACACCCGCGGCACCCCGCCGAATGTGATCGAGATCGATCCGACCACGTGGTTGAGGCTGGCCACCGGAGGCATCAGCTGGGCTGCAGCCCACCAGGCGGGCAGCATCACTGCCTCTGGTACCCGTGCCGACCTCTCAGTCCATCTGCCGCTGCTGCGGATCGCCGGATGAGCACCCGCGTCCAGATTTTCGAGGCGATTGAGGGTTAGAGCGCCAGCGCAGTAGAATCGTCTCTATGCCCCCAAGCACGCAGCACCGTCAGGTGAGCGTTCGCCGCGCCCCCAAGCTTCTGCCGTTCATGGTCGGCGCAGCGGCGGTAGCGTTCACCGCGGCAGTCGTCCTGGTGTATTCCACTCCCCAAGACCCCAACTACTCGCGTGGCGCCTCACTGGGCTATATCACGTTGGTGCTCTGCCTGCCGGCGGTCACACTGGGAGCCACAGCATGGCTGACGGTGGAGAAGATGATGCGACGGCGGAGCACCACCTATGACATCGAACCGGCGGGAGAACGCTGAGCATGGCTCGCGGAGACGGCCGCCTCAATCACCACCTCCTTGATGAGGACCCGCTCCCTCAAGACGAATGTGGAGTCTTTGGCGTCTGGGCCCCCGGTGAGGAAGTCGCCAAGCTGGCCTTCTACGGCCTGTTCGCTCTGCAGCACCGCGGCCAGGAGTCGGCCGGCATTGCCACTTCCGACGGTGACCACATCCAGGTCTACAAGGATGTCGGACTGGTCTCCCAGGTCTTCGACGAGGCCACCCTCAATGCGCTGCGCGGACACATCGCCATCGGCCACTGCCGCTACTCCACCACCGGCGGCAACCAGTGGTCCAATGCCCAACCCACCCTCGGGGCCACCCCGCACGGCACGGTGGCCCTGGGCCACAACGGGAACCTGACCAATTCCGCAGATCTCTATGACCAGGTGGTCGCCCGCCACGGCGCGGCCAAGTTCGGCGAGCTGGCCCAAGGCAACACCACCGACACCGCTCTGGTCACCGCTTTGCTGAAGGACCAGCCCGGGGAGTCCCTGGAGGAGCAGGCCCTGGCCCTGCTGCCCACGCTGAAGGGCGCGTTCTGCCTGGTATTCATGGACGAGAACACCCTCTACGCGGCCCGTGATCCACAGGGCGTGCGTCCGCTGGTGCTGGGCCGGCTCAACAATGGCTGGGTGGTGGCTTCGGAGCAGTCCGCCTTGGCCACTGTGGGCGCCTCCATCATCCGGGAGGTCGAGCCCGGGGAGTTCATCGCCATCGACGCCGACGGCGTGCGCACCCACCAGTTCGCAGAGTCCGCTCCGGCGCGCTGTGTATTCGAATATGTGTACTTGGCCAGACCGGATGCCAATATCAACGGCCGCAGCGTCTACGAGTCCCGCGTGGAGATGGGCCGGCAGCTGGCCCGGGAGGACACCCACGACGCCGATATCGTCATCCCGGTGCCCGAGTCCGGCACCCCCGCCGCAGTGGGCTACGCCGAGGCCTCCGGGCTGCCGTTCGCCCAGGGATTCATCAAGAACGCCTACGTTGGCCGCACCTTCATCCAGCCCAGCCAGACCCTCCGCCAGCTGGGCATCCGGCTCAAGCTCAACGTGCAGGAGCATGTAGTGCGCGGCAAGAAGGTCGTGGTGGTGGATGATTCCATCGTCCGCGGCAACACCCAGCGGGCCATTGTCAGAATGCTCAAAGAGGCCGGCGCGGCCGAGATTCACGTGAAGATCTCCTCCCCGCCGATCAAATGGCCCTGCTTCTACGGGATCGACTTCGCCACCCGTGCCGAGCTGATCGCCAACGGAGCCACCCTGGAGGAGATCAACAACGCCGTCGGCGCAGACTCCCTGGCCTATATCTCAGAGGAGGGCATGATCGCCGCCACCGGGCAGCCGCGCTCCACACTGTGCACCGCCTGCTTCTCAGGCCAGTACCCGATTGAGCTTCCCCCGGATGAGCGGCGCGGCAAGATGCTGCTGGAGCAGCCGGTGCTGCCCGGTATGCCGCATCGCCGTCCCCAGTCCGGCTGCGAGCCCGGCCCGGACGCTGAGTTCGAGCTCGATGGGGCCGAGCCTCCGCTGAGGGAGGAAGCACTTGCCAACGGTGCCAGCAACGGTGCCTTCGACATCACCACTGGGGCGCGCCGATGACTGACACTTCACCGATCACCTATGCCTCAGCTGGAGTGGACGTGGAGGCCGGCGACCGTGCCGTGGAGCTGATGAAGGCCCATATCGAGGCCACTCACACCCCGCAGGTGGTCGGCGGGTTCGGCGGGTTCGCAGGACTCTATGACGCTTCGGAACTCAAGCGGCTGCCTCGGCCCCTGCTGGCGACCTCCACCGACGGCGTGGGCACCAAGGTGGCGATCGCCCAGGCGATGGACCTCCACGACACCATCGGATACGACCTGGTCGGCATGGTGGTCGACGACATCGTGGTCACCGGGGCCAAGCCGCTGTTCATGACCGACTACATCGCCTGCGGCAAAGTGGAGCCGGCACGGATTGCCTCCATCGTCTCCGGAATCGCCAAAGCCGCCGCTGAGGCGGAGACCGCTCTGGTGGGCGGGGAGACCGCAGAGCATCCGGGCTTGCTGGGCGAGGACGAGTACGACGTCGCCGGCGCGGCGACCGGCGTCGTCGACGCCTCCGCAGTGCTGGGTCCAGAACGGGTGCAGCCCGGTGATGCGGTGATCGGGATGGCCTCCTCCGGCCTCCATTCCAATGGGTATTCCCTGGTCCGCCGGATCGTACGGGAAGCCGGCTGGGCCCATTCGCGTCAGGTCCCCGAGTTTGGGCGGACCCTGGGCGAGGAGCTTCTGGAGCCGACCAGGCTCTACACCGCAGCCTGCCTGGACCTCATCAGGGCCTTCAATGGGGATCCTGCTGAGCAGGAGATCGCCCCCGATGCTCCGGTGCGCGGCTTCAGCCATGTCACCGGCGGCGGAATGGCTGCCAATCTGGCCCGCGTGCTGCCCGCCGGCCTGCTGGCAACAGTGGACCGTTCCACCTGGGCCTGGCCAGAGGTCTTCTCCGTCATGGCCGAGCTGGGTCGGGTGCCGCAGGCCGATCTGGAGCGGACGCTGAATCTGGGGGTGGGCATGATTGCGGTCGTGGCGGCTGAGGCGGCCGACGGCGTCGTCGCCCGTCTCCACGCCGCTGGGCAGAAGTCCTGGGTCATGGGCATTGTGGATCGTTACTCCAGTGACGATGTCGCTGGTGCCGGTGAGGACTTCATCCAGGGCGCCAAGGGAGTCGACGGCGGTGGCGTGCTGCTGGCCGGCAGCTACGCCTGACTGCCGCTAGAAATGCTGACCCGGCGGGCCTGGAAGTCCGCCGAAGCACCCGAGGCTTGCCGCAGCTTCTCCGCGTCCCGCAGCGGTTTCTGCGCGCGACGCAACTCACCTCCGGCCCACAGCATCACCAGCCCCAGCGATCCGCCAATCACCTGCACTCCGTTGCCGAGTTGGAGGAACAGGCCGTCCTGCGAGGTGCTCTGGAACAGATATACGGCGAGGACCGCGCCAAACAGCAGCCCACAACCGTTGAAGAACACCCTTCGGTAGCCGGTCTTCTCCGGATTGGTCAGCAGCCAGTTCCATCCCCGGCCCCACGGCACATCGTCCTGCCGGATTCCGGTCTCAGTCTCTGCCTTCTCAGCTCGGACGGTCTCTGTCATGAACCTCACTCCCTTCATTCCACCTTATGAAGAATTCCCCCCGTCAGGTCAAGAGACGGAGGCAGAATAGACGGTGATGATTCCACTGTTCCTAGACTGCGATCCCGGCATCGACGACGCCGTGGCCCTCGGCTATCTGCTGTGTCAAGACGATGTGGAGATCACCTGCGTCGCAGCCACCGCAGGGAATGTGCCCGCTGAGCAGACCGTGTACAACGCGCTGGGCTGGCTGGAGTTGGCCGGCCGAGCCGAGATTCCGGTGCACCCTGGGGCAGAGCTGCCGCTTCGGCATGCCGCCGAAGGCACCGTGCCTGCATACGCAGATGACACCCACGGCCCCTCCGGCACTGGATACGCTGTTCTCCCGCAGCCGTCGGCGACACCGTCTCCGGTCTCCGCGGCCCGTGCCTGGGTGGATGCCGCCCACACACATCCGGGCGAGCTGATCGCTGTGGTCACCGGACCCTGCACGAACCTTGCGCTCGCCCTGGAGCTGGAACCAGAACTGCCCCGATTGCTCAGACGGATCTTCATCATGGGCGGGGCTTTCAACCACCGGGGCAATACCAAGCCGACCACGGAGTGGAACACAGACTTCGACCCGGAGGCCACTGCCATGGTCTACCGGCAGTTCGCCGCTGCCCAGCAGCTTCCCGTGCTCGCTCCCCTTGAGGCCACCGAATCCATCGTCATGACACCGGAGCGGCTTGAGCGGATCCTTCACGGCGCAGCGGATCCGGTATGGCGCCGGTGGCTGGGACATCTGGCTGAGGCGCTGCGCTTCTACTTCGAGTTCCATGAGTACGACGGCCACGGCTATTTGGCCCAGATCCACGACCCCTATGTGCTCGCCGCAGCCCTGCAGTGGGCGCGGAAACCTGAGGCGAGCATCCCCTGGACCGGACCTGTGCCTGCCGCCGGGACCAGCGCTTCAGGCCCGAAGGCTCGCGCAAGCCAGCCGAGAGGCGAGCGGGGTTTCCCCGCCGCCGGGACCAGCACCGCCGCCGTCGACGTCGAGCTGAGAGGCACCCTCACCAGGGGTGAGACTGTGGCAGACTGGCTTGGTCGTTGGGGCTGTGCGCCCAACGCTGAGCTCATCCGCTCCATTGATGCGGAGGGCTTTCTGAATCACCTGGAAACCACCCTGACGAGAGGACCCACCTATGACGATGTCTGATAGCGCCCCTGGGCAGGGGTCCGCACCTGCTGCGGCCCCCGGAGAAACCCGCAACGCCCGCTTCGCCCACCCCGGCAGCCAGTTCTACGCTGTGTTGGTCTCCCTGCTCGCGGCCTTCTACCTGATCTCCAATATCGCCGCCACCAAGCAGATGGACTTCGGCGGCTGGGTCGTCGACGGCGGCGTCTTCCTCTTCCCGCTGACCTATCTGCTCGGCGGCATCATCTCCGAGGTCTACGGCTTCACAGCAGCTCTGCGGGCGGTGCTCGTCGGCTTCGCGGTCATGGTCATCGGCGCAGTCGTCTTCGGCCTGGTCACCGCCTCCCCCGCACTGGGAGACTCCCACAACCAGGAGGCCTTCGAGGTGCTCTTCGGCTGGGACGGGGTCTACGTACGGATTCTGGCCGCCTCCCTGATCGGTTTTGTACTCGGCCAGATGATGAACTCGATCATCATCGTGAAGATCAAACAGCGCTTCGGCGAGTCCAATCTCTGGGCGCGCATCATGTCCTCGACCGTCTTCGGCCAGACCGTGGACACCTTCGTCTTCGGACTGCTGGCCTTCACCGCGTTCCCGCTGTTTCTGAACGCCCTTCCCGGTGTCGACCTCTTCGTGATGATGAGCTGGACCGAGTTCGGCAGCTACTTCGTCTTCGGCGTGATCTACAAGTGCCTGGTGGAGTGGCTGCTCCTACCGGTGACCTATGCGGTAGTGCGGACGCTCAAGAGGCGCGAGCCCACCTACGGCTGACCGGTCTGACCCAGGGCAGTGATCTCCTGCACCAGCCGGTCACGGACCTGCGGGTCTACCGTGGCCTCGTTGATCGACTCGTAGAGCCAGAGACCGTCGGCGGCCAGCCGGGCGATGAAGCGGCGCACTGCCTCGTCATCCTCGGCAGCCACCGGCATCGGAGCCGCCCACCGGTCATAGATTCGGCTCCAGACCGCATGTGCGGCCTCGTTCTGAGTAGCGGCCTCCAGGGTCAGCAGCAGCTCGGCACGGTCAGGGTTCTGCGAGGCGCGCACATAGGCTTCGAGCTTGGTCTGGTCGTCCAGGCCGGCGTCGTCCTGCTGACCCACTTCACGGCACATACACTGCTCCCACTGACCGGCCACATACTCATGCAGCGCCAGCAGCAGATTCTCACGCGAAGGGAAGTGGTAGAGCAGCCCGCCCTTGGTGAGTTCGGCCTCGGCAGCCACCGCCTCATAGGACAGTGCGGTCACGCCGTCGCGCTGAACCACGCGCTTGGCTGCCTCCAGGGCAGCTTCTCGTTTGGACTCCCTCATCGAGACACCAGCCTAATGGTTGTCCGGGAACGCCTGGGACGGTGTCCCCGGGGTGTAGCGGGCCAGCAGCCAGGCACAGCCGGCAGCGCCCAGAACGACGACCACGCAGGTGGCCACCAAAACCGCCAGGTAGGCGGAGTCGAAAGCAGCCGCAGCCGCAGAGACGATCCGGGCGTCGTCGCTGGACAGCGCCACCGCTGGAGCATGGCTGATCCACTCGTGTTGCCCTGCCGGGAGGACCAGCGCCCGGGAGTAGACGAAGGTCAGCAGCGAGCCCATGGTCGCCACGGCCACCAGTCCGCCGAACTCGTAGGACACCTCTTCCAGGGAGGCGGCCATCCCCGCCCGGTGTGGCGGAACATTGCCCATGATCGCACTGGAGGCCACCGACATCGATGCCCCGAGGCCTGTTCCTGCGACCACCAGTCCGCTGATCAGCAGCGGCAGTGAATCCTGGAGTGCGGCAATGATGGTGATCCCTGAACCCACTGCGGCGGTGCCGATACCGCCTGCAATGAGTACCAACAGCCCCACCCGGTGCAGCACCGCACCGCCGAAGAGCGCGAAGGGCATGGAGGCTACCGCCAGTGCGGTGACCAGCAGCCCGGCCTGCAGTGGGGTGAAGCCTTCCACCAGTTGGTAGCGCTGAGTGATGACCAGCTGCAGGCCCATGATGGCGAAGATGGAGGCCCCGGCCGCCACCACACCACCGCTGAATCCGCGGTTGCGGAAGACGGCGAAGTCCACCAGCGGTTCGGTGTCCGAACGCATCAGGCGGAGCTGGCGGCGCACGAACACGGTGATCGCCAGGGCACCGATGAGGGTGGAGACCACTGCCAGCAGAAGGTTCAGGGGAGCCTCGGCCCAGGTTTTCATCGCCAGCACTGAGGCGGCCATCCCCACCAATGCCTGGGCGGAGGAGACCGCGTCCCAGCGGCGGGCGGGATTGGTGAGATTGCGCGGTCCGATGGCGATGATCAGGATGCTCGCCATGATCACGATCGGCACGTTGACCAAGAACACCGAGCCCCACCAGAACCACTCCAGCAGGACCCCTGAGACCACCGGGCCGGCCGCCATGCCCACTGTAGCGGTGGCTGCCCAGATAGCGATAGCGATGTTGCGCTCGCGCTCGGCGGCGAAGCTGATGCGAATCAACGCCAGGGTGGCCGGCATCATCGCCGCTGCCCCGACACCCTTGAGCAGCCGGGCGAGTATCAGCGCCTCGGGGTTCGGGGCGAAGGCAGCGGTCAGTGAGGCCGCCCCGAAGATCAGCAGTCCGATCTGGAAGACTCGTTTGTGCCCGAACCGGTCGCCGAGCGCACCAGATCCCAGCAGCAGCCCAGCCATGGTGAGCGGATAGCCGTTGATGATCCACAGCTGTTGTGAGCTTGAGGCCCCCAAATCGCTGGAGAGCACCGGCAATGCCGTGTAGAGGATCGTATTGTCCAGGGCGATCAGCAGCAGGGCAGAGGAGACGATGCCCAGCACCGTCCACCGCTGCCAGCGGGTCAGCGAATGATCCGGAGCAGCGGTCTCTGCCGCCACACCAGCGAGCCGGAGCGCTCCGGTGTCGGTGCTCTCCGGCTCTGCGTGAAGTCTGCGATTCGTCACCACCGCACAAACTATACCTTACGTACGGTAAAGTTTACCAGCGCGAAGAGCTCCTTCGCCGCTCCGGCGCCGTTCTGGTCCCTCCCCACCAGCCGTCTAGTCCGGTCCTGTGCTTCTACTCCTCAGGAGCTTCTCTGCACCAGAACTCAGGAGCAGGGCGCAGGAGAGCCAAATCGCCGCTCCGGCGCCTACTACTCCGGTCACAGTTCCAGCAACGAGAGGTATTGCGAGTTGGCCGAATCTGTTTCCTGCCAGTGAGAGCGCAAGCGCCGAAGATCGCCATTGTTGGGGAACTGTCTGAGCGATGACCGACATCGTCAACGGCACGCCCACTCCCATGCAGAAACCTGCAACGATGAACATCGGCACAGAAAACGCAAGAACGTTGATGAACGCCACAGCGAGGCTCAGGCCCAGACCGGCGACAAAAAGAGACACCAGCAGAAGATGGTGGCGAGAGAATCGTCGTCTCATAAGAGGCAGCGTCATGCGTGAGACCAGTGAAGCGGCTGCACGCATAGCCAACAGGGCACCGATCCAGGTCGGAGAGATCCCATGTTCTTCTCCGACCAGCGGAAGGTACGCCGACAGCACCTCTACAGTAGCCACCAACACAATGGCCGCGAAGAAGTGAGACTTCACACGTGGGATTCTGATGATCTTCAACGCACTGGGCTTCGGGTCCTCATTCTGTGGAGCCGGGACAGGATCTTCGCGATCAGAGTTACCGGAATCATCTGTCAGGCCGTTTTTTTCTTGACGGAATGATCGTCGAAAGAACAGCAGCAGAACGATCACACACATGGACAGTGCCGCGCCTACCCAAAGCGTCTGCTCCACCGACCGCAGTTCTGCACTTGTCGAACCTCCTCCAGCCCTCTCCTGAATCAGGAGACCTCCCACTAAGGGCCCAATCATCTGACCACTGGAAATTCCGGCGGTGAACCAGCCGAACGAAGTGTCCAAAGCCGGGTCTTCTGCAAACCGACCCACAGCAGCTTGACCCGACACCACGAAGGTGATCTGACCTAACCCCAAGATCGCACTGCCGACCCCCACCCACAGGGTCGAAGGAGCCAAGGCGATAGTCGCTGCCCCGATGATCAGGGTTGCTACGCCAGCGACCAGCAGGTAAATGAGAGTGCCCGTACGCTGTGCTCGCAAGGCAATGGGCATGGCCAGCAACAGCGGAAACAACGCATAGAGGCCGGCGATGAGGCCGACCGTCATGCCGTCAGCGTTGAAGCTCAGCAGCTTGTAAGTAGTTGTTGGACGTACAAGAAAGACCGTCGATTGGGTGAGGACGGTCGATGCTACTAGCACCCACAGCCAGACGGCGTGGGCGCTAGTAGCAGGCTTCAACACCTCGGTGCAGACGTGGTTTACTTGGCGTGACGGTTGGCGGGCCGTGCAAGGCCGAGATTCTCCCGCAGGGTCCTGCCCTCGTAGGCGGTCCGCACCATGCCCCGACCCTGGAGTTCTGGGATCACCATGTCAACGAAATCTTCGAGGTTGCCGGGGTTCCATAAGCCCCGGACCATGAAGCCATCTCCTGCGCCGCCCTCGATCCACTCTTGCATATGGTCTGCGACTTGTTTGGGTGAGCCGATAATGGTGGTGCTGCTGGACTTATAGGTCTTCGCAACCTCACGCAGAGTCATACCCTTTTCAATGAGAGCAACAATTTCGTTGAAGTACTGCTGGTGGTGATTCGACTCTTTGGGCACGCGCTCCACAGGAATTGGCTGATCCAGCGGGAGATCGCTCAGGTCGGTCTCCAGGTCCTCCGAGACCACCCGGACCTGAATATCGATGGGAACCAGAGCTTCGAACTCCTCCTGCTTCTCGCGTGCCGCCTCTTCCGTCTCGCCGACGACGACTTCTACGCCAGATAGGATCTTCATCGAATCTGCGGTACGCCCGAAGTGGGTGACTCTCTCCTTGAGGTCGTCGTAAAAGTCCTTCGCACCTTCAAAACTTGACCCCGTACCGAAGACAATCTCAGCCGTCTCTGCAGCAAAGTTTTTTCCGGTCTCTGAAGCCCCTGCCTGGATAATGACCGGGTGTCCCTGAGGCGGACGTGGTATTGATATTCCCCCTTGGACTTTGAAGAACTCTCCGTCGAAGTTCGTGTTATGGAATCTCTTGGGGTCAAAATATCTAGCGTTTGTTTTGTCGTGAATAAAAGCATCATCTTCCCATGTATCCCAATACGAGGTGACGATGTCATAGCTTTCTTTGGCCTGCGCATATCTCTGGTCGCGTGGAGGTAGGCGATCTAGACCGAAATTCCGCGCCGCATAGTCATTTGCGGTCGTGACGATATTCCACGCTGCTCGACCCCTGGTCAGATGATCCAGTGATGCGAAAATTCGAGCTATATTGGCCGGCTCGAAAAAGCTGGTAGAAACCGTGCCTCCCAATCCGATGTGTTCGGTGGATCGCGCGAGGGCAGAGATCAGGGTAAGCGGCTCGAGGGGATAGAAGAAGAAGGGGGACTGCGCGTAGGTCTCCATTCCGTCATTGCGAGTTCCAGGGTTGTCAGCTTTGAAGAAGAGGTCAAAGAAACCGCGTTCCGCTGTCTGGGCGAGTTTCTCCCAGGCTTCGAGATCTGTGGCGTTCGCAGGGTCCACCTCCGGGTGCCGCCACGCCCCCCGGGACATTCCAGGAAAGTCAGCCAGATAGGCCAGCGCAATTCTCTTTGTCATAACTCGTACCTTTCGTCGTTGCTCGACAGAGATGAACCTCTGCCGCCGAGGGTCTTCCTAAGAAGCTGTGAGACTGGCTCCGGGAATAGCGTCCAGAAGGCCAGTGGTGTACTCGTGTTGGGGGACAGTGAACACTTCCTCAACACCCCCCTCTTCAACAACTTGTCCCCGACGCATCACGACAACGTGGTGGGCAAGTTCCCGCACGACGGCAAGATCGTGTGTGATGAAGAGATAGCTCAATCCGAGCTGTTCCTGAAGGTCCCGTAGAAGCTTGAGTATTTGGTGCTGGACCAATACGTCGAGCGCCGATACTGCTTCATCGAGGATGACCAGTTCTGAATCCAGAGCCAGCGCCCGGGCGATGGCCACGCGCTGTCTCTGTCCGCCCGAAAGCTCCCCCGCCCTCCGTTGGGCGATATTGCGCGGCAAAGCGACCTGATCAAGCAGATCCGCAACACGAGTGCGCCGACTGGTCCGATCTCCCATTCTGAAAATGCGCAGTGGTTCATCAATCAGGCGTTCAATGGTAAAGGTGGGGTTCAATGAACCATAAGGATCTTGGAACACCGGCTGAACGCACCGTCGGAGTTCCTTACGCGCGGCACGGTCATTGAAGGCTCTACCGTTGATCAGCACTTTGCCGGCGCTGGGCTGCTCAAGCCCCAGCGCAATCTTAGCCAATGTCGATTTGCCGGAGCCGGACTCTCCCACCACCGCAGTCGTGGCTCCCCGCTGGACTTTAAAGGAGACATGGTCCACCGCCCGGATGGTCTGACCACGCTGACCGCGGAGCTTGTAATCCTTGACGACATCCTGGACCAGCAGAATCGGTTCCAGGGCTCCACGCTTCTCAACCCCTTGGGACCGGGCAGTCACCCGAGCGACGCCCTCCGTTGCGGAAACGGATGGTGCTGCGGCGATCAGTTTACGTGTGTACTCATGCTGCGGGTTCCGAAGGATCTCCTGAGGATCGCCGTTCTCCACTACTCGCCCATCCAACATGACCGCCACTCGATCAGTACGGTCCGCCGCCACACCGAGGTCGTGGGTGATGAAAAGCAATGAAGTTCCGTGGTCGTCCACAAGTGTCTGGAGATGGTCCAGTATTCGAGCCTGGACTGTCACGTCCAAAGCGGAGGTAGGCTCATCAGCGATAATCAGTTGTGGCTCGCGCGCCAACGCGATGGCAATCAAGATGCGCTGACGCATTCCCCCGGAGAATTCGTGAGGGAACTGACCCGCTCTCCGCTCAGGCTCAGGAATACCGGCTTCATCCATCAGTTCGATCGTGCGCCGTTTGCGAGATACGCGGTCTCTGAGTCCGTGGGCTTTGAGGGCGTCACCGATCTGCGCCCCTACTTTCATCGAAGGGTTGAGATTGGTGGCCGGATCTTGGGGCACGAGTCCGATCCTGTTACCCCTGACGTCTCTCATGGCCCGGTCATCTGCCTGCGTGAGATCAAATCCATCCATAACAATCGAGCCGCCGGTGATGTGACCCGATCCAGGAAGGAGGCGCAGAATCGCCGACATTACGGTAGATTTCCCGGAGCCAGACTGCCCCACAATGGCCACACGTTCCCCGGCTTTGACCTCTAGGTCCACACCGTGAACCACTTCGGTGTCACCAAAATTCACGCGCAAATCGCGAATGGACAGAAGCGCCTGATGGTCAGCTGATGGCAGATCAGTCATCTCTGTTCCCTCACGTGTTCGCATTGGATGGATCGAGGGCATCTCGGAGGGCATCTCCAAAAAGGTTAAAGCCGAGGCATATGAGGACAATGGCTGTGCCTGGGAATATAGCCGCTGTGGGTGACTGACTAATGTACTGCTGTGCATCGGACAGCATAATTCCCAGACTCGGCGTCGGTGGTTGAACGCCGATCCCGAGGAACGAGAGCAACGCCTCTCCGATAACTACCACAGGAATGATCACAGTGGCTTGCACGATGATCGCCGAAGTGCAGTTGGGCAGCACGTGCTGTCCCATAATGCGCAGCCCGGATGCGTTCATAGCTTCCGCGCTCGTGACGAAGTCAGACGCCTTGATTCTGAGGGTCTCTCCTCGTACCACGCGTAGCATGATGGGAATCTGCGCAACCCCCAGAGCGATGACGGCATTATTCAGGCTCGGACCGTTAATGGCAGCCAGTCCGACAGCAAGGATCAAGAAGGGGAACGCAAGCATGAGGTCCGTGAGACGGGAGATGATGCCATCGAGCCACCTCCAGTACCCGGCTAGCAGGCCGAGCGGCACTCCGACGACTACCGCGATGGCCACAGAGAGAACCCCCACTTGGAGTGAAACCCGTATCCCGTAGAGCATCCGCGATAATATGTCCCTGCCAAGATCGTCAGTGCCAAGAACATATCCCCTGGTGAGCGGGGGTTGGTAACTCAGCCCGAAATTCACGTGGGTGGGCGGATGGGGCGCGACTAAGGGTGCCAGAATAGCGGCAGCTGCCATGAGCATCAGGATCCCGGCTCCGACCATACCCAGCGTGCTGGAGCGCAAAGACTTCCAAATCTGTCCTCTGTTGGAACCCAGATCGTGCCCCGATTCGACAACGGTCATTATCTACCCCCTCCCACGCGGATTTTGGGATTGATCACGGAGTAGAGGACGTCGACGATGAGGTTAATCACCACATAGCCGAAGGTGACCACGAGAACTGCCGATTGGATGACCGGATAATCTCTGGTAAACACCGCATCGAGGATGAGCCGCCCAAAACCAGGGAGCGCAAAGATCTGTTCGGTGACGACTGTTCCTGAAATCAACATTCCAAGCTGTAGGCCCACTATGGTAACGACGACGATAAGCGAATTACGTAATCCGTACCGGAGCAGCACTCTGATTCTGCTCAGCCCTTTGGCGCGGGCTGTACGGACAAAGTCTGCCTGCATTGTCTCCAGCATTGAGGCCCTGGTCTGACGCATGATGACTGCCATCACAGAAGCACCCAGAATGATGGCCGGAAGCGTCAAGTGGTAGAGCGCTCGCAGCGGATCCGTTCGGAAGGGAACGTAGCCTGATGCCGGGAACAGGCTGAGCCCCACCGCCAGGGTCAGAATCGCCATGATTCCCAGCCAAAAATTGGGAACGGAAAGCCCTATCAGAGCCGCTCCATTCGCAAACCACTCTGGCCATCTCCCCCGTTGCCGCTCAGCCAACACCCCTAAAAGGAGGCCGAAAACGACGGCGATTACCATCGCGTATGTAGCAAGAAGCAAGGTGACCGGCAGAGTGGCTCCGATCATGTCAATCACGGGGTTGCCGTGCATTGTCGACCGCCCCAGGTCCCCTGTCAGCACCTGGCCCATATATGCCATGTACTGCATGAAAAGTGGGTCATCAAGTCCGAGCTCAGCTCGCACAGCGGCAAGCTGCTCAGGGCTGGCGTCCTCACCCGCCATCGCAGTGGCCGGGTCTCCTGGGAGGAGCCTGATTCCCAGGAAGATCACGATCGAAGCCAGCACCAGAGTGATGGCAGACTGCCACAGGCGGGTGAGGAGGAAACGCCCCATGGAATCAGTCGCCGTCCTCGACGAACGCAGCGTGGCTGACGCGAACTAAGCCGTCGCTGTAATAGGTGACACCAGCGATGTCGCTGGACAGCCCTAGCAGGTTACGCATCCGGTAGAGGTACACGATTGGGTTGTCCTCGTGGATCATACTGATCGCTTGACCATAAAGCTCGGCACGCTCATCAGTATCTGGAGTTGCAGCTGCGGCTTGGAGCAGTTCGTCGACCTCATCGTTTGAGTAGCCACTGAAGTTGCTGGCAGCACCCGTTTCCAAGTAATTGTTCACATTGGCCTGCGGGTCAATACGGCCTGAGAAGAACTGGAAGGCAGTCTCATAGTCACCCTCACGTTGGGCCTCCACGAGCGTAGTACCCTCCACAGGCACAATGCTGAGGTTGAAGCCAGACTGTTCCACCTGAGCCTGCAGCGCCTGCGCAAAGCGGACATTCTCGGGCTGGTTATTGATCATCATTTCAACATCGATGGGAATGTCCACTCCCTGCTCCTCCAGAAGCTCCATGGCCGCCTCTGGATCGTATTCGTGGCAGTCATCAGAGGCCTCGGTAGCAAACGGCGTATTCGGAGCAATCGGGGAACAGGCAACGTCGTACCACCCATCGAAGACTGAATCAACAAGGGCTCCTCGATCAATCGCCATTGAGAAGGCTCGGCGAATCTCAGGGTTCTCCGCGATGGGTGTCTCGATCTGCACCGGATCGGTCCCAATGCCATTCTGGTTTCCGATGTTCACCTGGAAGTAATGATTGCCTAGGGATGCTGTCTGCATCGCGTTGAGATTCTCATCTCCCACGATCTCATCCATGTCCTGGGCAGCGATGGGAGCGGCGATGTGGACGTCTCCCGACTGGAGGTTCGCGGTGCGAATGGAACCGTCAGTGATGACTCGGAATTCGATCTCGTCCAAGTAGACATTATCGGCGTCGTAGTAGTTCGGGTCCGCCTCTAGGGTTACTCCGGTCTGCGGAACGTGCTCCACCACCCGGAAAGCTCCCACACATACAGGATCATCGCCGAAGTTTTCGCCAAGCTCTTCGAGAGCATCGGGAGACATGATCATCCCTGCCCGGTCTGCGAAAATCGCTGCCACCGGAGCAAACGGGCGCTCGTAGGTAATCTCGACGGTCTCTTCATCAACTGCCTCAATAGACTCGATGGGGCCCATCTCACTTGCCCGCACAGATTCAGGCTCTTCAAAGTGCCGGCGAAGGCTGATCGCTACGGCCTCTGCATCGAACTCTGATCCGTCAGCGAACTGGATCCCGGTACGAACCGAGATGTTCACCGTTAGACCGTCATCAGAGAATTCTGGCATGTCAGTGGCCAGCATGGGAACCACACCACCTTCATCATCAAGGTCGTATAGCTTCTCGCAGTATGGCTCTGCCACCTGACGCATCTGCATGGTTCCGTTGAATGTGGGGTCAAGAGTGCCAGGCTCAGTGTTCACTGCGACCACAAGGCGCCCTCCATCGGATATCTCTTGGCCATCAATGGGAATACTGGTGACATCTTCACCGGCTCGGAGGTCATCCTCTGCCACACCCCCATTTCCTCCCTCTTCTCCGTCGCCACCACCGCTCCCTGTCTGTTGCGGGTCCTGACAGGCAGTAAGCAGAATCGCTGTTGAGGCTATTAGGGAAGTGACGCCTATTAGCCGTCCCTTCTTAAAGAGTTTACTCATGATATTTCCTTAGTTCTATTTTAGAATAATTAATTTTATTTCTAATTTTGTTACATAAATTAAGCAGGTTGTAGTTGCCGAAACGATGATTTATGAAATATAAGAGGGTCCACGCCATCTTGCGAGTTCACGCTGAGCACCTGGAGTACGATGATCGTGTGATCTCCGGCCGGGGTCTCACTGACGATTTTGGACTCAATCCACAGGGGAGAGCCACCGATGAGCACAGCACCAGTGTGCGTAACTGTCAGGTCCAGCCCTCCGAAGCGATCACCCGTTTTGGAAGCAAGCTGCCGGCATATGGGGCCGTGCTCGTCTCCCAGAACTGAAATCCCGATGTTCTTTGCCTGTCGCAGTACCGGCCACGTGGCGGAATCGTTATGTACGGAGAACAGCACCATCGGCGGCGAGAATGACACTCCCACCGCGAAGGAGGAAGCCACAATCCCCACCGGCTCTCCCTCAATATGAGCGCATAGCGCTGCCACCCCCGAGGGAAAATTGGCGAAGGCTCGACGCACCACCTCACCACCTTCGCCTACAGCGGCGAGCTCGCGATCGTCGCGCGCCGTTGTTTCGTTTTCCAGGAATGTCATGAGTTGCTCCGCCCCTTCCGAGGAAATGACAATGCGACGTTCTGTCTAGTTTTTTGGGACATGAACACTGGAGAAGACTCGGTTTCAAAGATGTATTGAAAGTCTATCTGTTGCAGTGTTTCTCTGTGTCTTCAGCAGTGTTACATCTAGGTTTCATTCTGCGCTTTTAGTTGCGCAAATGAACAATATTTTAGTTCTCGAACTCCATGTAGCGGTCGATTTGGAGGTTGCTCCCTGCGGTACGATATTCCTCGCGGGTTTGTTCGAAGCTGAAGTGCAGGCGAGAGTACTCCACCATCTTGTTGGCCACCGGCATGCGCTCCTTCTCGAACTGATGCAGGGCTTCCTGCACCGTCGGGTGGTCATCCAGGTACTGGGCCAGGGTCTGCCCGTCGATCAGCGCCTGATTTGCACCCTGCGCCATGCCCGGGTACATAGGATGGGCCGAATCACCCACCAGCGCCACTCGGCCATCCACCCACTGCGGCAGATGGTTCTTATAGTGGGTGATCTCCCGGCCCAGAATGCTCTCAGGTTCGCTGACCGCAATGATCTTCGGCACCGGGGTGCTCGACCAGGTGTTGTATTCGTTCCGGAACTCCTCAAAAGTCGACAGCCCCCCCAGGGTTCCGTACCAGTAGGCGTGGGTAGCATCGATCGGAATCCAACCGAAATGTCCATTGGCACCATAGACATCCGCCTGCACGTCGGTGGACACCCCTGCGGCGGCGCACTCAAACACTCCGCGCCACCGGACGAACCCTTCATCGGTGAACTCCGGAGGCCCGCCCAGCATCTGATTCCTGATCTTGGAGCCAATGCCCTCGGTGCCCAACAGCAGGTCACCTGTCTCGGAACCGCCGTCGGCGAAGTGAACTGTCACGTCTTCTGCGGTCTGGGTGTAGCTCTGAGCGGTGGTATTGAAGATGATGTCACCGTCCTCTAACGCATCAGCGAGCATGGCGTTAAGCCTGCGGCGGCGGGCCCCCGTGATAGGTGCGCTGAGTTCTTGCGGCCAGGTGCTGACATCAATGTCGGAGGTGACCGTGCCGTCGCTGTCCAGCGCCCACCAACGCTCCATCGCTCCAGCGAATGAGAGAAACTCCTCACCCAGGCCCAGCCCCTTGAGCACTCGGACCCCATTGGGCCAGATGTTCAGACCCACCCCGGCAGTGCGCAGCTCGGAGTCCTTCTCAAAGATCTGGATATCCCAGCCGTGCTTCTTCAGGTGTAAGGCAGAGGAGAGCCCCGCCACACCGCCTCCACAGATCAGCGCTCTGGGCATCAGGCGTTCCCTTCCTCAACGGGAGCCGCCGGAGCCTCCGCACCGGAGAGCCGCTCAATGGCTTTGATCAGGGCGCCGTGATCCTCTCCGCCCTCCCCGGCGGAACGCAGAGCGTTCACCAGCTGGGTGATGATGCCGGTCAGCGGTACCGCAATCTTCGCCTGCTCGGCTGCGGCTAAGGCGATCATCAGGTCCTTGTGATGCAGGTCAAGGCGAAAACCTGGGGCAAAGTCACGCTCCAGCATCTTGGGTGCCTTGACCTCCAACACGCGGCTGGCGGCTAGCCCGCCGTTGAGGACCTCCAGCGCGGAGGGTACATCCACTCCGGTACGCTGCAGCAGGGCCAGTGCTTCACCGACAAGGGCAATATTTCCTGCCACCAGCATCTGGTTGGCGGCCTTGACCAACTGCCCCGCGCTGACCGGACCCACATGCGCCATGACTGCGGCGAAGACTCCCAAGACCTCCTGAGCTTTGGCGATAGCGGCATCCTCCCCGCCCATCATGATGGCCAGCTTGCCAGAGACCGCGCCGACCTCGCCCCCGCTGACCGGAGCGTCCACGAACTGAATCTGGGACTCCCTCAGTCGCGCGCCGATAGAGGCGGTAGTCTCCGGAGAGATAGTGGAGCAGTCGATGACTAGGGTCCCGGGCTTCATCACCGAGACCAGCCCGTCCTCGCCGAAGAGCACCGCCTCCACATCCGAGGAGTCGGGCAACATAGTGATAACCGCCTCCGCCTGCCCGGCATCGGCCAACGTGGCGGCGGGAATGGCACCTTTTGCTGCCAACTCCTCCACTTTGGAGCGGGAGCGGTTGTAGGCGATGACCTCATGCCCAGCGTCCACCAGGTGACCGGCCATGGGCTTTCCCATGACGCCAAGGCCGATGAAACCGATTTTCATAGTCTGTGCTCTCCTTTAATTCTGCGAGTCGGTCGGGTCAGTACCCACGGGTCAGGTCGACGACGTTGCGGAAATCGCGGCCGGCCACCAGGCGGCTGAGGTTGTCTACGAAGACGTTCACCTGCCGGTCCCCCAGCAGCTGGGAGGCGTGGGAGTCATGAGGAAACAACTGGGCACCGGGGGCAGCCCACAACGGGTCATCGGCGGGCAGCGGCTCCTGGACATGGCAGTCGATAAGCGCTCCCCGCAGGTGGCCGCGGTGCAGGGCGTTCACCAAAGCAGCCGAATCGTGGATGGCACCGCGGGAGACATTGGCCACCCAGCCTCCGGGCTTCATCGCGTCCAACGCCTGGACGTCGACCAATCCTTCAGTCTGTGGGGTCAGGGGTGCGGCGATGAGGAAATAGTCGGATTCAGCGAGGGCGGAGTGCAACTGATCTGTGGTGCGGATCTCATCGAAGCCGTCAACCTTGTTGCCCCGGCGGTTCACTCCGATGGTGCGGAGCCCCAGTGCCTTCGCGATCCGGGCCGTGCTGGTGCCGATGTTGCCGGTGCCCAAGATGGACATCACCGAACCGTCCACCTCACGAGCCGGAAGCTCTTTCCACTGCTTGGCTTCCTGATTGGCCCAGCGCTGCTTGAGCATTTTGGCATCAGCCAGGATGCCGGCGATGACGGTTTCGGCGATCGCGTTGGCAGCCACACCGCCGGCATTGGCCAGCGCCACGCCCTCGGGCATGATGTTGACCAGGTGCTCAGCTCCGGCGCTCATAGACTGCAGCAACTTCAGCTCCGGGTTGAACAGCCGCTCCAGGCCGGTCCTCCTCAGGATGCCTTGCTCACCTTCGATGCCCTTCTTCGAGCCGGAAGTCTCCACCATAATGGCATGGGGGGGCCGCTGTGGCCCCCGGCCGGAATGCAGCTCCGAGACGGGAATATGCTCCAGCCAGACATCGTCATCCACCGCGGTGATCCGCAGTTTCTGCTCCTCGGTGAGCCAGATGCCCTCATCGGGGTCGGCGGCGCCCTGCACGGCTTTGGGTAGGCCGGCGACAACAATATTGAGCGACATATGCTCTTCTTCCTCTCTCACGCTTTCACAGACAATGCTTACTCGGTGGCCGATTCCTCCAGCAGCCCCTCCAGAGCTCGGTCCACCTGCTGCTGCTCCGCGGCCCGGATGCCAGGACGGCCGGCCACGTGCCCCAGCGGGGAATCCAGCTCCCAAAGCCGCCCATGGGGCAGGTGCTCCACCTCCGCGCGGTTCTCCCCCAAGGTGAAGTAGGCATCAGAGGTCGAGGGCATCAGAATGGTGGGGGCAACAACAGCACCCAGGCCCGCCTCCAGCCCACCGCGGGAGGCACCCAGATCCGCTCTGCGCCACATCTGCAGACTGGCCATCAGGTCATAGGCGCTGTGCTCCTGATGCTCCTTGCCCCAACCGGCCAGCACATTCTGAGGGCTGTCATATCCGAACTCCCGGTAGTGGCCCTCGGCGTAGAACGCTTCACAATAGGCCCAGCCGGCGTAGACACGGCCGAAGGCGTCCAGACCATCCAGGGGCGGACGCTGGGGATCAGCAACCGCGTAACTCGGGTCAGCCTGCAAGGCCGCGCTGACGGAATCCAGGAACACCTGGTTGTTCTCCGCACAGCGGGCCGCTGAGCAGAGGGCCAGCACCGCACCCACCTGCTCGGGATTCTGGGCGGCGTACTCCAGTGACTGCATACCGCCTATGGACCATCCGGCGACCAGCACCACTCGGGTCACCCGGAGCCTGTCGAGCACCAGTTTCGCGGCCCGCGCGTTGTCCCCGATGCTGACCTGGGGAAATTGACCGGGAACCAGCGCACCGGTGGTCGAGGGGGAGGAAGAGACCCCGCCGCCGAAGTGGTTGATCACCACGATGAAGTGCCGGTCCGGATCCAACGGGCGGTCCCGACCCATCCAGGGGGTGTAGCTGAGATCGGTGCCGGTGTAGTAGGTGAACAGCAGCACGCAGTTGTCCCCGGCCCCGGAAAGCTGCCCATAGGTCCGGTAGCACACCTGCGCACCGCGCCCCGTTACCCCCGGGAGCACCGCTGAGGACTCGAGGGGGAACTCCTCGAGTGTTAGGGACTTCAGGCTGGTCATCAGGTGCTCTCCTGCAGTGGCTCTTAGTGTCGAGGGGGCTGGCGGTCAGCTGGCATGCACGGTTCGGCTCAGCAGAATGCGGGCTCAATAGAACTTCAGGTACCGGTCACGCTCCCAGTCGGTGACGGCGGTGGCGTAGGACTCCCACTCAGCACGCTTGTACTCGATAAAGGACCTCGTAAAGGCCTCCCCGCAAATCTCCTGGACGAAAGGATCGGCCTCAAAGGCATCGATAGCATCGTCGAGCGTGCGCGGCAGCAGTTCCAAGCCTCGCTTGGCGTAATCCTTGGGGTCCACCTCGTAGAGGTTCTCGGTATGGAAGTGCTCCAGCTCGGCCTTCTCCCGGATACCTGCCAGCCCGGCGGCCAGCAGCAGGGCCGCTGCCAGATGCGGGTTGGCGGAGGAGTCCACCGCGCGGCACTCGACACGCCCGCCGCCCAAAGGGATGCGCAGCATATTGGTGCGGTTGTTGTTACCACAGCTGGCAAAGATCGGCGCCCAGGTGGATCCGGACATGCTGCCCTGACGGACCAGTCGCTTATAGCTGTTGACCGTCGGCGCGATGACAGCGCAGATGGCGGCGGCGTGGCGCACGATGCCAGCGGCGAAGTGGTAACCCATCTCGCTGAGGCCCGCCTCGCGGGGGTCCTCATCAGAGTCAAACAGGTTCTGCCCAGTGTCAACATCAGCCAGGGACATGTTGAAGTGAGCCCCGGAGCCGGTCCGGTCGGCAAACGGTTTGGGCATGAAGCTGGCGTAGGCACCGTGTTTACGGGCCACTGCATTGGCCATATCGCGGAAAATGACCATGCGGTCAGCGGTAGTCATACCGTCGGCATAGGCGAAGTCGATCTCGAACTGGCTCTGGGCGTCCTCGTGGTCGAAGGAGTAAACATCCCAGCCCAGCGTATTCATATGGTCCACCAACTCCTGGATCCACGCCATATTGTCGAACAGGCTGGGCACCGCATAGCAGGGCTTGTCCAAGTTGTCCCGATCGCTGATGTTCTCCGGACCGTCCTCACCGTCCTGGAATACGAAGAACTCCGCCTCGACACCGAGGTTGAAGGTGTAGCCCATCTCGGCGGCAGCCTGGGTCTGCCGGCCGAGGATATTTCGGGTGGAGGCTTCGAACTCCTCACCGGCCACATACAGGTTGGAGAGGAAGAGAGCGACGTCGGGCCGGTAGGGCAGCACCACGCCGCGGCTGAGGTCCGGGCGGGCGGAAAGCTCCTCATCGCTGACGTCCTGGGGCAGTCCGTCCAGGGCAGCACCGGTGAACAGCTCTGAACCGTTGGCCATATCCACGAAATGATCGATGGGCACCATCTTGCCTTTGAGGTTGCCGTGGAGGTCGGTGTATCCAGCGAGCGCGAACCGCACACCTTGGTCTTTCAGCTTGTGCCCTAGAGCTGCTGCCTGGGAGTTGTCAGAGGCCACTATTGCCCTTCTTTCTTAGGTTTCGACTATGTATCGAAACATTAGAAGACGGGTATTTCGATACAGTATCGATATCGTTACGCGAAAGTTTCAGGCATCCGGCGCGAGCGCTCGGCAGAGGGTCTCCTGCGGAGTTGTCTGGGCGAAAGCCGGGCTTGCCTAGGCCGGCTGATCCCCACCGGTCGGCTGCATAGCCTCCCGGTAGGCCCGGAATCCGGCGACACCATCCTGTGCGGCCTGCCGCACCTTGGGCAGCCGGCTCACATCGGCCAACAGTGCCCGCACCGAGATCTGAGCAGCGGCGTCGGCATATTCGTGCATGTCTTCGGCATTGCCGCTCGCCGTATGGAACCGGTACTGACTGCCCTCGTTGAGGCTGAGGGCATTGCGCACGAAGAGTTCGGCAGGAAAGTCGATGAACTCCCCTGAGGCCAACCCGCTGCGCACAACGGCCTCCAGTCTCCCGACCAGCTCCTGGTAGTCGCGGGTGAAGTCGCTGAATACATCGGGCTGGCCGATGGCCGCCTCTTCGAGGTCGTAGAAGTTCAACGGCGCCGAGCACATCTGCACCACATCCTGATAGAGGACGATGTAAAGCCGGTCCGCGGCAGGTTCTTTCCGCTCGGCCAAGGCGCGAGCCGCCATGAGTGAGACCCGGTTTTGGTCCATGATGGTGCGCAGGATCTGCTCTTTGGAGCGAAACCAATAGTAGATAGAGGATTGCCGCAGCCCGGAAAGCTCTGCAATCTCATTCATCCGGGTGGCGCTGAAGCCTTTTTTCGCGAAGAGGGAGGCAGCGGCGGTGAGGATCCCATCACGCGGATCATCAGTGACGATGCCACTCTGGCGCGGGCGCCCTCCTACAGCTGTCGATTTGGCCATAGGCGTGATCTTACCTACAGATGTAATCTTCGCCTGAACTGTTTCTGCGCGTCTTCGGCCTCGGAGCCCGTGCGTGCCAGTCACGGCACCGCTGGGGCCTGCAGCTCAGCGTTGAGGGATTCCAAAGCTCCGGTGATGCGGGTGCGCCACCGCCATGCGGCTTTGGCATCGGCACGGGAAGGTCCGCCGTTGATGACGGCGATCTGCTTGCCTGCTCGGTGCATGCGCAGCGCGATGGAGTACCCGCTCATCACCGCCATGGAAGAGCCCACCACCAGCAGCGACGACGAGGCGGAAACCAGTTCTTCCACCGCGGCCTTCCGCTCTGCGGGCACGTTCTCACCGAAGTAGACGACGTCGGGCTTGAGGGTATCGGCTCCGCACACCAGGCAGCCGACCAGGGTGAAGCGCTGCACCCAGGAGTCCTCCAGAGTGACATCGCCGTCCGGGTTCACATTCTCCGCAGCTACCGCAGCGGCCTCCGCGTATCCGGGGTTCGCCTGCTCCAGCCGGATATCCAGCGCATGCCGATCTTCGACGTTCCCACAGGTCAGGCAGATCACCCGCACCAGATCCCCGTGCAGGGCGATAGTGTCGGCCCCAGCGGCAGCATGTAGGCCATCGACGTTCTGGGTGACGATCCCTGTGAGCACCCCGGAGCGCTGCCAGTGCGCCAGAATCTCATGCCCCCGGTTGGGCTTGGCGTCACCCAGGTGCCGCCAGCCCACAAAGGAGCGTGCCCAGTAGCGGCGGCGCGCGGCGGCATCGTACTCGAACTCCTGAAACGTCATCGGCCGGTGCCTCTGCAGCGAACCGGCCGGACCCCGGTAGTCAGGGATGCCGGAGTCGGTGGAGATGCCCGCCCCGGTCACGCACAGCACAGAACCAGAGCGCAGTAAGGACAAGACCCCGGCCCGTGCCACCCCCGGGTCTTGTGGCCCAGCAGTCTCCTGGACTGTGCGCGCTATAGATCGCAGGGCAGCACGGTGTGCCTGCTCAGCCTGGTGGTTGAACACTTACCGCTCAGCGGTGGTGGTCATCTGCCCCATCATCTGGGTACTCGTCCTCGTCGGCGCCGTCGCTGCCGTGATCCGGGTTCTCTCCCCGGGCCTGGGCCAGCTCGCGCTCCAATGCGGACAGATCAGTGCTCGGGGTGTAGTACTTGATCTCCCGCGCCTGTTTCGTCGCTTTCGCCTTTTGACGGCCACGCCCCATGAGCGGGACCCCCTTAACGTCGTCTCGATGCCGCCTCACGGTGAAGATTCACCGTCGGCTTGACTGTTGGATGAAGTGGTTGGTGCCTTCTAGGTTAACATGAGTGCCACCACAGCGTCGCACCGATAGGAGAGGGCCGCACTTCTATGAGCGAGTCACCGCAGGCCGGCGAGGACACGCCACAGCCCTTGTCACGGCGGGCTCGCAGGGCAGCAGCAGGCAATACCGGCTTCCGACTCAACGCTATTCCGTTCCTGATCGCCGGAGTCCTGGTGGTACTTGTCACAGCAGGCCTGTTGTGGTGGTTCGGCCTCCGCGAAGAGCCCGAGGAGGCCGCCGAATGGACGTGGGTTGAAGAGCCTGCCGACGGCGTCCACGCCCGGGGCGTGCCTCCGGAGGACTGGGAGACCGGCTGGTGCCTCTCCGGCTTCACCGATGAGGACTCCCCAGCCGACGCTGTACGCTGCGAGCGCAACTATGACGTCCAGATCCTGCTCCAGCGTGAGATGGATGACAATGTCACCGACGGCGACTACCCCGGCGATGACATCGTGACTTCCACCGCTGAGCAATGGTGCCATGAGGAGGTCGAGCTCAGCTCCGCCGCTCTCGAAGCTGCCGAGGCCGAGCTGCAGATCGAACTGTGGCATCCCACCGAGTCCACCTGGAACCGCCAGGACGACCGCCTGGTCTCCTGCTTCCTCTCTCGCGCCGATGGAGGGAGCCTGCGAGGGGACTTCCTGGCCACCGTGGATGACGACGAGACATCAGCTGAGGATTCCACCGTCGACCTCACCGAGGAAGGCCGTGAGCCCAGAGAAGAAGAGGACGACGACGGCGGGAATCAGGACACTGCGGAGAACGAGGACGAGACTGACGCCGAAGAGGGCGCCGACTCCGACGAAGGCTGAGCAGAAACATCTGAGCTGGCCTTCCCCGCACCGCACGTCGGTGTCCGTATACGCTCCCGCGCCCTGCCCCACCCGCACCTCGCACACAAACTGCGCGGCCTATGAACAAGTGCGCGCGATATCACCCGCGCATAAGTTCATAGGCCGCGCAGTTCAGCCGTCTGAAGCCGCCTGAGGCCGCCTGACTGGCTCAGTCAATCCTCTTCTGCACCGTCAGCCCGTGGACCGAGTCATGCTCCAGGGAGAGCTCATCGCGGTCCACCAGGACGGTATCACCATCGTCGATCTCGCCCGACAGCAGCGCCTTGGCCAGCTGATCGCCGATCTCACGCTGCACCAGCCGGCGCAGCGGCCTGGCACCGTAGGCGGGGTCGTAGCCGGTCAGCGCCAGCCATTCCCTGGCCGCGTCGGTGACCTCCAGAGTCAGCCGACGAGCCGACATCCGCTGAGCCAGCAGACGGATCTGCAGGTCCACAATAGAGGTCAGCTGCTCCATGGACAGCGGGTCGAACATCACCGTGTCGTCAAGCCGGTTCAGGAACTCCGGCTTGAAGCTGGCGTTGACCACGCCCATCACCGCCTCACGCTTAGCCCGCTCATCCATCGACTGGTCCACCAGGAACTGCGAGCCGAGGTTGGAGGTCAGGATCAGCACCACGTTGCGGAAGTCGACGGTGCGGCCCTGTCCATCGGTGAGCCGGCCGTCGTCGAGCACCTGGAGCAGGATGTCGAAGACCTGCGGGTGGGCCTTCTCCACCTCGTCCAGCAGCACCACGGAGTAGGGACGACGGCGCACCGCTTCGGTGAGCTGGCCGCCTTCGTCGAAGCCCACGTAACCCGGGGGAGCGCCGACCAGACGAGCCACCGAGTGCTTCTCGGAGTACTCCGACATGTCGATGCGGATCATCGAGCGCTCATCGTCGAAGAGGAACTCCGCCAGCGCCTTGGCCAGCTCGGTCTTGCCGACACCGGTGGGCCCCAGGAACAGGAAGGACCCGGTAGGCCGGTCGGGATCGGCCACTCCCGTCCGAGCGCGGCGGACGGCGTCGGAGACTGCGGTGACGGCCTTCTCCTGGCCGATCAGCCGGGAGCCGATGAGTTCCTCCATCTGCAGCAGCTTCTCGGTTTCGCCCTGCATGAGCCGGCCGGTGGGAATTCCGGTCCAGGCGGAGATGACCTCGGCGATGGCGTCTGCATCGACCTTCTCGGAGACCATGCGCTCCTGGGTCTCAGCGTCGGCTTCCTGGGCCTCGGCCTCGGCCAGTGCCTGCTCGGCCTGGGGGATGGCCCCGTAGCGCAGGCGGCCGACTTCGGCGAAGTCTCCGTCGCGCTCCGCCCGCTCCGCAGCGGATTTCAGCTCATCGAGCTTGCGGTGCAGTTCGGCGGCCCTGTTGTGGGCGCCCTGCTCCCGCTCCCAGCGGGCGTTGAGGGCGTCGAGCTCTTCGCGCTTATTGGCCAGCTCCTCCTCCAAGGCGGTCAGCCGCTCCTTGGACGCGGCGTCGGTCTCCTGGGCCAGCCACTGGCGCTCGGCCTCCAACCGGGCCACCGAGCGGCGCAGTTCGTCGATCTCCACCGGGTCGGAGTCGATCTCCATCTTCAGCCGGGAGGCGGCCTCATCGACGAGGTCGATGGCCTTATCCGGCAGCTGCCGCCCGGTGATGTAGCGGTCGGAGAGCTCGGCGGCAGCCACCAGCGCCGCATCGGAGATCTCCACGCCGTGGTGGGCCTGATACTTCTCCTTGATGCCGCGCAGGATCGCCACGGTGTCTTCCACGGAGGGCTCGCCGACATAAACCTGCTGGAAGCGGCGTTCCAGGGCGGCGTCGGATTCGATGTTCTCGCGGTACTCGTCCAGAGTGGTGGCGCCGATCAGCCGCAGCTCACCGCGGGCCAGCATGGGCTTGAGCATATTGCCCGCATCCATGGACCCATCAGAGGTGCCCCCGGCGCCGACGACGGTGTGGACCTCGTCGATGAAGCTGATGATCTCGCCCTCGGAGGCCTTGATCTCATCGAGCACAGCTTTGAGCCGCTCCTCGAACTCGCCGCGGTACTTGGACCCGGCGACCATGGCGCCCAGGTCCAGGGAGATCAGCCGCTTGTTCTTCAGCGCGTTGGGGACGTCTCCGTCCTCGATGCGCTGGGCCAGGCCTTCGACCACGGCGGTCTTGCCGACTCCGGGCTCACCGATGAGCACCGGGTTGTTCTTGGTGCGGCGGGAGAGCACCTGGACCACGCGCCGGATCTCGGCGTCGCGGCCGATCACCGGGTCGAGCTTGCCCTCCTTGGCCAGCTCGGTCAGATCGGTGCCGAATTTGGCCAGCGCGTCAAAGGTGCCTTCGGGGTCCGGAGTGCTGACCTTCCGGCCCTGGCGCACCGAGTCCACTGCGGCCCGCAGCGCCTTCACATCCACACCGTTGTCCTTCAGCGCCTGGGAGGCCGGGTCGCTGACCCCGGCGATGCCCAGCAGCAGGTGTTCGGTGGAGACGTAGTCATCGCCGATCCGTTCAGCCTCAGCCTGGGCGTTCTTCATCACGCTCAGGCCGTTGCGGGAGAACTGGGCGTTGGCCACCGCAGCACCGGAGGATGACGGCAGGTCAGCGATGGCCGACGACGCGCGGGTGGAGACCGCGTCCGGATCGGCACCAGCGGCCTTCAGGGCGGCGACCGCGACGGACTCGCGGGTGTCCATCAGCGCCTTGAGGATATGCGCCGGCTCAATCTGCGGGTTCCCGGCAGTGTTGGCGTTCATGGCCGCAGCACTGACGGACTCCTGAGACTTGGTGGTGAGTTTGATGTCCATGGCCTCGCGGCCCCCTTCCCATCGATTCTAAAAACTTGAGTCACTTGTACTCAACTTTAGCGGCGTCGTGCTTATTCCGGACGATGCTCAGACCGATAGGGGCGCCATATTGTCTGATCTCATCGAACATGTCCTCATCTCACGAACTTGTCATGGGACCATCTTGTCTCAGTCACGTGTTCACCGGGCAGACCGAGGTGATAAGCGCTCACACTATGTGAACCGATCGGTTCGGCAGTGGGGCAACCGACCGATGTGTTATGCAGCCAAACCGGGCAAAACGGCGCATGCACTTCCGCACGGCCGTCAAACGTGAATTCACCCCGGTGTGACACGAATGAAATACCCTCTCACTACTGTCTTCAGTATGGCTGCATCTGAGACGCAGGGAACCTCTGTCAAGCGCGGCTTCCGGATGCCGCACATCTACGTCATTCTCTTCGTCCTCTCCGCGCTGGCCGCCCTGGCGACCTACATCATCCCGGCCAACGAGTTCGAACGGGTGGAAGGTCCAGACGGCCGAGAGGTCATCGATCCGGATTCCTACGGCCCGGTGGATCCCACGCCGACGTCGTTTCTCGAATTCATCACCGCCATCCCCCGCGGTCTTGTCGATGCCGGAGAAGTGGTGTTTTTCACCTTCATCATCGGTGGCGTCTTCATGGTCATCCGGCGTACCGGCATCATCGAGAACGCGCTGGACCGGCTGCTGCGAGTCTTCGCCAATCGCCGACTGCTGCTGATTCCAGTGTTGATCACTCTCTTCGCCGCCCTGGCCTCCCTCATCGGCACCCAGGAACTGGCACTGGTCTACATCCCGGTGCTCATCCCGGTCATCATCGCCCTGGGATACGACTCCATGGTGGCGGTGGCCATCGCGCTCGTCGGCACCACAGCGGGCTTCACCGCTGGAGTGCTCAACCCCATCAACACCGGCTTGGCCCAGCAGATCGCCGGCATCGAAACCTTCTCCGGTGCGGGGTTGCGCGGGATTCTCTTCCTGATGTTGATCACTCTTGGCTCGTACTGGGTCATCCGGTACGCCCGTCGGGTGGAGAAAGACCCCTCGAAGAGCCTGGTGTACGGGGAAGAAGAGGAACTGGAGAAGCAGCGACTCTACGCCTCCGGCGCCGAAGGAGAAGCGAAGCGGATGACCGGGCGCCAGAGGGTCTCTCTCCTGCTCTCGGTGCCGGTCCTCGGCGTCACCATTTGGGGCGTCTCGACCCAGGGCTGGTTCATGATCGAGATGGCCGGAATGTTCGTTCTGCTGATGCTGATCATTGGATTGATCAGCGGACTGAGCCCCTCGACGATCTCCATTTCCTTCTCAGAGGGCATGCGCAGCGTGCTGGAAGGGGCCATCATCGTGGGGGTGGCCCGTTCTGTCGCAGTGGTCCTTGAAGACGGCCAGATCTTGGACACCATCGTCTACTCACTGGGAAATGCCGTCAGCGGGATGCCCAGTGAACTCGCCGCAGTTGGTATGTTCGCCGTACAGACTGGTTTTAACTTCGTGGTGCCCTCCGGGTCCGGGCAAGCGGTGGTGACGATGCCGATCATGGCCCCACTGGCCGACCTGGTAGAGGTCAGCCGGCAGACCGCCGTGCTGGCGTTCCAACTCGGGGATGGTCTCACCAATATCCTCTACCCGACCTCCGGATACTTCATGGCAGCCTTGGCCATCGGCGGCGTCCGGTGGGAGAAGTGGCTGAGGTTCTACCTGCCGCTGTTCGGACTCTGGGTGATGGTGGCCATCATGTTCCTGGTTTTCGCCCAGGTGACCGGCTGGAATTAGCGAGCCGTTGACCGGTTGCCCGAGAACCCACAGGTGCCGGCTCGTTGGGCAGCACCGAATGATCTTATCCTCCATACGCGAAGCCCTCACGCGTTCACATGCGTAGGTCATCACCGTGAACCCTGCAGGCGAAGGGCTTCCGACTATAGACTGTAACTGCCTGCCGATGATGAGCATGCCCCGCGCGCCGCCGCACCGGCACGCATGAAGGTGACCCCGAACCGTTCTTGGTAGTAGATGGGAATCTCACGATGAAGGCATGGCAATTCGTCAATACTCACCAACCCTTGATGCTCAGCGAAGTGGACAGGCCGAGCCCTGGTCCTGGCGAGGTCGTCTTGGACGTCAAGGCGGCAGGGCTGTGCCACACTGATGTCGGCGTGCTCGAGGACGAGGGCTGGCTTCCGCTGGTCCAGAGGCTACCAATGACCATGGGCCATGAGAACGCCGGGGTGGTCGCCGAGCTTGGTGAGGGTGTGACCGGGTTCGAGGTGGGTGACCGAGTCGGTGTATGCCCAACCACGCCAGCCGGGGCTCCTGGGTTCGCCTTCGACGGCGGATTTGCGCCTGAGTTGGTGGTGGGCGCAGAGGCACTGGTCCCCATTCCTGATGAAGTGGACTTTGTGCTCGGAGCCGCAGCAACTGACGCCGGCATGACCTCGTATTCAGCTGTGATCGCTCAGGGCGGCGTCAAGGAGGGCGACACCGTGGGGATTATCGGATTGGGCGGTCTGGGCCAGATCGGTGCCCGGGTGGCCGTCCTGGCCGGAGCCGAGGTCTATGTTGCCGAGCTCAATGAGAAGGCGTGGCCCGCAGCCAGGGAGTTGGGCGCCAAGGGTGTCAGCCCCTCCCTGAAAGACTTCAGCGACGTATCGTTCGACGTGATCGTGGACTTCGCAGGTTTCGGAACAACAACAGCTGAAGCCGTTGACCTGATTCGCTACGACGGGACGGTGGTGCTTGCGGGCATGGGCAAGCTTGAGGCGACGATCAACACCAAGTCCCTGATCCTAAATCAGTGCAACCTCAAGGGCTCGGTGGGGGGCACTAAAGAGCATGTGGCCGGGGTATATGACTACATGGCGACGGGCCAGCTTGCCCCCGGTACAACGACCATCAGTTTCGATGAGATCCCTGAGGGCCTGGAGAAGCTGAAGAATGGTGAGGTCACCGGCCGACTTGTCGCGGTCTACTAGGATCCACCGTCCTCTGGCGGCCCAGGCGATCTCAGCTGCTCCTCTCGCTCCCGCCACGTCGCTCATTCCTGCACCACCCCTGTGAACAGGCGACGATGTCACCCTCATAGTCAGCCCCCACGGCCCGGTGGCCGTGGTGAGCAACGAGACCGAGTGTTCCACCGCTGAAAGTCACAAGACGGTCGGCCCTGGCCGGATGCGGAGGTTTGTCCGTGGAATCTCACCGATAGGCTCGAGGCATGACCGCCCCTGCGCACTCGCTCGATCAGATGACCACCGCCCTGGTGCCCTCATTGTCCAAGAGCTTGGCTGAACCCTTCAACGTCTTCCGGGTGATGCACCACGGCACCCATGAGAAGCAGCTTTCCAATGTGTTCGCCTGGCTGCTGAGTGTGGACGAAACTCACGAACTCGGTGATGCGTTCCAGAGACTGTTCGTCGAGCAGGTGAATCAGGCCCTGCCCGATTCCACCCACCTGCCGGACTCCGGCTACCGGGTCACCCAGGAGGTGGATACGGCAGGACGAGATGGCCTCAGCAGCGATATCGCTGACATTGTGCTTTCCAACGCCTCTGCAAGCATTGTGGTGGAGAATTACGAGGCATCGGACGGACATGGTCACGACTATCACCGCTATCTTGCCTATGGCGCAGAGGGCGGAAAGCAGAGTGTGGTGGTGCTGCTCTGCGCCCGGCACGAAAGCCACCTGCAGACCGAAGGTTGGGAACACGCCGTCGTCCTGACCTATGCCGAGTTGCTCGAGAGGCTGAGCGCGCACGTCGGCGCTGACACGGCCTGGCAGGAGGGGCACCCGCCCCAGCACTTCTTCATCCAGGAATGTATCCAGCACTTTACAGAGGGGCACAGAGTTGTGAGCAATGAGGACCGGATCGTGTTCATCAAGACCATGTGCGAGACCGGTGAATCGGCACGCTACGGCCATCGCCCGCAGGAGCGGGCGGCACTAGAGTTTGCCGACCTGCTGGCCCAGCACGCGAAGCGGCAGTTTGAGGAGGGGCGCAGGACGCTCAGCGAAGTCAAGCGAGCGCTCAAGCGCTATAGCGAAGGGACACTCATCGGCCAGGTCAACGATGCGCTGCCCAGCGGACACATCGATGCGGTGCGCGCGAGACTGATGGGTCAATGGGAGTGGCACATCACTCTGCGGCGCACGGACTCCGCACCGAGCGTCTCATTAGATTTCGGCCCTACTGTCCTTGTACAGAATGGGCGGGCATCTGTGCCGCTGGTTGACCCCGACTACACCAAGATTTTCGTCACCAGACACGTGACCAACGGTCAAGGCATTGACCGGATCATCCAGACCGAGGTCGGACTCGACGAAGTCCTCACCGGCTTGGATCCCGACGATTTCCGCTTGCGCGAGAGCATTCTCACGATCATCAATCAAGAGTAACGCCGGACGGGGACACTGAACCAGGTGCACTGGACTGCGCACGCAATACCACCAACCAACAGATCAACAGGGATCCAGAACTCCCGGATCGATGCCAGCAGAGTCAGCGCATCCGAGCCCACAGCTGTGGACCGGTGGTGCCATGGCAGCTGACAATGCTCTATCTCTGTGCGGTGAAAAACTCCCATACGACGTCGTTTCCGCTGATGGTATGCGTAGTGTGCCCGCCTCCGGAGTAGGCGGCGGCCCCCGGCCAGACATGCCCGCCGCCCTCCACCGAGACCACCGTGACCTCGCCGCCGTGCCGGCATTGGGACCAGGTCATGTACTCGACGTCCTCGCCGATGCGGGTGGTACTCGGCTTCGTCCTGCATCTGCTTGCCGCCGCCAGCTCCTCACCCCACTCCTCAATGGCGGGAAGATCACGCGCGGGGTCTCCGGCATAGGGGATGGTGGCATCGTCAGTGCCATGGATGATCATGGTCGGCGCAGTCGGCTTTCGCAGACAGCCTTCCCGGGTCTCGGGGTAGAGGGCGGGTGCTGCTGCGGCCGCCGCAGCAATCCGGTCCGGGATCCGGCAGGCCAGGGCCAGCGCCAAGCCGCCACCATTGGATTTCCCGGTGGCGTAGACCTGCTCATCATCGATGCAGAGCTGATCATTCAACGTCTCGATGAGGTCGACGGCGAATGCGACATCGTCGACTTCCGGGTCTGAGTACGGAGCCCCCTGCCACGCTCTGCGTGGATCGTCGTCGTCGGGAATCTCTCCGAAGGGATAGGCGACCACAGCCGGCAGGTCTGAGAGACGGGAGTATCCCTCGACCTCCACACCGGTGCTGCCCCGCCCGTGGAATGCGATGATCAACGGCCAGTCAGACTGCGTCTGGTACTCCGCCGGGATGGTGAGGATGTATTCGCGCTCCAGCCCACCGCTGATCATCGTGTGCTTCGCGCTGCTGCCTGGTGTCTGGGGAATCGGCTCCGGACATGACTCGCTCCCGTGCTTGAGGGCCGCACCGCCAGCAGGTGCCTGCACTACGCCTGAATCCGAGCCTTCGGCCGGAAAGGTCAACGCTGGAGCAACGAGTCCTGCCGAGGCGGCGAGCGCCAGGACGCCCTGGACCGCGGTGTTGGTGAATGTCGTGAACATGCTGGTTCTCCCGTTCTATTCTTTGGGTCCTGTTTCCTGTTTCATGCAGTAGCTGCGTTCCCCCTCCAACACTGGAAGCGAGCACCAGCGCCCTACGCCCTGTGCTCAGGATGGTGCGCTGATGACTGCTCACTGCGTCCCCGGCGAAGACGGGCCACCGCTTGGGACAGCAGGGGAGCCGAAATCGTGAGAATCACCACGCTCCACAGCACAGCTGCAAGGGGCGTGGACAGGAAGTACCTGGGATCCCCGGCGCCCATGGCCATACCTTCGAGGAAGTACTGCTCCACCAAGGACCCCAGGACCAGGCCGATGAGCATGGAGGCGATGCTGAAGTTGGCCTTGCGCAGGATGTAGCCGATCACGCCGACCAGGACCATCAGGCGCAGATCGATGAGATTGGTGTTGACGCTGTAGACGCCGATGGCCCCCAGGAGCAGGATCGCTGGTGCGAGCAGGTAAACCGGAGTGCGAACAACGCGAATCCAGACTCCCACCAGTGGAACGTTGATGATCACCAGCATGATGTTGCAGACGAAAAGTGCCGCGATGACTGACCAGAAGAGCTCCGGGTTCCTGTCGATCAGCAGCGGGCCCGGGGCGATTCCATGGACCTGCATGGCAGCCAGCATCATTGCCAAGGTCGCGGAGAAGGGCAGCCCCAGCAGAAGGGCTGGGACCATGCTCCCGACAGTCGCGCCGCTGTTCGCCGCTTCCGGTCCGGCCAGTCCGGCGACCTTTCCCTTGCCGAACTCGCTGGTGTCCTTGGCCACCGCCTGTTCGATGCGGTAGGAGCCGAAGGTGGCAAGCGTGGCCGAGGGGCCTGGCAGGATTCCGAACCCGTAGCCCACCAGTGACCCTCGCACCCACGGCATTGCCGCTGACTTCACCTCAACACCGTTGGGCCTCAGGTCGCGGATCCTGATTCTGCTGCGGATTCTCGTCGCACCCTCTTTGTCCTCAATCATGTAGAGAATCTCGGAGATGCCGTAGAGGCCCACCGCCAGCATGGCCAAGGAGATGCCGATGGCTAAATCAATCATGCCGAAGGTGTAACGGTTGTAGCTGTGGATGGCATCAGTGCCGACAGTCGCCAGCGCGACGCCGATGGCCATGGGAAACAGGCCGGAGGCGATGCTTCCCCCTGAGACGCGCGAGAGCACGATCAGCCCGCCGGCAGTCAGAGCGAAGAACTCAGCGGGCCCGAAGCTGAGGGCGATGGGAGTGACGATCGGTATGGTCAGAAGAACCACCAGAATCCCCAGCACCCCAGCGATGAAGGAGCCGCAGACCATGATGCCGATGGCGGCTCCGGCTCGACCCTTCTGCGCCAATGGATACCCGTCGAAGGTCGCCACGATCGACTGCGCATCACCGGGAATGTTCACCAATACTGAGGTGATGGAACCGCCGAACTGTGAGCCCAGGTAGATCGCTGAGATCAGCACCATGCCGACCAATGGGTCGTACATGAAGGTGATCGGCAGGACGACCGCTGCACCGGCCACCGGCCCGATTCCTGGCAGGACACCGACAAGCGTCCCCGCGAACGCCCCCAGGAACGCCGCCACCAGCAGTTCGGGGGCGATGGCGATCTCCAGACCGTAGAGGAACCCTTCAAGCGAGTTCATTGACTTCCCCTCTCACCAAAGATCGACATGAGGCAGCGACACGTTGAGCAGCGAGTCGAAGATGAACACGCAGATGAGGGCCATGACCGTGCCATAGGCAGCACATCTCCACCACGGATGGCCGCTCAGGATTTTGATGCTCAGCGTGCAGAAGAGGATGGAGGCCAAGTACGCCCCGACAGATCCGATGATCAGCACATAGGCAGTCAGCAGCACCATGATGCCGATGACCTGCCTGGCCGTTCGTCCTCCTGGCACGGAGAGTGTCGAGCCTTGGCGGAGCCGGGGTACCGCGTCAAGAATCACGATCAGTGCGGAGATCAGACCGGCTACACCGACGATGAGGGGGAACAGTCCCGGACCCGGCATGGCCATCTGCCCCAGGGGCATGGTGCTGGCATCCCATGTGTAGTATCCGAAGACGCCGAGCCCCGCAGCCCCCACGGCGAGCCGCACTCGTCCTTCAGACACCTCACGGGCTTCTTTGGTTTCATGGGCGGTCGTCACAGGCGCCCCACAGAGAGTTTCATGCAGACCCCAGTCCGGTGTGGATATTATTCGTCGATGTCGAAGTTGGCGTTGAACTCCTCGTAGAGTTCGGTGTATTCGAGGATCTCGTCAACGGCGGCGGCGTGGTCTTTGTGTTCCATGACGAAGCCCGACTCGTTGGAGAACTCCGCCATCGCCTCGCTGTCCACAATGCTCGCGGTGGCGCTCTCCAGCTGCTCACGCACTTCCTCGGGCGCGTCATTGGGCAGGATGATGTAGTAGACAGCACGCAGCGGTGTGTCGTACCCGATGTCCGCCGAGAGCTGGGCGTCCGGGAACGCCTCATACTGCTCATCGGCCACCACACCGATCACCCGCAGGTCCTCTGATTCCACAAAACTGGTGATAGCCGGTGCGAAGCCGAAGGTCGCATCCACTCGCCCAGACACTGCCGCCAGAGTCGCTTCCTGCCCGCCGCCGGCCAGAGGGATCGACTGAATCTCGGTGTCGGCCAAGCGCGCGAGTTCGCGGATCAGCAGGTCCTGGGTGGTCCCGTTACCAGCTTGGGACGCCTGAAGCTCGCCGGGGTTATCCTGAGCGTGGGTGATGAACGCGTCGAGGTCGTCGAACTCTGAGTCGCTGGGCACCGCCACCACCCCGGGCATCTCGGCGATCTTGCCCACGACGTGATAGTCCTCGGGAGAACTGTACGGCAGGTCGTCGTTGGTCAGCGGCTGCTGTGCCAGCGCCGCAGCCGCGGCCAAGCCGATGGTGTAGCCGTCCGGTTCGGAGTTCACCACATGCGAGGTGCCGATAGTCGCCCCGCCGCCCTCGCGATTCTCCACGTTGACATTGACATCGAGCTCGGCCTCCAGCTCCTGGGCAAAAGCTCTGGCAATCTGATCGTTTGCCCCGCCGGTGCCGAAGGGCACCACGAACGTGATGTCCTGATCGGGATAATCGCCGTCTTCGCCGCCGCAAGCCACCAGACCGAGTGCGGCCAGCGACAGGGCAGAACATCCGAAACGGAGTGTTTTAGTCATTAGATCAATCCTTGTCTTGTCGGCGAGACCCCTCCAGGACCCCGTGCTGACTTTCCCTGAGATTCCCTGAAAATACTGGGGATAAGGGTTCAATTGTCGATAACCTGATGAAAGCTAATGTAGGAGACTGTGACCTAGATCGCAAGTCAAGTCTATTACAGATATAATCACTTAGGAAGCAAAGTTGCCGTTCTCCTGCGAGAAAACCTCGTGATTTTGCTCAATCATCCATAAGTGATCTAATGAGTAAGGACCAGCTGAAGGAGGTTGCCTTGAAGACTGAGCGGCTCGTCGAAAGCCTCAGCCACGAAATTTTGAGCACTATTCGCACCAACGGGCTCATCGCGGGCGAGGCGCTGCCCTCAGCACGTGAGCTCGCCACCCGCTTCGGCGTCACCGTGCCCAGTGTGCGGGAGGCACTGCGCCGGCTTGAGGCCACCGATCTCGTTGAACTGCGCCATGGGTCCGGCACCTACGTGGGGGGCTCCATCAACAGACGCATCATGGACAATCCGTACTACGCCCCGGTGGGCAGCGACTCCATCCGTGAACTCTACGATGCGCGCATCGCCATCGAACCTGGAATCGCCGCACTGGCCGCTCAAGCACGCGATGAGGAGGCACTGCGGCGCCTCACACTGGCCACAGACCACGCCTTGGAGCACCACACCGAGGTCAAGGTCGGCCACTTCCACATCGAATTGGCCACTGCCAGCGGAAACCGAGCGCTGCGTGAGCTGCTGGAGGCACTCCTCTCCCTCTACCGGCGCGCCCAGCAGACCTCCCGTGTCCGCTATGACCGAGTTCAGGACCACCGGGAGCACTGTGAGATCGTCGACGCCGTGCGCAGAGGCGATCCGGTCGAGGCGGAACACCGCACCAAGAAGCACTTGATCAACCTCAAGAACACAGCCCTCAGCGCAGAGGAGGACGATGAAACCCCCCACACCAGTATCTGACCGCACCCAGATCATCCAGTTCGGCCGGCTGACCAGTCCGGAGACAGAGCAGAGAAAGAAGACACTGCTGATTCTGCCGGTGGGCGCGCTGGAGCAGCACGGCGATGGGCTGCCGCTGTCCACCGATACGCTTCGAGCTGACTACGTGGCAGAGGCTGTGGCCCAACGGTTAGCAGGCCGGGCCCATGTGCTCCCCTCCCTGCCGTACGGCGTGTCCCCGCACCATGCCAGCTTTTCCGGAACGGTGAGCCTTCCTGCCAGGCTGTTCATCGATGTGGTCTCCTCCATTGTCCGAACGCTCGCCGACTCCGGCTGGGACCGCATCCTCGTGGTGTCCGGCCATGGAGGCAATGGTGCCTCACTGGGCGTTGTGGAACAGGATCTTTTGGCCACACACCCCGATCTGCACTTCGCCTGGACACCGGTGAGCGCTCTGGCCACAACCACCACCAGCCAGCTGCCCAGAGCTGAGATCTCAGGTCACTCAGGGGAGTCCGAGACCGCACAGGTGCTGGCGATCGACCCCTCGGCAGTGGACCGCGACTCATTGTCCTCTGGAGTGCGCACACTGAAGGACATGAATCCTAAAGCCCGCCTCAGCAGGAGGAAACCGCCCTCCATCTCGGTCCGGTTTGAACAGTATGCCTCCAACGGGGTTCTCGGCGACCCCACCAGCGTGACTGCCGAACAGGGCCAAGAAATCCTGGATGAGATTGTCGCCAGACTCACCGACTACGCCGAATCTCTCCTGAGGCTCTAGCGGATGCGGAGCTGGCGGAGGTAGGGGCTTCTTGGGCCCGCCTCAGCTGCCCATCACCACGCGCAGGTCTGGCATATCACCGGTGCGCGGCCAGGCAGATGCGCCTAGAGAGCGGCGCGCCAGTCCCGGATGATCTGCACGACGTCGTCCAGGTGAGTTTCCAGGAGGAAATGACCACCGTCGAGCAGCTCGATGCGGGCGTTCGGGCTGTCGCGGCGGAACGCTGTGGCGCCGGCGGCGTCGAAGATCTCATCGTTCTTCCCCCATACGGCCAGCACAGGAACTTCAGAGGTTCGCAACCAGTCGTGGACTTCGGGATACAACGCACGGTTGCTGGCGTAGTCAGCGAACAGCGCCAGCTGGGCACGGTCAACTCCGGGACGAGCCATCAAGGAAATGTCATGCTCCCACGCATCAGGGGCGACGGCGGATACATCGGGAACCCCGTGGGTGTACTGCCACTGGATAGCTTCGCGCTCCAGCGCGGGGCGGAGGGCCTCCTCGTTGGCAGGTGATGGCTCGGCACCATAGGCCCAGATCGGCTCCCAGAACTCTGGGACGAACCCCTCTTCATAGGCGTTGCCGTTCTGTGAGATCACACCTGTGATGGACTCCGGATTCGCCAGGGCCAGCCGCCAAGCGATCGGGGCTCCGTAGTCCTGCACATAGACGGTGTATCTGGTGACCCCAACAGCCTCCAGGAACGCGGTTGTGACCTCGGCGAGAGCATCGAAAGTGTAGGCGAAGTCATCAGCGGAGGGTGCTGACGAGCGGCCGAAGCCGATGTGGTCAGGAGCAATCACACGGTAATGGTCAGCAAGTGCCGGGATGAGGTGCCGAAACATATGGGAGCTGGTGGGATAGCCGTGAAGCAGCAGGACCACGGGTGCATCCTGGGGTCCTGCTTCTCGGTAGAACACGTCAAGCCCGTTGATGGGCACAGTGCGGTGATAAACGATTGGCATAACTAACCTCTAAACATTGATTTGATGGTTAGTTGAACGATAGCATGGTTGCACAGGCGATGAAACAGGAGAGGACAGCGGCACCGGGGGTGATGATGATCGAAGACGAGGATCTGCTCATGGCGGTGCTGAACAGCGCGCCCGTGATCAGAGGCAAGCCCACCGATCAGCTCGACGGTTCAACAGGAAACGAGATTCTCCAGCGCTTCGGAGGCGAAGGCACGGAGGCCGAACTCCTGCACCTGAGGCGAACCCGCGATGCCCTACAGGGTATGATCCGCGAGGAGAGCGACGCGGTTGAGCAGCTCACCGCGGCAATCGACAAGGCTGCTTTGGTGCCTGAGGTCACAGGCAACGGACTCCAATGGCAGCTGGACGCCCCGGCCGACGAAAGACTCTCTGCACGGACGGTGCTGGCGTGGTCGCGAGTCGCAGAGCAGTTCCCCGGACGCCTACGGGCCTGCGCCAACACTGAATGCAACCTCTTCCTCATCGATCACAGCCGGCCGGGAACGGCGAAGTGGTGTTCCATGGCCACCTGCGGGAACAGGATGAAGGCACGCGCCCACGCTCGGCGAACCTGACAGGCCTAGCCCTCCGCTGAGGACTGAACAAGCAGTAAGGAGCGGCGGGAGGGTTGTGGGGGTCAGCGACCTCACGATCGCCCCACAGCGCTAGAAGCGTCGTGTACGTCGTCGAACGCCTCTCTGGCCCGGTTGACCTGTGGCATATGAACCGTGGCCCAGCCGAAGAGTGCGTCGATGAGCTCTTGCAGTGTGGAGCCCAGTTGGCTGATGCGGTATTCGACGGCCACCGGACGGGTACTGATGACCAGTCGGTCGACCATGCCGTTGCGTTCCAGACGGCGCAGTGTGGCGGTCAGGGACTTCTGCGACACGGCCGGGATGACTCGCCGCAGCTCGTTGAACCGCCGCGGGCTTTCACACAGCTTGTCCAGCACCAGTAAGGACCATTTGTCGAGCACCTGGTCCAGCAGTTCCCGGTGCTCTGGTGCGATCTGAGAGTAGCTGACCTCGGGCAGGGTGGTTTCGTCCATGACACCTAGTCTCATTGAAGTGCTCTTCGTTGACTAGGTAGACATGAGATACCTGCTCACCCAGAGAAAGAAATATCAATGACCGTCCAGCTTTCCACCCCCGAAGGTATGTTCCAGCCGGTTCCCTACCACCACGTCTCCGTCTCCACCGGCACCCGGCATGTACACGTGGCGGGACAGATCGCCCGCGACGAGCAGGGCAACCGCCTCTCCCCCGGTGATCTCGCCGGCCAGCTCGCCCACTCGCTGCGCAATACCGGACGAGGCCTGGCAGGGGCCGGGGCAAGCTTCTCCGATGTGGTGCGCCTGCGGTTCTACGTCACCGACTGGGCCCCGGAGAAGTACGCCGAGTTCATGGCAGGCATCGACAGTGTCACCGAAGAGCTGGGAATCCCCCGGCCCCTGCCGCCAGTCTCAGTCATCGGCGTGGACTACCTCTTCGAACCCGACGTGCTGGTCGAAGTCGAAGCAGAAGCCATTCTGGACTGAGGCGACACGGCGGCTCACACTGCCGATGCGCCTTTGACAAATGCGACGACAACCCACCATGGTGGCCGGATACCGTCGAACGCATCAGAATCTCACCCACATGTCACTGTCGCTTATCCGCTGCTGTTGGGCTTGGCGCGCTGTGCCAGCAGGCTGAAGCCCACGATCGCGAGGGTGGTGTAGGCGCCGAGAAAGATGAACGTTCCGCCCTGCCCCAAGTCCACCTGCGCCGCCTCGGTGGAGCCGAGCACGATTCGGTTGACCGTCAGCCACGCCAGATGCGCACCGATACAGGTCCAGACAGTCGCCGCAGTGGTGGCGTCGCGCGCGTAGATCAGCAGCAGACCGAATACGGCCAGCGTTGAGTAGTACACCAGCGGAGAATCGCCGCCCGGCGGAGAGAGCCAGAGCTGGACCTCACCGGCATGCACCACCAGGTCGAACAGCGCCCCGGTAGCCATGGCGATCAGAGGCACCATCATGAAAATGACCAGGGTCAGCACTGTGGCCAGCGTGCGCCCGAATGCCGCCCGCAGGGCGGTGAGCGCATAACCCCGGATCGAGACCTCCTCGGGGATCGCCTCCCAGAGCAGTGCGACCACGGCGTTGGTGAGCAGAAACGTCAGCAGCCCACCGGCGTCGACCCCGTCCCACCGTGCAAACCCGGTAAGACTGAGCACGGCGAGGACACCTGCTCCGACGCCAAGGACCACGCCCAGCCCGAGCAGAAACCCGGGCAAGTCGGAGCGCAGCCCGGTCAGTCCGATGCCGGTCAGCGGCCCGCGGTCCCAACGACGGCGCAGCAGCACGATCGCTGCGGTCACCGTGATCGCCACCGGCGCGGCAACCAGCAGTCGCTCACCCATCGGCTGCTCTGCCCCGGCCCCGGATCCTGCCAGCTGGCCAAGCGAAGCGGCCAGCATCAGGCTCACGCCCATGATCGCAGCGGCGGTCAGGGCACGTGAGAGAGCCCAGACAGGGGATGCATCTCGGCCCAATTCAGTGCGGTTCTCCATTCCGATGAGACTAGTCGTCGGAGGTCAGGACCGACCAGTGCCAAAAGTCACCGTGAGACGCTCATTCCTCTTGCACTTCTTTTTCGGTTAACGATATATCGTTAAGTATCGCCGAGCTCACGGTGGGCCGGTCTCACGGAGGTAGCCATGAGCGGTTCACATACAGCAAACCCATTCGGTGAAAGCAGGGACGGTCCTGGCCAAAGATGGCCCGGGAGCGGACTCTGGGACGCCGTCGATCAACTACGTGGCGCGTTCGAGCACAAGACGGGAACCCGTGCCGGGCGCGGTGACGTGAGAGCCGCGATACTGTTCTTATTGGCGGAGAAGCCCCGGCACGGTTATCAGATCATCAACGAGATTGAACAGCGCAGCGGCGGTGCGTGGAAACCCAGCCCGGGCTCGGTGTACCCCACACTGCAGCTGCTCGCCGATGAGGGTCTCATCCGCGCCGAAGCGGAGAACGGACGCAAAACCTACTCGTTGACCGATGAAGGGCGGGAAGAGGCGGACGCCTCTGCGGAGAGTTCCTATCGGTGGGGCCCTGCAGACAAGAACCATGCCCGCACACGAGCGTTGGCGAAAGCAGGCGTTGAACTCGCCCAGGCCATCGCACAGGTCGGACAGTCGGGCAGCCCCGAACAGATCCAAGAAGCCGTCGGCGTCATTGATCAGGCACGGCGTAAGCTCTACTCCATCCTGGCTCAGGACTGATCGGGTGCCGGGATCGCCTGGACCTGCAGCGCAACCTGAGATTGCCCCACTCCAGGAGACTCGCTGACCCACGCCAGCCCCATGCTGCGCGACCGTTACCGCAAAATCTTACGTTTTGCAGCTTTCCATCTCATCCAGACATGGTGGTTCGAACTCTTCCTGCCCCGTATGGGGTTGGCCCGGCTTGCCGCGCGCGGTCGTGCGCGCCGCATGCGGCGCATGGGGCAGCGCTTTCACACGCTGGCCATCGAGCTGGGTGGTCTCATGATCAAAGTCGGCCAGTTCCTGTCCTCGCGCCTGGATGTGCTGCCGCCGGAGATCACCAAAGAGCTCGAGAGCTTGCAGGACGAGGTTCAACCGGTGCCTTTCGCCGATATTCGGGCACTCGCCGAGAGCGAACTCGGTGTGCCGCTTGAGGATGCGTTCGCGTTCGTGGACCAGAGCCCGGTGGCGGCAGCCTCCCTCGGGCAGGCCCACCGGGCCAGACTCGCAGACATCGACGCCGACATGATGGGTTTCAGCCGCGCCATCGTAAAGATCCAGCGGCCGGGGATCGACCAGATCGTGGAAGTAGATTTGGCGGCGCTGCGCCGTGTGGGCAGATGGCTGACCCGTGTTCGGCTTGTTCGGGAGCGCGTGGACGCGCCGGCGCTGGTGGAGGAATTCGCCGTGACAAGCCTCCAGGAGATCGATTATGTGCACGAGGCCGTGGGCGCCGGACGATTCTCTGCAGACCTCACAGAGAACATTGGCGTGTCTGTGCCTGGCGTGGTGTGGGAGCGGACGACGCCACGGGTCTTGACCCTCGAAGATGTCACAGCCATCAAGATCAACGACGTCGACGCGTTGCGGGCAGCCGGCATCGACCCCGGGGCGGTCGCCACGCACTTTGCCGAGGTCATGTTCGACCAGTTCTTCGTCGGAGGCTTTTTCCACGCTGACCCGCATCCGGGCAATATCTTCGTCACTCCTGCTCACGCCGGTGATGGCAACATCGCTGGGACCGCGAACGACCGTTCATGGACCTTGACTCTCATTGACTTCGGGATGATGGGAGAGGTGCCGGCCGGCCTCAGTCAAGGGTTGCGGCGCGTGTTCATCGCCGCGGCGACTCGTAATGGCAAGAACCTAGTGAAGGGCATCAGCGACGTCGGGGTGCTGCTGCCATCTGCTGACACCGCCGAGCTGGAACGTGCTATGACCGAACTGTTCGCGCGCTTCGGCGGGATGAGGTTCGCCGAACTCAAAGAGGTCGGCCCCAGGGAGTTCCGCGAGTTCGCGAAGGAGCTCGGTGAGCTGGTACGGTCGTTGCCGTTCCAGCTGCCAGAGGACTTCCTGCTGATGGTCCGGGCGCTGTCGCTGACCTCAGGATTGTGCAGCGCATTGGATCCCACGTTCAACATCTGGGACGCAGTGGAGCCCTATGCCGAACGGCTCATCAGCCAAGAGCGTGGCCCAGTGATCCAGGAGCTCTCGCAACAGCTTGCGTCAGCGGCAAATGTGGCGATGCGCCTTCCTGGACGGCTCGATGAGCTAGCGGCGCGGATCGAAGACGGACGGATGGCGGTTCAGACCCCAGGGCTGGAGCGACGCGTGGTCCACCTCGAACGCATGGGCCGACGGCTTGTCTCGGTTACCCTTTTCGCGGGTCTGTTGATTGCTGGGGGTACTGCTTCGACCGCAGCAGATGATCTTTGGCGCGGTACTGATGGTGCTCTCGCTGCCGCCACTACTGCACGCCATACTGGCAGGACGTCTGAGACGGTGTGCCTAGAGGTCACTGCAGGCCCAGGTCAATGATGCTCTGCCCAGCAGACACATCGATGCGGTGCGTGCCCGTCTGGTGGGGCAATGGGAATGGCGCATCACGCTTAGCCGCCCGGACCCCACACCGAGCGTCTTCTTAAACTCTGGACCTACTGTCCCCGTCCAGAAGGGGCGGGCTTCTGTGCCGCTGGCTGATCCCGACGACACCGTCCTGCGAGATAGCATTCTCACAATCATCAGCTCGGCGTAACACCTGTACCCGGAGAATGGGGACGCTCAAGCGAGAGCGGACCTGCCCGCCTGTCACTGCCGCATCATTCGCGTGTATAGCCCTGAGGCCCTTTTGCATACACTATGCATTGATTTTAATGTATTATAGGTCCATGAATTCGCTGTTGCAGGTCAGAAACGTACCGGACGAGGCACGTCGGACACTCAAGGCGAGGGCCGCCGCTCGCGGTGAGTCCTTGAACACCTACCTGTTGAATCTGCTCAATCGCGAAATCGCCCGGCCAACAGTTGCTGAGGTGCTCGACCGCGCAGCTCGTCGCAGCGAACGAGCGACAGTGTCTGCTCTCGACGTACTTGACGAGGCACGGTCACAGCGTGACGAGCATCTACGCCAGCCCCCCTCAACGTGATTGTTGTGGCCAGTGCCGCGGCGGTCGACGCGCTCACTGCGGTGAACGGCACCGACGAGCTGCGTGCCCATCTGGCAAGGGAGGAGCTGCACGCCCCACACCTGATCGATTTCGAAGTCGTCTCCGCATTGCGAGGGCTCACCCTGGGCGGTTATCTCAGCGCAAGCCGGGCAGAGGATCTCCTCACAGACTTCAACGATCTGCCCCTGCAACGCTGGCCATCAGCAGATGCGCTGCGACGGCGGGCTTTCCAGCTGCGAAACAACCTCTCAGCCTACGACGCGGCCTACGTCGCCCTAGCCGAGGCGATAGGTTGCCCTCTGGTCACGCGCGATGGTCGACTGGCCCGATCAAGCGGACACAACGCACAGATAGAGGTCCGGTAGCCGTTGTCCATCGAGTGAGCGGACTACTCAGCCCAAGCTTTGCCGCGGGAGCTGTTGAAGGCGCCTCCAACAGAGGCGTTCCAGCTCGGAGAGGCCCCACGGCGGCGAAGTCACAGGTGGCCGCCGTCGTTATGTGCTGCGGTGGGGCTGGGCGCGCTGTGTCGCGCTGGTGCTGAGGATGATCAAACCTGCAGCCAAGGCGAAGAACACATAGAGCAACGCCCCGATGATCAGGGCAGCGTCCGTTCCAGGCCCGGAGATGACAGTGGCTGCCGTTGACACAGTCGCCGCTTCGGCGCCGGAGTGAAGGGCAAGGGCTCCCAGACCGGCGATGCCGATACCGGCGCCGAGAGCAAAGGCGCTTTCCTGAATGGCGCCGGCATCAGCAGTGCGGTGTTCTGGGGCGCTGCTCATGATGGCGTTGGCGCCGATAGCCATGATGACCCCGGAACCCACACCTAGGGCTATCATGCCGATGAGCTCTCCCGCCTGTTCGGCAGTGGCCAGAAGCAGAAACCCGAAGGATGCCAGGGCCAGACTGCCGGTGAGGAGGTGCTGCTGGGTGAGTCGCCGGTGGAGCAGCGGGCCGATGAGTCCACCGATGGCGCTGGAGGCTGCCAGAGGGAGCAGCGCCGTACCGGCTTGGACGACGGTGAGCCCATCGATGACCTGGTACCGCTGGGTGAGCAGGTATAGGGTGCCGGTGAACGCCCCAGTGGTGACTGCAATCACTGCCGCTGAGCTGGCGATCAGCGTGTTGGTCAGCAGACCCACGTCGAGGAACGGCCGCGGCAGTCGTCTCTGCCGGAGAACGAACAGCACCACAGCAATGGCTCCGACCGCGAGCGCTGCTGGGCTGATCCACTGGGGCAGGCCGGGGTGGACCATTGCTTTCAGCCCCGCGATCGCCGCACCGACGGCAATGCCAGAGAGCGCTGCGCTGAGTCCATCCAGACGAGGAGGATCCGGATTCCTCGACTCCTGCAGCAGGACCGCTGCTGCGATGAAGCAGAGCAGCAGCACCGGGACATTGACCCCGAAGACCCACCGCCAGTGGGCCAGTTCGACGAGCACGCCGCCGATGAGCGGTCCCAGAGCCGAACCGGCGCTGAACCCGATGACCCAGACCCCGTAAGCGAGGGCACGCAGTCGTGTCCCGGGAAAGGTCACCCGGATCATAGCTACTGTTCCTGCAATCAGCAGTGCTGCACCGACGCCCTGGCCGGCACGCGCGGCGATGACCAGTTCACCGGTCGGAGCCAGCCCTGCCGCCGCAGCGCTGAGGACGGCGATGACCAGACCCAGCAGGTAGATGCGCTTACGACCGAACCGGTCTGCTGCTGCTGCGCTGCAGACCAGCACCACCCCGGCCGCCAGTGGATAGACATCGGCGACCCACAAGGACTCAGCTGCGTCCAGGGACAGCTCCTCGGCCAGTACCGGAAGGGCCACGACAACTTTGGTCATGTCGGTTCCACCGACCAGCATCACGGTGCCGAGCAGCGTCAGGATGCCCCACATATTCCGGTTGAGGATGTGCCTCTGAGTCATCGGTTCCTCCGTCGGCTGGTTGAAGGTGTTGTTCACACCTCCTGTTCTACGCGGACCGAATACTGGCGTCCAGGTTCATTTATTCCGCAAAATCATGCACCATAAGTACATGATTGATTCCCGTCTGCAACTGCTCATCGCGGTCTGCGAATACGGCACGGTCACAGCCGCTGCCGAGGCACTGCATCGAACACCTTCCGGCGTTTCGAAACAGCTCAAGGAACTGGCAAATGAACTCGACGTCGATATCCTCGAACGTCACGGCAGACGCGTCAGACTCACCCCAGCCGGTCAGCGCCTGGTGGCCCACGCCCGGACTCTCAACGCGCAATGGGAAACCGCACTGAGCGACACTGCCGCGGCAGCCCGAGATCTCTGCGGGCCCATCACCATCGGCGGATTCCCCACGGCGATCTCCTCGATCATCACCCCCGCTTTAGGCAGCATGCGGACACGGCATCGCCAGCTGCGGCCCATTGTCAAGGAGATCTACTCCAGCCAGCTGCTGGCGGCGTTGGAGTCGGGAGACATCGATCTGGGACTCTTCGTGGCTGATGAGTCCACCAGCCACCTCGCCGACAGTCATGTCGAGGTGACCAGCCTCCTTGACGACCCGATCGACCTGCTTGTTCCCAAGGAGCACCGGTTCTCCGCCTACGGCCGGGTCCAGCTCGAAGAGGCCGCGCAGGAAGACTGGATCACCGGCCATCCCCACCAGGACGCCTACATGGAGTTGCTGGCCGCTACCCGCGCCGTCGGCTACGCACCACGGATAGCTCATTACGCCCAGGAGCTGACCGCCACCACCGCTCTGGTCGCCGCCGGTGCAGGCATCGCCGCAGTCCCCCGGATCGCGATGAGCATTCCCCACCCGCAAGTGGTCCAGATCCCGCTGACCGGCACCCAGATCCCTCGGCGCAGAATCCTGCTTGCCCAACGCCGCGGCTCAGACCACAATCCACGCATCACCGCCGCAGTCACTGCCCTCAAGCACCACAGCTCTGCAGATCCATGAGAACAGCCTCTATGTTGTGAAACTCCCCGGTCAGGGTTAGGTTGAGGCATGTCCGCGCGCATCGCAGCAATCGGCACAGCAGTACCCACGACCGCCGTGCAGCAGGAAGAGCTGGGGTCGTTCTTCACCGCGCAACCAGGCGCCGGCAGACTCACCCAGCGTCACATCAGCGCAGCCTTCAGCGCCGCGGGCATCCAGAAGCGGCACACCGTCCTCACCGGCTTAGGCAACTCCTCAGATGGTGTGTTCGTCGCCGATGACCGGTCACTGCAGTCCCCCACCACCGGAGTCCGCAATGACCTCTACCGGCAGCAGGCCCCTGCATTGGCGGCCGAGGCCGCCCGGGATGCGCTGACCAGCGGGCAGATCGCCGCTTACCAGATCACGCATCTGATCACCGTCTCCTGCACAGGGTTCTTCGCCCCCGGGATCGACTACCGGCTGGTCAGAGACCTCGGGCTCCCCCGGACCGTAGAGCGCAGCCACCTGGGGTTCATCGGCTGTGCCGCCGCACTGCCGGCCCTGCGGCTGGCCTGGCAGATCACCGCGGCGCAGCCGGCAGCAGTGGTGCTGGTCGTCTGCGTAGAGCTGTGCTCCCTGCACGTTCGGACCAGTTCGGATCCAGAGCAGATCGTCGCCGCCTCAGTCTTCGCCGACGGGGCAGCCGCCGCACTGGTCACCGCAGATGAGGCCGCGGGAACCCCCGGCGGACTTTTCCTGGACCGGTTCGCCACCGCACTGACCGACGAAGGTGAGTCCGACATGGCCTGGACCATCGGCGACCACGGATTCCACATGACGCTCTCAGCAGAGGTGCCACGCATCATCGGGCGGGAAATCCGACACACCGTCGAGCGGTTCCTCGGCGAACTGCCGTCCCCGGACATCTGGGCGGTGCACCCGGGCGGACGCAGTGTGCTGGACCGAGTGGAGAAGGGGCTCGGTCTTCCAGCCGCCGCACTCGCCGCCTCCCGCTCAGTGCTCAACGACTACGGCAATATGTCCAGTGCGACCATCCTGTTCATTCTCCGGCACCTCCTGGAGGACAAGGCCGTCACCGGCCGCCTGGCGGCTCTGGCGTTCGGCCCCGGCCTGACCGTGGAATCGGCTCTGCTGCGCAAGGAAGGCTGAACGCGGCGATGGTGAATCTCTCAGAACGCGATGAACGATTACGCGAGCTGATGGACGATCCCGACTGCGATCCGCAGCGGCTGGACGCGACGCTGCGCCGGTTCGGGATCGTCAACCGGTTAGTGGCGGGCTGGGCCACGGTCTACCGCTCCAGGCTCCGGGATATCCTGCTCAGCCTGGACCGGCCGGCGCACGTCCTGGACCTGGGCTCCGGCGCTGGCGACGTCGTCGCGCATCTGGCCCGCCTGGCCGCCCGCGACGACCTGACCGTACAGTGGACCGGGGCCGATCCCGACCCCAGGGCCCACCAGGTGGCGCAGACCCAGCAAGGGCATGGAATACGGTTCCTCTGCGCTGATGCTCAGACGCTGCTGGAGCGCGGGGAGAGGTTCGACGTCGTGATCTCCAATCACGTTCTGCACCACCTGAGCACCACAGAGCTGATGGAGTTCACCGAAGACTCGCAGCAGCTCTGCTCATCGGCAGTTCTGCACGGAGACATCGCCCGCAGCCGGATGGCCTACGGACTCTTCTCGCTCGGAATCCTCCCGTTGGCACCGGGCACCTTCCTGCGCACTGACGGGCTGCGCTCCATCCGCCGCAGCTATCAGGCCCGGGAGCTCTCCGCCGCACTGGGGCCGGAGTGGACGATCACCGCGCCGGTGCCGTTCCGGTTGGTTGCCGAAGGCCCCGGCCGTGCCTGAGGTGATCGTCATCGGGGCAGGCCCGGTGGGTCTGCTGATGGCCGCAGAGCTGTGCCGCCACGGCATCGGCGTCGAGATCCTCGAACAGCGCGAGCAGGCCTCGCCGGGCAGCCGGGCCATCGGCATCCACGCCCCGGTGCTCGCCGCCCTAGAATCCTCAGGGCTGACCGCACAGCTTCTGGAGCGCGGGCTGGCGGTTCGCCGCGGTGAGGCCCGCTCCCAGGGGCAGACCCTGGGCACGGTGCGCTTCGACCGTCTCCCGGCTCGCTTCCCCTTCGTGACCACCCTGCCGCAGGCGGCCACCGAGCAGGTGTTCGCCCAGGCGGCGCCGCCGCCGCGACGCGGGGTTGAGGTCACCGCAGTCCAGCCCTCAGAGGACCAGGTTCTCCTCCACACCAGTGCCGGGGTCAGGCGCGCCCCCCTGGTGGTCCTGGCCGGCGGGGCCCGCTCACGGAGGCTGGTCTACCGGGACTCGGAGGCGCATACCTATCCGGACCGCTACCTGATGACCGACGCGGTGGTCGGCGAGCGCGAGGACTCCGACACCGCGGTGGTGCACCTCGATTCCTCCGGGGTCCTCGAATCCTTCCCGCTGCCTGAGCAGCGCAGGCGCTTCGTGGCCTGGGATCCGCCGGGGGCCAGTGCCGACCCGGAACAGCAGCAGGCCCGCATGGAACACGCACTGGTCACCCGGGGCGAGACTGTCCCGGTCCGCGCCACCGGTTTCGGGGTCCGCCGGTTCCTGGCGCCCCGTATGCGCCGTGCGGGACTGTTCGTCATCGGAGATGCCGCCCATGAGGTCAGTCCGATCGGCGGGCAGGGCATGAACCTGGGGCTGCTGGACGCGGCAACACTGGCACCGCTGCTGGCAGACTGGCTCAGCTGCGGCACCGCGCCGGAGGCCAAGCTCCAGTACTGGGAGAGCTCGCGGCTGCGTTCGGCGCGCCGGGCGTCCGCGCTTGGCGGGCTGAACACCCGCCTGGGCCGCCCAGCACCTGCACCGTTGAACGCGGCCCGGCGCACCGGGCTGCGCCTGATGCTGGGCCCGGGAACCGGCACCGTGTTCGCCCGGGCCTACGCCATGGGGTTCGACCTCGACGCCTGAGGATCTCAGGGGACAAGCGAGCCTCCAGAGGCCACCAGCTGAACAGCCAGCACCACAGTGACCAGCATGACCAGCCGGAACAGCTCACGGCCGGAGCGGCCTGCCCCCACCAACGTCAGAATCACCAGCACCAGCACGACGACCAGTACGAAGAAAACCCAGGAGATCACCGGAACCTGGTGGACATCGCCACCGACGGGACCCGCGGTGACCGCCACTGCGCCGGCCAGGACCGCCGCTGCGGCAACGGCGGCCGCGGGCCGGGCACCGATCCGGTGGGGGAGTCCGGTGATGCCGGTGCGGGCGTCGTCGTCGAGATCGGGCAGCACATTGGTCAGATGAACGGCGGCACCCAGAGCGCCACCGGCCGCCCAGGCCCAGGGGAGGGCGAACTGCGGCTCTGCAGCTGCCAGGGTGGCAAAGGAGGGGAAGAGCCCGAAGCTGAGGACGAATGGAGCAACCGAGAACGCACTGGCTTTCAGCCCGGCGTTGTAGGACCACGCGGAGGCCAGTGCCAGCGCATGCATCCCCAGCAGACCTGCACCCAGCGGCGCTGACAGCGCCAGCGCGAGAAGCAGGCACCCCACTGCGGCGACCCACGCGGTCCGGACGCTGACCTCGCCCCGGGCGAGGGGCTTATCGCTGCGGCCCACAGACCGGTCGCGCCGGGCATCGATCGCATCGTTGGAGATGCCCACCGAAAGCTGTCCGGCGAAAACGGCCCCGGTCAGCAGCGTCAGCCGCCAAGCATCCAGCCCGGCGGCCACCCCGAGTGCCGCGGCGAGAACGGTGACCACCAGGGTCGGGCCAGGGTGCGACGACGCCCACAGTCCCCGCACTGCCCTCGCCCCGGTCATGCGCTCAGTCTCTCATCGAGTCGCGCCTGCTTGCGCGCACCGCAGCCGGCGTCGTCGTCCCTCTCTGATGCTGTTCTGGCTTACCCAACGAGCGAGCCTGAACTGGGCTTTCGACTCACCGCGCTATCCGGCCACCTTATCGAGAGCGGACTCCATGTCCAACGCGCCTGACCCGCTGCGAAACGTTGCGCGATAGGTAGTGGGACTCACCCCGAGAACATGTCTGAAATGGCGCCGAAGGGTGGCGGCTGTGCTCATGCCGCACAAAGCTGCCACCTGTTCGATGGAGCTGTCAGTGCTCTCCAGCAGCTCCCTGGCCAGGGTTGCGCGTTGCTGCTGCAGCCAGGCACGCGGCGTGATCGCCATCTCGGCGTTCATCCGTCGGCCAAGCTGCCGCGAGCTGAGGGCCGCCCGGTCAGCCAGCTGCTGGACGGTGATCTGCTGGTGCAGATGGGTTCGCGCCCACTCCAGGGCAGCTCCTAGTCGATCTTGACTCACTGGAGCACGCGGCGCGGCGATGAACTGTGCTTGACCGCCCGGGCGGTGTGCAGGGACCACCAGCCGACGGGCGAGACCATTCGCGGCGGTTGCCCCGAAATCGCGATGCACCAGGTGCAGGCACAGATCAAGCGCTGCGCTTTTTCCTGCCGAGGTGAGCACCTGACCATCTTCGGCATAGAGGACGTCAGGACGGACATTGATCCGTGGGTAACGATCTCTCAATGAGTCGGCATGCATCCAATGCGTGGTGGCAGTGCGTTGGTCCAGCAGCCCCGCTGCCGCAAGGATAAAAGCCCCGGTGCACAGGGCTGCGATACGCGCACCGGCTTCGTGTGCCCGGAGCAGGGCAGCCAGCAGCTCCGGATTCGGCTTCCCGCCGAGATCACTGGTCGAGGACACGACCACAGTGTCAGTCTCGGCCAACGCGGCATATGGCCGAGTGGCGATCTCGGGCAACCAAGCAGAGGGTGAGCCGTCTACGGTGTATGCGACGAGGTCGTACCAGTGGCCGCGCAGTGACAGATCGGACCTGTCAACGCCGAAGATCTCTGCTGCGATCGCGGTCTCGTACAGCATCGAACCTTCGTGCAGGACTAGTCCAATTCGATGCATGTCTGAAACTGTACGGATAACGTCGTATCAGACACTAGTTTCGGGAACGTCTGGGCTGATGAGATGGCAGGGTGAATCCAGATGTTCTCGTCTACGGAGCCTACGGGCACACCGGACAATTCGTGGTAACGGAAATACTCAGTCGTGGCCTGACCCCGGTCCTCGCCGGGCGGAACCCGGCCGCCCTGGCAAAGATGGGACTGCAACACCCCACCCTGGATATCCGGGCTGCAGCTGTCAATGACCTAGACGCGCTGGACTCGGCAATGGGCGGGGTGGGCGTCGTAGTCAACTGCGCCGGCCCTTTCCTGGATACCGGGCTGCCTATGGCAGCAGCCAGCATCAGAGCTGGTGCGCACTATCTCGACATCAGCGCCGAACAAGCCGCTGTCCAACAGATCTATCGCGCATACGACAAAACGCATGACGATATCGAGGGCACGCTGATTCCTGCGACAGCATTCTACGGTGGCCTCGCCGATCTACTGGCCACGACTGCGACCAGTGGATGGGAGGCCACGGACACGATCGATATCGCCATCGGAATCGACCGCTGGTGGCCCACACCCGGGACACGAGAGACCGGCCGACGCAACACAGCTACCCGGCTCGTGGTCGATCACGGCGTTTTGACCTCCGCCCCCGCTCCGGCACCGGTGCGGGAGTGGGTCTTCCAGGGATCGCTTGGACGTCAACGCATGATCGCTAGTCCCTTCTCCGAGATCGTTGCCATCGCCAGGCACCTTAATGTCTCAACGGTTCGCACCTATCTCACCACCTCCGCGCTCGACGACGTCCGCAACGCACACACCGCAGCCCCCACGGCAGTCGACACGACTGGTCGATCCGCCCAGCAGTTCGTGGTCGAAGTACTCGCACGGCGCGGCACAGCACAACGGCGCATCTCCGCTGCCGGGCAGGACATCTACGCTGTCAGCGCTCCCCTGGTCGCCGAAGCTGCCGATCGGCTGCTGAATCGCCGCGCCAACGATGTGAGGGGAGCCACCACTCTGGGAGAGGCCTTCGACGCCCGCGACTTCCTGGAAGCTCTCAGCGCAACTCACCTCACGCTGAAGTACGAGTAGCCGATCCGAGGTTGAGCGTCACATCGGTGAATCTCGAATTCAGTCCAGCAACTGGATTCGGCATTCGGAGCCGGGTGCGCTGGCGAGCCGCGCGTCGGTGGTCAGCAGCGCAGAGGCGTGGGTCATCTCGGTCAATGCCACGTATGTGGCATCGTGGCCGCTGAGGTTGTGCCGCAACTCCCACATCCTTGCTCGGAGCCAGTCGGCTGCAACGAACCTGGCTGCCGCCGGTGTGTGCGTCTCCGACATCTGGGGCCCCGGCCATAGGCTTCTGTGGTGTGCGGATCCTTCCCCTGATCACCCGCACAGTCGCTGCTGCGGCTGTGACCCTGCTGGCGCTGCTCGCCGCGCCTGGCCATACCGCTCCGATCGCAGCGAAGCCCGCCCCCTCATCGAGCGCTGCTATCTGGTCCCAGGCGGTCAATGAGCGCACCGGATACATGCGTCAGGCGGTGGCATCGTACCCTTGGGCCGAGCAGAGCGAGCAGCTGCGCCGCCACAGCGAGGATGCCGATCACGAAGCCGCCGACGGAACCGAACAGGAGGTTGAAGTGCCCCCGGAGCGCATCTCCACACCAGACACTGAGCCGATCTTCGTCACGAATCCTGCGGGACCAGTGAACTGCGCTGAGGTCCGATGCGTCGCACTGACCTTCGATGACGGGCCAGTACCGAATACCCGCAAAGTATTGGCGGCACTCTCCGAGGTGGGCGCCCGGGCCAGCTTCTTCATGACCGGGCAGATGGCCACCGCTCACCCGGAGATCGCCGCAGAGGTCGCCGCTGCGGGGCATGAGCTGGGCAACCACGGCTGGTCGCACACTGATTTCACGGAGCTGAGCGAAGGTGAGCTGCGCTCTGAGCTTTCCCGCACCGCCGTGGCCATCGAATCGGCCACCGGCTGGCAGCCGTCGATGGCGCGCCCGCCCTACGGGTCGCTGACTTCACAGGTCAGTCAGGCCGCAGAGGGGCCGATGATTATGTGGAGCACCGATTCCCGCGACTGGCAGCACCGCTCTGCCGCCCACACTCATCAGCAGGTGATCGACACGGTGGAACCCGGCGCGATTGTGCTGCTGCACGATCTGGAAGCCTCCACCGCCGAGGCCACTCCGCTGATTCTCCGGGACCTGCTGGCCAAGGGTTACCATGTGGTGACCGTCTCGGAGATCCTGGGCCACTCCGGAGAGCCGGGGCAGGTCTACAGCTCTGGTCTGCGCCCCTGAGGTGAAAGATCGCTCGCAGGGCTGACGACGCATCAGGTGTCGTCCGGAAGAATGAGGCACATGATTGACACGCTGCCCGCATTCACCGAGATCCTGTCCATCACCGCTGAGGCCGACCCCACCGAGCTGGTCTTCCCGGAGGATTCCTTCTGGGGCCAGCTACGCAGCTGGACCGACTCCCTGCCCGAGACTCTGCAGTGGCTGGGCATCATCGCCATCTCCGCGATCCCGTTCGTGGAGTCGTTCTTCGGCGGGTTCATCGGCGTGGTGGTCGGCATGCCGTTCTTCGCCGCGCTCGCCGCCGCAGTGGTCGGCAATATGCTCTCCCTGGCGCTGGTGGTCTATGGCGCCCATTGGATCCGCAGCGGGGCGCTGAAGCGGCAGAGGCCCAAGGAGCTTTCAGAGTCCCAGCAGAAGCGGCGGGCCAAGACCCAGCGGCTGCTGGACAGGTTCGGGGTACCCGGCGTCTCACTTCTGGGTCCGCTTGCGCTGCCCAGCCAGATCACCGCTCCGCTGTTGGTCTCCTTCGGCGCCAACCGGCACCTGGTGATGCTCTGGATGTTCGTCTCGGTCGTCATCTGGGGAGCGGGCTTTACCCTGCTCGGCGTCGGCTTCCTCAACCTGCTCGCCGCCTGAAGTCAGGGACTATCCACCGAGTGAGCGCCCCGGCCCAGCTGCTCCAGCACCAGCGGCTTGACCTGGGTGCCGTAGAGTTCGATGGCCTTCATCATGTGCTCATGGGCCAGCGAGCCGTTGCCGTACTTCAGGCCGAACCGGGAGATGCCCAGCTGCTTCTGGGTGCGCACGATCTTCTCGGCCACCGTCTCCGGTGAGCCGACGAACAGCGCACCGTGGGTGATCTCCTGCTCATACTGCTCACGGGATGGATAGCCGCCGCCCCAGCCCCGCTCCTGGCCGATCCTGTGCATCGACTCCGCCCAGGAGGGGTAGAAGATCTCCTGGGCCTGCTGGTCGGTCTCTGCGACGAACCCGTGGGAGTGGGAGGCCACCCGGAAGTCCTTGCCGTGGCCGAACTGCTCCAGCGCCCGGTGATAGAGGTCCACCAGCGGGGCGAAGCGGTGGGGCGCCCCGCCGATGATCGCCAGTTCCAGCCCCACACCGTGACGGGCAGCACGCACCACCGAATTGGGTGTGCCGCCCACCGCAATCCAGGTGGGAAGTCCGTGGGGATGCTCGGTCTTGGGAAAGATCTCCTGATCCTGCAGCCCCGCACGGGTTTCCCCTGTCCAGGTCACCGGCCCCTCCGAGCGCAGCGTGACGAAGAGGTCGACCTTCTCCTCGAAGAGCTTCTCGTAGTCGGAGAGGTCGTAGCCGAACAGGGGATAGGACTCGATGAAGCTTCCCCGGCCCAGCGAGACCTCGGCCCGGCCCCCGGTGAGCCCGTCGATGGTGGCGAAGCGCTGGTAGACCCGCACCGGGTCATCGGAGGACAGCACCGTCACTGCCGAGATCAGCTTGATCCGCTCGGTGGCCGCGCCGATGGCCGAAAGCACCACATCCGGTGCTGAGACCGCGTAGTCCGGGCGGTGGTGCTCGCCGATCCCGACGACGTCGATTCCTACCCGGTCCGCCAGCGTGGCCTCGGCCAGCAGATTCCGCAGCACCTCCGGCTGAGTCAGCCGGCGGGATCCGTCGGGCGTGGAGGTGACGTCGCCGAAGGTGTGGATGCCGAATTCGAAGGTGTCGCTGTGGCGCTCTGTGCTGATGCTCATGATCTCCACAACTGTACAGACCACACCTCGTATTCCTTCAAATTTGAAACACCCTGGTGGCTCGGCGCGGCCAGGCGGGTGCTGGGCATACCCGCTGCCCAAGGGATGGTGATATCCCCACCACTCCACTGGTTACCGAGCAGGTGCACCTGAGACCCGTACGGCAGGGCACAACCGGGCGCGTAAGCTGGATATATGACTCAGCATGCCGCTGTCATCGGCTCCGGCCCCAACGGGCTGACCTCCGCCTGCCGGCTGGCGCGGGCCGGATGGAAGGTGACCGTCTACGAGGCCGGCCGGACCCCGGGTGGGGCGGCACGGTCAGCGGAGCTCTTCGGCCCGGGCCTGATCAGCGACCTGGGGGCCAGCGTGTTTCCCTTCGCCTCCCCGGCCTATGAGTCGATGCTCGGCGCTGCTGGTTCCGGCGGCGGGGGGACCCCGCGCGCCTCTGGGCCGGCTACAGAGGCACCGGCCTTCACGCCTGAAGCCACTTCCGGCGGCATCGACTACGCATATCCGCCGATTCCCGCTGCCCACCCGGTGAAGACAGGGAACGACGCCGCAGACGCAGTGCTGCTGCACCGCAGCCTGGAACAGACCGCCGACGAGCTGGGTCCCGACGGCGATCTGTGGCGCTGGATCATCGGCCCGGTGGTCAACAACTGGGAGGCAGTCAGGCGGGCCTTCCTGAGCCCGCCGAGCCGCCCGCTGTCCGGACTGCAGACGACGCCCGAAAGGACCACAGCGGCCACCACCTCTCCAGACGCTCTGCGGAGACTGACCCGGACTCTGCGGTCAGGAGTGCAGCAGACAGCGGCATTAGCTCAGATCGGCGCGCTGGGGCTGATGCCGGCACGGAATATGATGCGCAGCTTCAGCACCCAGCGCGCCCGGGCGCTGTTCGCCGGGATGGCAGCCCATTCCACCGGACCTCTGACTCACCCGCTGACCTCTGCCTTCGGAGTGGTCTTCGGCGCAGCGGGGCATACCGAGGGCTGGCCGGTGATCCGTGGCGGATCGCAGAGGCTGGTCGATGCGCTCACCGCTGAGCTGGACGCCCTGGGGGGGCAGATCGTCACGGACTTCCGCGTGGAGGAGATCAGGGAAGCGCCCCTGCCTGGGCTGCGTCCCGGCATCCGGAAGGACCTCAGGCCACGCGGCTACCGGATCGAGGGGGTGCGCGAAGGCGACCTCGGCCGCAGGCGGCGTGCCGGTGAGGAGGTGACCGACGTCGTCGTACTGGATCTCACCCCGAAGCAGGTGCTTCAGCTGGAGGGGCTGCGGCTCCCCGACAGCGCAAGACGGCGGATGAACACTTGGCGGTATGGGCCCGGGCTGGTGAAGATCGACTATCTGGTGGACGGGCCGATTCCCTGGTCGCAGGCCGAGCTCGCGCAGGCCGGGACTGTGCATCTAGGCGGGAGCGCAACACAGATCACCGCCAGCGAATCGGCGGCGAACAAAGGGATCCTGCCCGGCCGGCCCTTCGTGCTGCTGACCCAGCCCAGCGCTGCCGATGATTCGCGCACACCCGATCACCGCACCGTGTGCTGGGCCTATGCCCATGTGCCCAATGGGCTCGACGCCGCGGGCTCAGCACGGGCCGCGCAACTGATCGAGACTGAGATCAGCCGGTACGCCCCGGGGTTCAGGGACGCTGTGCTGGACCGGAAGGTCTGGAGTCCGGCCGAGCTGGAGCAGTGGAATCCGAATATGGTCGGCGGAAGCGTCAGTGCCGGCCTGGCGACCCTGGGCCAGACCTTCGCCGGACCGGCCAGTCTGGTGCGCAGTCCCTACGCCACAGGAGTGGAAGGCGTGTATATGTGCTCGGCATCCACCCCGCCCGGCGGCGGCGCCCACGGTATGGCCGGTTACAACGCCGCAGCGTCGATCCTCCGCGACACAGAAATGCTGAGTGGTCAGTGAGATTCGGAGCGCGGCAACCGGGCAGACTTCAGGTGTGAGGGTCAGCGTCAGCTGACCGAGGCGACACTGGCTCAGAACCCGGTCAGGGCCAGCACACCGGCCACCACCAGCATCGTCACCCCCACCAGCACATCGATGATCTGCCAGGTGCGGGGCCGGTTGAGCACCTTGGCCAGCAGAGCTGACCCGCAGGCCAGGAGGCTCAGCCAGATCACCGAGGCCAACACTGCCCCGAGCGCGAACCACCACCTGTCCGCGCCGAAGGCATTGGCCATGGTCCCCAGCACCACCAGTGAGTCCACCCAGGCGTGAGGGTTGACGATGCTCAGCATCAGCCCGGCCGCGGCCACTGTGGTCACCTTGGAGACAGTAGTGACCTTGACCTTCTGCCGGGTCTGGGTGGGAGGTCCGTCCTGCTGGCCGCCAGGAGTCACCACCGGAAGCTCGGAGGTCATGGCCACGTGTAGTGTCTCTGTGGATTTCTGCCCGGATACCTTTGGCCCGGCGGTGGCCTTGAACGCCGAGCGGAAAGATCGGTAGGCGAACCAGGTCAGGTACGCCACACCGGCCCACCGGATGACATCAAGCAGCCAGGGTGCGTAGTCGATGACCACGCCGACACCGGCGGTTCCGGCTGCGATCAGCAGGATATCGCCGATCAGGCAGCAGAGCGCCGCCAGCAGCACGCGGTCCCGGCGCAGCCCCTGGCGCAGCAGCCAGGCACTCTGCGGGCCGATGGCCACGATCAGCGCCATAGTGGTCAGCAGTCCGGTGAGCAGAACAGTCAGCATGGACTCCATTGTTGCGCCGGGGATGAATCCGCACCAGCGCAAAATTCTTCACTGAATGAAGGTATGCTTCAGATAGTGAGCGGACGCCGTTCGGTGCGGAGCCAGGAGACGGGAAGCGAGCCAAGGGTTATGAACACTGATCAGCTCCGGGCCTTTGTGCTGGCCGTGGACGAAGGGACCTTCGACGCTGCCGCGGATCTTTTGCGCATTTCCGGCTCAGCGTTCTCCCAGCGGATCAAGGCCCTGGAGAAGGAGGTCGGCCAGGTTCTGCTCACCCGGACCATCCCGGTGCGGACAACGTCTTCCGGCGAGCAGCTGCTGCGGATCGCCCGGCAGACCATTCTCCTGGAGGACGAAGCCCGGAGAAGCCTGGGATTCCGCGGGTCCTCGCCGAACTACCGCCCCACCATCACCCTGGCCGTGGCAGTCAACGCCGACTCGCTGGCCAGCTGGTTCATCCGTGTTCTGCAGGAGGCCGCCACCTGGGACCATGTGGAGATTCACGTTCACACCGAGGACCAGCAGCACACCGACGAGCTGCTGCGCAACGGCACCGTGGCAGCCGCTGTCACGGAGAACCCCGCACCGGTGTCAGGGTGCCGCGCGGAGCCGCTGGGCACCATCCGCTACTGGCCAGTGGCCAGCACCGAACTGCTGGACCGGCACCGGGATGACACCGGCTCGGTCGACTGGGCTCAGGTGCCGCAGATCGACTTCAGCACCCGGGATTCCACCCAGCGCAACGCTCTGGCCAGGCTCGCCGTCACACCGGCGGTCACCCACCTGCTGCCCTCAGTCCAGGCCTATAACGCCGCCGTGGGCTTCGGGCTGGGCTGGGGGATGATCCCGGAGTCCATGCTCCCGGCCGGCGTGCTGGAGCAGAGGCATCCGGACCTGGGAGTCATCGAGGAGATCGGCGCCGAGGACGTGCCACTGCACTGGCAGCACTGGACCACGACGACGCCGGCGCTGGACCGGCTCACCGAATCGGTCAAACGTGCCGCCACACACTTGCTCTGAGCGCTGAGAACCTCCTGAGCATCACATTCGATGGACAACACCGCGCCCTGCTGGAAACTGCGCAAGTTTTGGCCGAGTGCGCGCGACATAACCCCCGCACAAGTTCATAGCCTGCGGTGTTCGGGAATAGTTGCGTATGGCAGTCCGACACTCACTTCAGGCGCGAAGGCCACGGCAACGCGGCCGAGATCCGATTGAGCCGAGGGGGGCCCGAGCTTGCTCGTGGCACCTGAGGAGATTGAGGATTGCGCACCACGGGTGCGCAGAGGCGAGCGGGGTTTCCCCGCCGCCGGGACTAGGCTGTCTCGATCTGGCGGACGCGCTCCACCAGGGCCGCGATATTGCGGATGAACACGATCAGCCAGGCGAACAGGATGGCCGCACCCACCAGCTCCAGGGAGGTGAGGTTCCAGTAGCCGATCGGCCTCCACAGCAGGAAGGAGAAGACCAGCCCTGCCGCGGCGAGGAAGCTGAGCACGTAGAAGGACCGCGAAAAGCCAGGCAGCAGATACGGCACTGCCAGCAGGATGAACAGGAAGGAGACCCCGAACACCGCGGTGACGATCGTATGGGCCTGCAGGTGCAGACTGATGGGAATCAGCCCCACACCCGCCAGGGACAGCCCCATGGTGACCATCAAGACCCGGACCATCATGACTCGCGGAGTCCGGAAGTGCCCGGAGAAGGAGTTGGAAACCCGGGTGGCCAGCGGCACCCTGCCGGTGGGGCGGCGTCGTTGATCAGCCCGCGCCTCCAGGCGCTGAGCGACCTTGGCACGCTCATGCCCGGCCCAGATCTCCAGATCCCGGGCGATGAACGCTGTCAGGGTGGTGATGATGATCCCGGAGACCACCAGGGTGGTGTTGAAGGTCCAGAAGCTGGTCAGCCCAGCCTGCCCTGTGCCTAGCTCGGAGAACATCACATGCCACCAGAACGGGTTCTCCGCGAAGATCATCGAGACCAGCACGCCGGAGGCCATGAAGATCGCCAGCAGTGTGGACAGTGTGAACGCGTTGATGCGCGCCCCGGAGTTGAAGCTGAAGTACGCGGCCACACCACCGATGATGGCCACCAGCAGGGCTCCCGCCAGATGGTCCACGGTCAGGCCGATGAACGCCTCCTGGAACACCCGGAAAATACCCAATGATCCCATCACCGCGATAGAAGAGTGCACCACCAGCAGGGCAACGGTGTCGATCAACTGCTGCAGTCTGGGCCGCTGGCCGATCCAGATATTCGCCATCCGCGCATTGAGCGAGTACCCCAGCAAGAAGGCGATGCCGGCGGCGATCCCACCTGCGATGGCCCCGTAGAACTGGATGGAGTCGTCACCGGCCAGTGAGGGCCGCTGCTCGTAGAAGACCACCAGACCGACCAGCAGCCCCAACAGGCCCCCGCCCAGGGCGGACCAGATGGCTCTGGACTCGATCAGCACCTGGAGGCGGGCTTGGGTCTCTGCCTGCTGCGGCGTCGTCGTGGTCGGGTGCGCAGCCTCCTCCTGAGCCACGCTGGCGGCGAGTCTGCGAGCTCGGCCGGTTCTGCGCTTTGCGGTCACACTCCAGACTTACCAGATCAAGCCAGCCCTGGTAAGTCCAACCTTGGGGCCGTTGTGCACCCCGGGATAGTGTCGGGCCATGGAACCAGAGCGCCAGGACTCCGGCCCGCACCGTGTCTGCTACTCGATCACCGTTGACGCACCAGCGGAGGCCGTCTACGCATTGATCGCCGACCCGCACCGGCATCATGAGGTCGACGGCTCCCAGACTGTGCAGTCCTCGGCGATCGGACCGCATGAGCTGACCAAAGGTGCCAGGTTCAGCGTTCATATGCGTAAGTTCGGGCTGCCGTACCGCCTTCCGCTGAAGGTCACTCAGGCCCGTCGCCCTGCCCCCGGCGGCCCGGGAGTGATCGAATGGCGCCAGCCCACCGGTCACCGGTGGCGGTGGGAGTTCGAGCAGGACGGCGGCGGCTCCCGGGTCACCGAGAGCTACGACGCCTCCGGGCAGCTTCCCCCAGTCCGTGCAGCGCTCAAGCGACTCAAGACTCCCCAGCAGAACGCCGTCAGCATCAAGGAATCACTACGCCGGGTGAAGTCACATTTCGAGGATACAGGGTCTTGATAAGGCTATATCTCCAGGTCAGCGGACTTGACGCTAGACTATGCCATTGAGCCACCGACACTGTCGTCTTCCATGACGGCAATGTACAGTGCCCTCGAAGTTGCACCCATGCGCCCACGCTGCCGTTCCAGCTGATGGGCGTCCCATATCTGGCAGGAGAGACTGCATGTTCAACGCAGAGATCAACCGCACCCTGACCGCCGCCGCTGACCTGATCAACACAGCGGAGGGCCTCAAGAGCGCACAAGACACACCGGACACCCTTTCCTCGGTGGAGGGCCTGAAGGCTTATCTCACCGAGCGTGAGCCCGAGCTTGAGTGGCCGACCACCACAGCGAACAAGAAACAGCTGGAGAAAGTGCGCAGCCTGCGTGGTCAGCTGCACACCGTATGGTCCTCCGCCCCGGTCACCGCGCCTTCCGGACTGGAGATCATCAACAAGCTGCTGGAGGGGGTGGGAACCGAGCTGGTGATCACCGAGGATGAGGGGGAGGCCCAGTTCCGCGAGCGCCCGATCCCGGTGTCGCGCCAGATCAGCGATGTCATCACCGCCACTGTGGCCGCAGCTTTGGCCCATCTGGTCACCAGTGAGGAGACCGGCCGGCTGCGCATCTGCCGCGGCGATGACTGCGAGGCCGCGATTGTGGACCTGACCAGGAACCGTTCCAAGCTGTTCTGCGACTTCGGCAACTGCGCCAACCGGGCCCATGTTCGGGCCTACCGTGCCAGGCAGGCGGCCCAGAAGAACAACGACGGCGCAGCAGCCCCGGCCCAGAAGCCGCGCCGGCTGACCAAGCCCTCCTCGGCGGAGAAGGCCGAGGCCATCAACCGGCCGAAGTCGGCCACTGCAGTGGCCGCCAAGGAGTTCCGCGACCGGATGCGCGAAGAGCTGATGCAGAAGCGGGAGAAGAAGTCCTAGCCCTGGCGTTTCGCCGTCAGCCTTCTGCGTGACCGCAGGCAATACCTCACGGCGATGTAGAGAGCCTGCGGCGAAGCAGCGGAGGGAAGTGGGTTCGGCTCAGCCCTCCGAGCGCTGACCGTAAGGCGGATCTTCTGGTGCCTCACCGGCGCGACGGGCCTCCTCAGCTTCCTGGCTGCGCCTCTTCTCCCGGCGCCGGGCCACCTGTTGCCGGTAGAGCTCCTCAGAGTTCCGGTTGACTCCCGCGCCCTGGGAGAGCTCCTCGGGGTTCTCCCGGGAGGCCAGCTGGAGCATGGAGACGATCAGCAGGCTGGCGATGAAAGCGATGCCGAAGGCCAGCAGCGCGAGGTTGATCGGGTTGTCCACACCGGCCGAATCGTGCTCCACCCGTGGGTTGTCGGATCCGCCCGAGGAGAAGATGAGGGTGACGAATCCAGCCACAAAAGCCAGTGCGAAAGAGAAGATCAGCGGAGCCTTGACGGTCTCCAGCAGGGAGCGGCGCTCCTTGGGTTTCTCGGGCACGTGGGCGGGTTTCCTTTGCACGGTGACGGGGTGACTAGTCCTCTGGGCAGGGACCAGGCCATTCTACGCGCCGTAGAACTTGCTGCGCGAGTTCAGCCGGCGGAGCGGGATTCGTGGGTGAAGCCGGCAGCGGAGATCAGCAGCAGCACCGCCATGATGATCACTCCGGTCCCGGAGATACCCAGGATTCCGTGCGGGTCCAGCCCTGCGCCCAGGAACAGCCCCACCCCGGTGAGGATTCCGACCACGCCCAGAAGCACATGGTCTCTGGAGGGCACGAATTCGGCACGCACCTTCAGCGCACCGGAGAGTTCGCAGGTACCCATCACCAGGAACCCCGCACCGGCGATGACGGCCAGGACAGTGGTGGAAGCAGCGAAGATGGCCGCGATCCCGGAGAACACCCAGGCGGCAGCGCCCAGGGCCATCGCGCCGGTCAGCGCGGGAGGAACCTGCTCGGTTTTGGCGTAGTCCCAGACGGCGGTGGCGCCCAGGATGAAGAAGGCGGCCAGGGCGATCCGGGCCACCGTCATGGTGTCGTCGGTCCAGAAGATGGTGAAGGCCGCGAACACAGCGGTGATCACCGCGCGGGTCCATGCCGGGCGGATCAGCGCAGCGGCGGTCTCAGGCTCGATTCGGGTCAGTGGCACAGCCGCCATTTTACGTCACCGGGACTCCCCCAGGACCATCCACCGGTTTCCGGCTGCGCGCAGGCCGAGCGTCACACCGCGTGCGCCCATGAACAGCACCGTGAAGGCGAGCCACAGCCAGAGTGTGGGCTCTCCGGCCGGCCCGGGATCGCCGACCTCCACGTACCGGGCCACCCACCACAGGCCAGGAAGATAGACCGCCATGTTCACCACCCCGGCAAGGGCCAGGTAGCGGACATCGCCTGCTCCCATGAGCACGCCGTCGAGGACAAAGACGTATCCGGCCAGTGGTTGGGCCACTGCCAGCACCAGCAGCGCCGCGGTGATCATCTGGGCGACCTGTTCGTCCCGGGTGAACAGCAATGGCGCCCAGGGGGAGATCACTGCGGTCAGTGCCCCCACGGCTGCGCCGAAGCCGAGGCCCCACCAGATCATGGTGCGGGTCATCCGGCGGGCGGCTGCCGCGCGGCTGGCGCCCAGTTCGCGGCCGATCAGCGCCTGGGCGGCAATGGCCAGGGCGTCGAGCACGAAGGCCAAGGTGGAGAAGAAGGTGAAGGCCACCTGATGAGCGGCCAGGGTCTCCGGCCCCAGACCGGTGGCCACGATGACCGTAGCCACGATCGCCACCCGCATGGTCGCGGTGCGCAGGAACATCCAACCACCGACCTGTGCCGCAGAGCGCAGTGCCGCCGGCTCCGGGCCCAGCGGCACACCTGCGGCACGCATCCTGGGCACCAGGATCACCAGGTAGGCGATCGCCATGCCCCACTGGGCGATGGAGGTTCCGGCCGCGGCCCCGGCCACGCCGAACCCCAGGGGGTGGACCAGGATCAGGTTCAGCAGCACGTTGGCGCCGAAGCCGATCCCGGCGACCACCAGCGGGGTCCTGGTGTCCTGGAATCCGCGCAGCGCACCGACTCCGGCGAAGACCAGCAGCATGGCCGGTAGCCCCGGCAGCGACCACAGCAGGTAGCTCAGGGCATGGGGGTGGATCTCACCGGCGCTGCCCATGGCGCGCAGCAGCCCGTTCCCGGCGGCCGCCCCGGCCAGCGCGAGCACCGCACCCAGACCGAGGGCCAGCCAGATGCCGTCGCGGCCGGCGGCCAGCGCCTTGGCGGTCTTTCCGGCACCGACGAACCGGGCCACCGCCGGTGTGGTGGAGTAGGCCAGGAAGACCATCAATCCCACCACGGTGTGCATCACGGTCACGCCCAGGGCCGCACCGGCCAGCTCGGCGGTGCCCAGCCAGCCGATGATGGCGGTGTCGGCCATCAGGAACAGCGGCTCGGCCAGCAGCGCACCCAATGCAGGCACCGCCAGGGCAAGGATCTGCCGGGCTAAAGGTCGGCCTCCCTCACTCGCCTCGGAAGACTCCGAGTACGCTCGGGTCTTCGCTCGGCTCAATCGTCCGCGCCGGCCCACCGGACGCGGGTCGCTGTTCGGAGCTGAGCTGGCGGCGTCGTACTCTGTTCTGCTCACCCGATCAGCGTCAGTCCGATCAGTGTCTTGAGCACCGCGAAGCCCTCCAGCGGTCCGGCGAAGTCTTCGGCCCAAGGCATGACGAAATAGGCCAGCAGCAGGGACATCGCGTTGTTGAAGAAGTGCAGCAGCCACGCGTAGAACAGGTTCCGCCCGCTGAGGATATAGCCCAGGGTGATCACGATGCCCATGGTCAGATAGGGCACCACAGAGACCAGGGACAGGTCATCGGCCATGCCAATCAGGGCGGGGATGAAGTGCAGCAGCGGGAAGGCCAGCACGGAGATCGCGCCGCAGACCCACACGTTGATGTAACGGGAGAGCTTGCCGATCAGCAGGTGCCGGAAGAAGTACTCCTCCACATAGGGCCCCAGGGCTGCGATGACCACCAGAGCCGCGATGAAGGGAACCGCCTGCAGCATCGCCTCGATGGCTTCCTGATTCTCAGAGGTCTCCGGCTCGGCGCCGAGTAAGAAGAGCACCAGGACCATGTTCAGCACGATGCTGGCGATCCAGGCCACCGGGACCAGCAGCAGCTTCAGCCACCAGAGATAGCTGAAGGCTCTGATCGACCGCCACAGGGCAGCGCCGGAGAGGGCGATCGCGATCACCGCCAGCACACCGTAGCTGAGGGCGTTGACCAGGAACATGCCCTGCTGCATCTGGGTCTCGTCGCCGGTGACCAGCTCGTTGATGGGTGGGAACAGAACCACCAGCCCCACCAGTCCGCTGAGGAAGCCGAGCACGTAGAACAGTGTGGCTCCGAGGTCCCACCAGGTGAACTTTCCTGGTTCGGAGTCCCTCTGGCGCTTTCTCGGGGCGGGCCGCCAGCCCGGGGGCGGCCCGTGCGGCGGAACCTGCTGCTGCAGATGCGGAGGCTGCTGCCCGGGATGCCACCCCGGGGGTGGGCCGTCAGGGGACCCGGACGCCGCCGGCTGGTGGGGATCACCGGGCCGCTGCCAGCCGGGGGCGGGTCCGGCCGGCTGCGGACCATAGGGGTTGGGGACTGGGGGTGGCTGTTGACTCATTACTGCTCAGCGTAGTGAATCGGGCAGCGGGGAAGCATCACTCTGAAGGATGACCCGCTGCGGGCTGGGCCTGCTGGTCAACGGCCTCGAGGTCCACCACACCCTCATTGGGGCCGGAGTATGGCGAGGGGGTCAGCAGAGTGGCGTTGCGCAGGTCCCGGATGCGCCGGGCTTTCTCGGCGACCTCGTGGTCCTCCTCGCTGATCGGCTCCCAGCGGACGATCCGGCGTGCCGAACCGGTGCCGTCGGGGGCGACCATCACCGGCAGGCCATAGGCGACCACCTCCGGACTGCGGTCCCAGCGGTCTCCGGCGCGGACTCTGACCAGCACGTGCATGGACTTGGAGCCGGTGAGCACCAGCCGGGCGTCGACCTCCACCAGGTCGCCGATGGTGATGGGGCGGTAGAACCGCACACCGCCGGAGAGGACGGTGACCACGTCGTAGCCGCAGTACCGCTCGGCGCAGAGCTCGGCGGCCTGGTCGATCCACTTCATCACCGCCCCACCGCGGACCTTGCCGTCGGGGTAGCGTTCCTCGGTGCTGACCAGGAACCGGAGGGTGAGCGCCTCCGACGAGCCGAAGGACTCCGGCAGCGACTGGATGGTCTCCTCGACCTGCTTGCGGTAGTCCATGCGGCGAGCGGCGTCGACGTCGCGGCGGCTCTGCAGCTCAGTGACCGGTGCGAAGGTCGGCACCGGCAGCGGCTCGCCGTCTGAGCCGACTGCCACATAGATCATGAAGCACTCGGTGCAGGTCTGCAGGCCGTCGGACTCGGTCTGGATCAGCACCCGGGTCTGCACGTGCACGCTGGTGCGGCCGGTGTGCACCACCCGGGCCTGAACTGTCACCGGTGTCTCGCGCGGCACCGGAACGGTGAAGTGCATGTTTCCCACATAGGCGGTCACACACTGGGCACGCGACCAGCTGGCGGCACAGGCGTAGGCGGTCTTGTCAATCCAGTCGACGACGACGCCGGCCGGCACCGTGGAGTCCCGCGATGAGCCGGTGACTTCCCGGAAGGTGAGTTCGATGCTGGACCTACGAGGCATAGTGTGACGGTAGCACCGGCTCGGCACAGTGCTGCATGACACACTGCCGAAATCAAGAATTCTTTAGGGTGATGATGGGTACGCGACCTAGGATGGTTGCGCGCACAGTGATGTGACGATCTTCGACCATGTGAAAATCCTCGACCCAGCAATGACCGTGAGGTGGCAATGCACCCGTTCGAGAATCCTTTCCGCCACAGTGCTGAGGCTAAGCGCCATGCCCTGCGGCATTTCCGCGCGGTGCTCTTCGACATGGATGGCGTGGTCACCGATACCGCCGGGGTGCACTCCAAGGCGTGGAAGGAGCTGTTCGACGCCGCCCTGGCCGAGATTGCCGGGGCTCCTCAGCCGGAGTTCACCGAAGAGGACTATCTGAACTATGTGGACGGCCGCCCTCGCGAGGAGGGTGTGCGTTCAATGCTGAGCGCCAGGGACCTGGAGGTGCCGGAGGGCTCTCCGGACGATGGGCCCCAGGCGCTGACCGTCCATGGTTTGGCCTCCCGCAAGCAGACATTCTTCGAGGCTGTGCTCAACCGTGACGGGGTCGATGTCTTCGACACCACGGTGAAGCTGGTGGAGCAGCTGCGGGCCGATGGCATTCCCACTGCCCTGGTGACCTCCTCACGCAACGGCCGGGAGGTGCTGCGTTTGGGCGGGCTGATGGAGATCTTCGACATCATCGTCGACGGCACCGATGCCCAGCTGCTTGGTCTGCCCGGTAAGCCGAACCCGGATATGTTTCTCCACGCCTCGACCCAGCTGAGGGTGGAGCCTGAGGATGCGATCGTGGTGGAGGATGCGGTCTCCGGGGTCCAGGCCGGGCGTGCCGGGAACTTCGGTATGGTGGTCGGGCTCAACCGAGGCGATGACCCGCGCCGGCTCAAGGAGGGCGGGGCGGACATCGTGGTCGAGGACCTCGCAGTGGCCAAACTGGAGACCCGCACCACGCGTCCCTACGACCCCAACTGGGTGCTCTCCTATGACTTCTTCGACCCCGCGGAGGAGCCGACCCGGGAGGTGCTGTGCCATATGGCCAACGGCTACTGGGGCACCCGGGGCTCCTATCCGGGGGCCAGTGCTGACGCCACGCACTATCCGGGCAGCTATATGGCCGGGGTGTTCAACCGTCTGCATACCGACCTGATGGGCAAGACGGTCGAGACCGAGCATATGGTCAACATCCCTGACTGGACCTTCGTGCAGATCACCCCTGAGGCCGGCACCCCGCTGCTGCCGGGGTCTCCGGAGCTGCTGGATTACCGGCAGGAACTGGATATGCGGCGCGGCATGGTGACCCGGGTGGCGCGGTTCCAGGATCTTCACGGCCGCCGCACCAAGGTCACCACCAGGCAGTTCCAATCCTTGGCGGGGGTGAACCTGGCCGCGATGGAGGTCAAGGTCGAGGCGGAGAATTGGTCCGGAAACGTCAATGTGCGTTCCATGATCGAGGGCAGGGTCGCCAACCGCAACGTCGCGGCTGACCGTGAGCTGGCCGGCAATCACCTGGAGCCGGTGGACTCACGGGAGATCGACGGGGAGACGGTGCTTCTGGAGACCCAGACCAACCAGTCGAAGGTGCAGATCGCGGTGGCCACCCGGACTTCGGTGCAGATCGCGGAGAACCCGATGCGCCGGCCGGTGATGGAGTCGGATCTGGTGGCCGGGCACGATATCTCCCTGCATCTGGAGGAGGGGAAGCCGATGCGGATCGAGAAGATCGCCGCGGTCTCCAACTCCCATGACCATGCGCTGTCCACGGTCTGGCACAATGCGGTGAAGCGGGTCCAGCGCGCCTCGAACTTCCGACGCCTGCTGACCTACCACGAGGAGATGTGGGGCACCCTGTGGCACCGGTTCGCGGTGTCCATCGGCGCTGGGCACTCCCGGCAGCAGCTGGCGCTGAACCTGCACACCTTCCATGTGCTGCAGACGGCCTTCGGCGCCCGGCGGGACCTGGACGCCTCCCTGCCGGCCCGCGGGCTCTCCGGTGAGGGCTACCGGGGGCATCTGTTCTGGGATGAGATGTTCATGTACCCGATGCTGACGCTGCGGCGCCCGGAGCTGACCCGCGGGATCCTGATGTACCGGTTCCGCCGGCTTTCCGAGGCCCGCGCCATGGCCCGCGCTGAAGGGTATGAGGGCGCGATGTTCCCCTGGCAGGCCGGCTCTGACGGGCGCGAGGAGACTCCGGCCGAGCTGTGGAACCCGCGGTCTCAGATGTGGATGGACGACAACTCGCACCGGCAGCGGCATGTCTCGCTGTCGATCGCCTATTCGGTGCTGCAGTACTTCGAGGCCACCCAGGACTACACCTTCCTCTCCGACTACGGCGGCGAGATCCTGGTGGAGATCAGCCGCTTCTTCGTGTCCATGGCAGAGTACGACGCCGCGGCGGACCGGTATGACATTGACGGAGTGATGGGCCCGGACGAGTACCACGACGGCTATCCGGACTCCCCGGGCTCCGGGCTGAAGAACAACGCCTATACGAACGTGCTGGCCTCCTGGATGCTGCGGCATTCGGCGCAGTTGGTCCGCGAACTGGACTCCCGCGACGATCCGCTCAGCGAGTGGCTGGACATCTTCGGCGATGAGCTGGACCGCTGGGAGCATATCTCCAGGCGGCTGCGGGTGCCGTTCCATGAGGATGGCATCATCAGCCAGTTCGAGGGCTATGAGGATCTGCTGGAGTTCGACTGGGAGGCCTATAAGGCCAAGTACGGCAATATCGGCCGGCTGGATCTGATCCTCCAGGCCGAGGGCGATGCCACCAACCGGTACAAGCTCTCCAAGCAGGCCGATGTGCTGATGCTGTGCTATCTGTTCAGCTCCGAGGAGCTGGTCGGCACCCTGAAGCATATGGGCTACGAACTGACCATGGAGGATTTCGGCCGGACCGTGGAGTACTACCTGGCCCGGTCTTCCCACGGCTCCACACTGTCACGGGTGGTGCACGGCTGGGTGGCTGCTCGCTTCGACCGCGCCGGGTCCTGGAACCTGTTCAAGGAGGCCTTGGAGGCGGATCTCTCTGACACCCAGGGCGGCACCACTCGTGAAGGCATCCACCTGGGCGCTATGGCGGGCACTGTGGATATGGTCATCCGCTGCTACGGGGGCATTGAGACCCGCTCAGATGCGCTCTGGCTGCACCCACTGCTGCCCGATGAGATCCCCGAGGTCACCTTCCGGATGCGCTACCGCAACCAGCCGATCATCGTCCGGATCAACCACAACCACGTGACCCTCAACCTCTCCGAGGGCTCAGCCGAGCCGATCGATGTCAATGTCGAGGGCAAGCACAAGCTCATGGAGCCCGGCGAAGTGTGGACAGCCAAACTGGAGCACTCCGCCCGCGCCAACGAGAAACAGAGAACTCCGGCTTAAGCACCGCCGCGCAGTTCCGTCGCACGGTAACGGGTGAAGTCCCGCTGGGCGACTGAGCCAAGCGTGTCACGGACCTCGTCGGCTGCCTGCTGCAGGTCATTCACCCAGTGCGCCACGGTTTCCGCGTCCACACCCTGCGGCAGATTGCCCAGGCGCAGCACCAGCCCCGAGTTCCGAAGACTCTGCTCAGCGGGGTCGAAGACCGGGACGACGACGGAGGCGATGTTCAGTCCCGTCTCCTCAGTCCCTATGCTCCCGCCGAAGTAACGGTGGCTTTCGGCGAAGACACGACGAACCTCGCGTTCACGCACAGGAGTGAGTTCGCCCAGACCATACTCCCTCAGCGCCTCACTGAGCTGGACGTACCCCTCCTGGTCACTGTCACCGATGCGAGCCACCGCATAACCCTGATCACGCACCTTCTCCAGGGTCTGGCGATATCCGAAAATGACCTCTTCATCCTGGGGGAAGATCTGATCGAGCCAGCGCTGCGACTGCTGCGGGCTCCAGGCCACCGCTGCCTCGCCCAGCGGCGGAATCAGCGGGATACGCACCCCGATGCGTTCGTCCATTTCGGTCGAGCCACCGTAAGAGCTGGCACCGATTGTCTGAGCGGTCTCGTCGATCTGGATCAGGGCCGCGGCTGAGCAGCGGTGGGTATCGGCCAACCGGTCCAGCTGAGGCCGAGCAGCCTCGGCCACACGGACTGCAGAGATGAGCTCCTCGTCCAGGTATGCGGCCATCCCAGTGGTAGAGAATCCGCCGTACCCGCCCTGGAAGAACAGCAGCGGGGTCACCGATCGCACTACTTGTAGGTCATCAACCGCACACAGTGAGATGTAGTGGTCACCGGCCTCAACCTCTTGATCGAGACGGCAGTGAATATGAGCCACGGCGCCCTTGATCTGCGGTGCGCCGTAGTCCGAGAGCTCCCAGTCGACCTTGTGGAACTTCTCCGGGTCCTTGGAAGCCAGAGTGCGGCAGACGCTTGACTGGTCGTGGGCGAGCACATTGATGCAGAGGTTCTCCGCCTGGCGCAGCTTCGCGTAGGTCTCTGAGGTCGTCATGGGCATAAAGGACACCAGCGGCGGTTCGAGGGAAACCGAGCTGAAAGTCCCCACGACCATCCCGATCGGCTGCTGATCGAGCATCCCTGTCACAAGAACCACACCAGTGGGGTAGTGCCCCATCACGTCACGGAATGTTCGGGGGTCAATGGTGTGTGCGGGTTCAGTGCTGATGGTCATCATCGTCTCCTCACCTGGCTGGCCGATGTCGCTCTGCAGACGGTCCACAGAAGGCCAATGTGTGCACTATCACAGTAAGAATATATTTTTTACAGTGACCTGTCTATCATCAGCTCCCTTGAAAGATAAGGACAGAAGTTTCTACTGGCATGAATGAAGTGTTCTGGCTCACAATGTCAGAGGACCCCCTCCAGGCAGAAAGGCTCAGCACATGCCCCGCACACGATCACAGCGCATGGCACTCACCACCTTCGTCATCCCCGCCGGCCACCACAAGGACGCCTGGCGCAGAGCGGGCAGCCGGATCGAGGAAGTCCCAGGGCTGGACTACGTCACAGAGCTGACCCAGATGGCCGAGCGAGCCAAGATCGACGCCGTCTTCTTCGGCGATGTGGCCCATGCGAACCCGACACTGCGCGGCGATATCAAGACCAACGGGTACTACGAACCGATCTCCACTCTGTCAGCCTTGGCAGCCCGGACTACTCACATTGGCCTGATCGGCACGATGTCTACCTCTTTCGAGAGCCCTTACACCGTAGCCCGGCAGATCGCCGGGGTAGACCATATGTCCAATGGGCGTGCCGGCTGGAACCTGGTGACCTCCTTCGACGGCTTTGCCAACTACAGCAAGGAGGGCATTCCGGCACCGGAGGACCGCTACCGCCGGGCCACCGAGTTCGCTGAGGTGGTCACCCGCCTCTGGGACTCCTGGGCAGACGACGCCGTCATCGCTGACCGCACCGGGGGCCACTACGCAGATCTGGGCAAAGTCCGCCGGATCAATCACAGCGGTGAACATTTCCAGGTCGAGGGCCCCGCGCCCGGACCCCGGGCCCCTCAGGGTCACCCCATCATTGTCCAAGCCGGCTCCTCCGGCCCCGGGCTGGAGCTGGGCAGTTCAGTGGCCGACGCCATCTACACCGCACAACCGGTCAAAGAGCGCGCCGTGGAGTTCTATGCTGACTTCAAGAAGATGCTGTCCGCGAAGGGCCGCAATCCGGATCACACCCACGTTCTGCCGGGCATCCTGCCCATCATCGGCGAGACGGCGTCCGAGGCCGAAGAGCTCGCCGCGGAGCTGGCTTCCTACGTGAATATCGAATTCGGCCGCAAACAGGTGGAGGCAGGCCTGAAGATGGACCTGTCCGAGCTGAGCGAAGACGAGCAGATTCCCGAGGAATGGTTCAGCCTGGACCCCAACATGGGCAGTCGGTACCACGTCTTCCGCCGCAAGTCGGTGGAGCAGAAGATGACCCTGCGCGATCTCATTGTGGACCTGGCCCGCTCGGCCGGCCACCAGTGGATCATCGGAACCCCCCAATCCATCGCTGATGTCATGGTCGACTGGTTCGAGTCCTACGCTTGCGACGGGTTCAATCTGAACTCCCCCTACAATCCAGGCGGCATGCAGCAGATGTGCGAGAAACTGGTCCCGGAGCTGCAGAACCGTGGTTACGCGCGCGCGGAGTATGAAGGTGCCACCCTGCGTGACCACTTTGGCCTGCCACGACCTTCGGCTTAAGCCATGCTTCCGCAAAAGGCTACACCCGACCGTCAGTGATACCCGATAAGACACCAGATCCAGGTCTTGTTTAATCCTACAATTACGCGTTATCGTTCATTTATGCATAATTAAGTGTGACCGGGGTCACGGCATCGGCTCTGGGCACAACCAATCACTCACACGAAAGAGAGACCTCATGAGACACAGCATCCACACCGGACTCCGCGCAACAGCGGCCTCCGGGGCGCTGCTCGCTCTCGCCGCATGCGGCAACGACTCCACCGACAATGGTGACGGGGAAGTCCAGGAACTCACGGTACTGCACGCCCCCATCAACTATGAGGCGGTTTATGTCGCAGAGCGAGAAGGCTACTTTGAAGAGGTCGGGCTCGAGGTGGACATCCGTCCAGGAGGAACTGCGCAAGACAACCTGGGGCAGCTCGCCGGAGGCTCGGTAGACCTGAGCATCATCTCCTGGGACGCAGCAGTCAGCGCTACACAGGAGGGGGTACCGATCAAAGTGATCTCCTCCAACGCCGTCATCAGTGAAGAGTTCGACACCTCAGGCGTGTTCGTGCGCGAGGACAGCGACATCGAGTCCATGGGCGACCTGGAGGGACGCACCATCGCGTTCAACTCGGTAGGCTCCGGCGGCAATGTGCCTGTCCTGCAAGCGCTGGAAGCCGACGGCGTCGATGCTGACTCCGTCACTCAAGTGTCGCTTCCGTTCGCCTCTATGGAAGCGGCCCTAGAGAACGACCAAGTCGAGGCAGTGTTTCCCTCGGACAGCTACTTCCACCAGATCTCTGCCAACGACGACTATCGATCGATCTCCCACCCCTCCCGTGAGTTCCGTGGCGGCCTGCCGATCACACTGTGGGCCGGGACCGAAGAATGGCTGGAGGAGAACCCGGACACTGCCGAGCAGTTCAACGAGGCGATGACGCGGGCCATCGAATTCTACGAAGATGCGGATAATCGTGAGGCAATCCTTGAGATTCGCTCCGAAGTCAGCGAACAGGAGATTGATGAGGTCGACTGGGAATTCATTCCCTTCAACATTTCTGTCGACACAGAAGTCGCCCAGAGAACCACTGAGGCGCTTGACGAGTTCGGCATCGTGGATGACCCTAAGAGCGTTGACGATATTCTGTGGGAAGGGGCGCCGCGGCACTAGGCCCGGCGAACGCTTATGACCACGACCCACACCCGGGCACCGTCAGCAGAGACGAAAGCCCCCCGGCGCAGTGCTTTGCTGCAGCGGGATTGGTCTCTTCTGGCTCAGCGGCTGGGAGCCCTTGGCATCATTCTGGCTCTCTGGCAGGCTGCCGTACTGACTGGCCTGCTGCCATCGATCACCCCCACAGTGCCCGAGGTCACTCTCGGGCTGTGGACTGCAGTGACCTCCACCAGCTTCTGGACTGCTCTCGGCCAGACACTGTCCGCGGCAACAGCCGGATGGATCATTTCCTGTGTCCTGGGGGTCTTCCTGGGGCTGTTGATCGGCCCTCTCCGCTGGTTGGACCGATCCACATCGGTGACTGTCGAGTTCGGTCGCGCCTTTCCCACCATTGCCCTGATGCCGGTGATCCTGCTCCTTCTGGGCGCCACCACATCCATGCAAATCACTATGGTGGTCCTGTCCGCCCTGTGGCCAGTCCTCGTCCAATCCATATTGGGAGCCCGTCGTCTTGATCCCGGGATCGCCGACACAGTCCGCATCTATCGCATACCTCGCCTGCTCTGGTTCAGACGTGTCCTTCTGCCCTCGGCCCTGCCGTTCGTCACCACTGGGGTGAGGATCGCAGCTTCAATCTCCATCTTGGCGGCAGTGGGCATCGAGGTGCTCACGCAGGTGCCCGGCATCGGTCGCATGATCACTCTGGCCCAAGAGGCCCAACGCTGGGACCTGGCTTTCGCCTATCTCTTCTTCGCAGGCCTCTTCGGCTGGACAGTCACAGCATTGCTAGCCCGCGCCGAGAGTTCCCTGCTGGCGTGGAACAGGCAAGCCAGTGGCTGACGGAGACATTCCAGCGATGAGCACAGATGAAGGGACACGTTGATGAAGACCTTGATCCGAGCCGGGTGGACTCTTTGGCTGCCCGTTCTATTGGTGACCATCTGGTGGTTCGCCTCTGCCAACAGCACCAACATCTATGTGCCGTCCCTGAGCCGCATCGTAGAAGTGCTCTGGCGAGATATCAGCAGCGGGCTGCTCATCGACGCGGCACGTGTGAGCCTCACCAACCTGGCGGTCGGCTTGCTCATTGCCGCTGCCGTAGGGATTCTACTGGGCCTACTGATCGGAGAAACGCGCAGATTGCGCCTGATCCTCGATCCCTATATTCACTTCTTCCGCTCTGTGCCACAGTCTGCGTTGGTCCCTCTGATCATCGGAGCCATGGGAATCGGTGCCGCACCGAAGATCTACACGGTGGCCTTCGCCTGCGTGTGGCCGATCCTGCTGAATACCATTGACGGTGTACGCGGCGTAGAGCCGACGATTCGCAGCGTCTCCAGAGTGTTCGGGGTGCCGAAGCTGCTCTATTTCCGCCGCGTGGTTCTGCCAGGAGCAATGCCCCAGGTCGTCGCAGGACTGCGAGTAGCCCTCCCCATCGGCATCGTCGTGATGGTGGTCAGTGAGCTGTTCGCTTCCAACCAAGGCTTGGGTTTCTACATTCTCAACTCTTCAGCCACGTTCCAAATACCCGAAACCTGGGGCGGAGCACTCATGGTGGGAGTGATCGGATACATCATCGTGATCATGTTCAGCCTGTTCGAACGAAGGGTACTCTCGTGGTACTTCCGCTCCGGTGCCCTGTGATGAGCCTCGACAATCACTTTCGTCAAAGCCAGACATCAGACAACCGCAGCACTACACAAGGAGGAGGGATCCCCATGACGGCTCCCCAGTCAATTCACACCGGTTCCCTGGACGTCCTTGGCGGGGAGGTGCTATTGGACGTCTCCCATGTGTCGATGGGTTATGGCGACGGCGAACACGAGAAGCGCATCTTGGAGGACCTCAACCTTAAGGTGGGTCACAGTGAATTCGTCTCCATCGTGGGGCCCTCTGGCGTCGGGAAGACGACACTGCTTCGTGGACTGTCCGGACTGCTTCCTCCCAAAAGGGGCACTGTCAGCGTCGCCGGCCAGACAATCACTGGTCCGCATCCAGACATTGCTGCAGTCTTCCAAGACTACTCACGGTCGCTCATGCCCTGGATGACCACCCGCGAAAACGTCGCATTTCCTCTTCAGGGCCAAGGTGTGGGCAGGAGGGAGCGCAACCGTCGCGCAGAGGAGTCCTTGGAGGAAGTGGGCCTGTCAGGCCAAGGAGACAAATACCCGTGGGAGATGTCCGGTGGTATGCAGCAGCGAGTGGCTATTGCGCGCGCGCTGGCCTACCACGCCAAAGTACTGCTGATGGACGAACCCTTCGCCTCAGTGGATGCCCAAACCCGCTTCGACCTGGAGGATCTCGTGGTCAACCTCCGCGAGGCCTTGGGGGTGACTATTGTTCTTGTCACCCACGACGTTGACGAGGCGATCTACCTGGCAGACCGGGTCATCGTGATCGCCGAGAAGCCGGCGACAGTAGTAGACGTCATCGAAACAGGTTTCGGGACGGTCCGAGACCAGGTGGACACCAAGGCGGATCCACGGTTCCAGGACGCCCGCGGACGCATCCTCACCCGCCTGCGTAAGGCCTAACGCCTCTGTCAATCAGCTGAGAGTTTCGCCCCGGGCCCGTTCTGAAGGTGCCCGGGGCGAATTGCCCATAGAAGAGTGGTCTGAGGACTGCCTACTCGGCAGAGACAGCTTCTCCGGCCGGGAACAGCCCATGGGAGCGGAATTCAGTGAAGTCGTACAGAGCCCAACGCGTCGCCCACTTCTGGTCCTCAGCGGGCCAGATCACTGGCGGGCGCTCGTCGTCGTAAATGTGCTCAAGGTCGGTGTAGAGCTCGACTACCGCACCACTGGGCTCCACATAGTATGCAGCCATGTTATGCCCGGCCCCATGCCGAACCGGTCCCATCAGCAGCCGCATTCCGTGATCGCAGAGACGGTCGGCCACTTTGCCAAGCTCAGCGATTGATTGCACTTGCCACGCATGATGGTGCAGCCACCCGGCGCCGCGAATCAGGGCAATACCGTGGTGCTCGGTATTGCACCGCAGGAAATAGGCGAAATCGTCACCAATGATGTCGCTGACTCGAAAGTCCAGGACGTCGACGAAAAAGTGCCGCATCGCCTCAACGTTCTTCGGATGCAGGTTCACGTGGCCGAATCGGTCCGGAGCGTGTCCCGCGGGAACTACATCAGACTTCTGCGGACCTATGTAGATTTCGAAGATGAATCCCTCCGGACCAGCAAAGGAGAAACCATCTTCAACCCCTGGGTGCAAGGGGAGATCGGTGAGGATCGGATAACCGGCGTCCTGGACCCGTCGACGAGCCTCCCTGAGCCCGGTGGGGCCGGCTGCGATGAGCCCGACTTGGCCCACAGCGTCGCGCTGCGCGTCGATGTAGACCAGCTCGTGGTGGCGCTTGGCCCGGGAGGAGAGGAAGACCGCATTGCCTGTGCGATCCGTCTCGACAAGACCGAGGATATCGCGGGCGTGACCCAGCGACTGTTCAATATTGCTGGAATGGATGCAGATATAGCCGATCTCGCTGATGACGCCGAATGCCATGGAAACTCCTATCGCCGGTGATAGAGAAACACGGGCTCGGGCCCGATAGTACAAATGTTACCAATAATGCACTATTTTGCCGAACGATGCTTCACTCATCAGGTGCAATCAGTCCGACTGTGAGGATCATCTCCATCGACGTGGTGTAGTGCTTTCGCAGGAGCGGTCCCGCTGCCTCGGCATCGCGATTGAGCACCGCCTCGAGAATCTCCCGATGCTCTGCAGCAATATCCCGCTCCCGAGTCTTCACCCCTGGTGCCGCCCAACGCCGGTAGAGGGACGTCTCGTCAGCCAGATTCGACGTCAAACCCATAAGCACTGGAAGCTGGCAGGCTGAGAGCAGTTTTTCGTGGAAGTTCTTATGGGCCGTGCGCCAGGCCGCATTAAGGTTATGACTACCCTCCTCCGCATACTGCGGAGTGCGCTCTAACGTGTGATGGGCAGCGATCACTTCTGACTCCCACTGGAGGTCGCCGCGCTCAATCGCCAGCCTGATTCCAAACTCCTCGGAAAGGCAGCGCAGTTCGTTGAAATCCTTAAGCTGTTCCAACGAGAGTCCCGGGACGAAGAACCCGCGGTTAGGCTTCAGCTCTACCAGCCGCTCTCCCGAGAGCCTCGTCAAGGCTTCACGGATCACGGTGCTGCTGGTGCCATATCGGTCGGAAAGCCCCACCAATTGCAGCTTCTCGCCGGGCGACCAACATCCGTCCAATATGTCCTGCCGCAACTTATCCCGCACATCTGTGCTGAGAGTCTGCGACTTTCCGCGTCTCGCCATGGCTCAGAGTATACAGACGGAACAATCGATAGTTGCTCACACTGGCGCTGAAGTGAAAAATCATAAATAATGCATTTCTTGTTGACCTGTGCAGAATCCTGAGATATGTTGAACTTTCAGAAGTGACACCAGTCACCTTGTCTCACATCGGGGAGGAGCTTCAATGCGTTACGCGAGTTACAGGAACAGCGCTGGTCAGTCCACATGGGGAGCAGAGGACCGCGGTACGCTCTACGACCTCGGACCTTCGGGCCTGAACATCGCAGCCTCGCTGAAAGACGCCATCGTCGGTGGTCTGCTCAGCGGGATCGGCCCTGTCTCGCAAGCTCCCAGCCAGCCAGTGGACGGCACCGAGTTCCTGACGGTGCTGGAGAACCCGGGAAAGATCATCTGCATCGGTGTGAACTACCGGGCCCATAAGGAAGAGACCGGCCGGCCCGATGTCGCCTACCCAACTGTCTTCTCCCGCTTCTCCGACACCCTGTGGCCGCACGGCGCCGAGGCACCGCTCCCCGCAGAGTCGGAAAAGTACGACTATGAGGGCGAACTCGCCCTGGTGATCGGCACCCGGGCCTGGAAGGTCTCCGCGCAGAGCGCTTTCGACCATGTGGCTGGATACGCACCCTTCAACGACCTTTCGGCCCGCGACTGGCAGCGCCACACCGGCCAGTGGATCCCCGGCAAGAACTTCCCGTCCTCCGGTCCTTTCGGCCCCTATTACACACCGGCCGAGGATATTGAGGATGTCACCTCGTTGACCCTGGAGACCCGGGTCAACGGCGAAGTTCGCCAACACGCCGACATCTCTGACCTGCTGTTCGACATCCCCGCTCTCATTGAGTACGTCTCCACCTTCACCCCGCTAGAACCCGGCGATGTGATCGTCACCGGCACTCCCGGCGGTGTGGGCCTGTTCATGGATCCCCCCACCTTTCTCGCCCCGGGCGATCTGGTGGAGGTAGAGATCACCGGACTCGGCACACTCACCAATCGCATAAGTGACTGAGCGGCGGGACTCAAAACAGTCCTGAGAGGAGAGTTGGCGATGATTGAGTCACAGCTCAACTGTGAGGTGCTGGTGGTCGGCGCTGGCCCCGTGGGCATGACAGCCGCTCTGCTGATGGCAGACGCCGGGGCCGACGTCGTACTGGTGGAGCGGCGCAACGAACCCGGTGACGAGCCTCGGGCGATCAGCCTGCAGGACGAGTCGCTGCGCACCTTCGACACTTTAGGGGTGGCCGATGCGCTGAAGGCCGAATCACTGCTGGACACCGGCAGCAGGTACTTTGGGCGCAACGAACGGCTGCTGGCCGAAGCCAAGCCGGTTCCCTCCCGCAGCGGACATCCTGCCAAAAGCCAGTTCGACCAACCCATCCTAGAGAACCTGCTCTTCCGCCGGGCAGTGGAGCATTCCACTCTGCGGTTCCTCACCAGCACTGAGGTGACCGCTGTGGAACAGGACGACCACGGGGTGAGCGCCCAGGTGAGCGGAGCAGATGGCGACGTCCGCATTGCGGCCCAGTGGCTGATCGGCGCAGACGGCGGCCGCAGCTTCATCCGCCGAGCAGCAGGGATCGAGCTGGTGGGCACCACCCAGCCGCAGCGCTGGATCGTGATCGATCTGCTGGGCGAAAAGCACGGTCGCGGCCCTTTCGCAGAGTTCCACTGCGACGGGATTCGTCCCTATGTGCTGGTTCCCGGGGTCAAGGGCCGGCTGCGCATCGAATTCATGCTCTTCGACGGTGAGGATCCCGATGCCATGACCACCCCAGGGGCCATCGCCGAGCTCGTGCGGCCCTTCCGCCAGCGCCTGGACCCGCAGGACGTTCGGCGCGCCTCGGTCTATGTGGCTCACCAGCGGATAGCCGAGTCCTACCGACGCGGCCGCATCTTTCTGATCGGCGATGCTGCCCACCTCATGCCGCCATTCGCCGGTCAGGGCCTCAACGCAGGGATCCGCGATGCCACCAATTTGAGCTGGAAGCTTTTGGAGGCGCTGCGCGGGGCCGCCTCGGAGCAACTGCTGGACAGCTACCAGGCCGAGCGCCGGGGCCATGCAGAGAAGATGATTGCGGTCTCCCAGCGAATCGGCAGAGTTGTCATGTCCACCGGCAGAGTCACCACCCGACTACGAGACGCGGCTATCCGCGGTATCAGCTTGCTGCCTCCAGTCCACGACTACCTGGCCAATATGCGTTTCATCGCTCCCCCTGATGTTTCCACCGGGCTGGCCCTGACTCCTGGGGTGGGGAAGCCGGGACTCCCCTCTTATGACCTCAAGGCAGCCGTAGTCGGCCAACCGGTGGGTCAGCCGCAGGTCAGCGATGCCGCCGGACGCACCGGCGGATTGGACAGTTTCGTGGGTCCTCGGTGGGCGCTGGTCACATTGGGCTCTCCAGCGAGCACCGACCATCCGGCCAACGGCACCGCCGAGGAGTACTGGGATGCCCTGGGTGCGGTGCGCCTTCAGCTGCTCCCAGCCGGCAGCACCGCTGCCGCATGCCCCGGCTCTCAGTTGGTCCTCACCGAGCAAGAGCCGCTGCTAGTACCCGCCGGAGCCGACGGCGGCCTGCACATCCTCATACGGCCCGACAGGTATGTGGCCGCCGTTTTCGACTCCCAGCACGAACTCACCGTCGCAGAACAGCTCACCGAGTTCATCGACCCGCACGCCCGACGCACAGACAACCGCCGCAGCGGTTCGGCGGAACCGACCACGCCAGGAGGGCACCCATGAGTGTGACCCAGCAAACCCATCCCACCACCGAGTCAGTGAATGGGGACCTCTATTGGATCGACCAGTACGAACCGATCACCGAGACCGACACTGAGCTGCACGAGATCATCACCTCTTCTGAGCTGCCGGTCCTGCTGGCCTCGCTGGCTGCGGCGCTGCAGGACTCATCGATTCTCAGCGACGAACTCCGGCCCCCGCTGCCGCCGATGGGCGCCTACCTCAAACCCCACGGCGGAATGGATGACACTCAGCAGGAGAAGGCCGCAGAGGTGGCCCTGCAGGCGCTGAAACGCCTTCGTGATGAGCGGATCGACCGTGTCGATGTCCTCCCCCAAGATCTGGTGGATGAGATTCTCGACTGGTTCACTGACGGGCGCACGCGCGACCCTTCCTGGGCGGGGCAGCTCAAACATGAACTGGATTTGGCACCGGACAAGAACGGCTCTCCACGCTGGAGTTATGAGGACTACGCCGGGGAGAAACCCTTCGAGACACTGGTGGTCGGAGCCGGAATCTCCGGGCTGGCCGCAGCCTGGCGGCTGAAGGAGGCCGGGCTGCCGTTTACCTGGATCGAGGCGTCACACCGCCTCGGTGGCACCTGGTGGAAGAACCATTATCCAGGGGTGCGGTTAGACACCCCGACCTACGGCTACAGCTTCTCCTTCGCCCAGCGCACCGACTGGCCGCATCAGTTCGCCAAGGGTGAGGAGGTCCTGGACTATCTGGAGACCGTGGCTGAGCACGCCGGCTTCACCGATGAGTCCATTGAGCTGAACACCCGGCTGGTGCGCGCCGTCTTCGACGAGGAGACTGGTACCTGGACTGCCACCACCGCCACCGCCGAGGGAGAACAGACCCGCCGGTTCAATGCGGTGATCATGGGTGTGGGTCAGTTGGACAATCCCCATATCCCCAGCTGGGAGGGGCAGGAGAGCTTTCAGGGCGCCCAGATGCACTCCCAGGAGTGGGATCACTCCGTTCCCCTGGAGGGCAAGAAGGTGGCGGTTATCGGCACCGGGGCCAGCGCCTACCAGATCGTTCCGGCGATCGCGGAGAAAGTGGACAAGCTCTACGTCTTCCAGCGCAGCGCTCCGTGGATGCTGCCGGCACCGACCTATCACGAGCCGATGAGTCCAGCCGCCGACTGGCTGCACCGCAAAGTGCCGCACTACGGGCACTGGTTTCGGCTGTGGGTCACCACCGGAGGAATCGACGGCCGCATCCACATTGCTCGAGCCGAAGAGGGTTGGGAGGGCGCCCCACACAGTGTCTCCGCAGCCAATGAGGAGTTCCGCCAGGAGATCATCGCCCGCTATCAGGAGCAGTACGAAGGACGGGAGGATCTGCTGAAGGTGGCCGTGCCGACCTATCCACCCTCAGCCAAGCGCTTGCTGCGCGATAACGGTGTATGGGCCAAGGCGCTTCGCAGTCCGCGCACCCGGGTGGTCACCGAGGGCCTGAGCAGTTTCGTCCCGCACGGATTGGTCACCGGTGGCGGGGAGACTCTCGACGTCGATGTGGTCATCTACGCCACAGGCTTCCGGCCCTCCGACTACCTGGACCCCATTAAGGTGGTCGGCCGCGGTGGGCTAGAGATCCACGATTATTGGGGCGGAGATGCCAAGGCCTTCGCCGGGATCACTGTGCCCAACTTTCCCAATCTGTTCATGCTGCTGGGCCCGAACACCGGCGGCGTGGTGGCGGGAGGCCTACACTTTATGATCGAGCGCGCCGCCGAATACGCAGTAGAGGCCATCCATCAGCTGCTGAAGCGCGATGCCAAAGCACTGGACCTCACTCAGCAGGCGCTGGATCGGTTCTGCGAATGGGTGGATGCGGAGAACCGTCAGATGACCTGGGGCCAGCCGTATGTGAACACCTGGTATCAGAACCGTTTTGGCCGGGTCTCCCAAGTCTGGCCATTCCGTACCACGGAGTACTGGCGAATCACCGAGGGCATCATCGAGGACGACTATGAGTTTCTCACGTGAGTGATCGATGCTTCCGGTATGCCCGGCTGGCGGATCCCGCCGACCGTTTTGCCGAGGCCGAAGGCCCTCTGGAACAGCTGGTCCCGGACCAGCCCGCGGCCTTCCCGCAGCGTCCTGGGGCGCTCAACGCGCTGCTCGGCTCCGCCAACTCAGAGCTTTCCCAAACTGAGGACGCCTTCCAAGTTCGGGTGCAAACGCCTGATGGTGCCGCAGACGCACCGGTGATCGTTTTCCTGCCCGGCGGAGGATTTCTCTCCGGCGGCGGCAACACCCGCTGGTTCAGCGCACCGGCCTGGCTCCAGAGATCGGAAGCAGTGCTGGTCACAGTGACCTACCGGGTAGGGGTCTGGGGACACCTGGGGCCTACCGGTCAGCCACAGGAGTCACAACGTGGGCTGCGGGATGTGCTGTGCGCGCTGCGCTGGGTGCGTCAGCATATTGGATCCTTCGGCGGCGACCCGGAGAACATTACCCTGGCAGGGGACTCTGCCGGCGCCTGGTACGCCTATGCGGCGGCAATCCTTCCCGAGACCTCAGGGCTTTACCGACGCCTGGCGCTGGTGAGTCTGCCGCGGGAGAACCCGCTCAGCCCTGAGGCCTATGCCGAGCGGCGCAGCTGGTTCTGTGCAGAGCTCGGCGGCGAGTCACGCTTAGCCACCGCCTCAGCAGAGGAGCTGCTGGAGGTCCAGGGGCGTATGGTGCGCCGCTGGGCCGGCCGTGGGATGCCGCTGATGCCGGCCTCCGGGGGTTGTGTACCGCCCAATCTGCACCGCTTCTCCGAGACAGCCGCCGGGCTGCGGGCTGAGAGTCTGCTGCTGCTGACCACCTCCGAAGAGGCAGCGGCCTTCCTCTACTCAGCGCCGGAGGAGGCCTTCAGCTCCGAGAGTGTGGCGGGGTTCCTGACGAACCGATTCACCGAGGCGGCGCGGGCCGGCCGGCTGATCCTGGACAAGCGGCCAGGGGCCACGCCTAAGCAGCAGGTGATCGAGGCGATGACACTGCACCAGTTCCACACCGCTCAGCTGGAACTCGCCGCAGCAGCCAGCTCGCAGATGCCGGTCTATGTGCTCGGCCTGTCTGCGCAGTCACCGTTGCCCGGAGCGTTCAGCCCGCACTGCTATCCGCTCCCCTTCCTCTTCGGCACTGCGGAGACCTGGCACGACGCCCCCATGCTGCGGCATCTGCCCGCAACTGAGTTTCAGCAGCTGGCTGCGCAGATGGAGCAGATGTTCGTAGGCTTCGCGGTCTCCGGTGAGCCTAGCGTCTCCGCGGCCTCTCCCCCCGTCAAGCCCTTCGACGCCGCTGCCCCGCTGCGCTATGAGATCGATACCGGTGGAGTCTTCGCCAAGACTCCACCAGAGTCTGGGCTGTCCATCGTCTGAGTAGGGATACCAACCATGAGTTCAGCGGCGCGCTCGGCGACGGCGATGACGGCTAGGTTGATATTGGCACTGACAATCTCCGGGAAGATCGAGGCATCCACCACACGCAGCCCTTCGGCTCCGAGAATCCGGCAGTGAGAGTCGACGACGGCGGACGGATCACCCTCGCTGCCCATCCGCGCAGTGGAGCATAGGTGCATGACGTCCTTGACCTGGCCGAGCAGGTCCAATCGAGAGGCCGGGGCTTGGATCTCGCCGGTGCGCAGTGCGGAGAACTCGGGCTGACGCATCAGATCCACGGCCCTTGCCACACCATCAATCATTCGGACAACATCTTCTGATGTCGTCAGCAACCGCTGCTCGATAACCGGCTGGGTGCCCGAGCCGGCGTCAGGAAGCCATAGTGTTCCCCGTGAGGTAGCCTGGTTCAACTGCACAGCCAGCCCGGCGGTGTCATTGCCGAACCAGTAATTGTGGTTGGTGGACAGAATCACCATGTCGTTGGGTCCGGTGCCGACCAGCCCGGAGGAGTAGCGTACGGAGAGGTGAGTGGGCCGCATACCTTGGGGCAGATGACGTTCGGGATGAGGAGTGAACTGAACGAACGCGATCGCATGATCTTGGGCCCCCTGACCCACCGGAAGGTCGGAAACCACCGGAATCTGCAGCCGAGCCAGCTCATGAGCGGGCCCGATCCCGCTACGTAGCAGGATCGCAGGGCTCAGCGCGGCACCAGCACTCAGGATGATCTCCCCGTCCAGTGCCACCGATACGGTGCTGCCGTCGCTCAGGCGTACTCGGCGCGCCCGCTGGCCGTCGAACTCTACCGCGTGGACATGGCTGTCTCCGCGGATAGTGAGATTGGGCCTACTACGGACGGGATCCAGATAGCCATGATTGGTGGAGATCCGCCGCAACTCACGCGTGTGATTAGCTGGGTAACGGCTGCGCCCGGTGCTTCCAGGGGCGTTGTAGTCGTCGTACCATGGGTGTCCCATCCGTTCCGCGGCGATGTTGAGAGCCTGGTCAACGTCACCCCACCCGTCCGGCGCTTCCCGATGGATTGGAATGGGGCCACCGGAGCCGTGATGGAGACTGTCTGGATAGTCAAGATCAGTCTCCAAGCGGATCAACGCCCGCTGCATCGGCTCTGGTCCCCATCCCCTGGCACCGAGCTCTTCCCAGCGCAGCCAGTCATCCTGCTCCGGCCGCACGGCAACCAGACCGTTGACTGAGGAAGAACCGCCGGCACCGCGTCCACGGGCATAGAGCATCGGCGATCTGTCGGGCCTGCGCCGAGCGGAGATGTCGGTGAAGTAGTAATCGGGTTCCATCTCGTGGGAAGGCTTCATACTCAGTCCGGTGCGCAATGTCCGACTGCGCAAGAAGGGTGAGATCTGTTCACCGGGGTAATCCGGTCCAGATTCCAGCAAGAGCACCTGACGGTCGGGATCCGCGCTGAGCCGGTGGGCCAACACGGCTCCCGCAGATCCTGCTCCGACGATGATGATGTCCCATTGGCTGCTCATAACACTCCTGCGAACTTGGCTTTACTTTACACTTGTTAAGAAGTGTAGCGCACGGCTTCACACTGACTAGTCCCGGCGGCTGTATTCTGCGCCTATGAGCAACCACAACCGCCAGCGCAAGATAGACCCCAGAGTCAGGCGATCACGACAAGCGCTGATCGACGCCTTATTGGAGCTAGTCCAGGAGATGCCGCTCAGCGAAGTCACGGTCTCAGCGGTGGCGGGCCAGGCCGGCGTCAGCCGGGTGACCTTCTATGAGAGATTCTCCACACTCGATGATCTGCTCGTGGCGGCGATGCAAGCCTCCATCTCCCAGGTCCGGCAAGCCGCGGCTTCCATAGAAGCACCCAGAGCGCACCCACAGGACCAGCCACCTCCAGATCTGGTCCGGGTCTTCACCGTGATCGCCGAACATGCGCCCCTCTACCGCGCCACACTCTCCGAGAACGGCAGCATACGGTTCTTCCGGCGGCTGCGCGACTCCCTAGCGGAGGCCGTGGTGGAAACGATTCGCCGGGTACCGGGCCGCGGGGAGGACTGGGTCGCCCGGCCTGAGACCTACATCGACTTCGTCACCGGGGCAGCCTTATCAGTCGCCATGGGATGGATGGACCGCGCCGATCAGCAACCCCCTCAGGAGATTGCCCGGGAGTTTTGGCTGCTGCTGACCCGGGGCTCCCAGAATCTCCAACAACACTAGGAGTCGGAAGGAAGCGACAAACAGGGGCTTGCATAGTTTCTGAACATCTGTAAGGTAGATAACAGCTGTTCAGGAATTTTTCTGCTCAAGGAGGACACAGGTGTCCCAGTCCGATTCGAACCGCAACCCTGCTGCCAACCAGCTGCAGGCCGGTACAGCTGCCATACAGGTATCGATTCCCGAAGTGCGCCATCTCATTGGTGGTCACTGGGTACACGGGTCCGGCCCGACTCTGCCGGTACACAATCCTTCGCAGGGCACGGTAGTCACAGAGTTCGCCTCCGCCGATAGGGATAACGTCGACGCCGCCGCACGCAGTGCACGCGAGGCCTTCGATTCCCAGACCTGGCAGGGTCTGTCACCAGCCCAGCGAGCAAGGATGCTCTGGAAACTCGCCGATGCGGTGGAAGACCATACCGAGGAACTGGCCCGGCTGGAGACTTTAAATACAGGAAAGCCACTGACCGTTACGCGAAGCTTCGAGGTGCCCCAAGCTGCCGAGATTCTGCGTTTCAACGCCGGCTGGGCCACCAAGCTCAACGGAGAGACCCGCCAGGTTTCCCTCCCTGGGCAGTGGCACACCTATACACAGCGCCAGCCCCTGGGTGTGACCGCGCTCATCATTCCCTGGAACAACCCGCTGGTGATGGCCGCGGCCAAGCTCGGCCCCGCGCTAGCCGCGGGGTGCACTGCAGTTCTCAAACCAGCCGAGCTGACCCCGCTGAGCGCCGTCCGGCTGGGAGAGTTGGCCCAGCAAATCGGTTTTCCAGCTGGTGTGATCAATATCCTCACCGGGCTAGGTGAAACCACAGGCGAGGCCCTGGTGAGCCATCCGGGCGTGGACAAGGTCTCTTTCACTGGATCTACTGTGGTGGGCAAGCATCTGCAACGGGTAACCTCCGAACATCTCACTCGACTGGCGCTGGAGTTGGGCGGAAAATCCCCAGCCGTGATCTACGATGACGCCGACCTCAGCGCCGCAGCACAAGGAGCAGCACTGAGCATCTTCAGCAATTCCGGACAAGTATGCGCGGCCGGCTCACGGCTCTATGTGCAGGAGAACGTCGCCGAGGAAGTCATAGATCAGATCGTGAAAATAGCGGAGAACCTTCCGGTCGGGGACGGCTTTGAGCCACAGGTGCGCATGGGTCCGGTCATCTCCCAGTCGCAGCAGGATCGAGTGCTGAGGTATGTGCGTGAGGCAGCCGGAGACACGGCCGAGGTACTGGTCGGCGGCACGGAACTGGACCGACCGGGCTACTTCGTTCGCCCGACTGTGCTGCGCGTGAGCGACCGCGAACTACCCGTGGTCCAAGAGGAGATCTTCGGTCCGGTGCTCACAGTGCAGACATTCTCTGCAGAAGCGAATATCTCTGAAGTGCTGAAGTCCATGCATGACACCCGCTACGGACTCTCAGCCTATGTGTGGACCAAGAGCCTTGAACGCGCCCACCGGATCGCCAGAGGTGCCCGTGCAGGCAATGTCCGGGTGAACAGCCATATCGGCATGGATCCGGCCATGCCTTTCGGTGGATTCCGGGAATCCGGATACGGCAAGGAAAACGGTCGCGAGGGAGTAGAGAGCTACACCGAGCTGAAATCGGTGGCCATCAGCATCGCCAGCTGAGGCGATGCACTGAGAGTAAGGGAGCACCCACCATGAGACGATTCGGATTTAGTCTTGCGGCATCCTCGGCCGCAGCAGCACTGCTAACCTCCTGCGCACAAAACGGCGCGCCGGTTGAACAAACAGACAACGAGCTACACGGTGACAAGGACTCAGTGACCGCCATTCACGCACCGGTGAACTATGAACCGCTCTACATCGCCGAGCAGCACGGCTACTTCGACGACGCGGGGCTCGAAGTGACCATCACTGCCGGCGGGACCCCACAGGACAACCTTGCCCAGATCATGGGCGGTTCGGCAGACCTGACCATCACCTCCTGGGACGTTCTGGTCAGCTCCACCGCAGAACAGATCCCGGCACTTGCTGTGGCCAGCAACAGTGTGGTCAGCAACTCGGTGGACACAAGCGGCCTAGTGGTGCGTACCGACAGCGGCATCACCGACGTCGAGGACCTCACCGGACGCACCGTCGCGTTCAATGACATCGGCGGCGGTCCGCACGTGGTGACGATGCAGGCTTTCCGCGACGCCGGGCTCTCCGAGGATCAGTTTGAGGCGGTACGGATTCCCTTCGCCAGCATGCAGGCGGCCCTGGAGAGCGGCCAGGTCGATGCAGCGTTCCCCTCGGACAGCTTCTACCGTCAGGTCGCCGAGCACGAGAACTTCCAGGTCATCGCCAATCCCACTCGCGAATATCGGGCGGGCCTCCCTATCACCCTATGGGCTGCCACCGAGACCTGGCTGCAAGAAAATGCCGACATCGCCGAACGCTTCACACACGCCATGGACTCGGCCATCGAGTTCTACGAGGACGAGTCCAATGCGGAGGCTGTCAGTGCCATCCGCGAAGAGGTCACCGGCGAGGCGCAGACGAACTCGGAAGCTCCGCAGGGTGAGTTCAACACTGCGATCGACCTGGAGGTCTCCCAGTCGGTGACCGACGCGCTGGTCGAATTCGGTATTGTCGAGGATGCCCAGAATGTCAAGACTGCCGACGAAATCGTCTGGGAGAGAGCCACGACCCAGTGACCCGAGGGCGTGCCGGGCAGGTCCGGGTGCGCCCCGGTAGCGGGGCTCTACCGGCTCGTGCGCAGTCGCTTCGGCCACACACCCTGCTTGCCCGGGCTGATGACCCCAGCGGGGTCCAGGATGTCCTTGAGGGTCTCCTGGAAACGCAGCACCGCATGGTCATTGAAGGAGAACTCTGCGGCGATGTCGTCCATATTGTTGATATGCCCCCGATAGGGGGAGTAGCCTCGCCGACGGGCGGCCTGCCGCACCTTGTCGTAGAGCTCACGCGCTCGGGCAAGCTGCTCAGGGTTTCCGTTCTCAAAGAAGATCATGGTCACGTGCACCAGGTGCCGCGCGTAGACGTGGTAGCCGATATAGAGATCAAAGCCGTATTCGGCGTAGAGATCCTTGACCTCCTGGTAGAAATCGTAGACTTCTTCCCCGCGTGCCGGCATCAGCGGGGCAATATCGATGTGGCCGCCGTCCTCGGCGTACCAGCTGACCGTGCTCAGCGCCTTCAACGAGGGCACTCCGGCCATCGTGGTCTGGTCTTTCTCGTCAATATCGGCATAGGTCACCGGCCCGCCGTCAGACCCTTCGTAGAGACGCACGCGTACTGTGAAGCCAGATCTGTTGAATCTCTCCTCAATGATCCGGATCCGTTCCCTGATCATTCCAGGGTCTCCGTAGAGCGCGAACCTGGCGTTCCAGTTCCCGATGCCCATGGCTTCACGCATCTCTTCGACGACATGGTCAGGGATGGAACCCTCTCCGGTGTACCAGCGGGAGCGTGGACCGTTCATAGTCCCTGCACGGACCACATTGCCCACCAAGCAGTTGTTCTGGAATACCTCACGACGGCGCAGCTCGGCGATGCTGTCGATCAGCTGCGGCAGGTCATCCTGGTTCTCCACCGTGATCTCACCGGAGGCGAAGGCCTCCGGCCAGGGCATCAGCCAGATCCCGGCGCGAACCACCACACCGAGTCCGGACTGGGTGAACAGCTGATCGATGTTCGGACCGAAACCGCCTTTGAACACATGACCGAGTGGGCTATCCTCCATGGCCCACATCCCGGTGCGCAGCAGCTCTCCGTTGGGCAACACCACCTCGAGACCGCACAGCTGCTGCACGTGATCACCATAGGGGGACATTCCGTATCCGCGGTCCAGCGCATTCCCCAGGACTGACCCCCAGCCAAGGGCTGGAACCGACACGAACAGGGACAGCCGTCTCTCCTGAATGCACTCGAAAAGGTCGAAAAAGGTGACCCCTGGTTCGATGACCGCGTAGCCAAGCTCGCCGTCAACCTCCTGGATTGAGTTCATCCGACTGAGATCCAGTACCACCTGATCGGCAGTGCGGGGCGCCGCTCCGCCGTAGCCGAGGTTCTTGCCGCGCGAAACCGTCCACAGCGACGTGGCGGTCCCATTGGCCAGCCGCACGATCTGCTGAACCTCCTCAACGCTGCCAGGCCGCACACCGGCTGAGCTCGCCGCTTCCGGATGCAACGGGTAGGGGTCGCGGTAGGCGTGTGCGGAGTCGGCCGCAACGACGTTTTCCTGACCGAGAATCTCCGCAGCTCGGCTGAGGAAGTCGGGGGTACCAGCGCTCATCTCTCTCCTGATCTCTCAAGGTCCGTGGGAGGCACTGTGTCGTGACGCCCCTGCTCCATCGTGACCTGTCACACAGCTCACGTAAACCGTCGAAATTTGGGTAATATCGTCAGAAATATTGAAGTAAGGGGCGAGATATGAATATCCGCGGCAATCCCAGCATTACTCTGCGACAGCTCTGGCACTTCGTGACTGCCGCAGAGGCTGGCACCATCAGTGAAGCCGCCCGGCGGCTGCATATGGCGCCCTCGGCGATCTCGATGTCCCTGGCAGAGCTGGACCGGCTCACCGGCACTCAACTGTGCGTCAAGCGCAAGGCCCATGGGCTGACCCTGACCTCAGCCGGCCAGGCGGCCTATGTCCAGGCCCGTCAGATCCTGGATCTGACAGATGAGATCGTCCATCTCGCTGGCGACCGCAGCAGTGTGCGTGGACCGCTGACAGTAGGCTGCTACATGCCCCTGGCCCCCGCGGTGATCCCGCATATGCTGCGCGCTTTCGCACAACGGTATCCAGAGGTCGAAGTCAACTTCGTGGAGGGCTATCACGACGACCTGCAGGAGCAGCTGCTGGTGGGAACCATCGATGTTGCCTTCCTCTATGACATCGGGCTGACTCCGGAGGTCCGCACTGTCTCGCTGCTTGAGGTCCGTCCGCACCTGCTGTTGGCTGAAGACCACCGATACGCCGGCCGACAGGACGTTCACCTGGACGAGCTGTCGGAGGAACCGGTGATCCTGTTCAACGCCCCGCCGATATCGACCCGGGTGCTGGACCTCTTCCGCGACCAAGGACTCACCCCGGAGGTGCGCCACCGATCACGCAGCTATGCCACGGTGAGGTCCTTGGTGGGCGCAGGAATGGGATTCTCAGTGCTGTTCCAGCGCCCCCGCCTGGACCTCTCCTACGCGGGCCTGGGCGTGGTATCCCAACCATTGGACATCACCGCTGAGTCCGACCCGTATGTGGCTCTGGCATGGTCGCGGCAGATCCGTCCTAACGCACGTTCCCGGGCCTGGACGGAGGTGGCCATGCACAGCTTCCGAAACCTCGACGGCGGCTAACGGCTTCTCAGCTGGGTCCTACGCGGCGCCAGACAGGCGTCTGACCTCCCCAGAGGTTGACCGCCTTCGGTGAGGGCGTCCACTCACGGTGGTGGATGCGGGCCAGGTCATCGTGAAACTTCTCCATCTCGGCAGAGAGCTCCACATGGTTTCCCAGCGGGTCGTCGAAAAAGACAAACAGGTTGTTCCCCGGCCCGTGACGCCCTGGGCCCCATTGGACATCGATGTCCAGCTCGGTGAGTCGATCGCACCACGACTTGAAGTCCTCCCAGCTGGCCAGATCGTAGGAGTAGTGGTCGATCTGGCCAGGGCGGCCGGACTCCACACAGGCCAGGCTGTGGTGGTCCCGATCGCTGCGGAGCCAGAAGAAGGAATCGTCAGCGAGCTTATCGGTCAACCGGAACCCGATAATGTCCCGGTAGAACTGCACCAGGCGGGGTGCGTCGTCGGACGACAGGGTAATGTGCTGGTACTTGATGGGCCGGCGTCCGGTATCTGCACTGTTCTCCCCGCTGCGCACCACCGGCGAATGCAAATGGAGCTCGGTGCCGTCGGGGTCCTGGAGTTTGATCCCCTCGGCTGGGCCGGCGGGAGCGTCGATCATTCCCGCCTCCAGTGGCTGGTACTGCACACCAGCTGTGTGCAGACGTTTCTTCACCGCCGCCAGTCCGCCGTGGTCTCGGACTTCGAACCCGTAGTGGCGAAGCCCAGGTACGCCGGGGATCACCTCAATGACGTGGTGACCGGCGCCCCAGCCAAGCCGCAGCCTGCCGTCGCTGTGCCTCTGCTGAATCACCATGCCGAGAACGCGTTGGTAGAAGGCGGCCGCGTGATCGGGGTCAGCTGCACCGAACCCGATGTGTGAGACTGCTGTGGCTCGCAGCACTGAGGGATCGGTAGCCGACCGAGCATCCGGTGCTGCCGCCGGGCCCCTCCCTTGGTCAGGGGGTGTGGTGGACGCGGTCATGAGGGTTTCCTTCCGATGGAATGGTCGTCAGCCATTGGCGCACCTCCTGGAGCACCGGGCCGTGGTCTCCGGGATGCCAAAAACCGGCGATGATGCGGTCGGGACGGATCAGGGCGAACCTGCCCGAGAGTGAGCGAAAACGTTGGGCGGCGCTGCCGTCGAAGTCTACGAGCACCGCGTCTGTGGCTCCGAGCTCCGGGCTGAAGCCTGCGGTGTCCAGATGGATACGGCGTGCTGCCGTGGCATCGGCTACTCCGCCAACGGCTTCCCAGTCGGCTGCTGCCACGTTAACCCCCAGCACAGCCCATCCTGGGCCCAGGGCCTCATCGCTGAGAACGACTTCCCCTGTGCCGAGGTCAAAGACCTGCGCCTGCTGAACAGCTGTGCCCAGCGGCTCAGGACCGCTCATCCTCGCACCGCCGCTCAGGGTCAGGGAGGGCCGGAACCCCATGGTCTCCAGGTGGAGACGACCGTCCTGTTCGGAAAGATAGTCTCGCACGATCCGATCACGGGCTTCGGCGAGACGCCGATGACGCGTCATCACCACGCGCCCCAATCTCCGGGAGAACCTGATCATCTCTCCAGCCTGGGGCTGACGTTCGGCCTCATAACTGTTCAACAGCTCCTCTTTCGCGGGACCGGCGAGGTGAGAGGCCAACTTCCAACTGAGGTTGAAAGCATCACGCATTCCTGAGTTCAGCCCCTGGCCGGCGAACGGCGGCATCATATGGGCAGCGTCTCCTGCTAGCAGCAGTCGGCCAGTACGGTAGCGCACAGCGTTGAGTGCATGGAACCGATAGACGACTGCGCGTTCGACCTGTTCGGCTGTGATCCTCCGGTAAGGGCGCAGCAGGGTACCGATGAGCGAAAGACTAGGTGTCTGGCCGACAGCACACTCTTGTGCAGTGACCGGGAACTCGTAGCGACATCGTCCCTCGCGGCCAGGGATGATCACATGGGGACGCTCTGGGCTGCCGCAGTGCAGGCCCCAACGTTGGCGATGGGGGTCTTCGACGGTGTCGATGACCAGCCAGGCGTCCTCCTCACTGTGACCAGTCATCTCGATGCCTGCCGCGGCACGTACGGTGGAGCGGCCACCGTCGGAGCCGATGACCCAGGGGACTTCCATCGTCTGCTGAGTGCCGGTGCCGTCTGTCGCAGCAAGTTGCAACAGTGCCCCTTCGGCATGCGGCGTCACGCCAGTTACCTCGGTATGCAGCCAGTAGTTGATCAGAGGGTGTTCGGCAGCAGCACGATGCAGGACAGCTTCGAGCTCAGGCTGCGAGAAGGAGTTTTTGAAGGGGTAGCAGAACCGCCCTGGGCGTGGGGAGCCCGCCAGAAACAGCGGAGCGCCTTCGGCATCGAAGTATTGAGTGCCCATTCCCGGGACGATGATGCGCAGCACCTCATTGACCACCCCAGCCTGTTGGAAGATGCGCAGGGATTCATCATCAACGCTGATCGCCTTGGGCTCATCGCTGAGTCCGTCACCGCGTTCGATGAGCTGGCTGCTGACCCCATAGGCTGCCAGCAGAAGCGCAATGGTCTTGCCCACGGGGCCGGCCCCGACCACGGCGACCTGGGTGCTTTCAGCCGCAGGGCTCATCGGGCGGCCTGCAGATCGGCGAGCGCGTTCCCGATGACAGTGATGTCCTCGAGCTGCTCGAAATCAGTAAGCGTTTCCAGGAGGCTCTGAGCTTCCTGCTGCCGGTCCGCACCGGCGGCCCAGGCGATGCTGCGCCGAAACTTCTGCTCGACCTCCAGCGCGGTCAGCGGGGCGAAGCTGATGTCGCCGCGGGCCGTGGACACCCCGACCTGAAGCTTCCTTCCAGAGTGCAGGTGGACCTCCAGCTCAGCGCTGTGGTCGGAATCCGGGGAGAGGTCCCCCACAATGCTGACCCGGCCCAGCATTCCGGCGAAGCACGGGTCGACCATATGTTCCTCGGTCAGGTGCTCCAGGCGCACCGTACCGTGCTGCAGCGCGGTGGCGACAGCGAACTCAATGCTGAATGCGGCAGAGACCTCCGGCACTTCGCCGACCTGAAAGGGCTGACCGACGAAACCAGCGGCGGTGCGCTCCGGCACATGCACCACAGCGCGGGCGATATCGTCGGGCTTGAGACGATGCTGCTGGACCAGCTGGACGGCGGCGTCGAGAGAAGGCTGGCTGGCCCGGCAGCTGGGCCAGGGCTTGATGACCGCGTCGGCGAAGTATTCCTCTCCGAGCCCTGCGGTGATCCGCTCAGGATCGGGGTCCCGGCTCCACTGGTTCAAAAACCCGAATCGGGCCCCAAACGGATCCAGGGGCCCGGTCCATCCAGCAGCTGCCAGCTCGGCGGAGAAGACGGCATTGCGCGCTGAAAGCCCGATCGGCAGCTTGAACGCCGTGGTCTTGTCGAAGATGTTCTGGATCGTTCCGGCAGTCTGGTTGATGGCCAGGCCCAGGGCGTGGCGGAATTGGTCCCGCCTGAGCCCCATCAGTAGCCCGGCGACGACGGTGCCACCGACCACATTGATGGTGCCGGTATTATCACCTCCGCCATAGACGTCAAATCCCACTGCGTGCCCTAGGCGGGCGGCAAGGTCGTCGGCACAGATAAGCGCATGCAGCGTCTGGGCCCCGGTGGAGGATTCGCGTTCTGCCACTGCCAGCGCCACTGCTGCCGTAGTGCCGGTGATATGAGCCGGAATCTGGTGCCCGTCAGAACGGTCAGCTCCGACGGGCTCGAAATCGTAGGAGCGCATCAGCACGGCGTTGGTCAGAGCCGCCTGCGCGGCCGGGACTCGAGTTCTGGTTGTCAGTGCGGTGGCCTCAGGACGCCCACCCCAGCCGAGCACCAGGCTGAGCAGTTCCTGGCTGCCTGTTGCCCGGGCTCCTGCGGAGATGAGGCCCACCGCGTCCAGCAGGCGAGTCTTGGCGCGCTGGACCGCAGCATCGGGAAGCGACTCAAAGTTTGTCCGCTCAAGGTGATCAAGCACCACCGCAGTGAGTGTGTTTGCCCGCCCGTTCTCAGTCTGCTGGTTCACATTGTCCTCCGAGTTCACGTTCTGGTCTCAGTCGCCCACCAGACTGGCGACCGGAACGGTGGACTGGCGAAGGAACTCCTTGACGGTTCCACCGGCCCCGTTGCGCTGGGCCTTGACATGCTCCAACATCCGGGCACGGCCGATGCTGCCCAGGTAGAATCGTTCATAGAGTTCGATCCGCGAACCGAGGGCGCTGCCGGCGAAGTCCCAGGCGGTGCGGAACAACATCGCGCGCTCCCGGGCGTCGACCTCTCGGGCTCCGGGCAGGTAGCGCTCCAGCAGGGGCCCCAGCCGCGGGTCATCAAAGGCAGCGGCAGTAGGGGTGGCCAGCAGATAGTGTGATCCGATGGTCTTGATGATCTCGTTCACCCGTACCATCCACTCGGGCATGATGGTGCGCAGCACGCCGATGTCATCGTGCAGGAAGTAGGCCCCACCGCCCCAGTCGTGGGCTCGCTGCTCAGCATGATCTATGACTGAACGTGTCATGACCAGATAGCTGTGCACCTCGCCGAGCAGTGTGATCACATCGGGGCGGGTGTCCTGCCCGGTGATGCGTGCCATCTCGGAGAGCAGGTCGTAGGCGAACTCCAGCTTCACCGCCGCGCGGAGGGCGGTCTGCTGCTGCGTGTTACCGGTGGCGGTGCCCTGGTTGACGGAGTTGTAGAGATCCAACTCACCGTCGATGAACACCCTGTCCCAGGGGACGGTGACATTGTCGAAGATGACCACCCCGTCCTGCTCGTCGAAGCGGGAGGAGAATGGGCGGTCCACTACCGGCTGATCGACCCCGTAGTGGTCACGGCAGACAACGACGACGCCGGGGGTATTCACCGGCACCGCGAAGGAGATGGCGTATTTCTCGTAACCAGGTTTGATCGGGGTTGCTGGATAAACATAGATCTCATCGGCGATCGGGCCCAAGGTGGCCAGCATCTTCGCGCCACGAACGACCAGACCCTCCTCGGTACGATCGGTGACCTGTAGAGTCAGGTCGGCATTGGCGCCGTCGAGTTCACCGATGGACTTATCGATAGTAGCGTGAACGATAGTGTGGGTCAGCGCAAGGTCGTTCTCCGCCACGTACTTCTGGTAGCCCGAAATGCGCTCGTAGAAGACAGGACTGCTGGCCTGCTCCCACAGATCGGTGCGGGAGACATGTCCAGCCAGTACCACATTGACGTAATCCGGGGTGCGTCCGAGCATGCCGCAGGAATACCGGGCGAACCGGTCGAAGGCACGGTGACGGAGTTCGATGTCCTCAGCTGAGCCGGGCCGTACATGGGACACGCTGATCGGGTCGCCGGAGCTCGGGCTGGGGAAGAGACAATCCTCGGAGTGCTCCCACTGATAGTCGAAGTAGTCCGCCATACCCTGGACCGATCCGGCAAAGTGGGGGTGATCAGCAATATTGATGCGCTCATCGCCGTACCAGACTTCGCGTCCGTCATTGAGGCCCTGCACATACTGATGTCCGCGTCGTGCGCCCACGTCTCATCTCCTTGCTCAGTCAGTGTGTGATGCGCGTCTCGGCACCACGCAACAACAGAAGTATTGCATTAAGATACATATAATGCAATATAAGGAGATGATCTAAAGTGGTGCTTTCGGTAGGCGCCCTTTGCCCAGCCAACAAGGCTGGGTCATCACCCCTGCAGACGGTATGCGACAGAGGCTCAGCAGCCTCCTGCCGGTCTGCACTGATAGGACCTGAAACGAGGGGCCTGGTGGCGTCCTTGACGCGCCGCAGGGTGCCGGCGGAGCTCTTTAACACCAGCGAGCACGCTTGGAACAGGGCTCGGCAAACCAGCTCAGTCAGAAGGCAGGCTCCTCGTCATCGACGTTGTCCTCAGTCACCACGGTGAGCGGAATCTGGATGTGGTTGTCCACCTCTTCGCCATTGATCACATCGACCACTGTCTCCAGCGTCAGGCGGCCGTAGTCCCCTGGCGACTGGAGAAGGCTGGCAGTGAAATAGCCCTCCCGGATGCTCTCGAAGGTGTCTTCCTGGCCGCTGAGCTTTTATTGAGCACGACGCCGCCGCCTCACCGCGTCAGCTGCCCAGGATCCTCCCCTGCCCACATGGCGTACACCAGCCTTTCAGCATCACGTGAGGTGACATGCCTGGGGTTAGTCTCCGGCGTTGCGCCGAGCACGAGCTGCGCGGCCTCCTCCAAGTGCTCTTCCTTCAGCCCGTGGTCACGCAGCGCCTGCGGGGCGTCGATTCGCTGGCGAAGGGTCTGCAGCCCTTCGACCGGGTGCTCTGCCCCCAGAGCCGCCGCGATGCGCACAGCCGCCTCAGGGGTGGCAGGAGCGTTGAAGGCGAGAACATAGGGGAGCACCACTGAGTGGGTCTGCGCGTGGGGCAGATCGAAGGCTCCCCCGAGGACGTGGCAGATTTTGTGGTGCAGGGCGGACCCTGCGGAGGCGAAGGCAACAGCTGAGAGGTAGGCGCCGTACTGCATCTGCTGACGGCCTTCTCGACTCTCAGCGGGGTGATGTGCCACCTGGGGGAGCCCTTCGGCCAACGCTCGCATGGCCTCGGTGGCCCAGGCTTGGTTGATGGGGTTGGCGCGGGGCGCCCACATGCTGTCGATGGAGTGCGCCAGGGCATTGATGCCAGAGGCCACGGTGAGCTCTGCTGGCAGGTCACGGACCAGATCGGCGTCATAGATGACACTTGCGGGGAGCACCGCATCGTCGACCCCGGTGGTCTTGCGGCCGTTCTCCGTCATGCCCCAGACATTGGTGGCTTCAGAGCCAGCGTATGTGGTGGGGACGGCGATGATGGGCAGGTGTGCTGTCAGGGCTACGGCTTTGGCCAGCCCGACGGCGGATCCTCCTCCGAGGCAGAGGATCAGATCGATGTCTGCCTGTTCGGCCTCGTGCCGCGCGGTGTGGGCGTCCTCTACCGGGACATGGCGTCGGGCCCCGCGATGCCGGTGAGCCACAGGAAGCTTGTCCTCGATGGCATCGGCGATGGTGGAGACGCTGTCGGAGACGATCAGCATGATCCGTGAGGCAGCGCCGTCGCCTGCGCTGATGCGCTCTGATTCGGCAACGAGGTCTGACACGGTGTTGCCTGCTCCGAACAGCACGCGCTGTCCCAGGGTCTGGTGGGTGAATCTCATGGTCACAGCAGATCGACCTCCAGTCGGTTCTGGATCTCCTCGCGGCTGAGGCCGTGGGCCTCGACCAGGTGTGGGCCGCGGGTGCCGTGGTGCTCCGTGATGTGGAAGATCCCACAGTCTGTGTAGATGCGGGTGACGCAGCCCAATCCGGTGACAGGATAGCTCAGTTCCGGGGCCAGTTTGGGAGTGCCGTCTTTGGTGAAGAGGCTCATCATCACCCAGGTTTCTTTCGCCCCGATGGCCAGGTCCATGGCTCCGCCTACGGCGGGGATGGCATCAGGTGCACCGGTGGACCAGTTGGCCAGGTCCCCGGTGGCGGAGACTTGAAAAGCACCAAGAACGCAGACATCCAGGTGGCCCCCGCGCATCATGGCGAAGGAGTCGGCGTGGTGGAAGTAGCTGGCCCCAGGCAGCTCTGTGACCGGCACCTTGCCGGCGTTGATGAGGTCTTGGTCTATCTGATCGCCATGGGCTTGGGGCCCCATGCCGAGCATGCCGTTCTCAGTGTGCAGGGTGACGCGCTGTTCCGGGGTGAGATAGTCGGCCACGGTGGTGGGCTGGCCGATCCCTAGGTTGACGAAGGAGCCGGGGGTGATGTCCCGGGCCACGATCCGGGCAAGGTCTTGACGGGAGAGCCGCTCGGCACTGGCTGCGGGGGCACTGGTGATCTCTGTCATCTGGTGGTGTCCTTCTTTTCAGGCAGCCTGAGCTGCATCTGCTGGTGCTTCTCCACGGGCTGCTGCTGAGGCGCTGGGAACCACCGTGATGGTATCCACGTACAAACCGGGAGTGATCACCGTTTCAGGATCGATCTCTCCGGTGGGCAGTAGCTGATCGACCTGCACCACAGTCTGGGCGGCGGCAGCAGCCATGACGGGCCCGAAGTTCCGTGCGGTCTTGCGGTAGACCAGGTTTCCTTCGTGATCTGCATACAGTGCCTTGATCAGGGCGACGTCTCCGCGCAGGGGATACTCAAGCACATAGTTGCGGCCGTGGATCTGCCGGGTCTCTTTTCCCTCTGCCAATGCAGTGCCGTACCCGGTAGGCGTGTAGAAGGCCCCGATGCCGGCTCCGGCGGCACGCAGACGTTCGGCAAGATTGCCTTGAGGAACCAGTTCCAGTTCGATCTCACCGGCCCGATATGCAGTGTCGAAGTGCCAGGAGTCGGACTGCCGCGGGAATGAGCAGATGATCTTCTTCACCCGGCGTTCCTTGATCAGTAGAGCCAGTCCGGCGTCTCCCTGTCCCGCGTTGTTGTTGACGACTGTGAGGTCGGTAGACCCGGATTCTAGAAGCGCATCGATGAGCTCCATGGGCTGCCCGGCGTTGCCGAACCCGCCCATCAGCACGGTGGAGCCGTCGTTCACAGCCGATACTGCTTCAACGGCGCTCTCAGCAATTGCAGGCATGGTGACCGGTCCTTTCCTCAGTTGGTGTTTTCCAGCACGACGGCCAGTCCCTGGCCTACCCCGATGCACAGCGTGGCCACGCCCCAGCGGGCGCCGGTTTCCTGAAGCCGCCGGGCCAGGGTTGCCAGGATGCGCGTACCTGAAGCCCCTAACGGATGGCCGATGGCGATAGCTCCTCCCCAGGCGTTGACGATGGCGGGATCGTGCTCAGCACCGAATCCCCAGGCGTCCAAGCAGGCCAGTGACTGGGCGGCGAACGCTTCATTGAGCTCCACCGCCCCGATGTCCTTCCAGGTGATCCCGGCTTTGGCCAGCGCCCTGTTCGCGGCTTCCACCGGTGCCTCACCGAAGTACTGGGGCTCGTTGGCAGCAGCCGCCCACCCGGCGATGCGCGCCTGTGGTGCTGCTCCGAGGATCGCTGCGGCCCTTTCCGAGCCGATCCAGGCCGCAGAGGCGCCGTCGTTCATGGGAGAGGCGTTACCGGCGGTGACGGTTCCATTCCCCCGGCGGAAGACAGTTCTCAGCCCGGAAAGCTTCTCGGTAGTCGTGCCTTGGCGGATGGTCTCATCCGGTGCGAGCTCAACCTCGGGAACTGAAACGACGAGATCGTCGTACCGGCCTTGCTCCCATGCCTCAGCGGCGCGCTGGTGCGATTCAGCGGCGAACTCGTCCTGCCGTTCCCGGGTGATCCCATGCTTTTCCCGCAGCTGCTCAGTGGCCTCCCCCAGGGAGACTGTCCACTCCTTGGGCATGCGGTCGTTGATCAGTCGCCAACCCAGAGAGCTGTTGACCAGCTCCATGTTCTTCAATGGGTAGGGGCGGTCGGTCTTGGGCAGCACCCACGGGGCACGGGACATGGACTCCACTCCTCCGACCAGCACCAGGTCGGTTTCAGCCAGCACCACCTGTCTGGCCCCGGTGATTGCGGCATCCAGGGAGGAGCCGCAGAGCCGGTTGACCGTTGTTGCCGGCACGGTCACCGGCCCCTCAGCGAGCAGCCAGGACATCCTCGCGACGTTGCGATTCTCCTCACCAGCACCATTAGCATTGCCGAAGATCACCTCACCGACGGCCTCTCCGGCCTCAGACATCTCCAGACCCGGGGCTCTGTCCACCAGACTCGACATGACTAGCGCTGCCAGGTCATCGGGCCGCTGACCCGCAAGAGCCCCGCCGACTTTGCCGAACGGGGTCCTCAGTCCGCCGTAGACGTATGCCTCGTGCATTATTTGCTCCTCCTCGGCAGGCTTCATTGCACACCGAATCCTCATCATGTGTTCGCTATGCAAACTTTCGTACGCGAATCTAAGGAAAGTTTAGACCGCCGATCAGCATGTTGAAAAGGGGGTCAGCGCCCCGATGCGGTCAGACTTTCGAGGTCCTTGCCGAGGGAACGAATCATCGTCTCCACGTGACCAGCGCACTCTTTCAGCGCCGGGAAGACCCGCTGCCTGGTGTCCTGTACGGATTCAGTGCCGGCGGACATCGACGTGTTGATCGCCAGCACCGTGCGCCCATGCGCATCCCGAACTGGCACCGCCGCCGAGCGGAGCCCCAGCTCAAGTTCCTGGTCAACAAGAGCAACGTCCTCATCTTTCACTGCGCGCACAGCACACGCCAGCTCTTCCGGCTGGGTCACGGTGTGAGAGGTAAAGGCCGGGCGTTCCATCTGCTTCAACCGAGCAAGAAGCTCATCCTCGGAGAGGTTGGCCAGCAGCACCCGCCCCATTGAAGTGGCAAAAGCCGGCAATCGGGTGCCCAGCCCTAGGTCGATACGCATGATCCGGTGGGTGTGGACTCGACTGACGTACATGACGTCGTCGCTTGTCAGAACACCGGCAGAACATGACTCATTGAGCCGTGAGGAGAGGTCACGCAGGGAGGGCTGGAGCAGCTCATGCCAGCTGCGGCCGGACCAGTAGCCGTGCCCCAGTCCAAGTACCCGAGGGGTAAGTTCAAAGACCCGCCCGTCGAAGTAGGCATACCCTCGCTCCACCAGAGTGAGCAGCATACGGCGGGCTGTCGCCCGGCTGACGCCTGCCTTGCGGGCCACCTCAGCCAGAGTCTGGCGCGGCTCCGCGGGTGTGAAGGTCTCAAGCACGTCTAACCCCGTCGCCAAAGAGCGCACATACTCATTGCGTCCCAACGCTCCAGACTTCTCATCCTTCGTCATACCGCCCGATTCTATGGGCTTGTCTCGACGTCCCCCGCCACAGTCGTGATTCTCAGCTTCACCGTGGCAAGAGGGCTGCCACGTGGTCCGGCGCTTCAAGCAGCGGGGAGGTCAAGCTACCGGGCTTCAACCGCGGGTCACCGTTCAGCGCACCGCCATGGATGGCACCGGCACAGTCATCGACCCCTGTGATACGTCTTCCGGGCAGGCTTCTGTTACTACGAAACCACCTTCATCGACCACTGAAGCTGAGTATCAGGCCAGCGCAGGGTTGGTCTGGATCAGGCCGCGGCCCAGGATTTTGCGTTCGTTGAGCAGCTGGTAGGCCTCAGCGGTCTGCTCAAAGGCGAACCGGTGGGTGATCAGCGTCGCCAAGTCGATCTTCCCTTCGGCCGCCAGTTTGATCACCTCAGGCATCGCGGTGGAGGCCGCCGCCCCGAAGGACCCATAGATCCGCAGCTTCCGGCGCACCACCTTGGTGATATCCACATCCATGGTGTGACCGGCCGGGGCAATACCGGCCAACACCGCCCGGCCGCCGTCGTCGAGCATATCGACGGCGAGCTTGACCGTGGGTACCGAACCGAGCGCTTCGAAGGCGACGTCGACCCCGCGCCCGAGCAAGCCCTTGACGCCATCGACCGGATCAGTCTTAGCCGAGTTGATGACATCGGTCGCGCCGAGTTCACGGGCCAAAGCAAGTTTGTCGTCATCGATGTCCACCGCGATCACCCGCTCAGCACCGGCAGCACGAGCCAGGTGGATGATGCTCAGCCCTACACCGCCGGCAGCAATCACCGCCACCGACTCTCCAGGCTGGACATCAGCGACCGTGTTCACCGCACCGTAGCCGGTGAATAGGCTGCAGCCCAGCACCGCGGCCTCGGGCAACGGCACCTCATCCGGCAAGGGGAACACCGCCCGCGAAGGCACCACGCAGTGTGTGGCGTGGCCAGCCATGGAATACATCGCGATGTCTTCACCGTCTCGGGTCAGCCGGGTGGTGCCGTCGTAGAGCTGTCCGGCCAGCCGGTTGTGGTGGAAGAAGGTTTCGCAGATGTCCTCCAGGCCCTTCTCACAGTGCCGGCAGCGCCCGCAGGGCATGATGAAGCTGCAGGCCACCCGATCGCCGGGCTTGACATGGCTGACCCCTTCGCCCACCTCACGCACCACCCCGGAGACCTCATGGCCCAGCACCGCGGGTTTGGGGAATGCCACCTCGTCCTTGATGACGTGCAGATCGGTATGGCACACCCCGCAGGCAGCAACCTCGACCAGCACCTCCTCAGCCCGCGGAGCAGCCACAGTGACGGTGTCAGGGCGCAGCGACGCAGCTCCTTCTCCCTGAACGGGCATCTCTAGCAGAAACGACTTGACCTCTGGCATATGACTGTTCTCCCTTGGTGATGGTCATCACAGTCAGCTTAGTCCTCCGAAAAACATCTTGCTGAGATCATGTCACGCTGAGTTGGTCAGCAGGTAGGTGCCTTCGGAACCAATGCCTCTCACGGACCAGCCTGCGGTCAGCAGCGGATGCATGGTCTGGCGCAGGGCAACCCTCCACTGAGCCGAGACCTCCGGCCGCTGGGTTCGCATCTGGTTGATGTCCACCGGAATTCTGAGCCCGGCGACCTCTGTCCCAGCCGCTGCGACGACGGTCTCCTCTCCGTGCACTGAGGTGCGTGGGGTGCCGTCGTCATCCGGTTCCAGCAGCGTCAGGTGGGGCACCGGCTCGCTGGCCTGAACCTCAGCCTCCAGATCCCAGCAGATGAGAGCGCGGTCGCTGCCCTGGCCGGCGTTGACGGCATCGCGCATCTCGCCGTAGAAGTTCGGCAGGTACGCGGTGAGTCTGGCGCCGAGCTTATGCAGGTTGAACCGGGCGTTCCGGGCGATCAGCGGGTCGAAGGTCCACTCCATGGTGGTGATTCCGCGCTCTAAGCACCAGGCGCGCTGGTGCAGCTTCATCGCCGCACCGACCCCGCCGCGCACCTGGGTGGGCAGTACCCCGGCGATATGCGAATGCATCATCTGCGAGCGCCCACTCACCGGATCCGGGGCGCCGAAGAACCCGACCGTGACTCCGATCAGCCGGTCTGCCGAATAGGCACCAGCCACATAGTTGCCCGCATGCTCCAGGGCGACCAGCAGCCCCGCCTCCAGGGGAGTCTCACCGCGGCCTCCCGGCGCCCAGATCTCTCCGAGAACCTGTGCGGCGGTCTGCATCTGCTCTGCGGAGTGCAGATCACGCACAACGACGCCGGCAGACTCCTGGGCCTGTCCGGCGGCATGCTGTGCCCATCTCACCGTGACAGTGCCTTCGGGGCTCATCCAGCCGCGGGCGGGTCCAGGTGGGCTGCGATGAGTCCGGCCAGCAGCGCTGTGCGCGGGGCGATGTAATCCACCAAGGCGTGTTCGTGCTCGGCATGGGCGCCGGCACCGCAGGCGCCCATGCCGTCCAGGGTGGGGATGCCGGCTGCGGCGGTGAAGTTTCCGTCGGAGGCGCCTCCGACCTCTTCGCCGGTGACGTCCTCTGTGCCGAGGGCTGCTGCGACCTTCTGCGCCCGGGTGAACAGCTCTTCGGCGGCGCCGCGTTCCATCGGCGGGCGGTTGACCCCGCCGGTGACCTCCACACGTGCCCCGGTCACCGGGGAGGTCAGCGCACGGATCTCGTCGTCGACGCGCTCCTGCTCGGCGACAGTGGTGGCACGGGCATCAATGACCACTTCGGCGTAGTCGGGCACGGTATTCGTCGTCGTACCGGCCTTCATCACGGTGGGGGTGACTGTGGTGCCCAGCGCGGGGTCGCCCAGGGCAGCGATCTCCGGGAGCAGCAGTCCCAGCGCGATGCCGGCGTTGATGCCCTTCTCCGGGTCGAGCCCGGCATGAGAGGCAACGCCGTGGACAGCCACGGTGTAGTTGGAGGTGCCTTTGCGCGCCACCTTGTACGAGGTGTCCAGCGCGCCCTCCATGACGAAGACGGCGCGGGCCTCCTCCGATTCCTCCAGCAGCAGATTCTTGGAGGTGATGGAACCGAGCTCCTCGTCGCCGCTGACCAGGATGCACAGGCCGTAGAGGGTATGTCCGGCTTCCTGCAGCAGCTTGGCAGCATGGATGGACATCGCCAGGCCGGTGAGCATGTCGAACACTCCGGGACCGCGCAGGGCATGGCCGTCGTTGCTGAAGGGTTTGCGCGCCAGGGTGCCCACGGGCCACACCGTGTCCTGGTGGGTGATGAGGACCACCTTGGGCTTGTCCGCACCGACCCGCAGCCGGAGGTGGGTGACGTCGTCGATGACGACCGGCTCCGCCTCAAGGCCCAGACGTTCGGCGATCAGATCTGCGACGACGGCGGCGCCTTCGGCCACGGCGTCTTTGTCCTCCGACGGCGTTTCGACCTCGACGAGGGTCTGGATATCGGCGATGATCTGGTCCAGGCGCGACTCTGCGTCCGCCAGCAGTGCAGGTGAGATGACAGGCATGGACTCAGCCTACCGGTGAGTCTAGGCAATCACCGGCAGAAGGAAAACTCTGTTCAGGTCTAGGACCAGTCCACCGAAAGGTACTGAGGTTCGGTGAACTCTTCGATGCCCCAGTGGCCGCCTTCGCGGCCGATGCCGGCTTGTTTGACCCCACCGAAGGGTGCGCTCGGATCGGAGACGATGCCGCGGTTGACCCCGACCATGCCGGCCTCTAGACGTTCGCCGATCCGCATCGCCTGCTGCAGGTTCCCCGCGTAAACATAAGAGGAGAGTCCGACCTCGGCATCATTGGCCTGGGACAGCATCTCTTCGAGGTCGTTCCAGACCACCACCGGCGCCACAGGTCCGAAGATCTCCTCGGTGAGGATCCGCGCATCGGCGGGGACGTCACGCAGCAGGGTGGGCGGAGTGAACGCTTTGGTCGCGGCTGTCTCCGGCACCTGGGCCTGGTAGGCGATGGTCGCGCCGTCGTGCACCGCACCGTCGATTAGTGCTTGGACATCAGCGGCAGCCTTCTCGTGGATCAGCGGTCCGATCTGGGAACCCTCAGCAGGGTCGCCGACCTGGAGCTGGCTGATCCTGGTGCCAAAGGCCTCGATGAACTGCTCAGCGACATCAGCATGGACGTAGAACCGGTTGGCCGCTGTGCAGGCCTGCCCGGAGTTGCGGAACTTCGCGATCATCGCGCCATCCACAGCAGCCTCAATGTCCGCATCTGCAGTCACGATAAACGGAGCATTGCCGCCCAATTCCATCGAGGCATTGACCACCCGCTGCGCACACTGCCCCAGCAGAGTACGCCCCACCGGGGTAGACCCGGTGAAGGAGAGCTTCTTGATCCGGTCATCGGCCAGCAGTGCTGAAACAACCTCCCGGGTGGAGGTCGTCGTCGCCACCTGGACAGCACCCTCCGGCAGACCGGCCCGTTCCAAGATCTCCGCAATCGCGATCGCAGTCAGTGGGGTCTCCCGGGCCGGTTTGAGCACCACTGCGCACCCCACGGCCAAAGCGGGGCCGATCTTGCGAGTGGCCATCGCCGCGGGAAAGTTCCACGGGGTGATCAGCAGCGCGACACCCACTGGATGGTGAGTAACCACATTGCGTACGCCTCCAGCCGGAGCGGTGGTGTACTCGCCCTGCATGCGCACGGCCTCCTCGGCGTACCAGCGGAAGAACTCGGCTGCGTAGCGGACCTCGGCCTCGGCATCGGCCTGAGACTTACCGTTCTCGGCGACGATCAGATCCCGCAGCCGCTCAGCGTCGGCGATCATCAGCTCATACGCCGTGGTGAGGATCTCCGCGCGTTTGCGCGGCGCCACACCGCTCCACTGGAGGAAGGCCTCCTGCGCCACCTTCACCTGGGCCAGGACCTGATCGGCACTGAAGTCCGGAACGTCGTCGAGGTGCTCACCAGTGGCGGGGTTGGTGACGGAAAAGGTGACAGTGCTGTTCATCGGGACTCCAAGGGGTATACGGCTCAAGACAAAGCTGTGAACGGAACTCCAGCCTCACACCAGTTGTGCATGCCGTCCAATACCTGGATCTCATGATGAGTATGCTTGCTGAGCATGGATACTCGTCTGCTGCGCTACTTCGTGACAGTAGTGGAGGCCGGCACCGTCTCTGCTGCGGCACATCAGCTGCATATGACTCAGCCTTCCCTGTCCCGGCAGATCCGGCAGTTGGAGCGGCAGTTGGAGCTGACCCTGTTCTTCCGGCAGCACGGTCGGCTGCATCTGACCACTGAGGGCAGCGAGTTCTACCGAACCGCCCGCGATCTCCTCCAGCGTCATCAGGAGGCCGCCGAGTATGCCGCACACCTGGCCGAAGGCAGAATGGCCAGAATTTCTCTGGCTGCCCCGAACACCACGCTGACTGACATCGTCGCTCCTTTCGTCGCGACCTTCCGGCCCCAAGATCCGGTGCCCTCAGTGACTGAGATGGACATCGACGCGGATCTGCACCTCGCGTTGAACAGTTACGGCATGGTGGTCGCCCCCGTTCGCTGGCCACCGCAAGCTCATGCGCTGCATCTGGCGAATCTGCCGGTCTGGGCGTATGTGCCGGAACGCCACCCCTGGGTGAAGCGCCAGAGCGTTCTTCTGGAGGAGCTGGTCCAGGAGACCCTGATCTTGCCGACCGTCGGGTTCAAAGCACGACGTGTCCTTGATGCCGCCCTGGATCAAGCCCAGCTCAGCGCCACCACGACTTTGGAGACCCGGCACAGCCAGGTCGCCCTGGCCCTGACCGCCGCTGGGCGCGGAGCGGCGATCCTCACCGACGATCCGCGCTACGGCTTACATCAGTTGAAAATCCTGCATCAGGGCGAACCTCTGCAGATCCATCTCTATGCCGCCTGGAGGCCTGGACATCACGCCCACGCCACGCTGGCGAACCTCGCTCAGCGGCTCAAGGAATTTTGCCTGGACCGGTATCCGGGGTGACGTGTACTCACCGACTTTAGCCGGCAGGTGTTCGCCAGTGACTATGACGAGATGTCCAGGCAGCGATCCGTGGTAACGGCAGTCAGACCCCATGTGGACCACTTTCACCTCAGGCTGGGCAGCTTGCTAATCTCATTTAGTAGAACTCTTACGTGATGTTATTGTTGATATAATAATTTATGAGTTTAGATATGGAGTCCAGCATGCGAACCGACAGTTCGATGGAAGAGCTGGGTGCTCACTTCAAATCGTGGCGCATCATGCTTGGTCTGTCACAGGAGCTCGCTGCCCAACGCGCACATATTTCCGTCCCGGCGCTGCGGCGAGTCGAAAGAGGAGACCCAGGAGTCTCTTTGGGCACACTGATGAAGCTTGCAGATGTGCTCCGGATGGACCAACACATGGTCAAGGCTGTCGACCCGCTCAACCATGATCTCGGACGAGCCCGCGCACACATGCTGACGAGGAAGCGGGCGAAGAGGTCGTGATGATCGAAGTCTGCATGGACCAGACGAAAGTCGGCGTGGCCGAGACGGTGGAAACAGGATCACACCAGCGTCGGCTGGTGTTCACCTACGATCGTGACTGGATCGCCTCGCCAGATGCCTTCGCGATATCACCTGAGATGCCTTTGACCTTCGGACCCCACGAACCATTCACCACACGCCATACTCCCTTCTCTTTCGACGATGCCGCTCCTGATCGATGGGGTCGGGACCTGGTCAATGCCGAACACCGCCGCGAAGCCAGAGAAACCAGACAGCGTTGGCAACCCTTGGACGAAGTGGGGCTGCTGCTTGCGGTCAGCGATGAGACGAGGCAAGGCGCACTTCGCTTCCGCGTGGGCGGATCATTCCTCTCTGCACCTACTCGGAGGGCGGAGGTGAAAGACCTAGCTGACCTCCGTCAGGCAGCTGCCAGATTTGAAGAGTCTGGGGTGATCGACGAAGGGGTCCAGCATTTGATCGGCGTCGGGTCATCACCGGGTGGTGCCGCACCCAAAGCCTGGGTTCATGACGAGCACGGCCACATGTGGTTGGCAAAGTTTCCCCGCACATCGGACACCGGGGACGTCTCAGCGTGGGAACTGGTGGCAATCGACTTACAGCGTGCGGCTGGCATAGATGTTCAGCCATCACAGATCGTTCGGCTCGATGAGTTCGAGTCAGTCTTCTTGACCCGGCGCTTCGACCGCGATCGTGATCGGCGCATTCCCTACCAGAGTTTCAAGACGATGTTCATGCTTGATGAGGGGGAGCACAAAGACTACGCATCTCTGTCCCGCGAAGTCTCTCGCATCTCATCTGCTCCCCTCACCGACGGTGAGCAGCTCTTCTCAAGAGCGGCCTTCGGTGTCATGGTCAACAACATCGACGATCACATGCGCAACCATGGGCTCATTCGGTCGGCAGCAGGGTGGAGGCTCGCCCCATCATTCGACGTCAACCCGTCCCGGCGCGGATTCTCCGACACGCCACTTGCACCTGAGGACGACCCAGCCAACCCGGACCTGCGACTGCTGGTGGAGCGGGCCGAGGACTTCCACATGACCAAGCAACAGGCTGCGCGGCGGTTAGCTGATATTGCCCAGGCCGTGGACTCATGGCCCCACCATGCCAAAGGCATCGGGATTGAGAATGATGCTATCGAAGCGATGGGCACAGCTTTCGATGAGAGCCACCGCGATCTTGCGAAAAGACTGGCGGAAACGGTGACAGGTCGAAATCAGACCAGTGCTAGCTCCGAAACCGGTGAAGTGTGGGTGAAACCGCATATGCGTCGTGGTCAACATGTCGAAGGACAATGGCGCAGGCACCGAACGTGATCAGCCCTCATTGACCAGGTAACGGACCTTGTTTCCACAACAACCCCCGTGACGGGTGAAATCCGTTGCGTCCTCGGGTCAGACAGACAGAACCGAGCCGATCGACATCGATGTTTCCAGGGCAGTCAGCGAAGCTTCCAGAGCGCGCAGGCATGGGCGGCGGTGTCTTCGATGAGTCCAGCGGCCTCGGCCTGGAGCTCTGCCAGATCCGCGGCGCCGGGGGCAATGGAGAAGGCCGCGGTGATTCCGTGGGCACGGCATTCGGCCGCGCTGAGCTGCACCGCGCCGGCGATGACGACGACGGCCGCCGAGTCAGGTGCCCGTGAGGCCACCGCATCCACCACTTTGCCACCCAAGGACTGGGAGTCCAGCCGTCCTTCACCGGTGAGCACCAGATCGGCGCCGGCGAGCACTTCCTCCAGTCCCACCGCCTCGGCCACCATAGTGGATCCGGGCACTACCTCGGCGCCCAGCAGGCTCACCAAAGTCAGCGGGATACCGCCGGCAGCCCCAAACCCCTCAGCACTGCGATACGAATCTGCTCTTTCTCCCGTCTTGGCGGCCAGCACCTCAGCCAGCCTCCCGAGACCCTCGTCCAGGACCTTGATCTCTTCGGCCTCCGCACCCTTCTGGGGGCCGAAGACCGCTGCCGCCCCGCGCTGGCCGGTCAGCGGGTTGTCGACGTCGACGGCGATCCGCCAGCGGACCTCACCGGCCCGCGGAGGCAGGCCGGAGTCTTCAATGCTGGCAATTCTCCCGAGCCCTTCCCCGCCGGGCTGTACCGGGGCGCCGCCGTCATCCAAAAACTCAACGCCTAGACCACGCAGGATCCCGGTGCCGCCGTCTGTGGTGGACGAGCCGCCGATGCACAACAGGATCTCCTCCACTTGGGTTCCGTTCACCGAGCCCTCGAGCACATGGCGGGCGATCAGCCCGACCCCGTAGGTATCAGCACGCAGCGGCTGCAGGGGCACATCAGAGACCTGGGGCAGTCCATTGGCCTCAGCTGCCTCAATGATCGCGGTCCGGCCGTCGGGGGACAGCCCGTACCGCGCTTCTGTCTCCCGTCCCAGCGCGTCCACCGTGGCAACCCTCTCCGGTGCTCGGCCCCAGACTGCCAGCAGCGCATCAAGAGTTCCCTCTCCCCCGTCAGCGAACGGCAGCTGGAGGATCTCCGCCTCATCACACACCTGCCGGGCACCGGCGGCCAGGGCTGCAGCGGCTTCGGCGGCGGTCACCGAGCCTTTGAAAGAATCCGGAACACAGACAATCTTCATGCCCTGAGACTATGCCAAGAGGCCGTCTCCAGTGTGCTTTGCGCTACATACTTAGTCTCATCTGCGGCACTGCAGTGCTAATCGTGCGACCATATAGAGCGGTTCAGAAAGCACCAGGACCACCACCTGGAAGCCTGTAAGGACACGAAAGGGATCATGCCGGGTTCACTGCACATCATCACCCTGGTCAAATGGGTGCCCGACGCCCAGCTGGAGCGCTCAATCGGTGAGAACCGCCGTCTTGACCGCAGGGAGGGCATCCTTGGGGAGCTTGACGAGTACCCCTTGGAGGCCGCGCTTCAGATCAAGGAGAACAACGACGCCGCCACAGTGCGCGTCTCTGCCCTCACCATGGGACCGACCGGCGCCTCCGCCGCGGTGAAGAAAGCACTGCAGATAGGAGCCGACGACGGTTTCCACCTCAATGACGAGGCTCTGGCCGCAGCCGATATCTCCGCCACCTCTGCCGCCCTGGCCGCAGCGATCAACTCTGTGCGCGATCCCGACTCCGCTGACTACCTGGTGTTGACCGGCATGGCCTCTGATGACGGCGAATCCGGTGCTGTACCGGCCCAGCTGGCCGCGCGGTTGGGGGTTCCGGCCCTGACCCAGGCCCGCGGCGTCGTGCTCAGCGGTCAGCGGCTGGTGGTGGACCGGATCTCTGGCAACCGGCAGCAGAGTGTTGCCGCGCTGCTGCCGGCGGTGGTCTCGGTGACCGATCAGGCCAATGATCCGCGCTACCCGAACTTCCGGGCCATCATGAAGGCCAGGAAGAAGCCGGTCACCACGCTGGATCTGGCGGATCTGGGCCTGACCGGCCATGCGGTGGAGTCCAAGATCTCGATGATCACCGCCGAGCCCCGCCCCGAGCGCCAGGCCGGTGAGATCATTCACGACGACGGCGAGGCCGGTAAGCAGACCGTCGACTTCTTGACTGAGGAGGGACTGCTGTGACTCAGGTTCTGGTGTTCTTCGACCGGGTGGAGACCGAGCTGAGCCGCGCCCAGGCGGAGCTGCTGACCCACGCCGATGCCCTGGGGGACACGGTGGTGGTAACCGGTTCCCTGCCGGTCACCGGCACTGCACCGCTGGCGGTCAAGGGCGTCACCGGCGTGCTGACCGGTGCTGACCATGTCAACGCGCCGATCTACGCCCCCGACCCCGCGCTGGCCGATGTAGTGGCCGCTGCCGCCGGTGAGCTGGACCCGGACCTGATCCTGGGACTAGATGCTCCGGAGACGGTGGACGCCCTGGCTCGTGCGGCGGTGCTGCTGGAGGCCGGGCTGATCACGGGAGCCACCGGTGTGACCGGCTCGGGTGCGGCCACCAAGTCGGTGCTCGCCGACTCCTGGCACACCACCGCCCAGATCAGTGAGGACGGCCCGCTGATCGCCACACTGCGGCCCAACACCGTCCTGCCAGTATTGGTCGATGCCGCTGAACCCGAGGTGGTGGAGTTGGACGTGGCGGCGTCGTCGGCTGTTGAGATTCTCAAGGAGGCCGAGCTGCCCAGCACTGGGCGGCCCACCCTGACTGAGGCGTCCACTGTGGTGGCCTTCGGCCGCGGTGTGGAAGGTGACCTGAGCCTGGTCGAGGAGCTCGCTGATGAGCTCGGTGCGGCTCTGGGCGCCTCCCGGGTCGCCACTGACGCCGGGTGGATCGACCACTCCGCACAGGTGGGTCAGACCGGAGTGATCGTCTCCCCGAAGCTCTACCTCTCAGTGGGGATCTCCGGGGCGGTCCAGCAGAAGGCCGGCATGCAGACCTCTGGGACCATCGTGGCCATCAATAAGGACGAGGACGCCCCGGTGTTCGAGATCGCAGACTTCGGCGTGGTCGGTGACCTCAACGAGGTGCTGCCGCAGATGATCGAGGAGATCCGCCGCCGGAAGGGTTGAGCAGGTGAACAGTCCACCCATGACATTCACGCCGATGTTCGGAACAATAGCGGCATGACCGAACCGAATCAGGGCCAGGGTCAGCGCCCCAGATGGTACAGCAGCGGCAACGACGACGCAGCCGCCGGAGGGTATCCCGGCAACTCCGGTGAGCAGCCCAACGGCGGAAGTGCCGGGTATGATCACAGCCAGACTGCTGCTCAGGCCGGCGGCTTCGGAATGGGGCCGGCGCAGTATCCTCCAGCGCAGCATCCGCCAACCGGCTACCCGCCGCAGGGATACTCGCCACACGGGTATGCCCCACCCGGATATGGTTACTACTCGCCGACCCCGGGCAGCGATGAGCTGGGGCGTCTTAGCTTCGAGCGGGAGCAGCGGGCCCAGCAGCATGCCACCACAGCCGTGGTGCTGGGGATCATCGGACTCTTCACTCTGCCGGTCATCCTGGGTCCGATTGCGATCTGGCAGGCTTCGAAGGCCCGCAGTCTGGGGCATCAGGCCACTGCGGGCATGGTACTGGGCTGGGTGGCACTGGTCTGGGGCTTCACCGGCTGGCTGATGGGTGCCTTTTTCCTTCTGATCGGGGTTTTCCTGGCTTTTTAGTGCTCCGATCAAGTCCGACATTGAGGAGTAGTTGTCCAGAATCAGATGCACACCCAGACTGGCGGGGCCGCCCGTCAGCGATACCTCACCTGCGCGTAGTGGCGGATTGGGCTGAGTATTACCGCCGGCTCGGCGGGCGAGGGCCGAGTCCGCTTGCGCTTCGGGCAGCCGAACTCGCCTCACCCCCTGGTGTAGCCCTGGACTTAGGATGCGGCGACGGCACAGAGACCAGATTCCTGTTAGAACAGGGATGGAGCGTGATCGCGGTGGACCTGGAGCCTGCGGCCCTTGAACTGACTCGCGAACGTACCGGTGATCACAGCCAGCTAAGCACACACCAGGCCGATCTCGCAGAGTACGAGCCTCCGGCCGCGGATCTCATTCTGGCCTCGGCCAGTCTCCCTTTCGTGCCTCCCGAGCACTTTGGGACCCTGTGGACCCGTCTGCGTGCGGCGCTGAATCCTCAAGGACTGATGGCTGTGCATCTCTTTGGCGACCGGGATTCCTGGGCACATGGCGACAGCGCTGTCGGCGGAATGACCTTTCACCAACGGGCGGAGGCCGAGGCGCTGCTGGAAGGCCTTGAGATCCTCCAGCTGGAGGAACAGGAGTTCGACGGATCCAGCGGCCGCGGCCCGAAGCACTGGCACCGTTTCTCCATCATCGCTGGAACACATCCCCGCCATTCGGAGCCCCGTTAGACTCAGGCGGAAGCCGTTGAGTCACATGGAGCGGGCGACGGGAATCGAACCCGCGTCGTCTGCTTGGGAAGCAGAAGCTTTGCCATTAAGCTACGCCCGCTTGGCCGCCGCCATGAGTGCGAGTGGTCCCACCGTGACGGCGTGCTGAACAGTGTACCGTGCCTACGGTGGTCCACCCCGTTCTGTAGGGTCTCTGCTATGACCATCGAAGTTTCAGCAGTACGTTTCACCCATCTCAGGCCCGACGATCCGGACGGCGCCAGAGAAATTGTGACCTTCATCTCTTCCCACAGCTATCCGTTTCACATGCGGACTGAGCCGTCGGTGAAGCAGGCCGAGGAGAACCTCGCCGGCGGCGACTACGGGCACAACCCGGAGCACTATGAGACCGACGCGGCCGAGGAGACTGACCGCCGGGGCTGGTGGGCGGAGACTCTGGACGGCGAGCGGCTCGGCATCGTGATCCTGGAGGATCTCACTGACGGTGCCCCGCTGTTCGACCTCAGGCTCGCCGAACGGCATCGCGGCCGAGGCTGGGGCGTGCCGATTCTGAAGGAGCTGACCCGACTGGTGTTCGAGACCTATCCCGAGGTCGACCGGTTCGAGGGTCAGACTCGCGAGGACAATATCGCGATGCGCAAAGTGTTCCTGCGCTGCGGGTTCCTCAAGGAAGCTCACTACCGACGAGGATGGCCGGTGGAAGGCAACGAGCCTGTGGCCTCAGTCGCCTATGCCATCCTGCGTCAGGACTGGGCGACCGGATCCACCACCACCTTCGAATGGGAAGACCTCAACCCGGATCCGGTGAACTGAGAGCATCTTCTTGGTGACCGGACGCGGATATGCGCCTGGTGCGCTCAACGGAGTAGAACCCCAGCTTAAGCAGCTCAATGATGAAGAAGACTGCGGCTCCGGCCCCGGTGACCATCACCAGGTGCTCGAAGGACAGCGGAGAGGACTCAAAGAGCTGCTGCAGCGGCGGGGCATAGATGAACAGCAGCTGCAACGCCGTCAGTCCGACGACGCAGTACCAGGCGACCCTGTTGTTGAACAGCGGAGCGAACTTGAGACTGGTGGACTCCAGGGCTTTGACGTTGAACAGGTAGAAGGCCTGACAGACCACCAGCACCGTGGTGGCCAGTGTGCGGGCCGTGTCAAGGTCGTCCCCGGCAGCAGTGCGCCAGAGGAACATGCCCATCGTGGCTGCGGCAATCAGCAGTGACACCAGTCCGATCTGGACAATATGCCGGAGGTTCACAATGCCTGTGGACGGATCACGGGGTCTGCGCTGCATCAGCCCCTGTTCCGCAGGCTCGAAGGCGAAGGCGAAGGCGAGGGTCACCGCAGTCACCATATTGGCCCACAGCACCTGCAGCGGGGTCAGTGGAAGTGTCCACCCCAGCGCGACCGCGAAAAGCACCACCGCCGACTGGGCACCGTTGGTGGGCAGCAGGAAGATGATCGCCTTCCGGAGATTGTCATAGATCCGACGGCCCTCTTCGACGGCGTGCTCGATGGTGGTGAAATTGTCATCGGCCAGGACGATCTCGGCGGACTCCTTAGTGACCTCGGTGCCTTTGACCCCCATGGCGACGCCCACATCGGCCCGCCTCAGCGCAGGGGCGTCGTTGACGCCGTCGCCGGTCATCGCAACTACCTCGCCTTTGGCCTGCAGCGCCTTGACCAGACGCAGCTTATGCTCCGGGCTGGTCCGGGCGAAGACGTTGTGCGCAACCGCCAGCTCAGCCAGCTCATCATCGTCGGCCTCCTCCAGCTGCGCTCCGCTCACCGCTCCGGAACCGCTGTCCAGGCCCATCTGCCGGGCGATCGCGGTGGCAGTGCCGAGATGATCTCCGGTGATCATCTTCACCTGGATGCCGGCGGTGTGGCAGACCTCGATCGCATCCACGGCAGCCTCCCGCGGTGGGTCCACGATGCCGACCACCCCCAAAAAGGTCAGCTCCTCACCCAGATCCTCAAGGGTGAGCCTCTCGGCGTCAGCCTCACCGGCAGCGCGTTCAGCCGCGGCCAGCACCCGCAGCCCCTCAGCAGAGAGCTGCTCAATCCGCTCCTCCCAATAGGCATGGTTCAAAGAGCCCTGACCACCCTCACTGTCCAGCTGAGAGGCAGAACGGGCGAGCAGCCGGTCCGGTGCGCCCTTGACGAGGACACGAGAGGCCCCGCCAACATCGGCGACCGTGCCCATGAGTTTGTTCTCCGAGCTGAACGGCAGCGTGGCAAGCCGCTGAGACGCCGAGGGGTCGGCCCCGATCTTGCCCGCCAGAGACTGCAACGCCCCCTCTGTGGGCTCACCGCTGATCCCCCACCGGCCCTCGTGGTGCACCAGATGGGTGTCATTGGCGATGCTCAGGGCCTCGGTAAGCCGGCGCAGGGCAACATGCTCCAGCCCAACAGTGGCCTCATCCTCATCCACCACCTCACCCTCGGGCGCATATCCGGTTCCGGTGACGGTGAACTCTTCTCCAGCGGTGATCACCCGCTCAACGGTCATCTCATTCTTGGTCAGGGTTCCGGTCTTGTCCGAGCAGATGGTGGTGACACTGCCCAGGGTCTGAACCGCAGGCAGTCTGCGGGTGATGGCACTTCGCCGCGCCATCGCTTGAACACCCAAGGCGAGGGTAATGGTGATCAGTGCCGGCAGGCCCTCGGGGATGGCAGCCACCGCGAAGCTGGCCGCAGCCTGCAGCAGCTCCATGATGTCTGTGCCGTGGAGCAGCCAGCCGGCGAGCACTAGCACCACGGTCATCACCACCACCCCCAGCGTGAGCCAGCGGCCGAAGGTCGCGATCTGCCTGGTCAGCGGAGTCTGCAGTGACTCCACCTCGCTCATCATGGTGTTGATGCGGCCGATCTCGGTGTTCGAGCCGGTGGCGACCACCACGCCGGTGCCCGCCCCGGAGCTGATCATGGTTCCGGAGAAGGCCATACCGCTGCGGTCGCCCAGTGAAGCAGCAGCTTCGGTGGGTGCGGTGTCTTTGGCCGCCGGCACGGACTCGCCGGTCAGGGCTGACTCTTCGATGGTGAGCTCATGAGCTTCGTTCAGACGCAGATCAGCCGGCACCTTGTCGCCGGCGCGCAGCCGCACGAGGTCTCCGGGCACCAGCTCAGCGGCTGCGATCTTCCGCCAGGTCCCCTCCCTCAGCGCAGTGGCCGAGGGCGAGAGCATGTCACGGATGCCCTCCAGGGCGCGTTCGGCCCTGCCTTCCTGCAGGAAGCCCACTGTGGCGTTGACCACCACGACGGCAAGGATCACGATGGTGTCGACCCAGTGCCTGAGCACAGCGGTGAGTGCCGCGGCACCGAGCAGCACATAGATCAGCACATCGTTGAGATGGCGCAGGAAGCGCAGAAGCGCGCTGTCCTTCTTCGCAGCAGGCAGCTCATTCGGCCCGTGCTCATCAAGACGCTTCTGGGCCTCTGCAGCACTGAGGCCGTCGCTGAGATCGGCCTGATACTCACTGAGGACGTCATCGGCGGAGATCGCGTGGGCATCGGTGAGGTGGTGGAGCTTCACGTGGATACTGGCGCGTCCTGTCCTATGCGGCGTCTTCGTTGCTTCCGGTACGACTCTATAACGTCAGGCACACGCCATTCCTGCCCATGAGCAGAAGAGTGCGCCTCCGGGCGTTGATCACATATCCTGAGCGGTGGCCGTGCACCGCCGGTGCACGCACATGCAGGGACAAACGTCACAGCAATGTCAGGAGTCGAGTGTCAGCACTGAGCAGCAGAATCGTCTCCGCCCAAGAGGCCGCCGCACATATCCGCCACGGTGACCGGGCGGGCATGAGCGGCTTCACGGGTGCCGGTTACCCGAAGGAGGTTCCCGGGGCTCTGGCGGCCAGAGCCCAAGAGGCTCACGGCCGTGGGGAGGAGTTCAGCATCGAGCTGTGGACCGGGGCCTCCACCGCACCCGAGCTGGACGGGGTTCTGGCCGGGGCCTCAGCGGTGCACAAACGCCTGCCGTTTCAGTCCGATCCCACCATGCGTGATGCCATTAATGCCGGGCGGGTCGAATACGTGGACGCTCATCTGAGCCATGCGGCCCAGCAGGCATGGTTCGGGTTCTACGGAAAGCTCGACGTCGCGGTGGTCGAGGTGGCTGAGGTCCTGCCCAACGGGCTGTTGGTGCCCGGCAGCTCAGTGGGCAACTCCAAGACCTGGCTGGACCTCGCTGACAAGGTCATCCTGGAGGTCAACAGCTGGCATCCCCGCGCCTATGAGGGTTTCCACGACGTCTACTACGGAACCCGCCTGCCGCCACGGCGGACTCCGCTGCAGCTGCTGGACCCGATGCAGCGGATAGGCGACCCCTACCTGCGGGTGGACCCAGAGAAAGTGGTCGCAGTGGTGGAGACCGACGCCCCGGACCGCAATCTGCCGTTCAAAGCCGCCGATGAGAGCTCCCGGGCCATGGCCGACCATGTGGTCGACTTCCTACGGCATGAGATCAACCACGGGCGTCTGCCGAAGAACCTGCTGCCGCTGCAGTCAGGGGTCGGCAATATCGCCAACGCGGTGATGACCAACCTGGCCCACAGCGAGTTCGAGAACCTCACCGCCTACACCGAGGTCATCCAGGACGGCATGCTGGACCTGATCGACAGTGGGAAGCTCACCGCGGTCTCCGCGACCAGCTTCTCCCTTTCGGCCGAGCACGCCGCGCACTTCAACGAGAACATCGAGAGCTACAAGGGCCGCATTCTGCTGCGTCCCCAGGAGATCTCCAACCATCCGGAGATCATCCGCCGGCTGGGGATCATCGCTATCAACGGGATGGTCGAGGCCGACATCTACGGCAATGTGAACTCCACCCATGTGCTGTCCAGTTCGATCATCAACGGCATCGGCGGCTCCGGGGACTTCGCCCGCAACGCCTATCTGAACTTCTTCGTCTCGCCCTCCACGGCGAAGGGTGGAGCGATCTCCGCCATTGTGCCGTTCGCCAGCCACATCGATCACACCGAGCACGACACCCAGATCCTGGTCACCGAGCAGGGCTTGGCCGATCTGCGCGCGCTCTCGCCCCGGGCTCGTGCCCGGAAGATCATTGAGCACTGCGCCCATCCTGACTACCGGGACCGCCTGCAGGACTACCTCAACCGTGCCGTCGCTGCCAGCCCGAGGGGCCAGCACACTCCCCATCTGCTCCGGGAGGCGCTCTCCTGGCATGAGACCTACCAGCAGCACGGCAGGATGTGAATCACGTCCACTGTCCGTGCAGGAGCCGCTCGATCAGGCCAGCCGGGTCAGGTCCGCCAAATCAGGCGGCTGTCGGGAAATCATGCCCCTATAGACAGCTGATAGTTCAACAACTGCATGAAAGGCCGTTTCAGGAGCGGGCACCAGCTCAGCCCAGCAGGTGCCGGAGATAGCGCTCAGGCGCTTCGAGGTAGCGCCGGTGTGACTGGACCAGCTCCAGCTGCTCCCAGGTGGTTTCCCTGATCCCCCATTCGCCAAGCTCTAAGATAGTGGCGCCGGGCAGTGAAGCCAGAATCGGTGAATGCGTGGCGCAGATGACCTGCGTGCCGCGGGACTGCATCCTGTCCAGTGCTGCCACCCAGCTCAGCAGTGAGGTAAAGGACAGGGCCGCCTCCGGCTCATCCAGGCATACCAGTCCCTGGACGAACTGCTGGTGGTCCAGATAGGACTCAAGCAGGCTGTTGAAAGACTCTCCGTGGCTGAGCTGATGCAGATCCGGGCCCGGGCTTCCGATCTCCTGCCGCCAGGTGTAGTAGCCGTGCATGGTCTCCGCGCGCAGGAAGAACCCGAACCGGGGCGCCCCGGGACCTCGGATAACCTTCAGCCACTGGCCCAGCGGGGATTCGGTATCAGCGGTCCGCGCCCCACCATGGGTAGTTCCGCCCTCCGGCGGCAGTCCGAACGCCTGGGCGATTCCCTCCACCAACGTGGACTTGCCCGAACCGTTCTCCCCCACCAGGAACGTCACTCCCTCCTGGGGTTCGAAGCCTTCCCCTCCGCACTGCTGCAGGAAACCGGCGACTGCCGGCACTGTGGCCGGCCAGGCGCCGTCGTCGACTTCAGCATCTGCGTAGAGGAGGATCTCGCGGATGGGACGCTCATCCTCCAGCCAGCTCTTCTTCGCCACGTCACCAGCCTAGACCGAGGCCCGGAGCCGGGCCAGCAAGATCAGAGCCGCATAATCAGACAGTTGTTGACAAATCGTGCCCCTATAGAGAGCGGACAAGTCAACAGCTGTCTGAAAAGGTCGTTGCGGGAGCCGGCCGACCAGCCCAGCCCGGGCCAGGCCATGCGGAGAAACCTTCGCCACGCTTACGAGGCGCTCTTCCGCCGGGCAGCAGCCCGCTGATTGTCCTGGTGAACGGTCCACCAGGTGGAGACCGAGGCTGCCAGGCTCATCGCCACCCGCGGGGCTGGTATCCGCATCTTTCGCACCAATGTCTCCGCGGCGGTGTCGGACCAGAAGGATATCCTCCCGCCGGCATAGGCGGCCGCACCGGCAGAGACCGCGAGCGCAGCACGCGTTGCCGGTCTGACCTCGGGGAACTTCACCTCTTCGGGATCCTGACCCTGCCATTGGCTGAGCCTGCGCAGCACCGCGGTGGTCGTCCCGGGAGTCGCGGCCATCGCCGTCACCGAGAGCGTGGGTACCCAGATCATCGTCTGGCGTAGCCACGCGGGGTACTTTCGGGCGGGGATCAGCGTCAGAGCACCGATAACTGCTGCCTGGCCCCACGGATCCTTGGAGAAGCTGTAGCCGTTCTCAGTCATGGTCCCACTCTAGAGAGAACGACAACGACGCACATCCTTCGTGGGGATGACATCGGCCGCTGTTCCGGCACTGTCCCCGGAAGTCCGGCAGCTCAGGCGGGAGCGGGTGCCTCGGCGGTGGTGACCGCGTCGTCGTGCCTTCTGCTGCGCCTGTGGGGCCTGCGCCACTGGGCGATGGCCACCCCGATCAGGCAGACGGTACCGCCGATGATCGCCAGGGCCGGCGGGACCTCGGCCAGGAAGAGCCATGCCATCAGCACCACGATCGCCGGAACCGTCAGCGTACTGGCTGCCACCCGGCCGGCGGGGAAGTGCATCATGGCGTAGCCCCAGAAGATGAAGGCCACCGCGGTGGGGCCGATGCCCATATAGACCGCCCCCAGGATGCTGGCGGCGGAGGCTGCCTGAATCTCGCCAATGGTCTGCGGGATGAACGGCAGCAGCACAACGGCGCCAGCCGCACAGGCGATCCAGGTGGCCGTCAGCGGATCGGTGTGCCGCAGGGTGAGCTTCTGAATCAGCATCCCTACCGCGTAGAGCACAGCAGCAGAGACCGCGATCAGCAGTCCGGCCAGCGAGAGCCGGCCAGTGCTGCCGGCAAAGGTAATCAGTCCGATGCCGACTAAGGAGACAGCCATGCCGGCGAAGAGCTGACGGGGAAACCCTTCGCCGAAGAACAGCCCGCCGCCGAGTGCCACCAGCAGCGGTGCCAGGTTCACCAGCATGGCGATGGTCCCTGCGTCCAGGAAGTGGCCGGCCCAGTTGAACACCAGCGTGTAGACCGCGAACCACACCACGCCGAAAGCCGCACCCAGGATCAGCCCCCGGCGGCCCGGAAGGCGGAGCTTTCCACGGCGCATCCACAACAGCAGCGCCGAGAGCGCAGCCATACCCGCCACCAGCCTCAGCAGGGCCATCGGGCCCGGAGACAGTTCATCTGCGAAAGCGCGGATCACCACGAACGACGAGGCCCACATCAGCACGGTGGCGCTGATCGCCAGTATTGCCAGTTTCGGTTTCATGGGAACAATCCTCCCCGCACGCGTCTATACAGCACAAGCGAATATTTCTTCACGATAATTCAGTTCTCCTTTATAGTTGGTGCATGTTCGATCTCAACCGCCTCAGGACATTCCGCGCAGTGCTGGCCGGAGGCTCGGTCAACGGGGCGGCTGCCAATCTGGGCTACACGCCCTCGGCGATCAGTCAGCAGCTCCACACCCTGCAGAGGGAGACCGGGCTGACCCTGCTGGAGCGGCGCGGGCGCGGGATCGCTCCAACTGCCGCGGGCCTGCGCTTCGCCGAGGAAGCCGCCGGGCTCATGGAGCAGGCTGACCGGCTCAACACCGCGGTCAAGGATCTGCGCTCGGGGCGCACCGGATCGCTGCACGTGGCGCACACCTCATCAGCGGGCATCGCGTGGATGCCGTCCATCGTGGCCGCGATGGCCCGGGAGTTCCCTGAGCTGCAGCTGGACCTGCGCTTGGGCGAGCAGCTCCAGGATCCGGAGTGGGAGCCCGATGTGGAGATCGTCGTCAGCGACGACGCCACACCACCAGCACCGGCCGGCTACCTCACCGAACCGCTGATCACCGAACCCTACGTGGTGATCATGCCCAAGGATCACCCCTTGGCTGGCCGGTCCGAGATACCGCTCTCCGAGCTGGCCGATGAGATCTGGATCGACAACGAGCCTGTCGACGGGCCCTGCCGCAGGATCCTGGTGGACGCCTTTGCGGCAAGCGGGTTCACTCCGTCCTTCCGCCTGGAGGCCCAGAACGACGCCGCGGCAGTCGCCTATGCGGGCGCCGGAGCGGGCATCACCGCTATGGCCAGGCTCAGTGTCGCCGCGGTCCGGCCCGGTGATAGCGTCGCGGTGGCGAACCTGGTCGATCCAACTCCCACCAGAACTGTAGCGGTCCAGGCAAAGAACAGCCCTACCATGAGCGCCTCCGTCCGCCGCTTCCTCGAACTCCTCAGAGAGCGCGTCAGAGCATCGCTCTGAGGTGACGCAGATTGCGGCTCCGAATCTCCCCGGACCGGCCGGCTGGTCCGCTTATCAGCTTCTTGGTGTGCGCAGGACCAGGCTGACCCCACCCTGGAAGCTTCACGAAGGGGAAGACGATGAGCAAAGGACACTGTGAACTGTCAGGGAACGTCGAGGTTCTGTCACCGGCAGATGAAGACCAGGCTCCTATTGTGGTGAGGTGAAAGCGGCCCTCATCAGACTCTTCTCTGAACCGGACTCTGATCCTGGCCGATGTCGCCGAAGAGAGCCTCACGAGGAGGAACCCACCATGGCTGACACCGCCATCCCGGGAACCAAAATTGCACTGCTGACCACCAACGGCGTGGAGCAGCCGGAGCTGACCGATCCGATCGCCGCTATTGACCAAGCCGGCGGCACTGCCGTGGTGGTCTCCCCCGAGGAGGGGCAGATCCAGGCGATGAAGAGCGACTGGGAGCATGCCGATCATTTCGATGTCGACGTCCACCTGCCCTCTGCCGATGCTGATGATTACGCCGGTTTGGTGCTGCCCGGTGGCACCCTGAACGCCGATACACTGCGCACTGACGAGCATGCCCAGCGCTTCGTCAAGGCTTTCTTCGAGGCCGGCAAACCGGTAGCCGCCATCTGCCACGGGCCGTGGATCCTCACCGAGATCGGTGTATTACCCGGCCGGACGGTGACCAGCTACGCCTCGCTGAAGACCGATCTGGTCAATGCCGGGGCAGAGTGGATCGATGAGTCCGCCGTGATCTCTAATGGTTTGGTCACCTCCCGCAATCCCGGCGACCTGGAGGACTTCAACCGCGCCTTCCTCTCCCTGGTCGCCGGATAGTGTGGAGACATGACCACACCAACTCCAGAACCCACCCAGCTCGGCCAGCTCCGCCGCGAGCGGCTGCTGTCCTCGCGTCTCTACGTCTGCACTGATCTGCAGCGGTTCATCGCCTTTCCCGACGCCGGTCCGGTGGAGGAGCTGGGCTTTGAGGCGCTGCGAAGGTTCTACGCAGATGCTTTTGCCGGCGGGGTGGACATTATTCAGGTCCGGGACAAGCAGGTCTCGGCGCAGACTGAGATCGCTGCGCTGACCCTGCTGAAGGAGGTCGCCGATGAGTACGGTGGGCTCTCTGCGGCCAATGACCGTGCGGATCTGGCACTGATCACCGGAGTGGATGTCTTCCACGTGGGACAGGAGGATCTCTCCACCGCCCAGGCCCGGTCAATCCTGGGCGATGATGTGGTCATCGGGCGTTCCTGCCAGTCGTTTGATCAAGTGCGTGAGGCCGATTCGGATATCGGCATCGACTACTACTGCACCGGGCCGGTGTGGGAGACCCCCACCAAGCCGGACCGTGCCGCGGTGGGCACCGATCTTCCGGCCCAGGCCGCCTCACTGGAGTCTGCCACGCCGTTCTTCGCCATCGGCGGCATCAATGCCGAGAACATCGGTGAGGTCACCGCGGCCGGCGCCGACCGCGTGGTGGTCGTGCGCGCGGTGACCGCGGCTGAAGACGTGACCTCTGCCGCGAGCGCGCTCCGGGAGCGGCTTCCGGCTTAGCCTTCTTGGCGCTCAGCTGACTGCGGCCAGAACCTGCTTTCCGGCCGCGGGCGATGCCGATGAACTCCTGGATGAGGTCGTCGTCGCGGTCGCGCAGCCAGGCCAGCCCGGTGTCGAAGCCGGGAGAGTCCTCTATTCTGCGGATCACCACGTCCTTGCGGCTGAGCATCCGGGCCACCGAATTCGGCAGTACTACGACGCCGGCGCCGCTGGCAACCACCTCCAGCGCCGTCCGCTCCGCCCGCGCTAGGTCGGCACCCGCCTTGGAACTGTGGATATCTGCCGGACCGCTGCCGGCAATCATAGCTTTGGGGTCAAGGGAACTTTCCTTGGCAAGCTCATCGACGGAGACCGAGTCCTCTGCCGCGGCGATCCAATGACCGGCGGCAGCGCACACCACCGGCTCCTCTCGGTAAAGCAGAACCCGGTGGCAGAGGTCTCTATCTACCTGGTCTTCGCCTTCTCGGAACCGAATGTAGCCGAGGTCCACGGTGCCTGCGGCAATCCGCTCAAGCTGGCCGGCGTCGTCGTAGTGCCGTAGTTCCAGCCCATGGCTCGGATACCTGTGCTGCCACCGATCGACCCATTTGTCCGGCGTCGCCCCCGGAATCGTCCCAAGAATCACATCCTCAGACTACGTGTAGATGATTTTGTGTCACACTAGTAGACTTGAGTATATGGCAACAACGACGATTCGTGTGGATGAGAAAGTGCGTGCACGCATCGCGGAGCGCTCCAAAGCACAGGGCAAGCCGATGTCACAGGTCATCGAGGAAGCTCTGGAAGCTCAGGCCGACCAGGAGTTCTGGGCTGAAGTGCGCCGGACTATGACTACGCCACAAGCCAGGGAAGATCTGAGGAATGAGGCGGAGAAACTCAGCGGCGGCTACCAGGAACTCCTGGATGAGGATGAGGACTGGGGCCACTTACTGTGAGAAGGGGAGAGGTGTGGCTCTGCGACTTCGGCGAGCCTATTGGCCATGAACCCGGAGCTGTGCGACCCGCAGTCATGGTGTCTGCTGACCAGACTGCGGAGTATGACCTCCCAATAGTCCTGCCGATCAGCAGAACCCGGCGTGGCTACCGCACGCATATCGAGGTCGAGCTAAGCGGCGAACCGTCTTATGTGCAGTGCGAACTCATCTGCGTGCGCAGCGCTCAGCGCCTCCTGCATAGAGTTGGTGAACTCGACCCACTGGAGATAATCCGCATCGAGAACATCCTCCGCAGGCTTCTGAAGCTCTGAAAATCCTCACACACTGCACTTCCGCATAGTGGCGGTGACGAACTTGGCCAGGAAGCCGATCGTAGAGTCGGGTGGTGCCAGGCAGAGCTAAGCCATGGGCTCTGCGTCCACCGAACGGCTCGGTCAGACGACGTTTTTGCGGAGGAAGTCCACACTGCGGTCCCAGGCCAGGCGGGCCTTCTCGGCGTCGTAGGTGCCGATGAGGTTCTCGTCATTGTGGAAGGCGTGGCCGGCGTCGTAGTAGAAGAACTCGACGTCTGCGCCGGACTCCTCCCGGATCTGCTCCTCCTGACGACGAGCCTCGGCCTCAGGGTACATCGCATCCTGCGACGCGTAATGCCCCTGGACGGCTGCCTGCACCCCGGTGTAGCTGTTGGGGACCGCCTGGCCGACCCCGTAGAACGGCACTGCCGCGGAGACTTTCTCGCCCTGCTGGGCGGCCAGCGCCAGGACGAAACCCCCACCCATGCAGAAACCGATGGTCCCTACCGAGGCTGAGGTGACATTGTCGTGGGCAAGCAGGAAGTCGGTGGCACCGGCCAGCTGACGGGCACCCTCCTCCGCCGGAAGCGTGGACATCATCTCTCCGGCCTCATCGCCGTCGTGGGTGATCCAGCCTCCGTAGAGATCCGGGGCCAGGGCCACGAAACCCTCGACGGCGAGCCGGTCAGCAACGTCTTTGATGTGGTCGGTCAGGCCCCACCACTCCTGGATGACGATCACACCAGGCCCTGAACCGCTGGGCGGGATGGCCAGGTAACCGTGGCCGGTGTCGGTCACCTCGGCACCGGGAAGCGGGAAGGTGATGTTCTGGTGCGGGGTCTTCTCAGCCATGAAGTCCTCCTTTGCCTTGCTCTGTGAATCTCTAACTACCTTAATCCCCCTTGCGAGCTGAAGGTAGGGGATAGCATGAATCCCACGGCAGATCTGGGACGGAAAGGGTCCAATGACAGGCGAGAACAACCGCATTATTCACATTTACACGTTCATAGCGCCAAAGACGTTGACCGATGAAGTACTCGCTCAGGGGCCCGCAGAGTCTTTCGAATCATCCCTCCCGTTGGGCCGGTTCACCATCCATTTGGCCCACCTGGAGCACCAGGCCACCGCGCAGTTCCGTGTTCTCGCCGAGGGGAGGCTCACCTCAGCCCAACTCTCGCTGAAGGATGAAGAGTCCACCCCAGAGGCCACTTACGCGTGGAGGATCATCTCAGACTGTAAACGGGCCATTCAACTGCACATGGAGTCTTCACGGCACTGCACATCCGCCGATATCGCCCAGGATCTGTCCATCATGTGCCACCAGCGCCACCAGCTGCTCATCGACGGACTTCCGCTCCCGCACTGGACAGCCGAGCAGATCTCAACCGCTCCCACAGAGCTAGCCTGGGAGCAGGACGTTCTGCAGATCGTGGCAGCCGGAGCAGAGCCCGGCCGAATCATGGTGCAGGAGCGGGTGAACAACGGATTTTCCCACTCTCTGGACCAGATCATTCTCCGGGATGCATCCGGCCAACGCACTCACCGCCCACCAGCGATCAAATCCCCCGGAATGCTCAACCTCACGCCAGATCAAGCCGGCAGCCATGGGCGCGGCGTGCTGGCAGTCGCGGGCCAGGACGAGAACACCGTGAACGCCATCTACCTCACCGCCGCCACCCTGTTAGCAGGATTGTCGAGGCTGCGCATCGTGCGCCGAGATGTGACGGAAAAGCTCAAACACCTCCGGGTTCTCGAGGGTGACGACGTTCAGCTGAACCGGATCCAGGATCTCACGGAGGCAGTGCGCAAACTACAGCTGGACCTCACAGTGGGTGTGGAAACCTATGTTGACGGGATACATCTTCCTGAACTGGTGGTCGACGAATTCCGCAAGAGCTTCCAGGAGTCCCTGGGCCTGATCACTAGTCTGGCCTCCACCCAATCGCTCCTGGAATCATTGTCCCGAGTCTCCGAGACCTACCTGGCTGAATCCCGCACAGAGCGCGAGCGGCGCAACGTCCGAATTCGCGAGACGTGGCAGATCATCGCGCTGGTGGCCTCGGCCGTGATCTTCCCCTTCGGCTTACTGCTCTCCTACTTCGGGATGTCCACCAACCTCGACATTCCACCTGAAACATCGGCCTTCGATATGAACGCCTACGGCGTACCCTGGCTGATCACCCTGCTCAGCAGCAGCGTGATTCTTGTCATCGCTGTCGCCCTTTCGATCCGCAATCGTCTAAGGAGTTCAGCGTGAATGCCTCGACGGGCCATACGGTGATGGTCTCGGCGCACCGGTCAGGTGCCGAACTCGACATATCAGCAGAGAACCGCCGCCCCACCCTTATCGGTTCCGCTGAGGCCGCATACGACTTCGTAGAATTCGATGTGCAACGCTGCAAGGACGGCACTTTCGTGCTCCATCATGACAATTATGTGGTCATCAACGGCCAACAACGCCCCATTGGTGCTGTCGACTACGATGAGCTCACCGCGGTACAGAGCGAAATCGTTACCCTGAACGAGGCCTTAGACATCCTTCGGGGAAAGTCCAAGGCACATGTGGACCTCAAGTTCACCTCACCGCCGGAGCTCTATGATGACCCTGCCTCAACCTATGAAGTGGAGGCGGCCAGCCTGGTCATCGAAAAGATGGGCGTAGCCAACTGCATCATCACGACGTTAGAGGACCCGTCCGTCCTGACAGTGCGCCGATGGGCCGAGCATAGATACCCGGCTTTGCTGGTAGGTCTCTCCTTGGGCCGAAGCGCTGAGGAGTTGAGTCCTACAGCCACCCTGAGCCTGCGGCTGCGTGAGATCTTCCCCGAACGGCGCCTCCGCACATGCCGGGCAAACCTCATTGTGGCGAATAAACAGCTGGCCAAGTTACGGCTGGCGCGGCTGGCGCAGAAGATGGGCCTGCCACTGCTGGTGTGGACCGTCGATGAAGAGGAGGAACTCCGCGCCTGGCTCAGCGACAGCCGCGCCTGGCTGGTGACAACAAACTTTCCGAGACGCGCGCTGGCAATCCGCGAAAGCCTATGATGGAGCGTTCATCCCGAGGGGTTCCACTGGAGATCACAACTGTGACATCCTCCGTTCTAACCGGTTCAGCACATACTCCCAGCGAATCCGCTCCTGCACGCCGAAATGCCTAATGAAATCCCCGCGGGGCATCCTTGAGGTCTGGCCCGGCTAGGCCCAGATACTCCCTGAGCATGCTGCGGTTCCATATCAACGCTGGAGGGAATGGTCAGCGGCCACGCAGAGGTTGTCCATAGATGGAGTAAAGAGCGCTGGCATGGGGCGAAAGGAGGGCGTGTGACGGATCTGGTACTGACTGCGGTCTTCGCAGTGCTGGTGCTGAACCTCATCCTGGCCGCGGTGAGCTGCGCTCGCCGGCCCCAGGCAGAGTCTTGGCTGCTGGTGGTCCTGCTGGCAGGCACCACCGGAGCTGCCGCCGCCGCAGTGCTGGCAGTGCTGGCAGAGAATCCCCGCTTTCTGGACGCCGCGGTGGTGCTGACCGGCACAGCGGCACTCACCGCAGCGGTGCGGGCAGCAGCACGACGCCGCACCCCGGCCGATGATTCCCAGCAACAGGCAGGTGCTGGCCCATGACCAGCGTGCTGGAAGTCGCCGGAGTGCTGCTGGTGGTGCTGGGAACAGTGTTCTTCACCGCCGGTACCGTCGGCCTGCTGAGGTTCCCTGATGTGCGCAGCCGGCTGCACGCCCTGACCAAGGCCGACAATCTGGGCCTGGGCCTGCTGGCCCTGGGCATCGCGGTGCTGCTGGGCAGCTGGACTGCGGCCGGGCTGCTGATGCTGACCTGGATTCTGGCACTGGCCGCGGCGTCGGTCTCGGCCCGGGTGCTGGGTGAGCTGGAAGCCGAGACCCCAGCAGCGGAGGCAGGCGATGGCTGAGCCCGTTGACTGGGTGCTCGCCGCCGCCGCGCTGGTCGCCGCAGCAGTGGTAGTCCTCCCGCGCTCGCTTCTGCCCCATACCCGGATCGTGCAGGTGATGGGGTTTCTACTGCTGAGCGTGGTGACCTCGCTGATCTGGCTGCGGCTGGACAGCGTGGACGTGGCGCTGGCTGAGGCCGCGCTGGGCGGCGGGCTGCTCGGCGGAGCGCTGGTCTATGTGGCCTCCGGCCCCAGAAGAGACCGGCCGTCCGCTGCCGCCACCGGCTGGCTGGCACCGGTGTTGGGGACAGCTGCCGGGGCGGTCCTGGTGGTGATCCTCGCGTCGGCCTGGCTGCGGGTGGAGCAGACGATGCCCGGGTGGACCGATCCGCTGCAGGAACAGCTGCCCGCTACCGGTGTCGAGCATGGGATCACCGGGGTGCTGCTGGCCTTCCGCGCCTACGACACCCTGCTGGAGTCTGCGGTGCTGATGCTGGCGGCGCTGGCCGCGCTGGCCCTGCGGCAGAACACAGACCCCGGAGCCGAGCCTGAGCTGGCCTCCTTCCGGCACACCCACGCCGGGCACACCGCCCGGAGTGCGACCTTCAGCTGGATGGTGCGCCTGAGCGCACCGGTGCTGCTGCTGGCCGGGCTGTGGCTGCTCTTCGCCGGAAGCTCCGACTCAGGCGGCGCCTTCCAGTCCGGGGCGGTCCTGGCGGCACTGCTGATCCTGCTGCGGGTGGCCGGTACCGCACCGCGGTGGCTGGCCCCGTCCCATCTCAACGCGGCTCAGGACCGACTTAGCACGGTCCCGGGCCGCATCATGGTCGCGGCACTGGTGGCCGGCGTCGTCGTGTTCATCCTGGCCGGACTGCTGGGACCGCTGGTGGGCGAACCGTGGCTGAGCTGGGACCCGGCATGGGCCTTCGCAGTGATCCTCACCGTGGAAGTGCTGCTCACCGCCGGTATTGCCGCCGGGCTCTACGCGCTGTATCTGGCGCTGGAAGATCCCCGGGCGACCGGGGAACGGACGGTCAGGCACCGCACAAAGGCCGGTGAGAGCCGATGAGCGCGGTGATGCTCTACCTGCTGCTGGGCACGGTCTTGGCAGTGGCCGGGACGGTGCGCATGCTCTTAGTGCGCGATCTACTGGCCCGGCTGATCGCGATGAACGTGGTCGGCATCGGTTCGCTGGTGATTCTGCTGGCCCTGGGAGCGCGAGGGGGCGCCGACGACGCCACCGACCCGGTGCTGTCCGCCCTGGTGATCACCGGACTGGTGATCACCGTGGCATTCACCGGTTTCGGCGCCGTGCTGATCCGCAGGATCGAAGGTCCCCGCCCCTCTGACAGGGATGGAGGTGACCGAGGATGACAGCGGCTGAGCTGAGCCTCGGCGCGGTGGTGCTGGCCCCGCTGCTGGCCGCGGCACTCGCCGCAGCGCTTCCGCATACCGCACGGCGGGCGCTGGGGGTCGGCATCGCTGCGCTCGTCCTGCTGCTGACTGGGCTGCTGGCCGTCCAGACTGTGGCCGGCGAGGTCACCGAACTGGCGCTGGGCGGGTATCCGGCACCGCTGGGGATCCACCTGCGCGCCGATGGGCTCTCGGTGCTGTTCCTGGGGATGACTGCGCTGGTGGGCGCCGTGGTCACCGTGTTCGCCGCGGCCAGCAGGCATACCCATCAGGCGTTTTGGACGCTGTGGCTGGGCTGCTGGGCGGGGTTGAACGCGGTCTTCGTCTCCGGGGACCTGTTCAACACCTATGTGGGTCTGGAGCTGGTGGGCCTGACCGCGGTCGCCCTGGTGGCACTGGGCGGACGAGGATCCTGGGCGCCGGCGCTGAGGTACCTGTTCATCGCCGTGCTCGGCTCACTGCTGCTGCTGGTGGGTGTGGGGCTGATCGTCTCGGTGACCGGAACCCTGGACGTCGTCCAGGCCGCAGAGGTGCTGGCCGGCCGGCCCGATGCCGCACCTGCGGCACTGCTGGCTCTGACGCTGATCACTGTGGGACTGTGCATGAAGCTGGCCCTGCTGCCGATGCACGCCTGGCTGGTTCCCGCCCACGCCTCGGCACCCAGTGCTGTCTCACCGCTGCTCTCCGGGCTGGTGATCAAGGCCGCACTCTTCGTGCTGCTGCGCTGCTGGCTGTGGCTGACGGACTCCTCCGGTGCCCTCTCCGCTCTGGCTCCGCTGGCCTGGGGCCTGGGGGCCTTCGGTGCGGCTGCGGTGCTCATCGGCTCGGTGATGGCGCTGCGGCAGAGCGCGCTGAAGCCGCTGGCGGCCTATTCGACCGTCGCCCAGGTGGGCTACTGGTTTGTGGCCTTCCCGCTGCTTCTGGAGGAGGACGCCGCCGAAGGTGCATTCATCGGGATCGTCGCCCTGGCCCTGGGGCACGGGATCGCCAAGGCTGGCCTGTTCCTGGGAGCCGGATACCTCAAGGAGGCCTACGGCACCGATGAGATCGAGCAGCTGCGGGGTGCCGGCCGTCAGCACCCCTATGCGGTCATGGGGATGAGCCTGGGGCTGGTGGGACTGATCGGGCTGCCGATCTCGCTGGGCTTCACCGGCAAATGGAACATCGCCACTGCGGCAGTGGCTGCCGAGCACTGGTGGATCCTGGTGCTGCTGGCAGCCGGCACTCTCCTCTCGGCCGGCTATGCGGTCCGGGCTCTGGCCCCGCTGCTGCTGCAGGAGTCCCCCACACCGGGTGAAGCCCGCATCTCCCGCAACTACCGCTCCGTGCCGGGGCTGTGCGTGATCGGCCTGGGTGCGCTGACCCTGGTCACCGGCTTCGGCGGGGTGCTGATCGCTGAGGCGCTGGAGGTGGGAGCCCCGTGGTGAGCGACCTGTTTCCCTCTGCTGCGCTGCCGGTGGTCCCGGTGGTGATGGTGGCACTGTCACTGACCGCGGCGGTGCTGATCTTCCCGATGGCTGAGCGCAGGGTGCGCGCCCGCTCCTGGGTGAACCTGGTGGCCGCGGCGATCAAGGTGCTGCTGATCGCCGCCCTGGTGCCCGGGGTCGTCGGCGAGGGTCTGCGCCCAGAGTTCGCCGCCCCGTTCTTGCCGGGGATCGACCTGGTGCTGCGGGTGGACCCGTTGGCGCTGTTCTTCGCCGGACTGTCGTCGATCCTGTGGCTGCTGACCACGATCTATGCGATCGGCTACCTCAAGGGGAAGCCGCACCAGAGCCGGTTCTTCGGGTTCTTCAGCCTGTGTGTGACCGCCACGGTGGGCATCAGCTTCGCTGGGAATCTGCTGACCTTCCTGGTCTTCTATGAGCTGCTGACCCTGGTGACCTATCCGCTGGTGGCCCACTGGGGTAACGCGAAGTCGCTGCAAGCGGCCCGGATCTACCTGCGCTATGCCCTCGGCGGCGGTGTGGCGGTGCTGCTGGGGGTGGTGTGGCTGACTATGACCGCCGGGCCGGTGGACTTCGCCGAAGGCGGGGCTTCTGGGGTGGCCGAACTCGCGACCTCCAGCCCCGGCACGGCAGTGATGATCTTCATACTGCTGGCCGGGGGCATGGCGGTGAAGTCGGCGATCGTTCCGCTGCACGGATGGCTGCCCACCGCCATGGTGGCTCCGGCCCCGGTCTCAGCACTGTTGCATGCGGTGGCCGTGGTCAAGGCAGGGGTGTTCGGCATCGTCCGGCTGGTCGACGATGTCTACGGCATCGAGGTGGCCTGGCAGCTGGGGGTGCTGACTCCGCTGCTGGTGGCAGCCTCCGTCACCGTGATCTACGGCTCCTACCAGGCGCTGCGCCAGCAGGAGATCAAGCGCCGGCTGGCATTCTCCACGGTCTCCCAGGTCAGCTATGTGGTGCTGGGGGTGACCATGTTCTCCATGGCGGGCACCGCCGGCGGCATGGTGCACCTGGTGCACCAGGGGATCATGAAGATCACCCTGTTCTTCTGCGCGGGGCTGTTCGCCGAGGTGCTGGGGGCGCATAAGATCTCCGATCTGCGCGGTGCGGGCCGGCGCATGCCCTGGTCCTCCGCGGCGTTCACCGTGGGCGCCTTCGGGATGATCGGGCTGCCGCCGACGGCCGGGTTCGTCTCCAAATGGCAGCTGGGGCTGGGGGCCCTGGACTCGCCGCACCCGTGGGTGCTGGGGGTGCTGGTGGTCTCCTCACTGCTCAACGCCGCCTACTTCCTGCCCATGGTCTACAACCTCTGGTTCGGTGCGTCGCAGCAGGATGAGCACGACGACGCCACCCACCACGCCCACAGCGGCACCCCGGCCCGGGAGCCGCTGGCGCTGCTGGCGCCCACCCTGTGCACCGCCGGCTTCACCCTGTTGGCGGGGTTGGCCGCCTCGGTGTGGTTCGCCCCGCTGGAGATCGCCCGGTTCATCTCCGAGGGGGTCTTCGGCTGATGATGGAGACCTCTTCTGCTGCACCGGCGCTGGTTGCCCCGGTTCTCATGACGCTGAGCCTCTGCGTGCCTCTGGCGGCAGTGGCCGTCATCGCCCTGGCCGGAGTGCTCGGCCCGCAGCGAGCCCACCGGCTGCGCCGCGGCACCGCGATCGCCTCACCGCTGACGGTGCTGCCGGCGGGGCTGCTGGCCCTCACCGGCGAAGGCACTGAGCTGGAAGTCCCCTGGCTGCTCTTCGGCTCGGTCTTCGCCATGGATGCCACCGCCCGTGCGCTGACGCTGATCGCGGTGCTGCTCTACGGAGCCGCCCTGATGGCGGTCACCTGGGTCAAGCTCAGAGACGCTGAACGGGGCTCCGGTGCGCTGAGCGCCTTTTTGATGGTCTGCTTCACCGGCAATATCGGCGTCTATCTGGCCGCCGATGCGGTGAGCTTCTACCTGGCCTTCGCCGTGCTGAGCTTCTCAGCCGCCGGGCTGGTCATCCATTACCGGCATCAGGCCGCACGCCGGGCCACCCGGATCTACCTGGTGATGTCGGTGATCTCTGAAACCGCGATCCTGGCAGGGCTGCTGCTTGCCGCAGCAGCCCTGCCCTCCCTCAATCGCCTCGGAGGCGAAAGCGAGCTTTCGCCTCACTCGGCTCAATCGTTCGCGGCAGCCCCCTTTCTGATTGCTGATGCGCCGGAGGCCATTGCGGCTTCCCCACACACTGGGCTGATCGTGACCCTGCTGTTAGTGGGCTTCGGCGTCAAGGCCGGCACCGTTCCGCTGCATGTGTGGCTGCCGCTGGCCCACCCTGCCGCTCCGCCGGCGGCCTCGGCGGTGCTCTCCGGGGCGATGGTCAAAGCCGGCCTGGTCGGCTGGCTGCGCTTTCTCCCCACCGGCGATGGCGCTGCGCTGACCACAGCCGGCAACACTCTGCTGACTCTAGCCCTGGTGGGCGCCTTTGCCGCGGTGGTCATCGGTGTGCTGCAGAGCGACCCGAAGGTGGTGCTGGCGTACTCGACGATCTCCCAGATGGGCTTCATCACCTGCCTGGTGGCGGCCGGGATGCTGGTCCCGGAGCTGGCGGGGGTCACTGCGAGTGCGGCAGTGGTCTATGCGGTCCACCACGGGCTGGCCAAGGGTGCGCTGTTTTTGGGGGTGCCGGTGGTCAAGCACTATGGCCGCGGCCCCACCGGGGTGGTGGTGCTGATCGGGATGGCGGGTGCCGGACTGGCAGTCGCCGGGGCCCCGCTGACCTCGGGGGCCTACGGCAAGTACGTGTCCAAGGAAGCAGTGGAGGGCATCAGCGTGCTGGGCCTGGGGCTGGATCAGATCCTTCCGCTGGTGGCCACCGGCTCGACTCTGCTGCTGATCCGTTTCGCCTTCGTCGTGCGTCAGACCGAGCTCCAGCCCCGCCGCCGGCCCGACGGTGCGACCCGATTGAGCCGAGTGAAGACCCGGGCTCGCTCGGAGTCTTCCGAGACGATTGAGGGTTGGCCGGCGCTAGACGGCCTACTGCTCTCCTGGCTGGCGGTATGTGTGGCAGGCATCGTGGTGCCCTGGCTGATCGGCCAGCACTGGATCGCCGGTGCCGAGGAGTTCAGCTGGACTGCCGGTGCGTTGTGGGACGCCACCTGGCCGGTGCTGCTGGGGTTTCTGCTGGGTATCGTCATCTGGCGCCTGGCCGCACGGAGAAAACTGCCCTCGTGGCTGCGGGCCGATGGTGAGCTGGTCAAGCCGGGGGATCTGATCGGGGCCGAGGAGTCCCTGGCCGTACGGACCTACCGCACCGGGGGCAGTGCCGCCTCCCGGGTGCACGAGGCGACTGAGTCCGCAGGCTCCCGGGCAGCTGATGCCGCCTCCGCGCTGGCCGGCACAATCCGCGATACCGCCGCTTCCGGTGAGCGCAGGCTCGCCGCCTGGGAGGGCAGCGGAGCTGTGATCGTCGTCGTGCTGGCTGCTGCCGCTACTGTGCTGATCTGGAGGTGGTGGGGGTGAGGTGGGTGGTCGCAGCCGGCCTGCGGGCCGTTGTGCTGGGTCTGATCTGGGTGTTCTTCGCCGGCTGGTCGGCCGGCTATGCCGTCTACGGTGCGTTCTCTGTAGCGGCGTCCACCGCGCTGAGCCTGGGCCTGCTGCCACCGCGCGGTGTGCCTGATCCTCGCCGTTGGCCGCGCCGGGTGTGGTTCTTCGCTGCACTGGCCGGGTGGTTCCTCTGGCAGTCGGCCAAGGGAGGTGCCGATGTGGCCATCCGGGCACTGCGGCGTGTTCCGGATATTTCCCCCGAGGTCGTCGTCGCCGTCGTGGAGCTGCCCGAGAGTCCTGCCCGGCAGCTGGCGATGCTGATGATGAACCTGATGCCCGGCTCGATGATTCAACGCGGGCCGATTCGGCGCGAGCCGCACCAACACAGTGACTCCGGCACCGCTGAGACAGCGGCCGAGGTGGTGGAGCTCCATACCCTCTCCACCGCCCTGGGTCCGGCGCAGCAGTGGCGCCAGCTGCAGCGCCGGGCCGCCCTTGCCTTCAGCTGAGCCCCGCTTCCCCCGGCAGCGCCTGGTTCAGCCGCTCCAGGGCGTACTCCCAGGGGATCCTCTCCTGCTCCAGCCTGATCCCGCCGTGGTCGGCCAGCGCGGCGAACCCGTCCCGCTCCGCTCCAGTCAGGTGCTCCGGAATGGCCCGTGGCGCGTCTTTGCGGTCAGGACCGGCCAGGTCCAGGTGTGCCTTGAGCGTGGCGCGGTCCATCAGAGCTGAGGTGGTCTGCGGGAGCCTCTGGCGGATCATGGACAGCATCTGGAATCCGTCGACGTCCAGATCGCCCCAGTAGAGGATCTGCGCCTGGTGCAGCCAGTCGATGCTGGCCAGGGCTTTGACGGCATACCCGGAGTTGTGGATGGCGACGACGCCGTCCCACCGCGGCAGTGCCAGCAGGGTCTGGAGGTTCTCCACCACCAGCACCGCCCGCAGCTCCCACATCTGCTCTGCCAGCCGGTCCAGCTCCTGAGGCGGGGAGCTGAGATCGGTGATCCCGCCGGGTGCCAGCGCTGGGTCCAGGAACCGCAGCCGCATCAGCCCTGGGGGTGTGAGCAGGCCCAGCGAGGGACGTCCGGAAGCGCTGGCGTAGAGCGGCTCCACCAGGGCGGAGTGCCTCTCCAGCCATTTGCTGTCCACCCCACGGATGGGCATCTGGCGCGGGTAGATCCCCGGTTGCGGGTTCTGCAGCAGCCAGACCAGGGCCTCGCGGACCCGGAGGTATTCGGCCTGGTCCAGATCTGCGATCCGTTTGACCCGCCGCCGCAGGGCCTCCTGCACCGTCTCCACCAGGGCGCTGCCCGGGGCCGCGCCGTGGACACCGAGCAGTCCGGCCAGCTCAGCGGTGCGTGATTCTGCGGCCTGCCAGTGCCCTTTGCGTCTGATGAACCCGGCGGCGTCGTAGGGTTCGGCGAGCACCAGCCGCACCGGCATGCGCTGGGATCCCGCGCTGGCCCACTGGCGGGTCTCCCAGATCACTCGTCCACCGTCGCCGAGCCCGCGTTCGGCCCGCCGCCAGGCGGCGATCCAGTCTGCCGCGGACGTGGTCTCGGCGAGCACCTGCTCCTGGGTCGGCGGGTGCAGGGGGATGTCGACCACAGGTTCGGCTGCCCCGGCCACCGCCCATTCGGGGTGCTTGCGTTCGTAGAGCCGTCCGATCCGCTCTGCGGCGTCCTCCGGGGTGACCATCAGTTCACCTCGAACAGTGCCTGGTGCTCACTGTCCCCGGACTCAGTCTCCGTGGTGTCGGTCTCATCGGCGGCCCGGCCGTTCTGCCCAGAATCCGTTGACTCAGGGTCGGCCTGTTCAGTGGCACCGTCCTCCGGCGCATTCTGTGCCTGCCGGCCGGCTGCCAGCCTGTCGTCGTCGATGCTCACCGGTGAGAGGTAGGAGTACCTCCCATCTGGGGAGGTGACCAGCACGATGCCGCCCACATAGTCCTCCAGGGCCGCGGTGCGCTCGGGGTCCAGAATGAGCGTGTAGAAAGCGGTGAAGGACTTCCCCGCATCAGACTCTTGGAGCAGGTCAACGCCGCGGAAGATGTCTTCCAGCACAGTGCCGCGGGAGGCCGGCTCCTCGATGAGCTTAGCGCGCAACCGGCGGTTGATCTCCTCCAGCTCGGTGCGCAGCCGGGCGAAGTCTTCGGGAAGCTCCGAAGCCAGGGCCAGGATATCTGTGGCCTGTTCGGCGGCAGCGTGTTCAGGCATCGTCTCGATCTCACCGGCCTCCAGTGCGGCGATGCGTTCGTCCAGCTTGCGCCGCTCTTCCCTGAGGGCCTCCACCCGGCGGGTGATGTCCGGGTCGGTGTCCACAGCCAGCCGGTGTACCCGGTCCACGATGGTGGACAGGCGGGATTCGGTCACACTGGTGCGCGGGGTGCCCAGCTCCTGGATGAACCTGATGGCTCCCAGGGCACCGTCGGAGAGCGCGTAGACCTCCTGCCGAGTCTCACCAGAGCGGCGGATGAGGAACCCCTGGGTCAGCCAGGAGCGGACGTACTGCACTGCGGTCTGGGGGAGGTCGAACTGGCCGGTGTCGCGAAGCTCGGTGAGATCTGCCTCAACGGCTTCAAAGAGGTCGGCGGCGGGCATCTGCCTTCGCTCACCGGCCAGGTGCTCACCCAGAATGGCCACCGCGACCGGCGCGTTCTGCGATCGCAGCAGGCTCAGGGCGGGATGGTCCTCGATCAGCCTCTGCGCACCCAGCGAATCCCGCACTACTGCCATCTGGCCAGACTACAGCTCAGTCAGGAGATGATTCACCGGCAGACACCCCGAACTGGCAGCAACAGCCTCTCCAGAGCCCGGAGATCGCCCCGCTTCACTCGTCGTTCCACGCCCCCCCAATCAGCGCGCACAGATCCGCTCCAGTCCATGACATCGTCCTCCTGGTCGGCCTGTTCGATCACGCGCATCTGCCGCTTGACCTCTGCCCGGATTGTGGGGTCATTCATCATCGCCAACTGGTGATGTCGATGTGGACACCCACTTGGGCTGCGACCTCGACGAGCCAGTCCCGGTCCCACTGCAGCAGGGTGGGATGGCGCCGGGGCGGCCAGCCCTGCTGCGCCTTCAGAGTCTTGCTGTGGTCGGCTCCGAACAGGCAGTAGGCGGTCTTCCCGTTGAAGTGCCGGCACAGGTACGCCACGCCGTCGGCGCCATACTCCCAGGCGGCCTCCGCCCAGGTGACCGTCCGCGGGTACTCATCGGCCAGAGTGTCGGTGAGGTCCCGCGGGTGCAGGCCGAAGCGGCCGAGCCCGGCGCTGCGGTAGGACACCAGTCTCAAGGGGCGAATCACTTCAAGCCGGGTGATCGCCCGCAGTGACAGCTCGGTGAGCGGCAGCCGAGTTCCCTCGTGGAGCACGTCGATCCGCCGACCACCAGCCGTGTAGGGGTGCTCGGCATCAGTCACCTTCCACTCCGCCCCAGGAAGTACCGCCTCAACGAGACCTCCGATCATCCTCAGCATGTCTCCGTCCTCGGTGTCCGAAACGCTACGGATGCGCCAGAGATCGACCTGGTGCGGCTCGCCGACATGACTGCGATCAACAGCGTCGCGCCGGTAGACCAACCCCGGGGCCACGATGAGCTCATCGACACTCGTTCCTCCGGCATAGTCTTCGAGGGCTCTCGGAAGCTCTGCACCAGTGTGACTGCGGAGCATCACCGTCGGGCTCAGATAACGGGTGTATCGGCGGTCTCGTGTGACGTCACGCGAGTCATAGCCGAGGCGGTCATAGTTCTCCCGCACCGGCACAATCGGCGGGTTGCGAACATAGCGGACGGTGCTGTTCCCCTCGGACCGCAATGCGGTCACGACCGAATCAAGAAGTGCGTGAATGGCATGATCGCCTTGCGCGGGGACAACGTCAACAACCTCATGGCCAGCAACACCTAGTCGTCGTAAATGTTGCGGCGGTGCCCCAGATCCAAGGCGACGATGACCAGCTTTTCGTCTTGGATGTCGCAGACGATGCGGTAGTCACCAACTCGGTAGCGCCAGTGACCGGCCAGGTTTCCGGTCAGGGCTTTGCCGCGGACTCGCGGGTCATCCAGTGAGGAAAGGGCCCGCAGGGCTGAGCGGAGACGGCGGGCTACTTGGGGGTCGAGCTTGCGGAGCTTGCGCTGTGCGGCGGGGTCGAGCTCTACCGTCCAGCTCACTCGATCTCATCCAGGATGCTCATGTCCACCGGCTCATCCTGGAGTCCCAGGTCGCGCTCCACCTCATCCAGAGAGACGGTCTTGCGGCGTCCGGCGCGGATGTCCTCGGAGCGCTTGGCGATGGAGTACTCCCACTCCAGGCGGTCCAGGCCGGAGGTCACCAGCTCGCGCAGGTAGAAGGACTTGGACCGCTTGGTCTCAGCGGCCAGCTTCTCCAGGCGTGCGTCCACGTCGGCAGGCAGCCGAAGCGATGTAGGGACGGCAGCATTGGCCATGATGATTCCTCCTATGCACTACGTGTAGTCAAAAGTATACGCCTACTCTGCCTCAGGGGATAGAGCGCTATTTCACCGCCCGGAGGGCACGGTGGACTTCCAGCGCGGAGACCGGCGTGAAGTGAATTGATGGTGGGGCGCTGTTCTGTTCAGCGAGGCGGTCGCTGGCACTTCGGGCAGAAGTACGACGACCTGTTCATGAACTTCTCTCGCACGATCAATGTCCCGCAGCGTAGACACGGTTGGCCAGCCCTGCCATATGAACGTAACAACCTGCTGAAGTACCCGGAGGCGCCGTTGACGTTCACGTAGAGCGCATCGAAGCTGGTCCCTCCGGCGGCGAGCGCGGCCTCCATCACCTCGCGCAGCGCTTCCAGCAGCCGCATAGCCTCGGCACGGGTCACCGTCTCGGCCCGCCGGGCGTAGTGCAGCTTCGCCCGCCACAGCGCCTCATCGGCGTAGATGTTGCCCACCCCGGAGATCAGCGTCTGGTCCAGCAGCGCCCGCTTCAGCCCAGTACGACGACGGCGCAGGGTTCTGAACAGCCATTCCTCAGTCACAGCCGGCTCCAGCGGGTCGGGGGCGATATGCGCCGCCGCCTGCGGGACCTGCCTGCCCGCTATCCCGGTGACCAAAGGGGAGAGCTGCATCCCGCCGAAGATCCGCTGGTCAATGAATCTGAGGTGGGAGGGAAGTCGCGCCTTCTCTGCCCTAGCGCTCAGCGCCAGGGTGATCTTCAGATGCTTCTCAGCCGGGGCGTCGTCGTCCTCGATCAGCACCTGACCGCTCATGCCCAGGTGGATCAGCAGCGCCGGGGGAGGATCGGCGTCGTCGTGCTGTTCCAGCGGAATCCAGAGGTACTTGCCGCGCCGCTCCGGGACTCCGAGCACGGAGCCGGTCAGCTGACGCTGGAACGCCTCCGGCCCTTCTGCAAACCGCCGCAGGCTCCGCGGGTCATAGACCTGCACACGCTCGACGCGACGCCCGGCGGCCCAGCGCTCGACGCCGCGGCGCACCACTTCGACTTCAGGCAGTTCAGGCATTACCCACGCACCATGCGGATCTCCAGAACACCCTGCAGGCTAGGGTCGTTCTCCTCCTCGCCGAGGTCCTTCTCAGCACCGTCGGGCTCGAACCCGTGCTTGCGGTAGAAGCGCACCGCACGCGGATTGTCCTTGAACACCCACAGCGAGGCCGCCTTGTCATTGAGCAACTCAGTGAGCATCTCCGCAGCCGCCCCAGAGCCGTGGTGCGCGGCCAGCAGGTAGATCATGTACAGCTCGTGGTCGACATCGATGTCATCCTCGCGCGGTGGGCCGATCTGGGCGATGCCGACCACCTCGCCGTCGGCCTCAGTGACCCGGGTACGTGCCCGGTGCGCAGGGTCGGCCAGCATCTGCCGCCAGGACTCGATGCGCCGCTCATACGCCTGCTCGTTCCAGAACGCCTCGGGCAGGATCCCGGAATACGCCTGCTCCCAGGCTTTGACATGCACGCACGCCAGCTCTTTGGCCTCATCCATCCGCGGATGCCGGATCGTATAGTCCCCGCTCATGCAGCTACCTTACGCGGCTGCGCGGGAGCGTGCGCGAGCGTTCACCAGTCGAAACTGCGGAGCCGGACATTCACCGCTCGTGCGACCTCCGCCAGCCACACCACATCGTCTGAGGTATCGAACAGACGGGATGCAGGATGCTTCTTATGCACTGAGAGCGCCTCGTCAGATACTCGATCGCCGAAGAGACAGAATGCTGTGGCCGAGTTGAAGTGCCGAGGCATATAGACCACACCGCCCAAGCCTTTCTGCCATGCAGCCTCCGCCCACTTCACCGTGGAGGGGTAAGCCTTTTTAGGCGTATCGGTCAGGTCGCGGGGAAACAGTCCAAGACGCCGTAGCCCTGCCCCGTGAAAAGCGGCCAGCTGCACGTCTTCACGCACCTCGATCACCGACAGCATCTGGTTTCTCCAGGCCACCGGCACCAGCGCGCTTCCGGGCTCGGCGTTCCGCAGGATAGTCTCGTGCACCGCCACCTCAGGACTCGTCGCAGCATAGAGCACCGGCACTGTCGGCTCGCCGAAGAACGAGAACCGTGCGCTCCGTCCATATCCGGGATTGAACGCAGTGCCGTCATTGAGGGTGCCGTCGGGAAACTGAGCACTATGCACCCGGAAGAGCAGCGAGCCAGTCGGCAACGTCTCTGTCAGTGGAGTGAAGTCAGCACCGGGTTCTGGCCAGGTCACCAGATCCCCTTCGCCTCATCCTCAGCATCGGTGATGACCTTGTTCACCTCATCGGTTCCAATAAGTTCAGCAGGCTCCCGGCCGTCGATCGCCCCATTGGGTCCGGTCAACCAGAGCAGAATATCCTGGGAATCCCACCCCGCATTGAGCAGAGGTTCCACAATGTGTTTCCACTCAGGATGCGCACGGTCTCCCTTGAACTGGAAACGGGGATAGAGCTTCTTACCGGCGCGGGTGAAGCTGAGGATGTTCTCCCGCTTGGCCAGATTGGTCGCCACCGAACGGTTCTGCGGGTTGGCTCCGCGCAACCGTGCAATATCTGCAGAGGTGTAGACCCCGTACTTATCGATGAGTTTGCGCCACATGTGGTCCACCGCCACCACGTGCCACGCCACCGAAGGGTGGACGAGGTCAGGCTTCAACTCCACATCCCGCGCGAAATCTGCGAACGCAGACCGACGCTGGAGCAGATCCTCAGCCAGGTGCCGTGCTTCCTCCGGGCTCATGTTCTCCGGCACCGGGATCTCGACGGTCGTCGTCATCTCACCACCTCCTGAACCTACGCATACAACAGTTTATCTCACCGTTGTCCGTGTTGCTATGGGCGCACCATCCGGATCTTGGGAAGATTGGCGATAGTGACCAAATGCTCCACCGCGCCGTCGGGCTCGAATCCGTGCTTGCGGTAGAACGCGATGGCACGGGTGTTGGCCTGCATAACCCACAGGTACGACGGCGTCCGCTCCGGGTGCACGGCGGTCAGCAGCCTGTGTGCCAACCCGGTTCCGTAGGTCTGCGCGAGCACGTAGAGCCGGTGCAGTTCATGCGGGAAAGGGGCGTCATCCTCCCGGGCGGCGCCGAAGATGCCGAACCCGAGCACACGGTCGCCGTCCTCTGCAAGAAGAATCCGCTGCGGCTGCCCCGTGCTCGTGGTCGCGCCGCATTCGCTGCTCTGTCCACTCAAGCCTCCGCAGTACCCATCCGATAAGGCCGCCGACGACGGCACAACGCCCGAGATGCCCGAAACGTAGTCCCGCAACGTCTGGGTCCACTGCTCAGCGCGCTTGGCAGGGGTATTGCGCTCAGCCATCCACTCTGACGGGAAGTAATGTCCGTAAGCCTCATTCGCGGCGATCGAATGCGCGAGCCCAATCCGCTCCGCATCGCCGGCTTCCGCTTCTCTGATCACCATCTGTCCGAGCATCCGTCCAGGATATCGACCATGCAGACTGCTCACACCCGCATCGGCTGCGGATTGCCATTCTGCGCAATCCAGAGAACATCTCGGGAGGAGACCGACCCCTTTTCGGCAACGTTCGCCGCCTCTTCCTACGCCTCCTTCTGGCATCTTTAAAACCTGCTATCGTCCTAATAGGAATACTGCTAACATCAGGTTTAGGATGCTGCTATCCTCCGAATAGCGAGGTCTCTCTATGGCGTATATGAGGCGAACCGTCGACGACGAGCTCGACGAGCTGTTTCCCAGCACTCCTGCCATCGCACTAGACGGCCCAAAGTTCGTGGGGAAGACCACCACAGCGCACCAACGCGTCAAGAACGTTCTCGCCCTGGACAACCCCGCCACCAGAGAACTCGTAGGCGCTGACCCCTTCGACGCCATCTTCAACGAACCCACTCCCACGCTGATCGACGAATGGCAGAATGTACCGGCTGTCTGGGATGCCGTTCGGCGAGCCGTAGATGCAGCTCCGACACGCGAGGGTAAGTATCTACTGACAGGCAGCGCCAGCCCTTCCCCCGGAACCACAGCTCACAGCGGAGCTGGCCGAATCATCCGCATGCGCATGCGCCCCATGACACTCTCCGAACGAGGCGTGAGCGAACCGGTAGTCAGTCTCCGAAAGCTCCTCTACGAACCTCCAGCAAGCCTTTCCGGACGTTCCACCCTCACTCTGCGCGACTATATCCAGGAGCTTTGCCGGTCTGGCTTTCCCGATATTCGATCCTCGCCGGAACGGAACCGACGCAAGGATCTCTCCTCATACCTACACAACATCGTCGACCGGGATATTCCTGAACTCGGCGAAACCGTGCGACGCCGGGAGGTCCTCCTCGACTGGTTACGAAGCTATGCACTCAGTTCAGCAACGACGGCCAGCTATAAGACCATCATCGATCAAGCCACCCCCGGGGATTCGGACCCCCCAGCCCGTGACACACTCGACAAATACCGCGATCTGCTCCGTCAAATCTGGATTGTAGATCCCGTTGACGCGTGGCATCCACGCGGGATTCCCATCGATCGACTCTACACTGGCCCAAAACATCACCTGGCGGACCCGGCACTCGCTGCGCAGCTGCTCCAGCTCACACCTGAGAAACTCCTACGGGGTCAACATGGAATCAATCCACCACGTGGAAGCCTTCTCGGCAACTTCTTTGAGTCATTTGCTACCCTATGCATCCGCGTGGCGGCTCAGGCCGTCGAGGCCGAGGTGCGGCATATGCGAACACGCAACGGCGACCATGAGGTCGACCTGATCATCGAGGGTCATGACGAAAGCCTGGTTGCCATTGAGATCAAAGCCACCGCAGTGCCAGAGAACAAGGACTTCAAACACCTTAAATGGCTTCGAGCCCAGCTGGGGGCGCGCTTGACTGATGCGCTCCTCATCACCACCGGCCAGGGGGCTTATCGGCGCGAAGACGGAATCGGCGTGGTGCCGCTGGCGATGTTGGGACCGTAGCCGCACCAGACCGACACCAGGGACAGCGGCACCAGAGACAGAGAGGCCCCCGGGCAGGGCGGTAGTGATCCTGTCCGGGGGCCTCGGTGCGAACCGTCAGCTCAGTGGTGAGGTGACGGCGGCGTCGTTGTCCAGGGGTTACTCGCCCTGATGAACGAAGGCGACATCGAGCTCGATCTTTACGGTGTCGGAGACCAGCACACCGCCGGCCTCCAGCGCGGCGTTCCAGGTCAGGCCGAAGTCCTTGCGGGAGATGGAGGTGGTCGCCGAGAAGCCGGCGCGAGTGGCGCCGAACGGATCAACGGCCTGGCCGCCGAACTCGACCTCGAAGGTGACATTCTTGGAGACACCGCGGATGGTCAGCTCACCGGTCAGGTCGAAGGTCTCGCCGGAGGGTTTCACGCCGGTGGACACGAAGGTCAACTCCGGGTACTGCTCGGCGTCCAGGAAATCTTCGCCACGGACGTGGGCGTCGCGGTCGTCGTTCTTGGAGTTGAAGGAGGCGGCCTTGACTGATCCGTTGACATCAGTGGTGCCGTCCTCGGACACCTTCAGAGTGCCGGTGGCCTCCTCGAAGATGGCGCGAACCTTGGAGATGCCGGCGTGCCGCACAGACAGGCCGAGCTCCGAGTGGCCGGCGTCCAGGGTCCAAGTACCGGGGGTAAGAGTAACTGCCATGGTGAAATGCTCCTTGAGTGATGGGTGGGTGCGAATCATCGCGTTCTTGCACCGCCTCGGGGCACTGCCTCCGTGCGGCATGACTGATGCAACATCACCATACCCCAGATATATTTCAAAATTGAAGTAGCACCTGCTGTTTGCCCGCGATTCGTCCCTCCATATACGGCCGCCGAACCATCGAATACCCGTCCAGCGGTCCCTGCAGCTATGCGGAGGTTCGCGGGATCAGCCGGGTGCCCAGGATGACCGGTGAGTCGACGTCCTCGTCCTCTAAGAGCCGCAGCAGCATCTGGACCGCTGTGGTCGCCATCCCGGTGACCGGGTTGAGCACCGTGGTCAGGGCCGGACGGGTCAGCTGTGCTGCCGGGGTGTCGTCGAACCCCACGACGGCGACGTCGTCGGGTACATGACGCCCGAGCCGCTGAAGCTCATGAAGGGCGGAGACCGCCATGAGGTCGCTGGCCACGAACACCGCATCCACATCAGGGGCACGGTCCAGCATCCGGCGCATCGCCAACGCCCCCGAGTCAGCGGAGAAGTCCGCATTCTCGATCAGATCCGCGGACATCCCCGCCTCAACCAGCACCTGATGCCAGCCGGCCAGACGGTCCTGACCAGCAGCCATGTCCTGGGGACCAGTGATGGTGCCGATGCGACGCCGGCCGCTGCTGACCAGATGCCGGGCCGCGAGCGCACCACCGGCCCGGTTGTCGACATCGACGTAAGGAATGCCCACATCACCGACGAACGGCCGCCCCACATAGACCGCGGGCAGCTTGGTCTGCTGCAGGACCTGCCAAATGTGATCATCCTGGTGATGCGAGACCACGATGGCACCGTCGGTGTACCCGCCGCGCAGGTAGCGTTCGATCTTGTGCGACTTGCCCGGCTGCCCCATGGCCAGCAGCACCTGGACCGGAGAATCAGCCAGGGTCTGGGTGATGGCCGCCAGCACGGAGGCGAAGAACGGGTCGGTGAACACCCTGTCCTCAGCCTCAGGAACCACCACCGCAATGGAGTCGGCCTCCTGGCGCACCAGCGAGCGGGCATTGCGGTTCGGGCGGTAGCCAAGCTGGGCAATAGCGGCTTGGACAGACTCACGGGCCACACGGCCCACCCGCGGATCGGCGTTGACCACCCGGGAGGCGGTCGCGCGGGAGACCCCGGCGCGCGCGGCGACATCCTCCAACGTCGGCAGGCGCTTGGCCGGCACGGGCGTCTCCTTTCTGTGCTGGTTCCGCTGGGCGGCAAAGCCGCCTCAGCTCTCGGCCGGCTGACGCCGGCCATCACACCTGAAGCTGGTCC
>NZ_QWLD01000044.1 GCF_003600155.1 Nesterenkonia muleiensis | reverse complement strand
ACTGATCGGGTTGTCGTGCTCATCGGTCAGCACCACGGTATAGGAGACCGTCTCAGCCTCAGTCGCTTCGGCCGGACCCTCGACAACCAGCGCCTCCGCCTCACCGGGCACCACAGACAGCTCGGATTCGAGAAGAGTGGTCTCCAGGTACTGAACCTCAACGTCGTAGCTGCCAGCTGCGGTCGGCGACAGGACGGGGCCGTCGGTCTCATCGCCGTTGAGTGTGACGATCACGTCCTCGGCCTCAGTGACATCGATCAGCTCACTGTCTTCGTTGAGGGCTTCGACCCTGACCGTGGCTTCCTCGCCTGCGGTGATCGTCGACGCCGACAGGCTGGCGGTCGCCAAAGTGCTATAAAGCGTCACCGGGCCGTCCTCGATACCCGTCACCAGCTCCCCGGCTGGAGCAGCCTCACGCCATCCGGTCGCGGTATACCCCTCCGGCACCTCAGGCTGGTCTGGCACGGTGGCCCCGAACGCCAGGAACTGCGACTCCTCGCGGTCCTCGTCGTCCACGCCGAGCGCGAGATCGACCAGGGTCAGCAGGTATCCGAACTCCAGCTCGAAGATCCCACTGCCGTTGGAATTCTGGTCGGTGACAGCCCGGGCGTAGAGGTCACCCGCTGGTACGGGAGTAATCGTCGGTGCGGGGGCGTTTTCCGCTGAGGCACCGTCGTTGTCAGAGTCCTCGGTGAGTACGGCATGGACCTCGAGAGAGCCCGGTTCCGACCCGTCCGCGCCCGCTCCGATCCCCGCGCCCGGGTTGATGCTGCCCTCGATGGTACCGCCCATAGCGGTCACGATGCCGCCGGTGATGACCACCTCGCCGCCATCCCCCCGGTCGCCACCGCCGATCCCCGCACCGTACAGGTGACTGGTGGCGGTCACGACGCCGCCCTCGATCCTCACGGTCCCGCCGTTGCCATACCAGCCCCCGCCGATCCCTGCACCACTGCTGAAACTGGTGGCGTTGACTGTTCCGCCGGTGATGACCACCTCGCCGCCGTCACCGGAAGCTCCGCCGCCGATCCCCGCGCCGTACAGGCCACTGGTGACGGTGAGGCTGCCGTTGTGGTTGCCAGAGGAGTCGTTGATCGCCAGTGAGGCGCCCTCGGGCACGTGGATGGCGGCGTTTCCTTCGCCTGGCCCTACAGCGTTGTTCTCGCCTGGGCCATAGATGGTCAACGCATGACCGTTCAGGTCGAGGATGAGGTGGCAATCCTCTAAGTCGAGGAATTCCTGCTCATCAATGGGAGCGGTGACGTCGCCTTCCAGCATGATCTCGCCATCACCGTCACAGGCGTCATTCACGTCCTCGAGAAATCCCGGCCATGCGTCGACGTCGGCTGCACTGACATCATCTGTGCTGAAGTCCGCGGATTCCGCCGGGGCTTCGGCGTCCCTTTCAGCCAGGGCAGGGGTGGTTCCGGCACTGAGCAGGAGAGCGGCTAAGCACAGCGCCATCACAGCACCGGCCATACGGTGAGGAAGTCGAGACAACCACATGGGTAAGAACGCTCAATTTCCGAACTCGAAGAGCCGGTTCGGGTCATAGCGTGAGCGGACCTCACTCAGTCGCTCCGCAGTCTCGGCCGGCCACAGCCGGTTGATGAACACCTCGGGCGTCGGATACCCGGCCCAGTGGTAGTTGATCTCGCTGGCGCTCCAGGGTTGCACAAGGTCACGGATCATATGACCGGCGGTCTCGACGGCCACCAGCGGTGCGACCGGTTTGATCGCCACGCCGAGCACTAGCAGCGAGAATGCCGCCCGAGTACCCCCAACCGCCGAGGGGCTGAGGTCATCGCGGACCAGCGCGCCGCCGAGGCGGCGAAGTTCCACGGCGGTGAGCACCGACTGAGCCTTACCGCCGACCTGCCCGACCAGATGCTCGATGAGGTCGTGGTCGGCCGACTCGAGCATGTCTCCCCACTCCCATACCGGCACTGGATCCGTCGGGTCAGCATGGATCTCGGCGAGGCGATCGCCGGGCAGCAGTCCGATTGTGTCGATGATCGGGGTGCCGAGAGCACGCAGAGGCGCGAGGTATGCCTCACCCTGATCACGCAGTTCATCATGGGAAGCCTCGATGTCGACGTAGGCGAAGCGCAGATGGAGCACGGTCGCACCGCCCAGCGGGCCGGGAGCCTCCGGCGGCAGGCGCAGGAAGGCGATGGATGAGTTCACCGCATCGGGCAGATCGGTCACCCAGTCCAGCCAGGCGTGTGCGAGCCGGTCCATGTCTTCAGCTCCGAAGAACAGTCCACCACCGTAGACATGCGAGAGCGGCACGGCCCGCACGGTTGCTTCGGTCACCACGCCCAGGCCTACTTTTCCACCCCGCAGCGCCCAGAAAAGGTCAGGATGGTGCTCGGCATCGGCCACCAGCACCTCACCGGCCGCATTCACCACTCGGAAGGATTCCGCATAGTCGGACGCGACGCCGAGTGTGCGGCTCAATGGCCCAATACCTCCACCGAGGAGAAGACCGACCACGCTCACGGTCGCCGCCGAGCCGCTGACAGCCATCAGTCCCGCAGCGTGGAGCTCCGGCACAACATCCTGCCAGGTCAGCCCGGCGCCCACGGTGAACCGCTGCGCCTCCTGGTCTATGGCCAGCCTGTTCAGCCGCGTGGTCTTGAGCAGCATACCCGCCTCCAGCGGACGGTAGGCGCCGTGGCCGGTGGCCTGCGGGTGCACCGTGCAGTCATGTTCCGCGGCCCAGCGGAGTATCGCCTGGACATCCGCCTCGTCTTCGGGCACAACCACGAGATCGGGACTGCTGGCAGTGAGCAGATTGAACCCGCTCACCTCACGTCGGTACCCGTGGGTGCCGCGGGTGAACACCTCGCCGCGGATCTGGTGCCCAAGACTGGTGACATCGCGGCTTTTGAACCCCTTCATGCTGTCTCCCCCTCTTTGATCACATTGTCAGCAACTAGAGGACTAAATCGTCCGGAATGCACGCGCGCCATGTTACACCATTAATCGGACCTATTAGTCCTGTACGACATGTGTTGCGAACACCGTCACAATGGGGCAATGGCGGAATCGAGTGGTGGTGGCAATGGCCTGATTTTCAGGAGTTGCAATGGGAAGCATCGAAGAGTTTCGAAGGCGGGTGCCCCGGTATGCCTCGGAGGATCTGTCGGCATATAGGCTGTTGGTAGATCAAGGTACGACAAGTACGGCAAGGCGCCCAGCAGCTGGGATTTGCCGTATGGACTGCAGCGAAGTGGCTGCACTGGGAGACCGCATCGGACAACGACGCCGCAAAGGCGCTCTACAGCTCTCGTGGCTGGGCGTATCTGGACCTCATCCGTTGGACCGAGGAAAAACATGTCAGACCTTCTGGTGCGCGTTCTCGGAAGACCTTCGGGCCCCTGACGCTGATTCAAGGCAAAATGCCGCGAAAAAGCTCGAGCAGGCGAACCTGCTCGGGCTGCTTGTGGGCACCCCCGCAACGCTATTCCAATAAATCGGTGGACGTAGCCCAACTCCGCAAGACCCTTGGTCTGG
>NZ_QWLD01000031.1 GCF_003600155.1 Nesterenkonia muleiensis | reverse complement strand
CCTTCGAAGAACGACTCAACTAAAAATGCGCCAGACCAGATACACCGTTAATCAGACACTCCCCACTCCGCGAAGCGGAAATAGCAGAGGATAAGCTGACCACGACAGTGTGCGAGCTAATGAGCGGGCTTAGGCGCTTGAAGAGTCCCTGTTTGGCGTCAACAAGCTCGGGGATACACTCTTGGACCAAGTAGGTCTCTTCCACAGCTTCGGCCAGATCGCCTGTGATCTGGACTTGTGCTGCCGCAGTAGTAGGCTCTATGCCGGTATCCCTGTCGAGCAGGCCCGCTGTATCGAGCTGGTCCAGTCGAGCATGCAACTCACGGCGGATGGACTGACGGTGAGTCTGATCCGGTTCGTAGACGCGGACCGGACGGCCTGCCCGGCAGAACACCACTAAGGAAGGAAACTCCAATAGAGCCTCCACCAATAATCGCTACTGGATGCTGGGACATATGGCCTCCTGGTAATCGTGCAATTTGAACTACAAACTTCCTCTAACTCATGTAATCATTCAGTGCAGACGCGCGGTCTCTTCGACGAGTACGTCAGCTAATTCGGCAATCCGTCCGATGATATCGCCCTCAAGGCCACCAACCGACAACGCTCCATAAACGGATCCGCGAGGTGCGAAAATCGGTACGCCGACTGCTGCTATACCGGGGGTGACGTCACCTTCTGAGATCGCGTAACCTCGGGCACGAATCGCCTGAAGCTCCTGGTCTTGCTCCAACTCATATGCCCCTGCCTCATAAGCTGCCAGAACCCTTCCGGCAGCCCCGCGGCGCAGGGGAAGAATGCTACCGGGACGGTAATTAAGTAGGTCGATTCCACTGCCGGGAAGCCATTCAACGCACAGCATTTCTCCACGGTGTGGCACACTTACAAAGGCTGTAAGCTGCGTCCTCTTCACTATCGATGTGAGTACGGGGTCCAGTCGGTCACCTCTGGGAAGATTCTTGCGTGCAGCATCGGCTAACCCTAGCCACTGTCCAGAAAGCGCGAACTGGCCACCCGGCCATTGATCAATATAACCCCCATTTGACAACCCTTCCACAAGGCGGTGAATCGTCGTGCGGGGAGCGTGGAGCTGTTCAGCAATTTCCGCCACAGTTAGCGCCCCGGAATCTGCGAGTGTTTCTACAACCTGGGTGGCATTCCGTAGAACACGTTGAGAATCTCCGCTCAAGACGCGCTCCTAACGACTTTCTCGTTGAACCCCATGCTTCGGCTAATCTCTGCAGCGCAAATAACTACCTGTTCCACAAGATGATTGTTATCCACAACTTCGTTCGGCAAACCAGCTAGCGACACCGCAACGACCAGCTCCCCCCGATGGTTGAACACCGGGGCCCCTACTGCGGCAATTCCAGTGGTCACATCATTGATTGACAGGGCCCAGCCACGACGACGGATTGTTTCCAGGTCAGCCAACAGTTCTGCACCCCGTTTGCCATAACGTTCATTGTGCTCCTGTCCTAATTGGCGGATTATCAACTTCTGCTCCTCAGGGGGTAGGAATGCCAAAAGAGCCCGAGGTGCTCCGCCCACATTGAGTGGCAACATATCTCCCAGCCGGTACTCTAGACTATGTACGGAGCGCCCGGCGATGCGGTCTATGCACACCGAACGGGTACCTCGGCGAACCGAAAGATACGTCGTCAAATGCGTCTCTTCTCGAAGCGCACGGAGGTGGGGACGAGCCAACTCACGGACATCCATTAGATCCGAGACCAACCCCCCAATACGAATAAAGAATAAGCCCAATCGGTAGCGCCCTCTTGCGGATCCAACGGCGATCCAGTCGAGAGCTTGAAGGCTCTTCACCAGGCGGTAAGTCGAACTCAAGGGCTCGCGAACCTGCTGGGAGATCTCAGCGACTGTTAGTTCCCCGCTGCTCTTTAGTACTTGCACGACAGCGAAAGCTTTGGCCAGGATGCCGGGCGTCTCTTGTTGCGTCATATGTCGTGAATCTTCATTCGAATAGGTGGTCCCTTAGAACGGTTAGCTATCGGGGCGCGGCATCAGCGTGCCTACTGCAATGTTAGCTTCTAGTCGAGATCTGGCTTGCCCACTGGGTGACCTGGAAGGATATGCATCATTCCTGCTTCCTACCTGGAGTTCTGAAACGGTTCGTTGAACGGCCCCAGGGAGAACGGGATCACCATCGCCCAGAACCCCAAGGACTTCGTCATTCACCAGGTGACGCCTCCGCCGAGTGGCGCGATGTCCATAAAGGTGCCAGCTGCTTGAGGAGGAAAACGAGGTCCTGCGTCACGCGGCGGCCAACCCTCGCAAACGAACCTGCCGGGAAAGATCCTCCTGTGGTTCCCCCGAATCGTGGAGGGCTTCCTTAGAGCGTGCGCCAGTAGGTGGTGTGTCGGTGAGCTAAGACAGGCACGGGTCCCGGTAAAG
>NZ_QWLD01000014.1 GCF_003600155.1 Nesterenkonia muleiensis | reverse complement strand
TTCTGGTGAGGTTTATGCCTGGGGAAACAACACTTGGGGTCAGCTTGGTGATGGTACGACCGAGAATCGTTATTCGCCGGTGCGTGTCGAGGGCCTTCCGGACGTTGTGAGTGTGTCCGCTGGGGAGTCTCATTCTTTGGCAGTGACAAGTGCTGGGGGAGCTTATGCTTGGGGAAGCAACGCTAACTATCAGCTTGGAGATTACTCGAGAGTGGATCGGTACTCTCCGCTGCGTGTCCAGGGGGTGACAGACGTGATAAACGTGTCCGCTGGAAATGGGTATTCTGCGGCTCTGATGAGTTCGGGAGAGGTCCATTCTTGGGGAACCGGAGGAGCGGGACTTTCCGGAGTAACGGGGAATGCTGGGTTCAATCCTCGGCCTGAGCGTGTGGAAGGGTTGGAGGGTGTAGTGAGTGTATCCGCTGGTCTGAGTCATTCTTTGGCGGTGACGAGTGCAGACGGGCTCTATGCATGGGGAGGCAATTGGAATGGCCAGCTTGGTGATGGTGCGACTGAGGACCGCTACCCTCCGGTTCGAGTAGAGGTGGTTACAGATCTGGGCAGCGATTCCTCGGCAGCTTCGGAGGCGGACGGAGTGCTGTTCACCCCTGACCATGATCATCACAGCTGGGTTCCCACAATTGAGGAGGCCCCCTTCGCCCTCACCAGGCAAGCAGCGTAGCGGTAGGTGGAGGTGCTTTCAGCAGGCTGTTGGGATTTCAGTACCCTATAGGGCACTGAAATCCCAACACCGGCCTGATATGCGTACTGCAGGCAACGGGGATGGCTAAGGCTGAGGCTGCTGATCGCGGTGCAGAAGAAACAGCAGGACAACGACGGCGCGACGGTGGAGACGGCCCCGGACGACACCCCCTCAGAGCGGGCGTGAGAGCGTTGATTTGGCATCGGCGAGAAGTCATGACAGTATAGACAAGTTGCTCAGCGGACAGTTATGCCCGCAAAGAGTGAAAAATCCACACACTATACCCGGGACAACGCGGGTGTTGCTGTGCCCAGAGATGAACTGGTGGCATTGAAGCGACACGCCCGACCGCGTGGACCGGACGCCAGCAGCGGGAGCACCCCGAGATTACTCGGATTCACGCTGTTCGGTCAGGCCATAACTGCAGAAGGTGTTTGACAGCTCTTTCTGATGAGTCCTGCGCCCCAGCGCAGATCGCGGCCTGACCGATCTGAGGACGTATTGGAAGCCAAGTCAGAAAGAGGCTCAACGCCATGGCGGGACAGAAAATCCGCATCCGGCTGAAGTCGTATGACCACGAGGTCATCGACACTTCTGCCCGGAAGATCGTCGACACGGTTACGCGCGCAGGCGCTACGGTCGTCGGCCCAGTGCCGCTGCCGACCGAGAAGAACGTCTACACCGTGATTCGTTCACCGCACAAGTACAAGGACTCTCGCGAGCACTTCGAGATGCGCACCCACAAGCGCCTGATCGACATCGTGGATCCGACGCCTAAGGCCGTCGATTCCCTGATGCGTCTCGACCTGCCCGCAGACGTCAACATCGAGATCAAGCTCTAGAAGGGGGTGCTGAGAGAACTATGACCAACATTTCCCGCGTAGACACCACTGTCAAGGGCCTGCTGGGCACGAAGCTCGGCATGACCCAGGTCTGGGACGAAAACAACAACCTCGTTCCGGTCACCGTCATCCAGGCCGACTCCAACGTCGTGACCCAGGTCCGCACCGAAGAGACCGACGGCTACAACGCCGTGCAGATCGGCTTCGGCGCCATCGACCCGCGCAAGGTCACCCAGCCGCTGGCCGGCCACTTCGCCAAGGCCGGGGTCACCCCGCGGCGCCACGTGGTCGAGATCCGCACCGCCGACGCCGGAGAGTACGAGCTCGGTCAGGATCTCCCGGTGGAGACCTTCGAACCGGGCCAGAAGATCGATGTCATTGGCAAGACCAAGGGCAAAGGCTTCGCCGGTGTGATGAAGCGCCACGGCTTCTCCGGCGTGGGCGCCTCCCACGGTGCGCACAAGAACCACCGCAAGGGCGGGGCCATCGGTGGCGCAGCCACCCCGGGCCGCGTCTTCAAAGGGGTCCGTATGGCCGGCCGGATGGGCAACGTCCGCCACACCACGCACAACCTGACCCTCCACGCTGTGGACGCCGAGAAGAACCTGCTGCTGATCAAAGGCGCAGTCCCCGGCCCCAAGGGTGGAGTCATCCTCGTCCGCACCGCTGTGAAGGGAGCATGACGCCATGAGCTCCAAGGTATCTGTTGATCTCCCCGCCGAGATTTTCGACGCAGAGACGAACAACGCCCTGATCCACCAGGTCGTCGTCGCCCAGCAGGCCGCCGCCCGCCAGGGCACGCACAAGACCAAGACCCGCGCCGAGCGTTCAGGCACCACGGCCAAGCCGTTCCGCCAGAAGGGCACCGGCCGCGCACGCCAGGGCTCCATGATCGCCCCGCATATGATCGGTGGCGGTGTGGTGCACGGTCCGCAGCCGCGCAGCTACGCCCAGCGCACCCCGAAGAAGATGAAGGCCGCCGCCCTGCGCGGGGTGCTCTCCGACCGGGCGCGCAACGGACGGATCCACGTGGTCGACTCCCTGGTCACCGGTGAGGCCTCCACCAAGGCCGCCAAGGCCGCGCTGGCCGCCATCGGCGGACAGAACCGCAATTGGCTGCTGGTCCTGGAGCGCAACGACGACGTCAACGCACTGTCAGTGCGCAACCTGTCTGAAGTCCACGCGCTCTACGCCGACCAGCTGAACACCTATGATGTGCTCGTCTCCGACGACGTCGTGTTCACCCAGGCCGGCTATGACGCCTTCCTGGCACACGCCCAGGGCAGCACGAAGGAGGAGGCCAAGTGAGCGTCCTGACCGAGAAGAACCCGCGCGACATCATCATCGCACCGGTGATCTCAGAGAAGTCCTACAACAACATTGATGAGGGTAAGTACACCTTCCTGGTGGCGACCGGGGCTTCCAAGCCTGAGATCAAGAGCGCTGTGGAGAAGATCTTCAGCGTCAAGGTTGAGAAGGTCAACACCGCAAACCGTGAGGGCAAGCGCCGCCGCACCCGCTTCGGCACCGGCAAGCGCAATGACACCAAGCGGGCAATCGTGACCCTCAAAGAGGGTTATGCAATCGACATCTTCGGAGGATCCGCCTGAATAAGGCCGGAACCACTTGATCGAGGAAGAGTAAAAGAACATGGCTATTCGCAATCTCAAGCCGACCACCCCGGGCCAGCGCGGTTCATCGGTGGCCGACTTCGCTGAGATCACCCGGGACACCCCGGAGAAGTCCCTGCTGAAGCCGCTGCACAAGACCGGCGGCCGCAACAGCTCGGGCAAGATCACCACCCGCCACAAGGGCGGCGGACACAAGCGCCAGTACCGCCTGATCGATTTCCGCCGCTCCGACAAGGACGGTGTGCCCGCCAAGGTCGCACACATCGAGTACGACCCCAACCGCACCGCCCGCATCGCGCTGCTGCACTACGCAGACGGTGCCAAGCGCTACATCCTGGCCCCGGCCAAGCTGGTCCAGGGTGCTGCCGTGGAGTCCGGCCCCAACGCCGACATCAAGCCCGGCAACAACCTGCCGCTGCGCAACATCCCGCTGGGTACGGTCATCCACTCCGTGGAGCTGCGCCCCGGCGGCGGCGCCAAGCTCGGCCGCTCGGCCGGTGCCTCCATCCAGCTGGTGGCCCGTGAGGGCAAGTACGCCCAGCTGCGCCTGCCCTCCGGGGAGGTCCGCAACGTGGATGTGCGCTGCCGCGCAACTGTCGGACAGGTCGGCAACGCCGAGCAGTCCAACATCAGCTGGGGCAAGGCCGGACGCAAACGCTGGAAGGGTGTCCGGCCCACCGTCCGCGGTGTGGTCATGAACCCTGTCGACCACCCGCACGGCGGTGGTGAGGGCAAGACCTCCGGCGGACGCCACCCCGTCAACCCCAAGGGCAAGCCCGAGGGCCGTACCCGCCGACCGAACAAGGACAGCGACAAGCTCATCGTGCGTCGCCGTCGTACCAAGAACAAGCGATAGGAGCCTGGAAACATGCCACGGAGCCTGAAGAAGGGCCCCTTCGTTGATCAGCACCTGTACCTCAAGGTCGCCGCTGAGAACGAAAAGGGCACCAAGAACGTCATCAAGACCTGGTCCCGCCGTTCCATGATCATCCCGGACATGCTCGGCCACACCATTGCCGTGCACGACGGACGCAAGCACATCCCCGTGTTCATCACCGAGTCGATGGTCGGGCACAAGCTCGGCGAGTTTGCACAGACCCGGACTTTCCGCGGACACGTGAAGGACGACAGGAAGGGCAAGCGCCGCTGACCCCGGTCAGTGAACGCTTGATCTCCTAGAGAAGACGAGAGAAGGAAAGCAATGGAAGCCAAGGCAATTGCGCGCTATGTGCGTGTGACGCCTATGAAGGCCCGGCGCGTCGTCGACCTTGTCCGCGGCAAGCAGGCCAATGAAGCACTGGCCATTCTGCAGTTCGCCCCCCAGGGCGCCTCAGAGCCGGTCTACAAGGTTGTCGCATCCGCCATGGCCAACGCCCGGCAGCACGCTGACAAGGCAGGGGTCGCCTTCGACGACGACGACTACGTCATCACCGAGGCCCGCGTCGACGAAGGACCCACCATGAAGCGGTTCCGCCCCCGCGCACAGGGACGCGCCTACCGCATCAACAAGCGCACCAGCCACGTGACCATCGTGGTCGGCACAGAAGAGAAAGGTGGAGATCAGTAGTGGGACAGAAGATCAACCCCAATGGTTTCCGTCTGGGCATCACCACTGACCACGTCTCCCACTGGTACGCCGACGGCACTAAGCCGGGGCAGCGCTACAAGGACTTCGTGAAGGAAGATGTTCAGATCCGCGAGCTGCTGGAAAAGAGCGTCGAGCGCGCCGGCATCTCCAAGGTGGAGATCGAGCGCACCCGCGACCGGGTCCGTGTGGACATCCACACTGCCCGCCCGGGCATCGTGATCGGCCGCCGCGGTGCTGAGGCAGACCGTATCCGCAGCGAGCTGGAGAAGCTCACCGGCAAGCAGATCCAGCTGAACATCCTCGAGGTGAAGAACCCCGAGACCGATGCTCAGCTGGTCGCCCAGGGTGTGGCCGAGCAGCTCGCCGCCCGCGTGGCCTTCCGCCGCGCCATGAAGAAGGCCATCTCCTCCGCCATGCGCTCCGGCGCCAAGGGTATCCGTATCCAGTGCGCAGGCCGTCTGGGCGGCGCTGAGATGTCCCGTTCCGAGTTCTACCGCGAAGGCCGTGTGCCGCTGCACACCCTGCGCGCCAACATCGACTTCGGCAAGCACGAGGCCAAGACCACCTTCGGCCGCATCGGCGTGAAGGTCTGGGTCTACAAGGGTGACCTGACCGCCAAGGAACTGGCCGCCCAGCAGGCCTCCCAGCCCTCCGGCCGCGGCCGCGGAGGCGACCGCGGCGGACGCGGCGGAGAGCGCCGTCGTCGTGGAGCAGGCCGTGGGCGCGACGAGGCACCGGCCGCAGCACCTGCCGCTGAAGGAGGGCAGAACTGATGTTGATGCCTAAGCGCGTCAAGTACCGCAAGCCGCACAAGCCCAAGCGCAGCGGCATGGCCAAGGGCGGCACCGAGCTGGCCTTCGGCGAGTACGGCATTCAGGCCCTGGCCCCGGCATACGTGACCAACCGGCAGATCGAGTCGGCACGTATCGCCATGACCCGCCACATCAAGCGTGGTGGCAAGGTCTGGATCAATATCTTCCCCGATCAGCCCATCACCAAGAAGCCGGCCGAAGTCCGCATGGGCTCCGGTAAGGGCTCCCCGGAATGGTGGGTGGCCAACGTCAAGCCCGGACGCGTGATGTTCGAGCTGTCCGGTGTCAGCGATGAGGTCGCCCAGGAGGCCCTGCGTCTGGCAATCCACAAGCTGCCCATGAAGGCACGCGTGATCAGCCGAGAGAGTGGTGAATGATCATGGCAGTCGGATCCAAGGAACTGACCACAGAGAAACTGGCAGAACTCAACGACGCCGAGCTGGGCACCAAGCTCCGCGAGGCCAAGGAAGAGCTGTTCAACCTGCGCTTCCAGTCCGCCACCGGCCAGCTGGAGAACTCAGCTCGCCTCAAGGCCGTCAAGCGTGACATCGCTCGCATCTACACCGTGCTGCGCGAGCGCGAGCTCGGCATCCGCACATCAGTGGGCGCACCTGCTGAGGCCGAAGAGACCGAGGAGGAGTCGGCATGAGCGAAGAGACCACTGAGACCGTCCAGCGGAAGAAGGACCACACCTCCGCTGAGCGCAACTACCGGAAGAACCTGCGCGGCGTCGTCGTCTCCGACAAAATGGAGAAGACGATCGTGGTGGAGGTCGAGGACCGCAAGAAGCACTCCCTGTACGGGAAGGTGATGAAGCGGCACTCGAAGTTCAAGGCTCACGATGAGAACGGCGAGGCCGGCATCGGGGACACCGTGCTGATCTCCGAGACCCGCCCACTGTCGGCCACCAAGCGGTGGCGCCTGGTGCGGATCATCGAAAAGGCCAAGTGATCTCATCGACCGGGCCTCTGGTTCGCTGAAGCGATCAGGGGATCCCAGGCCCGGTCGGCTGCGTGTACCAGCCAGCGGCAGAGGCCCGGAAACTCAGCTTGAGTTTCCGGGCCTTCGTCGTGTAGACTTCTGTAGTTGTGCGCCCGTGTGCGTAGGTTTGCTCCGCCGCGGACAGCGCACCTCCTCCAATGCCGCCTCGGCCATTCATCAATGACGTTGCTTGCACAAGCTGTGGTGTGTGGGAAAGCGGCGGAGGAACTTTTATCAATGCGAGTTCCGCCAGGCTCGGTGACTATGCCGAGAACCAGTAGGACGATAGGAGAAACACGTGATTCAGCAGGAATCGCGGCTGAAGATCGCCGATAACACCGGTGCCAAGGAGATCCTTGTCATCCGTGTGCTGGGCGGATCCGGACGCCGCTATGCAGGCATCGGCGACACCTTCGTCGCCACTGTCAAGGACGCCATCCCCGGGGGCAACGTGAAGAAGGGCGAGGTCGTCAAGGCCGTCGTCGTCCGTTCGCGCAAGAAGACCCGCCGCACCGACGGCTCCTACATCAGCTTCGACGAGAACGCTGCCGTCATCCTCAAGGGTGACACCCCCGAGCCGCGCGGAACCCGTATCTTCGGGCCCGTCGGCCGTGAGCTTCGCGACAAGAGGTTCATGAAGATCGTCTCCCTGGCTCCGGAGGTGCTGTAACCATGGCCAAGATCAAGAAAGACGACCTCGTGCAGGTTCTCAGCGGCAAGGACAAGGGCAAGACCGGCAAAGTTCTGCAGGTGATCCCCAAGAAGGACCGCGTCCTGGTCGAAGGAGTCAACCGGGTCAAGAAGCACCTGCGTGCCGGCCAGTTCGGCCAGACCGAGGGCGGCATCGTTGAGACCGAGGCTCCCCTCCACATCTCCAACGTGGCCGTGGTCGACCCCGAGACCGAGAAGCCCACCCGCGTGGGCTACCGCTTCGAAGAGGTCGACGGCGAACTCAAGAAGGTCCGCTACGCCAAGGCCTCCGGGAAGGAGCTGTCATGACCGAGACTCAGACCAAGATCACCCCCCGCCTGAAGGCCAAGTACCGTGAGGAGATCCGGGAGTCCCTGCAGAACGAGTTCGGCTACTCGAACGTCATGCAGGTTCCAGGTTTGGTGAAGGTCGTGGTGAACATGGGTGTGGGCGAGGCAGCCCGCGACTCCAAGCTCATTCAGGGCGCCATCGAGGACCTCACCAACATCACCGGCCAGAAGCCCAAGGTGACCCGGGCCAAGAAGTCCATCGCGCAGTTCAAACTGCGTGAGGGTCAGGCCATCGGCACCCACGCCACCCTGCGCGGGGACCGGATGTGGGAGTTCCTGGACCGTCTGATCACCCTGGCGCTGCCGCGCATCCGCGACTTCCGGGGCCTGAGCGACAAGCAGTTCGACGGCAACGGCAACTACACCTTCGGGCTCACCGAACAGGCGGTGTTCCACGAAATCGATCAGGACAAGATCGACCGTCCGCGCGGTATGGACATCACTGTGGTGACCACCGCGACCACCGACGACGAAGGCCGGGCGCTGCTGCGCGCACTGGGCTTCCCGTTCAAGACCAACCAGTAATCGCTACGCGGGAGGTCCGCGCACCAAAGCCCCTAGGCCAACCGGCGAGGGGATATCCGGAGCATGGAAACCACCGCGAGGAAGGGCAGAAGCCCCTTATGACAATGACTGACCCAGTCGCAGACATGCTGACTCGTCTGCGCAACGCCAACTCGGCATACCACGACCAGGTCTCGATGCCCAGCTCCAAGCTGAAGGTCCGTATCGCCGACATCCTCAAGGCAGAGGGCTACATCACCGACTGGCGCGAGGACGAGGCCGAGGTCGGCAAGACCCTGGTCATCGACCTGAAGTTCGGGCCGAACCGCGAACGTTCGATCGCCGGCCTCAAGCGCATCTCAAAGCCTGGCCTGCGGGTCTACGCGAAGTCCACCAACCTCCCGCACGTGCTGGGCGGACTGGGCATCGCCATCCTGTCCACGTCCTCCGGTCTGCTCACCGACCGGCAGGCAGGCAAGAAGGGTGTGGGTGGGGAAGTCCTCGCCTACGTCTGGTAACCGGAAGGAGTCGAAGCACTATGTCACGCATCGGTCGTCTTCCGATCACCGTCCCCTCCGGCGTCGAGGTCACCCTCGATGGCCGAGAGATCCGCATCAAAGGCTCCAAGGGCGAGCTGAGCCGCACCCTGGCTGAGGGCATCACCGTCGAGATCGAGGACGGGACCATCACGGTCAGCCGCCCCAACGACGAACGTGAGGCACGCTCGCTGCACGGCCTGACCCGCAGCCTGATCAACAACATGATCATCGGCGTCACCGACGGCTTCACCAAGAAGCTGGAGATCGTCGGCACCGGCTACCGGGTCCAGGCCAAGGGCAGCGACCTCGAGTTCGCCCTCGGCTACTCCCACCCGGTCCCGGTCAGCGCTCCTGAGGGCATCACCTTCACTGTGGAGGGTGCCAACAAGCTGGCAGTCTCCGGAATCGACAAGCAGCAGGTCGGCGAGGTCGCTGCCAACATCCGCAAACTGCGCAAGCCTGACCCCTACAAAGGCAAAGGCGTGCGCTACGAAGGCGAGCAGATTCGCCGCAAGGCCGGAAAGGCAGGTAAGTAAACCATGGCTATCGGTATCAAGGGCAAGTCCAAGTCCGCTGCCCGCGGCCGGCGCCACCTGCGCCTGCGCAAAAAGGTCCACGGCTCCGCTGAGCGTCCGCGCCTGGTGATCAACCGCTCCGCCCGGCACATGGTCGCCCAGATCGTCAACGACATCGAGGGCAAGACCGTGGTCTCCGCCAACACCATGGAAGCTGACCTGCGCAGCTTCGACGGCGACAAGACTGCCAAGGCGAAGAAGATCGGCGAGCTGATCGCTGAGCGCGCCAAAGCTGCCGGCATCGAAGCAGTCGTCTTCGACCGTGGCGGCAACAAGTACCACGGACGTGTGGCTGCTGTTGCCGATGGAGCACGGGAAGGCGGTCTGCAGCTGTGAGTGAGAACGCAACCAATGAGAAGGACTCATCTGTGACTGAGGCCAACCAGAACACCGCCGCTGCTGAGACTGCTGAGCAGAACCAGCCCGCCGGTGGGCAGAAGAACGACTCCCGCGGAGATCGTGGCGGTCGTGGCGAAGGCCGGGGCCGGGGACGTGGCCGCGGTGAAGGCCGTGGCCGGGGCGGACGCGATGAGGACAAAGATAAATTCCTCGAGCGCGTGGTCACCATCAACCGCGTCTCCAAGGTCGTCAAAGGCGGCCGCCGTTTCAGCTTCACCGCCCTGGTGGTCGTCGGCGACGGCGACGGCACTGTGGGTGTGGGCTACGGCAAGGCCAAAGAGGTTCCGGCAGCCATCGCCAAGGGTGTGGAAGAGGCCAAGAAGAACTTCTTCCGCGTCCCGCGCGTGGGCTCCACCATCCCGCACCTGGTCAAGGGCGAGGACGCCGCCGGCGTCGTACTGCTGCGCCCGGCTTCTCCCGGTACCGGTGTGATCGCCGGTGGACCGGTGCGTGCGGTGCTGGAGTGCGCAGGCATCCACGACGTGCTGACCAAGTCCATGGGCTCGGTGAACGCGATCAACATCGTGCACGGCACCATCGACGCCCTCAAGCAGCTCGAGGAGCCCGAAGCCGTCGCCGCCCGCCGCGGCAAGGCCCTCGACGAGGTGGCACCGGCTCCAATGCTGCGGACTATGGCCGCAGACCGCGAAGCCCGTACACAGAAGGCAGGTGCATGATGGCAACCAGCGTCCAGTACAGCACTGCAAAGGATCTGAAGGTTTCCGACGCCAAGCTGGAGATCACCCAGACCAAGTCCACTATCGGCGCCAAGCCCAAGCACCGGGAGACCGTGCGTTCTCTGGGCTTGAAGCGCATCGGCCACACTGTGGTTCGCGATGCCGACGCCGTGACCGTGGGGATGCTCAACACCGTGAAGCATCTTGTCAACGTTGAGGAGGCCAAGTGATGGCAGAGAACACTCCTGCCGAGTCGCAAGTCCTGAAGCTGCATGACCTGAAGCCTGCCCCCGGCTCCAAGAAGGCCCGCCAGCGCGTGGGCCGTGGTGAAGGGTCCAAGGGTAAGACTGCTGGCCGAGGCACTAAGGGAACCAAGGCTCGCTACCAGGTGCGCCCAGGCTTCGAGGGTGGTCAGCTTCCGCTGCATATGCGCCTTCCGAAGCTGCGCGGCTTCAAGAGCCCCTTCCGTGTGGAGTACTCCCCGGTCAACCTGACCAAGCTGGGAGAGCTCTACCCCGAGGGCGGCGAGGTCACTGCTGAGGACCTGATCTCCAAGGGTGTTGCCCGCAAGGGCAAGCCGGTGAAGATTCTCGGCTCCGGTGACATCTCTGTGGCGGTCACTGTGAAGGCTCACGCCTTCTCGTCCACCGCTGAGGAGAAGATCAATACCGCTGGCGGCTCCGTGGAGAAGCTGCCCCTGAAGAGCGCTCCGGCCGCGGAGTGAGCTTCAGCATCTGATATGTGACTCAGCCCCCGCCCCAACGAGCGGGGGCTGAGCACTTTCACCACGATTCTTGCCCTGCCGCCGTGCCGGGTTAGGATGACTGATTGTGTGGTCGGCACATTTGACACGCCGCGCCAAAGAGGAGGACGCTTGTTCAGCGCAATTGCCAGGGTTTTCGCATCGCCTGATCTGCGCATGAAGATCCTGTTCACACTAGGGATCATCACGATCTACCGGATCGGGGCCTTTGTCCCTGCACCCGGTGTGGACTACAACGGTGTGCAGCGGTGCCTTCAGCTGGGCAATACCGAAGGCGGACTCTACGCCTTTGTGAACATGTTCTCCGGCGGGGCGATGCTCCAGGTATCGGTCTTCGCCCTCGGCATCATGCCCTACATCACCGCGGCGATCATCGTCCAGCTGCTGCGGGTGGTGATCCCCCGCTTCGAAGCGCTCCAGCGCGAAGGCGCTCAGGGTCAGGCCAAGCTCACCCAATACACCCGGTATCTCACCCTCGCCCTGGCCACGCTGAACGCCACGGTGCTGGTCACCATGGCGCGCTCCGGTGCCCTGCTGGGCTGCGAACCGGGTGAGATCATCCCCGACGACTCCCTGGCTGTCATTCTGCTGATGATCCTGGTGATGACCACCGGTGTGGCCATGATCATGTGGCTGGGTGAGCAGATCACCGAGCGCGGCGTCGGCAACGGCATGTCCATCCTGATCTTCGTGGCCATCGCAGCAGGCTTCCCCGGCTCCATGCGCCAGATCTGGGTCGAGCAGGACTGGCGAGTCTTCACCGCCGTGGTGGTCATCGGCCTGTGTCTGATCGCCGCTATCGTTTTCGTCGAGCAGTCCCAACGCAGGGTCCCGGTGCAGTACGCGAAGAAGCAGATCGGCCGGCGCACCGTGGGAGGCACCAGCACCTACATTCCGATCAAGGTCAACATGGCCGGTGTGATCCCGGTGATCTTCTCCTCCTCAGTGCTGATGCTCCCTTCGGTGGCCATGCAGTTCAACCAGCCGGCCCCCGGCGAGGAGCCCTCGCAGATCTTCGTCTTCCTGAGTCAGTACTTCGACGGCGCGCATCCGGTCTACATGGCGACCTTCTTCCTGATGACCGTCGGGTTCACCTACTTCTACGTCTCGATCACGTTCAACCCCAACGAGGTCGCGGAGAACATGCGGAAATACGGCGGATTCATCCCCGGCATCCGCGCGGGCAGGCCCACCGAGGGGTATCTGGCCTATGTGATCAGCCGCATCACCTTCCCGGGCTCGCTCTACCTGGGCTTTGTGGCGCTGATTCCGCTGATCGCCTTCGTGCTCATCGGGGCGGATCAGAACTTCCCGTTCGGCGGTACCTCTATCCTGATTATGGTCGGTGTTGGTCTCACCACGGTGAAACAGATCAGCGCTCAGATGGAACAACACAACTATGAAGGGCTGCTGCGATGACGCGAATGCTGATTGTTGGACCGCAGGGTTCAGGCAAGGGAACCCAGGCCAAGCTGATCTCAGAGAAGCTGGGCATCGTCGCCATCTCCACCGGTGACATCTTCCGCGCCAATATCAAGGGCGAGACCGAGCTGGGCAAGGAAGCCAAGAAGTACGTCGACGCCGGGGATCTGGTCCCTGACTCACTGACCAACCGGCTGGTGGAGGACCGGCTGGGCTGGGACGATGCCGCCGAGGGCTTCCTGCTGGACGGCTACCCCCGCAACCGTACCCAGGCAGCGACTCTCGATGAGATGCTGGCACGTCTTGATGTGGATCTGGACGTGGTGCTGGAGCTCACCGCTGACACCGAGGAGTTGACCCAGCGCATCAAGAAGCGCGCCGAGATCGAGGGCCGTGAGGACGACGCCGACGAGAACGTCATCCGCCGCCGCCTGGAGCTCTTCGAGAAGGAGACCCGCCCGATGATTGACGAGTTCACCACTCGCGGACTGGTCAAGCAGGTCGACGGCCTCGGCGCCGTGGAGGACGTCAACGCCCGGATCCTGGAAGCGCTGAAGGGCTAAGTGCTGTCCCGCACCCGGATCGAGCTGAAGTCTGAGGAGCAGCTGCGGCAGATGGACGCCGCAGGCGCAGTCCTCTCCGGTGCCCTGGACGCCACCGTCGCTGCGGCCGCCCCTGGAGTGACCACCGGCGAGCTCAATGAGGTGTTCGCCGAGTACATCACCGCCCGCGGGGCGAAGCCGAACTTCCTGAACTACCATGGGTTTCCCGGCTATATCTGCGCTTCGGTCAATGAGGAGATCGTCCACGGCATCCCCGGTGACCGGGTGCTGGAGTCTGGTGACGTCCTCAAGATCGACGGCGGCTGCATTGTGGCCGGATGGCATTCCGATTCAGCCCGCACGGTGATCCTCGGCTCCAGCGCGGAGGGCACGGCCGACCCGGAGGACGAGCGGCTCTCGGAGATCACTCAGGCTGCGCTCTGGCGCGGAATCGCGGCCTTCGCCACCGCCAAGCACGTCGGCGAGATCGGCGAGGCGATTGAGGACTATGTGACCTCCCAGCCGGGCAAGCCTCTGGGCATCCTGGAGGAGTACGTGGGCCACGGCATCGGCTCAGCCATGCATATGGCACCGGATGTGTTCAACTATGCCACCGGCATGAAGGGCGCCAAGGTCAAGCCTGGTATGGCCCTGGCCATCGAACCCATGCTGGTGCGCGGCAGCATCGACACCAAGGTTCTCGACGACGACTGGACCGTGGTCAGCACCGACGGTGCCCGCTCCAGCCAGTGGGAGCACTCGGTGGCCCGGCACCGCAACGGCATGTGGGTCCTCACCGCAGACGACGGCGGCGCATCCGAGCTGGAGCCCCTGGGCGTCACCCCGGTCCCGATCCCCAACTGAGGACCATTCCCGGCGATTGGCGCGGCGGGCTTGACTCCGGTAGAGTTATCTGTTGGTTGTCTCTGCGGTCCTGTGCGCCCGCGAGGCTCTGAAGCAAAAACCCAGATCCCCTGAATCCTCCGGCGTCGTCGTCATTCTATGCCGTATGCGCCGGTCAGTGAAGGGGATCGCGATCGGTGTGTGGAGAGTATGGGGAAAAAAGAAGGCGTCATCGAGGTTGAGGGCTCAGTAGTTGAAGCTCTGCCCAATGCAATGTTCCGGGTCAAGCTGGAGAACGACCACGTTGTCCTGGCCACCATCTCGGGCAAGATGCGCCAGCACTACATCCGCATCCTGCCCGAGGACCGGGTGGTAGTGGAGATGAGTCCCTATGACCTCAACCGCGGCCGCATCGTCTACCGCTACAAATAAGCAAGAGTAGGAGAACCGCAATGAAGGTTCAGCCGAGCGTCAAGCCGATCTGCTCAGACTGCAAGACCATCCGCCGTGGTGGTGTGGTCCGAGTGATCTGCAAGAACCCGCGCCACAAGCAGCGGCAGGGCTGAAGCGGCGCCACCGCGCCGACCAGCCTGAACGGACAGTATGTGTGGGGACTTCCCCGCACCTCCGGCATGAAGGGCCGGGCATCATCAGATGCTCACCCGGCAGGACGGAGAACTGTCCGGCAAGATACAGCTCAATACAGAGATAGCAGTGCAGCTCGCGGATGAGCTGGCGAGCACACCTCCGGTTCCCGAAGGCCGGAGACCTGACGACGGCGCCCCCTCCGGCGCCAGGACCCGCGCTCTCACCTGGAGAGACGGGCTCCCGTTGGGGTCGCGCTGCTGAAGACCTTCGGAAGAACACAAGGAGGACTGCCGCATGGCACGTCTGGCTGGTGTCGACATCCCGCGCGAAAAGCGCACGGTGATCGCACTTACCTACATCTACGGCGTGGGCCGCACCCGCGCCGAGCAGGTCCTTGAGGCCACTGGTGTGGACCCCAACACCCGCGTGAAGGACCTGACTGACGAACAGCTGGTTGCTCTGCGCGACTACATCGAAGGCAGCTTCACGGTCGAGGGCGACCTTCGCCGTGAAGTCTCCGCTGACATCCGCCGCAAGGTCGAGATCGGCTCCTACCAGGGCCTGCGCCACCGCCGCGGCCTGCCCGTCCGGGGTCAGCGCACCAAAACCAACGCCCGCTCCCGCAAGGGTCCGAAGCGGACCGTCGCAGGCAAGAAGAAGTAGTCAGGAGTTCCAATGCCCCCCAAGACTCGTACTGCGGCGCGCAAGCCACGCCGCCGCGCATCGAAGAACATCACCCACGGTCACGCCCACATCAAGTCGACCTTCAACAACACCATCGTCTCCATCACCGACACCACCGGCGCGGTCGTCTCCTGGGCCTCCTCGGGCGAAGTCGGGCACAAGGGCTCCCGCAAGTCCACCCCCTACGCCGCGCAACAGGCTGCTGAGCAGGCCGCCAAGCGCGCCCAGGAGCACGGGATGAAGAAGGTTGACGTCTTCGTCAAGGGCCCCGGCTCCGGACGCGAGACCGCCATCCGTTCGCTGCAGGCCGCAGGGCTGGAGGTCGGCTCCATCTCCGACGTCACACCTTCGGCCCACAACGGTTGCCGCCCGCCCAAGCGCCGTCGCGTCTGACGCGGCTTCCTTAACCAAGCCCTTCACAGCCGATCGGCGACTATCGCTGCCAACCTCAGGTGGCGGCGTCGTCGGTCGGAAGACCACTGAAAAAGAATGCGTCATATAGCGGATGCACTCTGAAAGGAATCACCAGTGCTCATTGCACAGCGCCCCACGCTGACTGAAGAAGTCGTCGACGAAAACCGCTCCCGCTTCACCATCGAGCCGCTCGAGCCCGGCTTCGGATACACCCTGGGCAACTCACTGCGCCGGACCCTGCTGTCCTCGATCCCCGGCGCGGCCGTGACCAGCATTCGGATCGACGGCGTCCTCCACGAGTTCAGCACCCTTACCGGTGCCAAGGAGGACGTCACCGAGCTGGTGCTCAACATCAAGAAGCTCTCCGTCTCCTCCGAGCACGACGAGCCCGTGGTCGCCTACCTCCGCAAGGAGGGCCCCGGCCCGGTCACCGCCGCCGACATCACCCCGCCGGCCGGTGTGGAGTTCCACAATCCGGAGCAGCAGCTGCTGACCCTTAACGATGACGGCAAGCTGGACCTGGAGCTCACCATTGAGCGCGGCCGCGGCTACGTCTCGGCGGCTTTGAACAAGCTGGAGGACTCCGAGATCGGCCGTATCCCGGTGGACTCCATCTACTCCCCGGTGGCCAAGGTCAGCTACAAGGTCGAGGCCACCCGTGTGGAGCAGCGCACCGACTTCGACAAGCTGACCATCGATGTGGAGGCCAAGCCTTCCCTGGCCCCGCGCGACGCCCTGGCCTCGGCCGGCTCCACCCTAGTGGAGCTCTTCGGCCTGGCCAAGGAGCTCAACATCGCCGCCGAGGGCATCGAGATCGGGCCATCCCCGACCGACGCCGCCCTGGCCGCCGATATGGCTCTGCCGATTGAGGACCTGGAGCTCACCGTGCGCTCCTACAACTGCCTCAAGCGCGAGGGCATCCACACCATCGGCGAGCTCACCGCCCGCTCCGAGGCCGACCTGATGGACATCCGGAACTTCGGCGCCAAGTCCATCGACGAGGTCAAGGAGAAGCTGGTCGAGTACAACCTCCAGCTGAAGGACTCCCCGGAGGGCTTCGACCCGACGGCCGCCCGGTTCGCCGCTGAAGAGGGCGAGTACGACGACGAGGCCGACCCTCAGTTTTCCAACTGAGCCGCAGCTACCAGATATTCGTGCTCGCTGACACGGTGAGCGCATTCCACAAGGAGTAAGAGACCATGCCAACCCCCACTAAGGGACCGCGCCTGGGCGGCAGCCCGGCGCACGAGAAGCAGATCATGGCGAACCTGGCCGCCAGCCTGTTCGAGCACCGCTCGATCACCACCACCGTCACCAAGGCCAAGCGGCTTCGCCCCTATGCTGAGCGGCTGATCACTCTGGCCAAGAAGGGTGACCTGGCGGCACGCCGTCAGGTGGTGGCCAAGATCAGTGCGTCCAACGCCACCAACCAGGCCATCGTCCACGAGCTCTTCACCGTGATCGCTCCGGCCATGGCTGAGCGTGCCGGCGGCTACACCCGCATCACCAAGATCGGCAACCGCAAGGGGGACAACGCCCCGATGGCTGTCATCGAGCTGGTGCTGGAGCCTGTCTCACCGAAGCAGCAGGTGGTCCGCGACGCTGAGGCCACTGCCGCCGCAGCGGCACCGGCTGAGGCTGAGAGCCCTGAGTCTGCTGACTCGGTCGATTCAGCAGACTCCGCGGATTCGCCGGAGTCCCCCGCCTCTGCTGACTCCCCGGAGTCCGCTGATTCTGCGGACTCTGCCGATGAGGCCGCAGCCGAGACGACTGACGAGGTCTCCGGCGAAGCTGCCGCTGAGGAGTCCGACCAGGACAAGTAAGCCTCACCCTCTTCACTGCCAGGACTGCCCCCGACCGAACAGGTTGGGGGCAGCCCTGCGTCTGGGGCCACTTGTCGTGGGCCTTTCGGGTTTTCGTGGCGCTATAGCCCTACGACTCTTCGAAAGGCCCACGACAACTGGAGATCAGAGGGGAATCAACGCCAGGGGTGGAGGAAGTAAAGTGAGGCCATGCCGCGGATACGACTGGACTTGGCCTATGACGGCAATGCCTATAGGGGTTGGGCGCATCAGCCTGGGCTGCGCACTGTTGAGGGCGTGCTGCGCCAGGCACTGGCCACGATCATCCGGCGGGACGTCCCGGTGGTGGTCGCCGGCCGTACCGATGCCGGGGTTCACGCCCGCGGCCAGGTGGTGCACCTGCATCTGGAGCCGCAGGAGCGGGAGTATGCAGCCCGCGGCCGGGATATTGAACCAGAGGAAGCTCTGCTCCGTCGGCTCAACGGAGTGCTGGGCCGTGAGGACGGCGCTGTGGTGGTGCATGCGGTCACCACCGTGCCGCAGGACTTCGACGCACGGTTCTCCGCACTGACCCGCACCTATACCTACCGGATCGCAGACCGCCGCCAGCTCTGGGATCCGCTGCGACGCACTGACACCGCCTGGGTCCGCCGGGCGTTGGATGAAGAGCTGATGGATGCCGAAGCCACCAGCGTGCTGGGTCTCCATGACTTTGGCAGCTTCTGCCGGCCCCGGGAGAATGCCACCACCATCCGAGAACTGACTGAGTTCAGCATCACCCGCGGCAGCGACGCGGTGATCTCGGCGCAGATCACCGCTGATGCCTTCTGCCACCACATGGTCCGAGCTCTGATCGGAGCCTGTATCGATGTGGGGGAGCGACGCCGCGAACCCGGTTGGCTCTTCTCCCGCCTGAGCGAACCGTCCTGGGACGAACGTGTCCGGCTGGCCCCGCCCCAGGGATTGGTGTTGGAACGGGTGGAGTATCCGGCCGAGGATCAGCTGGCTGAGCGGGCCGAGCAGACTCGGGCGCGGCGGTAGTCCAGCCCGCTGAGCGGTGCCTATGCTGTCCCATCAGCTGTCGCTTACGCTCACGGCTTTCAATCGCCTGCCTGCGCAGCAGGCAACCCTCAATCGCCTCGGGAACGCTTGCGCAAGCGCAACATTCCGCTCGGCTCAATCGGGTCTCGGATGACTCGGCGCAGGCGCCGGTCCTCTCTCGGCTCAATCAGCCGTCGATGACGGCGGTGAGCTCGTCGAGAAAACTGGTGAAATCGGTCCCCCGGCGCAGCAGGCGCTGAACGGAGCCCCTTTCGTTGAAGACCTCCACCAGCTGCTCGAAGATGGTCTGAAATGCTTCCCGGTCTTCCTCGCTGAAGGCCACCAGCACCACGAACTGCACCCGGGAATCGCCCCAGTGCAGTGAACCGTCTGCGATGCCCACCGAAAGCACGGTGCGCCCAGCGGTCATCTTCAGCGCATGGGGCACTGCCAGTGCCTCGGTGAATGCTGTGGAGGACATCTGCTCGCGGGCGACGGCACGTTCGATGTAGTCCTGATCAATCACGCCCAGATCGACCAGTGAAGCGCCCAGGGCGCGGATCGCCTCCTCCTCGCTGCGGACCGTCAAGGGGCGGATGAAGGCATCCGGGTGGAAGTAGTGCCCCAGTTCCACTCGCAGCCGGGCTAAACGGCGGGCCCGGCGCCGTCGGGCTGCTACTGCAGCGATCCGTTCGGTGTCTGCATCGGTCAGCAGCGGCGGCAGCATCACGGTTCGTTCATCCGGTGTGGGCGGTTCGACAGTGGTCAGCACAAGGTCAGTGGTGATCTCTGCCCAGTCCGGGGTCATATCCGTCTCCACCGCGGTGACTTCCACAGAGGAGCCCAGGGACCGGTCGATGCGTGAGCGGAGCAGCTCATGAAGCTCGTAGTAGCCGGGACAGACGATGGTTGCGGTCAGCACAGCATCACTGCGGCGGTTGTGCTCAAGGCGTCCGCCCACGTGCATGGCGATATAGGCGATCTCGTCGTCGCCGAGGTCCAGCCTCAGGTGATCGCTGAGTTGGCTGGCAATCGACACTGCCACCTGGAAGACCATGGGGTAGGCCGATTTCAGGGACTTTGTCAGTGGGTTCCGTGACCAGGCCTGCTCCTTGGCCCGGTGCACTAGGTTCTGCACATGCAGGCTCAGCCGCCTGAGGAAGTCGGGGTGAACGATATCCACCAGATACTCATGAGCGGCGTGCTCGACAGCGCGGGTGACAACGGATTCGATCATCGGGTCCAGGGAGACCTCGCTGGTGCTGCCCTTCGGCGCCACTGCCCGGGTCAGCACCAGTGAGGCCAGATGGTGCAGATCACCGGCGCCCATTCGAGTGTCGAAGTGCCGCAGGGCCAGGTTGTCGAGCAGATCGGCGATCTGCTGCTGCTGCGCTGAGGGGTCGATGTGTGTACCGGACAGGGCCCTGCCCTGGGATACCCGGTCAGCAGCTATGGCAACATGCAGGATCACATCGGCGACCGCCAGCTCATTGACATAAAAACCCTGTTCGCCAAGCGTGGCGGCAAGCTCCTGCTTGAACGGGGAGAAAGACTCAGGGTCGATCGACTGCAGGCCGGCAGTGCCTCGCAGATTCGCCAGATCGGAGAAACCGCCGTCCATTTCGTCGTGCGCGAGCTTGGACACCAGCCGGCGCTGGGCAAGCTCATCGCCGAGTAGCACTACCCGGGGGCCGGAGCGCTGCAGCTGAAGTCCTGAGCTGCCGATCAGATCGCGCACCCGGACCAGATCTGACTCCACAGTGGCCTCAGAGACGTGCAGTCGCTCTGCGGTGCGGTGAATATCGAGCCCGGAGGGCGCGTGCAGCAGCTCACGGACCAGCGAATGCAGCCGGTCCTGGGGGGAGGTGGCGTCGGCCTCGCGCCGCAGTCCGGCCAGTACGCCGCGGTCCGCACGGTAGCCGGAGGGGCTGGACTCCACCGCGGTCGCTGGAGCGCTGCGAGCGTTCAGCTGCGCAATGTAGGACCGGATGCTGCGAGGTGTCACGCCCAATGAATCGGCTAATGATGAGGCGGTCGTCCACCCCTCTGCGCGCAGCAGAAGGCTGGCCAGTTTTTCGGGACGCCTGCGCATGTCACTCACCCTATGGCACTGCCGTGTCCACGAGATACCCAGAATTTTCCGTGCTGAGCCGGGCTGGGTCGACAATTTCCGCAGGGGCGGAAAGAACTGTGACTCCCAGACACTATCCATGTGTGCCAGATCACGGGAGAATTGACAGAAGACACCCGCCAACCGGAAGGCAACACCATGACCGCAACCCGTACCGTCAGCGTCGGCTCCTCCCAGGGGCTCCATGCTCGTCCAGCCAAGCTGTTCGTCGAGGCCGCTCAGGGCACCGGCGCTCAGGTGACCATCGCCAAGGGGGAGAAGTCGGTCAATGCGGCCTCGATCCTCGGTGTGATGTCTCTGGGCGTGGACAAGGGCGACGAGGTCACCCTTACCGCCGAGGGAGAGGGCGCAGAGTCTGCCCTGGACACGCTGGAGGAATTTCTCGTCACAGATCACGACGAGGCCTGAGCCCATGGCCGTTGCGTCCCAGTCCGTGCTGAAGGGCACCGGCATCGGTCAGGGGGTGGCAGTGGGCCCGGTGGCACGCATGTCCCCGCCTCCAGCCGTCCCGGCCGAGCAGTCCAGCACCCTGACCCCGGAGGAGGAGACTGCCCGGGTCCAGGAGGCTATCCAGACTGTGGCCGCGGACCTCACTGCACGCGGCCAGGCCGCCGGGGGGCAGGCCCAGGAAGTCCTCGAGGCCCAGGTGATGATGGCTCAGGACCCCACAGTCTCCGAGGCGGTGGCGGCCCAGGTCTCCGCCGGAACCACCGGTGAGTACGCCGTTCACGCTGCCTTCGGTGAGGTCGCCGAGACCCTGCAGGCGTTGGGCGGCTATCTCGGAGAGCGCGCGGCCGATCTCCATGACGTGGCGATCCGGGTCATTGCCGCACTGCGCGGTGAACCGGCCCCCGGCGTGCCGGACCCCGGGCACCCGTTCGTGCTGGTCGCCCAGGACCTCGCCCCGGCCGATACCGCTCTGCTGGACCTGGACAAGGTGCTGGCTCTGGTGACCATCGAAGGCGGTCCCACCTCACACACCGCAATCCTGGCCCGAGGCAAGGGCATCACGGCTGTGGTCGGTGCCAAGGAGGCCGCCGGGCTCAACGACGGAGACGAGGTGATCGTCGATGCGGCCAGCTCGGAGGTGGTCACCAACCCCTCCCAAGAGCAGAAGGACCGGGCTGCTGAACGAATTGCCCAGCGCGAGGCTGCCCAGGCTGCCCCCATCACCGACGGGGCGCTGGCCGATGGCACCGAGGTCCCGCTGCTGGCGAATCTTGGCAACCCCGAACACGCTGCTGAAGCCGTAGAGCTCGGAGCCGAAGGTGTGGGCCTGTTCCGCACGGAGTTTCTCTTCCTGTCCTCCGACTCCGCGCCGAGTGTGGCTGAGCAGCGCCAGTCCTACCAGCAGCTGCTGGAGGCATTCCCCGGCAAGAAGGTGGTGGTCAGGGCGCTGGACGCCGGGGCTGATAAGCCGCTGCCGTTCCTCAACGACGCCGAGGAGGAGAACCCCGCACTGGGCCTGCGGGGGTTGCGCGCGCTGCTGACCAATGAGGAAGTGCTGCGCGACCAGCTCACCGCGCTCGCCGAGGCAGATCGGGCCACCGAAGCAGACTTGTGGGTGATGGCGCCGATGGTCTCCACGGTCGAGGAGACCGAGACTTTCGCCAAATTCGCCCACCAGCACGGTTTGAAGACCGCCGGGGTGATGGTCGAGGTGCCCTCCTCGGCGCTGTTGGCCGAGCAGATCCTGGCCACCGCCGATTTCGCCTCCATCGGCACCAATGACCTCACCCAGTACACCATGGCCGCTGACCGCCTACTTGGGTCAGTTGCCGGTCTTCAGGACCCCTGGCACCCCGCGGTGCTCAAACTGGTCCGTGAAGTCGGCGTCGCAGGCACTAGGACCGGCAAACCAGTGGGAGTGTGCGGTGAAGCAGCCGCCGATCCGCTGCTGGCTGTGGTGCTGGTCGGACTCGGCGTCAACTCCCTTTCCATGGCGCCGGCAGCGCTGGCCGATGTGCGTGCTGAACTGCTGCACCACACCAAAGAGCAGGCCCAGGCCATTGCCGAGGCAGCTCTCACTGCCTCTACCGCCGCAGAGGCTCTCGAGGCTGCCCGCGCGGCTGCTGCATCCCACTCCACTGAATGAGAAAGAGCACCACTATGACAACGACGACGATGTCTCAAGACTCAGCTCCCGCGGCTGAGAAGAAGCCCGGAAGCATCCGGGTCGGGGTCCAGAAGTTCGGCTCCTTCCTCTCCGGGATGATCATGCCGATCATCCCCGCCCTGATCGCCTGGGGCATCATCACCGCCGTAGTGGTCAACATCAACGAGTTCTACGGTTCCTGGGTCCCGGCCGACGCCCTGGGTGAGACCATCGGTCCGATGATCCACTACATGCTGCCGGTACTCATCGCCGTCCAGGGCGGTTTCATGGTCTATCAGATGCGCGGCGCGGTGGTCGGTGCAGTGGCGACCTTCGGCACCATCGTGGGCTCGGACTGGCTCCTCGGAGACGAGGGCGAGATTCATATGTTCATCGGTGCGATGATCATGGGCCCGCTCTCGGCCTGGATTATGAAGAGGCTCGACGCCCTCTGGGAGGGCAAGGTCAAGGCCGGTTTCGAGATGCTGGTCAATATGTTCTCCGCCGGAATCCTGGCGTTCATCATGGCCGTGATCGGATTCTTTGTCCTGGCCCCGCCGATCAACTGGCTGATGGAGGTGCTCGGCAATGCGGTGCGGTTCCTGGTGGACAACGGCCTGCTGCCGCTGACCTCGCTGCTGATCGAGCCGGCTAAGGTCTTCTTCCTCAACAACGCCATCAACCACGGCGTGCTCACCCCGCTGGGCATCGCCGAGGCCTCCGGGGAGGCCGGAAAGTCGGTGCTGTTCCTGCTGGAGGCCAACCCGGGTCCGGGTATGGGCCTGCTGCTGGCTTTCAGCATCTTCGGCGTTGGAGCCGCCAAGGCCACCGCTCCGGGCGCACTGATCATTCAGTTCTTCGGCGGCATCCATGAGGTCTACTTCCCCTATGTGCTGATGAAGCCCGCCCTGCTGCTCGCTGTCATCGGCGGTGGTGCCACCGGCGTGACCACCAATATGCTGCTCGACGTCGGGCTGCGCGCCCCGGCTGCTCCAGGGTCGATCATCGCGGTGATGCTGCAGGTGGCGACCGACTCGGTGGTCGGAGTGATCATCTCGGTGCTTCTCTCGGCTGCGGTGTCCTTCACCATTGCCGCGTTGATCCTCATCGCCTCCCGCAAGCGAGACCTGGAGGCAGATGATCAGTTCTCCCAGGCTGTGGCGAGGACCGAGTCGGCTAAGGGCAAGTCCTCGGCGCATCTGTCCAGCCTGGCCGCCGGAGCTGCCAACGTTCCCGCCGCCGCTGCGCAGAAGATCTCCACCATCTACTTCGCCTGCGACGCCGGTATGGGATCTTCTGCCATGGGTGCCTCGGTACTGCGCAAGAAGCTCTCCGGAGCCGGAATCACCGATGTGCATGTCACCAATAAGGCCATCGCCTCCCTTCCCGGCGACGCTGACCTGGTCATCACCCAGCAGACACTGACCGACCGTGCCCGCCCCAAAGAGCCTCACGCCATCCACGTCTCGGTGGACAACTTCATGAACGCCCCGGAGTACGACGACGTGGTGGAGCTGGTCAAGAGCAGCGGAGAGGAAGATGCCGACGCTCAGGCGGAACAGGCGCCGTCGTCCGCTGCTTCTGCAGAGATGGGCGGTGGTACGGCCACTGCCGTGCAGACCAGTGTGCTCACCGCCGACCGGGTGCAGATCCGCGCCGGGGCCGCCACTCAGGAGCAGGCGCTGGCCGAGACCAGCCAGATCCTGGTGGCTGCCGGCGCGGTGACCGAGGAGTATCTGCAGGCCATGCGGGACCGCGAGGCGACCACCTCCACCTTCATGGGCAATGAGCTGGCCATTCCGCACGGGACCAATGAGTCCAAGGGTGCGATCAGGTCCAGCGCGCTGTCGGTGATCCGCTACGACGGCGGCGTCGACTGGTCCGGAGAGCAGGTCACCTTCGTGGTCGGCATCGCCGGGGTCGGTGATGAGCACCTGCAGATTCTTTCCAAGATTGCCGAGCTGTTCGCTGACGAGTCGAAGGTTGCCGAGCTGAAGGCCGCTGCCACCGAGGCCGAGCTCTACGACCTGCTCAACGACGTCAACGAGTAGTCAGAATCGCGTCAAGAAACTGCCGGAGCTGAACCCACAACTCGTGGAGCTCCGGCAGTTTCTAGACACAAGTTGGAGGAGAGACCCATGAAGGCAGTGCATTTCGGCGCTGGGAACATCGGCCGCGGATTCGTCGGCGTGCTGCTGCACGAGGGCGGATACGAGGTCGTGTTCTCCGATGTCGATGCGCCTTTGGTCGAGGCGATCAACGCCGCCGAGTCTTATATCGTCCATGAGGTCGGCGAGGGCGGCGAAGACCGGACCGTCACTGGGTTCCGGGCTGTCAACAGCGCCACGGACCCGGAGGCTGTGGCCGCTGAGGTCGCCGACGCCGATGTGGTCACCACCGCGGTGGGCCCGACAATCCTGAAGTTCATCGCCCCGCATGTGGTGGCGGGTCTGCGGCAGCGCTCTGCAGGCTCGCCGCCGCTGCAGGTGATGGCCTGCGAGAACGCTGTCGGCGCCACGGACACCCTGCGCGCCGAGATGGAGCAGCTCGTCGGCAGAGACTGGGCCCAGCTTGGGTCCAGGGCGGTCTTCGCCAATACTGCGGTGGACCGGATCGTCCCGGGGCAGGCGCCGGCGGCCGGAGTAGACGTCACTGTGGAGCCGTTCTACGAGTGGGCCATCGAATCCGAGCCCTTCGGCGAAGAGCGTCCCAACATCCCTGGTGCGCACTTCGTGAAGGACCTCAGCCCCTACATTGAGCGCAAGCTGTTCACCGTCAACACCGGCCATGCCACGGCCGCCTACCTGGGTCACGCCGCATCGATCAGCACCATCGCCGAGGCCCTGGCCGCCCCCGAGGTTTACGCGGGGGTGGAGGCGGCTCTGGAGGAGACCTCGTCGTTGCTGATCGCTAAGCACGGGTTCAGCGCCCTGGAGATGGCTGACTACCGCGAGACCATCCTGGAACGGTTTCGCAACCCTTTGCTGCCGGACACCACCGCCAGGGTCGGGCGGCAGCCCCTGCGCAAGCTCTCCCGTCACGAGCGGTTCATCGGCCCGGCGGCCCAGGCTGCCGAGCGCGGTCTGGAGGTGGAAGGGCTGCTCGCCGCCGTTGGCGCGGCCCTGCGCTTCGACTTGCCGGAGGACGAACAGTCAGTCGAGCTGCAGAAGAAGCTGGCCGAGGTCGGCGCAGGGTCGCTGAGTGCGGGGAATTTCACCGCCGAGGTGACCGGGCTGGAACCGGAGCACCCGCTGCACAGTCAGGTCGCAAGCGTCGTCGCCGCCGGTTCGTCCTGAGGGCGACTGGATCTGCTGCTTTGCCCCTTCCGCCTGAGGCATTGCCCCTGCGTTCTCCCGCCGTGACCTCACCTCGCTGCCAACCCTTTTTCCCTGCTGCCAACGTGATCCCCGTTGGCAGCGAGAACAAATGGTTGGCAGCACAGAGTGACAGGGTGCGGTGCGAGACAAAAAGGTTGGCAGCACGGATGGCAGGGGCTCTGGGCCGCTAACATAGAGCGGTGACCCAACCGCTCTGGAGCCCGGAGGCGCCCAACACTGTGATCGCCGGGGACAACCTGCCGGTGCTCCAGGCGTTGCCGGGGAGCTCTTTCCAGCTGATCTGCATCGACCCGCCCTTCAACACCGGCCGGCAGCAGCGCGCTCAGCCGATGCGTACCGTGCGCGACGCTGCGGGAGACCGTGTCGGGTTCAAGGGACTGACGTATCAGACCATCAGGGGAGTGCTGACCGCCTACGACGATGCCTTCACCGACTACTGGGACTTCCTGGCACCTCGGCTGGAGGAGGCCTGGCGGCTGCTGAGCCCTACCGGCACGCTCTACCTCCACCTGGACTACCGCGAGGTCCACTACGCCAAGGTGATGATGGACGCGCTCTTCGGCCGGGAGTGCTTCCTCAACGAGATCATCTGGGCCTATGACTACGGTGCCCGCTCCAACCGGAAATGGCCCACTAAGCACGACAACATCCTGGTCTACGTCAAGGACCCCAAAAGCTACTACTTCAACAACGGCGAGGTGGACCGGGAGCCGTATATGGCCCCGGGACTGGTGACCCCGGAGAAGGTGGCCCGGGGGAAACTGCCCACCGATGTCTGGTGGCACACCATTGTGGCCCCCAACGCGCGGGAGCGCACCGGGTATCCGACCCAGAAGCCGGTGGGAGTCGTCAAGCGCATGGTGGCCGCCTCCTCCCGACCCGACGACTGGGTGCTGGACTTCTTCGCCGGCTCCGGAACACTCGGGGCGGCAGCAGCGGAGCTGAACCGGAAGTACCTGCTCATCGACTCCAGTGCGGAAGCCGTGAACGTCATGCGCCGCCGGCTGGACAGCACGACGGCGCCCCCGCAGTTTCTCCGGCACGCAGAGTGAGTTGGCGGCGTCGTCGTCAACCCGGTATAGTTAGTCGCTGTTGTGCGTGTCCAGTTCTGCCTGGATTCGTGTCGAGGCGGTCCAGTTGCATGGCCACCGAAGCCTCCACGGAATCCAGCGGGAGACAACGGGCCCCGAACCTTCCCGGCCCTCACCCGGGAATCGGGCAGCGCGCTGAAAACAGCAGTCGCCCAAGGCGGCTGCGACCTGAAAGACGCGGAAGCCGGTGGTTTCCGCATCTGAGACCAAGTGCATCATGCGCTGGCCGGCAGTGAATCTCACACTCTGCCGAACAGCAGTATGAACCGTAGAAGACCGACCGTAAGGCATACCAACCGTGCGTACGTACACCCCCAAAGAAGGCGACGCCGACCCGCAGTGGCACATCATTGATGCCACCGATGTGGTCCTGGGCCGTCTGGCGACCCACGCAGCCCAGCTGCTGCGCGGCAAGCACAAGCCCACCTTCGCCCCGCATCAGGACATGGGCGACTTCGTCATCATCATCAACGCTGAGAAGGCCGCCGTCACCGGCGACAAAGCAGCCAAGAAGACCTACTACCGCCACTCCGGCTTCCCGGGCGGCATCAAGTCGATCACCTTTGAACAGATGGTCGAGCGTTACCCCACCCGAGCAGTGGAGCAGGCCGTCAAGGGCATGCTTCCGCACAACAAGCTCGGCGCCGCACAGCTGAAGAAGCTGCGCGTCTACGCAGGCAGCGAGCACCCGCACGCCGCCCAGCAGCCGAAGCCGTTCGAGATCACCCAGGTCGCCCAGTAATTCGGGCCCGACTCTAGAGACTTTTAGGAGAACCGTGGCTCAGAACACTGAAGAGCTCACCGAAACCGAGGAGCTGACCAGCTACACCTCGGAATCTGCCCAGACCACCACCGAGGAGCCTGCCGCCGAGCGCGCTCCACTGACCGTCCCCGGTGCGGCCATCGGCCGGCGCAAGCGTGCCCGTGCCCGTGTCCGCATTGTGCCCGGCACCGGCACCTGGACACTCAACGGCCGCAGCCTGGAGGACTACTTCCCCAATAAGCTGCACCAGCAGGAGGTCAACGACCCCTTCACCCTGCTCGGCCTGTCAGGTGCCTACGACGTCATTGCCCGCATTGACGGCGGGGGCCCCTCCGGCCAGGCCGGAGCCCTGCGCCTGGGCATCTCCCGTGCGCTCAACGGCATCGACCGTGACCACAACCGCCCGGCCCTGAAGAAGGCAGGATTCCTGACCCGTGACGCCCGTGCGGTGGAGCGGAAGAAGGCCGGCCTCAAGAAGGCCCGCAAGGCCCCGCAGTACTCCAAGCGTTAATCACGCTGCTCATACAGAGCTCAGACAGAAGTTGCCCCGCTCGGTACTCCAGGCGGGGCAATTCTGCATCATAGCTCCGGTGCACTGCTGACATGCTGAACATCATCCTCACCGGGCTCTGGATCGGCCTGGTCTTCAACGTCGCCCCCGGCCCGGTCTTCACCGAATCACTGCGCCGCGGTGTGCGCGGCGGATTCCGGCCCGCCCTCGCCGTACAGATTGGCTCACTGGTCGGAGACACCTTCTGGGCGGTCCTGGGACTGGCAGGTGCTGCGGCGTTGCTGACTCAGCCTCAGCTGCACATCCCCATCACTCTGGCAGGCTGCCTGGTGCTGCTGTTCCTCGGTGGGCAGGGAGTCTATGCGGCGCTGAAGCCCCCGGTGGCGGACGACGCGGCGCAAACAGTCAGTGCCACCAGCACCGCAGCGGGTGGCCCGCTGGTGGCCGGGGCGCTCATGTCCCTGGCAAGTGTCTGGAACGTCGTCTACTGGGGCGGGGCAGGTGGAGCCGTCGGCGGTGCATTGGGAGAGAACGCCGCGTTGGGCTCACTGCTGATCTTCTTTGCCGCCTTCATGGTGACCTCACTGGCCTGGTGCTTCATCTGTGCCGGGTTCATCGCCGGACTGCGGCGGGCCATGAGCCAGCGGTGGACGAGGCTGGTCGAAGGCGGTGCCGGTGCAGCGCTGATCGTCATGGCCGTCCTGTTGGTAATCCCGGTCTTCGAGGCCTAAGCCTGCGGCGGCCCCATCGTCACAGATCCATACCGAATTGCACTACTCCGGCTCTGAGCGGGGAAATTTTATGCCACGGGCATTAGACTCACGTTCGATATGACCAGATTGTTTGGAACCGATGGGGTTCGTGGTGTGGCCAATGGGCTGCTGACTGCGGACCTTGCCCTTCGTCTCTCTCAGGCCGCCGCAGTGGTGCTGGGACACCGTCGCAGTGCTGAGGGGAAGCGTCCGGTGGCGGTGCTGGCCCGGGACCCGCGCCTCTCAGGGGAGTTTCTCTCTGCTGCGGTGGAGGCCGGTCTGGCCTCCTCCGGCGTCGATGTCTATGACGCCGGAGTGCTGCCGACTCCTGCCGCGGCCTTCTTGGTGGCAGACTTCGAGGCCGATTTCGGTGTGATGATCTCGGCGTCGCACAATCCGGCCGCCGACAATGGGATCAAGTTCCTCGGTGCCGGCGGGCATAAGCTCAATGACGCGGTGGAGGACGAGATCTTGGCGCAGATGGGTCAGGCGCCGCTGCTGCCCACCGGCGCGGACGTCGGCCGGGTGAGGCGTTTCTCCGATGCGGAGGACCGCTATGTGGTCCATCTGCTGCAGTCTCTGGGCGGGGTGAGCCTGGAAGGCCTGAAGATCGTGCTGGACTGCGCCCACGGTGCTGCCTCCGGCTGTTCCCCCGAGGTCTTCGCCGCCGCAGGAGCCCAAGTGGTGGTGATCGGGGCCGACCCTGACGGTCTGAACATCAATGAGGGGTACGGCTCCACCCATGTGGAGAAGCTGCAGGACGCTGTGGTGGCAGAGGGAGCAGATCTGGGGATCGCCCATGATGGGGATGCTGACCGGTGTCTGGCGGTGGATCACACCGGTGCGGTGATCGACGGCGACCAGATTATGGGTGTGCTGGCCTTGGCGCTGAAGGAGGCCGGCTCGCTGCGTGATGACACTCTGGTGGTTACCGTGATGAGCAACCTGGGGCTGAAGCTGGGGATGGCAGCGGCCGGGATTCAGCTGGTGGAGACCGCCGTCGGGGACCGTTACGTGCTGGAGGCGATGCGTGCTGGGAGCTACTCCCTGGGCGGGGAGCACTCAGGACATCTGATCTTCGCCGACTATGCGACCACCGGCGACGGCGTGCTGACCGGTCTGCAGCTGGCCGCCCGGGTCGCTGCCACCGGCCGGTCCTTGCATGTGCTGGCCCAGGAGGCGATGACCCGGCTTCCGCAGGTGCTGATCAACGTCAAAGGGGTGGACCGGGCCAAGGTCAAGACCCATCAGGCGGTTCAGGAAGCGGTGGCGGCGGCCGAACTGCGCCTGGGGGAGGACGGCAGGGTGTTGCTGCGGCCCTCGGGCACTGAGCCGGTGGTGCGGGTAATGGTCGAGGCTGCTACCGCTGACCTGGCGCAGACCGAGTCCGAAGCACTGGCCGAAATCGTCAAAGCTGAACTTGCGCTGTGACGCTCCTCCCCACCCTCAATCGGAGGTGTGGAGCCGGTGGTGCTGCCGGGGGAGATTTGTCCCGCGGTACTGGGGCCCGTGTAAACCTCATGGACCGTCTGCGTGGCGTTGCCTCGGAGTGCACCGGCCCGTGGGTGCCGTTTCGGCTCAGAACTCAGGGAAGCTCAGAGTGGATCAGCCTGGAAGGGCCATGCTGATCTGACGGGCCGTCGCAGCAACAGCTGTGCCGTACTCCTCGAACTTGTCGGGTGTGATTCTGCTCGACGGACCGGATACTGATATAGAACCCACAGGGCCGAGCTCTCGGCTGATCAGGGCAGCGCCGATGGCGGTGATTCCCGAACTGAGGCCACCGGGGTTGATGGAGTATCCTCGGCGGCGAACAACATCGAGCTCGGCTCGTACGTCCTGGGGGTCGACCATGGTGTCAGGCGTCGACGCAGCTAAAGGACGTTGCAGATAGGCGTGGACAAACTCATCCGGTGAGTGCGTCAGGAAGGCGAGTCCGGTGGCCGAGGCATGCATGGGGATTCGCGATCCCAGGGCGAGAAATGCGCGCAGAACATGGGGAGTGTCCAGCCGCTCGATGACCACCATGCGAAAATCATCGGGCACTGCAAGGTGAATGGTTTCCCCCGTCTCAAGCTGCAGAGCGCTCAGGGGCCCAATAGCCACATCACGAATGCGGGAACCGCTGCTGCCCCGGCTGGTCACCGCATAGGCATGGACGGCGATAGACCATTTTCCGCTGTCCCGCTCTGCTCGTTCGATCCATTGAAGTTCTTCCAGAGTGACCAGGATGCGTTGGACCGTTGCCTTCGGCACCTCAACGGTCCTGCTCAGCTCGGAAAGTCCGACAGGTTGGAGTTCGGCTACGGCTTCTAGTACACGTATGGCAGTGGTCACACTTCGTGTACTCATCGGTTACTCCTAGCGGTTGCTGTCCCACAACCTAACAGATTCTTCATGCGTCCAAGGCCTTGGAAGTCCTCGGTGTCACCAGGCGCGATACAAGTGGCTTGATGAAGGGATAGACCAGGATTGCTGCCGCGATCAAGATGATGGTCAAGGAGATCGGCCTGGTGAGAAACACGGTGGCATCGCCACCGGACATCATCAGTGCGCGGCGGAAATTAGATTCGGCAATGGGCCCCAGGACGAAACCGAGGACGATGGTCCCCACCGGAAAGTTGTACTTCATGAGGAGGTAGCCGACCACGCCGAAGAGCAGCATAACCCATACGTCGAAGACAGAGTTCCGCAGACTGTAGGACCCAATGATGCAGAAAATCACGATCGCGGGCCCCAGCAGTGCATAGGGGATGTTCAGGACGTTGATGAGAACTCGGATCAGAGGTTTGGCGAAGATCAGAGCAAGAACATTCGCCACCAGGATCGCGGCGAAGATGGTGTAGACGAATGTCGACTGGGTAGTCATTAGGTTGGGGCCCGGTTGAAAGCCGTGCAGGATAAAGGCCCCGATCAGGATCGCGGTGGTGGCGCTGCCTGGGATGCCGAGTGCGAACAGGGGCACCAAGGAACCTACCGCGCCAGCGTTGTTCGCGCTCTCTGGCCCTGCCACGCCGCGGGGATCCCCTTTGCCGAACCTGGACTTGTCCCGGCTGAAGCGAACGGCCTGGGTGTAGCCCAGGATCGCGGCGGTGACTGCTCCGGCGCCAGGCAGGATGCCGATTGCTGTGCCTATCACGCCAGAGCGTCCCACCGTCGGGCCCACTGATGTGAGGTTTCGCCGGCTCCACACCTCCACTTTGCCGTACTTGGTATTGAATGTGAGATTGGTGTCCAGACGTGACCGGCGCAGCACTTCAGGGATGGCGAAGAGTCCGATCATCACGGGGATCAGCTCCAGTCCGGCACCGAGATCAGCAACGTTGAACGTCATGCGCTGGGTTGCTGTCATCGGATCATTCCCGATGCTGGCCAGAAGCATACCGAGGCCCACGCCGAAGACGCCCTTGGACACCTGGCCCGAGGACAGGGAGGCGACGATGGAAAGGCCCAGCAGCGCGATGGCAAAGAACTCCGCCGAGGAGAAGTTCATGGCCAGGGCAGCCAGCGGGGGAGTCAGCAATATCATGGCCAGGGTAGCGATGATCGCGCCGGTGCCGGAGGCGAGGATGCCGACGCCGAGGGCGCGCCCGGCTTGCCCGTTCTGTGCCATCGCATAACCATCGAGGACCGTCATCGATGACTCTGGGGTGCCCGGTGCCCGAAAGAGAATCGCCGTGACCATTCCTCCGTAGACTGAAGCCGCATAGATCACGGTAAGGAGAATGAACGCCTGTGTGGGTTCGAAAGCGTAGGTGATGGGAAGGAATACCACGACCATCATGGGGCCGCTGACGCCGGGAATCACGCCTCCGAGCAGACCGATAAGAGTTGCCAGGACGAGGATCAGCAGGTTCTCCAGACTCATCAGAGCCGAAAATCCTTCTGTGACAGACGATAGAAGTTCCATGAGGTGTGGACTACTTTCCTTGAACTAGAAGAAGAACGTGCTGATCTCGACGAAAGGCCCGCGTCCGCGGGGCAGCGGCACGTTCATCAGAATGCCGAAGATCACCGTTGTCAGAGCGACGTAGGTGATGCTCGCCAGAGTCGCCGAGAGAATCTTGCGGACACCGATGGTCCAGGCAAGCACCCATGCCATGACAAAGGTTGCGACCACGTACCCGAGGTAGGGCAGTGCTGCGACGTATGCGGCGATGATCCCTATCAGAAGTAAATGGTTGTACCTCCGCAGGACCTCCGGATCTGCTGCGGCAGGCTTCCCTGATGAGTCCTGAGGCTGAGCTGCCACAGGGTCGGAAAGGGCTCGCCGACTGCCTGCCAGCGCATTCGACGCGATCAACAGTCCTGCCACAAGCATGATGACCGCCGCTGCAGTGGGCCAGAAGCGAGGAGTTTGCAAGGCGGTGGCCGTCGATGCCGGAACCCCGGCGATGACGACGATGAGCGCCACGACGCCAAGCCCTGTCCACACCAGCGGCTCCAGCTGCAGCCTCTGTCTTCGTGAGGTGCGGTTCATAGGTGATCTGTCTGTGGTGGGGGAGGGAGAGGAGTGCACTACTGACCTGACTGTTCCAGCAGAGAGGACACTCGGTGGTAGTGCTCCTCCACAGACTCCTCATACTCCTGGTGGTCCAGCCATCCCTCACGCAGGTGGATGAACTGAGACTCCTCATGCTCCTTGTACTCCTCAGAGTCATAGACAGCCTGGAGAACTTCTTCGATCGCGACTACGGTCTCATCATCGGTGTCGGCGTGGACCATGATTCCCCGGGTTCCTCCGGTGGTGACGTCGTAGTCGTGTTCTAGAGAGGTCGGGATGTCCTCGAACCCCTCAATCCTCTCCTCGTTCATCGCAAGGACCGGAAGGACCTCTCCGGAATCGATTTGGTCCACCCAAGCCCCGATCTCCTCGGAGGCACCATGGACATTGCCGCTGAGCAGAGCCGCCAGCAGCTCTCCGGCTCCGTCAAAAGGCACATAAGAAATGTTCAGGCCGCTCTCTGCTGCCAGTTCCATAGTGGCGATATCAGCTTGGGCGCCCACACCCACGCCGCCAAGGCGAATCTCTTCCTCCTCAGCCAGATCGGCGAGCTCCTCCCAGCTCTCGTAACGATCGGGGTCGACCATCACGTGGACGATCTCATCTTGGAAACGGGCCACAGGCCGCAGGAAGTCGTACCCTGGATCGCCGAACTCTCCCTGCGCGGCAAGGGCGGCTAATGAGACGTCGATGAGCCACGTGTAACCGTCGGAAGCTCGGTTGTCTGCCTCCCGGATAGCGTTTGCGCCGCCGGCACCCTCCATATTGACGACTTGGACCCGCACCTCGTTCTGGTCTTCCACGATTGCGGCCACTTGGCGAGCGAAGACGTCAGCGCCGCCACCTGGACCGAAGCCCACCAGAATCTCGATGTCCTGCTCAGGATATGCCGCTGGGTCCCCGCCAGCCTCCTCGCCGCAGGCGGTGGCAGCAAGGATGCCTGCGATTCCTATCCCGGCACAGAGCCGTGCAATGGAAGATTTCATGGTTACTCCTTTGATCGCTCAGGTGAGCGTTCATGACGCTCATGATCGGTCCACTCTGTGAACCATCGTCTCATTTATATCGAACGAATGTAACGTACACCACAGATGAGGGCGTGACAATCCCCTGTTTTCGAGCAAAATTACCAGTTGCTCCAGCATGTGGAGTGATGTAGCTTACTGCTGTCATAAGATAATGATCCATCGGTTCATTCAGTGGACCAAACGCCTCTGGAGGCGTCGCCCGGTGAGCTTGACCAAGCGTCGTCTGATTCAGTGAAAGGGAACTATGAACTTACCTTTGTCCTCGGTGCGAGTTCTCGACCTCAGCCGGGCCCTCGCGGGACCGTACTGCACAGCCCTCCTAGCGGATATGGGCGCCGACGTTGTGAAGGTGGAGAGCATCCGGGGTGGTGACTCGGCGCGTCAGTGGCCGCCGTTCGAGGAGGAGCACAGCCTCTACTTCGACTCGACGAACCGGAATAAGCGCTCCATTGCGCTGGATCTGTACTCCGCTGAGGCGAAGGACCTGCTGCAGCGGCTTGTGGCTTCCTCCGATGTGTTGGTGGAGAACTTCCGTCCTGGAACCTTGGCCAAGATGGGTTTGCCAGAAGAGAAGATCCGGGCGCTTAATCCCGACATAGTGGTCGCTTCCATCTCGGGGTTCGGAGATGTCGGACCGCTGCGCAACATGGCCGGATTGGACCAGGTGATCCAGGGAATGAGCGGGTTGACCTCTGTGACGGGTCCGGATCGAGATCATACCTATCGGACCGGTGTCTCCATCATTGACATCACCACCGGTATGATCAACGCCTTCAACGTCGTGACTGCTTTGTTAGGACAGCGCTTTGGCTCCCCTGTGGGCAGGATGTCCACTTCGCTTCTGGAGACCGGACTTGCGCTCTCCGTCTTTCAGGGCCAGAGAGCCTTGAGCCTTGGCGCTGATCCTGAGCCGCAGGGCAACGATCACCCCACCATCACCCCGTATGGTGTTTTCGACACGGGATCTGTTCCCATCACGCTAGCTGTTGCGAACAATAAAGCCTGGGCGCGTTTCTCCGCATTGATCGGCTCGCCCGATCTTGCTGCCGACGATCGCTTCAGCAATGGTCAGCTGCGATCCGAAAACCGACACGCCCTCAAACCTCTGATCGAAGAACAGCTGATTCGCCGCAGTGCAGAAGCGTGGGTGGAGGACATACGTGCCTTAGGCATTCCCTGCGGCCCCATCTATACCTACAGTGAAGCTTTCGCAACAGACCAAGTTGCTGCGCTGAATATGGTCCACAAGGTTCAGCGGTTCGACGGTTCGGCCCTGCCTTTGCTGCGTGGTCCCATCACTGTCGACGGTGAGCCGGCCCCAGTCCGCATGCCACCGCCGGCTCTGGGAGAACACACTTTTGAGATTCTCCAGGAGATCGGTCTGAGCGATGATGAGATTGAGGCCCTCGAAAACAAAGGGCTTGTTCACGCGCCGGCGGCCGGAAGGCTGGTGGAACGAAAGTGAGTGCTGCGGGCGTTTCCCCAGCGGATCAAGGTGTTGTCGAGTGTACTGTCACCGACCGAATTGCTCATGTTGTCATCAGCAATCAGTCCAAGCGGAATGCGCTGACACAGCACATGTGCCTCGAGCTGAAGGATCTGATGCACTCCCTGACTGATGATCCCTCAGTGGCTCTCGTTGCGGTCAGCGGGGCCGGACCCGACTTCTCGGCAGGAGCGTCAATCGAGGAGCTTCCTTCGATCCTTTTTGAGCAAATGCCAGATGGTGGCTATGTAGACCACTTCTCAGCTGCAGACTCAGCGCTCACCCAGGTGAAGAAACCTACGGTGGCTCTGGTTCAGGGAGTGTGCATGGGAGGTGGGTGGCAGATTGCCTCAGCCTGTGACTTTATCGTGGCTTCGTCGAACGCCACGTTCGCCGTTACCCCTGCCAAAATCGGCATCCTGTACCCTCGTTCTGGGGTCGACCGGCTGGTCCGGCACGTTGGACCAGCCCGCGCCAAATACATCCTGATGACGGGAAAGACCTTCACGGCATGTCAAGCCCAAGACCTCGGCCTGATTGCTGATGTGGTGAAGCAGGATGAGTTCGGGGCCCGAACCAACGAGCTTTTGGAGGTGCTCCTCAAACGGTCACGCTTCACGCAGATCAAGACCAAGGAGTACATCGATGCCCCCTCTCCCGCTGCGCAGCAGGCCGACGCAATCTGGTCTCGAAACTGGAGCGAAATGATCGAGGGAGAGGACAGGCAGGTGGGAGTCGAGGCATTCCGGCAGCGAATCGAACCCCGGTTCACCTGGACTGCTCCCGCAGAGCAGCGATAACTGTCCGTTGTGAGACCCCGGTGAGCTCACCCTGGGAGGCAAACATCGTTCTTCTTAGGGGTGGGGAAAGGGGGCGTTGGGGTCGGTGGCTGGTCTTTTGGCAGCCTGGTGCAGTTGCTTGGTGCCTTCGTCGGGCTCCCCCGGTCAGCCGCTTCTACGATTGCTGGCTGCGAGCACAGCGATGATGGAGGCTCCTCAGGTCTTTAGTCCTTGCCCCAAAGGATGCCCTTGGCCCTGCCCAGCACGGACTTGTCCTTTGCCGCTGCCTCGGCCGCTTGTTGCGCCTGTTCCTCCAACTGGCGCTCTGCCTCCACAGCGGAGGCGAAGGCTGCGGGGTTGACCACCTCGGTCTGGACCTTGAGCTGGTCGCGGATCTCCTTCAGGAGGGTGACGTTCTCATCCTCTTCCTCTTCCGGGTCGCCGAAGGCCTTGTTCCGGGCCTCGATCATCTTGTTCATCGGCAGGATGACGAAGAAGTAGATCGCAGCGGCGATCAGCAGGAAGTTGACCACTTCGGTGACCAGCATGCCGAATCGGATCGGCGGGCCGTCCAGCAGAGTCACCGCCCAAAGATTGTCGAAGTCCGGCTCATCGACCAGGCTGGCGATCAGCGGCATCAGCACCGATTCGACCAGAGCGTTGATCACCGCTCCGAAGGCGGTGCCGATGACCACCGCTACGGCAAGGTCAATGACATTGCCCTGCCTGATGAAGGCGAAGAATCCCTTGAACATGTGCCCATCTTAGACCTGTGCTGCCCCTGTCCGGCAGGTATGCGGAAAACGACGCCGTGTCGGCACCACGGTGGAGATCACCACCAATCACTGCGCGGCCAGTTCGCGCTCTCCGCACCAGCTCTCAGGGGCTCAGATGCTCGGGATTCGGCTCGGGCTCGTCATACTCTGGTGCCGGGTCCTGCTCCCAGTACTCCTCCAGGGTGAGCTGTTGGTCAAAGACCTCCGCTGCAGTCTCTTCACCCACATAGCGCAGGTGCCAGGGCTCATACGGATAGCCGGTGATGTGCTCCATACCGTCGGGGTAGCGGATGACAAAACCGTGCTCATGGGCGTATTCGGCCACCCACTGCCCCTCCGGGGTATCCGCGAAGCACTCACCCAGCATGCAGTCCTGGTTGGCGATGGAGATGACATCGGCGGCCAGGCCCGTCTGGTGCTCAGAGTACCCGGGACGGGCCATGTAGAGATCGGTCTGCTCGGTGCCCACTTCAGCGTGCCGGGCGCCATAGATCTGCACCTGATAGTCGAAGGAGCGGTATCCGCTGACGAATCCCAGATGCATATCCTCCTCCGCCCCGGCGGCGAACAGCTCCTCCAGGGAGTCTGCGGCCTCCTGACGCAGCATCATCGCATCCTCTGGACCGTACTGCGGCACCTCCGGGTAGACGAGGTCCTCCGGGGCGTAATCCGGCGGGTCGAGGCGATTCTGCCGGTTGGCCAGCACATGAATCGAATCCGGGTCCCAGCTGGGGTCCGAGGCGCGGGTAGGGGTCGGGCTCGGCTCAGGGCTAGGGGTGTGCGGTGCCAGCGTAGTACTCGATCTGCCCGGTGTGTCGGTGGCTTCCGGCCCTGTGCTTTCCGGCCCTGAGACGTCAGGCCCTGTGATGTCCGGACCCGGGATCGTCGGCTCCGGATCCGCCTCAGCGCTGCAGGAGGCAAGCCCGAGTGCGCCGAGGCAGGACAAGAGCACGACGGCGCCCGCAGGTCGTCTGTGATCCACGCTCACACTTTCCTCAGCAGCACCCGGGAGACGCTGTGGTCATCGTCTTTGGACATCACCAGCCGGGCCCGGGAGCGTGTGGGCTGGATGTTCTCCCGCAGGTTCGGCCCGTTGGTCCGGTTCCAGATATCGGTGGCCTTGGCCACCGCCTCACCGTCGGTCAGCCGGCTGAACTGGTGGAAATACGCATCGGGATTGGCGAAGGCGCCGTGCCGCCAGCGCATGAACCGGTCGACGTACCACTGCTGGATATGGCGCTGCTTGGCGTCGACATAGATGGAGAAGTCGAAGAAGTCGCTCAGTGCCAGCCCGGCAGTGCCGTCGGCGCGCACCCGGGCGGGCTGAAGCACATTGAGCCCCTCCAGGATGAGCACATCCGGGCGGCGCACTGTGTGCTCTTCGCCGGGGATGATGTCGTACTTCACGTGGGAGTACACCGGTGCGGACACCTCAGGGCGGCCCGACTTGACCTCGGCGACGAACCGCAGCAGGCGGCGCCGGTCGTAGGCCTCAGGGAAGCCCTTGCGGTCCATCATGCCCCGGCGGTTCAGCTCTGCGTTCGGATAGAGGAAGCCGTCGGTGGTAACCAGCTCCACCCGCGGGGTGGAGGGCCAGCGGCGCAGCATCTCCTGTAGCACCCTGGCGGTGGTGGACTTGCCCACCGCCACTGAGCCGGCCACACCGATGATGAACGGTGTGCGCCGGGTCGACTCGCCGAGAAAGTCATTGGTGGCTGCCCGCAGCCGAGCGGCGTTCTCCACATAGATGTTCAGCAGCCGGGACAGCGGCAGGTAGACCTGGGCGACCTCATCTAAGGAGAGGTGCTCTCCGATGCCGCGGAGGCGGTCGACGTCGTCCTGGTTCAGCGGCTGCTCAATGGCCTCGGCGAGCCTCGCCCAATCCTTACGTCCCAATTCCACGAACGGGGAGAACGAGGAGGGGTCGTTGCCCACCGGCGGCGAACCGGCCCAAGGAGCGGTTCCGCTGACCTCCGGAGGCACGGGCACAGGGGAGGTAGGGGTGTCATCAAGCGGCGAGTGCACAGACCACACCATACAGGGCTGAGGCACCGGCCTTCATGCGTGAACGTGACGGCGATGTGCGCCGGACACTCATCTGCGGACGGTATTGTGTGCCGCATGTGTGGAATCGTTGGTTATATCGGTGTGCCGGAGAAGATCGCTGAGCATCAGGCGTTGGATGTGCTGCTGGAGGGTCTGCGGCGGTTGGAGTACCGGGGGTATGACTCTGCCGGGGTGGCGACGGTGGCCGGAGGCAGGGTCGAGGCGCGGAAGAAGTCTGGGAAGCTGACGAACCTGGTCCAGGAGCTTGAAGACGCCCCCCTGGCCCCGGCTTCGGTGGGGATCGGCCATACCCGGTGGGCCACCCACGGGGGGCCCACTGATGCCAACGCCCATCCGCATTTCGGTGATCAGGGCAGGCTGGCGGTGATCCACAACGGGATTATCGAGAACTTCGCGGAGCTGAAGGAGAAGCTGGCTGCTGCCGGGCATGGTTTCGAGTCGCAGACTGATACTGAGGTGGCGGCGAAGCTGATCGGTGATGCCTACCAGGGCACAGGGGATCTGACGGAGGCGATGCGGCAGGCGGTCAATGAGCTCGAGGGTGCGTTCACCTTGTTGGCGGTCCATGCTGATCAGCCTGACCGTGTGGTGGCCGCCCGGCGGAACTCCCCTCTGGTGGTAGGACTCGGTGAGGGAGAGAATTTCCTGGGCTCTGACGTCTCCGGGTTCATCGACTTCACCCGGGAGGCGGTGGAGCTGGAGCAGGACCAGATCGTGACGATCACCACCGATGAGGTCGCCATCATCAGTTTCGACGGCGCCCCGGCCCAGGGCAAGCGGTTCCACATTGACTGGGATGCCTCGGCGGCGGAGAAGGGCGGGTACGCCTCCTTCATGGAGAAGGAGATCAACGAGCAGCCCAAGGCGGTGGAGGACACCTTGCTGGGCCGCACTGATGCCTCGGGGAGGCTGACCCTCGATGAGCTGCGGATCAGCCCGGATCAGCTGAAGGACACCACGAAGATCATCGTGCTGGCCTGCGGGACCGCGGCCTATGCCGGGACGGTGGCCAAGTATGCCATTGAGCACTGGACCAGGATTCCGGTGGAGGTGGAGCTGGCCCATGAATTCCGGTACCGGGACCCGATCATTGATGAGTCCACCTTGGTGGTCTCGATTTCCCAGTCGGGGGAGACGATGGACACGTTGATGGCGGTCCGCTATGCCAAGGAGCAGGGGGCCAGGACCCTGTCCATCTGCAATACCAACGGGTCCACGATCCCGCGGGAGTCTGATGCGGTGCTGTATCTGCATGCCGGCCCGGAGATCGCGGTGGCCTCCACCAAAGCGTTCTTGGCGATGATCGCCGCCAGCTACCTGCTGGGCCTGTACCTGGCGCAGCTGCGCGGTCAGCTGTTCTCCGGCCAGATCAGTGACATTCTGGCCGATCTGCATAAGATCCCGGCCAAGATCCAGACCATCCTGGATGGGGCTGAGGCCATCAAGGAACTGGCCCGGAGCATGGCCCAGACCCCCAGTGTGCTGTTCCTGGGCCGTCATGTCGGTTTCCCGGTGGCCATGGAGGGCGCGCTGAAGCTCAAGGAGCTGGCCTACATCCATGCCGAGGGCTTCGCCGCCGGTGAGCTCAAGCACGGCCCGATCGCGCTGATCGAGGAGGGCCAGCCGGTGTTTGTGGTGGTGCCCTCCCCGCGGGGCCGGGACTCCCTGCACAGCAAGGTGGTCTCCAATATTCAGGAGGTCCGCGCCCGCGGGGCCAAGACCATCACCGTGGCCGAGGAGGGCGACGACGCGGTCGGTGAGTTCTCCGAGAACGTGTTCTTCGTGCCCGAGACCCAGCCGCTGCTGATGCCGCTGCTGACCACCGTGCCGCTGCAGATCTTTGCCTGTGCCCTGGCCACGGAGAAGGGCTACGACGTCGATCAGCCGCGCAACCTCGCGAAGTCTGTGACTGTGGAGTGATGAGTCGCACTACACCTGCTCCGTCATGTCCCTCCAGCGGCCCCAAGTTTCCTACTCCTCTTGAGCAGTCCGACTCTCATGGCAGTAGGAGAGGTCAACTAGAATAGGACCAGTCAACTGGATGAGGTCAATTCGGTCAGGAGGCAGGGTGATTATCGGAATCGGCGTTGACGTGGTGCTGGTGACTCGGTTCGGGCATCAGCTGAAGAAAGCACCGGCGTTACGGAACCGGCTGTTCGTCTCTGCCGAGCGTGAGCTGAGTACCCGGTCCCTGGCCGCCCGGTTCGCCGCCAAGGAGGCCGTGGCCAAAGCCCTGGGCGCACCGGCGGGGATGAACTGGCAGGACTGTCAGGTGGTGCTCGACGCCGCAGGCGCACCCACGGTGCACGTAGAGGGAACGGTAGCCAGGGTTGCAGAGGCCAAAGGCGTGAAGCGCTGGCATCTGAGCCTCTCCCACGACGGTGATGTCGCCACCGCCATGGTCATCGCCGAGGGCTGATGCGAGTTCGGTGACTAGAGTAGTCACCAGGAGGTGCCGATGCTCGTCCCTGTCTACACCGGAGACCAGATCCGTGCGGCGGAGAAGCCCCTGCTCGACTCCGGCCACGGCCCAGCCCTGATGCGCCGAGCCGCCTACGGACTGGCCCAGCAGATCGCCGGGGTGCTGAAGGGCGCAGTCTACGGGGCGCAGATCACCGGGCTGATCGGTTCGGGGAACAACGGCGGGGACGGACTCTATGCCCTGGCGTTCCTGGCCCGGCGGGGAGCCGCGGCACGGGCGGTTCTGGTCCGCCAGAACGTGCATCACGAGGCCCTGGAGGCATTCCGCGCCGCCGGCGGTCAGGCGGCTGATGCCGTCCCGGCCGGCACCCAGGTGCTCATCGATGCAGTCCTGGGCACCGGCTTCCGCGGTGAGTTCAGCACACCGGAGATCCCCGGGCTGGCCGGGGCGCTGAACACCCATCACGACGCCGCGGCACCGCCTCCTGTGGTGGTCGCCTGTGATCTGCCCTCCGGAGTCAACGCCGATACCGGGGCAGCCGGGCAGGGGGTGATCCGCGCAGACCACACCGTGACCTTCGGCGGGCTGAAGCAGGGGCTGCTGGCAGGGCGCGGAGGGCTGCTCAGCGGCCAGCTGCACAGTGTGGACATCGGGCTCGGTGAACACCTCCCCAGGACGCCTGTGCACTGGGCCGCCGGGCCCGCGCAGCCCACCGGGCCGACTGCGGCGGACCACAAGTACTCCCGCGGGGTCGTGCACGTGGTGGCAGGCTCCCAGGCATACCCCGGCGCGGCCCAGCTCACTGCGGGTGCGGTGCTCAGCACGGGTGCCGGAATGGTGACCCTCCAAGCACCGGTCTCTGTCCGTGAGCAGGTGATTGCCGTGCATCCAGAGGTCGTCGGCGTCTCAGGACCCGCCAGCTCAGGGGCAGTGAGCCGAGCCTCCTGCGTCGTCGTCGGTCCTGGCATCGGCGAGGATCCGGAAAGGCTCGAGGAAGCAGAAGGAGTGTTGGAGCGGGCCCTGGAGACCGGCACCGCCTGCGTGCTGGACGCCTCAGGGTTGGGACTGATCCGGGGGCAGCTGCGCCGGGGTGGGGGACTGAACAAGAACGTGCTGATCACCCCCCATCTGGGTGAGGCCAGGCAGCTGGCAGCAGTGATGCGCGACCGTCTGCTGAGCAGCATGCTGGAGAGCGCCTCGCCCAAAGCCGATCCGGTGGAGGTGGCACGGCGGATGGCCGGCAGACTGGACTGCACCGTGCTGCTGAAGGGGGCCTCCACAGTGATCGCCTCACCGCAGGGCGAGGTGGTCCTGCACCGGGCTCAGGCACCCGGGCTGGCCACCGCCGGCACTGGTGATGTGCTCAGCGGGATCCTCGGTGCGCTGGCCGCCAGCAGTGCTGGTCCCGCCGGCGGAGAAACCCCGCTTGGTCCACGACGTGGCCCGCGCAGCCGCGAGGCGCCTCCACGGGTCCTCCCTGACATGGCCCCCTCGGATACCGACGCGTCCGTGCGGGTCCCGGATGTCAGGAGCCCCGACGCCGCGGCTCCCCTCGGCTCGGGGGCAGCGGCACCGGCCTTAGCGCCTGAAGCGGACTGGCTGCAGGTGGCAGCGTTAGGGGTCGGGATGCACACCGCAGCAGCGAAGCATATCGACCCGGACGGGCGTGGCCGCTTCGGCGCCTCCCAGCTCATCACCGCACTGCATACCGCCGGTGATCCTGCATAGAGGCATGGAACTGCGCCGAATCAGCACCTGTAGGCCAACAGCTGCGGGCAAACATCTGCAGCAGAACCGTCACCGGTAACCTGGAGCCTATGGATCTCCCGGAGCGTGCAGCCATCATCGATGCCTCAGCGATCGCCCATAACGTGCGGACCATCGCCAATTATGTCCGCCCCAGCAAGGTGCTGGTCGCCGTCAAGGCCGACGGCTACGGACATGGTCTGGTCACCGCCGCGCACGCAGCTCTGGCCGGCGGCGCCGACTGGTTGGGTGCTGCGCATATCGCCGAGGCCCTCGAACTGCGCGCAGCCGGTATTGACGCACCTCTGCTGGCCTGGCTGCACACCCGGACCTCCGACTTCGCCGCCGCGCTGGAGGCGCATATCGACCTGGGAGCCTCCGGGTGGGAGCTCGAACACATTGCGGAGGCCGCCAACACCCTCCACGAACCGGCCCGGGTGCACCTGAAAGTCGACACCGGACTGGGGCGCAACGGCGCGACCATGAGCCACTGGCCAGAGGTGGTCCACCGTGCTGCCGAACTCCAGAACCAGGGGCTGATCAGTGTGGAAGGCGTCTTCACCCATATGGCGGTGGCCGATGAGCCTGATCGTAGGGAGACCGATGAGCAGCTGGCAGCCTTCCGGGAGGCCCTTGCCGTCGCTGAGGAGCACGGCGTAGTCCCTGACCTGCGGCATATGGCCAACACCCCGGCGGCCCTTTCCCGGCCCGATGCGCACTTCGACATGGTGCGGGTCGGGGTTGGGGTCTACGGGCAGAGCCCCTTCGCCGACCGGACTGCGGCCGAGCTGGGGCTCAAACCCGCAATGGAGTTGCGCACCACCGTGGCCAACGTCAAACACGTCCCCGCCGGCCAGGGCGTCAGCTACGGGCTCACCCACCGGGTCGAGACGCCCACCCATCTGGGGTTGATCCCGCTGGGATACGCCGACGGCATCCCCAGGATCGCTGTGGGAGCCCCGGTCCTCATCGGCGGACGCCGTTACTACTCCGCCGGCCGGGTGGCGATGGATCAGTTCGTGGTGGACTTAGGTGAGCACACGGAGGTGCAGGTCGGTGATGAGGTCACCGTCTTCGGCGGGGACTCCGGCATCGAGGCCGCCGACTGGGGAGCCGCCGCCGGAACCATCAACTACGAGATCATCACCCGTATCGGCACCCGCGTTCCGCGGGTGGTGATCAACGCCGCCTCGGACCGGCCGGACTCGGCGGAGACCCCGGCTGGCGCGGTGACCTCCGACCCGATGCGGAAAGTGAGCCGGAGGCTCGCCGACGCCACAGTTCAGGAGCCGAACCGGTGAGCGCTGCCGACTCACTCGGTGCGCCTCTGCCCGGCGAGAGCTGGCAGCGGGAGACCACACTGGCTGACCTTGAGGCCACCGCAGAGTTCGCCCATGATCTGGCTGAGCATCTGCGCCGCTGGGACCTTGTTGTGCTCACCGGCGGCCTTGGGGCAGGTAAGACCACCTTCGTCCAGGCGCTGGGGGAGGCGCTGGGGGTGGAGGGCCAGATCAGCTCGCCGACCTTCGTGCTCTCGCGGATCCACCGCGCCGTCGCTGACGGGCCAGATCTGGTCCACGTGGACGCCTACCGGACCGATGCCCAAGGGCTGGAGTCCCTGGACCTGCTGGCCACCCTGCCGGGATCTGTCACCGTGGTCGAATGGGGCCGTGGGCTGGTGGAGCATGCGCTGGTTGGCAGCGGCGGCTCCTGGCTGGACCTGGAGCTGAGCAGTATTGGTCCCAGCGGCCAGGGAAGCGTACTCGCCTCTCGGCCAGCTGACGCTGGTCATCGCCCCCTGAAACCGGCTGCCAGCGGAGCGGGCGAAACTCAATCGCCTCAGGATGTGCCGCGCGAGCGCGACGTTCCGCGCGGCTCAATCGGGTCCCGCTCATTTTGCTCCGAGCCTCACAGCGCCGGCACTCCTGAATCGGAGGCAGCAGGTATGGTTGCGGGAATCCAGACCGACTTCAGTGAGACTGACCAGGACACCGACGGCACTCCGCGCCGGGCAGTGCTGCGCGGATACGGGCCGCGCTGGCCGGAACCCCGCTCAGGTACGATGAGTTGAACCCTGGTGGCTGATCCGACTGTCGCCGACATCGCCGCCGCGCTTGCCGCCGAGCACGCGCAGGCGCCCGACGGGGACAGGATTCCCGGCGAGAACCAGCTCGCGGCCTTCTTCGGTGTCACCCGTGCCCGCATCCGCACGGCGCTCACCCTGCTGGAGGACAGACACCTCATCCGCCGGGTCCGCGGAGCCGGCACCTTTGTCAACCGTCCTTTTGACTATGTGATCGCCGGGAACCTGCCGCCGTCGCTGACCTCCACCGTCACAGCGGCAGGCGGGCTGGTCAGATTCGACCTGCGCGACGTCGTCGAAGTTCCTGCGCCTGCGGACATTGCCCCGCTCTTGGGCTGTGCACCTGAAGATCCGCTGATGATGACCTCCCGGCGGAGTTGGATCAACAATCGCATCGCCACTTGCGGACATGTCTGGTTCCGCACCGAGGTGCTTCCGGAGGCCGAAACCGCGCTCCGCACGGTGGACTCTCTCTACGAGACGCTCCGGCTGGCCGGCTACCACCCGGTACGCAGCCGTTGCCGAGTCTCTACTGCGCTCCCGCCTGTGGAGATCGAGCAGCTGCTCGAACTGACCAAACCCGCCCCGGTTTCGACAGTCGAGACGCTCAGTGCAGAGTCGACCACCAGCGCTCCGTTGATTCTCTCCCGCAGTTGGATGCGACCGGATGCGATTCGGGTCACTGTTGAATGGTGAACCTTCCCGGCGCCTCCACTTGTTGAGCTATCGCAACAGGTGACGGGAAGTTTACGAGTTCGTTCACCCTCCGTTCGCCACTGCTTATCGGCGGTGTCATCGGACAAGGGTGTCATAGCCTCATGACTCATGGAGAGAACATCGCCGAAGGCCTCGCGCTGGCTGAGTCGCAGGCCGTCATTGAGGTGGCCGACCGGATTGTGGCGGGTGCAGAGTCAGATGGCGTGGTAGTCCACGTGGTCAAGCCACCAGAGACCGGCATCGTCGTCGCCCAGATTCGCGAGCCGCTGGCACAGAAACGGTTCATTCTCGCCGATGTCCAAACCGTCCAGGCGGAGGTCGAGATCGCGGGCGTGCGCGGATGGTCGATGCGTATGGGATCGGATAGGCATGCCGCAATGGCCAGCGCTGTCTGCGAGGCAGAGTACTTCCGCAACGGACCGCACAGAGGCCAGGTCCAGGATCTGGCGGCCAAAACCCTCAGAGCCCGGGAGCAGAAGCGCGCGCAGCAGTGGCGCAGCCTTGTCCCGACCATCGTCGAATTCGAAGAGGTGTTGGAGAGGTCATGAGTCAGAGCACTCTCGCCCCTGCCCCCGCGGTCTGCCACCAGAAGGAGCAGCAGGACATCACCCCGGGCCAGAGGCCCTCTGCTCCGCTGTCCCCGGCAACGCCCGCCCAGGCTCAGCGGATCTACCGGGCTGTTCTGCAAGCCACCGCCAGGCCGGGAAACATCGGGAGTCTCCCTGACACCCTCGCGCTGGGAGAGCGCCCGTCTGCTGCGGCGCCACTGTGGGTCCTTGCAGATCTGATGAGCACGCTGGCTGCCGCAGACGATGAGGCCGGAAAGACTGTCACCGAACTGGCTGTGGTCACCGGGGCGCCTGTGGTCTCCGTCCATCTGGCCCGCCTCATCCTGGCACTGACCGAAATCGCACCCGAGGACCTGATGTCGCTACACCGTGGAACGGCCCGGGAACCACATCTGGGCGCGCTGCTCGTGCAGCAGGTGCGAGGCATCGGCAGAGGCTTGACCTGTGGTCACAGCGACCAGGCCGTGGGGTTGCGCATGACAGGCCCAGGCATCGACGGGTCAGCGGAGATCCACCTCTCAGGGGTCAGTGCCGAATTCTTCATAGCACGTCAGGCGGCAATAGCGGACTTCCCGCGGGGGATCGATCTACTGCTGGTCAACGGCGACGGGCGGTTCATCGCTATTCCGCGCACCACCGGGCTGGAGGTCTGCTCATGAGCTACGCAGGAGGAAACCGTGGCGGAACGGAGGCCATCGTGGCAGCGGAGGCTCTTCGCGCAGAACAACGCACCGTCCACCAGAGGACGCTGAGTGTCGAAGCAGTCCTCGGGGCATTACCAGAGGCCGTCGACCGAGTCATGGGGGAGGCTGGCCTCTGGGACGAGGAGACCGCAGCCGTGGCGTTCCTTCAGGCTGCCGGGGACAGTGCTGAGGCCGTTCATCTGCTGCGCGCCCACCGGTCCACACTCACACGGTTCGCTTTCAGTGAGCCCATTGAGCCGGACGCCATAGTGCTGGACCGTCGCATCTGCTCGGCACATCGCAGTCCGGACGGTCCTCAGCTGCTGGGCTCCACAGTCGACTATTCACCCCGGCTGTTGCGCAGATCCGGTGAACCTGACCCGCTTCCGCCCAATGATGAACTGCTGGCGGCGATGGCCTCCGCAGAGGCCCGGACCTCAGCGGAGCACCCGGACCGCACACCTCAGCGTTTCACCCGGTATCTGGCAGAGAACAATCTGCTGAGCCCTCACTCGGAGTCGGGAGTCGACGCTTCGGGTCTTGAGGATCCCGAGCCCTATGACCTGGCTCTGCAGCCGGTTCGGCTGCCGGCCTCCCGCTCAGCGCTGCTCTCAGCCATGGCGCTTGCCGAGACCGGTGCCCTGGTGGGCATGTGGTACCGCTCAATCACCGGCCCAGACGGTTACACCGATGAGACGGTGACCGTCGGGGAAGTTCGGCACGGTGAGGTTGATCTGTCTGTCCGGCACCCGCACACCGGGGAAGCACTGGTCATTGGGCAGGTCAGGATGACCGAATGCGAGGCCATCGACCACCTCAACGACCGTGGTGAAGACCCTGGGAAGTTCACCGCCGGTTATGGGCTGGCGCTGGGCCACAATGAGCGCAAAGCCATCTCGATGGCGGCCCTGGACTCAGCGGCTCACCGCATTCGCGGCACGGCGCTGGGTGATGAGATGGAGCAGTCCATCATGCTCACCTTGGACGGATTGGCAGCCAACGGATTCCTCGAACATCTCAAGATGCCGCACTACGTGACCTTCCGGTCGATGATGGAGCGCGCTGAAGCCGCCCAGGCCGTCGCTGTTCCCCCTGTGAGCACCGAGGACGACACTCGAGAGGATTATGCCGAATGAGCACCGCAGCAATACTCGACAAGCTCGACCACGACGCCGGGGCTCGGCAGAATTCTCCGCGCCCCACCGTGATGGATGAACAGGGCAAGCGCGAGGTGCGCAGGGCCAGCCTCGCCGCTGTCGCCATCCCTGGCCACCAAGTGCCTTTCGGCTCTCGTGAAATGCCGGTTGCCCGCGGCTGGGGCTCGGGTGGGCTGCAGGTGACCCTCGCCGTCGGGGGAGAGGACGATACGGTCAAAGTCATCGACCAGGGAGACGAGGAGGGCGTCAACGCCGTCAATCTGCGCCGGCTCATCCGCGGTGCCCTGGGCTGCGCGGGCACTGGAGACACCCGAGAAGCCACTATCGTTCAGTCCCGCCACCGCATCCCCGAGGACCGTATGCGCGTGGGACAGACCCTGGTGCTGCAGGTCCCTGTCTCCGAGCCGCTGCGCAAAGTGGAGAAGTCCGTGCTCGAATGTCAGCGGATGCATGCTGAGGCCGATTACTCCCGGATCTGGGTCGCCATGTACGAGGAGCTCGCCGTCGGTGGCATGATCACCACTGGAGCCAGCTATCCGGTGATGGTCAACCACCGCTACCTCATGGCACCCAGTCCGATTCCGCGTTGGGACATCCCGCGACTGAACCACAGTGAGCACCTGACTATTCTCTGCCACGGCCGGGACAAGAAGATCTACGCGGTTCCGCCACACACTCCGGTGGCACCTGTGGTCTTCGACGACGTTCCCTTCGAAGTGGAGCACACCCCCGGAAGTCGTTGCGAACTCTGCGGATCGGAGGACACCTATCTGGTGCCCGTCCAGGGCGGAAACTTCCTGTGCAGCGACGTTGAATGGTGTTCTCGGGTCAGGCACAGAGATGTCGATGCTGTAGAGCACGCCGCCCTGGCGCCTCAACAGTACTACCCGGACGCCGCCCGGAGACAGAGCCTACGGACCATCGGTGTCAGCGACCCCGACCGGCAGGCGCTCACTGTGGGGGGCGCCCAAGCCCAGACTGCACTGGGACCTGACGGCACCCGCCAGGAGTGGTCGCTCAAGGTTAGCGGGCTGACCAAGGTCTATCCCGGAAGCTGGGGCTCCAGCGAGGTGGTGGCCGCCGCCGACGTCAGCTTCGACGTCGCACCGTCTGAGGCGCTGGGCATCATCGGTGAATCCGGTTCCGGGAAGTCCACGGTGATGCGCTGCATCATCGGCGATGAGACTGCCAGTGCAGGAGAGGTCCGGCTGGCCGGACTCGAGGACGGACGACGCAACGTGTTCGACCTGGATCTTTCGGCCCGGCGAAGGCTGCGTATCGGCACACTCGCGGTGGTCTATCAGGACCCGTCACACGGCCTGGACATGGGGATCTCCGCAGGCGGCAATATCGCCGAACGGCTGACCGCAGCCGGCTGGCGGAAGTATCACGAGATCCGCAGCCGTGCTGCGGCCCTGCTGGAGCGAGTCGAGGTGCCATTGGACCGCATGGACGATGTCGTAGGGCAGTTCTCCGGAGGTATGCGCCAGCGGGTACAGATCGCCAAGGCTCTGGCCACCGATCCTAAAGTGCTGCTGTTGGATGAACCCACCACCGGGCTGGACGCCTCTGTCGCCGCCGGAGTGCTGGATCTGCTGCGTGAGCTGCTGGCGGAGCGGAACATCGCCGTCGTCGTGGTCAGTCATGACTTCTCGGTGGTCCGCGCACTGACCGATCGGGCCATGGTCATGCACAGGGGCCAGGTCGTCGAAACCGGGTTGACCGACCAGCTCTTCGCCGACCCGCACCAGGCCTACACCCAGCGACTGGTCGCTGCAGCAAGGAGCTAGGGAGGAACATTCACCATGACGTTACCGATTCTGACGGTGGTCGATCTGCGCAAGAGCTTTACCCTCCATGGGCTGGGCGGGCAGGTGATTGACTCTCTGCACGGGGTCTCACTACACCTGGAGGAGGGTGAGCATGTGGCGATCGCCGGTTCCTCCGGCGCCGGCAAGTCCAGCCTGCTGCGCTGCCTGATCCGCAACTATCTGCCGGATGCGGGTCAGGTCCTGCTCCACAGTGCTGGTCCCGCGGGCGGGGAGACCCCGCCACGCTCTCGGCCGGCTGCGGCGGTGCCTGCCTTCGCGCCTGAGAGTGTTCCCGGCGGCGCGACGATCGAGCTCACTGCCCTCGACGATCGTTCCATGGCCCGGCTGCGCGGTCGCGAGATCGGCTATGTCTCCCAATTCCTCAGTGCTGGTCCACGGAACTCACCGAGGCAGCATGTGCTCACCTCCGCCCGACGCCGCGGTCTCGAGGGAACGACGGCGGAGCAGGCCGTGGGTGAGGCGCTCACCGGGCTGGGGCTCGAGGAGGAGCTCTGGGGCGTGGACTGCTCTGTGCTCTCCGGGGGTGAGCGCCAGCGGGTGAACCTGGCGGCCGGCATCGTCAGTCCACCCCGGCTGCTGCTGCTGGACGAGCCAGTCTCAGCGCTGGACCCGTATAACCGAGAGAAGGCCCTGGTGATGATCGAGCGGCTCGCCTCCCAGGGAGTGAGTGTGCTGGCCGTCTACCACGATATGCGTATCATCCGGCGCGTGGCCAGCCGGGTCCTCGTCATGGCGAAGGGACGTATCGTGGACGAGGGAACTCCCGGCGCTGTGCTGGAGAAACATCACGCGGCACTGGAGGAGGCAGCAGCATGACTGTCCCGGTCACCGAAGCTCAGTCACCGGGCAGGCCACAGGTCTCGGAGCAACTTGTCGGTTGGCCGCTGGGTGCGCCACCTGCTGACTATGCCATCCGTGGTGTGCGGGCGGTGATGCCGGACCGCATCCTCGACAATGCCACCGTCGTGGTGCGTGAGGGGCGGATCGCCGGCGTTGTCGAGAGTCTCGTCGATACCGCGGCGGATCTCGACGGTTGTGATCTGCTGCTGACGCCTGGGTTCATCGACGTGCACAGCGACGCCCTGGAGAAGGAGCGCAGCCCGCGCGCCAATGCCGAAGTCCCTGTCGAATTCGCCATAGCCTCCTATGAGGGTCGTATCGCCTCGGCAGGGATTACCACCATGTTCCACGGAGCTGCCTTTCAGCACCAGACTGCCCGCGGCATTATGCGCAGCACTGGGAGGGCAGTGCAGACCTGTCACACAGTGGACGCCACGGATTCCTACCGGGTGGATCACCGGGTGCTGCATCGGCTGGATGTCTTCTCCGAACAAGGAGCACAGGCGCTGAGCCGCCGTTTGGAGCAGCTCGGCGCTGACGCGACGGTCCAGTTGGTCTCCTATGAGGACCACACCCCGGGGCAGGGACAGTACGCCGACCCTGAGGTGATGCGCCGGGCATTGATCGATGGAGACGGACTGACGCATAAGGAGGCCACGGTCCAGGTGGAGAGGTTGATTGCCGAGCGAGCGGAGAAATGGGGCGTTCGTGAGGCCAATATGTCCTGGCTTGCCTCTGAGGCTTCCGCCGGCCGGATCCGGCTCCTCGGCCATGATCCGGACTCTGCCGAAGAGATTCTCGCGCTGCAGGGACGCGGTGGGACAGTCGCAGAGTTCCCCACCACTCTGGAGGCCGCGAGCTCTGCCCGGGAGGCGGGAATGACTATTGTGGCTGGCGCTCCGAACGTGCTGCGCGGGGGTTCACACTCTGGGAATATCTCGGCACGTGAACTTGCACGAGAGGGCCTAGTGGACGCTCTGGCTTCGGACTACTTGCCCAGCAGTCTGCTGGCCGCCTCCGTTCTTCTCGCACAGCTCGGGATCATCCCACTGCCGGAGGCGATCGGGCTGGTCAGCTCTGGTCCGGCTCGTGTGGCGGGACTGGCGGACCGTGGGGCTCTGAACGAAGGAATGCGTGCGGACTTCGCCCTTATTGACGACCGGATCGGCGCATGGCCCCGTGTGGCCGCCACATTCCTCGCATCGTGATGAGCTTCGGATCGCTGTCTTGACATCACTTCTTTCGGCGGGGGCGCGTCTGGAGCGGCCCACACCTCTGGGCAGTGTGACGGATGTTACTCGTCATGTTCGACTGAGGAGGGAAACATCAGCTGAGTTTGTCCACAGTTCACTTGTGTTTCGCCTGGTTTTATTCCACCTGTACCCCAGGGTCAACCTTCACCGAGCAGTCTTGAGGAGGTCGCGGCTGGCATGTGCCCAGAGCCTCAGCCAACGCCCGGAGTACTCGCTTGTGATCAACCTCTGATGTGAAGGACTAAGCACCCCAAAATGGCACGTAAACCTACATTCCCTGCGGCGATCGCAGCACTTGCGCTGATGCTCTCCGCCTGTGGCGACGACGATAATGGTGGAGACGGTGGCAGCGGCAACGACGAGAACGGTACCGTCGAAGCGGCGGACGCCGGTGGCAACGAAGACTGGCCCGACACGCTGGAGTTCATCTCCATCCCGTCCGAGGACTCCATTTCTTTGGTCGAGGAGTACGGGCCGCTTCTGGAGAGATTCGAAGAGGAGCTGGACGTGTCGATCAACGACACCCAGGTGACCTCCTATTCTGCCGTGATCGAAGCTCTGGGCGCAGGGCAGGCCGACATCGCGAACTTCGGTCCGTTCTCCTACGTACTGGCCGCTGACACTGCCGGAGCTGTGCCCGTAGCAGTTGCCATCGACGGCCCTGAAGAGCCCGCCTCCTACGTCTCCTACCTGGTCACGATGGACGATCGTGCTGATCTCAACGGAATCGAGGATTTGGAGGGTCAGCGCGTCTGTTTCGTGGACGAGGTCTCCACCTCCGGGCGGCTGTACCCGCTGGCAGGCATGATGGAGGCCGGCCTGGATGAGGATGCCGGTGACTATGAGCCGGTGTGGTCAGGCGGTCACGACTCCTCGGTGCGCTCGGTCATCAACGATGACTGTGACGTCGGCTTCGTCTACGACACTATGTTCGATGTGCAGCTGAGCGACGAGACCGACGGCATGAAGGTCATTTGGGAGTCTGAGGATATTCCGTCTGCTCCCTTCGCTGCCAGCGGTGACCTTCCGGAGACCATGGTCGCGGCCATGCAGGAGATCATGCTTGAGGACTTCAACACCGATGTTTTGGCCGAGGCGGGCCACTGCGACAACCCGGAGCCAGGCGATGACGAGGCCAATGACTGTTCGGCCCTGATCCCCGGCGGCGCCCAGTGGGGTTACATCGAAGCCACCGACGATGTCTTCGACGGCATTCGTGCTGTCTGCGACATCACTGAGGCCGAGGCCTGCGACCCGGACTGATCCGTATTCCCGTGACATGTTGTTGTCCGCACCCCGTGTGGAGTTCAGGCGGGGTGCGGACGCCATCAATCCCGCCACTTTGGAAGCATCTACAGAGAGACCACAAATATGGCACAGTACATGACCACACACGGCATGGCCGCAAAGGGCGTTGCTTTCAGCGCGCCCGAGGAGCGTTCCATCCAGTTGCGCAACGTCACCAAACGCTTCGGTGGCGTGACTGCGCTCAATGGCATCAACATTGACTTTGCGCCGCAGAAGATCAATGTTCTGCTGGGCCTCTCCGGTTCGGGAAAATCGACACTGCTGCGGCAGATCAACGGGCTGCACAAACCCACCAGCGGTGAGGTCATCACTCTTGGCACCGACGTTCACACCGCAGGTGCAGGACGGCTGCGCAAGCTCCGCCGCAACGTCGGCATGATCTTCCAGCACTTCCATTTGGTGGAATCCATGTCGGTGCTGGAGAACGTCTGCACCGGAAAACTGGGCTCGCTGGGCGGACCCCGGCTGGGGTTGTTCAGCTACCCCCGTGCGGTCAAGGAGCAGGCGATGGAGCAGCTGGCACGGGTGGGTCTGGCCGATAAGGCATTCCAACGCGCTGATGCGCTCTCCGGAGGTCAGATGCAGCGGGTCGCTATCGCCCGGGCACTGATCCAGGAGCCTCGAGTGCTGCTGGCCGATGAGCCGGTGGCAGCATTGGATCCCGTTTCCTCGGCCACAGTCATGACTCTGATCGGCAATATCGCCAAGGAGGACAACCTTACTGTGGTCTGCTCCCTGCATCAGGTGGAACTGGCGCTGGAATTCTCTGACCGAATCATTGGCCTGCGAGGGGGCGAGCTGGTCATGGATCGCGAGTCCCATTCGCTGAGCCTGAAGGAGGCCCACGAGATCTATGAAGCCGTTGCCGTGGTCTCCGAGACGGAGCTCGCCCAAGAGACGTCTGAGCTGGCTGCTGTACACCAGTCCTGAGCTGCGAGTCCGGATTTCTTCTGAGGGGAATACGCCATGACCGCGACAATGGAACGTCCTGCCCAGCCGCCGCGTACCTCTGTGCTGCCTCCTGTCCCTAAGCGGCCGGTGCCGAACCCACATGTCGTCGCCGTCTGGGGCATCATGATCATGCTCCTTGGCGGCGGTGCATGGTCACTCTGGGAGCTAGAGGTCACTCCGGCCAACGTCTTCGGACACTTCGACAATGCAGCCCGTTTCATAGAGCGGGCGTTTCCGCTGAACTGGCCGCCGCTCAGCGAGTTGCTGGCCATGACGGCCGAGACGCTGGGCATTGTCTTCCTTGCCACCGGCTTCTCGGTCTTCGTCTCAACGCCGATCGCCATCATGGCGGCGGCCAGCACCACCAGCGGCAGGTTCTCCTGGACCGTCTCGCGTTTGGTGATCATCTTCTGCCGCGCAGTCCCAGACCTCGTCTTCGCCATCATTCTTTTCCGGCTCTTCGGGCTCGGCGCGCTGACCGGCATCCTGGCGATGGGCATCAGCTCCATCGGCATGATCGGCAAGCTGTACGCCGACGCGATCGAGGAACTCGACCGGGGTCCCTCGGAGGCCGTCGAAGCCGCCGGCGGCGGACGCTGGCAGTGGATCCTCTCCACGGTGATCCCACAACTGATACCCCAGATGATCGCCACCGGCCTGCACCGCTATGACATCAACCTGCGTACTTCGGTGATCCTGGGCTACGTCGGTGTTCCTGGTATCGGCTACTACCTCTCCGGAGCCCTGGAGACCATGCAGTGGCAGCGCGGTATGGCCTTGGCGCTGTGGGTGCTGATGCTCTGCATCGTGGTCGAGCTGATCTCCATGGGCATCCGTGCGGCCATTATGAGTCCCAGCAGTGGGGATCGCAGTTTCCTCGGCCTGATCAAGGCGGCCGACCGCAGCGGCTGGGCCACCCACGAGCCGGTGCGCACCCGCTCCGGTGCCGTACGAGTCAGTCCTCCCTGGACCGGTGCACGCTGGATGCGGTTCGGCGGCATCGGAATCCTGGTGGTGCTGCTGGTGGCTTCATTGATCGCTTCCAACATCCGCTGGGAGCAGATTCCTCGCGGAGTTGAACGGTTCATACCTACCATCTCAGAGTTCATTCCCGGGACCCAAGGCAGGTTTGTCGACTACTGGCTTCCCGCGCTGATCGAAACGGTGCAGATGGGCTTGGCGGCCACACTACTGGGGCTCGTGCTGGCCCTACCGGTAGGTGCGATGGCCGCGCGGAATGTGGCGCCTACGCCCACTGTGGCATTGTGCTTCCGCATTTTCATCGTCGTCAACCGCGCGATCCCGGAACTGATCCTGGCCATCGTGCTGCTGGTCATTCTCGGCTTCGGACCCGTACCGGGCGTTCTGGCGCTGGCCTTCGGCACTACCGGTCTGTTCTCCAAGCTCTTCGCTGACTCCATCGAGGAGACCGACGTCCGGGTGCAGAACGCCCTGCGAGCCGGGGGCGCAACCCGGATTCAGGTTTTCTTCGGTTCTACTCTGCGGCAGGTCGCCCCGGCGATGGTTGCTCACATCATGTACCAGGTGGACAACAACGTCAGAAACTCTACCCTGCTGGGCATCGTCGGCGCCGGCGGCATCGGCTACTGGCTGATGCAGACCCAAGCCCAGTTGGCCTACGACGTGCTCAGCTTCCTGATCCTCAGCGTCCTGCTCATCGTGATCGTGCTGGAAGCGATCGCCGTCTACATCCGAAACGTGATCCGGTAGCGGCAGTGGCAGGTTCAGGGGCGCCCTATGACCTCACCGTAGTGGGCGCCGGAATCGTCGGGCTAGGCGCTGCGGCGGCAGCGGTGGAGTGTGGTCTGCGCGTGGTGGTCATCGACGCCGCGGCCGAACCCCGCGGAGCCAGCATCCGAAACTTCGGCCATCTAGGATTCACTCTCCAGTCCGGATTCGCCCGCCAGCTAGCCCAACGCTCCCGGGCCCGTTGGAGGCAACTGGACGCCCAGGCGGGGCTGGACCTGCGGACTGACGGCGCGGTTGTCGTCGCACGTGCAGAGGACGAACTCTCCGTGCTGCGGGAATTAGCGGCGGCCCATGATGACGACGCCGCGATCGTCCCGTTGGGTGCCGAGGACGTCGCTGGGCGCACCGGAACATGCGGGGCACTGGGCGGAGTCTGGCTGCGGGAAGACTGCCAGGTGAGTCCACGCATCGCCGCCCCTAGGATCCGTTACTCGCTGGCGGCTCAGGGTGTGGACTTCCGCTACCGGACTACAGCGCTGGGTGCAGAATCCGGCCTGCTGCACACCAGCAGAGGGGACATCCCGGCGGTCAGGACGGTGTTCGCCGTCAATCAAGACATCGACCGGCTCTGTCCGGAGCTGGCTGAGCAGCGCGCAGTTCGCCGCTGCGGCTTGGACATGCTCCGGGTGCGAATCCGCCGCGGAGGCCACACCCTCGCGCCTGTGGTGCCCACGCTGACCGGATGGTCGCTGCTGCGCTATTCCGCAACAGCCGTACTGCCTGCCACAGAGGCCCTTCGTCAACGGTTGCACGCGCAGGACCCACCAATGGCGACCTGGGATGTGAACCTGATGTGCACCTAGCTCTTCGAGGGCGGCAGCGGGTCCGAGACCGAGCCGACGGTGCTGCTGGGCGATACCCACTACCGAGACGAGGCCCTGGCACCCTTCCAATCCGAGGCGCTCTTCGGCCTGCTTCTTGACGCGGCCGCGAAGCTCTTCGGCACCGGGGACGTGGACGTCGTTGAGCGATGGCAGGGAATCTACGCCACGGCACCGGATCAGTTTCTCCTGGAGACCGCATCTGACGGCGTCGTCGTAGTCACCGTGACCACAGGTATCGGTGCCTGTGACGTGCTGCTGGAACTCTCCGGGAAATCCAGCGCACTGCATGATGGCCTGGGAGCCCTCGATGTTCTCGGCACAGCGGTTATCGCCGGATCAGGGGCCCCGGACGGACGGATAGCGGTGGACCCCGAGCAGATCGCGCGTCGAGACCTGCAGATCCAGGGCTCGCACAATGATGAACCTCGGCACCTGGTGGAGGCTCTGGACTTTTTGGCCGGAACACTCGACCTCTACCCGTGGCAGGAGCTGGTGGCACCAGCACGTCCGCTTGAGGACCTCAGGGAGCTCCTGCTCGGAGTTCCCGGACCAGCCCTGCGCTACGCCGTGACGCCTTGAGGCACCTCTGGCCCATCCCCTTCTCTGTTCGTCTGCTCGGGCACATGCGCCGCGACTCTTGGCTCGCTCAACTGGGTGCGGCACCGTCTGGGCCCCTGAGGTCATGGCATCCATTCATTGCGGCGTGGATATGCCAGGCACGCCCTAGCGCCGATACCATAGACAGGTGCTGCTGCTCTCCATCGACTCATCCGCCGGGGCCTCGGCCGCGCTGACCGGCGACGGTGAGCCTCTGAGCAGTTGGCAGACTGAGCAGACCACCTCCCACGCCGAAGTCCTGGCCCCGGCCGTTCATCAGCTGATCTCTGAGGCGAGTGTGACCGGGGAGGAGCTCGGCGGCGTCGTCGTCGGGGCGGGGCCGGGCCCCTTCACCGGCTTACGAGTGGGACTGGCCCTGGCCCATGCGCTCGCCGAAGCCTGGGACAAGCCGCTCTATGGTGTCTGCAGCCTGGACTCACTGGCGCTGCGTGCCACCGATGCCGGAATCGCAGGCGAGTTCCTGGTGACTACTGATGCCCGGCGTCGTGAGGTCTACTGGGCGCGCTATGAGAGCGACGACGTCGGTTCCCGGCTCATTGAGGGGCCTTTCGTGGGACCTGCCGCCGAGCTTCCGGCCTTACCGGCTGTGGGATCAGGGGTGCAGCTCTACCCTCAAGATCTGAGCGTTCCGGAGCTGCTGCCCGATGCCGCTGCGTGGCTGCCCGATGCCGCTGAGCTGGGCCGGCTGGCCCACGGGGCGGTCACCGGAGAGCTCACCGGGGTGCTCTGCCCGCCGCTGCCGCTCTACCTGCGGGGCTCAGACGCCAAGGTTCCTCAGCAGATGCTCAAGGGGGCAGCCTCATGAGTCTGCAGAGAATCGAGTGCGGTTGTTTCTTGATGAACCGGGCGGATTCTGGCCTCATAAGCCAGAAACAGCCGCACCCACGGGGATCGGCGGTCGACTGTGGCTAACACCTGGCCCTCACCTGGGGTTGCGGTGCGGCAGATGACTGGCGCCGATGTGCCCGAGGTGCTGGCGCTGGAGCAGACACTGTTCCCGCACGACGCCTGGCCTGAGCGGTTCTTCTTCGACGAGCTCGCCCAGGCGGAGCCGAACCTCGAGCCGCACCGTGCCACCAGGAAGTACTGGGTGGCAGAGACGTCGCCTCTGCCGACCTTCAATCCCCTCGGAACAGATCGAGCACGCTCGACTCTTCGCTCGCCTCAATCGGGCCCGGTCCCGCGCATTATTGCCTACGCCGGGATGATGTGCGTGCTGCCGCTGGCCGATGTGCAGACCCTGGCGGTGGCCCCGGAGGCCCAGGGCCAGGGTCTGGGCAGCCGGCTGCTGGCACTCATCGAGGAGGAGTCGCGGCACCGTGGGGCTGAGGACCTGCTGCTGGAGGTTCGGGCGGACAACCCCGGAGCTCAGCGGCTCTACCGGCGCAACGGCTTCGAGACCATTCGCCAGCGGCGGCAGTACTATCCCGACGGCGGCGACGCCCTGATCATGCGCAAACGGCTCAAGCAGCGCGGGCGCTCCTCTGCGGCAGACCTGCGGAACCCGGTGCCAGATGGCCCCATCACCCCGATCGCCGACGCGAAATCTGCACTTGGGGGCGGATCATGAGCACAAGTGCAGAGAACCCACCGCCGATCCTCCGGGGAGGCCCCCGATGAACGCCACCGCTGCTGCGGCTGAGCCGCTTGTGCTGGGCATCGAGACCTCCTGTGACGAAACCGGGGTCGGCATTGTGCGCGGCACCCGGCTGCTGGCCAATGAAGTGGCCTCCTCCATGGAGGAGCACGTCCGTTTCGGCGGGGTGATCCCGGAGATCGCCGCCCGCGCCCACCTGGAGGCCTTCACCCCGACGCTGCGCAAAGCGTTGGCCACTGCCGGGGTGCAGCTGCAGGAGGTCGATGCCATCGCGGTCACCGCAGGTCCCGGTCTGGCCGGGGCGCTGATGGTCGGCCTCTCCTCGGCGAAGGGCCTGGCGCTGGCCACCGGCAAACCCCTCTACGGGATCAACCACCTGGTCGCCCATGTGGCGGTGGGGCTCCTGGGCGGCGGCGACCCCGGGGCGCCGGGACCTGAAGAAAGTGGTGGCACCGCCGTCTCAGGCTCGACAGCATCGACTGCCTCCCCGGCCCTCCCTGGGCAATGGAGCCGAGCGAAGACCGGTGCCGGCACCAGATGCTCCGAGCCGGTGGAGACTGGCGAAAGCCGCAGGCGCTCGCAAGCATCGCCCTCAATAGGTGCGCTGCTGGTCTCCGGGGGGCACACCGAGATTCTGCGGGTCGGCTCGCTGACCGATGATGTCGAGCTGCTGGGCGCTACGATCGACGACGCCGCCGGGGAGGCCTATGACAAGACCGCCCGGCTGCTCGGCCTGGGCTACCCCGGCGGCCCCAAGATCGACGCTGCCGCCGGCGAAGGCGACCCCACGGCTTTCGCCTTTCCCCGCGGCCTCACCAGACCCAAGTTTGAAGGCACCGCCGAAAACCCCGGCAAGCACCGGCACAACTGGTCCTTCTCCGGGCTGAAGACCGCGGTGGCCCGCGCGGTGGAACAGTTCCAGCTCGCCGGGTTGGAGGTGCCGGTGGCAGACATAGCCGCCAGCTTCCAGGAGGCTGTGGTGGATGTGCTGACCTCAAAAGCGGTGCGCGCCTGTCAGGAACACGGGCTGAACACTCTGCTGCTCGGCGGGGGAGTGGCGGCCAACTCGCGGTTGCGCGGACTGCTCGCCGAGCGTTGTGCCGCCGCCGGGATCGAGCTCACCGTCCCGCCGATCCCGCTGTGCACCGACAACGGGGCCATGGTGGCCGCGCTGGGAGCGCAGCTGGTGGCATCAGGGGCGCGGGCGTCGTCGTTGGCGATCCCTGCCGACTCCAGCCTGCCGGTGCACCGCATCAGCCTCTGACGAGCAGAGTCCATTGCCGTTGCCGTTCGGTGACCCCCTGCGACCACATACTTCGCTGATCCGAGCCCTACATGTCGTCACACGAGGCCACCGCACACGCTGGTGGGCTTCACAGGCCCGGAGCAGGCAGCGCCGGCTATCCGTTGATGGAGGTGCGGGTCCGGGCGGCTGAGTCCAGCACCACCTGGCGGAGATCGCCGTCGTGGGCTTCGGCCACCCGCTGCTGGCGCTGGTAGCCCGCGCCGTCCTGCATCATCCGCTCCACCAGCCGCAGCTCATCGGCGCAGCCCAACCGCTCGGCCACCGGCTCGAGCCGGTCCAGCTCGCGTTCCAGGTGGTCGGTGACCAGCTCCTCGTCCCCCTCGGCGTTGAGGATGATGATGGCCTCCAGCCCGTACCTGGCGGCGCGCCACTTGTTCTCCTGGATATGCCAGGGAGGCATCGTCGGCACCGTGCTGCCCGCCTCAATACTCTCCACGATGGAATGGACCAGGCACTGGGTCAGGGCGGCGATCCCGGCGATCTCCTCCAGGGTGGCCAGGCCGTCGCAGACGCGCATCTCCACCGTGCCCAGCCGCGGAACGGCACGGATGTCCCAGCGCACTTCGGTGACATCGTCGATCACCCCGGTGTGCTGCATATCGGCCACGCAGCCCTCGAACCCGGCCCAGTCGTCGAACTGGAAGGGCAGCCCCGCGGTGGGCAGCTGCTGGAACATCAGGGCGCGCTGGGAGGCGTAGCCGGTGTACTCGCCGCCCCAGAACGGCGACGACGCCGAGAGCGCCTGGAAGTGCGGATAGTAGTTGAGCAGTCCGTCCACCACAGGCATGGCCTGGCGCACATCGTCTAGCCCCACATGGACGTGCACCCCGTAGATCACCATCTGCCGGCCCCACCACTGGGTGCGGCGGATCAGTTCGGCATAGCGCTCCTTGTCGGTGACCGGCTGCTTGGTCGGCGGGGCGAACGGGTGGCTGCCCTGGCAGTAGAGGTCCACATCCAGCGGTTCGCAGTGCCGCATGACGTTCAGGGCGGTCTCGCGCAGCTGGCCAACACCCTCGTCGACGCTGCCGCAGACATCAGTGATCAGCTCGATGGTGTTCAGCAGCAGCTCCTGCTTCACATAGGGGTGCTCGTCGTCGCCGGAGAGCTCAGGATGCTCGGCCCGGCTGGCCTCCAGGATTCGCTCGGCCACACTGCGCAGGTCGCCGGTCTGCCGGTCCACCAGAGCCAGCTCCCACTCGATGCCCAGGGTCGAGCGCTTCGACTCGGCGAATGGAAGTCCCATCAGCATCTCCTCATCATCGGCGGAACTGGAATGTTCAGCCAACCCTATCGGCAGGCAACTGGGTGGATCCTGCTGATCTGCTCGATGCAGACAGTGTGTTTCACTGGCAAGGGTGAAGGAGGAAGACCATGCCAAAGGTACCGAAGCGCTTTGACCATATGACTCCGCGGCTCTGGTGGTGTGCACCGCTTTGGACCAGCGGCGTCGAAAGCAGCTCGAAAACCAGCAGTAGACCGTACCCTTGTGGGGATGTCTCGATTTCCGCGCCTCCTGATTGCTGCCGCCCTCACGGGCATCGTGATGGTGACCTCCTGCACCGGGAACGACGGCGCCGGCGCCCCCGGCACTGATGCCCCCGGTTCTGAGAGCACGGAGCCGACTGAGGAGGAGATCGCCGAGCAGGAGCGCGCCCAGAGGGAGCAGGACGTGCGCGATGCGATCGATGAGCAGGAGGATGCTTTGGCCGGACCCGGTGACCAGCACCGGGATCAGGCCGCTGAGCTGGTGGCGGATATGACACTGTCCCAGCGGGCAGGCCAGGTGCTCATCGGTGAGTACTCAGGCACGGACGCGGACTCTGCCGCCGGGATGATCGAGGAGCTTCACTTGGCCGGGGTGATCCTGATGGGGCACAATATTCCCGGCGGCTCTGACTCCGTGAACACCGAGGCGCTGGCCGAACAGATCGAGACCGTCTCCGCGGCAGGTTCCGCCGACGACGAGGAGGAAACCGGCCGTGCGGTGCCGCCGATCGTCTCCGTGGACCAGGAGGGCGGCCTGGTGACCCGCGTCGGCGCGCCGCTGACCGAATGGCCCACACCGATGGCCCACGGCGCAGTCCACGAGTCAGGGGCGGGGCAGCACTCCGGCGGCGGGCTCTGGAGCGCCGGCCAGGCCCACCGGCATATGGGCGAAGACCTTGCTGACCTCGGCTTCACCATGGCCTTTGCTCCCAACGCCGATGTGACCATCGGGGCGGCGGACCCCACGATCGGATCACGCAGCTTCGGCGCTGAGCCGGACAGTGTCAGCGCGCTGGCTCTGCAGGGGCTGCGCGGGCTGGCCGTGGCCGGGGTGGCCGGATCGGCGAAGCACTTCCCCGGGCATGGGTCGGTCACCGACGATTCTCATGACACGCTGCCTGTGCAGCCACAGAGCCTCAGTGAGCTTCGGGACCGTGACTGGCTGCCGTTCGCGGAGGTGATCGAGGCAGGCGCCCCGATGGTGATGATGGGGCATATCGAGGTTCCGGCGTTGGAGGACGGTGTCCCCTCCTCGTTGTCGGAGGCTGCCTACGCCGAGCTGCGTGAGATGGGCCATGACGGGGTGATCGTCACCGACGCGATGAACATGGCAGCCATCGCCCACCGCTTCGGCGGTGACCAGGCGGTGGTCGAGGCCCTCTCCGCCGGGGCTGATCTGATTCTCATGCCACATTCGGCCCCCAGCGCGCACAGTGCGATCATCGCCGCGGTGGAGACCGGCGAACTGGAGGAGTCCCGGCTGGAGGAGGCCGCGGAGCGCGTCGTCGCCCTGGTGCTGTGGCAGCAGGATCTGGCCGCAGGGCTGCTGGCCGCAGGTCCTGGAGTACCAGTGCCCGAAGATCTTGCCGAACGGATGAACTACGGCCCTGCGGATTCCGAGTACGACGGCGCCTTGTGGGAGGGCACTGGAGACTCTGGTGACAGCGGCCTCACCGATGTCGACGCCGCCACAGTCGCCGAGCAGGTGGCCGCTGCTTCGATCACGGTGGTGGAGGGGCAGTGTCAGACCGAGCTGATCGACGGGTCGCTGCAGATCCAGGGCGGCACCCAGCAGGACCGGGACCGCCTGGCCGCCGCCGCGCAGGAGGCGGGTCTGCAGGTGGGCAACGGTCCGGTGGTGACCCTCCTGGGCGGGAGCACGCCTGGCTCGGGCGATGTGGTGGTGTCCCTGGACCGGCCCGAGGCGCTCGCCGACTCCGCTGCTGATGCCAAGATCGCCCTCTACGGCCGCTCCCCTGAGCAGTTCGAGGCGCTCATCGAGGTTCTTACCGGCGCTGAGGCATCCGGTGCGCTGCCGGTGGAGGTGGGCAGCTACCCGGTCGGTCACTCTGCCTGCTGAGACCTCTTGAGCTGACCGTCGCTCTCCTGGTCTTTCAGCTCTTCTTCGAGCTCCTCGGTGAGTTCCTGAAGATCGCTCGGGATCCTCTGCCTCGTTCCACTCGGAAGAACATCCAGAGGCCTTCAAGCCTCTCGCGGAGCACCATCCCGGAACTCCCTTGGGCGGGCCCAGCGGACGCCCGTGAACCGTCCGAAATCTGAGTCGAAGGTTGCGACTGTGGCCTGGTGGGTGAGAGCGATGGAGGCCAGGTGTGCATCATTGGTCAGGTTGCCTCCCGTTCCGGCCTCATTCAGGAATTGAGTGAGAGCGGGGAGCACCTCGGCTCCGACGCCGGGGACTGAAGATGCGGGGCTGTTCAGCCACTCTGAGACGTTTGCCAGGGCATCGGAGACTGGCAGTGGGCTCTCAAAGATGCGCGGGTGGGTGGAGATGCGCAGAAAAGCGATCAAGGAGACCCAGGGCAGGAGCACTGTTCGGCCTCCATAGAGGGCAGGATCAAGCCAGTCTCGGGATTCATCGTGATGCTCAGCGTCCTCGTCCACCGCGTAGAGCAGAACGTTTGCGTCCACCAAGATCATTTGTTCAGCTTCATCTTGTCGAGAATGGCTTCGTCCTCGAGCTCTCCGGACAGCTGCAGTGCCTTCTCCAGGGAGACCAAGGGCCTCCCCATTCTTGCGGTGCGAGTGACAGGTCGTTTGATCCCGTCACGTGGAACACTCGAGCCCTGAATGATCGCGATGTTGACCGCGTCCTTGAAGCTCAGGTTGCGCTCCTGCATGAGGCGCCTGATCGAAGACTCAGCCTCAGGAGTAAGAGTGATAGTCGTCCGCATGGTTGCATCATAGCATCATTAAAATTGATGACTTGATGTCAGACGTATCAGAGCCAGTGTGCTCTTCGCTGAAAACGCGAGGGGGACCAGCGGGTCATTTCTACGCGTTGTAGAATCCATGGTGTGGCTCCTGAACAGCGCCGGATCACCGGTTCCGCCAAGCTGATCCGTGGGGCCCTTGCCGCCATGGTGGCAGTGGGCGCAGCGGTGCTGGCGCACGTTGCGGCGGGCCATCAGGCTCCCCATGCGGTGGTGATTCTGCTGGCAGTCACGGTCAGCGTGCCCCTCTGCGTCCAGCTCTCCGGGGTCACGCTCAGCCGTGCCCGATTGGTGGCGGCAGTGCTCAGCAGCCAGGCGGCCCTTCACATTCTCTTCGCGCTCTTTCCTGCCTCCTCGGCCGGAAGTTCGGGGCTGGTTGCCGACTCTCACACCCACCACGTCGAGGCGGCGCTGCTGCCGTTTGGCGGCACCGGGGCCAGCAATGAGCTCGCTGTGTCCCCGGCGGTGGGGGAGGCCGTGCACAGTTCGGTTCCGGGCATCGCCGCTCAGACCGGTTCGTCGATGCTGGCCACCCACCTGATGGCCGCGGCATTGGCCTATCTTCTGCTGCGGCGTGGTGAGGTCCTGCTGCACGCCATCGCAAAGCGGCTGGTGATCACACCGGTGCTGATCCTCCTGGAGCGCCAGCCGGCTCCGCACTCTGCACCGCGGCGCATCGCCTTTTCCGTCCGGCACCCGGAGAACGAGGACGACGCCTGGCTCGGCTCCGGACCGCGGAGCCTTCGTGGTCCGCCCGCTCTTGTGACGTAAACAGCACCATCCAGATGCTGCGGCATTGCCTTCGAAGGCACTTGCCGCTCTCACACTTCACAAGACAGAAAGACTTGACGATGCCTACACACACCATTGCCCCTGCGCGCCTGCGTCTCGGCGCCCTCGCCGGATGCGCAGCACTGACCCTGGGGGCGCTCACTGCAGCCCCCGTCTCCGCTCATGACACGCTGATCGCCTCGACTCCAGAGGCTGAGGAGGTGCTGGCCGAACTGCCGGATCAGGTCGTCCTGGAGTTCTCCGGTTCCGGTCTGACCACAGGTGATGGAATCACCAACGACATTTTGGTGCTTGACTCGGAGGAGCAGAACTGGGCCTCTGAGGATCCGGCCGAGGTGGACGGATCCAGAATGAGCACCGATCTCCCCGAACCACTTCCCAATGGCGAGTATGAGGTTCACTACCGGGTGGTCTATTCCGACGGCCACAGCGAAGAGAGCAGCTTCGGCTTCGAGGTTGATGTGCCGGCGGCTGAAGAGGACGACGACGCCCAGCTCGCTGAGACCGAGGAGACGGAGTCGACTGCTGAGCCCACTGATGCCGAGCCACTGGACACCCCTGCTGCAGATGATCAGGCGACTGACGCCGAGCTGGTGGAGACGGACGGCGACAACGCTGAGGAGTCAGCCCCATGGGGTGGAATCCTCAGCTGGGGGGCCCTTGCCCTGGCCGTTATCGGGTTAGCTGTGGCGGCCGGCTATGCACTGCGCCGGCGCAGCCGAGCCCCCGGGACGGACTGACGCTGAGGATCAGCCCAGGGGCTGGACCACTGCTGCCAGCCGGTCATCGCCCAGACGTGTGATGATCACCGTCGCGTGATGGCCCGCGGCTTTGGGCTGTCCCTTGGGCCTCTTCGGCAAGATCTGCTTGCGCAGCTGCTCCGGCACCACATCGACGCCGCGCTTCTTGATCTCGACGCTGGTGATCTCGTGTTCCGCACACCACTGCTTGAGCCGCTTGGCGGAGAACCCCATCACCTCCAGAATCCGGTATCCCCGCGCCAGCGGGGTCCCCCCGCTGCCGGGACTATCAGTGCAGAAATACGCGATGCGCTCATCGAGCAGCCGCCCGCCGAGCTGTTCGCACAGCTCGGCCACCAGCCCGGCCCGGATCACCGCCGGATCAGGCTCCCAGAGGATTCCAGACAGGCCGTCTGGACCTGAGGCCGTCAGCCGGGCCCCATCCCCGAAGTCTGAGGGGGTGGCCAGTTCCGCTGAGGCGGGGGTGGAGCCGGGAGCAGAGACGCCGGTTCTCAGCACCGTTGCTGCCCGGCGGACTGGGGCGCCGTCGGCGTTGCGCCGGGTCAGAGCGTTGAACCATAGGACCACCTCCACCAGCTCCCCATCCATGCTGACCCATTCGGCCTCGCAGTCGGTGGGGACCAGTTCATGCGGGATGCCCGGCCCCAGTTTGACCCCCAGGGGGATGCCGGTGGACGCCAGTTCGGTCACAAAGCTCAGTGGTGGGCTGAACTCCTCCGGGTCCCATAGCCGAGAGCGTTGGTTGCGCCGGGCCGGATCCAACCATAGACCTAACCCCGCATCCTTGAAGCGGCTCTCGGCTGAATGCGCCGAGACGATGTGTGAATCTGGGGCAAGATATTCTTCAGCCCATTCTTGCGCAGTGGAATGGACGACCTGCGCTTCTGGGAACGGGTGCAGGTTGATATGGGCCGCAGCGGCCGTGGTCTCATCGGCGTCCACCGCGGTGACGCGCATTCCCAGCGAAGCCAAAGCGAGAGCATCCGCACCCAGTCCGCAGCCCAGGTCTGCCACATGCTCCAGCCGGGCCTGCCGGAAACGCCGCGCATGCCGAGCGGCCACAGCCAGCCGGGTGGACTGCTGCAGTCCCTCAGGAGTGAGCAGCATCCGGGAGGCGAACTCTCCGAACTTCGCCTGCGCATCACGGCGCAGTCGCGACTGGGTCAGCGCCGCAGCCACGGTCGCTGGATCCCAGCCCTCCTTCCGCAGCTGAGCATTGAGCGCAGCCGAGCTGGCCGAATCATACTCCGGAAGTGAGTTCAGCAGCTCCCAGCCCCGCGGAGTGAGCACGGGCTTGAGCGCATCGGGGGAAGCCATGGAACCAGGGTAGCGGGCGCCAGCACCTCATATTCTGAAACGTGGGCATGAGGTATTTGCTAACCCCATTCAGTCCCGCGTAAGCTTCTGGTCAGCTTAGGACAGGCTAAGTAGAAAACAAACGAGGAAGGTACCCCTTCATGACTCTCTCCATCACGGCACCCGAAGGCGAGGGGAGCCCGCTATTCAAGCTCCTCTCCGTGGGCGCGATTGCCGCCCTGGCACTGACGGCATGCGGCGACAACGGCGATGAGGCTGAGGACGACGCAGACAACGGCGAGGCCGAGACCAGCGAGGAGGAGAACGGCGACGCCGAAGACTCCGAGGCCGGCACCATCACCGTCGAGGACGACCACGGCACCCACGAGATCGACCCCGAGGCGATCGACTCGGTGGGCGCCTTCGACAACCGCACCTTCCGTGTTCTGGAGGATCTCGGTGTGGAGCTCAGCGTGGCCTCGCGCGGCCTGATGCGCCCCCACATCCACGAGACCTATGCCGAGGACGAGGGTATCCTCGACACCGGCAACCACCAGGAGCCGAACTTCGAGGTCTTCGCCGCTGCAGAGCCCGATCTGGTCATCACCGGCCAGCGCTACTCTCAGTACTACGACGAAATGGCCGGTCTGATGCCTGAGGATGGCATCATCCTCGAGTGGAACGAGGCCGTCTCCGACCCCGAGACTTTCTTTGACGGACTGCGTGAACAGGTCGAGAGCATTGGACTGATCTTCGGCGCCGAGGCTGAGGCCGAGGATCTCATCGCCGACCTTGACGAAGCCATCGACCGGGTGTCTGAGGCATACAACGGCGAGGACACCGTCATGGGCCTCATCACCTCCGGCGGCGACATCAACTACGCCGGGCCCACCGAGGGCCGCGCCATCGCCGAGATCTTCCAGGAGTTCGACCTGGTGCCTGCCCTGGAGGTCGAGGACGAGTCCGGCGACCACGAGGGTGACGACATCTCCGTGGAGGCCATCGCCGACTCCGACCCCGAATGGATCATCGTGCTGGACCGCGACGGTATGAACCCCGAGGACCCGGAGTACACCGCTGCGGAGGAGCTCATCGCTGACTCCCCAGCTCTGCAGCAGACCGCGGCGATCGAGAATGAGCAGATTGTCTACATGCCGCAGCACATGTACCTCACGGAGGATATTCAGGCCTACACCGAGTTCCTCAACAACTTCGCCGACCAGTTGGAGGCAGCTGAGTAGCTGGCCGCTGTGCTGATGGGAGGTGGACATTGAGACTTGGTCTCTTTGTCCATCTCCCATAGCATTGCAAAACCGCATTAAGTCACGCACTCCTTGTCCATCCACGTTCTGAGGTTCCCATGACCACCACCCTGCGGCAGGACGTCTCGCAGACCAGCCGCGACATCCTCGTGGAGGACCCTCGGACCCGTCGTCACCGCCGGCTCTGGACCCCGGCATTCCTGGTTGCGATCCTCATCACGCTCGCTCTGGTGGTCGCCTCCCTGCTGGTCGGCCAGTTCGACGTCTTCGGCGGCGAGGACTGGGAGAACTTCTGGATGTTCGGCATCACCCGGGTGCCGCGCACCGTCGCGCTCATCCTCGCCGGAGCCGCCATGGCCATGTGCGGGGTCATCATGCAGCTGCTGACCCAGAACCGGTTCGTGGAGCCCTCCACGATGGGCACCACCGAATGGGCCGGTCTCGGCCTGATCCTGGTGATGTGGCTCTTCCCCTATGCCACCCTCTTCGAGAGAATGATGGGCGCCGTCGTCATGTCCTTCATCGGCACGATGGTCTTCTTCCTCTTCCTGCGCCGGGTCTCGCTGAAGTCCAGCCTCATCGTGCCCATCATCGGCATTATGCTCGGGGCTGTTGTGAGCTCCTTCAGCACCTATCTGGCGCTGGTCACCGACCGTCTGCAAACCCTGAGCATCTGGTTCCAGGGCTCCTTCACCGGAGTCATCCAGGGCCGCTACGAGCTGCTGTGGATCGTGCTGATCGTCACCGTGCTGGTCTTCATCACCGCCGACCAGTTCACCGTGGCCGGGCTCGGCAAGGACATGGCCACCAATGTGGGCCTCAACTACGCCCTGGTGCTGTTCATGGGAACCGCCATGGTCGCAGTGGCCACCGGCGTGACCGCCACCGTGGTGGGCGTGCTGCCGTTCCTGGGGCTGGTGGTGCCGAATATCGTATCGCTGTTCCGCGGCGACGACCTGCGCACCAACCTGCCCTGGGTGGTGTTGGTGGGCATCTGCACCGTGACGATCTGCGACCTCATCGGCCGGCTCATCATCGCGCCCTTCGAGATCCCGGTCGGCATGGTGCTGGGCCTGGTGGGAGGTGCGGTCTTCCTGGGCCTGCTGCTGCGCCAGCGGAAGAAAGGGGGGCTGGTGACATGATGTTCAAAACCGCCGAGCGGGACTTCCCGGACTCGCCGCCCCCGGAACCCCGGTCCCCAGGTGCCTCCGCCGCCGGCCCCGCCCAGGCAGACCGCCGCTCCGGGCCCATCACTGACCGGCGTCACATGCGCCGGTATATCCTCATCATGACGGCCCTGGGCCTCCTCGCCGTCGGGGTCACCTTCGGCATCATGACCTGGGACAACCCGGGTGAAACCGGCACCCGGCCCTGGTGGCTCATCGTGGCAATGCGCCGGGACTCCCTGATCACCATCGCGGTGGTCGCCGTGTGCCACGCCGTGGCGACGGTCGCCTTCCAGACCGCGGTCAACAACCGCATCCTGACCCCCGGCATCATGGGCTTCGGCAGCCTGTACACCGCCATCCAGACCACTGCGGTGTTCCTGCTCGGCGTCGGAAGCGCCACCGCGCTGGTCGGCGTCGGCCCCTTCCTCATGCAGATGGCGGCCATGGTGGTCCTGGCCACCATCCTCTACACCTGGCTGCTGAGTGGCCGGTTCTCCAATATCCACATCATGCTGCTGGTCGGCGTCGTCATCGGCGGGGTGCTGGGGTCGCTGTCGAATTTCATGCAGCGCATGCTCACCCCCAGCGAGTTCGACGTGCTGCAGGCACGGCTCTTCGGCAATATCTCCAACGCTCGCGCCGACTACCTGCCCTACGCCATCCCGATCGTGCTGGTCGTGGTGGCCCTGCTGTGGCTCCGCGCCAACACGCTCAACGTCATCGCCCTGGGCCGCACCACTGCGCAGAACCTGGGCGTGGCGTACCGACGGGAGCTGATCATCATCATGGCCCTGGTCTCTGTGCTGGTGGCCACCGCCACCGCCCTGGTGGGCCCCATGATGTTCCTCGGATTCCTTGCCGCGATCCTCGCCTACCAGTTCTCCGACACCTACTCCCACCGGATGCTCTTCCCCATGGCGGTCCTCTTCGGGTACACCATTCTGGCCGGCAGCTACTTCATGCTGCGCCACATCTGGGACGCCGGCGGGGCAGTGACCATCATCGTCGAGCTCATCGGCGGGCTCGTCTTCCTGATCGTTCTGATGAGGAAGGGGCGACTATGAGCATCACCCTGACCGACGTCACCAAGGACTACTCAGACAAGGTCAAGATCGGTGCTGTCACCACCGAGATCGAATCCGGGGGAGTGACCGCGCTGGTGGGGCCCAACGGCGCGGGCAAGTCCACCATCCTCACCATGATCGGCCGGCTGCTGGACATCGACCAGGGCACCATCGAGGTGGCAGGGCACGACATCGTCAACACCCCGTCGAAGTCCATCGCCAAGATCCTGTCGGTGCTGCGCCAGGAGAACCACTTCGTCACCCGGCTGACGGTCCGCCAGCTGGTCGGCTTCGGCCGGTTCCCGCACTCGCGCGGCCGGCTGACCATCGGGGACGAGAAGTACATCTCCGAGGCCATCGACTTCCTCGACCTCACCGAGCTGGAGAACCGCTATCTGGACCAGCTCTCGGGCGGCCAACGGCAGCGGGCCTATGTGGCGATGGTGCTGGCACAGAACACCGACTACGTGCTGCTGGATGAGCCGCTGAACAACCTGGACATGCAGCACGCTGTGCAGATGATGCAGCAGCTGCGCCGCGCCGCCGACGAGCTCGGCCGGACCATCGTGATCGTGCTGCACGACATCAACTTCGCCGCCCACTACTCCGACAAGATCCTGGCGATGAAGCACGGCCAGGTGGTCAAGCACGGCACTCCTGCGGAGATCATGCAGGACCATGTGCTCTCCGAGATCTTCAACACCGACGTCAACGTGATCGAGGGTCCCAATGGCCCCCTCGCGGTCTACTACTGAGCTCTGTCATCTCAGTTGTTGAGATAAAGCTGATGCTAGACAGGCTGCCTCAGCTGCTACGTCTAAAATTCTGGAGCTTGCCCTGCCTCCGCGGGGCCACCTCGCCTCAATACCCCGACGAAAGACCAGGATGTCCACATCAGTCGATGCCGCTGCCGCCCCTGCCCCTGAGCCGAAGAATCCGAATCAGGGCGACGAGATCGCCGATGAGAACCTGACGGTTCCGCGGCACCGCATCATCATCGCCTCGCTGATCGGCACCACGATCGAGTTCTACGACTTCTACATCTACGCCACCGCCGCAGTCTCGGTCTTCCCGATCCTCTTCTTCATCACCGAGGACGATGGCGCTGCCCTGCTGGCCTCCATGGCCACCTTCGGTGCCGCGTTCGTAGCCCGGCCGCTGGGCGCGGTGCTCTTCGGTCACCTCGGTGACACCATCGGGCGGAAGGCCACTCTGGTCGGGGCGCTGCTGACCATGGGCATCGCGACGTTCCTGATCGGACTGCTGCCCACGATCTACCAGATCGGCATCTGGGCTCCGCTGATGCTCACCGTCTTCCGGTTCTGCCAAGGATTGGGGCTGGGCGGCGAATGGTCCGGCGCGGCGCTGCTGGCCTCGGAGACGGCCAAGCCCGGCAAGCGTGCCCAGGCGGCCATGTGGCCGCAGCTCGGCGCCCCCTTCGGTTTCATCCTGGCCAACGGCCTGTTCCTGCTGCTGGCCACCCTCTACAGCTACGACTCCGCGGCCGTCCAAGCATTGCCGGTGGAAGAGGCACTGCAGGACCCGTTCCTGGTGTGGGGCTGGCGCATCCCCTTCCTGCTCTCGGTGGTGATGGTCGTCGTCGGGCTCTATGTCCGGCTGCGCATCGAGGAGACCCCGGTCTTCGCCAAGGCCATGGAGAACAAGGAGAAGGCCAAGGTCCCGGTGGGCGAGGTCTTCCGCAAGAACTGGCGCGAGATCATCCTGGGCACCTTCATCATGCTGGCCACCTACGGTCTCTTCTACCTCATGACCACCTGGATCCTGTCCTACGCGATCGCCGGGGCAGCCGCAGGCGGCTTGGCCTACGGATACCAGTCCTTCCTCGTGCTGCAGGTGATCTCGATCGTGCTGTTCGCCATCTTCATTCCGATCGCCGGCCGCCTGGCCGACAGGTTCGGACGCCGGCGCATGCTGATGACCACCACCGCCGCGATCATCGTCTTCGGCCTGAGCTTCAATGTCTGGCTCAACCCGGACTCGATCGGCTCCGGCGCGGACATGAACGTGTGGCAGATGCTGATGTTCCTCTCGGTCGGCATGTCGCTGATGGGCCTGACCTTTGGCCCGATGTCCGCCTACCTGCCGGAGCTCTTCCCCACCAACACCAGGTACACCGGTTCCGGTGTGGCCTACAACGTCTCATCCATCCTGGGTGCGGCACTGACCCCGTTCGTGGCCACCTGGCTGGTGCAGAGCTACGGTGTCTGGGCGGTCGGCCTCTACCTGGCCTTCCTGGCGGTGCTGACCATGATCAGCCTGGTCCTGTCCCCGGAGACCAGCCAGAAATCGCTCTATACCGAGTAGTCCCGCCTGGGTGCTCCCCACCAACCGGGCTGACGATCCTGCTAAGCTGACGGCACTGAGACCCTTCGTGAGCTTGGAGCCGCATGGCTGAACGCGTTGATGTCCCCAATGGTTTCAGTACCGTGCCCGATGTTGATGTCGAATCGTTCAGCCTCGAACTCGTTGAGCACCTCCGCACCACCTTCGCCGTCACCCCGGCCGAGGCGACGGTCCAGCAATGGCGGACGGCACTCAGCCTGACGATCCGCCACCGGGTGATGGAGATCTGGCTGCGATCGCGCCAGCACGCTCAGCATTCCGGGTCCAAACGGGTTTACTACCTGTCGATGGAGTTCCTGGTCGGACGGCTGCTCGACGACGCCGCGATCAACCTGGGCATTCAGTCTCTTGCCCGATCGGCGGTGGAAGGGCTCGGCCTCGACTATTCGGCTCTCGTCCACGATGAGGCTGACCCCGCGCTGGGCAATGGCGGACTGGGCCGGCTCGCGGCCTGCTACTTGGAGTCGACTGCCACGCTGGGGTGCATCGCCACCGGCTACGGCATCCGCTATGAGAACGGACTGTTCGAGCAGCACTTCGACGCCGGTCAGCAGGTTGAAGTCCCGGAGAGTTGGCTGCGGGAGGGCACGGTCTGGGAGGTTGACCGGCCTGAGTCGGCATTTCGCATCGGATTCGGCGGTCATATCTCAGAGGACGGCTGGCAGCCGGAGCGGCATATTGTGGCGCAGGCCCATGACCTGCCGGTGGTCGGCTGGCGCAGCAACTGGGCGAACACGCTACGGCTGTGGTCAGCCCACGCCGAGGAGCCGCTGGACCTGGCCCGGTTCAACTCCGGAGACTTCACCGGCGCCGTCGAGGCCCAGACCCTGGCCAGGTCGCTGAGCCGGGTGCTCTACCCCGATGACAGCACAGACGCCGGCAAGGATCTGCGGCTGCGCCAGGAGTACTTTCTGACCGCTGCCGCCATCGCCGACATCCTGCGGCAGTTCGGCGAGCATTCCTCAGACTTGAGGACGCTGCCGTCCCATGCCGCGATCCAGCTCAACGACACCCATCCGACCATGGCCGGCCCGGAACTGCTGCGCCTGCTGCTGGACGAGCACGGCTACGACCTGGCCGAGGCCCTCGACATCGTCACCGCCACCCTGGCCTACACCAACCACACCCTGCTGCCCGAGGCCCTGGAGCGCTGGCCGGTCGAACTGCTCGGCCGGGTGCTGCCGCGCCACCTGCAGATCATCGAGGCGGTCGACCACTGGCACCGTGAGCAGGCCCCCGCTCTCGGAGAGGCTTCACGCATCATCACCGACGGTTCGGTGCAGATGGGCAACTTGGCCTTTATCCTGGCCCACCGCATCAACGGCGTTTCCGCTCTGCACACCGAAATGGTGCGCCGGGAACTTTTCGCCGAGCTCGACGCCGCCCATCCGGGGCGCATCGTGAACCAGACCAACGGCATTACGCCGAGGCGTTGGCTGCGGGCCGCCAACCCAGCGCTGTCCCGGCTCATCAGCCAGGCCATCGGCCCCGGCTGGGAGACTGATTTGGACCGGCTGCGCGGACTCGAGCCGTTCGCCGAGGATCCGGCGTTCGGTGATGCGTTCGGGGCCACCAAGCGGGAGAACAAGCTCGCCGTCGCCGAGTGGCTCAGCCAGCAGACCGGCCACCCGGTCAACACCGAGGCCCTGTTCGACGTGCAGGTCAAACGCATCCACGAGTACAAGCGTCAGCTGCTGAACATCCTCCACACCATCGCGCAGTGGCAGCGCATCAAAGCCGACCCCGGCGGTGACTGGGTGCCGCGGGTGAAGATCTTCGGCGGGAAGGCGGCCCCGGGCTACGCGGTCGCCAAGCAGATCATCCGGCTGATCAACGACGTCGCCGCCGTCATCAACCGTGACCCGGACACCAGCGAGCTGCTCACCATCCATTACCCGGCCAACTACAACGTGACCATGGCCGAGCGGCTGATCCCGGCCGCAGACCTCTCCGAGCAGATCTCTACCGCCGGCATGGAGGCCTCCGGCACCGGCAATATGAAGTTCGCGCTCAACGGCGCACTGACCATCGGCACCCTGGACGGGGCCAATGTGGAGATCCGCCAGTTAGTCGGTGAGCAGAACTTCTTCCTGTTCGGCCTGACCGCCCAGGAGGTGCTGGAACGGCGCGCGGTCCCTGAGCACTCCAAGCTGGCGATCGAGGGCAGCGACCACCTGCCGCCTGTGCTGCAGCTGCTGGCCGAGGGGTTCTTCAGCCCTGAGGAGCCAGAGCGCTACCACGGACTGCTCGACCTGCTCTGGCACCACGACTACTTCTTAGTCACCGAGGACTTCGACGCCTACGACGCCGCCCAGGCCAGCGTCGAGAAGACGTTCAAGACACCAGCGGTCTGGCGGCACCAGGCAGTCCTGAACACCGCACGGGTCGGCTTCTTCTCCGCAGACCGTGCGGTGCGCGGCTATATGGACGAGATCTGGTCGGTCGGCTCGGCGCTCCCGGCCACGGTGACAGGACGGTGAGCCGATGGCAGCCTCCCTCACTGATGCCGCTGCTCCACTATGGCATCGCTTCGGCGCCCACTTCGTCGATCTGCCCGAAGGTGAAGCCGTCCGGTTCGCCGTCTGGGCACCGCATGCACAGCAGGTCAGCGTCGTCGGCGACTTCAACGACTGGAACCCCAACGCCTCGGTGCTGGACCCGGTCGGCTCAACCGGCATCTGGACGATCACCGTGCCCGGCATCGCCGAAGGCTCCCTCTACAAGTACCAAATCATCAGCGCGCAGGGTCATGCACTGCCCTGGAAGGCCGACCCGGTGGCCTTCGGCTCGGAGCACCCGCCGCGCAACGGCTCAGTGGTGCGCCGCATCGACCAGCACCTCTGGGGCGATGACAGCTGGATCTCGCGCCGTGCAGCGGCCCAGCGGTTCGATGCCCCGATCAGCATCTACGAAGTGCACCTGGGCTCCTGGCGGTGTGCCGAAGGCGGCCGGCCGCTGTCCTATCCGGAACTGGCCGAGCAGCTGGTGGAGTACGTGGCCGATCTCGGCTTCACCCATATCGAGCTGATGCCGATCACCGAGCACCCGTTCAGCGGCTCCTGGGGGTACCAGCCGGTCGGGATGTACGCGCCGACAATCCGGCACGGCACTCCTGAGGAGTTCGCCGCTCTCATTGACGCCGCCCACCAGGCCGGGCTCGGCGTCATCGCTGACTGGGTGCCGGCGCACTTTCCTGCCGACGAACACGGGCTCAGCCGGTTCAACGGCGGACCGCTGTATGAGCACGCGGATCCGCGCGAGGGGTTCCACCAGGACTGGAACACCCTCATCTACGACTACGGCAGGCCCGAAGTCGCCGACTATCTGATCTCTAACGCACTGTACTGGCTGCAGGAGTACCACCTCGACGGCCTGCGCGTCGATGCGGTTGCGTCCATGCTCTACCGGGACTACTCGCGGGAAGACGGCGAGTGGATTCCGAACCGGGACGGCGGACGGGAGAACTACGAGGCGATCCGGCTGCTTCAGGAGATGAACACCCGCGTCTACGGCGAGGTTCCCGGGGCGATCACCGTCGCCGAGGAGTCGACGTCGTTCCCGGGGGTCAGCCGGCCGGTGGACCACGGCGGGCTCGGCTTCGGCTACAAGTGGAACATCGGCTGGATGAACGACGCGCTGACCTACCTCGGCGCCGATCCGGTGCACCGCAAGTATCACCACCACGAGCTGACCTTCCCGCTCACCTACGCCTTCACCGAGAATTTCATCCTCCCGATCAGCCACGACGAAGTCGTCCACGGCAAGGGCTCACTGTACGGCCGGGCACCGGGGACCCATGAGGAGAAGCTCGCCAGCGTCCGTGCCTTCCTGGGCTATATGTGGGGCCATCCGGGCAAGAAGCTGCTGTTCATGGGCCAGGAGCTCGCTCAGCGCAGCGAATGGGACCACGAGGGCACCGTTGACTGGGACGCACTGGCAGACCCCGGTCATGCCGGCATCCAATCGCTGGTGCGTGACCTGAACGCGCTCTACCGCGAATACCGTGCATTGCACGTCCGCGACACCAGCGACGGCGGCTTTCGGTGGGTTGTCGTCGACGACGCGGACAACAGCGTCTTCGCCTGGATCCGGTGCGGTGAGGATGAAGATCGGCCGGTTCTCGTCGCGGTCAACTTCACCCCGGTGGAGCGCAGCGGATACCGGCTCGGCCTGCCGGCAGGCGGCTGCTGGAGAGAGGCGCTGAACACCGATTCGTCCCACTACGGCGGGCAGAACCGAGGCAACCTCGGCTCGTTCGGCGCAGAAACCTCGGGCTCACACGGCTGGCCGTTCTCCGCAGAGGTCGTGCTGCCACCACTGTCGACAGTCATCTTCACCCCGGACCTCAGCTGAAGTCCCCACCCGATGAGGAGCAACCATGGGCACCACCGGAGCACCCACCCGACTCTCATCCCACACCATGGCCTTCGTCCTGGCCGGCGGCCGGGGAAGCCGGCTCAAGGAGCTGACCGCCCGGCGGGCCAAACCCGCAGTCCACTTCGGCGGCACCAGCAGAATCATCGACTTCGCGCTGTCCAACGCCCTGAACTCCGGTATTCGCAAGATGGCCGTCGCGACGCAGTACAAGGCGCATTCGCTGATTCGGCATATGCAGCGCGGCTGGGGCTTCTTCCGCGCCGAACGCAACGAGTACCTGGACATCCTTCCGGCCAGCCAGCGGGTCGAGGAGACCAAGTGGTACATGGGAACCGCAGATGCCGTCACCCAGAACATTGACATCGTCGACGACTACGGCGTCACCTATGTCATCGTGCTCTCCGGCGACCAGGTGTACAAGATGGACTACGAGGTGATGCTGCGCCAGCATGTGGACACCGGCGCCGATGTCACCGTCGGCTGTCTGACGGTGCCCCGGGCCGAGGCGACCGCCTTCGGCGTGATGCACGTCGATAAGACCGGCCGCATCCTGGACTTCCTCGAGAAGCCCGACGACCCGCCGTGCATACCGGACCGTCCTGACGAGGCACTGGCCTCAATGGGCATCTACGTCTTCGAATGGTCCTTCCTGCGCGAACTGCTCATCGCCGACGCTGAGGATCCCAGTTCCGGGCACGACTTCGGCTACGACGTCATCCCCTCGATCGTCCGCGGCGGCAGCGCCTACGCGCACCAGTTCTCCGAGTCATGCGTGATGAACGGTCTGGAGACTGAACCCTACTGGAGAGACGTCGGCACCATCGATGCCTTCTGGCAGGCGAACATCGACCTCACCGATTTCGTCCCGCCGTTCGACCTGTATGACCGCGCCTGGCCGATCTGGACCTACGCCGAGCTGGTGCCGCCGGCGAAGTTCATCCACGATCAGGAGAACCGGCGCGGGATGGCGGTGCAGTCACTGGTGGCCGGAAACTGCATCGTCAGCGGCTCTGAGGTCTATCACTCGGTGCTGTTCACCGGCGGGCGCACCCACTCCTACTCCTCGCTGGACCAGGTGGTGGCGCTGCCGCAGGTGACGATCGGCCGCAGCGCACGGCTCTCGCGCTGCGTCATCGACAGCAACGTCGAGATCCCCGAGGGCCTGGTCGTCGGGGAGGACGCCGAGGCTGATGCCCACTGGTTCCGGCGCACCGACGACGGCGTGGTGCTGATCACCCAGCCGATGCTCGACCGGCGTGCCGCAGCCCTGGACTGATCCTCAGATGTCTCCTCGCAAGCCACGCCGTGCGGTGCTGTCCGTCGCCTCCGAATGCGTGCCCCTGATCAAGACCGGGGGTTTGGCAGACGTGGTCGGGGCCCTGCCGAAGGCTCTGAAGGAACTCGGCTGGCAGACCCGGGTGCTGATGCCGGCGTATCCGGGCGTGGCCGACCGGCTTCGCGCGGTGACCGAGGTCTGGTCGGACCCCGATCTGTTCGGCGGCCCTGCGGCAGTGCTGTCCGGCACCGTCGGCGGTCTCAGAGTGCTGGCGCTCTCAGCATCGCATCTCTACGACCGGGCCGGTGGGATCTACCAGGGGCAGGAGGGCGATCACCCGGACAACGACCTGCGGTTCGCCGCGCTCTCCTGGGTCGCTGCGCGGCTGTGCGCCGAAGGCACTCGAGATGGCTGGAAGCCAACGCTCCTGCACGCCCACGACTGGCAGGCTGGACTGGCACCTGCCTATCTGCGGTTCGCCGAAAGCAGCACGCCCTCGGTCATGACAATCCACAATATGGCCTTTCAGGGCATTGCCCCCGCTGATCGGCTTGAGGCGCTGCGCCTGCCGCGTCAGGAGTTCCACCACTCATCGCTGGAGTACTACGGCCAGATCAGTGCTCTGAAAGCCGGCCTCGTCCACGCAGACCGCATCACCACGGTCAGTCCCAGTTACGCCGAAGAGCTGATGCGGCCGGAGTTCGGCTTCGGCCTGGAAGGGGTCATCATCGAGCGTTCGCAGGCACTGAGCGGAATCGTCAACGGCATCGACACCAGCGTGTGGAACCCTGCCGAAGACGCTGCCATCCCGCAGAACTACGACACTGCGCAGCTGGGGAACAAGCAGGCCAACCGCGAGGCTCTGCTCGAGGAGTTCGGCCTCGGGCCCACGCCGGGTCCGCTGGCGATCGTCGTCAGCCGGCTCAGCCACCAGAAGGGCATCGATCTGCTGGTTGAGGCGGTTCCGGAGTTCATCCAGCTCGGGGGATCGTTGGTGCTGCTCGGCGCTGGCGATGCGGATCTGGAGCACCGGCTGCGCACGCTCGCAGACCACTACCCGGACCGGGTCGGGGTGCGTATCGGCTACGACGAGCCGCTCAGCCATCGGATGTTCGCCGGCGGGGACGCGGTGATCGTCCCCTCGCGGTTCGAGCCCTGCGGACTGACCCAGCTGTACGGGCTGCGCTACGGCACGCTCCCGGTGGTCGCAGCGACCGGCGGGCTGCGGGACACTGTCATCGACGCGAGCGTCGCCGGGCTGGCCGGCCAGGCCGCCACCGGAATCGCATTCTCCCCCCTTGACGCGCTGGCCCTGGGCCGGGCTCTGGCGCGGCTGGTGGCCCTGTACGCGGACCCTCCCACCTGGTGCCAGATCCAGCGTCGGGCGATGATGGCCAATGTGGGATGGACGCTGTCGGCCGAACACTATGCGGAGCTGTTCGATGAGCTGGTGGCCAGCCGATGACCCATCTGGTGACTCGTGGCCGGTCATGGCCGCTGGGGGTGCACCCTGACGGCGACGGCGTCAACGTGGCGGTCTTCTCCGAGCACGCCGAGCAGATCGAGCTGTGTCTGGTCGGCCCCGGCGGAACGTCCAGGATCGAGCTGCCCTACCGAGACGGCCAGATCTGGCACGCGCATATCGGAGGCGTCGGCCCCGGCGCCAGGTATGGGCTGCGCGCCCACGGCCCGTTTCTGCCCGCCGAGGGGCACCGGTTCAACCCGCACAAGCTGCTGATCGACCCCTATGCCCGCCGGCTGGACCGCCCGGCTCGCTGGCATCCGGCAATGTCCGGAAGCGTCATCACCGACGGCGGTGAATCGCTGGAGACCACCGACAGCGCCGAGGTCGTGCCGCTGGGAATCGTCGAGGCCGGCGATTTCGACTGGGGCGGTGGAGCACGTCCGCGGCATGAGTTCGCCGACAGTGTGATCTACGAGGCTCATGTGAAGGGCCTGACCGCCGGGCATCCGGAGGTGCCCGAAGAGCTGCGTGGCAGCTACCTGGGGGTGGCCAGCGAGGTGATCATCGACCATCTGGTCGGCCTGGGTGTCACCGCGGTGGAGCTGTTGCCGGTGCAGGCGTTCATCGACGACCGGTTCCTGGTCGAGAAGGGCCTGCGCAACTACTGGGGGTACCAGACGATCAACTACTTCTCCCCGGATTCGCGCTACGCGATCGATGACCCGGTCACCGAGTTCAAGCAACTGGTCCGCACCCTCCACGAGGCCGGCATCGAGGTCCTGCTCGATGTGGTCTACAACCACACCGGCGAAGGCGGTGCCTCCGGTCCGACGCTCAGCTTCCGCGGGCTGGACAATCACACCTACTATCGGCTCGGCGAAGACCAGTCGACTTATCTTGACGACACCGGCACCGGCAACTCTCTTCCGGCTGCGCGTCCTGCGGTGACCAGGCTCATCCTGGACAGTCTGCGGTACTGGGTGACAGAGATGCATGTGGACGGCTTCCGGTTCGACTTGGCCACTACGCTGGGCCGTGAGAGCCCGGACTTCGAACCGGGCGGCCGGTTCTTCCACGCACTGCGGCAGGACCCGGTGCTGGCCGGGGTGAAGCTGATCGCTGAGCCTTGGGACATCGGCCACGAGGGCTATCACGCCGGCGGCTTCCCGCATCCCTTCCGCGAGTGGAACGACCGCTACCGTGACGGCATCCGGCGCCTCTGGCGCGGCGAGGACTTCGCCGCCGCGGACCTCGGATCGCACCTGCTGGGCTCGGCGAAGATCTTCCAGCGCCCAGGCCGGGACGCGACGACGTCAGTCAACTTCCTCACCGCCCACGACGGCTTCACACTGACCGATGTGGTCAGCTACGCCGAGAAGCACAATGAGGCGAACGGGGAGCAGAACGCCGACGGTCACAACCATAACTTCTCGGACAATCTCGGCGTCGAAGGTCCGACCGAGGATCCGGCGGTCAATGCCGCCCGAGCAAGCCGGCGCCGGGCGATGATGGCGACACTGCTGATCTCTCAGGGTGTGCCGATGCTGCTGGCCGGCGACGAGATCGGCAACAGCCAGGGTGGCAACAACAATGCCTACGTGCAGGACAATCCGACCGGATGGGTGGACTGGACGGATCCTGATGCCGAGTTCCTTGCGCTGACCCGCAGCTTGATCCGGCTGCGTGCCCAGCAGCCGCTGCTGCGTCAGCGAGACTTCCTGCACGGTGAGACCCGAGCTGACGGTGAACCGGATATCCGCTGGCACCGGGCCGACGGCATCGCCCCGCAAGAGGCCGACTGGCACGATCCTGACTGGCAGACGCTGGTCGCCGAAGTCCGCGGCTCCGCCGCCGCGCCGGCCGAACAGCAGCGTGCAGGAGCGTTGCTGCTCATCGTCAACACCGGCTCCGAGACCGATGTGGTGCTGCCCGAGACGAGCCAGCGCTGGGAGGTGCTCATAGACACTGGCACGCTGTCTGACCTGCCGGTCGGCGAAGACCCAGGGGAGCAGGTGGCTGGCCGCCGAGCCGCAGCGAATACTGCCGTGCACACGGGAGGAACAGCGCGCTCGGTGGCGGCCCAGTCGGTTGCGGTGCTCGGCGCGCTCTGACTAGCGCAGGCCCAGGGGCAGTGCCGCGAGCGTGGAGTACTGTGGAGCCCCCGATTTTCCAGCCCCGAGCTCAGAGAGCACCAGATGCGCTGCGTCAGCCACCCATGCTGGACCTTCGTAGACCGCCAGCGCCTCAGCGCGGCGACGGATCTGGGCCTCACCTCTGCGCCGGTCCCGTTCCCTGGCACGGGCAAGGGTCACATGGGCACGACGGCGCTCCCGGGGCCGGGCAGGTTCAGAGCCACGCCCGTAGCCCACACCGATCTCTTGGACCGTGCGCATCAGATCGACCAGCGGGTTTGAGCCGTTGGAGTGCACGGCCAATGTCTTCTCCTGCACGCCTGCCCACAGAGTGCGGCCGGTGAACACCCCAGCCCCGCGGAGTCTCAGAGACATAGCTGGTGCGGCGGCCAGTGCCGATTGAAGATCGGCGATGAGGTCTTCGGCTGCCCCGGAGGGGACATCACCGTAGAACGCCAGAGTGATGTGCCGGTCTTCAGGAGCCACCCAGCGTAGAGGATGGCGGCCTCGTCCATCGGCGTCGCCGGGAGCGCCATTGACAGATTCGAGGGCCATCTGCAGATGATCGTTGATGTGCTCGGGCAGAAAGAACCCCACAAACAGGCGCATACCTTCCCAACGCCGCCTGCGGCCCCGTCCATTCCGACCTTCGGTAAGGTGTGAACGGATGAGTGCCCTCATGGTCCCGCAGTGGCAGCCCCGCCGTTCCTGGTCACCCGGTCTCCGGGGAGGAAGCCTTCATCGTCCAGCGGCAGGGACGAGAGGTGCGGTTCATGGTGCGTTCGCTCACCAAACCGGCAGAAACACAGCCGTGGCGGGCGTTATTTCCTCTGCTGCTGGTGGCTCAGCGAATCACCCGCCGCCGCTATCTCCGGGCGCTGCGCTGAACTCAGACCAGGGTGGCCTGGAGCTGAGTCTCGGTCAGGGGCCGGTCGGCGTAGACCAGGCGGACCGCACTCGGATCCGGATTGCCGGCGTCGGGCCCACGGTGCTGCAGGCTCAGACCGACCTTCTGCGCCACCCGTGCCGAGGCGAGGTTGTGCTCCAGCAGATAGGCCACCACCGGAAGTTCAGGGCGTACCCGCTGAGCCTGATCCACGGCGTGCCGGGAGGCCCTGGTGGCGATGCCACGGCCGTGGGCCTCATGGGCAAGGCGATAGCCCAGATTCCAGAACGCCCCGTGCTTCACCGAACACCCGATGTGTCCCAGCAGTTCCCCGGTGCCGGCGTCGCGCACCATCCAGGCTGAAAGTCCGTCACACTCCCACCCCTCGATCCACGCGCACACCATTTCTTCGGTCTGTCTCAGCTCGGCGTGCCGACCTGAGGGTAGGTGCGTCCAGACCCGTGGGTCGCTGTAGATAGTGTGGAGCGCTGCGGCGTCGCCCGGTGTGGGCCTCTCCAGCCGGAGCTCGTCCATCATCACCTGCTCAATGCTAGTCCTCAGCCCTGGTCGAAGCCGCTCAGGGCGGCATCCCAGTGTCTGCGTGCTGGAAACCCCCGCGGACTGCGATCGAGGTCAGTCACCTGAACAGCATCCAGAACACCGCCGCGGCGCAGCCGAGGCTGATGAGCAGGAAGAAGATCAGCCACAGTGCAGCCGGCAGAGGGAGCCCCCGCCACGCTCGGGCAGCCTGGGAGGCATCTGTGGCGGCGACAGCTGCCCTGGACCTGCCTCCTCCTCTGCTGAGGTGGACCCGGCAGACATCCAGGGTCCCGCGCACTCCGGCCAGGGCATAGAAGACCCCGAGCGCGACCACGGTGTAGCCGACGACTTCGGGGTCGTTGCGCCACCAGATGAAGCCCGAGGCCAGTGCCGCCATTAGGCAGGAGAGGACACCGACCACATTGCGGGAGAGCAGCAGCGCCAGCAGAAGAACCGCCACATAAACCGTCAGTGCGGCACCGGAGTGGCCGGCAGTGGCCAGCCAGACCAGTCCCACCGCCAGCAGTCCGGGTGCGGGATAGCCCGCTAGAAAGGTGATGAGCAGACCCGGGCCGCTGGTCTTGCCGCGTGAGACAGTCACCCCGGAGGTGTCGGTGTGCAGCTTGATCCCGGAGACCCTGCGCCCGCTCAGCCAGGCTGCGAGCACATGGCCCATCTCGTGAATGATGGTCGAGGCCTGCCGGGAGATTCGCCACACCGCCGGCACAGCAGTCAGCACCAGCACCAGTCCGGCGGTCGCAGCCACCATCGCTGGATCAGGGGAGGCTTCCACGCCCCAGCGCGCGATGACGGCCTCCCAGGCAGCGCGAAGTCGCTCTGTCACAGCTGGTGGTGCTGCGGATGCATGAGGCGGTGCCAGAGTTCCATCATGTGAGGTCCTTTCACTGTCCTGCCCGGGTGTGCGGTGCTGACTCATTGATGGTAGTCCCGCCGGTGACAGATAGCATGGCGGACATGGCACAGCAGGAGCACGACGACGCCGGGGAGACCGAGTCCCCCTGGGTCGCCTGGCTGCGCAACGCGGCGCTGGTGGCTGTGGTGCTGGGGATGCTCTGGCTGCTGTTCAACGTCGAGCTTCCGCCGGCCGATGAGCTGCAGGCTGCCATTGAGGATTTCGGCTGGGCGGCTTGGCCGGCTTTCGTGGGTCTCTACGCAATAGTCGCCCTGACGCCGATTCCGGTCACGGTCATGGCGGTCACCGGTGGTTTCGTCTTCGGGACGGTCATCGGCAGCGGGCTCTCGGTCATCGGAGCGTTTCTGGGCGCCTGGGGTGCCTATTGGCTGGCACGCGGTCTGGGCAAGAAGACCGTGCTGAGGCTGCTGGGGAGGTACCGGTCCCGGGTTGAGGAGCACCTCAGACACGAGGGGTTCGAGGCCGTGTGCGCGCTGCGGCTGATGCCGGGGGTGCCGTACTGGCCGGTCAACTACGGAGCTGGCGCCTTGGGCGTGCGCACCAGGGTCTATGCGCCAGCCAGTCTGCTCTCCATCATTCCCGGTCAGGTCTCACTGGTGGCGATCGGCAACTTCATCGCCGAGCCGAACGCCATGGCCGGGGCGCAGGTCCTGATCGCCTGGGGCGTGGTCGTGCTGCTGACGATTCTGGCCTACCGCCGCTGGCGCGTAGCCCTCAATGAGTAGTAGTGCCGGCGGGCAGCCCCCGCATACCCGCAGCCGTGCCCGTCGGCCTGTCCGGGCCGCTGCGGTCGTTCTGACAGCACTGGTGATGGTGGTGATACTGATGTGGAGCCTTCAGCGTTCCCTCATCTACTTCCCCGACACCTCCGAGGTGCCACCGGCACCGGATGTGCTCTCCGGCGGCCAGGATCTCACCTTGAGAACCTCCGACGGACTGGAGCTGGGCGCTTGGTTCGCACCGGCGGCAGCCGGGGCCGAAGACCGTGAGCTGGCGGTCCTCATCGCTCCGGGAAACGGGGGGAACCGCTTGGCCCGGGCCGGATTGGCCGAATCCTTGCAGCAGCAGGGGTTCGCCGTGCTGGTCATGGACTACCGCGGCTACGGGGGAAATCCCGGCAGGCCCAGCGAAGACGGGCTGATCCAGGACGGGCTGGCGGCGGTGGAGGCGCTAGAGGCTGAAGGGTACCCGCCGGAGCGCACCATCTACTTCGGGGAGTCGCTCGGCGGCGGCGTGGTGGCAGCCCTGCTGGTCCAGCGGCCACCGGCGGCCGTGGTGCTCCGCTCCCCGTTTACCGAACTCGCCGAGGTCGGCCGGCACCATTACCCCTGGCTTCCGGTGCGGACCATTCTGCGCGACGAGTTTCCGGTGACACCGCACGTGGCCCAGTCACAGGTGCCGATCTCGGTGATCCGAGCAGAGGAAGACTCCGTGGTCCCGGCTGAGCTCAGCGCCGAGGTGGCCGCCGCTGCCCCGAACCTTGTCCAGGAGCAGGTCATCGACGACGCCGACCATAACGACCCGGTCATGTTCGGCTCGGAGATCGCCGAGGCCGTTGCCCGCCTGGCCGCGGTCATCGACTCATGAGCCAGCGGCTTCCAGCTGCTCTCAGGCCACTGACCAGCAGGAGGCTATTCCGGGCGGAGTTCGAGGAGATCACCGCTGTCGGTGGCGATCCAGATCGCGCCGTCGGGGGCTTCCTCCACCGCGCGGATGCGGTCACCCATGTCCCACTCCCCGGCAGGCTCGGCGTCTTCTCCGTCGAGTTCCACGCGGACCAGATTCTCACCAGAGAGTCCGCCCAGTACCGCACTGTCCTGCCATCCGGTGAACAGATCACCCTGGTAGATCATCAGGCTCCCTGGTGAGATCGCGGGCACCCAATAGGCCTTGGGAGCTTCGAACTCGTCGTCGTCGGTGTGGTCGGGAATGTCCCCGCCGTCGTAGTGCATGCCCATGGAAGCCTCAGGCCAGCCGTAGTTCGCACCTGCTGTGATCAGGTTCAGCTCGTCACCACCCTCCGGCCCCATCTCTGAGGACCAGATACGGCCCTGGGAATCGGCGGCGATGCCCAGCGGGTTGCGGTGACCGGTGGTCCAGAACTCAGCTGCTGCGGCGTCGTCCTCGGCAAATGGATTGTCCTGTGCTGGTTCACCCTCCAGGGTCAGCCTCACGATGGTCCCGAGGTTGGTGTCCATGTCCTGTGCCGGGTCGAGCTCCTGGCGGTCCCCAGAGGTGATGTAGAGGTGCTCCTGGTGGGCCAGCAGGCGAAGGGCGAAGTGACCGTCATCGGAGGCGGGATCCTGCTCCCAGATGACCTCAACATCCTCCAGAGAGGCCTGTTCCAAGTCCAGCTGGGCCCGGCCCGCCACTCCCTGGCTGCCCTCGTCGGCGGAGCGGACCCAGCTGAGGTAGACGGTCTGGTCCTGCTCGAAGCTGGGAGCGGCGATCACATCGTGCATGCCTCCTTGGCCCTCTGAGACCACCTCAGGGATTCCGCTGATCTCCTGGATATCACCGGATTCCTGATCCCGCATCATCAGCGCGCCGGTGCGCTCGGTGATCAGCAGCGCATCAGTGCCGGGCAGAAACTCCAGGGCCCATGGGGAGTCGAACTGTTCATGCTCGATGGTCTCGAAGTCGGTGACCGGCTCGCTGTCCTCGGAATCTGCAGCGGAGGTCTCGTCAGGGGCCTCTTCCGCCGTCTCGGCAGGTGATGCCCCCTCAGCGGGCTCAGCGGTCCCGCCAGGACTGCCAGGCTGGTCGGAGGCGCAGCCGGCCAGCAGAAGTGATGCCGTTGCGGCCATAGTGAGCGCCGGTCGCATACGCCGAACGTAGCGGACCAGGTCTGGGAAAACCTGTGCGCCCACCACGCGTCGGCTGGGCGGTACGCGGAGCGGGAGGGTATGTTCTGAGGCTCAGTCGGCGATAGTGGCCAGCGCTTCCCCGGATTTGACGCTGGTGCCGGCCTCGACCTTGAGGCCTTTGACCTTGCCGGCCTTGTGCGCGGTGATCGGCTGTTCCATCTTCATCGCCTCCACCACCACCACCAGATCCCCCTCGGCAACCTTTGCCCCGTTTTTCACCGCAACTTTCACCACAGTGCCCTGCATCGGGGAGGTGAGATCGTCCCCATTGACGGCAGCGGCGGCGGCAGCCCGTTTCCGGCGCTTCTTCTTCGCTCCCCCCTGACCGGCTCCGGTCAGCTTCCCTGCGGTCAGGGATGAGGGCAGGTTGACCTGCACCCGTTTGCCGTTGACCTCGACCACCACCTCTTCGCGGCCCTCCGCCTCAGCACCGCCTGGGTGGGCAGTCAGCGCGTTGTAGGGGGCGATGGTGTTGTCGAACTCGGTCTCGATCCACCGAGTGTGCACGTGGAACTCACCGGCCCGGGGCTTCTCCAGCTCAGGTGCGAACGCCGGGTCCTCCACCACCTTCCGGTGGAAGGGCAGAACCGTCGGCATACCCTGGATGTTCATCTCGCCCAGTGCACGTGTGGCCCGTTGCAGCGCCTGGCGCCGGCTGGAACCGGTCACAATCAGTTTGGCCACCATTGAGTCGAATGCCCCCGAGATGGTCTCCCCGGACCGCACCCCGGCATCGACCCGCACCCCAGGGCCCGTCGGGAGGTCGAAGACCTCCAGGCGGCCCGGGGCGGGCATGAAGTTCCGTCCGGGGTCCTCTCCGTTGATCCTGAACTCGATGCTGTGTCCACGTACCGAGGGATCGTCATAGCCGAGCTTCTCGCCTCTGGCGATCCGGAACTGCTCGCGCACCAGATCGATGCCGGTGACCTCCTCGGTCACCGGATGCTCCACCTGCAGCCGAGTGTTGACCTCCAGGAAGCTGACCGTCCCGTCGGCCCCGATCAGAAACTCGCAGGTGCCGGCGCCGGTGTATCCGGCCTCCTTGAGGATGGCTTTGGAGGACCGGTAGAGCTGACGGTTCTGCGCCCGGGTGAGAAACGGCGCCGGGGCCTCCTCCACCAGCTTCTGGTTCCGCCGCTGCAGCGAGCAGTCACGGGTTGAGACCACGACGACGTGCCCGTGCCTGTCTGCCAGGCACTGGGTCTCCACGTGACGGGGCCTGTCCAGGAACTTCTCGATGAAGCATTCGCCGCGCCCGAAGGCAGCAGTGGCCTCCCGCACCGCGGATTCATAGAGCTCCACGATCTCGTCCTGCTCGCGGACGACCTTGATGCCGCGCCCTCCTCCGCCGTGGGCGGCCTTGATGGCGATCGGCAGGCCCTGCTTCTCCGCGAAGCGCAGGACCTCCTTGGCGGAGGTCACCGGCTCCTTGGTGCCAGGAGCCAGCGGTGCGCCGACCTTCTCGGCCAACTGACGGGCCGAGACTTTATCACCCAGCAGCTCGATGGCCTCCGGGCTCGGACCCACCCATACCAGTCCGGCTGCCATCACCGCACGGGCGAACTCGGCGTTCTCCGAGAGGAAACCATAGCCGGGGTGCACGGCGTCGGCCCCGGTGGCCGCGGCGGCATCGAGGAGCTTTTCGATGACCAGGTAGGAATCTGCCGCACTGGACCCGCCCAGCGCGTAGGCCTCATCGGCCATTCCCACGTGGACGGCGTCACGGTCCGGGTCGGCGTAGACCGCCACCGTGGACAGGCCCTCATCCTGAGCAGCCCGGATGATCCGCACCGCGATCTCACCGCGGTTAGCGATCAGTACCTTTGAAAACTCGGTCATGGTCTTCCTTACTCCGTGTAATCGGTCAGATCGTGGCCCAGGCGTTCCAGCAGCCGGCCCAATGCGGCCGGGGACACCCCGATGACCGCCTCCCGGTCGCCGTCGACCTTGTCGATGAACTCTGCGGCCCCGCCCTCCAAGGTAAAGGCTCCGGCACAGTGCAGCGGCTCTCCGGACTCTACGTAGGCGCGGATCTGCTCATCAGTTGGATCGCCGAAGACCACCTCGGACGAGACGGTCTCCGAGGCCGCCTCCAGCTCCCCATTGGGCGGCTGGGGAGAGCCTCCGAGCAGTCCGTCGGCGAACCTGCCCAGCCAGTGGAAGGCTGTGGTCTGCGTGGCCGTGCTGGCATCGACGAGCCAGTGGCCTGTGTGCAGGACTCCGGTGTTCCCCCGCATGGCCAGCCAGCGCTGGAAGGCGACGTCCACCTCATAGGGCTTGCCGTAGCCCACGCCGTGAAGCTCGAATACCGAGTCGCAGCCCAGCACCACCGCCCCGCGCGCCTCCGGCCGGGATGCCACATCCTCTGCCTTGGCCCGGGCCAGCAGCTCCGCCTCATCGGCGGGACTCAGTGCGCCGCCGATCTCCGCGGCGGTCTCCACGGCCGCCCGCTCATCGACTTCGGAGACCACCACCTCGAAGCGGATGCCGGCCTCCTGCAGAATCATTCGCCGGCTCGGCGAGGCCGAGGCAAGGATCAGGCGCGGGGTCTTACCGGATCTGCCGCTGGGCCAGGGCTGGGTGTGGGCTGAGCGGCTCACCGAAGACCTCCTGTCGCCTGTTTCCAGGAGGCAGGTCCGGGCCGGCCCCAGAGTCCGTGCTGGTCGGAGTCCAGGCGGTGCTTGCGCTGCAGGGTACGGTCAGCAGGCCCGGTGCCGCCGGCATCATTGCCGGCCGGCTCCGCTGAGGCCAACTGGGCCAGCACGGCCACGAGCGCCGCAGACTCCTCCTCGGACAGCTCCGTGCCGCGGACGCCCAGGTCAGCATCAGTGTTGGTCTCGCTGGCGGGGAGACCCCGCTCAGCTCTCGGCCGGCTTTCGCCGGCCTTCGCGCCTGAAGTCGGCACATCGCTTCGTTCGTGCCTCACAGTGCTGGTGACGCGCCTTGCGGCGCTCAAACCCTCAATCGGGTCTCCGGCGGCGGGGAAACCCCGTTCGCTCCCCGACGTGGCCCCCGAAACTGTCACAGTTTCGCGGGTCCCAGACGTCAGGGGCCCTAACGCTGACGCGTCTGCACGGGTCCCTGACGTCGCGGTTCCCCTCGGCTGGCTTGCGCTCGTCATCACAGCGGAATGTTCCCGTGCTTCTTGGCCGGCGGGGTCTCCCGCTTGTGATAGGTGGCCCGCAGCGCCTTGCCGATCTGCCAGCGGGTCTCGGCCGGTTCGATCACCGCGTCGATATAGCCCAGCTCAGCAGCCTGGTAGGGGTTCAGCAGTGCGGCCTCATAGCCGTCGATCAGCTCCTCGCGGCGGGCCTCGACGTCGCCGCCCTCCTTGGCCACGCCGGCCAGCTCCCGGCGGTAGAGGATGTTCACCGCGCCCTGGGCGCCCATCACCCCGATCTGGGCGGTGGGCCAGGCCAGGTTGACATCAGCGCCCAGCTTCTTGGAGCCCATGACGATATAGGCGCCGCCGAAGGCTTTGCGGGTGATCACGGTGATCTTCGGAACGGTGGCCTCGGCGTAGGCGTAGAGCAGCTTGGCGCCGCGGCGGATGATGCCGTTCCATTCCTGGTCGGTGCCGGGCAGAAAGCCGGGAACGTCCACCAGGGTGAGAAGAGGGATGTTGAAGGCGTCGCAGAACCGGACGAACCGGGCGGCCTTCTCGCTGGCGGCTATGTCCAGGGTGCCGGCCAGCTGGGTGGGCTGGTTGGCCACCACACCCACCGAGCGGCCCTCGACCCGGCCGAAGCCGATGATGATGTTGGGCGCATAGAGCGACTGCAGCTGGAGGAAGTACCCGTCATCGAGCAGCTGCTCGATCACCACGGCCATGTCATAGGGCGCGGAGGCCGAATCGGGGACAAGAGTGTTCAGCGCCTCATCGTCGGCCTCGATCTTGGGGCGCTCCTGGTACGGCTCCACCGGGGCCTCGGCCAGATTGTTCAGCGGCAGAAGCTCCAGAAGCTCCTTGGCGAACTCGATGGCGTCCTCTTCATCGGCTGCCATATACGCAGCGGTTCCGGTGGTGGTGTTGTGCGAGCGTGCCCCGCCGAGCTCCTCCATGTCCACGTTCTCCCCGGTGACCGACTTGATGACATCCGGGCCGGTGATGAACATGTGGGAGGTCTTGTCCACCATGATGACAAAGTCCGTCAGTGCCGGGGAGTAGGCCGCGCCCCCTGCCGCGGGCCCCATGATCAGGGTGATCTGCGGGATGACCCCGGAGGAGTGAACGTTGTTGCGGAAGATGTCGGCGAACATCGCCAGTGAGGCCACACCCTCCTGGATGCGGGCCCCGCCGCCGTCGTTGATGCCGATCACCGGGCAGCCGTTGCGGGCGGCGAACTCCTGAACCTTGACGATCTTCTCTCCGTTGACCGCGCTCAGCGAGCCGCCGAAGACGGTGAAGTCCTGGGCGTAGACCGCCACCAGGCGCCCGTCCACGGTGCCGTATCCGGAGACCAGGCCGTCGCCGACCAGCTTCTTCCTCTCCATGCCGAACGCGTGGGTGCGGTGCACCGCCAGAGCGTCGAACTCCACGAAGGAGTCCTCGTCCACCAGCATCTCGATGCGCTCGCGCGCTGTGTGCTTGCCGCGGTTGTGCTGTTTGGCGATGGCCTCCTCACCGGCCGGTGCCAGAGTCTGATCACGACGACGCCGAAAGTCCGCCAGTTTTGCGGCAGTGGTTTTCGGCTGAGGGGTTCCTTGCGCGGAATTGTCCATAGTGGGCTATCGGGTGCTTTCGTCGTCGTGCTGTACGGGTTCCACAAACTCTGCGCCATTCTAATGAGCCCAGGTGCGAAGACGGATGTAGGGACCCTACAAAAACTGTGGGAGTCCAACATTCTGATTCACATTGATTGCTACCGGTGAGTAAGATGTGAGAGAGAGCGAGCCGGGCATCCGGCTCGCCGCGAAGCGATCAGACGGGAAGTGAGCCAACGATGACCACAGACTCTCTGGCGTCCACAACAGTCCTCATTTCCGGCGGCAGCCGAGGCATCGGGCATGCCATCGCCGTCAAGCTCGCCTCGGCAGGGGCCAATATCGTCCTGCTGGCCAAGACCGACAAGCCGCACCCCACCCTGCCGGGAACCGTCCACACCGCAGTGGAGGACATCGAGGCTGCCGGGGGACAGGGACTGGCCGTGGTGGGGGACATCCGCAACGACGGCGACGTGGCCCGCGCTGTGGACTCAGCAGCTGAACGGTTCGGCGGGATCGACGTGGTGGTCAACAATGCCTCCGCCATCGACCTGCGGCCCACCGAGCAGCTGGAGATGAAGCGCTACGACCTGATGCATGAGATCAACGCCCGTGGGACCTTCGCGCTGTCCAAGGCGGCGATCCCGCACCTGCGGGCCAGCGCAGAGACTCCAGGGTGGTCACCGAAGATCCTGACCCTGGCCCCGCCGCTGACCGGAGCGGACGGGAAGCTCAACCCCACTTGGTTCGGCAAGCACCTGGCCTACACCATGAGCAAATACGCCATGTCCATGACCACCTTCGGGCTGGCAGCCGAGCTGGCCGACTCGGGTGTGGTGGTCAATTCGCTCTGGCCGGTGACGCTGATCGAGACCGCGGCGCTGCGCAACATCCCTGGTGGCGAGCAGCTCGCTCGCGGAGCGCGCAAGCCTCAGATCGTGGCCGACGCCGCCTTGTGCCTGATCACCGGCGAGGCCGACTTCGGCTCCGGAGGGTTCCTCACTGACGAGCAAGTGCTCACAGCCGTCGGCGTGAGCGACTTCAGCGGCTATGCAGTGGACCCGGAGGTCGAACTGGTGCCGGACATCTTCCTCTGAGCCGTTGCATGAAACCCAGCGGTGAATCGGTCGGGTTGTTCAGCGCAATGCGGTCCAGCAACCACAAGAATTCGCCATTCTCTGGCGTTGAGGCGTGGAAAGCGCCGAATCGGCGGGGTGATTCGGGCATCCTGCCCCTCACCGCACCACAAGTTCGCCGCCTGAGTGCCGTAGCGTGGACCTATGGTTGAGGCGCGGCGTCCCGAACTCGATGAAGACCTGCTTCACCAGCGCCTGGTGGCCTCGGGGCTGTACTCCCGGCTGAGCAGGCTCCGGGCCACAGGTTCGACCAACGCGGACCTGCTGGCAGCAGCCGAGGAGCCAGACTTCGACATCAAATGGCCGCACCTTTCGGTACTGACCGCTGAGGAGCAGACCGGCGGCCGGGGGCGGCTCGCCCGGGCATGGTCCTCGCCCAGAGGCTCATCACTGTCCACCTCCGTGGTGCTGAGGCCCAGCCTGCCCATCGAGCAGCGGCACTGGTTGAGCCTGGCAGCCGGGCTGGCACTGGTTGAGGTGCTGGAGGAACGTGGTGTGGAAGCGGCCCTGAAATGGCCCAACGACGTACAGGTGGCAGGCCGAAAGATCGCCGGGATCCTCGCTGCTGTCCCGCCGCGGTCACCAGGCACGGTGATCGTCGGCTGCGGCATCAATGTGCTGCTCACCGCCGATCAGCTGCCGACGCCCACCTCCACCTCGCTGCTGGTGGAGATCGGGCGTGCAGGCTGTGACATCGCGGCCACCGGCGCCGCGGAGGGCGCGCGGCTTCGCACCGAACTGCTGGCCGATTGGCTGGAGCGCTTTGCCGGGCTGGTGGGGCGGATCCAGGGTGCGGGCGATATCGGCCCCGTCAGGGATGACATCATCTCAGCGATCAGCACCGTGGGCCAGCAGGTCCGGGTGGAGCTGCCCGACGGCACAGCGGTCCGAGGTGCGGCAGTGGCGGTGGAGAACAGCGGCGCCCTGACAGTAGAGGTCAGCGGGTGGCGTCGTACTTTTGCGGTGGGCGATGTCTTCCATCTGCGTTAGCCCCGCTGGGGGCGGAGCCCGCTCAGCTCTCGGCGAGCGTGCGCTCGCCCTTGCGACTGAGGCGCATTGAGGGTCCCGGCTAGACTATGAGGTCCACGGATTCATCACAGAAGGAGGTGCGTGCGGAATGCTGCTGAAGCTCGTTGACGGCGAACAGGTCGTCGTCCGGACCCGTGCTCACCACCGTGCCCTGATCCCGGCGGCGGTCAACCTTCTGGTCACCGTAGCCCTGCTGAGCTTTCTGCTGGGATATCTGACCAGGGACACCCAGCCGGCCTTCATCCAGCACTACAGCCACGTCGCGGTGTTCCTCATCTGGGCCGTCGGGCTGCTGATCCTCGGGCTGGGCACCGTCAAGCCGCTGATCGGCTGGTTGAACAGGTTCACGTATCTGACCACCGAGCGCTTGGTGCAGAAGAACTTTGTGGGCGCGCCCCAGGCCACAGTGGTTCCCTTGGCGCTGCTCAGCCAGCACCAGACGCGCCAGAGCAGTATGCAGGAGATGGTCGGCGCCGGTGATCTGCTGCTGGTCCACGGCGCCTATGGGCAGCACCAGCGGACGAAGCTGCGTGATATGCCTGACGCTGAGCAGTTCAACATGGTGCTGGCTCAGGAGCTGGGTGACTACCGCCGCCGGGCCCAGGCTCAGGCAGCCGCGGCTCAGCAGGCACAGTACGCGGCCTCAGCGCGCGGCGATGTGCACGGCTCCTCCTTCGGGGGTGGGCGTGTCTGACGCTGGGGAGCGGGCCCGGCAGCGCGGCTTCGGCGCCAACCGCTACATGGAGGATGAAACTGCGGAAGTGTCCCGTCCCGGGTCCGAAGGGGGCTATACCGCCGAAGAGCTTGCCGTGGCCCGTGCCGACTGGAGCGATTTCGGCTCCGCAGAGACTCCGGTGACCAGTACGCCGCCGCCGCAGCCGTCCCCGCGGCCGGCTCGCGGCTTTGTCCCCGGGGGCGAATCCGCGCCCCTGGACGACCAGGGGCAGGACAGCAGCCACGCCGAGGGCTCCACGGCCACCGCGCCGATCCCCACCCCCAGTCTGGAAGAGCGCAAATGGCACCGCAATATTCGCAGCCTGGAGCACCGGCTGCTCGGTGCTGAGCGCAGCCTCACCTACCGGGAGATGGCTGTGCGCATGGGGGTTTCGACGCATTCGGCCCGCAGGCTCTGGCGGGCCCTGGGCTTCCCGAACCTGGACGACGATGTCAAAGCCTTCACCGAGACTGATGCCGAAGCGCTGGCCCAGATGGTGGACCTGGTCCGTGACGGTCACCTGAACCAGGAGACCGCCATCTCCCTGACCCGGTCGGTGGGCCAGATGACCGACCGCATGGTGGTCTGGCAGATCGAGGCCCTGGTGGAGGACAAGATCGCCAACCAGGAACTCTCCGACGCTGAAGCGCGCAGCCAGGTGGTGGAGACCCTTCCAGCACTGGTGGAGCCCCTGCAGCGGCTCATGGGCTATGCCTGGCGCAGACAGCTTTCCGCCGCCCTGCAGCGGCTCACGGTGCGGGTCGAGTCCGGGCTGGCCTCGCTGAGCCGCAGCCGCGACGGCAACGGTGATGACCAGCAGACGGTGGACTCACCTCTGCCGCTGGCCCGCGCTGTCGGCTTCGCCGACCTGGTCTCCTACACCTCGCTGTCACGGCAGATGAGCGAACGCACTCTGGCCCATATGGTCCAGCGGTTCGAGTCCAAATGCGCAGAGATCATCTCCATTGGCGGTGGCCGGCTGGTCAAGACCGTCGGCGATGAGGTGCTCTACAACGCCGAAACACCGGAGGCCGGTGCGGAGATCGCCCTGGCGCTGGCCGAGACGATCGCCGCCGACGATGTCCTTCCTGAGGCGCGGGTCTCGGTGGTGTGGGGCAGGGTGCTCTCCCGGCTCGGGGACATCTACGGCCCCACGGTGAACCTGGCGGCCAGGCTGACTACGCTGGCCGACCCGGGAACTGTCCTGGTGGACTCCTCCACCGCTGAGGCGCTGGAGGAGAGCTCCGACTATCTGCTGGTCCCCCAGCCGCCCAGGATTGTGCGGGGGTTCGGTGAGGTCGCGCCCAGTATGCTCCTCAGAGCAGGCGGCAGTGGCATCGTCCTCGATGAGGACTAGGGCGCGTCCGTGGCAGAGGGCGGAGCTTGATAACGGTGAGAGCACGCCAAGGTCACGGTTCGGTTTCTTTCGTGACAAGATGGTTCCGTGGCCATGAGCGCGAATTCCCCTGAGAGCACTGCGGTTCCGTACGTCGACTACGGGTACGGCTCCCATGTTGGGCTGCGCCGCGAACTCAACGAGGACTCCTTCGTGGTCTCTGGCCGGCTGTTCGTGGTCGCTGACGGTATGGGCGGCCATGAGGCGGGTGAGGTGGCGTCGTCGTTGGCGGTCCAGGCCCTGGCCGAAGGATGGGAGTCCCACGCGGGCCAGGTGGGGCAGCAGGAGATCCAGCGGTTCCTGGACGATGCCGACGCCCGCATCCGCCAGGCCACCGACTCCAAGGCCGGCACCACGCTCTCCGGGGCGGTGGTGGTGGAGGCTGAGGACAAGGACACCGGTGAGGACACCAACGGACAGTGGCAGTGGCTGGTATTCAACATCGGGGACTCGCGGACCTACCTGCTCAACGACGGCGCCCTGATCCGGCTGACCCGTGACCACTCCCAGGTGCAGGAGCTGGTCGACTCCGGCATGATCACCGCCGAGGAGGTCCACTCGCACCCGCAACGCAACGTCATCACCCGAGCGTTAGGGGCCGGGGATGTGTGGGGCGCGGACTTCACCAGAGCGACTGTTGCAGCCGGCCAGCGTCTGCTGGTCTGCTCCGACGGTCTGACCGGAGAGCTCACCGATGAGCAGATCGGACAGATCCTCAACGCCGGGCGCAACGCCCAGGAGACGGTGGACTGGCTGATTCACCAGTCCCTGCGCCACGGCGGCCGGGACAACGTCACCGTCATCCTGGTTGATGTCGGCACCGACTGAGTCACTACACTGACACCTGAACAACTGCCCGCCAATCACGCCTAAGGGAGCACCATGTCCGAGATCTCGCGCGCTGACGTCGAGCATCTTGCCAAACTCGCCCATATCTCCATGACCGATGCCGAGCTGGAGAAGATGACCAGCGAACTCGGCGTCATCGTCGACTCCGTCCAGAAGGTCCAGGAGGCCGCAGGGGAGGACGTGCCGGCCACCAGTCACCCGCTGCCGCTGACCAACGTGTTCCGCGAGGATAGGGTCGGTCATGTCTTCACCGCTGCGGAGTCGTTGTCCAACGCGCCTGATGCGGTGGAGTCCCGGTTCAAGGTCCCGGCCATCCTGGATGAGGAGTGAGGAAGAGATGACGACGACGCTTTCAGGCCTTATCCGCCTCACCGCCGCCCAGATGGCCGTCAAGCTGCGCGCCGGGGAGATCACCTCGGTGGAGCTCACCCAGGCTCACCTGGACCGCATTGCCGCAGTCGATTCCACTCTCAACGCTTTCCTGCATGTCAGCGCGGAAGAGGCCCTGCAGACCGCGGCTGAGGTGGATGCCATCCGGGCTGCCGGCGGCACGGACGCTGAGGCCCTGCACCGGCTGGCCGGGGTGCCGATCGCGGTGAAGGACCTCATCGTGACCAAGGGCCAGCCGACCACCGCAGGCTCGAAGATGCTCGAGGGCTGGATGAGCCCCTATGACGCCACGGTGGTCCAGAAGCTCCGTGAGGCGCGGCTGCCGATCTTGGGCAAGACCAACCTCGATGAGTTCGCCATGGGCTCCTCCACCGAGCACTCGGCCTTCTGCGTGACTCGCAACCCCTGGGACACCTCACGGATCCCGGGCGGGTCAGGCGGTGGCTCAGCGGCGGCTGTGGCCGCCTTCGAGGCGCCGCTGGCCCTGGGTACCGACACTGGTGGGTCCATCCGCCAGCCCGGTGCTGTCACCGGCACTGTGGGCACCAAGCCGACCTACGGGTCTGTCTCCCGCTATGGGGCGATCGCCATGGCCTCATCCCTGGACCAGATCGGCCCGGTCGCCCGCACGGTGGAGGATGCTGCGCTGCTGCACGAACTCATCGGCGGATACGACCCCAAGGACTCCACCTCGCTTCACCAGGAGGTCCCGGCCTTCAGCACCCATGCGGCCGCCCACGATGTCACCGGTCTGCGCATCGGAGTGATCAAGCAGCTGCAGGGCGAGGGCTATCAGACCGGAGTGCTGGCCCGTTTCCAGGAGTCGCTGGAGGCGCTGCGCGCCGCCGGGGCGCAGATCGTGGACGTCGACTGCCCCAGCTTCGACTATGCGCTGGGCGCCTACTACCTGATCATGCCCTCGGAGGCCTCCTCCAACCTGGCCCGCTACGACGGGGTCCGCTATGGCAGCAGGGTGCTGCCTGAGGAGGGTCCGCTGACCATGGAGCGGGTCATGGGGGCCACCCGGGCCGCAGGCTTCGGCGAGGAGGTCAAGCGCCGGATCATCCTGGGCACCTATGCGCTGTCGGCCGGATACTACGATGCCTACTACGGCTCGGCGCAGAAGATCCGCACGCTCATCCAGCGGGACTTCGACGCCGCCTTCGAGGCAGCCGATGTGCTGATCTCTCCCACCGCCCCCACGGTGGCGTTCCCGCTGGGTGCGAAGCTGGATGATCCGTTGGCCATGTATCTCAACGATGTCGCCACCATCCCGGCCAATCTTGCCGGAGTTCCCGGCATTTCGGTGCCCGGCGGACTTTCCGAGGGTCTGCCGGTGGGTATCCAGTTCCTGGCCCCGTCCAAGCAGGACGCCCGGGTCTACCACGCCGGTGGTGCCCTGGAGAAGCTGCTCAACGACGATTCCGGCGTCCCGCTGTGGGCGCAGGTTCCCGAAGTGGAAGAGGCTGCACAGTGACTGAAACCTTGACTGAACCGCGTCCCCTGAGCTTCGAGGAAGCTCTCCAGAAATACGATCCGGTGCTGGGCTTCGAGGTCCATGTGGAGCTCAACACTGCCACCAAGATGTTCTCCTCAGCACCCAATGCCTTCGGTGATGAGCCCAACACCAACGTCAACGAGGTATGCCTGGGGCTGCCCGGTACGCTGCCGGTGGTCAACGGCAAAGCCGTGGAGTCAGCCATCAAGCTGGGGCTGGCGCTGAACTGTTCGATCGCCGAGTACTGCCGGTTCGCCCGCAAGCAGTACTTCTACCCCGATACTCCCAAGAACTGGCAGACTTCCCAGTACGACGAGCCGATCGCCTTTGACGGGTACGTGGACGTGGAGCTGGACGACGGTGAGATCTTCCGGGTGGAGATCGAACGCGCCCACATGGAGGAGGACGCCGGCAAGCTCACCCACGCCGGTACCTCCGGACGGATTCAGGGCGCGGACTACTCGCTGGTCGACTACAACCGCTCGGGTGTGCCGCTGATCGAGATCGTCACCAAGCCGATCACCGGAGCCGGCGAGCGGGCCCCGCAGATCGCCCGGGCCTACGTCTCCGCGGTCCGCGACATCGTCAAAGCTCTGGACATCTCTGATGCCCGGATGGAACGGGGCAATGTGCGCTGTGATGCCAATGTCTCGCTGATGCCCAAAGGGGCCTCCGCGTTCGGGACCCGCTCGGAGACCAAGAATGTGAACTCGATGCGGGCGGTGGAGCACGCCGTGCACTTCGAGATTCGCCGTCACGCCGGGATTCTCGAGGCCGGCGGGTCAATCGTGCAGGAGACCCGCCACTGGCAGGAGACCTCCCGGACCACCACCTCCGGGCGGCCGAAGTCTGACGCCGATGACTACCGCTACTTCCCCGAGCCGGACCTGGTGCCGGTCACCACCACCGCTGAGTGGATCGAGGCCCTGCGCGCGGAGCTGCCCGAGCCTCCTGCTGAGCGGCGCCGCCGGCTACGCGAGGCCTGGGCCTACTCCGATGCTGAGTTCCGTGACGTCGTCGCCGCCGGGCTCTTGGACCAGATCGAGGAGACCGTGGAGTCCGGGGCCTCGGCCGCCGCGGCCCGGAAATGGTGGATGGGTGAGATCTCCCGCCTGGCCAATGCCCGGGAGACCGAGCCGGCCGCCCTCGGCGTCGAGCCGGCCACCATTGTGGAGCTCAACGGCCTGATCGACGAGGGCAGGATCAACGACAAGATCGCCCGGCAGGTCCTGGAACACCACCTGGACGGTGAAGGCGGCCCTGCAGAGATCGTGCAGAAGCGCGGACTGGAGGTCGTCTCCGACGGCGGTGCGCTCACCGCGGCGGTGGAGAAGGCCATGGCGGAGAACCCCGATGTGGTCGAAAAGGTCGCCGCCGGCAAGCTCAAGGCGATCGGCGCGCTCATCGGCCCGGTGATGAAGGAGACCCGCGGCCAGGCTGATGCCGGAAAGGTTCGTGAGATCGTTCTGCAGAAGCTGGGAATCCAGGGCTAACGGCATCCAGGTGGCTATGCGCTGAAGCTTCGGCCGGCGGGTTCCAGACGCGCCGGAAATACCACGTGACGGAAATCACAGACTAGGTGTAAGGTGTGAGCCAACCTGAAATGCGTTTGTAACACCTCATCGGTGTCTCGCAAACCGCGCGAAACAGTGAGCGGGTAGATTGAAGCGCATTCTGGGACTGCCCAGAGGTGCTTCGGCACTTTAACCACTCGTACATCAAGATGAGGGGACAAACGTTATGAGTCCGCACGGACAGATTGTGGCTGCGGCAAATGGTCCACTCCAGGACGCGGCCGACACCGTTGACGAATTCTTCGGTCTGATCACCGAGTTCTTCGTCAACCTGATCTTCGGCACGCAAGTCACTATTCCGCTCGGTGCGCCCTTCCCGGAGGGAACGACGCTCTGGGACGGGTCGCTACTGGTGCTGTGGTCATTCGCGGCCGCCATCGGCTTCTCGATCTACTTCAAGTTCATTCAGTTCAGCGGGTTCAAGACGTCCCTCGAGGTGGTCCGCGGCAAATACACCCGTGAGGACGATCCCGGAGAGGTGAGCCACTTCCAGGCACTGACGGCGGCGGTCTCCGCCACCGTGGGGCTGGGAAATATCGCCGGTGTGGCGGCAGCGGTCTCACTGGGCGGACCTGGTGCCACCTTCTGGATGATCGTGGCCGGCCTGTTCGGCATGTGTACCAAGTTCGTCGAGTGCACGCTTGGCGTCCGGTACCGGGAGATCGATGAGAACGGCATCGTTCACGGTGGCCCCTTCAAGTACCTGCCGGTGGCTTACCGCAGACTCGGACGCATCCCCGTGGCCATCGTCACCGGTATCTTCGCCATTTCGATCATGCTCTTCGGAATCATCGGCGGTGGGATGTTCCAGGCGAACCAGACCTGGGGAGCCATTGTCAGTGCCGGTGATACCCTCAACGACGTCACCGACTCCAGCATGTTCGACTTCCTCAACAGCACCCTCAGCGCTTTCATCTTCGGCCTGATCTTCGCAGGACTGGTCGCACTGGTGATCATCGGTGGCATCAAGTCCATCGGACGTGTCACTGCCAAGCTGGTGCCGGCGATGGCGATCGTCTACGTGGGCGCTGGCCTCATCATCATTGGTGTCAACATTGGCAATATCGGCGATGCCTTCAGCGCGATCATCAGCGGTGCGTTCACCGCCGAGGGCATCGGCGGCGGCGTGATCGGTGTGATCATCATCGGTGTCCAACGTGCGGCCTTCTCCAACGAAGCCGGCATTGGCTCGGCACCGATCGCCCACTCTGCGGTCAAGACCCGCCGCCCGGCCTCCGAGGGCTTCGTCGCCGCACTGGAGCCGTTCATTGACACTGTGGTCGTCTGTACCATGACTGCGCTGATCATCATCTTCGCCTGGCCGGATGAGTACGCCGCTGCTCTGGAAGGAGAGGCAGTCGGAGACATTGCTGTGACCTCGGCAGCCTTCGACTCCTTCCTGCCGGGCTTCTCCGTTGTGCTGGCGATCTGTGTGGCACTGTTCGCCTTCTCCACCCTGATTACCTGGGCCTACTACGGCACCCAGGCCTGGCGCTACCTCTTCGGCAAGTCCCAGACCGGCGACACCATCTTCCGCGTCATCGTCTGCGTGATGATCGTCATCGGTTGTGTGGTCTCCTTCGCCAACATCATCGACTTCGCTGACTCCGCGCTGTTCCTGTGCATCTTCATCAACGTCATCGGCTTGGTCATCCTGGCACCGGTGGTCAAGAAGGAGATGCAGCAGTACATTGCCGACCGCAAGGCCGGCCGCCTGATGGAGGATCCGGAGTACATCCCCGGGCCTGAGGATCTCAAGCTGGTGGTGGACGAGGACAAGGTCCCCTCCAACACCTGAGTTCTCCTCTTCTTCCTCGTTTTCTGGAAGGCTCCGGCCGTGACCGCCATAGGCGGGTCGCGGCTGGAGCCTTCCGGTGTGTCCGGGCATCAGGGAATCGTCGAGGCGTTGTCTGCAGTACGTCCCTGATCGGTGGCGTGAGTGCAAAGTTCACGTCGCTGATTCGAGCAATCGGCTAACTCGTGCGATCACCGTTCGGAATCTCTCCGCCAGATCCACGCGGCTGACCCGGATGACAGTCCAACCAGCGTGTTCGAAGGCTGCGTTGCGCCGCTCGTCCTTCGCCTGCTGCTCAGCAGTGAAATGATGCGCCCCTTCATATTGGAGGATGACGCGTTCGGCGACGTATCCCAGATCGCCGCGATACCACGGATTCCGTGGTGTCAGCGGCACCTGAAGCTGCGGCTCCGGCAGATCGGCCTCCGTGATGGCAAGTCTCAGCAGTGTCTCAGCTGGAGAGTCCGCACCGATCCGGACCTGTCCGAGGGCACGTCGAGCAGCCACGACTCCGCTGGACTCGCGCCGGAAGTCAAGATAGGAGCGCAATGAGTCATGGGTCGTCCACGGTGGGGTACGGTTCTCCAGGGTCGGGTGCGGCTGTCGTACCAGGTTGATCGCCAGCGATGATCAGATCCTTGGCCTGCAGTTGGGTCGCCAGCTCCAGGAAAGTGCGTTCAGGGCAGGAGATGCGCAGTCCTTCAACGGTCCTGACTTCGCGTGGATCGACGAAGTGCGGCCGGTGTGTCACCACATGCGGCATGCCGGAGACTGACGCAAGCGCGTGAAGCGCACTGATGTGCATCTGGGCCACCTCGGCGGCGCGCGCCTCGGTCCGGGAGAACACCCTGCCCCCGAGATAGTCAGGGATCGGTCGTCGGCGTGCCATAGGGACCACAATGATGATTCCTGTTGTCCATGGGGAGCCCTGTACCGGTCACTGTGGAGAGCCCGGCATGTTCTCGCCCAGAGCTGTACCTGGGGAAAACTCCGCATAGAGGCGAATCGTCGATCTGTTGTGCACTGCACCGATGAAGGGTGTCCCGGACGCCAATCACGCGTTGTGGATTCGGAGTCTCAGAGCCTCAGCGTGTGCTGTGCGGCGGCTATGGTTGCCTCCCGGTAGGTGTGGCCGAATAGCAGCCAGTGCGCCGCGAGATAGAACAGCTGGTGGACTGGTACCCGGTCCCGCCACCCCTCGGGCAAGGGGACCGTGCGGTGATATGCGGCCAGCATCTGGTCCACGTGGGGCAGGCCGAACAGCTGGAGCAGCGCCAGGTCCGATTCGCGGTGTCCTGCATGGGCGGCAGGGTCGATCAGCACAGCCCCACGTTCAGACCACAGCACATTGCCGCCCCAGAGGTCGCCGTGGATCAGCGATGGGGGCTCCACGCCGTCGAAGTCACCTGCAGCGATGCGCTCTTGAGCACCGTGCAGGACGTCCCACTCCGACGCCGCGTCCTCGCGAAGACGCTCCAACAGGGGCTCCAACCGTTCGGCGGCGTGGAACGCGCCCCAGGAATCATGCGTTCCGGCGCCCATCTCCATGAGCTGTTCAGCCGGTCCGAACAGCGGCGGCACCCCGGCGGGATGCTCCGGCGGCATTTGGCCGAACAGAATGGGCGCCCCGGCGTCGTCGTCGGTCTCTTCGGGCCACACGGATCGGTGCATCATGGCCAGGGAGGTGCCGAAGTCCTCGGCCGCGGACTCAGCCGCCCTGCAGGTGCTGATATGCTCCAGTGCCAGCGACGGGGGCTGAAGATCGATCACCTCCACAACTCTGGGGCCGCCGGCGGCTTCGGCGGACCTCAGCCAGCGCAGGCCAGCGGCTTCCACCTCCGCGGCCCGAGGGTGTGAAAACGATGTCTTGACGTGGTTGAGCGGCATTCGGTCACACCTCAGTAGGGTTGGTTTCAGAGTCCGGTTGCTGCGGGGTCCAGCGTCCCAGGGTCCATGCCGATGCTGCCGACGATGCACCAGTCCGCGCCATCGGCATCCCCCGGTGAAGCCGGCCGGCGCACCGGAACGCCGGCTTCCTCAGCGATCACCGCGCCGGCTGCCCAATCATGCTCCTGAATGCCGAATTCGGCATAGGCGTCCTGGGTGCCTTCGGCCACCATGCAGATGTCCAGAGCGGCTGCGCCGAGCCGGCGAATATTGCCGAAATGCTCATTCATCGCGGCAACTGACCGGGCCTGTGCTGCCTTGCGCGCCGGGTCGTAGCCGAAGCCGGTGGCCAGCAGCCCTGCGCTGAGATCTCCCCGCGGACCGGACAGCGGCACCGGTGGTGTCCCCTCGCGCGCGGTGAAGGCGCCGAGACCCCTGGCCGCCCACCACACCTTGTGCAAGGCCGGAGCGCTGACCACTCCCAGGATCCACTGGCCATCCGGAGCCTGCAGGCCCACAGAGGTGCCGTAGTACACGATGCCCCGGACAAAGTTCGTGGTGCCGTCCAAAGGATCGATGGACCACCGGTAGCCGGTGGGTTCGGCGACTTCCGTGGTGCCGTACTCCTCCCCGGAGATCACATCATGGGGCCGGTGCCGGCTGATGACTGAGCGCACCGCCTCCTCAGCACGCCGGTCGAAATCGGTGACGAAGTCAGACTCAGAGGACTTGGTGGTGATCCCGTGCCCATTGCGGTCCAGCGGCTGTCCCGCCGGGGCGGCCTCGTCACGCTCAGCCAGGACGGCGGCCCCGGCGGCAGCGGCCTGCTGGGCAATCGCGAGGAGCGCTCGCAGGCTTGTCGGAGAGTCCCGCGAATCCTCCAGACCCCGGTATGCTCCCTCAGGCAGCTCACTGTCAGTCATCGGTCTCATCAAGTCCTTCCGGTCCGCCATTGAGAAGTACGGTGAACTGCTCCTCGTCCAGCACGGGCACCCCGAGGGATTCCGCTTTGGTCAGTTTGGAACCGGCGTTCTCACCGGCGACCACATAGTCGGTCTTCTTGGACACTGACCCTGCCGCGCGTCCGCCTCGGCTGATGATCGCCTCCTTGGACTCATCCCTGGAGTAGCCCTCCAGAGAGCCGGTGACCACTACGGTCAGGCCCTCGAGGGTGCGTGGGGTGTCCTTGTCCACCTCGTCCTCCATGCGCACTCCGGCAGCAGCCCAGCGCTCAACCACGTGGCAGTGCCAGTCCACGCTGAACCACTCGCGCACCGAAGCGGCGATCACCGGCCCGACCCCGTCGATCCCGGCCAGCTCGTCCTGATCTGCCGCGCGGATCTTCTCCATGGACCCGTAGGCAGCCGCCAGGGCCCGGGACGCGGTGGGCCCCACATGCCGGATGGACAGAGCCACCAGAACCCGCCACAGCGGCTGCTCCTGCTTCTTACGCTGCAGCTCCTCGAACAGCTGGACCGTATTGGCGGTGGGCTCCGAAGGCCTTTTCAACTCGCCGTCGCGCCCGTATTGAGGTTTGGTCCAGAAGTACAGCGCCGGGGCCCAGTGTCCTGTGGGTTCACCCGAGACGCGCACTTCACGCCAGACATAGACGTCCTTGAGATCTTCCGGGGTGAGGCCGAACAGGCCGGCCTCGCTGCGCAGCACCGGGGACTGAGGCGCGACGACACCGGCGGAATCCTGCTGCACCGGAGCGCCTGAGGCTGCCAGGGCGGCCTGATCGATGTCTTCGGGTGTTTCCGGGCGGCGCAGGTCCGGGTTGGTCAGTGCCAGCCCCGCCTCATAGCCGAGGGCTTCGATGTCCAGCGCGCCGCGGGAGCCGATGTGGATGATCCGCTCACTGAGTTGGGCGGGACAGGATTCGGCGTTGGGGCAGCGGTAGTCCACGTCCCCCTCCTTGCCTGGGGCCAGCAGCGTCCCACAGGCAGGGCAGTGCTGCGGGAAGACGTACTCGTGCAGCTCAGCCTCACGGCCCTCGCGAGCCGGCAGCACGGGGCCGAGGACTTCGGGGATCACATCGCCGGCTTTGCGGATGAAGACATCGTCACCGATCAGCACGCCTTTGGCTCTGACCACGTCCTGATTGTGCAAGGTGGCTCGCTGGACCTCGGAGCCGGCGACCTTGACCTTCTCCAGCACCGCGTAGGGGGTCACCCTGCCGGTGCGGCCGACCTGTTCGCGGATGTCGATCAGCCGGGTGGTGACCTCCTCAGGGGGATACTTGAAGGCCGCAGCCCAGCGTGGCACCCGTGAGGTGTGGCCCAGAGCTCGCTGGTGGGTGAAGTCATCGACTTTGATGACCACCCCGTCGATCTCGTGGAGGAGATCGTGTCGCCTGTCCTGGTAAGTGTCAAGGTAGGCCTCGATCTGCTCGAAGGACGTCAGAAGCTCGGTGTAGGGAGAGACCGGCAATCCCCAGGCCGCCAGCTGGTCGTAGGCCTCATGCTGACTGGTCAGCTCCAGCCCGGAGCGGGCACCGATGCCGTGGACGAACATCGACAGCGGGCGCTGGGCGGTCTTGGCCGGGTCCTTCTGGCGAAGTGAGCCCGCGGAGGCGTTGCGTGGATTGGCCAGCGGCGGCTTGCCTGCGGCGATCAGGGATTCGTTGAACGCTGCGAACTCCGCTGAGGGCATGAAGATCTCGCCGCGGACCTCAAGCTCCTCGGGGTGGTGGTCCCCGGTCAGGCGCTGGGGGATGTCCTTGATGGTGAGCACATTATGGGTGACGTCCTCTCCGGTGGTGCCGTCTCCGCGGGTGGCCCCGCGGACCAGCTCGCCATGGCGGTAGAGCAGGCTGATGGCCAACCCGTCGATCTTGACCTCGACCAGCCAGCGGGGCTGCTCGCCGGGGCGCAGCTTCTCCAGGGACGTCACCGTCCGGTCGTACCAGGTGCGCAGCTCAGAACGGGAGAAGAGGTCCTCCAGGGAGTACATCCGCTGAAGATGCTCTACCGGGGTGAAGGCGGAAGAGGCTGCCCCGCCGACCTGCTCGGTCGGTGAGTCAGCGGACTTCAGCTCCGGATGCTCAGCCTCGATGCGGCGCAGCCGGTGGATGAGCCGGTCATACTCCGCATCGGAGATCAGCGGCGCATCCTTCTGGTGGTAGGCCACCTGGTGGGTGGCCACCTCCTCGGAGAGTTCAGCGTACTCCTCACGGAGGCCAGCGGAGGCGGTGGTGCCGGCGTCGTCCCTTATCGTCACTCGCCCCAGTCTAGCCGTGCTCCCATGATGAGAATCGGCGGTCTGAAATCTGCGCTGCGGGAACGGTCCCGCCCGTAAGTGCAGAAATCACGTCGGCGATGCGGGGTGTTCTTGCTGGCAAGGTGGAACCCCTCAGGAATGGGCGGTCTGCGGCTGGACATCCATCTGATCGACTGGCGCCTCATAGCGCAGGACTGCGGCGACGTTCTCAGCCACCGAGGTGCCGACCAGGGCGACTTCAGCGTCAATCAGGGCCGCTGCACGCAGCAGTTCGTCCTCGGCTTCGGCATCTTCGTCATACCGCAGCAGCAGGGTCTCCACCGCACCGAGTGTGGCGGCACGGCGGACGTTCTCCGCGCCCTGGACCGCCAGGCCGTTGGCCTGTGCGCTGCCAAAGTGTTCGGTCTGCTCCCTGGCCCGGTCCAGGGTGATCTGGCGTGCGGTGCTCCGCAGGGCCCGCTGCAGAGACTCTTCGGCGCTTTCGTCACCGGTGTCGCTGGGAATCCCGCCGCCGGCCTCCACCTCATGGGCGATGCCCTGGAGTTCTGCCGGCAGGTCATTGAGCAGAAGTTTCCGGCCTTGGACCTCACCGGCGACCACCACCGCCTCAGGCCGCCAGGTGGCAGCGGCTGCGCGGACGTGCTCGGCGATGTCACGGATGTTCAGCCAGGCGGCCTCATCGGAGCGCTGCTGCATGCGGCGGTGATGCTCTGCACCCTCACGAGGCTTGTGGACACTCTCTGTGGCGGATCCCTCCACCTCGGAGACCTTGCCGGAGTCCAGCACCGCTGCGGAGGTGAACACCTCCCGGCGCACTGCCGCGCGCTCCTTGTCCACCAGCACCACCAGGGCGCGCACCGAACGGGTCCGCTGGCGCACATAGTCGCCCAGAGCGGGCAGATCGCCGAGGACTGCACGGTCGCCACCATCGCGGGTGGCGTCGAAGTCCTCCTCCAGCAGGAGTCCGTGGCGGTTGGCCACCAGCACCCGGCCCTCAGTCTGGACAGCAGTGATGTTCTCGGTCAGGATTGCATCGTCCAGAGCGTCAAGGGCCTCCTGATGGGTCCCGGCGTCGGCGAGCTGACCGCGCAGCTCATCCCAGCGCAGCCGAATCTCGTGCTCGGCATCGGGGCTGGCAGGAAGAGCCTGCAGATACACCGTGGCAAAGGGTGGTGCATCCTCGTAGATAGGGCGAAGTGTAGCGAGCTGCATCTTCATCACCTTCCTCATAAAGGGTCGGGTTCGACATGCTCGGACAGTGCTCTTCACACTAAAAGCCGCAGATCAGCGCGGACTCGAAGAAAGCTTGACGTTCTCTGGTCGCTTCGTAGACGCCGTGTGGTGAAGCTGGTCCCTGCCGTCGAGGTGCCCGGTGATGAGAGTGCTCAGGCGGACCTTCGCAGCTGCTGGACAGCCTCCAGCCGCTCCACGCTGAACTCGCCGGGCCGGTGGTGACGGCAGAACCCGCCGTCGGGAACCTGCTGGAGATATGTGGCCATCTGCGCCAGCTCGGCTGCCGAGAACTCCTCAAGACGACGACGCCGCGGCCGCGTCTCACGCCGGGTGTCTCCGCCGGCTGGAACCTCCAGGCCGAAGAGGGTCTCCAGGGCTGTGATGTACTCATCGCCGCGGCCGGAGGCGGCCAGCTCTCGGGCGCGGACAGTTGGTGTGTGCAGCAGTTTGCGGACCATTCTGCGGAGCCCGAACTCCACCTCCTCGGAGGCGGCTGTGCAGCCGTGCTGCTTGCGGACTTTCTCCATCTCCTCGTCCAGCAAAGACTGCACGTGCTTTCTCAGGGTGATGATCGCATCGTCGGCGTTCCGCTCGGCACGCTCGGTCACATAGGTCTTGACCGAATCTGAGACAACTGTGCGGGCTTCCTCCACTGAGGCTGAGGTTTCCTCCGGGGCGGCAACTTTCACCGACTCCAGAGTGATCAGGTCCACCCCGGGAAGTTCGGCGACCTCCGGGGCGAAGTCATGGGACAGTGCCAGGTCGACCACGGTCAGCGGGTGGTTGCGCTCCTCCAGCTGTGCCAGTGAGCGAATCTCTCCGGCCGTGATCTGCCGGTTGCCCCCCGAGCAGCCGATGACCATATCAGCCTCACCGAATGCGCCGACCAGTTCGTCCATCCTCAGGGCCCGTGCCTGTCCGCCGCGCCCGTTGAGGAACTCGGCGCGCTCGGCCAGAAACTGCTCAGCGCGGCCGGAGCCGGAGAAGACTGCGATATCGGCCACCCCGCGCTCGGCCAGCTGCGCCAGCGAGGTCCCGGCATAGGCACCGGTGCCGATCAACACCACCTTGGCGTCGCGGTAGAACTCCGGGCCGTGGCCGCGCATATCACCGGCGATGTCCAGGGCCACGGAGACGATGGACCGGCCGCGGGAGCCCAGCGCGGTCTTCGCCCCGACCTCTTTGGCCGCGCGGGTGGCGGACTCGAACAGCCTGGTCAGTGAACCGGACGCGGTGCCGGCAGCCTGAGCCTCAGCCAGAGACCGGCGCACCTGGCCGGCGATCTCCCGCTCGCCGATCACCGCGGAGTCCAAGCCCGCGCCGACCTCGAAGAGGTGATGGACGGCGTCGTCGTTCACCAGGGTTTTGAAGGAGCGGTCCACCGTCTGGGGGTCAAGGCCCGAGGACGCGGCCACTGCCGTGATCAGTTTCTCCCGCCCGGCCTCCAGATCCTCCGGGTTCGCCGAGGCGGCCTCCGCGTAGATCTCCAGTCGGTTGCAGGTGGCCAGCGTGATGGCAGGCAGATCAACAGCAGCGGCAACATCGGCCGCTCCTGAGGAGAGAGTCCCCACAGTCTCCAGGTCGAGATCTGAGTGGGTGGCAACAAGCGAAAAGAGAACCACAGCGCCCCAATTCTACGCGCAATAGAAAAACTTTGCTGAGGTGTTCGCCGCTGTCCCCGTTCAGGGCAGAATGGAGGTCATGACCACAACACACCTTCCGCCCGACCACCCCTTGGGCTCCGGACTCACCGCTGATGCTCCGCTGATCAACCAGTACCGGGGGTCCCGCAGCAGCACCGGAGAACCCGCCAGGTCCGGGCGGCGTCCAGTGTGGTTCATGCGGCAGGCCGGGCGTTCGCTGCCGGAGTACCGGAGGCTGCGCGAAGGCACCACTATGCTGGATTCCTGTCTGAACCCCGAGCTGGCCAGTGAGATCACTCTGCAGCCGGTGCGCCGCCACGGTGTGGATGCGGCCATCTTCTTCTCTGACATCGTGATCCCGCTCAGGCTGGCCGGTGTGGGGGTGGAGATCAAGCCCGGTGTTGGCCCGGTGCTGGACTCCCCAGTGCGCACCGCCGCCGACGTGGCTGCGCTGCCTGAGCTGGACGACGCCGCCTTCGCGCCCATCACCGAGGCTGTGCAGCGCACTGTGGCCGAGCTGAGCACCTTGGGCCCGGAGGGCAGCGCGGTGCCGCTGATCGGCTTCGCCGGTGCCCCTTTCACCCTGGCCGCCTACATGGTCGAAGGCCGGCCCTCCCGCGACCACCTGGGCCCGCGAGCCATGATGCACGCTGACCCGGAGACCTGGAACGCACTGGCTGCCTGGGCGGCAGATGTCTCCGGCCGGTTCATGCGCGCCCAGGTGATGGCCGGGGCCTCCGCCGCGCAGCTGTTCGACTCCTGGGCTGGATCTTTGGGCCGGGCGGACTACCAGAATCATGTGTTCGAGCATTCCCGTGCTGCGTTCTCCCATGTGGCCGGGCTCAGCGGTGTCAACGGGGTCAGCGCTCCGCTGATCCACTTCGGCACCGGCACCGGGGAGATCCTGGACCTGATGAAGGATGCCGGAGCCGATGTCCTGGGCGTCGACTACCGGCTGAACCTGGCTGAGGCGACTCGGCGGTTGGGCCCCGGGACACCTCTGCAGGGCAATATCGACCCCGCCTTCCTCACCGCCGGCTGGCCGGTGCTCGAGACCCATGTCCGCGAGGTCATCGCCGCCGGCTCTGGCGCCGCCGGGCATGTGCTCAACCTCGGTCACGGCGTTCCCCCTGAGACTGACCCGGCCGTACTGACACGTGTGGTGGAGCTGATCCACTCCCTCGACGATGAGGCCGCCGTCTGATCATGCCTGAACTCACCTTTGCGCCTCCACAGGTTCGTCTGGCCCTTTTCCCCTGTGGGTGGTCGGGCAAGACTGAGGCAGTCATCCCGCAGGCGGGGCGCTGATGGCCCGCGTTGCCGTGGTGGGCGGTGGAATCGCCGGGCTCACCGCAGCATGGGAGCTGGCCCGTGCCGGGGTCCAGGTGGATCTCTTCGAGGCCACTGACCGGCTCGGCGGGGTCATCGCTCCGGTCACACTCTCCGGGGTGCAGGTCGATGCCGGGGCTGAGGCTTTCGCTACCCGAGTGCCGGCGGTCGGTGAGTTCCTCGCCGATCTGGGGCTGGAGGAGCAGATCGTCTCCCCGAACCCCGCCGGTGCCTGGTTGCAGCTGCCGGAGTTCGCGGCACCGCTTCCGGCCACCGGGATCCTCGGCATCCCCGGGGAGCCAGGGGCCGACGACGTCGCCGCCATCCTGGGTGCCCAGCACGCGGCACGGGCTGCCGAGGACCTGAGAGCGCCCATGACGTGGACCGCCGGGCAGAGCCCGAGCCTGGGGGAGGTGGTTGCTGAGCGGATGGGCCCTGCGGTGGTGGAGAAGCTGGTGGCACCGATCACCTCTGGGGTGCATTCGGCTGATCCCTATGACCTGGCTGTCAGCGCCGCCCATCCACAGTTGTATCGGGCTATGCTCGCCGAGGGATCACTGGCCACAGCGGTGTCCAGGCTGCGCGCCGCAGCGCCGGCAGGCTCAGCGGTGCAGTCCCTGTGGGGAGGGATGAGTACTCTCATCTCCGCTCTGGAAGCCCAGCTTCGGGACCTCGGTGTGAACATCCACCTCAACACCGGTGTCTCGGAGGTCCAAGTTCACCGGAATGGTGTCCGGATGGGGGTTATTCTGGCAGATTCACACCTCCGGCCTGGACGAGGTGAGGTGGAGGCCGAGCACCTGATCATGGCAGTGGAGGGACCCGAGGTCGAGGCTCTGCTCGGTCAGGAAAGTGCAAGCGCGGCGCGGCACTCGGCTCAATCTGGCGTCGCCCTGGTGACACTGCTGGTGCATGCCCCTGAGTTGGACTCCCACCCACGCGGCACCGGGATGCTGGTGGCACCCAGTAACGAGAATATCCGGGCCAAAGCCATGACCCATATCTCCGCCAAATGGGCCTGGGCCGCTGAGGCGCTCGAGGCCAAGCTCGGGCCCGGGCATCACCTGCTCCGGCTCTCCTACGGCCGGGTCAACGACTCACCTGGCGCTCTGGGCTTCGGCTCCTCAGACCGCGATCTGATCACTGCGGCCATTGCAGATCTCCCTCACCTCACCGGTGCCCCTGTGGCCGGCGAACAGATCGTTGACCGGACCGTGGTGCGCTGGCAGCGGGGACTCCCCGGTGGCGGTGCCGCCCAGCGCGGTGATGCCGAAGACCTCAAAGCGGCTTTGGCCATACAAGGCGCAGAGGGCGGACCGCAGCTTGCCGCCGTCGGTTCATGGTTCGCCGGCACCGGACTTGCCCAGGTCATCCCCGATGCTCGGGCGCAAGCTCGAGAGCTGTGCGTGCGCTTGGCAGAAGAAGGCAGTTCATTGGACTTGCGGTGTCATTGAGGACTGAGGATCCTCAAGAAGCGCAGAAGTAGATACCTATACCGAGCACGGGCCTTCCTCGGCGTAGTAGCGGGTCAGTGGTGTTGGCAGCGAGCGATCGCTATCCGCGGCGGACACGGAGCATAGAGGCAATCTGCAGTCATCCCCTTGGACTAGCGTCGCCCTCGGTCTATGGTGTCTGCGCTGTCCCGAACGGCGTAGGGGCTGGCTGCGTATTCTTGAGGTGCGTCTTTCTTCGCCCCAAATATGATCGCTGTGCCTGCTGGCTCGATCGTGTTGCGGGATGCGAGAACGAAAACTTCTCGTACGGTGGAGTTGCGGAGTTTCCGCCTCGCTTCTTATCCGGTGACGTGGGAACTGTATTCGCGTGTGCTGGGTGTCAAGGTGCCGGGCACTGAGGAGGCGGATGCGCCAGCACACTCGGTGTCATGGCTTCAAGCGGTGAACTGGTGCAATGCCTTGTCCGTCGAGGCGGGGCTCGCTCCGGCTTATGATGTCGGCCATGCCGGGGTGCTCTGGGATGTGAGCGCCGAGGGGTTCCGGCTACCGACGGAGGCGGAGTGGGAGTGGGCCTGCCGAGCGGAATCGACTGGCCCGCACTACGGTCCACTTCCGAACATTGCATGGACCGATGCTGACGCCGTGACTGGCGCGCAGCGGGTGGGGCGGAAACAGCCCAACGCCTTCGGGTTGTTCGACACGCTGGGCAACGTGTGGGAGTGGTGCTGGGACTACTCCGACCCAGCTCGGTACGCCGACTATCGCGTCCTGCGTGGCGGAGGATGGGCCGACAAGCATTGGAGCGTGCGCGCATCGGTGCGACGAGGCAGCATGCCGGGTGCGCAACTGGAGGACCTGGGTTTCCGGCTGGCCTTGGGTGCCGTAGGAGATGCCTCCGACCACGCCGCTCAGGGGTGGTCACAGCGGGCCGATCAGGAACGCGCGCAGATCAACGGTCCGATTCCCCTTGGCTGGACGCCGCTTCGGGGAATCTCCTACGGTTCGCCCGAACAAAGCTGAGACAGGGGCACGTGATGATTCCCGGGCAGATTGCACTCATCGAACGCCTCCGTTCCCTGCTCGCTGACCAGCCGGTGGTGCGCGAAGTATCGATCTTCGGCGGCAGATCAGTGATGGTCAACGAAAAGATGATCGTCAGTGCCCTGAAAGATGGCGGCCTGCTGGTGCGGGTCGATGCCGACCAGCACGACAAACTCCTCGGCAGACCGGGAGCAGTGCAGGCCGAGATGGGGCCGGGGTGCGATACGGGTCCGGGCTGGATAGAGGTCGAGGCCGAGGCGATCAGTGACGATGAGCATCTGTCCTCCTGAGTCGGGACCGCGATGGAATACAACCGCTCGGTGACTGGCGGCCACCCATGAGCGCTCGGGACAGCTCTCCATTACGCACGGCTTGCCTCTCACATTGATGTGAGGTTTTAGCATAAGGGCCATGTCACAAGAACCCCGCAACTCAGCACCCCAGACCCGCGTCAAGCAGCTGCGCCTCGTCGTCCAGGTAGAGGACTTCGATACGGCGCTGGCATTCTACCGAGACGTTCTCGGTCTGCCTGAACGCGCTGCCTTCGAAGGAGAGGACGACGCGCGGGTCGCGATCCTCGATGCCGGCCAGGCAACCCTGGAACTTGCGAATCCCGCCCAGACGAAGATGATCGACGCTATTGAGGCCGACAGGCAGCCCAGCGCACGAATCCGGGTAGCATTCGAAGTTGACGATAGCTCCGAGACAACAGCCGCACTCGTTGAGAACGGAGCAGCCCTGGTCGCAGCCCCGACCGAGACGCCATGGCGATCCATCAACTCCAGGCTGCACGCTCCTGCCGACCTCGAAGTCACCCTGTTCCAAGAGCTAGAGCCTGCATCGACGCGGCAGGCTCAATCAGGCAGATCGGTCAGGCAGATGCGGTGAATCGGCGACCATCGCGGTAAAGGTGGAGTATGCCGTCCATCTACCTTCATGCCGAGCCCTGCGTCTTGGAAGCCCTCGCCGACACCGGCGCTGTTGTCATCCAGGGCGCCCCACAGGTGGGCAAGACGACGCTCGTCCAGGAGAGACACCACGGGGTTCCTTGCTCGTTGTCGTCGCGGCTCTGCGGTGATCAGTCGGATGCCTTAGCTTGCGAGATGCCGTCGAGGTATGCGCGAACGATATCTTCTACGTTGATCTTGGCTCCGCGCACCGCGCGCTGCATCAGCAAGCTGTCCATGAGGGCGACGAGGTCATGGGCGTGCCGTGCAGGTTCTGCGACCCCCAGGCTAGAAAGCAGTCCCTCGGCGGCGCGGATCAGGCGGGGCCGCAAGGGTGGATCACCGGCTAACGCTTCGAGCATTGCAGGATCACTTCGGTATTCGATGTGCAGGGCGATTCTTGCGAGGTGCTCGTCGGCTCGAACGAGGGTCATATCGAGTCCGTGCGCGATCAGTGCCGCAGCTTGCGGGACTGTAGGCCGGTCTGGAATCGGCATACGGCCCATGTCCATCAATGTCCGAGTCGCGAGTCGCTGAACGATGAGTTTCGTAAGATCGCGTCGGGTTCTCGCATAGTACGAGGTCGAACCGACCGGTAGGGCAAGCTCCGCGTCGATTGCTCGGTGCGTGAGCGCACGGACCCCACGTGAGGCGATCAGGCGTATTCCTGCCTCGGCGATCTCAGAACGGCGATCAGTTCCCGCAGCTTGCTCCGACATGGATACAATCCTAGAATAACTCTACTTCTGTAGAGGGCAAGGAGTGGGAATGCGTATCGCAGTAATCGGCGCGGGAATCGGCGGTCTCACCGCCGCTGTCGGTCTACAGGCCGATGGCCATGAGATCACGGTCTTTGAACAGCGGCCGGAGCCGAGCCCTGACGGTGCGGGTCTGACGCTCTTCGGCAATGCGTTTGAGGCACTGGACTTGCTCGGTCTCGGCGATACCGTCAGGGCTGTTTCCAGTGGAGCCATCGCGTCGATGCGTCCTGGCCAACGGCACCCGTCAGGATCGTGGCTCATCACTGTTCCTCAACGCGCGATCGCGTCGATGCGCAGCGCCCACCGTGTCGACCTCCACCGAGCACTCACTGAGCACCTGCGAGCCGGAGCCTTGCACACTGGACAGACGGCGCTTGTTGCTGCTGATGGCTCCCCGAGCGTCACAGTCGGCGATCGCACGGAGGACTTTGACCTCGTCGTCTCAGCCGATGGCATCCGCAGCCGAAACCGGGTAGCGCTCGGCCTAGATACTGGGCTCCGGTATGCGGGATACACCGCCTGGCGTGGGGTGACCAGTCGCCCTGTCGATATTCAAGGAGAGGCCGGGGAAACCTGGGGTCGCGGGCAGCTCTTCGGGATCGTGCCCCTTCCAGATGGTCGGGTGTACTGGTTCGGAACCCTGAGCACTTCAGCGGGTGCGGCGTTCTCCGACGAGCACGAGGCAGTACAGCGGCAGTTCGCCGGCTGGCATGATCCGATCCGAGAGTGCATCAGCGCCACCCGTCCGGAGGCGGTGATGCGGCACGATGTTTACGACCTCGCCAAGCCCCTCACCTCGTTCACTCGCGGGCGCACCGTCCTGCTCGGTGATGCGGCTCATGCCATGACGCCGAACCTCGGACAAGGCGCAGGGCAGGGCATTGAGGACGCCGCCACCCTTACACTGCTACTCCGGAATGCGAGCAGGAGCGACTGTGATTCGATACTTGCCCGATACTCGGGCCTCCGGCGAAAGCGCACCAGAACAGTCTTGCAGCGCTCGCGTATGGCGGGCCGAGTCGCGCAGGCCGCAAACCCTCTCACGGTGGGTCTGCGCAACACCGCCCTGCGACTCACGCCGGGCAGCCTCATGGGCACGCTGAGCCAGCGCATCCATGCTTGGCCGAAACCGACCGGATAGTCGCTCATACAGTTGTTTCCACTCATGGAATCACTGCGAGAGCCTCCTGCGGCCAACCGAAACCGCCGAAAGAGTTCGGTCTGGACGCGACTATCTGCACGACTTTACTGTGTTCTCAACATCGCGGTGATTTCCGTAGGTACCGGGAGTACTTCTACGCCGTACCGTTCGGTCCCGGCAAGGGCCCGGCAAGGGTCCAGCGGCTTCACCACCGAGTTGAATCGAGATCACATCTCTGGCTCTGTCGAATGTAGTGCTGGCGGGTTGCGCAACTCGCGTGGTGGGCGCGGCAGATCGCGGCGATCTGAGCATCGGCCATGCTGATCGGCATCTCGGCCTGGTCCCGGCCCACGGTGATACGGCGGACGCCTACAAGAATCTCAACGAGGGTGATCGTAGTAATAGCGACCTCAGGGGTCAGAGACTCGAGCCAGGATGTCACGAGCCTCGGCCTCCACGGAACGCCCATGTTCTTTTGCCTGGGCTGCAAGATTCCTGGTGATGGACTCGTCGAGCCGCGCACAGTGATCGTTGCCATCTTGATCACCTCCACCCACCCATTCCCTCCTGGTCTTCGGCGGTCACCAGGGAGATCCAGCTCGCGCGATCGGGGTGTTGCGCGCACCATTGGTGGTACGTGCTCCAGCGCGCCCCTGGATCAGTTCCAGATCCTGTGCGCTGACCTCGATCGTGCTGCGCAGGACCTCAAGTGAGATGACCGTCGACGAGGGTTCGGCCGAAGGCGGACCGATGGGAGGGCCCCTTCCGGGCATGACTAATGGCACTGTTCGGCGACCGATGCCAGTGCTGTGATGGTGTGATGGCTGTGGGGAATATTGAAGACTTCCTGTTGTGGGTTGGAGCCGCCGGGTCCAGCGGATTCCTCGCCGTCGTGCTCATCGAAGGCTGGATGAGGCCTGGCTACTCGCCTGTCCGGCACCCTGTGAGCGCGCTGGCGCTGAGCCCTCGCGGATGGATCCAGGTGGTGAATTTCGCCGTCGCTGGTCTCGCGATCATCGCAGGGGGCATCGGGGTGCTTTTGCAGGGAACAGGATTGGTCCTCGCACTGAGCATCATGGTCTTCGGTAGTGGTCTGGTCTGCTCTGCGTTTCCGATGGACCCCAGCCGCGGCTATCCACCTGGTGCCCCGGAGGGCGACCCTACCCAGCAGAGCTGGCATCACCGGATTCACGATCATGCAGGCGCAGTGGTGTTCTTCTCGCTTCCGGTCGTCGCCGTGGTCGCGGTGTTCGTCCTCCCGGTGTGGTGGATGAAGCTCATTGCCGGGGCAATGACTGCATTCCTGAGCGTATCGATCTACTTCTGGGACCAGGCGTGGCAGAACGACTCACCCCGAACTGGGCTGGCCCAACGGGTTTTCATCTTTCCCGGATGGCTGTGGGTTGCCTCGGTGTTCTCGGTCCTCGCCATCGAATAGGAGCCAGACCCGCGTCGTCGTTATTTCTACGCGCTGTAGAATTCGCCTGCCCGGCCGCGATAAGCTGGAGCCCATGAGCTATGGTCGCAACCCCCAGCGCAGCCCGGAGGACGTCAACTCGTCTGGAAAGGACTGGTTCACCCTCTTCACCGTGTTCAAGCGGGCAGGAACCTCGTTGAAGCGTGCCGGCCTGACCGAGGGAACCAGGTTCTCCGGCGGCAACCGAGTCGCACGTGCGGTGACTGACTTCTTCACCGACGGGCAGGCCATCGCCAAAGAGTTCGATGAGACCGTCGCGTCTGTCTCCGGCGGCGGACTGGGCACCGACGATGACGCCGTGGAGCTTCGCGGGGTCTACGACGTCTCTGGTATGCGCGCAGAGGCAGACATCATGCTCTGGCTGACCGGGCACAAGGCGGAGAACCTCCAGGCCGCTCTGCGGAAGCTGCACCGTTCGGCCCTGTTGAACACCACCGAGATCGCCTTCTCCGCCATGGGTGTCCACCGCACCGCCGAGTTCGCCCGGGGCCACGTTCCGGCCTTCGCCCGCGGGGTGGAGGCCGAGGACTGGCTGGTGGTCTACCCCTTCAACCGCAGCTACGACTGGTACCTGTTGGATCCGGCCAAGCGGGGAGCGATGCTTCGTGAGCACGGCCAGCTGGGTCAGGAGTTCCCCTCTGTGCTGGCCAACACCACCTCGGCCTTCGCGCTCAACGACTGGGAGTGGCTGCTGGCCCTGGAGTCGGAGCAGCTGACCGACTTGGTGGACATGATGCGCAAGCTGCGCGAATCCGAGACCCGCTACCACGTCCGCGATGAGACCCCGTTCTACACCGGACGCCGGCTGCCCCGCACCGCCGATATCCTTGAGGTTCTCGCCTGATCCACTGATCCCGCCCACACAACCCTAGAGGAGCTGGCTGTGGAGACCTTCACGCTCGGCACGCGGGGAAGCAGACTCGCACTGACCCAGAGCACAACGACCGGCGACGCCCTGGCTGAGCTCTCCGGCCTCGACTATGAGCTGGTCACCATCAAATCCGAAGGTGATGTGCTCACCGGACCGCTGAGTCAGCTCGGCGGCACCGGGGTCTTCGCCACCGCGCTGCGCCAGGCATTGTTCGACTCGCGAATCGATGTGGCGGTGCACTCCTTGAAGGACCTGCCGGCCAAGGACGTGGCCGGACTCAGCATCGCAGCGGTGCCCCTGCGTGCCGATGTCCGCGATGCCCTGTGCTCTGCCGATGACCTGACCCTGGACGAGCTTCCCGAAGGGGCCAAGGTGGGCACCGGGTCTCCGCGGCGGGCCGCCCAGCTGAAGGTTGCCCGCCCGGATCTGGAGATTGTGGACATCCGCGGCAATGTCGGCACCCGGCTTGCCCGGGTGCGTGGACGTGAGGACGCTGCGGAGACCTCCAGCCAGGCGCCCGACGCCGCCCGCGGCGACTTGGACGCCGTGGTGCTGGCCGGTGCCGGGCTGGCCAGACTGGGGCTCGAAGACCATATTTCTGAACTGCTCGCCGCCGAAGTCATGCTCTCAGCTCCCGGTCAGGGGGCGCTGGCCGTGGAGGTCCGCAGCGAGGACGCCGGGCCACAGGCTGCTCTGGGGATAGGTCTGGCGCAGCTCGATGACTTGGAATCTCGGCTGGAGGCCACCGCAGAGCGTGCTTTGCTGGCCCGGCTGAACGCCGGCTGTTCTGCCCCGATCGGTGGTCTTGCCCGGTGTGAGGATGAGCCCGACGGCGGGGTGAGACTTCGCCTGGACACTGTGGTGTGCGCTCCCGACGGCTCACAGGTCCAGCGCGCCGGCGCTGAGCTCGCCATCGAGGCTGGTGCTGAGCGTGATGAGGGCATCGCCCGGGCTGCTGAGCTCGGCAGCCGTGTCGCGGAGACCCTGCTGGCCGAGGACGCCGGCTTGCTCAAGCACGTCATCGGCACTTGAACCCCAACACCTGTTGACATGTGGGATGCATGAAGTCATCATTTTTGCATGACCATGATCCAGTTGCGGAATGTCCCCGAAGAGACGCACCGAGCGCTGAAAGTGCGTGCTGCACAAGAAGGGCTCTCGCTGTCTGACTATGCCAGAAAAGAGCTGGAGAAACTGGTCGAACGCCCCACTGCACAGGAACTGTTGGAGCGCCTCGCCGCACTGCCGCCCGTGGAGCCAAGTGAATCGCCGGCTGAGGCGGTTCGGGCCGAACGTGAAGCACGGTGATCGTCGTCGACGCCTCCTTGGTGCTTGAGGTGTTGTTGAATACCACCAGAGCAGGAGCCGCGCGCGTGATCCTCAATGATCATGATGGCACCGTGTGCGCGCCTGAGCTGCTTGATGTTGAAGTGATGCAAGTGTTGCGGCGCTACGTTCGCTCCGGTGATATCTCCGCCGAACGGGCTGCGCAGGCCCGCGATACGTTGAAGGCGCTTCCGGTCGAGCGCGTGGAGCATCTCCCCTTCGTTGATCGCGTATGGGACCTGCGGGAGAACCTGACTGCCTACGATGCGATCTACGTGGCTCTTGCAGAAGCTCGCCACTGCGCGTTGGTCACCACGGACAGCAAGTTCCAGAGAACGCCGGGTCACACCGCCGACATCGTGACTGTGCGTGAGTACTCGTGAATAGATTGAGGGACTGGTGCTGCGATGAGTGATTTCCCCCACCGGGTGGTGCTCACCAGACACCCCCAGCAGGCTGGCGATCTTGAGGCCGGCCTACGTGGGGCGGGGTATGAGGTGGCGTTTATGCCGCTGACCCAGCAGGTGCTCCCTGAGGATCAGAGCGAATTGAGGCAGGCCATCAGTGACCTGCGGCGGGGAGAGTTCAGCTGGATGGTGGTGACCAGCGGCAACACTGTCCGCGCGCTGGTCTGGTGCGGGTGGAACGGTGCCGTTCCGGCGCATACCCGGGTGGGTGCGGTGGGACCCGGCACCGCTAGCGTGCTGGAGGAGCTCACCGGTATTAGGGACATCTGGATGCCGCATCAGCACAGCGCAGCAGGAATCCTCGCCGAACTGCCCCGACCCGCCCCGGGGGAGAATCCCCGTCTGCTGCTGCCCCAATCGGCGCAGGCCCGCACTGAGCTGGTCACCGGCCTGCGAGCACTCGGCTGGGATCCCACACAGGTCATCGCATACCGGACAACGGGTCTGGGCCCAGAAACCCCGGCACCGCCGTCCGCCAGATGCCATTTGCCGGGCCGCGCGGCTGCCGATACCGCCGGCGGCGCGGTGCTCACCCCCTCGGATCTGAAAGCCGACGACGCCGTCCTGGTCACCAGTTCTACCGCCGCCGAGCAGTGGTCCGCCCATCACGTGGTTCCGGAGGTGCGCCTGCTGGCGATTGGTCGCCCCACTGCTGAGACGCTGAAGCGACAGGGAACTCCGGCTGACCAGGTGCTCAGCGCTCCGACTGCCGCAGCTGTGCTGGCATGTCTCAATGTGCGGTGACCCCTCGTTTCTGACTGCCGACTGGATGAGAGGTGCGCAGAAGCAGGGACTGAATTGGCATCTGTTGATTCCGCCACGACGGCTTGGTAGACAGAGAACAGAACGAGTTACTGAATGAAGGAATTGGGTGCATTAGCAGATGGCTACGCAGATCCAGACGGATACAGCAGAGCAGGCTTCACTGAAGACGACCAGTCCCACTCCGCTGGGATCACCGCATTCTGGTGTGGCTGCGGTCCTGGTCACCCTGAGCTGGGCCGCACTGTTCTTCTTCGCGGGACTATCGTTCGCCGAGCATGGTTCAGTACCACTGGTGGGCCTCCTAGGCGTGGCCCTCGCTGCAGTGGCTTCTCAGGCCTACTTGGTGCGAGCGCATACACCGGGCTTCTGGGTCAGGAGTCAACAGATCCGGACCGCCCCGGCGCTGGCGGCAGGAGCCGCGTTCGGTGTGACCGTCGGACTGGTCACCAATGCGCTCTACCGAGGGATGGACGGCGACCTGGTGGTCTTCGGCATGGGGTGCTTGGCCATCGCGACCCTGGCTGTGGCCCCGGCCCAGATGATTCTCAGCGGTTCTGCGCGGACCAGCAACCAGCAGGAGGCCAGTGCCAGTCCCGGGTAGAGTTGAGGGCGTCCAATTCTCTCCAGGGGGCCCATTGACGTGACTTTTCCCGCACAACGCCCGCGCCGGCTGCGCCGCACCCCTGCACTGCGCAGGCTGGTCGCTGAGACCCGGTTGCACCCGGCCGATTTCATCCTTCCGGTCTTCGTCCGTGAGGGACTCAGCGATCCGGTGCCGATCAGCTCGATGCCCGGGGTTCTCCAGCACACTGAGGAGAGCCTGCTCGGCGCGGCCGAGGAGGCCACGGAGCTGGGACTGGGCGGAATCATGCTCTTCGGCATCCCTGCCGAACGGGACGCCCAGGGCTCAGCCGGGCTGGACCCTGAGGGCATCCTCAACCGCAGCATCCGCGCGGTGAAGAACCGTGTGGGGGAGGACCTGCCGGTGATGTCCGATCTCTGCCTGGACGAGTTCACCGACCACGGCCACTGCGGTGTGCTCGATTCCGCCGGGTGCGTGGACAATGACGCCACCCTGGAGATCTACGCGCAGATGGGTGTGGTCCAGGCAGATTCCGGAGCCGACGTCGTCGCGCCGTCGGGAATGATGGACGGCCAGGTGGCAGTGATCCGTGAGGGGCTCGACGCCGCCGGCCACCAGCAGGTGCCCATCCTGGCCTATGCGGCCAAGTACGCCTCGGCGTTCTACGGGCCCTTCCGCGAGGCGGTGGACTCCCAGCTGAGCGGTGACCGCAGGCAGTACCAGATGGACGCGCCGAACCGCACAGAGGCCATCAGGGAAGTGGAGCTTGATCTGGCCGAGGGCGCCGATATGGTGATGGTCAAGCCCGCCAGCGCGTACCTGGACATTCTTTCGGATGTGGCCGAGCTCAGCGATGTGCCGGTCTCGGCCTACCAGGTCTCCGGGGAGTACGCCATGATCGAGGCCGCCGCCGCCAATGGCTGGGTGGACCGCCAAGCCGTGGTGCTGGAGACGCTGACTGCGATCCGCAGGGCCGGAGCCACCAATGTGCTGACCTATTACGCCGCCGAAGCAGCCCGCTGGCTGCACTCGCGATAACAGTATGTCTCAGAACTAGCGAAACTCGGGCGTTTCCAGGGCTGGTTTCCACAGTTCTGAGACGCGCTGTCAGGAAACTGGAAAGGGATCCCATGACGACCAATCAGGCTTTGTTCGATACCGCCCAGCGGCTGATGCCCGGGGGGGTGAACTCCCCGGTGCGGGCCTTCGGCTCGGTCGGCGGCACACCGGTCTCTATGGTGGCAGGCCAAGGGCCCTACCTCACCGATGCGGAGGGTAAGCAGTATGTGGACTTGGTCGGATCCTGGGGGCCGGCACTGCTGGGCCACAGCAACCCGGCAGTGCTTGAGGCCGTCCGCGCCGCTGTGGACAAGGGCCTGGGCTTCGGCACCTCCCACCCCCTGGAGGCCAGGCTTGCCGAGCTGGTGCGCTCCAGGGTGCCCAGTGCGCAGATGATCCGCATGGTCTCCACCGGCACAGAGGCCACCATGACCGCGATCCGCCTTGCCCGAGGGGCAACGGGCAAGAACCTGATCGTGAAGTTCGCCGGCTGCTACCACGGCCACTCCGACGGACTGCTGGCCGCCGCCGGCTCCGGTGTGGCCACCCTGGGACTGCCCGGATCAGCCGGTGTCACCCAGGCGCAGGCCTCCGAGACCATCGTCATCGAGTACAACGACCGCCAGGCGCTAGAGCAGGTCTTCGCCGATCACGGCGGGAATATCGCCGCGGTGATCACCGAGGCGACTCCGGCCAATATGGGCGTGGTGCCCCCTGAGCCGGGGTTCAACCAGCTGATCCGCGATCTGACCGCCCAGCACGGTGCACTGATGATCTTCGACGAGGTGATGACCGGCTTCCGCATCACCGAGGCCGGATACTGGGGAATCTCCGGCCGCGCAGAGGGCTGGACACCGGATCTGTTCACCTTCGGCAAGGTCATAGGCGGCGGGATGCCCGCCGCAGCAGTCGCCGGCCGGGCCGAGATGATGGAGCACCTAGCACCCACCGGGCCGGTGTACCATGCCGGCACACTCTCCGGGAACCCGGTGGCCATGGCCGCAGGGGTGGCCACCTTGGAGAACGCCACCGCCGAGGTCTACGAGCACATCGATCTCAAGGCTCAGGTGGTCGCAGACGGCCTCAGCGCCACATTGAGCGATGCCGGGGTGGACCATACCCTGCAGAAGGTCGGCTCCCTGTTCTCGGTGGCCTTCGGCACCTCGCGGACCGGAGTGCGCGACTATTCACAGGCCCAGGCCCAAGAAGCGTTCCGCTACGGCCCGTTCTTCCACGCCATGCTGGAGCAGGGGGTCTATCTGCCGCCCAGTGTCTTCGAGGCGTGGTTCCTCTCCGCCGCTCACGACGACGCCGCCATCGACCAGATTCTCAGCGCCCTCCCCCGGGCGGCCAAGGCCGCCGCTCAGGCTGGCTGAGCGCATCCAGCCGGCTGTGCTTTTGCTCGCTGAGGCTCCCGAGATGACTGTTACACCCATAGCGGGACATCTTCTGTGAAGTATTGGATTGAGGGATGTCCACAGCGGCAATCACGCTGCGCGGTCTGTACTTGATCCATCACCGGCGCTCATCACCGATATCCAGAGTATCTTTCCAGACATGGCCGATCCGGGATTCCCGAACCCTCTACGGAGACTCACCACTACTCAATTCAAAGAGCTCATTGTCAGACCGGATTCGTGTGAGTGTGCTGCGGCCCAGGTCGCGCATCACCGGGTTGGTGTCGTTGTAATACCAGACCAGGCCCATGGACTGTTGAAAAGCCCAGGCTGCGCCGCGCTGCCATTGAAGATCAGAACAATCCAAACTGTGTCGAAGATGATCGCGCAGTGGACTGTCCAGCAGGTGCCAAGCTGAGACGAGGTCGAGTGCTGGATCAGCTGGACCGAAACTTCCACCGTCGAGAAGTCCCACCAGACGCCCGTCACTGATCAGGAGGTTACCGGGGATGATGTCTTTGTGCGCCATCACGTCAGGCTCCTGATGTGGCAGTTCCCGGAATCGCTCCCACAGTCGACGAAGGCCAGGAACATCGAGCAGTCCTTCGCTTCGACGGAAACACGTCTCCATCCACTCGTCATGAACTGAGAGTTCCCCACCGCGCTGAGTGCCTGAGAACACGCGCTCTTGTGTATGGGCCTGACGCAGCTCACTGATCAGCGTGACCAAGTCATCACAGAACCGTTGAGAGCCGGCCACGCTGGTGGGGGTCGCGATCTCTCCTGGGAGCCAGGTGTGAACGGGCCAGGGGAGCGGATACTCAGGTGCGGGTTCACCTGCTGCGACCGCTGTGGGCACAGGGACTGAGACCGCAGAAGCGAGCTCGTCGAGAGCGTCGGCCTCTCGCCGGAGGTCGTGTGCGACGTCTTTGGGGTCTGCGGCCTGGCGGCGAAACCGGGCCGCCAGGCTGTCTCCGATGCGTACGATCACGTTGACGGTTCCGGCAGAGTCCAGCCACTGCACAGGCTCGTGATCCCATTGCGGGAACTGCCTGCGGATCATCGTCTCGGTAACCTCAGGTGTGAGGTGGAGGTCGTTCTCATGCATATCATCAGACTATGCGGCGTCTCGGCCACTCACCGCTCCGTCCGATCGCACAACGGCCGAGGTCTCCTTGGCTGTCTCCTACGGGGCGTTAAACTCGACTGTGCATCTTGGGGTGTACTTTCCATTGGGCGCTGAGGCACGCGCCAAGACAATTGCGCCATCGGGTTCTGGCTGGGGTCGCCGAGCCCGGTGTGATGACGCATGGTGGATACGGCGGCTTATGGTCAGCATCAACCTGCACAAATTGACTTGCGACTCGTAGCTCTTGAGTATTCCGGGGCGAATGTGCCTTCGATGAAGGTCGATGCCACATTATTGGACATTATGCTGGTTTGTTGTGCGGGCTCTAGGATGCTCCCAGACCAACCGACTAGTATCCCAGTGTGACTAAGGACGAATCTCAGACACTGCAAGAGCAGATCGACCTGCGCCGCCGTGAGATTCAGACAGAGGGTTACCCAATGTCTGTCGGCGAGCTGACCAACTTGTACCGTGACGGCGAAATCGACATCCACCCTGAGTTTCAGAGATTCTTTCGCTGGACTGACCGGCAAAAGTCTAGGTTTATTGAGTCGTTACTGCTCGGAATCCCTATTCCTTCGATCTTCGTCTATCAGAGGCGAGACGGAGTTTGGGATGTGATTGATGGCTTGCAGCGGCTCAGTACGGTCTATGAGTTCCTCGGTCTGCTTCAAGGAGAAGAGGGTGAGAAGTTGCCTGCTAGTCGTCTAGTCGCAACGGAGTACCTCCCAGCGTTAGAAGGACGAAGCTGGGATGGCGACTCAACATCTGCCCTGACGCCCGAGCAACAGAGGATAATTAAGCGTGCATCCATCGACGTGAAGATCGTGCGACGAGAAAGTGACGAATCCACCAAGTTCGATCTCTTCCAAAGGCTGAACATTGGGGGTTCGCAGCTATCCGATCAAGAGGTGCGCAACTGTCTTCTTATCATGGCCAGCGCGGAGTACTACCGATGGGTTCTTGCTCTCCGCTCGAATTCGAGCTTCCAATCCACGATTGCACTTTCGGATCGAGCAGCCTCGGAACAGTATGACATGGAGCTTGCTTTGCGATTCATCCTCTTGAAAGACCTGAACGACGAGGGCGTCCGTGCAATTGGTGACCTCAGTGACTTCCTTAACCAAGAGTCTGTTCGACACGCTGAGGAATTCTCAGGACAAGATATTCAAGCGAACGAGAACTTTCAAGAGACGTTCGCCTTCATAGACGACGCGCTAGGAGACTCTGCATTCAGAAGATATGACCAGCCAAAGGACCGATTCATGGGTGGCTTCTCGGTGTCTTCGTTTGAAGTGGTCAGTGTCGGAGTTTACAGCCACCTCTCTGCTTGGAGGGCCCTTGAACCGGCGACTCGATCCCAGAGGTTGACTGAGCTTGTTAGCCAGATTTGGAGCGATGAGGAGTTTCGCAGCAACTCAGGAAGTGGAATGCGTGCGAATACACGCCTTTCAAAGACTATTCCCTACGCTCGGACGCATTTCCAGCCGTGAAACTGCGGACGCTGAACCATTTTGAGGATGCCGTAGACGGGGAGACTGCTTGGCGGCGTCGTGAGTTAACCACTCTGTTGTTCAGCGTTCGCGATGCGCGCCATACTAAGCAACAGGTATCACTCCGTAGTGGCCTCTCAATGCTCTACGCCCACTGGGAGGGGTGGATCAAGGTAGTCGCCGAGCTATTTGTCGAGTACGTCAACCAACAGGGGCTGAAACACTCGGAATTGGCGGCCCCATTTCTCGGCATCGCACTAAAGAAAAAGATATCTGAGACAGAGAAAGCCAACTCGGCTTCTGTTCATACGAATTTGGCTGATTTTATGATTTCGGGCGGATTTGAGGCAAAGGCAAAGCTGAACTCGAATGTGATCCGCACAGAATCAAATCTGAGCAGCAAGGTCCTGCTTGACATTACGACGCGGATTGGCATCTCTTTCACCCCATACGAACTTCTTTCGACTTTGATCGACGAACGCCTAGTTGGGGCTCGCAACTCGATAGCACATGGCGAGTACCTTGATCTGGATAAAGAGAAGTATGAGGAATTACACCAGAAGGTACTCCAAATGCTGAATACTTTCACAACAGATGTGCGTGAAAGCGCTAGGACACAGCGCTACCGAGTGACGTCGACGACCCTAACCAGACGTTGAATGATGTTCTACTCCGAGACCATTGGGTGAACGCTTCACGTCGTCGGGAGTGCTCTAAATCGTGTTCGTCACGTCCGTCGTTGAGGGGCATGAGCGGAGGAACCCTTACGAGTTGAGAAACTGCGGTCTTTACCCAACGAATGGATGTCACGGGAACGGGTGCGTGGTCCACTTGGTGCAAGTCGCTGTCTAGATAAGGCCGAGCTATGACTCGGCAGACCTTGGTATGCGCGAAGGCTCCATAATCAGCGGGCTGTCGATAACTACGAGAGAAGAGTTACGAGGCTCTTTGCCAACGACAGCTTGGTAGGCTAAGAGTACCCATTTAACCAGGGTGCCAGCAGGGCAACCTGAAGCGCCCCAGGTTCTCTGCCGCTTTCATATGAGGTGGGGCTCCGCTTCCAAGGCGGCGTAGTGGAGCTGTTCGTACTCTATCGGGGTCAGATGACCGATGCTGCTGTGGAGGCGTTGGTGGTTCCACCAATCGACCCACCCGGCAGTAGCGAATTCCACATCGGAAAGCTTCCGGAAGGGGCCTTCGTGGAAGACCTCGGGGCGGATGGCTTCGGTCTTGAACAACCCAATGATGGACTCCATGAGGCTGTTGTCGTAGGCATCGCCGACGATCCCGATCGAGGGCTGGATCCCTTCTTGCTGAAGGTGCGCGGTGAAGCGAATGCTCGTGAGCCCGATGCTCGCGTCGCAACACCTTCCTCGCCGTAGCTATCGGCGAGCGCTGCGACTCCTGCTTTGGCAGTCGGCGATGACGAGCCTCTGCCGCGACGGATGTGTCATTCCCCCGAGAGTGCTCCAAGAGCGACAAAGCTCGTCCTTGTGAGTAGTGGCGTACTTTCCATTCCTCGACGAGGCTCACGAGAGCACTAGTACACATGCAGTCTGCTGTTGCTTGTCTTGAATCGCTACATGTAGTCGATGCTGACCACGCGTACTTGGATGCCGCGACTCTCCAATTCGTCAGACACCCGAACCAGTGACACCTTGCTGAAGCTGAAGAGATCTTGTGCTGATACCGATCCACCTACCTCTTTAGGCCGTATCGCGTACACCACTTTCTGTGGTCTGGTCCCGATGAGGTCGGGATCGCCGTTGCGCTGTTTCACCCGTTCCCGCAGCATTTTGCGAGCTTCTTCGTCATGTTGAATAGCATGCGCAGAGTTGCCACCCTGTGAGAAAAGATGACTGAGGGGTGCTGAAGAAGTCGCTGACTTCACATGGACGTACACATCTTTCTCAGTGATGAGGTCACTGGGCTCGAAACCCCGTTTGTTCTGGGTCGTTTGCACCAGCTTCCGATCCATCAGAACGGCACCTAGTGCCTTCGCAGCCTTCCTGTTATAGGCTTCTTCGTTGTCTGGGGCGTGCCATGCGGGCATGGTTATGCCGGACGATTTTGCAAAGATGTCCTTGACGCGGTCATCTAGTTGCTTTGCGTAGTTCAGATCCATCGCGAACCACTGCCCGTTGTACAGGAAGTAGCGCCGCGCCGCCTCTTCCTTCTCAAATGCCACCCACTTGCGCAGCGGAATGTCCGTGCTTACAGGGTTCTCGCCTTCGGCATCAGCGAACAACTGAATCTTGATGACGTCTAGCGATTCGATGTCACGACCCTTCATCAACTCCAGAATCAGCTCTGCGGTCGGTAAGTCGGGGCGCGCCTTGGGACTCCCGCCGCGTTTGACTCGGAACGCCTCCGGCGGCTGGTTCTCATTCAGGTGCTCATGCGGCCAAGTTACGGCGACTTTGGAGACTCCTGGAGCCTTATGTAGCTCCGCTAAAAGGTGCTCCTCCAACTTTGCGTGTAGAGAAGTCTTCTTCTTGACAGGCACCAATTGCTCCAGCACCTCCAGCTCTGGAGGAGGCTTCTGAGAAAGCAGTGCATTGAGCACCTTCAGATCAGCAAGTAGCGTCTCTGGGGTGAGCCCAAGAGGCACTGAGACGGCGTCTGCTCCTCTCACGCGGAAGGCTTTGTTGACAGTGAGACCCTTGATTTCGGCTTTCCCCACGACCCGAGTGATCAATTCGCCGAAGCCACCGATTCCGAACCCAGACAACCCTGCGCCGGCAGGAATGGACGACCGATCGACCTTGGCCCGCTCGTCGAGGACGGTCCGAGTCAGCGAACTCAGAAGGTCGGGGTCGGCGGATCTGAGTGCAAGTCTCTGGCCAAATGCGGCGTCCACCAGGCTCTGATCCAGAAGCAGCCAGCCCATTCCCCAGCACAGCGCCCACGTTGGAGCAGCTTTCTCATCGCTAAGTCTGAGCAGGAGCACACCGGCGGCTGTTGTATTCGCTGGCTCTACTTTCACGCCGGTCAGCTGATGGACACGGCTCGCCCACTTGACAGGTCCGTCGGCACCGATCGTTCCGTGGATCAAGATAGCGTCTCGGTCTCCGACTTTGCATGATCCAGTGTTTATTGCTTTGTCAGAGCGGTATTTCTTCTTGACCGCATCCTCTAGGTTCGTGGTGTGCCGCAATCGGTACAGCGTCGTAGCCTGCGCGGTTGCTCTTGGCCGTGCCATGCGATCCCTCCCATATGCATTCGCCACCTCATTGCGCGGAACGACTCCATTCTCCCAGCAGATACTGCGATTGCGATCTTCAGCAAGTCATCCGCGGAGTGACGCCAGGCCAGGGTTCAGTAATCCCCGATGTTTGGTACGCGCAGTTGACGCCTTCCCTTTGCGATGAGGGTCCGCAATTGCTCAACAGAGGGCGGTGTCAACGGCGGGATCGTGTTCGTGTTCATGCTTCAATCTGACCGTGCCTGATCGATCAGGATCCGCCTGTTGATCAGCCCGGTTCTGAGCCTACTGGCGGCTAGAATGGGAGCACCCAATCGGGGTGTACTTTCCATTGGGCGCTGAGGCACGCGAGATGACAGTTGCACCCCGCCTGAGCAATTCTCCGTGTGTCCGCGAATCGATCAAAGTAATCGTGGCTGTTTGGGGTTCTGACTCCGCTCTTTGAGGCCCCGGTCGGCGAAGACTGAGCAGGCTGACTTGACGAGAGTCTGCTTGCGCGGAAGGCCTCACCTCTTGACAGGGAGACAGCCCCGCGTGCTGTCTCTTGGCACGGTGGTCTCTGATCAGTTGATGGGGGAGGTCAGCGTGTGAACTGCGGTGTGGATTCGCTCTCGGGTCGTCGGGTCCTCGACGGTGCCGGTATCGCTGATGAGGGAGCGGCCGACGGGGATGTTGAGGCAGGCGTCTTCGATGATGGCGGCTCCGGTGTAGGCCAGCACCGTTCTCAAGGATTCATAGGTTGCGGCCGCTCGTTGAGGGGCGGTGGAGGGGTTGATCCAGCCGACCGGTTTGCCGGACATGACGGTGTCGCCGATGGTCCACTCCAAAAGGTTCTTCAGGGCGCCTGGCATGGCCCCGGCGTACTCCGGTGTGCAGAACAGCAGTGCCTCGGATGTGCGGATTGCTGCGCGAAGGTCTGCGACGGAAGATGGTGGTCCGGATTGTTCGAGGTCGGGGTTGAAATGAGGCAGGTGAGTGAGCCCCGCGTAAATCGAGGCCGTCCAGTGTGAAGCAAGCGTCGCAGTCGCGGTCTTGAGCACGGCGGTGTTGATCGAGCCTTCTCGCGTGCTCCCACTGATGAGAAACAACGATTTGACGGGTTCCGCTGCCATGGCGTCCATTGTCGCATCGGATCGTAGACGCATTGACCTGCTGTTCTGCCTTGGTTCCCGCTCCGGGTATAGCGATCGTGTTCATGATCGTCTCGTACTCGATGAGGGTCAACTGGCCCAGGTTGACTCGCCACCGGTGGCGTTGGGAGGGGTGCCTCAACACTGTTCAGGTTCGCTAGCCGCAGATTGGGCCGCAGCTGTCCCCGCCAGGTTGAAGACGAGAGACCCCCCTGAACTGTTGGGTTGGTAGGGTCGATGCACACATCAACCGGGGTGTACTTTCCATTGGACGACGAGGCACGCGAGATCACAACTACACCCCCTCGACTTGGGCATAGCCCCATGATCCCGTTCGACACCCAAGACCAGGATGTCACCCATCTGGTCAGTAGGCCCCGTCGCTGGATGGCTTGTCGGTAGCATGGCAGGGGTGAGCGTGGTCACCGGATCTATGCCGTCGGCGGGCGGGTCATGGCGTGTGGAGCGGCGGTTGCGCTTTAGCCGGGAACGGCGGGTGATCGAGGGTGCGCCTCAGTTCGGTTTCCACACGGGCGGGCACGTGCTCATCGTTGAGTTCGCTGCTGGGTGGATCGGATCGATTGAAGACGGTGAGGTCGTGTGGACCGTCGGGGCGTGGGACCCCGGGCTCGCCGTGACTCACGTTCAGGCTCCCTTCGATGAGTCAAGGTTCGTCGCTGCCGTCACGCCCCGCACGCTGCTGGTGAGCGATGCCCACGTGGTGCACCGGATCGAATTGCCATCGCTTCGCGTGACGGCGTTGGTCGACACGACCGAGTTCGGGGTGAAGGAGCTGGGCAACTGTGTACCCGCACCGGACGGGCACCTGTGGGCCAATGACATCCTCGGCCACCAGATCGTGGAGCTGACCAGTGAGGGACAGTTGATCCGGCGGATCGGAGACGGCATCGCAGGATTCCAGCGCGGCACTGTCGGGTGCGCGGAGGCCCGGTTCGGGTGGATCTACGATCTGCGCTGCGGTCCGGATGGCCGACTCTACGTGCTGGACAGCACCAATTATGCGGTGCGCGTGGTCGACCCGGCGCTCGGGACCGTGACGACGATCTGCGGCGATGGCATTCCGGGTGGTCGCGGTGACGGCGGCCCGGCGTCGCTTGCACGCCTGGGCGGAGATCCCGCCGCCGACTTCGACGGGCCGTGGTCGCTCGTCGTGGACTCTGACGGTGATGTGTACATCGGTGATACCCACAATCACGCGGTGCGGCGGATTGACGCTGCGACCGGCCTGATCACCACCATAGCCAGTGCGACCAGCGCCTCACCGCCGATCGAGGGCGTGACCGATGGCTCGACGACGGAGGGTGATGCCAGCCGGAGTCGGGAGCCTCATGCGCCGTTCACCAAGATCTGTGGACTAGATCTGAACCCTGCGACGGGCCGACTGCTCGTCCCGGACTGGATCGATGACGAAAGCGACGAACTGCTCGTGCTGGTCCGCGCCGCGACGTAGTGCCCACCTGATCTGGCCCCGCCGATCGGTTCGGATCGATCAGCGTGGCTCCGAGGGGAGGATCTGGGCGAGCGAGAGGGCGGTGACGATGTCCTCGGTGATCATCTCGCGTTTGGACGCCTCGATCCGCCAGGCCGGCCCCGCCTGCAGGTAGGAGGGAAGCAGGCGGATGCCACCTAGGGAGTACGCGCCGTCGCGGATGCGATAGGTCGACCCCGCAGGAATGGCGCGCTTGCCCGTGCGCAGCCTGGCGATGTGGTTGATCGCGGCGATGGCGACGTCGCCCATGAGCAGGTAGACGGTGGCGGCAGGGAACTGGGCGAGTTCACCAGCAAGGGTCATGGCCTGGGTGCGGATCGTCGCCGCGCTGATCGACGCGCGGAGCTTGGGGTGCCGCACGGCGACCGTGAGGTGGATGCCGCGAGCCGCAAGATCGCCCACCGAGGTGACCGACAGCCCGGCGGCGGCGAACGCTTCGAGTGTGGTGGCGTCAAACTCCGAGCGCTCGGATGCCCCGTAATCGTCGCGGGCATCGCGGGCGGCACACTCGGAGATCAGGACCAATCGGACCGCGGCCGGGTCATCGGGGACGGGAGGCATCCAGACCCGGCCTACATCGATATCCACGTTCGCAGCCACTCGCCCTTCCACCACAGTTCCGACTCTATCGGCAGGTCGGACACATCAGAGTGCACCGGTTAGCCGAATCCCTCGGTTCGAGCCACGCTCCCTGGGTGCGCGCCAGTCCCGGCGCGTGTCATCGACTCGATCCTGGCGCAGACTAATCGGTGGAGTCTGTGGCTCCGTGACACTGCATCGAGTCGTGCCTCCCGGATCCCCTCAGCTGGCTGAGCCCCAGCGTCGTAGACTGAGACTCTCACCACAACGGGGTGTACTTTCCATTGGGTGCTGAGGCTCCCGAGATAACAACTACACCCGGCGATGTCATTGACTCATGGCCGCAATGAGGCCGTCGGTTGATGAGTTGGCGATCTCGGCTGTGCCCCGTGTGAGAGCGGAGTTTCGTGTTATCGCCTCCGCCTCACGAAGATGCTTATAGGGACTTGCCGGTGAATGTTTCTTCACCCGCCCCATGTCAAACCGGGTCTCCGGCCCAGTCTCGTTCTGATGGGTGGTGGTTGAGAGTCTCGACATCACTGCGATGAGTGCAGCTCGGATTATGGTGGTCTGGATGGGTTCCACGGTTTCTCCTGCATCCCTGGCGCGTATCCCGGTTCTCGCATGGCTGATGTCACTGGCTTTTGTGCTCAACCGGGTCATGGCCAACCTATGAAGGCCTGCTTGAGTTGGGCCCAGCACTGGTCACCGTGACCCGAGGCGCCTCCGGGACTAGGGCCTTGGCCCGGTCAGGGTTCGTTGAGCAGAAAGCGTTCCCGATGGAGGGCGCTGACACTGTGGGCGCCGGGGATTTATTCTTGGCCACTACGCTGTCCAACCTGCGTGAGAGGAGTCTGCTGGGTTCGGACGCCCCGGGGACCCTTCGGGACATGTCGGAGCGCGACGTGGCCGAGGTCCTGTACACCGCGGCCCAGGCCGCGGCCAGCACCTCCTCGCGTTTCGGTGCTCAGCCGTCCACAGCTGAGGAACTGTCCGCCGCCCTGGCTCAGCCCGCCGCACTGCGATCCTGACTTCGCCGATTCAGCGTCAGGTGCAGGCTCAGGACTGCGTAGTAGAGCAGGTAGCCGCCGGACAAGGCGATCAGCCACAGGCTCGGTGAGGGGTACTGCACAAGAATCAGTGCGTATAGGCCCAACCACAGCGTGGTGAGCGTCATGGTCGGCCACCACGCGGTCTCGGTTCGGGAGGGGTAGACGTACTTGACCGGAACGAAGACGAGCACTGTCAGGACAAGCAGCGTGGTGGTGGTCGCCGCAGTGCTGGCGCCGAGCACAATGAGGTAAAACGCCGCAATGTTCCAGTAGCTTGGGAACCCGACGAAGAAGTGGTCGTCGGTCTTCGCGTCGCTGCGGCAGAACTGATAGCAGGACGCGAGCAGAGGCACGGATGCCACGACGCCGCCGAGCCAACCGCCCGGCAAATAGCCTGCGCTCCACAGGAGCACCATCGGCGCAAAGGCATAGGTGATGTAGTCGATGATGTTGTCCAGCAGCGCACCGTCAAATCCCGGCACCACCTCCTTGACCCGGAAGCGGCGCGCCAAGAAACCGTCAGAACCGTCGATGATCATTGCAGCGAGGAAGAGCCACAGCACAATCTGAACTTCACCGGCATAGGACATGTGCACCATCAGCAGCGCAAGGACCACACCCAGTGCTGTATAGGCATGGACCGACATCGCCGCCAGGCGATGCCACGAGCCGGATTGAGGTACAGGCATGGCCTCACCCTAGTCTGCTCCACGTGCTGGCGGCCACATCACGAGGCGAAGGGGCAAAGGGGGTTCAGGCTTTGTGGTGGCCCATGGGGCATTCCCCACTCAGCGGGCTGAGGAAGACCCAGCCTCTCCATGCGTCAGCGCGGTGCGACGTTGTCCCGCGACACAGGGGGCTCTGCCGAATCACAAGAATCCGCAGGCCGAGCCGCCTGACCACGCGATCGGGCGCTCCCGGGAAGGGTTGAGGACCACGCTGCACCTGGTCTGCGACGGGTGTGGCAGGCCGCTGGGCATGATGGTCACCGGCGGGAATGTGAACGACACCACGATGATGACCGCTGTGCTGGAGGACATCGGCGTCCCGCGTGTTGGGAAGGGGTTACCAAAGACGCGCCCAGACCGGGTGCTCGCCGATAAGGGATATCCGTCGAAGACGAACCGGGCACGGCTGCAGGGCCGAGGGATCGCTGCGACGATCCCCGAGCGTGACGACCAGATCGCGCACCGCCAGCATGAAGCCTGGCCGACCCGTTGACTTCGAAGACCAGCAATAGGAACGCTACAAGGGCCGCAATGTGGTCGAGCGTTGCTTCAACCGACTCAAGCACTGGCGCGGGATCGCGATGCGATCAGACAAGACCACCACCAGCTACCACGCTGGCCTCTGCCTCGCCGCCGCCCTACACTTGCTATCCAGCGGGTATAGCAACACGTCCTAGTGGGGTTTGACGGACAAGTAGGATAAATCGTTGCAAGCCGGGGTGTACTTTCCATTGGGCGCTTGAGGCACGCGCTGAGACAATTGCGCCATCGGGTTCTGGCTGGGGTCGCCGACCCTACCTGCCAGACTGGTGTGAGACACCCGGGCTGAGCGTTTATGAGACTGGGACACCAACGATGGAAGGACCCAGCAGATGACACTTGGTGCTCTTGAGACCACCTCCGATCTCGTCGAAGCCTTGGAGGATCATGACACCGACACCGGGCCTCGGGGTTCGCGTCCGACCCGGCGCCGGTTCACCATTGAGTTCAATCGCCGGATCGTTGCTTAGTACCAGGCCACTCCGAAGGGTCAGAAGGGACTGCTGTTACGTGCTGAGGGGCTGTATGAGTCCACGGTGCAACGCTGGTGCCAGGAGCTGGGAGCCGGAACACTAGGGAGCATGAGTGCTCGTAGATCCCGTTGGCCATCGAAGTCCCCAGAGCAGCAGCGTATTGCTGAGTTAGAGAAACACGTCGCCAAGCTCGAAGGGGACTGTCTGATTAACGGTGGAAATGGTTTGGCATGATCTGAAAGGGAATCATGTCTG
>NZ_QWLD01000003.1 GCF_003600155.1 Nesterenkonia muleiensis | reverse complement strand
CTCCAGCACTGCGCGCGGCACAAAGTTCTCCGAGGCGATCATCTCCAGCGTCCCGCGCTGACGTCCCAACTCATCAGCTACCGCCTGGGCGATCTCCGGATCAACCTCGGACAGCGGGGCAGAATTAATGTCTGACAAGGGGGCCTCCTCGAAAGTGGTGCCTGAGCAGTAGCGCTGGGCATCGTGCACAATGCCGTCCGCCAGTCTATCGTCTGCGCCCATGGCGCACTTCCGGCCGCACCCACTACCCTTCCGATGTGACTAGTTCCCGGAATCTGATCGGCATGGCAACCGCTGTGGCACTGCTGGCCGCTGTCTCCTGCAGCGCGGAGGACGAGGCTGCGCAGCGCGGCAGTCAGACGGGCCCGCTGGACGGAGGTCCTGAGGTCCGTGAGTCTGACCAGACCGGGCCAGGACAGCACGACGACGCTGCCGAGGACGAACCGACCGACGAGCCCTATGAGCCGTCCGAGGGATTCGAGGAGATCGCTGAGCGGCTGGACGGACTGCCCGGGGATGTTGAAGCACTCGTGATCGAGGACGGCGAGACCCTGCTCCAACTCGGTGACGGGTCTCCGGCACCCCTGGCCTCAGTGTCCAAGCTGTATGTGCTGGCGGCGCTGGTGGAAGCTGTCGAAGCTGAAGACGTTGACTGGACGGACCAGCTGGAAGTCACCGACCAGGTGCGCAGCCTGCCCTCGGGCACCCTGCAGGACCAGTCCGAGGGATACACCACCACCGTCTACGACGTCGCCCACCGGATGACTGCCATCAGCGACAACACCGGCACCGATATGCTCATGGACCTCCTGGGCCGCGATGCCGTGGAGGAGGCCGCCGGCGAATTCGGGCACCATGATCCGCAGCTGCTGCAGCCCTTCCTCACCACCAGGGAGCTGTTCCAGCTGCGCTGGGGTCTCCCGGAGCTGGGCGAAGACTGGGCTGAGCTCGATGAGCCCGAGCGCCGCCAGGTGCTGGAGGAGGTCTCAGTGGAGGATCTGGAGATCACGTCTGAGGACACCTCTGAGCATGACCTGGATTTCGCGATCGATTGGTACGCCTCAACAGAGGACATCGCTGCCCTGCACCGGGAGCTTGCTGCCCGCGCGGAAGGGCAGCCCGAGCTGCAGGAGATCCTTGTGGCCAATCCGGGGCTGGCCGATGATGTGGAAGACCCATGGTGGGAGGCCCTGTCCTTCAAGGGCGGGGGGCTGCCCGGAGTGGTCACCGGCACCTGGCACGCCCAGTCCGAGGAAGGCACCGAGCGGACGGTGGTGCTCCTGCTGCGCACCGAGGATACTGACGACATCGCCGAGCATCGCACGGAGCTGTTCTCGCTAGCCCTGGACGCCCTGATCGCCGGCACCGACACCGAACGTGAGAACGACGACGCCTGACACGAAGTGTGCCACCGATCGGGCACAGAGCCTCGGCCGGATCCAGAGACTGCACCGAGTGTGTGAATAACTCCGGTTGTAGGGTGCCTAGGCGGAGGTTTTCCAGCACTCGGTGCGTGGGAACCCCAGTTTGAGTCGACTGTGGCGTGGAACGTCAGAGCTCAGATGACCCAGCAGCTTAGTGTGTGGACACAGTGACTTCTGCGGAGCCGGCAGTGGAGATGGCCGCAGTTCCGCCAACAGGCAGGGTGAGCATTGGGGACGTGTGCCCGAAATCGAGATTCGCGAGTACCGGCAGGCCTTGGAGTGCGGGCTGCCGGGAGACAATCTCTGCGAGCAGCTCCCGCGTGAGACCGGACTCCTGTTGAAAGCGCCCGATCAGCAGCCCCTTGATGCCTTCTGCGTCAGGCAGCTGAAGCAATGAGGTCAGGTCTCTGGCGAAAGTCACCGCAGAGGACAGCGAGTCGTCCTCCAGGAAGAGAACCGCTCCGTCCAGCGGTGGCATCCACTCGGTGCCCTGAAGGAGGTTCAGGGTACAGAGGTTGCCGCCGATCAGCCGGCCCTCGGCCTGGCCCTCCTGGAGGATCCACCAGCCCTCGTTGGTGTGCCAGGAACGGCTGTCCTGATCGAGGAACCAGAGGTCATCAATCCAGGTTGTTGCCGGATGAAGGTTGATCGGCTCATCCGACATCAGAGCTGCGCGGAACCAGTCTCCTGTCGGCTCGAAGTGGTTGCTCATCCCGAAGCTGCTCCAATGCGGACCGGAATAGGTGACCAGGCCGGTCCGCGCGTAGATGGCGTTGGACAATGCGGTGATGTCCGAGTAGCCGCAGAAGATCTTTGGGTTGCTGCTGATGAGGTCCCAGTCCAGGTGCGGCAGCAGCTCATTGCTGTTGAACCCGCCGATGACGGTCAGAATCCCCGCAACGTTTGGATCGGCGAATGCCGCGTGAAGATCATCGACACGGGAGGCAATCGAAGAACTGCGGAACTCATCGTCCTCATCCACATGGGTTCCGAAGGACAGCGTCAGACCCATGGCGTGGAAACGGTCGTTGATCCACTGCGTGTTGTCGTGCTCCATGATCAGTGACCGTGACCTGGACGGAGCGACGACGCGCACCTCGTCCCCAGCACGGAGACGGGGCGGAATCACAGGTGGTCGATCAGCCATGCAAGAGATCCTACTGGCACCCCACTGCGGAGGTGACCCTCACCTCGCCCCGACGTGATAGGTCCTAGATCGCCAACCGGTGGAATCGGTGGGCCCGGTAGATCAGCGGCTGGATGTCTGGGCGGGTATCCAGCCCGCGCACACGCATGACCACTACACGATGATCGCCCGCGGGGGTCTCACTGAGCACCTCACACTCCAACCACATCGGTGAGTCATTCAGCAGCAAGGCGTCCTGCGCGGTCACCGTGAACTCAAGACCCGCGAAACGGTCCCGCGTCCGCGAGGACAACTGCCTGCAGGCGATCTGATGCTCGCTGCTGAGCACTGAGGCGCCGATCCTCTGGGCCGTGCGCAACATCGGCCAGGTTCGCGACGAATCCTGCACGGAGAACATCACCATGGGCGGTTCGAAGGAGGCGCCGACCGCGAATGAGGTCACGACGAAGCCCGCGGGCTCCCCGTTCACTTGGGCGCATAATGCTGCGATCCCGGAGGGGAACGCGCTGAAGGCGGTCCTCAGCGCCACTGGATCGTTGGTGACTGATGACACTCCTCCGGGAACGGTCCGCATTCGGTGCCGGCCCTGAGAGTCCTCGCTGAAACCCCTGGAATCCTCAGATTCTGGATTCATTGAACCTCCATGACGTGATCTGGTTGAACGTAGAATATGAGCATGAGCTCCCCTCGCAGCCCGGAGGCTGAACGACTGCTCGGACTCGTGGTCGAGCACATCCTCAATCACGGAGTTCAAGGTGTGACCCTCCATGCACTAGCTCGCGCAGCCGGTTCCAACAATCGGATGCTGCTGTACTACTTCGGCTCGAAAGAAGCCCTGATTTCTCAGGCGATCTACGCCGCCTACGATCGGTCCCCCGGGCTTCATCAGCTGTTGCCGCAGCTCAAGGAAGAGGGAGAACTGGCACAGAGGCTCTGCCGTGGATGGCGAACTCTGAGGGCGCGGGAGAACCGGGCATTCCTGAGGCTATTTTTCGAGATGTTCGCGATCGCCATCCGGCAGCCGGAGTCACATAGCCGCTACCTGCTGGAACTCCGGGATCGTTGGTACACAGAGATCGAAACGGCATTCCTGGTCCATGGTTGGGAGAGCCGGGCGGCGGGAAACGCAGCACTACAGCTTCTGGCGTTATGGAGAGGATTGCAGTTCTCCCTACTGGCCGGCTCCGACACCGATGCTCTCGACTCCGCTCACGACACCGCCGTGGCAGTCTTGCTGACCACCTCCGCGGCGTCCCCCACGAGGTGATGGTCCCCACCCAGCCGTGACCCCCTGCGTCCGAGGAGCTGCTGGCGCAGACTCACAGGTTCGGCGTTCTCGCTCAGCCTGCCGCGGTGACGCAGCACAGGCATCACCTCCTGAGAGAACACCCGAAGATCCCTGGGGTCGAAAACCGGCTCGATGAGGAAACCATCCAGGTCGGTCTCAGCCGCCAAAGCCTCGATCTGGTCGGCCACCTGCTCACCTGTTCCCGAGACTCGGAACCCCCGAGTGCCACGCCCGCGCAGCTGATCGAGTATCTCGCGGACTCTCGGGGCATCCGCCCCATCCTTCCCGAGGAAGCGCTCGATGTTACTCGTTCCCATCTGCCCTACAGGTCCGCCGTTCCCCAGCACCTGATGAAGCGTCTCATCAGGATTCAGTGAGAGCAGATCGATGCCAGTATTGCCCGCATACAGCGCCGCGACGATCTCATCGCTCTGCAGAGCGTCGAACTCGGCTTCGAGCTGCTGGGCTGCCTGTTCGGACTCCGCCACGAAGGCAGTCAGTCCGGCCATGAGCTTTATACCCGCAGGATCTCTGCCTTCCGCGGCGGCACGCCGCCGGATATCAGCGACGTTGGAAGCAGTGTGCTTCGGGACGGTTCCCTGCACGAAGACGCATTCGGCATGCGCCGCCGCGAAAGCCCTGCCCTTAGGGGAGGTCCCCGCCTGGAAGAGAACCGGGGTCCGCTGAGGCGTGGGCGGTGCGGTGAAGTACCCGGCGCTGCGGTAGTGCTCACCGCCGAAATCCACTCGGTGAATACCCGAGACATCGGCATAGACGCCGCTCTCGCGGTCGGCGACCAGGGCGCCGTCGTCCCACGCCTGCTCCCAGTACTGGACAGCCAGCCGCACATACTCAGCAGCCATCTCATACCGGGTGTCATGAGCCAGCATGGTGTCATGGCCGAGCACCTTGGCAACCGCATTCTGCGAGGCCCCAGTCACGATATTCCACCCGATGCGCCCACCAGTGAGCTGGTCCAGGGTGGAGAACCTTCGTGCCAATTGAACGGGGTGGTCCAGTCCGGTGGAGGAGGTGACCACGAACCCCAGCCGTTTGGTGTGCTGGGCCAGCACGGGGATGATCATCGCCGGATCGTACCCTGAGAAGTTCACCCCCCTCTCCACCGCGGTCCTGGAGATATCGTCCCCGATCATGGGATACCCGTAGCCATCGGCGAAGAACAGGAAGTCGAAACCCCCTTCCTCCAGAATCTTCGCAATCGTGACCCAGTGGTCGGGGTCGGCGAAGTTGATGGAGTCGCTCAGCGGATGCGGCCAGCTGTGGGTGCCTCCCACCTGTGGTCCGAACACTTCGAAAACCCCGAAATGCAGCTCTTTCATATCATTCCTTTCCATGTCACAACGACGGCTCGGCCAGCCACTGCTCGATGCCCCGACGCGCCCCTGACTTCGTCTCCTCCGAGGCCAGCGTGCACTCCACCGAGCTGAGCGCACAGGCGGCAAGCTCGGCATCGCTGAGCCCCAGAGCGCTTCTGCAGAGCTCGTACTCCTCGAGCAGGTCGGGTCCGAAGAGGATGGGGTCATCAGCGTTGATCGAGCAGCGCACGCCTGCATCCAGCAGCATCTTCAACGGATGCTCGGCAAGACTCTCCACCACATTCAGCAGCAGATTGGAGGTGGGACAGACATCCAGGCAGACGCCCCGTGCCACGATGGCGTCGATCAGCTTCGGATCAGACGCTGAAGTGACACCATGAAGCACTCTGTCTGCCCCGAGCACATCGATGGCCTCCCACACCGATTCAGGACCCACCAGCTCGCCTGCATGAGGTGTGGACTGCAGTCCAGCGGACTTGGCGATCGCGAAAGGCCGCTGGAATGCCGCACAGGGGTTTCCCCGCTCTTCGTTGGCCAAACCGAAGGACACCACGCCCCGGTCAGCGCGAGCAGCGGCCACCTTGGCCAGCGCCGTGGCTTCCTCAACAGGCTGTTGCCGGTCCGCGGTGACCATGAAGCCCACCTCGACGCCGTGTTCTTCACTGGCCTCGGCACTGTAGCTGAGCATGGCATCCAGAGACTCCTGCAGAGAGCCGTAGACCTCCACGTAGAACGCCGGGCTGACGCCAAGTTCCAGGTACACCGCCCCCTGCTGGGCAGCATCCTGCACCGATTCATGAATCAGCCGGCGCAGGTTGACCGGCTCCTGCAGCACCGCCAGGAGCCCTCGGTACATCTGGCTGAAGGCGGTGAAACCCTCGAACCCCTCCGTCTGTGGAAGCTCGATCCCCATCCTGCCCGCCAACTCGTCCAGAGTCGCTGAACGCATGGCCGCTTCCAGGTGGAGGTGCAGGTGACCTTTGGGCAGAGTCCGGGGGTCTCTCATGGGAGGCTGCTCGGCTGATGGCAAAGAGTGCAGAGCCGTCTGTGGGTCACTGCGCATATGCTGCCTCGAGATAGCTCATATCGATGACCTGCTCAGGATCGGGCAGTTCACCCTCCAGGACGTCCGCTTCTTCGAAGCCGTCGTACATCTCTCCGCCCCATCTCTGGGTGTCGATCCAGAAGAGTTCCTCATCTGCCAGGGGACCGCGGACAAACGGGATCTGCAGCTCGTTCTCACGAACCTGTTCATCGAAGTCGAGACCCAGCTCGGCTCCGAACACATCGACGGCGAGCTCCGCCGCGACCTCCGGATCCTCCTCGTTCTCCAGCCAGCCTTGCGCCGAAGCGCGCAGGAACCCTTCGATGGCATCGGACTCGGAGTCCAAGGTGGACCCTTCCGCGTAGATCAGGCACCCGTACTGAGGCAGGCCAAGATCGGCATAGGTGGCGACGACGTAGTCGTCCTCGCTCATACCGTGGGTCTGCTCAAGCATGATGGGTTGGTTGGTGGCATAGACGGTGAGCGCATCGCCCTCGCCTTCGACCAGCGGGTCGGCGTCCCACCCGGCGGAGACGTAGTTGTAGTCGGGCTCCAGCCCTGCGACGCCGAAGACCGCGTCGAGCAGCGGGCGCGTGCCATCTTGGCCAAGAATCGTGGCTCCCTGCAAGTCTTCTGCGGACTCCATGGGGTTATCGGCCAGTGAGAGGATCGCACCTGGGGTGTCGTAGAACATGGAGCCAACGCTGACAAAGTCATTACCGTCGATCACTGCTTGCAGCCAGTTCTGCATAGAGGGCTCAACCCCGATATGGGCCTCTCCTGCGGCCACAGTGGCCATCGTGGACGGTGCGTTGGGACCCCCCTGAATCCAATTGATCTCCAGACATTCATCGGCGTAGTACCCCCGATCATCGGCGATCCAAAAACCGGCCCACTCGACGTTGAGGATCCATCCCAAGGAGACATCGAGTTCAGTCATCTCATCGCATTCTCCGTCGGCACCGCCTGCGGTGGCGTCGTCGTCGCCGTTTCCGCAAGCGGTGAGCAGCGCCAGGGAGCCTACCGCCCCGGCAGCCAGAAGCCGTTTCAGCATCCCGTGCTGGGTATCAATCTCGGACATGGTTCTTCCTCTCATAGTGGGTGATGTAAGTGAAGTGGTCATTAGCAGTGGTGTGGGCTGGACTAGGTGACACGGTCAGTGACCTTGCGTTCGCACCAGCGAGCGGACAGGAATATCGCCACCGAGAGCACCGTGGCGATCACGGCGGTGCCCCACGCGCGGTCCCACTGCTGGTAGCTGCGGGCATAGGAGAACATCTCTCCCAGTCCGTGGTTTCCGATGAGGTACTCGGCAAGGATGGCCGCCATCACCGCAATCGGCGCCGTGATCCGCACGGAGATCATCAGGTTCGGCACCGAATGCAACAGCCCCAGCCGCATGAGGACCTGCGCCTTTCCCGCCCCGAGCACGGTGAAGAGGTCCCTGCCTGCAGCCGGGATGGAGACCAGCCCGGACAGCACGAAGACGAAAGAGGGAAAGAAACAGATGATGACGATGCAGACGAAGACCGTGGAGTCGCTCTCGTAGCCGAAGATCCGCGCGATGATGGGAATCAACGCACTGATGGGCACCGAACGCATGATCAGCGCGGCAGGAGTCACGATGCCCGACAGCGCCGCCGACCACCAGACCAGGATGGCGCAGAGTGAGCCGACCACGGTCCCCAGGAGCAGCCCTCCGACCGACATCATCATGGTGAACCATGTGTCGTAGAGATACTCCCCCGGGTGGGTGAGGATGTCGGCGAAGGCGTCCCAGGGGCGTGCGGCCACCAGAGCGGTGTAGTTGTTCAGCACGATCCATAGGTCCCAGACCAGGACCACCAGAGCCAGGGGCCACAGGTGCAACACGTTTGTCCCCACCCAGATGAGGGTGGACCGCACACGCCCGGACGTCGTGCCGGCATGAGTCCTGCTCCCACCCGTGGCGGTATGCGGGGCTGGGGTACCGGGAATGGTCGGAGCGCTCACGTGAACCTCCTGACCGTCGCACGCTGCACGGCGATGAAGATGAAGTAGGCAATCAGCGCCATCGCCGTCGCCGAGAGCGCAACAGCCCAGAGCTGAGGAATGTTGGCGCTCTGGAAAGCGGAGACGATCATCATGCCGAGTCCGCTGGGAGCGCCGAACCACTCACCGATGGTCGCGCCGAGCACTGCGGTGGGCGCGGCCAGGACCAGTCCATCGACAATGGAGGGCAGCGCCTGTGGCAACTGCAGCCTGGCAAACCTGCGGAATCTGTTGGCGCCCAAAACGGTCAGGACATCATGGTGGGTCCGGCTGGCATTGGCCAACCCGGAGGTCGTGGAGACGAACACCACGAACCCCACTCCCATGGCAGCCACCACGGCGGGACTGTCCTCCCTGCCCACGGTGGTGATGAACAACGGGGCCAGTGCGACCAGGGGAACGGCGTTGACGATGGCGGCGAAGCGGTCCAGGCCCGGACGCAGGATGGGCACCAGGGCGGACACCGCCCCGGCAAGCACCGCAATGATGGTCCCCATCACCAGGCCAGTGGCCGAAGACTCAAGGGTCACCAGGGTGTTTCGCCACAGGGTGGAGCGCTGCCGTTCGTCGCCCAGGAATTCGTAGACCTCCACCAGCGAGGGCCAGGCGGTGCCTGCGATGCCCAGCCGTGCGATCACTTCGACCGCGACGACAAGCAGCACGACGCCCGAGACCATATAACTGGCTTTGGTGAGCTTTCGGGTGTTCATTCAGCTGTCCTCGCCGGCCCCGTCCAGCATGCCGGTCAACTTGTCCACGAGCTCGTGGAACGCGGGAGTGCGGGTGACGCTGGTATCCCGCGGCCGTGGCAGATCCACCTTTTCAACGTGGTGGATCTTGCCCGGCCTGCCGGACATGACGACGACCCGGTCCGCCAGGATCAGCGCCTCATCGACATCGTGAGTCACCAGCAGCGTGGTGAGCCGCTCCTCGGACCAGATTCTTGCCAGCTCTGAGTTCATCCGGCGCCTGGTCACCGCGTCGAGTGCTCCGAAGGGCTCGTCCAAGAGCAACAAGGACGGGTTGAGCACCAGCGCACGGGCGATGGCCACACGCTGGCGCATTCCGCCCGAGAGTTGCTTGGGCAGCGCCTTCTCGAATCCTGTGAGGCCGACCAGTTTGATCAGTTCGGCCACCCGGTTCTTGTCGACGCTGCGCCCTGCGACCTTGTAGGGGAGAGAAATATTCGATGAGACAGATGCCCAGGGCAGTAGCGCGTGCTCTTGGAACGCTACTCCCAGCCGGTGTTGCCGAGAGAGTTCCTCGGGAGGGGAGCCGAAGAGTTCCACTTCTCCGGACGAGGTGGTATCGAGTCCGGCTAGAAGTCTGAGGACGGTGGATTTGCCGCAGCCGGAAGGACCGATGAGTGCAACGAATTCACCTTCGGCGATGTCCAGGTCAATGTCCACCAGCGCCTGCACCGTGCGGCCACGGCCGACGTCAAAGGTCTTCTGCACATCAGTGAGCGAGACGCGCAAGGGGCTCGGATCGAGCCTGTGAGAGTCCGAGCTGCCCGAATAGCCAGCGTGGAGATCTGCCCCGCGCGTGTCCGGGGCAGAGGTGCTCGATGACGCGGAGATCACTGGAGACAGCCCCATCCCTGCAGGAGTGACGATTACCTGCACATCATTGTTGAACCAATTAGTTCACTTGAAGGTACTGTCAGTGGATTTCTCGCCTGTAACGCAACCGTGAAGTCTCCATTAACAAGAATTCTCAGTCCGAGAGCGGTCGCCCTCAGCGACGTCGCTGCACACCCGATCAGCGCAGGAACAGGGCCTTCATGCGGTAGGCGGCCAGCGCGCCGCCGACGCCGACCATCACCAGGTAGTAGCCGATGTGCACCAGGGTCATGGCACCGAAGTCCCAGAAGGCGATATCGCGCATCAGCTCCACACCGTGCCACAGCGGCAGCGCCTGGATCACCCACTGCACACCGGTGGGGTAGACATCGATGGGGAACAGGGTGGCGGAGAACAGGAACATCGGGATGAGCACCATCATCATCCAGTCCATCTGCTGGAACCGTTTCATGAAGCTGGTCACCGCCATGCCGATGCAGGCGAAGCCCAGGGCGATGAACAGGGCGGTGATCCACATCAGCAGTGCTGGCAGCGGGGTGACCAGGCCGGTGGCGACCAGCACCCCGAGGAATCCGAGGGCGTAGATGCCGCCGCGGAACAGAGCCAGGGCGATCTCGCCCACCGCCACATCGACCGGTCCCAGTGAGGTGGACATCATGGTCCGGTACAGCTTGGTGATCTTCAGTTTGAAGAACACGTTCCAGGTGGAGTCGAAGACCGCGCCGTTCATGGCTGAGACCGCCAGCAATGCCGGGGCGATGAACATCGCATAGCTGATGGTGCCGCCGTCGGCCGCCTCGATGCCGGAGATCATCGGTGAGACCCCGAGCCCGAAGCTGGTCAGGAACAGCACCGGCTCCAGGAACCCGGAGATGAAGATGATCCCGCGGTTGTTGCGGATGGCCGTCAGCCCGCGGGAGAAGACTGCCCGGATGTTGCCTGAGTAGTAGTTGGCACCTACCCCGCGGCGGAAGGCGACCGGCGGAACACCCTCGCTGCGCTGGTAGCTCTCCGTTGCCGCAGCCTTGGCGTCCTGCCGCTCCTGACGGCGCTGATCGGCCTTCAGCCCCGGGATGCGGCCGCGCCACTCGTCATAGCCGAGCCGGCGGGTGAACACTCGCTGGACTGCGAACCAGGCGACCACGACGATGGCGCTCAGGTAACCGATATGGACAGCCACCAGCCACAGGTCGGTGGGCTGGCCGAAGGCCAGCACCCGGCCGAGCTCATTGGCGTGCCAGATCGGGGAGACCCAGCCGATCACCTGCAGGAACTGCGGAAGGTTCGTCAGCGGGTAGAAGGTGCCTGAGAACAGGAACAGCGGCATGATGACAAACCGCTGGATGATGGCCGCATGGCCCTTCTCATCGCGCAGGCTGGAGATATAGGCCATGATCGGCAGGCCGATGGCCAAAGCGCCCAAGGTGGAGGAAAGGATCATCAGCAGCGCTGCCGGGGAGCTCAGGGCGCCGAAGGCGAACAGCACCGCAGTGAAGATCAGCGCGTGGAGGCCGAACCGGCAGCTGACCCCCAGGATGTGTCCCAGGGCGATCTGCGGCGGGGTCAGGGCGGTGGCCTGGGCGCCGTAGTACTTGCGCCGCCATTTGAACCCTTCCATCACCGGGAAGGTGAACTCGATGCCTGCGGTCATCGCCACTGTGGAGGCCAGGATGGCCGGTGCGATGTACATCAGGTAGCTGTCAGCACCGTAGGCGGAGAAGTCAGTTTCGGCACCTACCAGCACACCGAGCCCCAGGCCCATCGCCAGGATGTACATGATCGGCTGAAAGGTGGAGGCGAAGAGGATCACCCCGCCATAGGCGCGCATCGAGCGCAGGGTGGCCTCGGCCTGGTAGAGCGCACCCCAGCGGCGCACCCGCCGGCTCAGCACATCCTTATTTACTGCAGGATAGTCGGCTATTGTCACGACAGTTGTGGACTTTCGTTGAGGCTGCAAGCGAAGCGAGCAGCCGACTTCAGGTGTGAAGGCGAGCGTAAGCTCGCCGAGAGGCGAGGGCGGCTTTGCCGTCCCGCCGGGACCAACTCAGTCAATGAGGGACCGTCCCGTCAGGCGCAGGAAGACGTCCTCCAGAGATGAACGGCGCACCAGCGAGGTCATCGGCTTATGCCCTGCGGCGTGGATGGCCTCCAGAGCCGACTCTGCCTGCCCGGCGTAGACGAGCAGACGGTCCGGCAGCACCTCGATGTGGGAGAAGTCGGCATCCGGCCCAGCACCGGTGAGCAGCTCTTCAAGCGTCTTGGCCTGCTCTGCATTGCGGTCGGTGCCGAAGCGCAGCTCCAGCACCTCGCGGGTGGAGTGTTCGCGGATCAGCCCGGCCGGAGTGCCTTCGGCCATGATCGCCCCGTGGTCGACCACCACCAGCCGGTCGCAGAGCTGCTCGGCCTCATCCATATGGTGGGTGGTCAGCACCAGGGTGGTACCGGACTCCTTGAGGCGGAACAGCCGGTCCCAGAGCACATGCCGGGCTTGGGGGTCCAGCCCTGTGGTCGGCTCGTCCAGCAGCAGCACCTCCGGTTCGTTGACCAGGGCGCGGGCGATGGTCAGCCGGCGTTTCATGCCCCCGGAGAGGTCCTCCACCCGGGAGTTGGCCTTGTGCTCCAGCTGGGCGAACTCCAGCAACTCGTCGGCCTTGGCCCGCAGGTAGCGCCGGGGCAGGCCGAAATACCGGCCGTACATGATGATGTTCTCCCGGACGGTGAGTTCCTCATCCAGGTTGTCCTGCTGGGGGATCACCCCCAGCCGGGCGCGCACCTCCGGGCCGTGCTGCTCCGGGTCCAGGCCGGCCACCAGCATCTGCCCCTCGGTGCGGGAGGCCACCGCGGCGATCATCCGCATGGTGGTGGACTTTCCTGCACCGTTGGGACCCAGCAGGCCGAAGGACTCGCCGCGTCTCACGCTGAAGGTGATGCCGTCCACCGCGGTGAAATCACCGTATTCTTTGACCAGGCTGGTGGCGTCAATGGCGGGTGCCGGCGCAGTGTCGGAGGGCGCACTGGACTCCAGTGCAGAAGAAATGGACATGCAAGAAAGCCTACACCCTAAACCTGTAAGCTTGCTAGCAAATTAGCTCCGGTGGAGGTAGGGAGCACCCTGATCTTCCCCGGATTCACCCCCTACTCATCCCGCAATTCATCCTTGCGGGTGATGTGCATCAGCGCCTCATCCATAAGACTGATATCAGTACAAAAACTCAGAACGGAGAGGCAAGCATGAGCACCGCCGTGCTAGAAACGGAGAACCTGGTCAAGGTCTATGGCCGGGGCCCCGCGCAGTTCCATGCGCTGAAGGGGCTGACCTTTGAGATCCACCGAGGGGAATCGGTGGCGATAGTGGGCAAGTCCGGCTCGGGCAAATCCACACTGATGCACCTGCTGGCGTTGTTGGACCAGCCCACCTCAGGGGTGGTGGCCCTCGGCGGCCGGCCGGTTAGCAGGCTGAAGCCCAAAGCGGTCTCCAGCCTGCGCAACGACACCTTCGGGTTCGTGTTCCAGCAGTTCTTCCTCAACCCCAACCAGACCGTGCTGGACAACGTGACCTTGCCGCTGAAGATCGCCGGTGTGGGCAAGTCAGAGCGGAACCAGCGCGGAATTGCCGCCCTGGAGCAGCTGGAGATGGCGGATAAGGCCAAGAACAAGGCCACTGACCTCTCCGGCGGTCAGAAGCAGAGGGCCTGCATCGCTCGGGCGCTGATCAACAATCCCGATGTGATCTTCGCCGATGAGCCCACAGGCAATCTGGATTCCGCCACGTCCGAGACGGTTGAGGACATTCTCTTCACCTTGCACCAGGAGCAGGGCATCACCCTTGTGGTGGTCACCCACGACGAAGATCTGGCCGCTAAGTGCCAGCGGCGCCTGATGATGCAGGACGGCCTCATCGTCGAAGAGCAGACCGGTGCGACGCCGCGGCCAGCGCAGGCGTCCGCGGTCTCTGATCGGCAGCAGCCCGAAAATCAGACGCGGCGGGGCCGCCGGCTCCCCTTCCGCCGAGGAGGTGCCAAATGAGATCAGTAGATGTTGCCAAGTCCGCGTTCGGGAACACCCTGCGCTCCAAGCTGCGCACCTTCCTGACGGTGATCGCCATCGTCATCGGCGGCTTCACTCTGACGGTCACCTCTGGTTTGTCGGCGGGGATCAACCAGACCGTTGACGACATGCTCGCCGGCTACGGTGAAGAGGATCAGCTCTTCGTGATGCATGCCTCAGCGATGGGCATGGGGGAGGAGACCGGTCCTGGTCCTCAGGAGTATGACCCTGAGGTTGCCCAGCAGTCCTCCGAGTTCGGGCAGGCCATGCTCAGCGAAGAGGACATCGAGACCATTGCGGATCTCGACAATGTCACCAATGTGGAGCCGATCTTCTTTGTCAGCCCTGACTTCCTGGAGACCAGCGGCGGGGACCAGTACACGCTGGAGACTCTGGACGTGCCAGCAGACGGCCCGGCCATGGAGTTGGTCGCCGGAGACGTGCCGGCGCGCGAAGCCATGGAGATCACCATCCCGGAGACCTGGCTGACGATCTACGATGCTGATGCCGAGGATTATGAGGACGTCGACCCGCAGATTGCCCTGGGGGAGACTGTGGAGATCGGGATCTCCAATCTGGTCTACGAGCAGGAGACTGTCGAGGCCGAGATTGTCGGAGTGAGCGCTCAGAATCTGGCGGGAATCGGCGGATCGCCCATGCCGTCCTATGCGCTGAACGACGAGCTGTATGAGATTCAGATCTCTGGGCTGGATGTGGAGCAGCCGGATGCTTTCATCCAGGCTGTGGCCGACGTCGATGATCTCGAGGCCAATGAGCAGGACATCAAGGACGCTCTGGCGGATGAGGGCATGGTGGGTCTGACCCTGGAGGATCTCTTGGGGATCATCCAGGGCGTCATCGACGCCATTGCCTGGGTCCTCTACGGATTCGCACTGATCGCCCTACTGGCAGCGAGCTTCGGCATCGTCAACACTCTGCTGATGAGCGTGCAGGAGCGAACCCGTGAGATCGGCCTGATGAAGGCCTTGGGGATGTCCAGCGGAAAGATTTTCGGACTGTTCTCCATGGAAGCTGTGGTCATCGGGCTGCTCGGATCGGTGATCGGCCTGGCCGCCGGCCTGGCTGTGGGCTTCACCGCCAATGCTCTGCTGACCGGCGGTGATGGCCCGTTGGGCGGCGTCGGAGGTCTGACACTGTTCGCCCTGGACCCGGCCGCATTGGGTCTGATCGCCGCGGTGATTCTTGTCATCGCCTTTGCCGCCGGGACGCTTCCGGCGGCCAGGGCGGCCAAGAAGGACCCGATTGAGGCGCTGCGGCATGAGTGAGCGTTCAGCTGATTTTCAGAGAGCGCTGGAAATCTTGATCAAGAACCAACATATGTGGAGGAGTGAGGAACCATGAGTACCCCGCCCAATGACACCCCGCCCACCGGCGGCAGTCCGCAGTGGGAGGCCCCTGGTCAGGGAGCCGGGAACGACGCTGCGGCAAACCCCTATGGCCAGCAGAGCGGGTCCAAGTTCGGCACTGAGGCTTACAGCGCCAATGCGTACGGGGGGCCTGTGGAGGAGCCCCAGAAGTACTCGTTGCTGAAGACCATGACACTCGTGTCGTTCGGCTTGTATCTTGTGAGCGGGATTTTCGGCCTGATTCCGATGTTCACCGGGGAAGCCGAGGATATCGCTCGCGAGCAGCTGGAGGGTCAGGACCTCGGCGGTGTGAGCGTAGACGATGCGCTTGCCATGGGAATGGCTTTCAGCTGGGTCTTCATTCTGGTTCCGCTGGTGATCAGCATCGTGCTCTACCTGCTGGTGTACTTCGGTTTGAAGGGCAATAAGGGTTGGGCCCGAGTCCTCGGTATCGTGATGGCGATCATCGGTCTGCTGCTGACTATCGGCGGATTGCTCTTCGACACCGCAATGTTCAGCTCGGCCATCGGTATGGTTGCACTGGTGATCAGCATCGCCTGGGCAGCGGCCACCGTCTACTGGCTGGTGTTGGCGTTCAACTCCGAGGTCACCGGTTACCTCCAGCAGTTCAAGCGCTGACGCTCAGCTGACCACCATCCTGCGGAAAGCCCTCGAGCACCTCCGGAAACATCCCGGTTGGTGCTCGAGGGCTTTTCCATACCGGCCCATAGGGAGAGACCGTTTCATGGGGCAACTATCGCCTTCTGCGGGTATAGAGTGCCTTGAGTGAGTGAAAATCAGCAGGATCCTGAGGCAGCACCGCCAAGCACTCGGGTCATGGTGGCCCTGCTGCTCCCGCTCTTCGCCTCCCTGATGAGCATCTCCTCAGTGATGGTGGCCCTGCCGGCCATTGAGGAGGGACTCGGGGCCAGTTCCTCAGATCTGCAGTGGGTGCTCTCCGGATACGCTCTGGCCTTCGGCGTCGGCCTGGTGCCCGCCGGACGAGCCGGGGATCTCTGGGGCAGGCGGCTGATCTTCCTCATCGGGACCGCCGCCTTCGCCGGGGCATCATTGGCCGCGGCCCTGGCCCCCACCCCGCTGGCTCTGAACGTCCTGCGCGTGGCCATGGGATTCGGCGCTGCTCTGCTGGTCCCACAGATCATCGGCATGATCCAGCGGCTGTTCACCGGTCCGGCCCGGGGGCGGGCCTATGGTCTGATGGCCACTGTGATCGGCGTCGCGGTGGCCATCGGCCCCCTGGTCGGCGGCGCACTCATCGACGCCGCGCCGTCGGGCACCGGGTGGCGGCTGGTGTTCCTCATCAACGTTCCGGTCACAGTGATCGCGCTGATTGCGGCCTTCCTCTGGCTGCCCAAGCCGCACGACGACGATGCGCCGTCTGAGACCACCGCGTCCTCCCGGGGACTGATGCGCCTGGACCCGCTGGGTGCGGCACTGCTGTGCACGGCGATAGTGCTGATCATGCTGCCGTTCATCCAGTTCACCAATCTGCTGGGCGCAGCGTTCGGGCTCGCGGGACTGGCGCTGCTGGGACTCTGGCTCTGGTGGGAGAAGCGCCTGGGGGAGCGCGACGCCCAGGCCCCCATGGTCAACCTCAGATTGTTCGCCCTTCCCAGCTACACCTGGAACTCCGCGGTGATCATTTTGTACTTCGCGGGTATGCCGGGCATCTGGGCGGTGGTCGCCATCTATGTCCAACAGGGGCTGGGCCACGGCGCCTTCGCCGCCGGGCTGGTGACCCTGCCCAGTGCGGTGATGGTGATTCTGCTGGCGAGCCAGGTGGGCAGGCGGGTCGACCGGATCGGCCCGCAGATGCTGATCATCGGCAGCGTGGCAGCGTTCGTCTCGATGCTCCTGCTGGCCGCAGCGGCACTGCTGGAGGCCACCGAGTTCGCCTCGATCGGCTGGGTGGCGCTGGCCCTGGGTGTGAACGGGTTCTCTCAGGCGCTGATCATTCCCAGCGCCCAGACCCTGTCCATGCAGGACGTGCCTGAGCCGATGGCCGGTGCCGCCGGGGGAGTGGCCCAGAGCGCTCAGCGAGTGGTGACGGCCACCGGTCTGGCTGTGGTCACTGGGATCTACTTCCTGGTCCAGGCCCGCGCCGACCACCAGACCGCGATCCTGGTCTCCGCACTGGTCATCGCCGGCATCATGCTCACCTCGGTGGTTGCTGCCATCGGCGCAGCCCGCAGGGTGCAGAGGTGAGGCTCCGAGCGGAGCGCATGAGGCACTGTGCGCCGCAGGCGCGAGGAGGGCTCAGCGCAGCCGGGTGACTTCGCGAAGGTCCTTGCCCGTCACGTATTGTGGCCGCCCTGCAAATATCTCAGCACGCTGATCCGACTCTTCCCAGTCGCGCTCGGCCGCGGCGAACTCCGCAGAGTCCCCCATCCGGGAGACGAACCAGGTCAGCTGCGACTTGTCATCGTCCAGCCAGATGGACTCCACGGTGAACCCGCGGCTCTCACGAGCGGGGATCACCTCCTTGGTCAAGAACTCCACGAACTCCTCGGCACGTGCCGGGTCCAGAGTGTAGCGGCGCATCCAGGTGGTGCGTTCAGCGGAATCGGTGGCGATGCTCTCCGGCAGTTCAGTCACAGCAGGGATCTCCTCATAGGTCTCGACGGCGTCATTGGGCAGTTCGAGCTTATCCGGGGCGTCTGAAAGAATGACAACTGTGAGCAATTCTCTTCCATCCCCTCAACGTGCGCAGGAAGCTCTGCGCAGAGCCGGGCGCCGAGGCACCGGCATCGTCTTCGCCGTGATGGTCACCGTCCTGCTGGTGGCCCTGATCTTCGCAGCCAACCAGAACCAGGTCATCGGCTGGATTCTGGTGGTGATCGCCGGAGGGTGGCTGCTGCTCGCCTCAGTGGTGGTCATCGCCTTCTCCCGCAGTGCCAAAAAGCTGGGGCACGCGGTGGACTCAGCCCGCGCAGACGCTGCCGCCCAGCGTGCCACCTCCTCCGGCGGCACCGCGGTGGTTGACGAGGATACCCACGCCAGGAACCTCAAGCTCGACCACTCCTTCAAGATCATCCAGGTCCAGGTCAAGGTGATCAAACAGGAGCTGGCCAAGGGTGCGGACGCTGACGCTGAGATGGTGGACCGGTCCCTGGAGACCATGGAGATCACCGCGCACAACGGTCGGGACATGCTCGCCGAGCATGTGGGGCGAAAACGGCACGACGACGCCGCGCCGGTAGATCAAGACGGACCCGATGACGGGACAATTGCGGGCGACGTCGTGCGCTGAGTCTCACTGGGCTGGTCCGCCTGCCCGTATGCGTCAGATGCTGTAGGCCGTTCGACTGTGCGTAGAGTGAACTCCCTACTGAAAAGTCGAAAACCCTACGCAAAGTTGTCAGGAGAGAGAGTCTGTCATGGTTGAAACGAGTACTGGCAGCGGCCCGTCCGAGCTGTCTCCGCACCGGGTAGTGGATCCCAAGGGGGAGCGCCTGACCCGAATCGCCTCGGTCAATGTCAACGGTATCCGCGCTGCTGCCCGCAAGGGGATGGGCCAATGGCTGGCCGAGCGCGAGGTCGACATCCTGACCCTGCAAGAGGTCCGCGCCGACGGCGACACCTTGGCCACATTGATCACCGAATTCGCTTCAGCGGCGGGTGCGGCCGATCCCACCTCCGAATGGTTCATCCACGAGCACGAAGCCTCACAGAAGGGCCGAGCCGGAGTGGCCATCATCTCCCGGAAGGCCCCGCTCGCCAGCCGCACCGGCATCGGCGAGGGCCACCCGGAGGACGACGGCCGGTGGATCGAGGCCGACTACGAACTCGGCGACGGAAGCACCCTCACCGTGGTCAGTGTCTACGTCCACTCCGGGGAGGTCGGCACCGTGCGACAGGAGCAGAAGATGCGATTCCTGGAATACATGCTCCACTATCTGCCTCAGCTGGCTGAGCGCACCGACCATGTGCTGATCACCGGTGACCTCAATGTGGGCCATACCGAGCTGGACATCAAAAACTGGAAGGGCAACGTCAAGAACTCCGGCTTCCTCCCTGAGGAGCGTGCCTATTTCGACAAGTACTTCGGCGATGCTGGATACGTCGACGTCGCCCGGAAGCTCGCCGGAGAGGTGGAGGGCCCCTACACCTGGTGGTCTTACCGCGGTAAGGCCTTCGATAATGACACCGGCTGGCGCATCGACTACCACGCAGCCACCCCAGGCCTTGCCGGACTCGCCACCAACCTCACGGTCGACCGCGCCGCTGACTATTCGCTGCGCTGGTCCGACCACGCCCCGCTGGTCATCGACTACCAGCTACCGGAGTAGAACAGCGTGAAACTCACCTCACTCACCGTCCGCCGGTTGACCATGGAGATGCTCACGCCGTTCACCACCAGCTTTGGCACCCAGACCCACCGTGACCTGCTCATCGTGGAGGTGCACGACGATGCCGGAACCACCGGATACGGGGAATGCGTAGCCGGTGCCGAGCCTACCTATTCTGAGGAGGCCACCAGCACCTGCCAGGTGGCTATTGCCGAATACCTGCTGCCCCGGATTCGCAGTGCAGTAGTGGCACATCCTGAGGACATCAGCAGACTGTTGGCGCCCATCAAGCGAAACACCATGGCCAAGGCGGCACTGGAGGGCGCAGTCTGGGACCTCTGGGCCAAACAGCAGGGTCTTTCCCTGGCGCAGGCGGTAGGAGGTACCAAGGAGAGGGTGGATGTGGGGCTGAGCATCGGCATCAAGCCCAGCGATGCGGAACTGATCGAGAGTGTTGGCGCTGCCGTGGACGCCGGTTATAAGCGGATCAAGATCAAGATCGCACCAGGGCGCGACTTGGAGATGATGCGCGCAGTGCGCCGAGAGTTCCCGGATACCGCCATCATGGCCGATGCAAACTCTGCCTATACCTTGGATGACCTCGAGCTGTTCCAGGCGCTGGATGAACTCGATCTGATGATGTTCGAGCAGCCCTTGGCCCACGACGACATCGTGGACCACCGGCACCTGCAGGCGGCGGTCCGGACCCCGATCTGCCTGGATGAGTCCATCCACTCCGCCGAGGATGCGCGCAAAGCGCTCGAGCTGGGCTCAGGGCGGATCATCAACATCAAAATCGGCCGCGTCGGAGGCATCACAGAGTCCCAGAGGATCGAGAAGCTCTGCCGGGAGGCCGGGGTGGACGCCTGGTGCGGAGGGATGCTCGAAACCGGCATCGGCCGAGCCCACAACGTGGCCATCGCCAGCCTGGCCGGCTTTACCCTCCCCGGTGACACCGCACCCTCGGCACGCTACTGGGCCGAGGACATCATCGAACCCGAGGTGGTCATGGAGCACGGGCAGATTCAGGTTCCCACCGGTCCGGGTTTGGGCTACCAGGTCAAGACCGAGATGCTGGAGATGCTGACCAAGGAATCTTTCAGCGTCAATCTCACTGAGCCCGCGGAGACCGCCCAGGCGGAGCACTGACCTGCCGGGGGCTGCGCTGACTGGCGCGTGCAGTTTTGAGCCGGGTGTGCCGGGTGAGACGCTTTCATGGTAGAACTCTAGGACAACGCTGATGTGATGCAGCACACAGCATGGGCATGTGGGCTTTTATTAACTATGACAGGGGCAGGCAATGCTGATCGGTGTTCCCGCTGAGGTGAAGGACAACGAGTTCCGGGTGGCGTTGACTCCAGCTGGAGCGATGGACCTGACCGGAGGCGGTCATCAGGTGGTGATCCAGGCCGGGGCCGGCCGTGGCTCGGGATTCTTCGACGAAGCCTATGCACAGGCCGGTGCACGCATCGTCGAGTCACCGGAGGAGGCCTGGTCGGCGGACATGGTGCTCAAAGTGAAGGAGCCGCTGACCGAGGAGTTCGAGCGGATGCGCGGCGAGCAGGTGCTGTTCACCTACCTGCACCTGGCGGCAGAGCACGAGTGTGCCCGGCAGCTGCGCGAGCGGTCAGTCACCGCTATCGCGTACGAGACCGTGACGGGCCCCAAGGGCCTGCCTCTGCTAGCACCGATGAGTGAGGTGGCAGGTCGGTTGGCTCCGCAGGTCGGGGCCTACCACCTGATGCAGTCCCAGGGCGGCTCCGGTCTGCTGATCGGCGGGGTGCCGGGGACCCGGGCAGCCAAGGTGGTGGTCATCGGCGGCGGCAAAGCCGGGGAGCAGGCCGCGATGATCGCCCTGGGGATGGGCGCCGATGTCACCGTGATCGATCTGAACATCGAACGGCTTCGCGAGCTCTCAGTCATGTCGTCGGGGGGAGTGACCACCCTGGCTTCGAACACTCTGACCATTGCCGACGAGGTCGCCGCTGCAGACCTTGTCATCGGCTCCGTTCTGGTTCCCGGCGCGACGGCGCCCAAGCTGGTGACCAGCGAGATGGTGGCTCGGATGCGGCCCGGTTCTGTGCTGGTCGATATCGCCATTGACCAAGGCGGCTGCTTTGAAGGATCACGGCCCACCACCCACGCCGAACCCACGTTCAGCGTCGGCGAGCAGATCTACTACTGCGTGGCCAATATGCCTGGAGCGGTGCCGCACACCTCCACATCCGCTCTGACCAATGCCACGCTGCCCCATGTGTTCGCCCTTGCCAACAAAGGGTGGAGGCAGGCCCTGCGCGAAGACCCCCATCTGGCCAATGGCCTGAACGTTCACGCCGGAGAGATTGTCTATCCCCCAGTGGCGGAAGCTCTCGGCGTCGACGCCCCTTCGCTGGAGACGATTCTGGGACGCTGAGAGGAGATTCCCGGAGCACGCTTGTCCACCGCCTGTCGGTGTAGATTGAGGGGAGGAAATCTGGCACTGCAGCACCGATGAGGAGACCATGACCGACCGCACCCAGAGCGCCGCCTTCGGGGTGGCAGCGACCGAGCCCGGAGCACGAGTATTGTCCGGTATGCAGCCCACTGGGGATTCGCTCCACTTGGGCAGCTACATGGGAGCACTGCTGAACTGGGTACGGACGCAAGAGCAGTTCGACGCATACTTCTTCATCCCTGATCTGCATGCGATCACCGTTCCGCAGGACCCTGCCCAGCTGCGGCAGGCTGTCCGACGCACTGCGGCCCAGTACATCGCCGGAGGGATCGACCCGGAGCGCTCCACCCTGTTTGTGCAGTCCCATGTGCCTGAGCACGTGCAGCTGGCCTGGGTGCTGATGTGTCAGACCGGTATGGGTGAAGCCAGTCGGATGACCCAGTTCAAGGACAAGTCCGCCAAGGGGGGCGCCGATTCTGCCGGAGTCGGCCTCTTGACCTATCCGATCCTGCAGGCCGCGGACATCCTGCTCTACCAGCCGCACGGCGTGCCGGTGGGCGAGGACCAGAAGCAGCACATTGAACTCACCCGCGACCTCGCTCAGCGCTTCAACCACCGGTTCGGTGAGACGTTCCGCATCCCTGAGCCGATCATCCCCGAGGTTGGGGCGCGCATCCTGGACCTGCAGGAGCCCGCAGCGAAGATGAGCAAGTCGGCCTCCTCCCCGAATGGGCTGATTAACCTCACTGACACCGACAAGCAGATCGCCAAGAAGATCAAGTCGGCGGTGACCGACGACGGCACTGAGATCCGCTTTGACCGTGAGGCCAAGCCCGGGGTGTCCAACCTGCTGACCATCTACTCGGTGCTGACTGGCAAGACTGTGGGGGACATCGTCGCTGAGTATCAGGGCAAGATGTACGGTCACCTGAAGGTGGACCTGGCAGAGATCGCCGTGCAGCACCTCGGCCCGGTCAGGGACCGCACGTCCGAACTGCTGGATGACCCGGCGGAACTGGACGCCCTGCTGGCCAAGGGCGCGGCCAAAGCCAGGGACGTCGCCACCGTGACCCTGACCGAGGCCTACCAGAAGGTCGGCTTCCTGCCCGGCACATGATCCCATGACCTACCCTTCGCGTCTGCGCCCGCATACCCAAGGCGCACGGTCAGGGAACCCCCGGGGAGAAAGCGGAGGCATCCTGGAGGCAGCCAGGGCCCGGGTGGAGAAGCTCGATGAGCGCCGTGAAGCCAAGGCCATGAGCAACCCCTTGAACATCGAGCAGCTTCTGCAGAACGAGCTGCAGGCGAGAATGGCCTATGGCCGTGCCAAACGGTCGGGCAAGCGCGGCATCGGCTTACTCGGTCCCATGCTCGGGTGGGCTCTGACCCGCCTGGACCGCACCCGCCTGATGCGTCCGGTGAACCTGTTCTTCTTCCACTACGGCACGGTCATGGCCGCCGGTGCGGCCTACATGATGTTCTTCTCCGTCGCCGCTCTGCTCTGGGCCGGATTCTCCGTGGCAGGAATGGTCATCGGGGGAAACCCCGAGTACCAGAACCTGATCATCGACACCGTGCAGAACGCGGTGCCCGGCGTGATTGATGAGGACGGACTGATCACTGAGAGCGCAGCCCGGGAGCTCTTCGACGTCGACGGGCTGAACCTCTCCTTGGCCATCGCAGTGGCGGTGGCGCTGGTCACCTCTCTGAGCTGGATGCACGGGCTGCGCTCGGGAATCCGAAGCATCTGGGAGCGCCCGCTGATGGCCGAGAACGTGGTCCTCGTCAAGCTCAAGGACTTCGGCATGCTCCTTGTGCTCGGCGTGATCGCGCTGTCCTCGGCCATTCTGGGTTTCCTGAGCACCGGCTTCATCCGTGAAGTCACCGCCCTGATCGGCTGGGAGCCAGGTGGAACGGCCGGAGTGCTGGTGCAGCTGGCCTCGTTCCTCATATCCTTCGGGCTGGATATGATGATCGCCGTCATCCTGATGCGGGTGGCCTCCCGGCTGGTGATGCCCGTCTCCGCGCTCTGGCAGTCGGCGCTCATCGCAGGAATAGGCGCGTCGCTGCTGCGCCTTGGCTCGACGACACTGCTGAGCAACTTCGCCGACAGCCAGAACCCGCTGCTGAGCACCTTCGGAACGGTGCTGGGCATATTCTTCTACTTCTTCCTCTTCAGCCTCATCTACCTCTTTGCCGCCAGTTGGGGTGCCGTCGCTGCCAGCGATCATGCCAAGAAGACTCGCTGAGGAGCGCAACGGACTGGATTGTCGTAGGGTTATCGACTCTGCGTTAGGCTATCGCCCTACGACAAACCGAAAACCCTACGACAAGTGGTGAATGTGTCTTTCGAGGGGTCAGAGGCTCCGGGTCAGAATCGCGGTCTTGACCTCTTGAATAGCCTTGGTGACCTCAATGCCGCGAGGGCAGGCCTCGGTGCAGTTGAAGGTGGTGCGGCAGCGCCACACTCCCTCCTTGTCGTTGAGGACCTCCAGGCGCAGATCGCCGGCGTCATCGCGGGAGTCGAAGATGAACCGGTGGGCGTTGACGATGGCCGCCGGGCCGAAGTACTGGCCGTCGGTCCAGAACACCGGGCAAGAGCTGGTGCAGGCGGCGCACAGGATGCACTTGGTGGTGTCGTCGAACCGGGCCCGGTCCTCCGGGGACTGCAGCCGCTCCGCCGTGGGCGCGGGGGTGTTGGCGATGAGGAAGGGCATGATCTCCCGGTAGGACTGGAAGAACGGCTCCATGTCCACGATCAGGTCCTTCTCCACCGGCAGACCCTTGATGGCTTCCACCAGGATCGGCTTGGAGGTGTCCAGGTCCTTCAGCAGGGTCTTGCAGGCCAGCCGGTTGCGGCCGTTGATCCGCATCGCGTCCGAGCCGCAGATGCCGTGGGCGCAGGAGCGGCGGAACGTCAGGGTGCCGTCGAGCTCCCACTTGACCTTGTGCAGGGCATCCAGCACGCGGTCGGTGCCGAACATGGTCAGCTGCCATTCGTCCCACCAGGCGTCCTCAGCGCGCTCGGGGTCGTAGCGGCGGACCTTCAGGGTGATGGTGAACTCCTGGATGGAACCGCCGCCGTCGCCGGTCTCAGACAGGTCAATCTTGGAGGCAGGCTCTTGCTCAAGGGTGGGGGTGCTCATCAGTACTTACGCTCCATCGGCTCGTAGCGGGTGAAGGTGACAGGCTTGGTGTCGAAGCGGATGCCTGAGACACCTTCGGTCTCAGCGTCGGGATCCTTGTACAGCATCGAGTGCAGCATGAAGTTCTCGTCATCGCGGTCCGGGTAGTCCTCGCGGTAGTGGCCGCCGCGGGACTCCTGGCGGTGCAGTGCGGAGACCGTCATGACCTCGGCCATGTCCAGCAGGAAGCCCAGCTCCAGGGCCTCCAGCAGATCCAGGTTGAACCGCTTGCCCTTGTCCTGGACGGTGATCTGGGTGTACCGCTCTTTGAGCTCTGCGATCTTCTCCAGGGTCTCCTTAATGGTGTCCTCGGAGCGGAAGACCTGCATGTTGAGGTCCATGGTGTCCTGCAGCTCAGCGCGGATCTGTCCAACACGCTCGGAGCCGGTGGCATCGCGCAGTGAGGACAGCTGCTCGGTCACGAAGGTCTCCGGAGTCTCGGGAAGCTCGACGAAATCGGCACTATTGGCATATTCGGCGGCATAGGCGCCGGCGCGCTTGCCGAAGACGTTGATGTCCAGCAGAGAGTTGGTGCCCAGACGGTTGGAGCCGTGCACCGAGACGCAGGCCACCTCGCCGGCGGCGTAGAGGCCGGGGACGACCGTGTCGTTGTCCTGGAGCACCTCCGCCTTGATGTTGGTGGGGATCCCGCCCATGGCGTAGTGGCAGGTGGGGAAGACCGGCACCGGCTCGGTGTGCGGCTCCACCGCCAGGTAGGTGCGGGCGAACTCGGTGATGTCCGGAAGCTTGGCGTCGATGTGCTCAGGCTCCAGGTGGGTCAGGTCCAGCAGCACATAGTCCTTATTGGGCCCGCAGCCGCGGCCCTCACGGACCTCCAGGGCCATGGACCGGGCCACGATGTCACGTGGGGCGAGATCCTTGATGGTGGGGGCGTAGCGCTCCATGAAGCGCTCGCCCTCGCTGTTGCGCAGGATGCCGCCCTCGCCGCGTGCCGCCTCGGAGAGCAGGACGCCGAGTCCTGCCAGACCGGTGGGGTGGAACTGCACGAACTCCATATCCTCCAGCGGAATGCCGGCCCGGTAGGCGATGGCCATACCGTCACCGGTCAGCGTGTGAGCGTTGGAGGTGGTTTTGAAGATCTTGCCCAGGCCGCCGGAGGCGAAGACCACCGATTTGGCCTGGAAGACGTGCAACTCACCGGAGGCCAGGTCATAGGAGACCACCCCGGCGACCCGCTTCTGCTTGTAGGTGCTTCCGTCCTCACGTGTGGCGTCCTCTTCCACCGTGATCAGGTCCAGCACGTAGTACTCGTTGTAAAACTCGACGTTGTGCTTCACACAGTTCTGGTAGAGGGTCTGCAGGATCATATGGCCGGTGCGGTCCGCGGCGTAGCAGGCTCGGCGCACCGCGGCCTTGCCGTGGTCGCGGGTGTGCCCGCCGAACCGGCGCTGGTCGATCTTGCCCTCAGGCGTCCGGTTGAAGGGAAGCCCCATCTTCTCCAGGTCCAGCACCGCGTCGATGGCCTCCTTGGCCATCACCTCGGCGGCGTCCTGGTCCACCAGGTAGTCGCCGCCTTTGACGGTGTCGAAGGTGTGCCACTCCCAGTTGTCCTCTTCGACATTGGCCAGGGCCGCGCACATGCCGCCCTGCGCGGCCCCGGTGTGCGAACGGGTGGGATAGAGCTTGGTCAGCACCGCGGTGTGGGCGCGTTGGCCGGATTCGATGGCGGCGCGCATTCCCGCGCCACCGGCGCCGACGATCACAACGTCGTACTTATGAACCTGCATGTTCTTCTTCGGCTCTCTTTTCCTAGGTGCGTTCAGGTGCTTGGGTGCTCAGGCGCCGTCGCGATCAGTTCACGACGTTCTGGCAGAACGACGGCGCATACTCCAGCAGTGTTCCGGACTCATCGACCAGGCAGGGCTCGAAGGTGAAGATCACCAGGGTGCCCAGGATGATGATGACCGTTGACGCCAAGTAGAGGATGGACTTCAGCCACAGCCTGGTGGAGTCCTTCTCCGCGTAGTCGTTGATGATGGTGCGCATGCCGTTGGTGCCGTGCAGCATGGCCAGCCACAGCATGGTCAGGTCCCAGAACTGCCACACGGGGTTGGCCCATTTGCCGGCCACGAAGGCGAAGTCGATCTGGTGGATGCCGTCGCCGACCATCAGGTTGGTCCACAGGTGCACAAAGATCAGCACCACCAGCGCGGCCCCGGAGACGCGCATGAAGACCCAGGCGACCATCTCGAAGGAGCCTTTTGACGGGTTGGAGCGCAGGTACTTGGGGTCGATGCGCCCGGATCGGGGGGCTTCGATGCCCTGTGCGGGCAGTGTTGCCTCAGAGTTGGTGGCGGTCATCTCAGAAACCCTCCCAGCCTTCGAAGAAGATCATCAGGTGGCGCACGGAGAATGCCACCATGGTCACGAACCACAGCACGAGCACCGCCCACAGCATCTGGCGGTGGTAGCGGGTGCCCTGCTTCCAGAAGTCGACCAGAATGATCCGAAGGCCGTTGAAGGCGTGGAAGACGATCGCGCCCACCAGGCCGATCTCGCCCAGAATCATGATCGGGTGCTTATACGCGCCGATGACTGCGTTGTACGCCTCCGGGGAGACCCTCACCAGCGAGGTGTCCAGCACATGAACGAGGAGGAAGAAGAAGATGCCGACACCGGTGATCCGGTGCCCGACCCAGGACCACATACCTTCGCGGCCCCTGTAGAGCGTCCCCCGGCCCCCAGGGGTGCTTTTCGTCTGTGTCACGTCAGTTACCTTTCCTGCGTCGTCGCATGGCACTGGGGACCATCCTAATCTTTACTGGCACCGCTTTGTTTTCTACAAGGTGTAGAAGTTCGTTGATCACATGCGGCGCGGTCTATCTCACACCATCCTGTGGGCGTCTTTTCGGCAGCGGCTACTCTTGGTGGGTGACTTCCAGCTCTGACACCCCGCGCAGGGGCTCCCTGGCCAGCGCCCTGGGCCGGTTCCATGCGGTGATTCCCGCCGGCGGCGTCGGCACCAGGCTATGGCCCCTGTCCCGCGCCGATGCACCAAAATTCCTCCACGACCTGACCGGTTCAGGCAGCACGCTCATCCGTTCGACCTATGAACGGCTGCTGCCCCTGGCTCAGAAAAATGTGATGGTTGTCACCGGTGAGGCGCACCGGGGAGCGGTCACCGGACAGATTCCGGAGCTGGACCAGGGTGATCTGGTGCTTGAGCCTGAGCCCAAGGACTCCGCGGCTGCCATCGGCCTGGCGGCCGCCATCCTGCACGCCCGGGACCAGGCCGCCAGCCGCACCGGAGCCGAGGGCACCATCATGGGCTCCTTCGCCGCAGACCACGTCATCGCCCCCGACTCGGTCTTCCAGGATGCCGTGCGCCAGGCGGTGGCCACCGCCGCTGAGAACAAGATCGTGACCATCGGGATCAAGCCGACTCATCCCTCCACCGGCTTCGGCTACATCCGCACCGGAGCTGGGTACACGGTCCCGGACGCGCCAGATGCTCTCCACGTGGTCGAATTCGTGGAGAAGCCCGGCGAGGCGGCCGCCCAGGAATACGTCGACTCCGGGAACTACCTGTGGAACGCCGGAATGTTCGTGGCCCCGGTATCCCTGATGCTGGACCACCTGGCCGCGGCCGAGCCGGATCTGCACGCCGGCCTCACCGAGATCGCCGCCGCCTGGGGCACCGATGGCGAGGACGCCACCCTGCACCGGGTGTGGCCCACCCTGCCCAAGACCGCCATCGACTACGCGGTCGCCGAACCGGCGGCCGACGCCGGCGATGTCGCCGTCATCCCCGGGCGCTTCACCTGGGACGATGTGGGGGACTTCGCCGCCCTGGCGCGGCTGAACCCTGCCGCGCAGCAAGAGAGCATGACGGTGCTGGGCAAGAGGGCAAGGGTGTATTCCGAGGACTCCTCCGGCGTCGTCGTCTCAGATTCGCAGCGGGTGGTGGCCCTGATCGGCGTGGAGAACATCGTTGTGGTAGACACGGAGGATGCACTCTTGGTGACCACCACTGATCACGCCCAGAGCGTGAAGAAAGCGGTGGAGGCCTTGAAGGAGAAGGGAGATTCCGATGTCCTCTGAGTATGGCGGTGCTGACACCACGGTGCGGATCGATGCCGAGGTCTCCCGGGCCACCTCACCGACGGCGACCGCAGCGGAGATCGTCGCTGAGCTTGAGGACGATCTGATCGATTTCCGCCGTGATCTCCACGCCCACCCGGAGTTGTCCTGGCAGGAGGTGCGCACCACCGAGCAGATCGCCGCACAGCTGCGCAGGGCCGGGCTGGAGCCGGTGCTGCTGCCGGAGACCACCGGCTGCTACGTGGACGTGGGTCCCTCTGGGGCGCCTATCGCGGCGGCCTTCCGCGGAGACATCGACGCACTGCCGATTGTGGAGACCACCGGGCTGGAGTACGCCTCGGAGAACATGGGGGTGGCGCACTCCTGCGGCCACGACATCCACACCACCGTGATGCTCGGGCTGGCATGGACCCTCCAGCACCTGAACACCCAACGGGGCAACGACCAGGGGAGCGGGCTCAGCGCCCGGATCAGAATCATCTTCCAGCCGGCCGAGGAGCAGTTTCCCGGTGGTGCCCAAGAGATGGTCAGACAGGGCGTGCTGCGCGATGTGCCCAGAATCTTCGCCCTGCACTGCGACCCCAAACTCACCGTCGGTGCAGTGGGCACCAGGATCGGGGCGATCACCTCTGCCTCCGACCTGGTCCGGGTGGAGGTCGCCGGCCGCGGCGGGCACACCTCACGCCCGCACCTGACCGAGGATGTCATCGGCGCACTGGGGCACATCGTCACCAGCGTGCCCGCGATCCTGGCCCGGCGGATCGATGTGCGCAGCGGGGTCTCTCTGGTCTGGGGGCATATCAGCGCAGGCAACGCGGCGAATGCGATCCCCTCAGAGGGCACCCTTCACGGGACCATGCGCATCCTGGACGCCGATGCCTGGAAGGACGCCGGGGGCGTGCTGGCGCCCATCGTCCAGCAGGCAGCCTCCGCCTACGGGGTCGATGTCAGCCTGGACCATGTCCGGGGCGTGCCTCCGGTGGTCAACGATGAGGATGCCACCCGCCGCCTGGACATCGCCGTCAAGCGTGCGCTGGGGCCCTCCTCGCTGACCCTGGCGGAGCAGTCCATGGGCGGGGAGGACTTCGGGTGGATGACCCAGGAGGCTCCAGGCTCCATGTTCCGCCTAGGCACCAAGACCCCGGGCGGGGAACAGTACGACCTGCACCGCGGGGACTACATTCCTGATGAGCGCGCGATCACCGTGGGCGTCAAAGTCATGACAGAGGTAGCCCAGGTCTGCATTGCGGAGCAGTGAGCAGTCTCTGTCCACTGCGCGCTTTGGTCTCCCGCCGCGCATTAGGATGAACCCATGTCAGATGTTGACTTCGGGATGCTCACTGAGGCTGCCCGCCAGGCGATGCGGCACGCCTATGCACCCTACTCCCGCTTCCCGGTGGGCGCTGCGGCACTGACTGCTCAGGGGCTGCTGATCACCGGGTGCAATGTGGAGAACGCTTCTTACGGGCTGGGCCAGTGCGCGGAGAACACTCTGGTCGGGCAGCTGCAGCTGGCAGGCGGGGGAGAGATCGCGGCCTTCACCTGTGTCAACGCCGCAGGTGAGACCATCATGCCCTGCGGACGCTGCCGGCAGCTGCTCAACGAGTTCGCCTCCGCCGACTTCCAGATCCTCACCCCGGAAGGGGTCACAGACATGGCAGGAATCCTGCCCCAGGCCTTCGGCCCCCAAGATCTAGAAGAGGTGTCCTCTTGACCCAGTCATACGACGTCGTCGACCTGATCCGCACCAAGCGCGACGGCGGCACGTTATCGTCAGCGCAGATCAGCTGGCTCATCGGCGCCTACACGGAGGGCACAGTCGCTGATGAGCAGATGAGCGCACTGGCCATGGCGATCCTGCTGCGCGGCATGAGCCGCGCCGAGACCGCTCAGTGGACCACCGCGATGATCAACAGCGGCGAACGCATGGACTTCAGCGCACTCACCCGCAGCGACGGCCGCCGCCGCCTGACTGCTGATAAGCACTCCACCGGGGGAGTGGGGGACAAGATCACCCTCCCGCTGGCGCCCCTGGTGGCCTCCTTTTGCGTGCCGGTCCCGCAGCTCTCCGGCCGCGGGCTGGGCCACACCGGCGGCACCCTGGACAAGCTGGAGTCCATCCCCGGCTGGCGCGCCGCACTGAGCAACCAGGAGATCCTGCACCAGCTGGACACCGTCGGTGCGGTGATCTGTGCCGCCGGCTCCGGACTGGCCCCGGCGGATAAGAAGCTCTACGCCCTGCGAGATGTCACCGGGACCGTGGAGTCCATCCCGCTGATCGCCAGCTCCATCATGTCCAAGAAGATCGCGGAGGGCACTGACGCCCTGGTCCTTGATGTCAAGGTCGGCACCGGTGCGTTCATGAGGACCGACGACGACGCCGCCGAACTCGCCCGGACCATGGTCGCCCTGGGCACCGACGCCGGGGTGAGGACCACTGCGCTGCTCACCGAGATGAACACTCCGCTGGGACTGACCTCCGGCAATGCCGTGGAGGTCGAGGAATCGATGGAGGTGCTGGCCGGGGGCGGCCCGGCCGACGTCGTCGAACTCACTGTCGAGCTGGCCCGCGAGATGCTGGCCGGGGTGGGCATCACCGATGTGGACCCGGTCGAGAACCTGCGCAACGGCAAGGCGATGGACACCTGGCGGGCCATGATCGCCGCCCAGGGCGGAGACCCAGACGCGCCTTTGCCGAAGCCTCAGCATGAGCACACCATCACCGCAGAAGACTCCGGTACCCTCGCCCGGTTGGACGCCTACGGTGTGGGCATTGCCGCGTGGCGCCTGGGGGCCGGGCGGGCCCGCAAGGAGGACCCGGTCCAGGCCGCGGCCGGGGTTCGGCTGCATGCCAAGCCCGGTGACACGGTGACCGCCGGTCAGCCGCTGATCACCCTGTGCACCGATGACCAGTCACGCCTGCCTCGGGCGCAGGAGGCTTTGTCCGGAGCAGTGGAGGTCATCGACGGCGCCGTGGTGGAAAACGCCGGATTGATCAAGGCCCGGGTCGCCGCCGAGGACCTCTGACCGCACAGCAATGGGAATCGGTGAGTTTTTCGATCAGCTCGGCGAGCTGATCCTCACAGCTGCCTCGGGCTGGTGGACGCTGATTGGGCTCTTCGGCTTCAGCATGGGTGATGGCTTCTTCCCGGTGCTGCCCTCTGATGCGCTGATCGTCGGGCTGGGCTCCGTCCAGGACTCACCGGGGACCCCGAACTGGCCGTGGGTGATCCTGGTAGCCGCCGGTGGTGCGCTGGCCGGGGATTTCATCGCCTGGAACCTCGGGCGCTGGATCGGCACCCACCGTTTCCGATGGATGCGCAGACCGACCATGCAGAGCTCGCTGCTCTGGGCCCGGCACGAGCTCGACAAGCGCGGGGTTCTGGTGATCTTCGTGGGCCGGTTCATCCCCGGTGCCCGGGTGGCGATCAACTTCGTGGCCGGGTCCACCCAGTTCTCCCTGCGCCGGTTCCTGCTGATCGACGCCGCGGCATCCCTGCTGTGGGCCTCATGGCTGGTCGGCCTGGGCATGATCGGGGAGGCGATCTTCGGGAACATGCTCATCGCCATGGCTGTGGGCATCGCGGTGGCCATAGTGCTGGGCTGGGTCTGTGAACGGCTGTTCCGGCTGTTTACCGCCTGGCTGGACCGCAGAGGCTACGACATCGATCCCGAGGGTTATCTGGACACCTCCACCATCGAGGTGGAGCTTCCTATCCATCTGCGCCGACGCCGGGAAAAACCCGACGACGGCGCAGACCCGGCTGAGTCCGAGTAGGGCCGCAGAGCCTTGCTCAGCGCTTCTCGGGAGTGGTTCAGCATCCGGAGGAAATCCTCTACTGCTCAGTGCGTGGTGGGGCGCCCTATATGGTTCGTCATTGCTGGGTAGATGAATCTATGCGAGGCGGTAAGTTGAGGTAGCTTGATGAAAGGAAATCGATGAACCTCTCCACCGTCTCTACTGTTTCCGGTCCTGTGTTGACTGGCGACCTCGGCCGAGTCCTCATGCACGAGCATCTCAGCTCTTTGCTGCCGGGTGCGTATCTCAGCGGCGGCGAAGGCGACGACACTTTCGATCTTGGTGTTCGTGCGACATCCACATTGCGCAGTCAGGGCGTGTGCGGCCTGGTCAGTCTCTCCGGACATTACATGCCTGCCTCGGCCTGGGACGTGGTAGCGCGGATTGCCGAAGCGACCGGACTGCACGTGATCGCCGGTTTCGGATACTACACCGAACGGCGGTGGCCCGAGGAAGTGCGTACATGGTCCCTCGATCAACTCGTCGAGACGTTCGTGAGCGCTGCTGAAGCCATACCTGGCACGAACGTACCGGCCGGGATATACGGTGAGATCGGCACGAGCCTCGATCTGATCACCGACGGTGAGGAGCGCCAGCTGAAGGCTGTTGCGGAAGCTCACCGGATCACTGGGCTTCCGATCTATACCCACTGCTCGCTCGGCACGATGGTTGCTGAACAGGTGGACATCTTGGCTGAGGCTGGGGCCGATCTCGAGCAGGTCATCCTGGGACATGTCGATTTACGTCCCGACGCCGACGGTCTCGAACCGCTCTTACGATCTGGAGTCACGCTTGCCTTCGACACCTTCGGCAAGCAGAACTTCGACTACGTGCTTCGCGAGGAGGAGAACTATGAGCCTGGGAACGAACTTAAACGTCTCTATACACGGCGGGACGATGATCGCGCCGACGCCCTTGCTGAGCTTGTCCGACGAGGCTGGGCCAGGCAGTTGGTGATCTCTTTGGACATGACCGGGCGGGAGACCTATCTGAACGTTGACACCCACGGTAGGTTCGGATACTCCTACTTTGCTGACGGTGTACTTCCCATGCTTCGTCAGCGCGGTGTCACCGATGAGCAGGTCGAGGTGATGACCCGGGAAAACCCTGCACGCCTGCTCACCGTTCGCACCTAAACTGGCATGCGTAGTGACCGGACCCCATCTGCCCTTTGACTGCCGATACTGCATCCCAGCCGTCGGCGCCTCAGCCGATCAGACAGGCCTCACACCCCGGCGTCGTGCAGCACACGAACCGCGTTCTGCGAGGTCAGCTTGGCAAGATCCGCTGCCGACCAGTTCCGTTCGGCCAGGGCGGTGAGCATCGCGGGGTAGTCACTGACTCGTCGGAGTCCGGCCGGCCCTTCAGGGATGCCGTCGAAGTCCCCGCCCAGACCGATATGGTTCACTCCGGCCACCTCACGAGCATGTTCGATATGGGCCACGACGTCGTCGATCCCCGCCGTCTGAGGCTCGGAGCTGAGGAACCTCGGCACAAACGTGAGCATCTGTATCCCTCCGTTGGCCGACAGGCGCTCAAGAACCGTATCGGGTACATTGCGCGGGTGCTCGTGCACGCCGCGGCAGGATGAGTGGGAGAAGATCACTGGCACTGTGGAGGTGTCCAGAGCATCCTGCATGGTTTGCTCATGAACGTGGGAGAGGTCCACGAGCATGCCTATACGATTCATCTCTGTGACCACCTCGCGCCCGAAGTCGGTCAGTCCGCCTTCGGTCGGCTCTCCGGTCGCGGAGGCCGCCCAGGAAGTGTTGTCATTATGGGTCAGAGTCATGTAAGTCACCCCCAGGCGCCGCAGCATCCGCAGCACTGCGAGTGATTCGGCGATGCTGTGCCCGCCCTCGGCGCCCAGCAGAGAGGCGATGCGCCCGGTTCTCAACGCCGTATCGACATCAGCTGCGCTGGTCGCCAACTGCAGGTCCTCGGGGAACGCCGCAATGAGCCGGTGCACACAGTCGATCTGTTCCAGGGTGGCTGCCACGGCGGCAGATTTCTCCAGCGAGGAGGAGACGTATACAGACCAGAATTGGGCACCAACCCCGCCGGCGCGCAGGGCCGGAATATCTGTGTGCAGTGCAGAATTCCCGGTGTCAAGCCGTGCCTGGGCGATGTCATAGTTCCAGTTCTCCCGCAGCGCCCAGGGAAGATCATTGTGTCCGTCGAGCACTGGGGCATGGGCGAGAACCTCTGCGGCCACGTGAACAGCATTCGTCATGAATCAAGCTTACTCAGGAGCGGGCGGCGCGGGTCCGGACTGCTTGGTAGGTGGCGCGCAGGGCGTCGACCGAGGCGTCATAGTCGGTCTGCACCAGTCCGATGAACAGGCAGTCGATCACCATGAGCTGGGCGATTCGGCTCCCTAGTGCCCCGGAGCGGAACTCCGTCTCACGGGCGGCGGTGCGCAGTACGGCATCGGCCACTGCTGCCAGCGGAGAATCCGGCGCATTGGTGATGGCGACGGTTGCGGCCCCGGAGGCTCGGGCCAGCCGAAGGAACTCCACTGTGTCGGAGGTGCGACCTGAGTGGGAGATCGCCACCGCAGTTGCCAGCGGCCCTGCCACCGCTGCTGCGGTCCATGCGGTGTGCGCCTCAGTCCAGTCGATGGCGGTGCGCCCGATGCGGCTGATCTTGCGCTGGAGGTCCTCACCGATCACCGCGCTGCTGCCGATGCCGAAGATGTGGATGCGGTCCGCCTGGGCCAGCAGCTGGACCGCTTGTGAGAGTTCGTCAAGATCGAGGACCTTGGCAGTGTCACTGATGGAGAGGGTCTCATCGCGGGCCACCTTCGCCACTACCTGACCCAGACTGTCGTGACGGTCGATGTCGCTGGCCTGTGCGGGGAACTCGCTGGATGCCATCCGTTCCCGTGCCGCCTGCTCGGCCACGTCATGCAAGAGGTCCTTGAACCGTGTGAACCCGATGCGTTTGTAGAAGCGCACCACTGTGGTGGTGGAGGTCCCGGCACGGGAGGCAACCTCCTTGATGGAGGAACGGGAGAAGCTCTCTGGGTCCGAGAGCAGGCTCTCGGCAATACGCCGCTCAGCAGGCCTCAGGCTGTCCATCATCCCGCGCAGCACCAGTGTGACGTCGGTGCGGGGCTGAGGCGTAGGTGCGGAATTTATTTCCATGACGGCTACCTTAGCGGTCGAAGCTGGGCCGTCGGAGACGATAAGTGCCCGCCCAGACGGCGAAACATCGACGTAAGAAATTTTTTACCTACTTGCAATATTGAAGGTAAATAATTAACATCACCATAAGTGCTCTCGCCATTCACCGCCCGCACCAGGAGGAATCGACATGACCAGCACACCCCATACCCCTCGCCCAGGGTCACGACTGCGCTCGCCGAGGGGAGCGGCTCTGAGAGCCTGCGCGGTCTTTTCCGTCGCAGCGCTGGCCCTGGCCTCCTGCGGCGGTTCGAGCGAGCCAGCCGAGTCTGGGGATGAGGTCCCGGAGGCTGCCGTCGCGGAAGACCAGGATCTGGTGGTAGCCCTCACCACTGATGTCGATAACCTGTTGCCCTGGACCGCCACCCAGTTCCAGGCCACCAATGTGCTACGCAATATCTACGGCACGCTCACCGAGCTGGATCACGATCTCGAGGTGGTGCCCGGCCTGGCCGAGGATTGGGAGATCAGTGACGACGGCCTGACCGCCACTTTCCACCTGCGCGAGGGCGTCACCTTCTTCGACGGCACCGAGCTCACCGCCGAGGATGTGGTGGCCTCCTTCGAAGCCATCCAGGATCCCGACACCGCTGCGGCTGCCGCCACCAACCTGGCCAGCGTCGAGTCCATAGAGGCCACCGATGACCACACCGTCACGATGAACCTGAGCACCCCGGACACTGCACTGTTCTCCAAGGTGGCACTGGGCAACGCCGCGATTCTCCCGGCTGATGCCGATCTCGAGGAGCTGGAGACAGAACCCAACGGCACAGGCCCCTTCAGCCTGAGCGAGCGGGTCGCCAACGATTCGCTGACTCTGGAGGCCAATCCCGACTACTGGGGCGAGGGTCCGCAGCTGGACACCGTCGAATTCCGGGTGATCCCCGACGAGTCGGCGATCGTCTCCGCCCTGCAGGCCGGCAGCGTGCACATGGCCACTTTCGATGACCCGTTGGTCGCCGACACCATCGGTGCCGGCGTCGAGATCCTCGAAACGCCGCAGCTGACCTATCACGTACTGCAGCTGCGCGCCGATGAGGAGCCGCTGGACGACGTCAATGTGCGACGTGCTCTGGCATGCACCATCGACCGTCAGGAGGTGCTGGACTCCGCGGCCATGGGCGCCGGGGAAGTCGTGGGCCCCTTCACATCCCCGGCCCATCTCAGTGACCCCGGCTCCCGGCCCTGTCCGGAACCCGACCTCGACCGTGCCGAGGAGTATCTCGCCGAGGCCGGCTACGAGGACGGCCTGGAGCTTAGCGCCATCGTCATGTCCGACGGGTACTCCACCGCGGTGGCCGAAGGCGAGACCATCCAGGCTCAGCTCGCTCAGGTCGGCATCGATCTCAGCCTCGAAGTTCTGGAGTCCGGCTCCTACGTGGACCGCTGGGTGGACGCTGATTTCACGCTCGCGGTGGCCCGCAACGCCGGCAACCCCGATCCGGATGTCACCTACGGCCGCTACTTCCGCTCCGACGGCAACTTCAACGAGGTCGCCGGCTATCGCTCTGACGCCCTCGACGAGCTCTTCGAGCAGGGCCTGGCGGAGACCGACGAAGAGGCCCGTGCGGAGATCTACGAGGAGATCTCCGACTACCTCGAGGAGCAGGCGGTCTGGATCTGGCTTTTCGCCGGCTACGAGTACACCGCTCTGACCGAGGGCGTCAGCGGATACACCGCCATGGCCAACAGCTCCATGCAGGGCCTGCGTGAAGCTGTGCTGGTGGACCACTGACCAACGGACCTGATGGCTCACGTGACCAAGAACCACCGCATGCCGCAGAAAAAGGGGGCTGTACTGCACTCGCTGCGCAGCTCACCGACGGTGCGTCGCCTGGTGGGCGCTCTCGGGACCCTCTTCGGCGTCGCCATCACCGTCTTCGTGATGCTCCGGGCACTGCCTGGAGACCAGATCACCGCTGCCTACGGAATCGAAGCGGCGGGGCTCACCGAGGAGCAGCGGGAGACCCTGCGTGCCTACTATGGGCTCGACCAACCGCTCATCGTCCAGTTCTTCACCTGGTTGGGCAATGTGGTCACCGGCAACCTCGGCTACTCCTCGCGCACCAACCAGAGCGTGCTGGAGATGACCCTGCTGTCCCTGCCGGTGACCCTGCAGCTTGCCGTGCTCTCTATCCTGGTGGCGTTGCTGATCGGCATACCCTTGGGGATGCTCTCGGCTTCGCGGCCCAATGCCGCCCGGGACTGGCTGGGCCAGGGAATCGGCCTGGCCGGACTCGGGGTGCCGAACTTCCTGCTGGCGACCTTCCTGTTGGGCTTAGCTGCGCAGGTGTGGGGATTCAACCCCAACGGCTTAGGGTACGCCAGCCCGTGGGAGAACCTGTGGCTGAACCTGCAGCAGATGATGATGCCCTCGCTGGTGCTGGGCTTCGCCGTGGCGGCCCCGGTGATGCGCACCACGCGGACCGCGGTGCTCGAGGTGCGCAGCCTCGACTTCATCCGCACTGCCAAGGCTAAGGGGGTGCCCCCTCGCCGGCTCCGCTGGAGCCACATCCTGCGCAACGCCCTGGTGCCGGTGGTCACCATGACCGGCATGCAGTTCGGTTTCCTGCTGGGCGGGGCGGTAGTGATGGAGCAGATCTTCTCGCTGCCCGGCCTGGGGCGCCAAGTCCTGCTGGGCATGAACCAGCAGGAGTACGCCGTGGTGCAGAGCACTGTGCTGGTCATCGCGCTGCTGTTCGTCATCGTCAACCTGCTCACTGACCTGCTCTACCGAAAGATCGACCCGAGGGTGCGTGCCGATTGACCACACCAGCTGACACACTCAGTACAGAACTCGCCGCGGCCCAGGTGCCGACCGGCCGAGTCGGCCGCAGAACCTTCTTCGCGCTGATGGCCAGTCCGAGCGGGCTCATCGGACTGGCCATCGTGGTGGTATTCGCCGTCATCTCGCTGGTCGCCGCCGCAGGGCTGCTGCCCTATGGCCCAGCCGAGCAGGACGCCGCATCCCGTCTGCAGGCGCCCTCGGGCACCCACTGGATGGGGACTGACCAGTTTGGCCGAGACGTGTTCTCCCGGGTTGCCTCCGGCATCGGAAACTCCGTGCTAGTCGCCATCGTGGCTACGCTGATCTCCGGCACCCTCGGAACCGTAGCGGGGACGGTCTCCGGTTACCTGCGGGGCTCCACTGACGCCGCCGTCGGTGCGGTGACCAATGTGCTCTTCGCCTTTCCCTCGCTGCTGCTGGCGCTGACCATCGCCTCGGTCTTCGACCGCAACTGGTTCACCGTGGCGGTCGCCATCGCAGCGGGCTTCACCCCGATCTTCGTCCGCACCGCACGTGGCCCGGTGCTCACACTGCGTGAGATGGACTACATCAGCGCGGCCCGGGCCACCGGCATGCGCGCCGGAAGCATCATGCTCCGGCACATCCTGCCGAACATCACCGGGATCCTCATCGTCCAGGTCACCCTGACCCTGTCCTGGGCGGTGCTGGCCGAAGCCTCGTTGAGCTTCTTGGGCTTCGGGACCCCGCCGCCGGCTGCGTCGCTGGGGTCAATGGTCTACGATGCGCAGACCCTCGTGGTGGCTGCGCCCTGGACGCTGTGGGCACCTGGAGCTGCGCTTATCCTGCTCATCGTGGGGCTCAATCTGCTGGGAGACGGGCTGCGCGACGCCCTCGATCCGAATCGGAAGGGACGGTAGGAATGGCGACTGACTCTATGGATCTGGAGGTTCTGACCACCGAAGCATCGGACCCCAGGTACCAGCAGATCGACACACTCAGCGTTGCTCAGCTGGCGCACCTGATGAACGAGGCCGACCAGAGCGTGCCGCTGGCCGTCCGTGCCGCCATGGACCAGATCGTGCCCACCATCGAAGCGGTCAGCGAACGCATGGCACTCGGCGGCCGGCTGATCTACGTCGGTGCCGGCACCCCGGGGCGGATAGGAGTCCTTGACGCCTCGGAGATCCCACCGACCTTCTCCGCCTCGGATCGAGTGATCGGCATCATCGCCGGAGGCCCCAGGGCGATCCTCCACGCTTCCGAAGGCGCTGAGGACGACGACGCTGCCGGTGCGGCAGCCATCGATGAGGCCGGCGTCGGGCCGCTGGATGCTGTCATCGGCATAGCCGCCAGCGGACGTACGCCATTCGTGGTGGGTGCGGTCGGCCGAGCCCGCGAGGTCGGAGCCCTGGGCATCGGGCTTTCCTGTAACGCAGAGACTCCACTGTCAGCGGTAGCCGAACACCCCATTGAGGTGATTGTGGGCCCGGAAATCATCAGCGGTTCCACCCGGCTGAAGGCCGGCACCGCCCAGAAGCTGGTGCTCAATATGTTCTCCACCATCTCGATGATCCGGCTGGGGAAGACCTATGGGAACCTTATGGTCGATGTGCACGCCTCCAATGAGAAGCTCAGAAACCGGGCGGCGCGGATTGTTCAGAAGATCACCGGCAGCCCCGTCGAACACGCCAGCGCGGCGCTGCAGCAGTGCGGCTACTCCGTACCGACGGCGGTCATCATGCTCCACAGCGGCATGAACTCGGATCAGGCAACTACGGTGCTCGGCAACGCTGACGGGCGGCTCCGGGAAGCACTTCAGAGTCTGGAGTCGGCCCCATGAGCTCCTCGAAGATGAGAATCCTCGGGCTGATCTCCGGAACCTCGCATGACGGGATCGACGGTGCCGTCGTCGACTTCACCTGCGGATCAGAGGTGCTGGACATCGACATCATCAGTCGCAGCGCGACACCGTACTTGCCGCAGCTGAGAGCGAAGCTGCTCAAAGCACTTCCCCCGGAGCCCACGAGCCTGGCGACAGTGGCGGAGCTGGACACCCAGATCGGCCAGGCGTTCGCCCAAGCTTCCGCAGATGCCCTGGAGTCAGCCTGGGTGAGCGCCGAATCGGTGGACCTGATCGTCTCCCACGGCCAAACGGTCTACCACTGGGTCGCCGAATCCCCGAATTCGACCCAGGTGCTGGGGACCCTGCAGATCGGTCAGCCGGCGTGGATCGCCGAGCGAACAGGGGCCCCGGTGCTCTCCGATGTGCGTATCCGCGATATCGCTGCCGGCGGCCAGGGAGCCCCGCTTGCCTCAACTCTGGACGCACTGCTGCTGGCCGGGCGTCCTGGGACTGCAGCGGCACTGAACCTCGGCGGGATATCCAATGTCACCGTGGTAGGGAAGCAGCCCGTGCGCGCCTGGGATATCGGGCCCGCCAATGCGCTCATCGACGCAGTCGTCGCTGACCGGGACCTGCATCCGGCCGGATACGACGACGCCGGCGCCATCGCCGCCACCGGCCGGGTCTGTCAGCCCTTGTTGGAGCTGATGCTCGAAGAGAAGTACTACCGGCAGCCCGCTCCGAAGAGCACCGGCAAAGAGCTATTCCACATCGGCTATGTGAATCAGGCGTTGCAGCGGCACGCCGATGAAGGCGGCGACCCGCTCAGCGATGCCGATTTGGTAGCCACCCTCACTGAGCTGACCGTGCGCACCGTGGTCGATGCCCTCAGTGCCGAGGGGGCCGACGAGCTCTTCGTCTCCGGCGGGGGAGTGCACAACCAGGTGATGATGGACGGCCTGATCCGGGGCCTGCCTGATACCTCGGTCCGGAGCATCGACGCTCTGGGCATCGGCCCCGACGAGAAGGAGGCGGTGCTCATGGCACTCATCGGGTGGCTCTCCCTGCACGGTCTGGCGGGCGCTGCGACAACGGCCACAGGAGCACGATCCCCGCGCATCCTGGGTAGCATCACGCCCGGCGGCGGCCCCCTCCGGATCCCTGAACCTCTACCGAGCCCCCCGTCGGCGGCACGGGTAGCCAGCGTCCACCCAGACCTCGCCACAGTCACGGTACGGGCGGCTGATCTCACCGACCTCGACGCCGCCGTCGAGGTCTTCCTCAGCTGCTGGCACACCAGCTATCAGGCGGTACTGCCCAGGCACCTGGTAGAGCGCATGGACCCGAACCAGGCCCGCGAACTATGGAGCGTGGGACTCGCGGACACCACCACCGAGACCCTGGTGGCAGAGCATGACGGGGCGGTGGTCGGTGTGGTGCGCTATGGCACCCAGGACAGGGGCAACGGCCACGTCCGCTCGCTCTACGTGGATCCCGCAGCCCAGGGCGGTGGATACGGACGTAAACTGCTGCAGGAGGCGACCGATGCACTGCGCAGCAGCGGAGCGGATGAGATCTCCCTCTGGGTTTTTGAGAGCAACACCCCCTCCCGACGTTTCTACGAGCGTCAAGGATGGATTCCCGATGGTCAGCGCAGCGTGGATCCGCGTTACGGAGAACCGCAGATTCGACTGGTGAGGAGCCTGCCATGACACCTGGCGTCACCGAGCAGAACACAGGGCAGCATCAGCCGCCCGGAGCGGTGCTGGTGGTCATCGAGGGTGATCAGAGGTTTGTCTCGGTCACGGGTCTGGCCGATATCGAGACCGCTGAACCGATGACCGAAGCGCATTTTCATGACCTCGCCTCGGTGAGCAAGGTGCTCACTACCCTTACCCTGCAGCGTCTCTTCAGCGATGGCGCGGCGGCTCCGGGAGACCCCCTGAGCAGGTTCCTTCCCGAGGCCGGGACGCACGGGGAGGCGACCCTGGATGATCTGCTGCGGCACCGTGCGGGGTTCCGGGAGTGGTGGCCGCTGTATCTGATGCCCCATGAAGATCCTGTCGCTGCGGCGCTCTCGCTGGATCCGCGATACCCCCGGGGCCGCGGGCGGCACTATTCCGATCTGGGCATGCAGGCTGTCGGAGCCGTCATCTCCCGTATCACGGGCCTTGGCTTTGCCGAGGCCGTCATCGAACTGCTGCTCGAGCCCCTGGGAGTCGAGACTGTGACCCCCGGCAGCCCTCCGCCCGGGGCACCGGTCACCTCCGGGCAATACGGGGACGCCATTGAGCGTGACATGGTCACCACAAGCACTCCGCATCCCGTCGACGCCGGGACTCAAACCGCTGCTGAGCGATTCCCCTGGCGGCGGCACCTGATCCGCGGTGAGATCGGCGACTGCAACGCCTTCCACGCCTTCGGCACAGCGGCAGGCCACGCTGGCTGGTTCGCCGATGCCGCTGGTCTGCTGAGGATCGCCGAGGTGCTGGCGAACCCGCAGAAGGCCGGGATTCGCGCTGAAACCTCTGCATCTCTCAGTACAGAGAAAGACCAGGTCGCCCACGACCAGGGTCAGGGCCAAGGGGTACGCACCTATCGGATGCAGTGGCGAGGTCAGCAGCGGGTGTTCCTCGGGCACCCGGGCTTCACCGGTACCTTCATCGCGGCTGCTCCCGCTGTCGGCGAGTATGCGCAAGTGCTCAGCGTGTTGCTGACCAACCGGCTGCACGGAAGTCCGGTGCCAGGCCGCGCCCACCTGATGCCTGTGGACACCATGTGGCGTACCGCTATGGCGGGTGTCCACGCCAGTTTCCATCCGAGCCGAACAGGTGATCCGATATGACCGACCCAGTCCTCTCCATCGCCGACCTCAAGGTCACCTTCTCCACCCCTGGCGGAGAGTTCGACGCCGTTCGGGGCATCAGCCTCGACGTGATGCCCGGCGAAACCGTGGCCATCGTCGGGGAGTCAGGCTCGGGCAAGTCGACTCTGGCGGCGTGCATCAACCGACTGCTCGCCGACAACGGCCGGATCAGCCGCGGCAGCATCCGCTTCGAGGGCCGTGAGCTGAGTTCCGCCTCTGAGCGTGAGATGCTGCGCCTGCGCGGTGCCGGGATCGGCCTGGTTCCCCAGGATCCGATGTCCAACCTCAACCCGGTGCACACGGTGGGGCGCCAAATTCTCGAGGCGCTGGAGGTCCATGGCCGGGGACGCGGCGCCCAGGGCCGGAGCCGGGTGCTGGAACTGCTGCACATGGTGGGCATACCCTCGCCGCAGGAGCGCTATGACCAGTACCCGCATGAATATTCCGGTGGAATGCGCCAGCGCGCCCTCATCGCCATGAGTCTGGCTTGCCAGCCGCGTCTGCTCATCGCCGATGAGCCCACCAGCGCCCTCGACGTCACCGTCCAGCGGAGAATTCTCGATACGCTTGAGGAGCTCACCGGGCAGACGAACACCGCTGTGGTGCTCATTACCCACGATCTCGCCCTCGCCGCCGAGCGGGCCGACAGAGTGCTGGTGATGTACAAGGGAGAACTCGTCGAATCCGGCCCCGCCCGAAAGATCTTGAAGAGTCCTCAGCACAGTTACACACGCAAGCTCGTCGCCGCTGCCCCAAGCTTTGTCACAGAACCCCTGGTCGGCTCCGTTGGCGGACCAGGCGCGACACAGACCGATGCTGCAGCTCCGCTGGTCGAGGTGATCGGGGTGGGACGGAAGTACACGCTGCGCGGCAGGGCCGCAGGTGAGCAGTTCTGGGCCGCCCGGGACATCAGCTTCGGTATCCCGAAGGGCCGTACAGTCGCCATCGTCGGCGAATCCGGTTCCGGCAAATCCACCACTGCAAAAATGCTCCTGGGCCTGGAGACAATCAGCGAGGGAACCATCCGCATCGCGGGCAGGGAGCTTGCCGGCCTGCGCGGACGGGAGATGATGGCGGTACGTCGGCAGATTCAGCCCGTTTTCCAGAACCCCTATGCCTCGCTTGACCCGCGCTACACCGTCGCGGAGTCAGTGGCAGAGCCGCTGCGCGTCCACAAGGTCGGTATTCGCCGCAGCCGATTGCAGAAGGTCCATCAGTTGCTTGAGCAGGTAGCACTGCCGGCCACAGTGGCGCAGCGTCTTCCGCATGAGCTCTCAGGCGGACAGCGGCAGCGTGTTGCCATCGCACGGGCGCTTGCCCTGGAGCCCGAGCTCGTGGTCCTCGACGAAGCCGTCTCCGCCCTCGATGTGCTGGTGCAGAATCAGATCCTTGAGCTGCTTGTGGAACTTCAGCAGCGGTTGGGCCTCAGCTACCTGTTCATCAGTCACGATCTCGCGGTGGTGAATATGATCGCCCATGAGGTTCATGTGATGCAGAAGGGGAAGATTGTGGAATCAGGTGCTCCGCAGCAGCTCTTCGCCTCCCCCGAATCGGACTACACCAAGGAGTTGCTCGCTGCGATTCCCGGTGCCGCATTGGAGGACGCTGCATGACCAGCCTGTATGTGGTTGACACCCTTGCCGAGGGCGGTCAGATCGGTGCTGAAGAAATTGTGGAGGCAGCCGTGCGGTGCCAGCGCGTGGAGGGGGATTTCGTCCTAGGGGTGTCCACAGGCAGCACGCCCGGCAGCACCTGGCGGGCCCTGGCAGGGCGCCTGGGGGAGTCTAGTGTCGACACCGGCAGGATTCAGGCCTTCGCCCTCGACGAGTACCTTGACATCGAGGCCGACCACCCCGAATCCTACCGTGCAGTAGTCCGCAGGCAGATCACCCTCCCGTTGGGCCTGAACCCTGAGAAGGTGCGCTGCCCCGGGGATGATGGGAGAGATCTGCAGGCACCGCAGCGCTACGAGCAAGCTATTCGGGATGCCGGCGGTATCGATCTGCAGGTGCTGGGCATCGGCCGTAACGGACATATCGCCTTCAACGAACCTGGCTCGTCGTTGGCCTCGCGTTGCCGAGTGGCGGCACTGGCAGAGCAGACCCGCCAGGACAACTCCCGCTTCTTCTCATCTCAGGAGGAGGTGCCCCGCTACTGCATCACCCAGGGGATCGGCACCATCATGCAAGCTCGCCAGCTGCTGCTGATAGCCTACGGCACGGCGAAGGCTGAGGCACTGGCAGCAGCACTGGAGGGTCCTATTACTGCCGCTGTTCCGGCATCGGCAATCCAGCTGCATCCTGATGTGGTCGTCGTTGCTGACCGCAGTGCGGCCTCCCTGCTGGTCCACTCCGCCAATTACTCCGCCCTGAGGTTATAGTGCCGGGCGGCGGGTACACGGACATACATACTCACGGGGCGGTCGGCTGCTCCTATGATTCTGCCGACTACGGACAGGTTGCCGCAGCCCTGGACTTCCACCATCAGCACGGGACCTCGGACACCCTGCTGAGCCTGGTCAGCGCCCCGCCGGAGCAGCTTGCCGCTCGACTGCGCAGACTACGGAGCACCTTGTCCGGTCACCACGTGATCAGCGGCGTCGCCATCCACGGCGTCCACGTGGAGGGGCCCTTCCTAGCCCCGGCGCGTGCCGGCGCGCATGCCCCCCAAGCGTTGCGTGAACCCTCCCCATCGGCGGTGGAGACGCTGCTGGAGGCCGGCGAGGGAATCCTGCGCCAGGTGACCTTGGCCCCCGAGCTGCCTGGCGCCATGGAGGCCATCGACCGGTTTAGCGAGGCCGGAGTCCTGGTGGCAGTGGGCCACACTGCGGCCGACTATGACATCACCGCCGAGGCATTTGACAGGGGCGCGTCGCTGCTCACCCACGCCCTCAACGCTATGCCGGGTCTGGAACACCGCGCTCCGGGGCCGCTGGGAGCCGCGCTGGACCGGGATCACGTGGGCATCGAGGTCATCGCCGACGGCGTTCACGTCCATCGGGTGCTGATCAGGACCCTCTTTGCAGCGGCACCCGACAGGGTGATTCTGGTGACCGACTCTATGGCCGCCGCCGGACTTGGCGATGGCACCTACCGGCTGGGCGGTTTGGACGTGGAGGTCCGCGATGGAATCCCGCTGTTGGCCGACGCGCGGACTCTCGCCGGCTCCACCCTGACCATGGACGTGGCTGTGGGGACGGCCATCGCCGCCGGTGTGCCCGCACAGCAGGCCAAGGCGGCGGCGAGCACAGTTCCGGCTCGCTTCCTCGGCTTCGACCATTAGGCTGGAAGGCATGACTGAGAATCCCGGGTTAGACGACCAGATCCGAGCACTGCCCAAAGTATCCCTGCACGACCACCTGGACGGGTCGCTGCGCCCCTCGACGCTGATCGAGCTGGCCACGGTGATCGGCCATGAACTGCCCAGCACCGACCCTGATGAGCTCCAGGACATCTTCCGCACCAACGCGGACTCCGGGGATCTGCTCAAATACCTGGAGGCCTTCACCCACACCACCGCAGTGATGCAGACCTCTGAGAACCTACGCCGGGTGGCCCGTGAATACGTGGAGGATCTGGCGGCCGACGGTGTGGTCTACGCCGAGGTCCGCTGGGCGCCCGAGCAGCACATCGCCGGCGGACTCACCCTGGACGAAGCGGTGGAAGCGGTTCAGGCCGGGCTCAATGAAGGTGCCGAGACGGTGGCCGATCACGAGGGCGTCATGGTCGTCGGGCAGCTGCTCTCCGCCATGCGCCAGGCCGACCATGCCGATGAGATCGTCAACCTGGCCATCCGGCACCGGGAGAATGGGGTGGTGGGCTTCGACATCGCCGGCCCCGAGGCAGGATTCCCTCCCTCGAAGTTCGCCCCAGCCTTCACCCGCCTGGCCCAGGAAATGCTTCCGGCCACAGTGCACGCCGGAGAGGCCGACGGCATCGAGTCGGTGCGCGGAGCCTTGGTCGAAGGCCGCGCCAAGCGCCTGGGGCACGGTATCCGGGTCGCCGAAGACATCACCCTGACCACCGGTGAGACCTCCCGCTCAAAGACCAGCGACGGCGGGGAGGAGCTCGTCGAGGTCGAACTGGGCCCGGTGGCCCGCTGGGTCCGCGACCGGCAGATCCACCTGGAAACTTCTCCGACCTCCAACCTCCAGACCGGTGCGGTGAGCGCACTGACCGGAGAGCCCGACGCCGAGCTGGCCCAGCATCCCTTCGACATGCTCTATCAGCTGGGTTTCAACGTCGGCGTTAACACCGACAACCGGTTGGTCTCCGGGGTCACCCTCAGCGGAGAGCTGGCCGTGCTGGCCTCGGCCTTCGACTACGGCCTGGCCGAGCTCGCTGACTTCCAGATCAACGCGATCGAGTCCAGCTTCTTAGGCTATGAGGAGCGCGAGGCGCTTGCCGCCCACATCCTGGAGGCCTGGCAGTGACCCAGCTCCCCCATATGGAGCAGCTGAAGCAGATCATCGCCGATCTGCGCCAGCACTGTCCCTGGACCGCGCAGCTGACCCATCGGACGCTGACCCCTTATCTGCTGGAGGAGGCCCAGGAGGTCGCCGAGGAGATCGAGGCCGGGATCACCGGGGATCCGCTGCGGAAGGAGCTCGGCGACATTCTGCTCCAAGTGGTGCTGCACGCCGCCATCGCGCAGGAACGTGAGGACTTCGATCTCGACGGCGTCGCCGAGGCGATCTGCGCCAAGCTCATCCGCCGCAACCCGCATGTCTTCGAGCCCGATGGCACCCTGAACCCCCAGGAGTCAACGATCGAGGAGATCGACGCCGCCTGGAACCGGATCAAGCATCAGGAGAAAGCCGAGCTGGCAGGGGAGTGAGAGCAGGCGTCGTCGTGCTGATGCCAACTCTGATCTGCTCGACTAGGCTGGTGGCAGTCAATGGAGACCGCCGTTGTGTCACCCCCCTAGGCAAGGAGAATCCATGTCCCTGATCGCCAGCGTCTTCGGCCGCGAAATCCTCGACTCCCGCGGCAACCCGACCGTGGAGGTCGATGTGCTGCTCGACGACGGCAGCTTCGGCCAGGCCGCCGTTCCCTCCGGCGCCTCCACCGGTGCCTTCGAAGCGGTGGAACGCCGCGACGGCAACAAAGACCGTTACCTGGGCAAGGGCGTGACCGAGGCTGTCAAGGCCGTCAATGAGATCATCGCCCCTGCTCTGGAGGGCCTTGACTCCACCGAACAGCGTTCAGTCGACCAAGTTCTGCTGGACCTCGACGGCACCGAGAACAAGGCCAGCCTCGGCGCCAATGCCATCCTGGGGGTCTCACTGGCTGTGGCCAAGGCCGCCGCTGACGCCTCCGACCTGCCGCTGTACAAGTACCTCGGCGGCCCCAACGCCCACCTGCTGCCGGTCCCGATGATGAACATCCTCAACGGCGGCTCGCACGCCGACTCCAATGTGGACATCCAGGAGTTCATGATCGCCCCGGTGGGTGCCGCCACCTTCTCCGAGGCGCTGCGCGCCGGGGTGGAGGTCTACCATGCGCTCAAGGCCCTGCTGAAGGAGAAGGGGCTCTCCACCGGGCTCGGCGACGAGGGTGGATTCGCCCCCGACCTCCCCTCCAACCGCGCGGCCCTGGACCTGATCTCCGAGGCCATCACCCGTGCCGGGTACACCCCCGGTACGGACATTGCCCTGGCCCTGGACGTGGCCGCCACCGAGTTCTACTCCGACGGCGCCTACACCTTCGAGGGCGAGCAGAAGACCCCGGAACAGATGAGCGACTACTACCGGGAACTGGTGGAGGCCTACCCCCTGGTCAGTATCGAGGACCCCCTGGATGAGGACGACTGGGACGGCTGGAAGACCCTCACCGATGCCATCGGCGGCAAGGTCCAACTGGTCGGTGACGATCTATTCGTCACCAATCCTGACCGCCTGGCCAAGGGCATCGACGCCGGCACCGCCAATTCGCTGCTGGTCAAGGTCAACCAGATCGGCTCGCTCACCGAGACTCTGGACGCCATCAGCCTGGCCCAGCGCAGCACCTACACCACCATGATCAGCCACCGCTCCGGCGAGACCGAGGACACCACCATCGCCGACATCGCGGTGGCGGTCAACGCCGGGCAGATCAAGACCGGAGCTCCGGCCCGCTCCGAGCGCGTGGCCAAGTACAACCAGCTGCTGCGGATCGAGGAGGAGCTCGGCGACGCCGCCCGCTACGCCGGCGCCGCAGCCTTCCCGCGCTTCCGGAGCTAGTATCGCGCCTTCGCCGCTCACACTGCACCGTATGACAACTAAGTGCGCACGTTCTGCGTACCTGCGCGGGAAATAACCCGCGCACAAGTTCATAGCTTGCGCAGTTAAAGCCCAGTGACCGCACCGAGTGGTTTCGGCGAAGGCCGCGTGTCAGCACAAGTCGCCGAGATCGAAAACACGGAAAGAAGCAAGCGCTGTTAGGGATCAAATCACGGATCCTGGGCGTGTCCGGGGGTCGGCTTATACTGCCGCGGCACTAGGCTGAGGTCCTGTAACTGAACGCTTCCCATCAGTGGTGTGCTCGCCGGTTCGGCCCTGACGCTGAACCGGCCGGGCATGCCTAGTCCAAGGCGGTGACTGCCGTGGTGCGACATGCTCGCCATCCCAAGGAATCTGCCGCTGCCGAGGGCGTCCCCGCCGAGGGCCGCACCCGCCGTGCTCAGCACCGCGCTGAGAAGGCTCAGCGCCGTCGGCTCGAAGAGCGTGAACAGGTCTCAGGACAAATCCGCACTCCGGACGAGATCACTGCCAGGCGAGCTCGTCGGGCGGACAAACCGCACCACCACGCCCAGGCCCCGTCGAAGAAGACTCCAGTCTCAGCGCGCAGGCTGGTGCCGGAACGCACCTTCTCCGGGCGGATGATCGTCCTGACAGTGGTGACATTGGTGGTGATCTCCTTCCTGGTTCCCACCGTGCGCACCTATCTCCAGCAGCGCGCTGAAATCAACGAGCTCGCCGAGCAGATCGCTGTGGAGGAACAGCTCAACAGGGAGCTCTACTCGGAGCTGGCCCGCTGGGACGATCCGCAGTTCGTTCAGCAGCAAGCCCGCGAGCGCATCAACCTGGTGATGCCCGGAGAGCGCCGCTACCACGTGATCGGAGACCTCAGCAAAGCAGAGGTTGAGACCGACTCCGTGGAGGACGCCGAAGAGGAGAGTGACTGGACGGATCAGCTCTGGGATTCGGTGGTCGAATCGGCTGACCAGTAAGCTGGTGTGTCGTGACCGATGCCCCAGCGCCGCACTCCGTCCCCACACAGGGTGACCTCGACACGCTCAGCCTGCAGCTGGGCAGGCCGGTGCGCGACGTCGTCGAGATCCCTGCTCGCTGCCGATGCGGGTCTCCGCTGGTGGCTGCCACCGCGCCGCGTCTCTCCAACGGAATTCCCTTCCCGACCACCTTCTACCTCACTCACCCCATCCTGACCGCCGCCGTCTCCCGGCTGGAGTCTGTGGGAGCGATGGCTGAGATGAATGAGCGGCTTCAGGCGGACCCGCAGCTGGCCGCACTGTACCGTGCGGCGCACCAGCACTATCTGGATGAGCGTGAGCGGATCCGCATAAGGGCCGGGCTGGAACCGGTCTGGGAGATCGAGGGCATCACAGCAGGGGGGATGCCCGACCGGGTCAAGTGCCTGCACGTGCTGGCCGGACACGCGCTGGCCGCCGGCCCTGGGATCAACCCGCTCGGTGATGAGACCCTGGACCGGATCCGGGACGAATGGACCCCGGATCTCTGCCGGTGCGGCACGGCCTGGGACCACAGCGCCGAGGTTCCCACCAGAGACCTCTCCCGCCATGTGCGCGGCCTTGAGGAAAGAGAATCATCATGAGAGTCGCCGCCATCGACTGTGGCACCAACTCCATCCGGCTGCTGATCGCCGATGTCGACCTGCCCGGGTCCGGTGCCCTCACCGATGTGGTCCGCAGGATGACGGTGGTGCGTCTGGGCGAGGGCGTTGACCAGACCGGTGAGTTCTCCGCGGCGGCGCTGCAGCGCACCTTCTCAGCAGTCGATGACTACGCCGAGCTCATCCGCAAGCACAAGGTCCAGGCGGTGCGGTTCGCCGCCACCTCCGCCTCGCGGGATGTGAGCAACCGCGGCGAGTTCATCGACGGGGTCAGAGCCCGGCTGAGCGTGGAGCCGGAGGTCATCCGCGGTTCCGAGGAGGCCGGGCTCTCCTTCGCCGGGGCGGCCTCGGTGCTGAACTGGGACGTTGAACGCAAAGTCCTGGTCATCGACCTCGGCGGCGGGTCGACCGAATTCGTGCTCGGCACCTCTGCAGGGGCTGAGCACGCCATCTCCACGGATATGGGCTGTGTGCGCTTCACCGAACGGCATATGCGCTCTGACCCCCCAGCGGAGACCGAATGCTCCATGGCCGCTTTCGAAACCCTCAGCTTCCTGGAGGATGTTGCCCAGGTGGTCCCGCTGCACGAGGCAGAGGCGGTGATCGGAGTGGCCGGCACCGTCACCACGGTGACTGCCCATGCCCTGAAGCTCGAAGATTACGACGCCGAAACCATCAACGGTGCCGAACTGAGCCTCGATGCCATCCACCAGTCAGTGGACCAGCTGGTCCACACCACCCGGGACCAACGTGCGGCCATGCCGTTCATGCACCCTGGCCGTGTGGATGTCATCGGTGCCGGGGCCCTGATCTGGGGCACCATACTGGACTATCTGAACAAGGTCACCGGTGGCCGGGTGAGCACCGCCATCGCCTCCGAGCACGACATTCTCGACGGGCTGGCGATGTCGGTGGCCCATGCGGCGGCGGAGAACAGGCATCATGAGTCGAAAGGAGCAGGCACCTGATGGGGCGTCGTCGTTATCTCTGTGTGGGTCTGGCCGTTATGGTGGCCGCACCGCTGGCCGCTGCGCCCGCTTCAGCGTTCCAGATACGGGATCAGCAGTTCTGGCTGGAAGACTACGGGGTCACCGAGGCCTGGGAGACGACCCAGGGGGAGGGGGTCACCATCGCGGTCATCGACACCGGAGTCGACGGGGACCACCCGGCCCTGGAAGGCTCGATCGCCGGCGGCACCGACGTCTCAGGGGGCGGCGACGGCACCGGAGGGCCGGTGTCGCAGGTCAACACCGAACACGGCACGCTGGTCGCCTCCCTGGCAGCAGGACGCGGTGAAGAGCTCCCGGAGCCGGACGAGGTGGAGGCGGAGGACTTCGATGACCTCTCCGAGGATGAGTGGGATGACTGGTTCGATGAGTTCTTGGCTGATCTCGAGGAGCTCTATGGCGAGGACTGGGAGGACGAGGTCGATCAGGACCTGCTCGATGAGTTCTACGAGACCCGCGAATTCCCCGGCATGGAGGAAGCCGAGGAGGAAGCACCCGAAGAGGACGTGGCCGCTGTTCCATGGCCGGAGCGGCCGCTGGGAGTAGTCGGGGTCGCCCCTGAGGCAGATCTGTTGTCGATCTCGCTGGTCCTGGAGGACCCCAACCCCTACGGGCCCGGCACCGAGGACCAGATCGCCGAAGCAGTGACCTGGGCAGTGGACAACGGTGCCGACATCATCAATATGTCCATCGGCTCCGGGGTCCAGGACTGGTCCGAGACCTGGGACGAGGCGTTTCTGCACGCCGAGGAGAACGATGTGCTGGTCATCGCAGCCTCCGGCAACCGGGCGGCCGGGCACTTCTCAGTGGGCGCCCCGGCAACCATCCCGGGAGTGCTCACCGTGGCGGGGGTGGACCAGGATCGCAATATCAGCGAAGAGTCCTCCTCGCAGGGCATAGCAGTGGATATCGCGGCAGCCTCCGAACCGCTGGTCGGGGCGCTGCCCGGCGGGGAATCCGCCACCTGGACCGGCACATCCGGGGCCACCCCGATCGTTGCCGGGGCTGCAGCGCTGGTCATGGCGGCCCATCCTGAGCTTTCGGCCCCAGAGGTCAAGCACCGGCTGCTGACCTCGGCGGACTCCGCCGGAGCCGAAGGCATCGACCCGGAATACGGCCATGGCGTGCTCAATGTTGACGAGGCCGTCAGCGGCAGCCTGCCGGAGTTCAATGCGGACGACTACGACACCCTCGCCGACTGGATCCGGATCCACCGCCGCGCCGAGACTGACGAGGACCAGCACGAAGGCATCCCTGAGGATTCAGGTGTGGTCGCCGGGCCCGAGGGCGAGCCGCGAGAGCTGCCTCAGGCCGCTGAGTCCAGAACTTCCCAGGACTGGGCCGGAGCGACGACTCTGGGCGTGGGCGGACTGGCTGTGGTGCTGCTGCTGACCTTTGCCGCAGTGCACCTGCTCTCCCGCCGTGAGAACTCCTGAAGCGCGGCCGGCCACGCTGCTGGCCGGACCGGTGGCACGCCCAGCGCCTGATTTTCAACAGTCGAAACCCCTATAGGATGGAGCCCATGGCACTCAAGCTCTCAGAGAAACCCCGTGTTCTGATCGTCGGCGGCGGCTATGTCGGCCTGACGGTTGCCCAGCAGCTGCAGAAGAAGGTCAAGGCCGCAGGAGGGATCGTCACCCTGGTGGATCCGCTGCCGTACATGACCTACCAGCCTTTCCTGCCTGAGGTGGTCGGCGGCCACATCGAGGCACGCCACGCGGTGGTTCCGCACCGGCGGCATCTGAAGGACACCGAGGTGATCACCGGCAAAGTCACTTCTGTGGACCATGAGGCGAAGGTCGCGGTGGTGGGTCTGGGCTCTGCCGAGGATGGGAGCGTGGAGAGCGTGGAGGTGCCCTATCAGGACATCGTGATGGGTGCCGGGGCCACCACCCGGACCTTCCCGATCGAGGGCCTGGCGGAGAACGGCATCGGCCTGAAGACCATTGAAGAGGCCCTGGGCCTGCGCAACCACATCCTGGAGCGGCTGGAGTCTGCCTCGGTGATGACCGACGAGCAGGCCAAGAAGCGCGCACTGACCTTCTCGGTGATCGGCGGAGGGTTCGCCGGCATTGAATGCATTGCCGAGATCGAAGACATCATCCGTGCCTCGGTGAGCCAGAATCCGCGTCTTGCCCAGTCCGATGTGCGGATTGTGCTGGTCGAGGCCATGGGCAGGATCATGCCTGAGGTCACCGAAGACCAGGCCGAAGGCGTGGTGGAGCATCTGCGCGGCCGCGGCATCGAGGTGCTGCTGAACACCTCCCTGGGCTCGGCCGTCGACGGTGAACTGACCCTGATCTCCATGGCGGATAAGTCAGAGGTCGACAAGTTCGGCGCCGATACCCTGGTATGGACCGCCGGTGTGGCCGCCAACGCCGTGGCCCGGAGCTCCTCGTTCCCGGTCGATGAGCGCGGCCGGATCACCGGCTCGGCGACGCTGCAGATCCTCAATGAGGATGGTGACGTGATCGAGGGAGCCTGGACTGCCGGAGACATCGCGGCGATTCCGGACCTCACCGGGGCCGGACCCGGAGGCTTCTGCGTGCCCAACGCCCAGCACGCCTCCCGCCAGGCCAAGGTGCTGGCCAAGAACCTGTTCTCCGTCCGCTACGGGGCAGGGGAGGTCACCGAGTACAAACACGAGTCCCTGGGGGCTGTGGCTGGACTCGGACTCTACAAGGGAGTGGGCAACCCCATGGGCCTCAAGCTCAAGGGCGTTCTGGCCTGGGCGGCACACCGCGGCTACCACGGGATGGCCATTCCTACTTTCGAGCGCAAGGCCCGTGTGGCTGGCGGCTGGGTCAACGAACTGATCTTCGGCCGCGACGTGACTCCGCTGCGTGACCTGGAGAACCCCACCGCAGCATTCTTCGAGGCTGCCGGTGGCAACAAGAAGGAGAAGGCCAAGGGCTAGAGCCCGGCGCCGACCCCGGTACGATGAAAGGGCCGTGTCCGCACGGCCCTTTTGTCAACCCCCTGTAGCCCAATCGGCAGAGGCAGTCGACTTAAAATCGATCCAGTCTGGGTTCGAGTCCCAGTGGGGGGACCGCTGCTGAGCGACGCAGGCTTCGGGGGCTGTGAGATCATTCTGCATCAGCGCAGGCGGCGGCGCCATGACACTGGGCCTCCACTGCCTGCAGAATCTGTGGGTCCGCCAGGTGCGTGCGTGCTGCCGGGCGCTGAATCAGCGTGGTGCAGAAATGCTCTGGCCGAGGCAGTCCCACACCCAAGGTCTCGGCTCTGAGGAACATCTCGCCCCAGTGCTGCGGACCCGAGCGCCAGAGCAGGGTTCCCTTGCGTTCGTCACCTTCATCGGAGCCAAAAGCACGCCTTTCGACGGGCCACAGTTCCAGATGAAGGTGACCAGGCACCAGATCCTGGTGCTGAGCCTGGTCGACGCCGGCCCAGTAGCCGCATGATGGCAGGGCCGAGCGGATGCGCCGCCGCCCGTGCGGTCACCGCTGTCAGCTCGCAGTCTCGGGCGAAAAGAACCGACGCTGTCTAATGCGATACGGGAGAGTATTACTCCTGAGTTTGTACTGACTGGTCAGTTTAGTAAACTGGTGGCATGCTTCTTGCCCAGAAGGTGGCCTTCGACGAGCACCACTTCCGGCTCATCGGATCCACAGATTTCTCCGCACCAGACGGCGAGCTCTCCCTGCTGCACGCCTCGACGGCCATGTCACGGACCTCACTGGCCCTCATCGCCTCAGGGAGGATGAAGCCGGACGGCGGTGAGGTCCGCTACGAGGAGAACGACGACGCCGATCCTGGCCAGGATCGCCGCGCAGCTGGGCTTCTGCGGCGCAGGACAGCGCTGGTGGATGCCCCGGGAATCACTGCTCCTGAGCACCACATGACGGTCCGGCAGGTGGTCTCAGAGTCTCTGGCGCTGCGCCCCATGACCGCCCAGACCCCCGGGAGGCCGGGGAGCCGCCGGAGACTGCGAGCGCAGGTCCGTTCCATGGACTGGCTCGAGAGCCACGGGCTGAACCAGCTGGCCCGGCAGAAAGTCGTGGCACTGGAGGCCGAAACCCGGTTGCGGCTGCTGATCGAGCTGGCGTTCGCGGACCCTGCGGTGCGCTGCGCCGTCGTTGACTCCCCGGACCGGCACCGGATTGCCTCCCATGAGCTTCTGCGATTGTTGAAGAGCCTCACCGGTGCAGATCGGCAGCGCGCCATCCTCGCCGTTCTTGGTCGAGTTCCCGAGGGTGCCGAGGCACTGGCTGGCACCATCAGTTTCGCGAACGAAGCAGGTGGCAGGCCTGGAGCGGCAGATGAGCCGGCAGACGACGATGAAGAGCGCGAAGACCTCGCCGCCCTGGGCCGCATGATGGAGGAGGACCGATGACCTTTCTCCGCCTGGTGCGCTCCGAGTTCGAGCGGATGACCAGCAGCTTCACTCCGCTGATCACTGTGCTTGGGCTCGCGATGGTTCCGGTCCTGTACTCAGGAATCTATCTCTACGCCAATTGGGATCCCTACGAGAATCTGGACAATGTCGGTGCGGCCCTGGTCAACCTTGACCAAGGGGAGGATTTCGACGGCGAGTTCCGCACCATCGGTGATGACGTTACCGAAGAGCTCATTGACGAAGCCTCTTTCGGCTGGGAGGAAGTGGACTCGCGGCAGAAGGCAGAAGCGGGCGTGGCCAGCGGTGATTACCAGTTCGCCCTCATCGTCCCTGAGGAGTTCTCGGAGGCACTGGCATCGCCCAGTTCCTTTGAGCGTGCTGACCGCGCGATGATCGACATCATCACCAACGAAGCCAACAACTACCTCCTGAGCAATATCGTCACCATCCTCGCCTATGAGATTCACGGCTCGGTCGCCGAGGAGGTGGGCCGGGAGACTGCTGACCAGATGCTCACCGGGTTCGGACGGATACACCAAGAAATTCTCGATGCCGCCGACGGCGCTGGTGAGCTCGAGGGCGGTATCGGCGATCTCCACCATGGGCTTGAGACCTTGAGTGCCGGCGCCCAGGAGCTCACCCGAGGTGCGCGCAGTCTTGACGAGGGTGCGGGTGAGATCTCGGTGAATATGAGTGAGCTCGCCAATGGGCTTGAAGATCTCTCAAACGGGGCTGGTCAGTTCTCCACCGGTACCGGTGAGCTCTCCAGCGGTCTGGCTGACCTCCAGAACGGGGCGGGCTCACTGGTCACTGCCGCGGAGAGCCTCTCCGAGGGTGCCAGCACATTGAACAGCGGGCTCCTTGGGCTCAGAGATGGCGCGGAGCAGGTGGCCCAGGGCAATGAACAGCTCGCAGTGTCAGGGCAGGAGGCGGCCGCAATCCTCCAGGAGTTCGAAGATGCTGCCGCCGGGCGAGCTGACCAGGCTGTGACCGACCTGATCGCGGCGGGTCTCATCACCGAGGAGCAGTCTGAGGAAGCTCATGCGGCCCTTGCAGACGCGAGTGAGGACTCGCAGTTGATTGAACGAGCTCAAAGTGCGCGCACCCAGCTGCAGGAGGCGCAGAGTGATGTTGATCAGCTGGCTGCCGGTGCACGCAGCGTCGCCGATGGCGCCCAGGAGCTGCACAGCGGCAGCTCAGAACTGTCGACTGGGGCGTCCCAGCTGGCTTCTCAGGCCCCTGATCTGGCGGAGGGAGTCACTAATGCCAAACAGGGGGCGGACTCCTTGGACAGTGCTGCTGACGAGCTCTCCACCGGGGCCGACACCGCTTACAGCGGTGCCCGGCAGCTCTCCGCAGGAGCCGCTGAGCTCGCTGAGGGAACATCGGAGCTCAGTGATGGTGCGGCCGGGCTTCGCCATGGTCTCGGTGATGCGCAGGATGGGGCTGGTGAACTCCTGGACGGGTCCGGTGAACTGGTGGATGGCTTGAGTTCCGGTGCCGGCGATGTGCCAAACCCTGATGAAGGCGAGCGAGCCGAACTCAGTGATGTGATCGGCAACCCGCTGGAGGTCAACAAGACCTCCCAGGCAGAGGCCGGCAATTACGGTGCCGGCATGGCCCCGTTCTTCCTGGCCCTCTCATTGTGGATCGGAGCCCTGGTGATGCTCCAGGTGCTCCGCCCGACCTCTCCGCGAGCACTGGCTTCCAACGCCAACCCGTTCTCGATTGCATTGGGCTCGTGGATCCCGTTCCTACTTCTCTCGCTGGCCCAGAGCGGACTGCTCTACGCGGCGGTGGTGCTGGGCCTAGGGCTCACCCCAGCACATCCGTTGTTCGCCCTCGCCATTCTGCTGGCGGCTTCCATGGCGTTCTCCGCACTGGTCCAAGGTGTGGTGACGCTGCTGGGGAACCCGGGCAAGATGCTCATCATCTTCCTGCTGGTGCTCCAGCTGGTGGCATCCGGCGGCACCTTCCCGCCCCAGACACTGCCCGCACCGCTGCAGGCGCTGCACCATGTGCTTCCCATGAGCTATGCCGTGGACGGGCTGCGTCATGTGATCTACGGCGCCGACCTCGGCGCCTTCTCCACCACGATCGGCGCTCTGCTGGTTACAGCCCTCATCGGCTTTGGTCTGCTGGTGCTGGCAGTGTACAAGAAGAAGATGTGGGACTTGGAACGCCTGCACCCAGCGATTGAGGAGGCACAGTGAACGGCATACTGCCGTCATCGGCAAGAGCGAGAGCACCTGAACGCTCCGCACGGCTCTCAGCAAGGACGAAGATTCTCCGAGCGGCCATGGCGCTGGAAGACCACCGCAGTGTGCACGAACATACGGTGGACGAGCTCGCCGCCTCCGCGAACGTGGCCAAAGGCTCGGTGTACTACCACTTCGGCTCCAAAGAACGCCTGGTGCAGGAAATGCTGATCTATGGGGCCTCCGAGCTCATGGACATCATGGAGGAGTTCGATGCGAACAGTGGTGGGGCCGAGGGTGCCGATGACGTGCGGACCCAGTACCGTCAGCAGGTCACCTCTGCCTTCGAATTCCTCAACACCTTCCCCTCTTTCACCGGTCTGGTGGCATTCGCCATGGCCCGCAGCCAAGCGCAGGAGAGCGAGCAGCTCAGGGCCGGAAAGGAGGCGATGATCGCGCTGATCGCCAACCGTCTAGAACGGCTTGACAAGGCAGCGGTCTCCGTGGGCCTGCGGGACGTTCTCACTCCGCCCAACAGCCTGGAGATCACCGCCACAGGCCTGCTCTCGGCCGCAGTGACACTGAGCATCGAACGGCACACCTCCCACCCTGAGCGGACCGTGGAAGAGTGCGTCGAGGCCCTGGTGAGAATGTCCTTGCCCGAAGTGCCCATCCGCTCCTGACTCTGAGTCCAGGAATCCTCACTGAGGCTGTCCCTGCTCTGCTGACGGCCGTACTTGGAGTGAGACGCCTCCGCCGCCGTATGCTGGTGGAATGGCGTTGACCGCGGGGCAGATCGTGACCACCGCCCATGATCTGGTCGCTCAGTATGGGCTTCAGGATGTGTCGATGCGGCGGGTGGCCGCAGAACTCGGAGTGCGTCCAGGAGCCCTTTACTACCACCTTCCCAATAAGCAGGAGATGCTGCGTCAGGTGGCTCACCGCATGCTCGATCCGTTGCGCGATGCCGTGGGGGCGCCTTCGGAGCTGATGCGCCTGCTGCGCCAGACTCTGTTGCCGCTGCGGGACAGCGGAGATCTCACTCTCATCGCCTATGCGCTGGATCCGGAGCTTCCCCCGGTCCCCGCCTTGCGGGCGGCTCTGCTGGATGCCGGGCAGAGTCCGGCGCAGGCCGCAGAGCGGGCGTCGGTGCTCATGCGATACGCATTGGGTGCGGTGGCAATCGAACAGAACGCTCGAATGTTCGGCACGCAGACAGAGGACGATTCGCTGCTCTACGAAAGTGCGGTGGCGCTGCTGACCACCTCGACTGAAAATTTGAACACCGTTCAATAACTTCTTATAGTGATGTCAACAACCGTTCGCATCCGGAGGTGTCCCCATGTCCCAGCCCACAGTTGAGCCACTGCCCGCTGCTCAGGCTGCTCGGCCACGGAGGCAGAGCCGTGCCCAGGACACAGCCCTGATCGGTGTCTTCGCCGGACTGATCGCAGTGCTGGCCCTGGTTCCGCCGATTCCGGTGGGCAATTTCGGTGTGCCCATTACCCTCCAGACTCTGGGTGTTGCACTCGCAGGCCTGGTACTGGGGCCTTGGCGCGGCTTCGCCGCCGCGGGGCTCTACGTGGTGCTCGGGCTGTTGGGGATTCCGATTCTTGCCAACTTCTCCGGAGGTCTGGGTGTGCTGGCCGGTCCCAGTGCGGGGTATCTGCTTGCCTTCCCCCTCACCGCATTGGTGACAGGTCTGGTGGCCCGCGCCGTCGTCCGCCGAAAACAGGGTCGATGGCGGGCGCCGCTGCTCTTCCTGGCGGCGATCACCGGCAGCATAGTGGTGACTCATCCATTCGGGATCCTCGGGATGAGCGTCAACTTAGAGATCAGTCTGCGGGAAGCGTTCTTCCTGGACATCGTTTTTTGGCCGGGCGACGTCGTGAAGTCAGCGGCGGCCGCGGCAGCCGCGACCCTGGTGCACCGGGCCTATCCCGCAGTGCTGGCGAGGCGATGACCCTCAGCAGTTCAGCCGGAACCGATTCACCCAGTGACGTTGAGTTCCGCCGCGTTCGCGTCTTCGCCGGTGACCGGCTGCTGCTGGAGGTTCCTGAGCTGAGCCTGAACCATGCGCGGATCAGCGTGATCGGCCCCAACGGCGGGGGCAAGTCAACCTTCCTGCAGTTGGTCAACGGTCTGGTGGAGCCCACTGAGGGATACGTCAGGCATGAAGGTCTGGACACTGTCGAAAGCGGCCGGGAGGTCCGTCAGCGCGTCGGGCTGGTCTTCTCCAACCCGGCAGCACAGCTGGTGATGCCCACCCCCTTGGAGGACGTGGAGCTCTCGCTGCGCCGCAGAATCTCCGATGCGGCCCAGCGACGCAGTGCTGCCATGGAGTCTTTGGCCGCGCTCGGCATCGCAGATCTCGCTGAGCGCAGCTCCCAAGAGCTCTCCGGCGGGCAGCAGCAGTTGGTGGCCTTGGCGACAGTGGTGGTGCTCAAGCCGAGGACGCTGCTGCTTGATGAGCCCACCACCCTGCTGGATCTGGTCAATGCCCAGCGGTTCACCGCACTGGTGGAGCAGATGGGAGTCCAATACGGCATCCGAACTCTCATGGCCACCCACGACCTCACCCTGGCTGGACGAGCTGAGCATTGTCTGCTGGTGGACAGTGGCAGAATCGTGGCCCAGGGGGATCCGGAGACTGTCATTGCCAGCTACCGCCAGCGCAGTCAAGCATGAGGGCACGACGGCGCCCCCGCCCCCTGCGTCCGCGCGAGCAGGTGTTGGGCCGCAGGGCTCCCGGCGATGGGTTCCTGCACGCCGCGCCGGCGGGAGCCAAAGTGGCCGGACTGGCCATCCTGACGCTGGTGGTGGTGCTCACCAGGGAGCCGCTGGTGAACGGCATCATCGGCGTGCTGATCCTGGTGACCGCAACTGCTGCGAGGGTACCTCTGGGGATGCTGCTGTCGCTGCTGCGGCGTCTCTGGGTGCTGCTGGCGGTCCTGGCGGCGGTGCAGCTGATCTTCAATGACCCTCAGACTGCCGCAGAGGTGCTCAGCCGTATCCTGGTCTGTCTGCTGGCCGCCCAGCTGCTGCTGCTCAGCACTGAGCCCACCGATGTGGTGGGAGTCCTGCGCAGAATCCTCACCCCCGCCCGCATCATCGGGGTCCGGCCCGGCGCGGTCGCACTGGCGGGATTGATTATGCTGCGGTCCATCCCCTATCTGGCCGACCGTTTCCACCTGGCCGGACAGCAGGCGCGCGCCAGGGGACTGGAGCGAGATCTGCGGGCCCGAACCGTGCCGTTGCTGCTCGGAACGGTGGACTATGCTCGGGACACCGGGCGGGCGCTGAGCGCACGGGGGATCGAGGAAGTCTGAGGGATCGGTGTCACGGGCATAATTCGTGCCCTCTGTGTGGTTTAGACTAGATGAAAGCTACGGATTCGCCGTTGACGACGAACCCCATGAAGGAGAGCGGAACCACTATGGCCAACCAATTCGGCAGCTCCAGCAACCCGGTTTTCAGATCGGGTGCTATGCCTGACCAGTTCAACGCGGACAAGCGCCGCCGGTTCTATATGGACTCCAACGCAGGCACTGTGCGCGAGGATACGCGCCAGCAGCAGACCTATGCTCAGCAGCACGGGCTGCCGCCGAGCGACAAGCTGGAAGAGCAGTACAACCTGCCTGCCCACGCTGGATCGCAGGGCACCCCGATGACCTACGACGACGTCATCCGCAAGACGGTGACCAGCTTCGCGGTCCTGCTGGTCGGAGCGGGTGTGGCTGTCACACTGGCCTCGATGATGCCCGGTGCGGTGATGGGCCTGGCTGTGATTGCCGTGCTCGGCGGTCTGGTGCTCGGTCTGGTCAATGCCTTCCGACGTGAACCGAACCCGGCGCTGATCCTGGCCTACTCCGGAACTCAGGGCTTCTTCCTAGGGGCTTTCACCTGGGTGCTGGAGATCGCCTACCCGGGTGTGGCCTTCCAGGCGGTGACAGCGACTCTGGTGGTCTTCGGCACAGTGCTGGCTCTGTTCAAGTCCGGCAAGGTGCGGGCCACTCCCAAACTCAACAAGATGTTCTTCACCGCGCTGATCGCCTACGTGGTGTTCAGCCTGATCAACTTCGGACTGGTCATGTTCACCGACATCGGGATGTTCGGCATGCGTGCCGGCTGGCTCGGTGTGGCTATCGGTGCCTTCGCCATTCTGCTGGCCACCTACTCGCTGGTGCTGGACTTCACCAACATTGATGAGGGGGTCAAGGCTGGTGTTGAGCAGAAGTACGGTTGGGCCGCCGCCTTCGGTCTCACCGTGTCCCTGGTCTGGCTCTACATCGAGATTCTGAGGGTCATCGTCATTCTGCGGTCGATGGCTGACTGATCACCTTATCGTCTTTATTGTCGAAGCGGTCCGTCGGTTCTCTCCGGCGGACCGCTTTTGCATCTGACCCCGTATATACCGTGACAAGATGGAGCCCATGAGCACTGGTTCAACACCGGAGAACACCAGCGAGTCCGTCACCACCGACGTTGCGGATCCCGCACCTGCGGAAGAATATGCGCCGGAAGGCGGGGAGCAGCTGCTGCCTTCGGCCAAGGAGCTGGACGATCAGCGTCTGCGTGAGGACATCCCGTGGGGCGTTCGGATCGCTGCCGAGTGGTCCTGGCGAATCATCATCATCCTGATCGCGCTCGGCGTGCTGGTCTGGCTGCTGAGCCACATCATGCTCATCCTGATCTCACTGGCGATCGCTGGACTTCTGGCCACCCTGCTGCGCCCGCTGTTCGCTCTCTTCCGCAAGATCAAATTCCCCCGCATCCTGGCGTCGATGACCTCCATCCTCGTCTTTCTGGCCGTCGTTGTCGGCATCCTCACCCTGGTGGGCAATGAGATTGTCTCCGGCTTCGCAGAGATGGCCGAGGATGTGCAAGACGGAATCTACGAAACCATCAACTGGGCCGATCAGACGCTACGGAACTTCGGGCTGGAGGTCTCCACCGAAGAGTTCAACCAGTGGATCGATGAGGTAGTGACCTGGGTCGAGGATAACTCCGAGGCCATCATGTCCGGTGCGGTCGGTGTAGGGTCGGTCGCCGGAAACATCGCCGTCGGCTCCATTCTGGTGCTGTTCACTCTCATCTTCTTCCTTTCCGACGGTCCGAAGATCTGGGACTTCCTGGTGCTCTTCGTTCCGGCCAAGCACCGTCCGGCCATCCACGGTGCCGGCCGCAGGGGTTGGACCTCGGTCGGCACATATATGCGCGTGCAGGTGTTCGTGGCCTTCGTGGACGCCGTCGGAATCGGCCTGGGCGCATGGATCCTGGACATCCCGTTGGCGCTTCCGATTGCGGTGCTGGTGTTCTTCGGCGGTTTCGTCCCCATTGTCGGTGCCGTGGTCACTGGCGCGGTGGCTGTGCTCCTTGCCCTGGTCGCTCATGATTTCCTGACCGCGCTGCTGATGTTGGGAGTGGTGCTTTTGGTCCAGCAGTTGGAGTCCAATGTGCTGCAGCCCATTGTGATGGGTAAGGCGGTCAAGCTGCATCCGCTGGCGGTGGTCATCGCGGTGACCGCGGGCACTACCCTGCTTGGGATCGTGGGAGCATTGTTCGCGGTGCCTGTGCTGGCCTTCATCAACCGGGTGACCCAGTACCTGAACAAGGAGGAGTGGCGCAACGATCAGCGAGCCTTGGACATGGAGCGCACCGTCAAAGAGGAAGCTCTTCGCCGGGCCGCGCACAAGGAGAAGATCGAGGCTGATGAGCAGGCCAGCATCGCGTCTCTGAGGCACCGACTCTTCGAGACCATCCCCGGACTGAATCCAGAGAGGCGCTCCTTCGGACGCCCCAGGAGCGATGAGACCGAAGGAGCGTCGGAGCAGACACCTGCCCCGGTGCCGGCGATGGAGCAGGACAGGAAGGACCCAGACTCCGGCCCGCAGGACGAGGACAAGGACGTCACCAAGAATGACTGACACTGTAGGCCGCATGATTCCTGGAGACCAGCTCAGCGTCCAGCTCAAGGACGTCCAGGAAGCCCGTGAGCTGCTGGGCGGGGTCATCGTGGATACCCCCATGGAACACTCCCGGGCATTGGGCAGGATGCTTGGGGCCACGGTGCACCTGAAGGCCGAGAACCTGCAGCGCGCAGGCTCTTTCAAAGTTCGCGGAGCATATGTGCGCATGGCCCGGCTCACCGAAGAGGAGAAGACCTCTGGCGTCGTCGCAGCCTCTGCCGGCAACCACGCGCAGGGTGTGGCGCTGGCGGCCAAGAAGCTGGGCGTCCGGGCAACGATCTATATGCCGCGCGGGGTCGCACTGCCCAAGCTTGCCGCGACTCGGGACCATGGGGCGGAGGTGGTGCTGTACGGCTCCAATGTGGATGAGGCGCTGGCTGAGGCCCAGCGGTTCTCCGACGAGTCTGGTGCGGTGTTTATCCACCCCTTCAACCACACCGATGTGGTGGCCGGGCAGGGAACCATCGGGCTGGAGATCTTGGAGCAGCAGCCCGACGTTGACACGGTGCTGATGGGCATCGGCGGTGGTGGTCTGCTGGCTGGGGCGGCGGTGGCCCTGAAGCAGGAGGCGGCCCGGCAGGGCCGGGAGATCAAACTCATCGGTGTCCAGGCGGAGAACGCCGCAGCCTATCCGCCCTCGCTGGCAGCTGATGCGCTGGTGCCGCTGCAGGCAGTGCGCACCATCGCCGACGGCATCGCTGTGGGCAGGCCCGGTGAGATCCCGTTCGAGATCATCAAGGAACTGGTCGACGATGTGGTCACGGTCAGCGAGGACGCCATTGCTAAGGCGCTGATCTTCCTGATGGAGCGCTCCAAACTGGTGGTGGAGCCGGCCGGAGCGGTCAGCGTGGCCGCGCTGATGGAAGGCAAACTGGCCGAACTCGGCATCGAACCCGCAAGCGTGGTCGCGGTGCTCTCCGGAGGGAACATCGACCCTATGCTGATGCTGCGGGTCATCCAGCACGGCCTCTCGGCTGCCGATCGGTTCCTGACGGTGAAGCTGATGCTCAAGGACAGGCCCGGAGAGCTCGCGGTGATCTCCCGGATCATCGCTGACACGGATGCCAACGTCATCGGGGTAGACCATTCGCGCATCGGCGGTGCACTGTCCATGGGGGACGTCTCCATCGTGATCAACATGGAGACCAAAGGCTCCGAGCACTCAGCCCTGGTGCTCAACTCCTTGCGTGCTGAGGGCTACGAACCCCTGGTGATGAACTAGGCAGTGCTGGTCCCCCGGCTCTCGGCGAGCCAACTGCTCGCCGTCACGCCTAAAGTCGGCTGCGTCGCTACGCTCCGAGCCTCATCAGCTGGCCTGTCGTCAGCCGGCGTAGGGGCGGGCGGAGAGGATCTCCACGGTGATATCGCTGCCGTTGGGCGCAGCGTAGCTGACCTGGTCGCCCTCCTTGGCACCGTTGATGGCTTCGCCCATAGGGGAAGCGTCGGAATAGACGGAGAGCTCGGTGTCTCCGGCGACCTCTCGGTTGCCGAAGAGGAACTCCATCTCCCGGCCGGCCACCTTGGCCTTGACCAGCATGCCAGGCTCCACCACGCCATCGTCCGGGGGAGTCCCGCCCACTCGGGCGTGGTCCAGCAGGTGGGAGAGGTAGGCGATGCGAGCCTCGATCTTTCCCTGCTCTTCCTTGGCCGCGTGGTAGCCGCCGTTCTCTTTCAGATCGCCCTCTTCGCGGGCAGAGGCAATCCGGTCAACGACCTCCTGGCGACCAGGGCCCTTGAGCTGCTCCAGCTCAGCCGACAGACGGTCGAAGGCCTCCTGGGACAGCCATTGGGAGTTTTCCTCGGCTTCGGCGGTGTTCGTTGACACGATGCTCTCCTCTTCCACTTGCAGATGACCCCCGGCTGATCTGGAGGGCCATCTAAATACAGACCCCGCCCGGGAGTTCCCTGGCGGGGTTGTTGCGTATTGGAACATCTTAGAGACGACGGCCCGTAATCTCAATCAACGAGCCAGCAGGAGTCCACGATTCCGGAGACCCCGCGGTACTCAGTGCGCAGCTCTGAGGTGTAGTACGCACTACGGTCCGCTGAGGTATTTCCCTCATGCGGATCGATGGTCACGATCCGCGACCCGACGATCGCATAGGAGCTGTCGAGCACCTGCAGCATGCACTGGGCAGTGTCGTCGAAATCTTTGGTCACCTCGAAGTCCACCGAGGCGCGTGTGTCAGAAACGATGGTGTAGCCGACGTCGTTGTACTCCAGCCGGCCCACATTCATGTTCACTGTGAACCAGACCGCAGTCCCCACCGCCACAACCAAGGCACCGATGATGGCGATCCTCTGCCGCCTGGGGGATAAACCGCGGCGGGGGGAGCCGTAGCGGTGGCCGAGGTCCTGGCGCTCACGTGAAGCAGTGGATTCAGTGTCTGTCATCAAGGACTATCCTAGATGTTCATGCGACAGACCACGCTTCCAGAAGCTGATTCTCAGGCCCAAGGTGTGCCCGCAGATGATCCGCGGGCGGAGATCGCAGCCGAGGAACTCCAGCGCCGGGCTCCTGACGGGCCAGGGGCAGTCCCTGACTCCACCGGCCTCCGGCTGTTGGCGGTGCACGCCCATCCAGATGATGAGTCCTCCAAGGGCGCGGCGATGATGGCCGCCTATGCGGAAGCCGGGGCCGAGGTCATGGTCGCCACGGCAACCGGGGGTGAGGCCGGCAGCCTGCTGAACCCCGCAGCGGCGGAGATTCATCAGTGCCACCGGGACCTTCCCGGTGTGCGCCGCATGGAGATGGCGGCGGCCGCTGAGACCCTGGGCATCCAGCATGTCTGGTTGGGCTTTGCTGACTCGGGGTTGCCAGAAGGCGACCCGACGCCGCCACTGCCGTTCGGGTCCTTCGCCACGCTGCCGCTGGAGCTGGCCACAGCCCCGCTGGTCAGGCTTGTCCGCGCTTTCCGCCCGCATGTGATCACCTGCTACGACGAATCCGGCGGCTACCCCCACCCGGATCACATCATGAGTCACAAGATCAGTCTGGAGGCCTACTACACCGCTGGCGACGCGGCGAAGTACCCCGGATGCGGTGAACCCTGGCAGCCGCAGAAACTCTACTACGACCGTGCCTTCAACCCCGGCCGGTTCAAGGCTCTGCATGAGGCGCTGACCGCCGCAGGCATCGAGTCCCCCTTCGGCGACAGGCTGGCCCGCTGGGACAACGAGCAGGAGCGCCCCGACTGGCTGACCACCCATGAGGTCACCACACAGGTGCCTGTGGGTGACTATCTCGAAGCCCGGGATGCTGCCCTCCGCGCTCACCGGACCCAGGTTGAGCCTGAGGGATTCTTCTTCGCCACCCCGAATGACTTCCTGCGCGAGGTCTGGCCCTACGATGACTTCGTGCTGGCAGACTCCGTGGTGGAGACCTCCATTCCCGAAGACGACCTGTTCGCCGGGCTGCGCGAGTGAGCCCTGGCCACCGTCACGCCTTGAAAGAGTCGGCTGCGGCTGTCGCACAGCTGGGACCGCGTAGAATAGCCCTGTGACGTTATTCTCCGATGCTCTGACACCCGCCCTGACCCAGTGGTGGCCGGGCGGTGGTGGTGGCGAGACTCCGCCGCTGCGGGAGGGGCTGACCGAATCGGACATCAGCCCGGGGATCGAGGGATTCCTGTTCACCATGCTGATCGTGGTCCTGGTCATCTTCGTGGTCCGGGATCTCGCCAAGCGCATGCGCCGGATGAAGTACCGCACCCAGGTGGAGGCCGAGCTGGCCGGCGAGGATCCGGACTTCCCCCACGAAGTCCAGCCCAGCGAGATCGCCCCGGCGGGCATCTCCGAGGCGCAGCAGCGGGCCCGCACTGCCGCGGCCGAAGCCCGCTTCGGTACGCCAGCATCTCGTGAGGACGCCTAGCAGCCACCAGGACTGCCGGATCATGTGCGTCATCCCGGCCGCGGGCTTGAAGCAGGCGGAGCGCTTCTGCCACTGAGCGCAGTTATAGGCTTGGTCTATGGTGACCTCACTTCCCTACGGTTCCTGGCCCTCCCTAATCTCCGCTGAGCAGCTGGCTACCGGCGGCAACCGGCTCGGCGGTCCGCAGTGGGTCGGTGACCAGCTGTGGTGGACCGAAGGCTTGGCCGCCGAAGGTGGGAGGCAGGCTATCGTGCGCACTGCCGGCCCGGTCGCCGAGCAGGCCGGAACCCCAGAGACCATCACGGTGCTGCCTGCGCCCTTCAACGCCCGCTCCCGGGTCCACGAGTACGGCGGAGCCTCCTGGACGGCCATAGCGCAAGACGACGCGGCCCCGCCCCTGATCCTGTTCGTCAATTTCGCCGACCAACGCATCTACCGCTTCCATGAGGGCGAGGGGCCCACACCCATCAGCCCGGCCGGCCCAGAGGCTGCCGCCCACGGTCCCTCGCTGCGTTGGGCCCAGCCGACCCGGGTGATGACCCTGGCCGGCAACACCCAAGAGGTCTGGTGGGTGTGCGAACGCCACCATGACAGCACCGATGACAACGGCGCGCCTCTGATTGAGCGATACATCGTCTCGGTGCCGATCGACGGGAGCGCGGCCGACGACGCCGCCGCCCTGAGGCACATCACGCCCTCCTCCCGTTTTGTGGCAGACCCCCAGATCTCACCCGATGGGTCCCGCCTGGCATGGATCAGCTGGGAGCATCCACAGATGCCCTGGGACGGGACTGCACTGCATATCGGCGAGCTGGCCGACCGGGGTGCGGGCGCCGTCGTGGTCAATGAGCACGTGGCAGAAGGAGACCTTTCCACCTCGGTGCTGAACCCCCGGTGGCTGAGCAGCCAGGAGCTGATCTATCTCTGCGACCGGTCCGGCTGGTGGAACCCCTGGAGGCTCCGAATGGGCGCAGCGCCGCAACAGGTGCTCAACGATGACCAGGAGTATGCCGGGCCGCTCTGGCAACTGGGGATGAGTTGGCTGGAGCCGCTGGATGGTGAGCGGATGCTCACAGTCCATGGCACAGCCATGGACAAGCTCGGTGTCTTGAACCTTGCCGATGGCAGTGTGGTTGAGCTCGGTCTTCCGCATACCGCCATTGCCTCAGTCGCCTGTAGGGAGGACGGGCTGCTTGCCGTCCACGGAGTGGAAGCTGATGAGTTCGCTGCCATCAGCTCAGCACAGCTGACCACCGGCCAAAACCCCTCAGGCCCTGTGCTGGGGCCGCTGAACACGGTGCGCTCATCCCGCCGCGATGTCCCGGACCCCGGCCTGCTGCCCACGCCCGAGCCGATCACCGTGGTGGACCGCGCCGGGCAGGAGGTCCATGCAGTGGTGTACCGGCCCCACCAAGAGGGATACACCGGGGTCGCAGGAGAGCTGCCACCGTTCATCGCGCAGGTGCACGGCGGGCCCACCGGCAAGGCCGCTGTGGGGCTGTCGCTGGCGGTGGCCTACTACACCAGCCGTGGGATCGGCGTGGTGGACATCAACTATGGAGGGTCCACCGGATTCGGGCGCGCCTACCGTGACCGGCTCAAAGGCCAGTGGGGCGTGGTGGACGTGGAGGACACGGTGGCGGTGATGGAGCACCTGGTAGAGCAGGGGATCGCCGATGGGAACCGGCTGGGAATCGAGGGCGGCTCCGCCGGCGGGTGGACCACATTGGCCTGCCTGACCCGCACTGAGACCTTCAGCGCCGGGGTCTCACAGTTCGGCGTGGCCGACGTCGTCGCACTGGCCCAGGACACCCACGACTTCGAATCCCGCTATCTGGACCAGCTCATCGGCCGCTATCCGGAGGATGAGCACATCTACCGTGAGCGGGCGCCGCTGAACCATGTGGACTCACTGTCCTGCCCAGTGCTGCTGCTCCAGGGCGATGAGGATCCGATCGTGCCGCCGAACCAAGCTGAGACGTTCCGCGATGCGATGGCGGCCAAGGGCATCCCCCATGCCTACCTGCTGTTCCAGGGGGAGCAACACGGTTTTCGCAAGGCAGAGAACATCATTGCCAGCTTCGAGGCTGCGCTGAGCTTCTACGGCCAGGTCTTCGGCTTCGACACCCCAGGTATTCCGCGGCTTGAGCTGAACAGATGACCCCCGGCGCGACTGTCAGCATCCCCGCTTAGCCGTCCCTTGAGCGCCGAGTGCAGGAATCTCTCCGCCCAGCACCGACGGAGGCGGAGAGATTCTGCCATTCGGTGACGTCGACTCAAAAATCCGCGGAACCTTTCCACAACGAAAAGTTATCTATTGAGTCCAAACATTATTTAATGAAAATTACAAGGTATGGCACGAGCCCGAGAGCTTCCAAAACCCCTGCGGCACCAAGGGTTCACCTGCGACAGTTGAAAGTACACGGTGAGCATCCCAGCCGTGCGTGGCGAACCGACATCGTCCGGCTCGGCTCAGGAGTTTATGCACACCGTGACATCGCCGCCGGTGCCAGCGAAGTCCACCTCTATCGGCTGCGAGCCCTGGCCCTGGCGCGGGAGTACCGCCACGCTTGGCTCTCTCACTCCACAGCTCTGCTGCTTCTTGACTGTCCCGTGACACGCCGCGTGCAGCGGGACTCCCCGGTCCACATCAGTGTTCCGGTCAGTTGTGCTGAGATTACTCGCTCAGGGGTGCGGTGCCATCGTGTTCAGAGCGGGGGAGAGGATGTGATGAAGCATCCGCTGATCAGATGGCTGCGCATCAGCTCACCCGGACGCCTGTGGATGGAGATGGCGTCCACCCTCGGTCTTGAGGAGCTCGTGGCCGCTGGCGATTCTTTGGTCAGAGAACCCTACTAACTGGGCCGAACGACGCCAGGAACCGTACACCACGGTCGAGAACCTCCAAGAGATGCTTCGCGATGCAGGCGGAAGGCGTGGTGTGCGCAGAGCGCGGAAGGCTCTAGAGCTCATTCGCGTGGGCGCCGACTCGGCCAAGGAGACCGCTTTCCGCTTGGCAGTCATCGACGCCGGACTGCCGGAGCCGGAGCTTCAGGTGCCAGTTGAGCCCAGACGGCCAGGTGGCCGCCGGGCAGACGCCGGGTATCCCGAGTACAAAATTGCGATTCAGTACGACGGTTCCTCGCACTTTACTCCGGACCGTGCCCGTGCTGACCAGCGCCGGGACAACGAATTCGTCGCTGCAGGCTGGACGGTGCTGAAGTTCAACGTGGAGGACGACCGTGAAGGATTCGCCACGGCCATCCAGCAGCTCAAGGTGGCATTACTGAGCCGCGGATGGTGCCCCTGAACCGCCGAGTGCCAGATTCTCTCCGCCTGGCACAGACGGAGGCGGCGATAATCCAGCACTCGGTGACATCCTGACCCGTCATGCTCTGTTCCAGCTGCAGTTGTTAGCGTGGAGTGATGGCACAGCGTCTGAGCACCGCACCATCGGCCTACTTGCGTCAGCACGCCGAGAACCCGGTGGATTGGTGGCCCTGGGGGAGCGAGGCCTTCGCCGAGGCGGAGCGTCGGGACGTTCCGGTGTTCGTCTCGATCGGCTACGCCGCCTGCCACTGGTGTCATGTCATGGCTCATGAGAGCTTCGAGGACTATGACGTCGCAGCCCTCCTCAATGAGCGTTTCGTCAGCATCAAGGTGGACCGCGAAGAGCATCCCGATGTCGACGACGCCTATATGGCAGTGACTCAGGCCATGACCGGCCAAGGGGGCTGGCCGATGAGTGTGTTCACACTCCCTGACGGCAGGGCCTTCCACACCGGCACCTACTTTCCGCCGCAGCGTACGGGCCAGGTCCCTTCCTTCACTGAGGTGCTCCATGCCGTGGATCAGGCTTGGACCCAGCGTCGCGAACAGGTGGAGGAACAGGCCGGCAAAATCTCCCAAGCCCTGGGGCAGCAGCGGCGCCGGCAGGCCGAGCTCGCTACAGCGGTACAGACCGGGAACGACGACCGATTGAGCCGAGCGAAGGGCCGAGTTCCCCCGGAGCACTCGGAGGCGGCTGAAGACAGTGCGGGTGCTAGCGCGAACGACTCGGCACCTGGCAGAACCCCGGTGGATCTCACCGAGCTCACCGGCCAGGTGCTGGCTGCTCTCGTAGCGCAAGAGGATTCGGTGCATGGTGGCTTCGGGCAGGCACCGAAATTCCCGCCTTCGCCGCTGCTGGGCTGGCTGCTCGAGGAGTCGGCTTGGGTGCTGAGCGGTGAGGGGCGTGCCGCTGATCCGGACCAGCAGGATGACCGCGCTGGCGGAATCGCGGTGCACACCATGGAGTCGATGGCCCGTTCCGCGCTGTTGGACCAGGTGGAGGGCGGTTTCGCCCGGTACGCCACAGACCGGGCCTGGTGCCTGCCGCATTTCGAGAAGATGCTCTACGACAACGCCCAGCTGCTGGGCAGCTACGCCAGGCTCTCGGTGCATCCGGCCGCAGATCCTGAGACTCAGGACAACGCCGCACGCACAGCCCGGATGACCATCGACTGGCTGCGGGCCCGAATGCTGACCGAGCAGGGACTGTTGGCCTCCTCGTTGGACGCCGACACGGTGGGGGAGGACGGCATCCGGACCGAAGGTGCCACCTATCTGTTCAGTGACGAGCAGCTCGCCGAAGCCGCCCAGGACGTGGGCCTCAGCCTGGCGGAGGCTCAGCGACTGGCCGAGCTGAACCGCGGAGTGCCAGCTGATGAGCATGCGCTGCGGGCAGGGGCTCCGCTGAACATCACCGCGCAGACGCCACGCACTCTGCACTTCGACGAGCCGCTCTCCGGTACTGATCTTCAGCTGTGGGAGGCCGCGCTGCCGAGGCTGAGGGAAATCCGCAGTGCCAGACACCAGCCGGGCAGGGATGACAAAGTGGTCGCCGCCTGGAACGCACAAGCGGTCCGGTCCCTGGCCGACGCCGCGGCCCTGTGGAACGATCCGCAGCTGCTGCACTTCGCTGAGGCGGTTGCCGAGCAGCTCTGGGAGGTTCATGCAGAGACCCACCGATCAGACCCGCCCAAGGACGCTAGAGGCACAGTCAATGAGCTGCGCGCAGGATACAGCAGCGTCCAGGGTCAGTCAGGGGTCTCGACCACCATCTACCGGACTTCCTATGGTGGCCGCCGGGGGAACGGAGCAGGGACATTGGCCGACCATGCGCAGGTCACCAGCATGTGCGTGGCACTGGCCAGCGCCGGCGCCGACGGACACACATGGCTCGACCGTGCCGCCAGTGTGCTGCGATTCGTGCTCAACGAGTTCATCACCGCCAGCGCGGAGGGCATCACCGTGCTCGATTCGCTGGATACCGATGGGCTGCTCACCCATGCACAGGGAGGCGATGCACATGCCACACCTGTCGACGGTCCCGAGCCCAGCGGCATCGCAACCTTGGCTCAGGCGCTCCAGCAAGCCGAAGGCGCAGGCCTGATGATGGACCTGCCCTGGGTCAAGCCGCCCAGGCATCCGGAGCGTCCGAACGCATGGGAGCCGCTGCGTCCCGGGGACCTTCTCCGTCACCTGCCGCTGATCGGTCCCCAGGCTCCATTAGCGGTCGGTGGATCGCTGCTGGCCGCGCGCCGCGCCGCTCAAGGCTCACCGGCGTTCCGGTTCATGAGCGGGAAAGCCGAAGACCTGGCAGAAGTCAGGCGTGCAGGCATCCTGCTCGGGATCGCCGTGGAGCCGCTGGGGCAGGACGCCGTCGTCGGCCCTGACCAGCAGCTGCAGGTGAGCATCTGTCTCAACGGTGAGTCCGGCGGGATGTGTCTGGCCCCAGCACCGTCAATCGGGGCCGCTCTGGAGGGTCTCAGATGAGCAGCCCGAACGTGAATCCCCGCGCCGGCCCTTAAGAAATTACGGGGCGTTCCGGCAGGCACCGGCCCCGTGGCGCCTCACCGGGCGAGTGGGCACTTGCCGGTGATCGCGCGGGGGTGTCGTTCAGAGTATCCCGAACAGAATCGCGATGTAGTGGCAGATGAACCCGACTAAGGTGCAGGCGTGGAAGAGTTCGTGGAAGCCGAACCAGTGCAGTGAGATGTTCGGCCGCTTCAGCGCGTAGAACACCGCCCCGGTGATGTAGGCCGCTCCTCCTGCGCAGATCAGGACTGCGGCGGTGACGTCAGCGGAGAAGAAATCACCGATGAACCAGACCGCGGCCAGTCCCAGCACAATGTAGAACATGGTGTACAGCCAGCGTGGCGCATCGGTCCAGAACAGTCGGAAGGCCACACCGCCCAGCGCTCCGATCCACACCCCGGAGAGCAGGATGGTGCGCGCCGGATCCTCCAGCAGGGCCAAAGTCAGCGGCGTGTAGGTCCCGGCGATGATCAGCAGGATGTTGGTGTGGTCCAGCCGTTTGAGCAGCCTGGCTGTCCGTGGCGACCAGCGGCCCAGGTGATAGGTGGCCGAGACCGAGAACAGCAGCAGCCCGGTGATGGCGTAGACCGCCGAGGCGATCTGCAGCTGCAGGGTGGGGGAGAGCGCGACGACGGCGATCCCGGCCGCAATCGCCAGCGGCACCATACCCGCGTGCAGCCAGCCGCGCAGCCGCGGCTTCAGCGGAACCTCAGAGTCGAAGAGTCGGTCGGCCGGGGCGACGCCGCCGGTAGGCTGTGCACTGCCAGCCGCTGCGGGATCGTCTGTGGTGTTCTCGACCATATTCCTAGTGTAAAACGCCAAGTGACCAGCTAGTAATAAGAGCCGTGAGCTTGGGCTCAGTCCTCGTTCTCGTCCACAGTGTCATCCTCGGCGCCGCTGTCGATGTCATCTTCTTCATCATCAGCTTCCACTGAGCTGAGGTCCTCGACGGGCACTTCGGTGAAGCGGAACGGGTCGCTGTAGGGGCGGTAGGCATGCTCTGTCTCGCCGGGGACGTCGATGGTCACTGTGTCACCGGGGATATTGGGCCAGATGACTGTCGCCGTTGCTCGGGTGCCAACTCCGGCAGGCGCATCGTAGCCGAAGCCGCGGTCTGTCAGCGGCATGTACCACGGGTGGTCCCCTTCGACGACCTCTCCATCGCCTTCGATCTCTACGTAGTCGGTTGCGCCGTACTCTAAGGGGAAGATTCGCTGGTTCCCAATCAGCAGGGTCAGCGCGTCGGTCTGGGTGCCCGGGTTGAAGACATTGTCATGATCTTCCCGGGCGCCGGTCTCGCCGAAACTGACCGGCCATGCCAGAGCGCCGGCGCCATCGGTCTCCTCGGGCAGATCGGTCACCTCCACGCTGACCCGGCCCACTAGAACCTCACCTGTCCTGTATACCTCTTCCACGGTGATTTCGGAGGCGCGGCCATCGGCTGCAGTGACGGTCAGCGGCTCGTCGGCCTGACCTACTGGCCCTTGAGGAGCCGGCATGTCTCCGCTGTCTCCGGGACCTTCCAGATCTTCGAACTCCCCGGGCTCCGGGGGCGTGAAGTGGAGCTCTACGCGGCGGTTGGCCTGCCGACCTTCCTCGGTGTCATTGCTGGCGATAGGTTCGCGCAGACTGCGGCCCTCGGTCGAGACCTCGTCGAATGCTGAAAGATCGGTCAGCTCACCAAGCTGCTGATGAACTGCCTCAGCCCGGTTCTCCGAGAGCGTCTGGTTGTAGTCCTCGGTGTCGATATTGTCCGTGTGACCGACAATCTGGAGTTCACCACCCGAAGCGCGCTCGAGCTCTTCGGCTGCGGAGGCCAGCGCCTCCTCGGCGTCGTCGCGGATCGTATACTCATCAGAGTCGAAGAGGACCTCGGCGTCCAAGGTGATGACGGACTCCCCGCCCTCCTCGCGGATGTTGATATCACCGCCGGCGCGCTCGCGGTAAATATCCAGCGGGAATTCGTTGTGGAGGATGAGTTCAAATGGCTCCTCCGACTGTCCATAGGTGAGGTAATCCTGCGGTGAGACCTCCGCACGGTCCACGATCCCCACATCTTCGACCAGCCCCACATAGGGCAGCAGTACCGAGATGCTGTCGGTTCCGGGGTCGGTATAGATGGCTGCCCAACGGAGCGGACCCTCACCGGCCGAGGCGATAGGACCCTCGACATCGGCCGCCATCTCCCCCAGTGTTTCAGTGGCCACTCCATTGGGGTAGTACAGGAATTCGGGATCCCGCGGATCGAAGAGCCTCACCTCAGCGGGAGCTGTGCCGTACTGATCGAGAGCGAACTCGCCGTCCTCACTGACAACCTCATAGGTCATATGTCCGGAGATGTAGTCATCCCCCTCGAACGAGTCCCGCATGAAGGGATCGATGGTGACTTCAATATCGACGTCCTGCTCATTGACGAAGTCCCAGACTCTCTGCTGGACCACGACGGGTTCGCTCAGGTCACGCTCCGGCTCCTCGCGATTTCCGGCGTCGGCGTCGCTGTTCCCGTGGTCATCAGTCGCCTCATCCTCGTCGTCCTGGGATCCTTCCTCAGCACCGGTATTGCCTTCTCCGGCAGCGGCGGTTGGCTCAACCTCCTCGAAGGAGGCCTGCTCTTCCTCAGGTGCGCAGGCAATCAGCGCCAGTGCGGCCACAAGTCCCAGGCTTGTCACCATTCTGTGGCGAGTGGGCCGATCAGTGGTGGTACTCATGATTGTCCTCATCGTGTCGCTGATATTGATACCTGTGAGTCGTCAGAGGATGGCGATTGGTTGCACAGTGCCCCAACCTTTTTCTGTCCTTTAATGTGACAAGTGTGGTGAGGCCACCGAAGGTGTTCTGGTGAGCCGTTCTCCCGGGGGCAGATCCTTTCCCTTCCCCTGTTCAGCACCTTGGCACAGCGTCCTTATGACGTCAACGCCTTTCGCCGGCGATAGCCGATCCTGATGATCGGGCCGGATTTATCGAGGTACCGTTGGCGTTCATCCCCTACAGTGGAGCACGTGAACGGACGCGGACCCCTCAAACGCTCGCTGCTCGGGCTGACTGATGTGGCCTATGCCGTCTATGAGCGCAGACTTCGTGCCGAGCTCAAGGACGACCGAATCCCGCAGCACATCGGTGTCATGGTCGACGGCAACCGGCGGTGGGCCAAGCTGGCCGGGACCCCCACGGCGGACGGGCACCGGGCCGGGGCTGACAAGATCGTGGAGTTCATCGGCTGGTGTGCCGAGGTCGGAATCCCCACAGTGACCCTCTACATGCTCTCCACCGACAATATGAACCGCTCCGAGGCTGAGCTGGAGCAGCTGATGGAGATCATCGGCGACACCCTGGACCGACTCGCAGAGTCCAAGCCAGGGGGGCGTCCAGTGCGGGTGCATCCGGTGGGTCAGCCGGAGCTGCTGCCTGAACCTCTGGCCACCAAGCTCTGGGACGTCACCACCGCCACCGGGGCGATCCCGCTGGTCAATGCCGAGGATCTGAGCGCTGAGAACCAGCCGAGCAGTGACGAGCCCTGCGTCCACGTCAACGTGGCGGTGGGATATGGCGGCCGCCAGGAAATTGTGGATGCGGTCAAAGACCTGCTCCGGGACGCTGGTAAACGCGGCAAGACCCTCGCTGAGGTGACCGAGGAGCTCACTCCAGGGGCGATTGGCGACTGGCTCTACACCCGGGGCCAGCCAGATCCGGACCTGATCATCCGCACCTCCGGCGAGCAGCGCCTCTCCGGGTTCCTGATGTGGCAGTCGGCCTACTCTGAGTTCTATTTCGCAGAGGCGCTCTGGCCCGACTTCCGCCGTGTGGACTTCCTGCGCGCCCTCCGTGACTACGCCAACCGGCAGCGCCGTTTCGGCGCCTGAGCGGTGTTGGCCCCGGGGCCGGCACCGCCGGGACACCCCTGTCCCGAGTGCACTGGCCGCGGCCTTGACGTCTGAAGCTGTCCCGCGGCGTCGTCGTACTCCCTGTCAGCCATTGTTTACTCAGATGTCACATACGCTTCGGTGTTTCGCCCCGGTCTGCGGCATCTGTGGGTCTAGATTGGGGATTGTCAGAACACTGACCGGAAGGCCCATAGCTTGACGCCACAAGGCAGAGGGGGCCGGCTCGGTCCCTGGCCGCCGAACTGGCTGAGGGCCTGCCGACCACCATCCGAGAATCGTTGCGGGGATGCACAAGGTCCTGCAGCCGAGTACGAGGATGACTGCGCCGAGGAATTCGACGACGCGGTCTCCGAGGACTGCTCAGCTGTGGGGCCTTTTCTGCACTCCGCTCGGAAAACCCCCGTCTGGAGAAACTGTGGCCTCCTTGAACACCACCCCTGATATTGCCGAGGACCTTGAGACCGCTGTGGCGGTTGAGCTGGCGCAGAAGTCCTATGTGTTGGACACCTCGGTGCTGCTCTCCGACCCCAAGGCGGTGCTGCGCTTCGCCGAGCACGAGATCATCATCCCGATTGTGGTGATCTCCGAACTGGAGAAGAAGCGCCACGACTCGGAGCTGGGCTACTACGCCCGCTCCGCCCTGCGGCTGCTGGACGAACTGCGGGTCAACCACGGGGCCTTGAACCAGCCGATCCCGCTCAACGAGCGCGGCGGCCACCTGCTGGTGGAGCTCAACCACATCAATGAGAACGTGCTGCCGGCCGGATTCCGCCAGGGCGACAACGACTCCCGCATCCTGGCGGTGGCCAAGAGCTTCGCCGACGAGGGTCGCGATGTCACTGTGGTCTCCAAGGACCTGCCGATGCGGGTGAAGGCCTCTGCCATGGGTCTGGACGCCGATGAGTACCGCAATGAGTGGGTGGCCGATTCCGGATGGACCGGTCTTGCCCAGATCACCGCCACCGAGGAGCAGGTCTCGGAACTCTACGAAGGAGAACGGATTGAGCTCGACGCCGCCGACGACCTTCCCACCAATACCGGCCTGGTCATCTCCTCCGGCCACGGCTCCGCACTGGGCCGGGTGAAGGTCGACGCCACCTCGAAGAAGCACGTGCAGGTCGTCCGCGGGGACAGAGAGGTCTTCGGGCTCCACGGTCGGTCTGCCGAGCAGCGGCTGGCCATCGACATGCTGATGGACCGCGAGATCGGGATCGTGTCCATGGGCGGCCGTGCCGGCACCGGCAAATCGGCCCTGGCGCTCTGCGCCGGGCTGGAGGCGGTGTTGGAGCGCCGCGAGCACAAGAAGATCATCGTCTTCCGGCCGCTCTACGCAGTGGGAGGACAGGAGCTGGGATACCTGCCTGGCACAGAAGCTGAGAAGATGAATCCTTGGGGGCAGGCGGTCTACGACACCCTGGGGGCGCTTGTCTCTGAGAACGTGCTCGAGGAGGTCATGGCCCGCGGGCTGCTGGAGGTGCTGCCGCTGACCCATATCCGCGGCCGTTCCCTCCATGATGCTTGGGTGATTGTCGACGAGGCGCAGTCGTTGGAGAAGAACGTGCTGCTGACGGTGATGTCCAGGATGGGCCAGAACTCCAAGATCGTGCTCACCCACGACGTCGCCCAGCGCGACAACCTGCGGGTGGGCCGGCACGACGGCGTGGCCGCCGTGGTCGAGATTCTCAAGGGCAACCCGCTCTTCGGCCACATCACCCTGACCCGCTCTGAGCGCTCGCGGATCGCCGCCCTGGTCACCGAGCTGCTCGAAGAGGGGTGATCCGCAGATCTTCACATCGCCCACGTGTGGTGAGCCTCCGTGCGCTTGGGCTAATCCGCCCCGCGACGGCGACAGATTACTCCATGGACTGTGGTTGTAGGTGACTGCCAGGTGCGCTGAAGATCAGGTGTGGAGTGCACAGCGAGGACTTAACATGTGATTTCGATGAAAGCATCCTGAGCGCATGTCCATGATTCAGCTTCGCAATGTGTCTGAAGAGATTCACCGGGGATTGAAGGCGTGTGCCGCCCGGCGGGAAAGACTCTCTGACTACGTTGCTGAGGAACTTGCTCGGGCTTTGCGCAGACCCGGCCAGCGGACGAAGTCAGGTTCGTTCTCGCTGCGCTCCCAATGGAGCCGGTGCCGCACTACCCGCTGCTGCCCAGGGCATGGGAGTTGAGAGGCAACCTCTCCGCCTACGACGCGTTGTGCGTGGCCATGTCAGAGAACCTTGAGGCTCCACTCATCACGACTGATGTCACGCTTGCCAAAGTCCCAGGTCACAGAGCCCAGATCCACGCCATCAGCTGGCCTCCGGATCAGAGGTACTTGCTGTAGTCGATCTCCATGCCGTCGTCGGAATCCTCGGGTTTGTTGCGGCGTCGGGAGCGGCCGGTGGTCTGGGGCGGTGCGGCGAGCTCGGCGGCGGAGGAGGTGCCCACCTGCCGCTGGGCTCGTGCCTCCTTGGTGAAGAAGAAGGCTACCGCCACGCCTGCGACCGCCCCGGCGAGGTGTCCGGTCCAGGAGACCCCCGGGGTGATCGGCAGCATCCCGATCAGCATGGAGATCCCGTAGACGAAGGCTACGACAATGCCGAACAGCATCGCCAGGAACCTGCGAGCCAGGATCGCGTAGGTCACGATGAAGGCGGCGAAACCGTAGATCACCGTGGAGGCGCCGACGTGGTTCACCACGCAGTTCCCGCCGTGGCAGACCCACGGAGTGCCGATGAGCCACAGGACAGCCCCGGACAGCAGCCAGAGGGAGACCATCACCGTGGTGAACCGTTTGGTGAGCATTGAGGTCATTCCGCCCAGCACCAGCCAGGACATGGTGTTGCCGATCAGATGAGCGAACCCTCCGTGCAGCAACGGCATGAAGAGAATCCCGATCAGTCCGCTGAGGTCCCGGGCGTTCAGCGCCAAAGACCGGTTGAACCAGTTGCCCAGCACCAAGGAGAGGATGAACATCACCCACATCGCGACCAGCGGCAGGATCACCGGGATGAAGGTTCGCTTCATCGTGGCGACAAGGTCACCGCCGATGGAGCGTGCAGAGTCGCCGGAGTGGCCGGGGGATTGGAACTGTGTGCTCATACTCCCATGGTACGGAAGACTAGGGTGACGTCATCCCTGAGACTGCCCTGATCCAACCCTGGTTCTGAGGTTAGGATGAATTCGATAAGACAGCGGGCCGGATCGCGGTTCGCGAGGATTACCACGCAAGGAGCGAGCGAACGTGAGCACTGCCTCCACTGAGACCGAGTACCGTATTGAGCGCGACACCATGGGCGAGGTGAAGGTGCCAGCCCATGCCCTCTACCGTGCGCAGACCCAGCGCGCAGTCGAGAACTTCCCGATCTCCGGGCGCACTCTTGAGCCGGCCCACATCGAGGCTCTGGCTCGGGTGAAGAAGGCCGCCGCGCAGGCCAATGCCGAACTCGGAGTGCTGGATGCCGACCTGGCGGAGGCGATTGTGGCCGCCGCCGATCAGGTGGTCACAGGGGAGTTGGACGAGCACTTCCCAGTGGATGTCTTCCAGACTGGCTCGGGCACCAGCTCGAACATGAACACCAACGAGGTCCTGGCCAGCCTGGCCAATAAGTACCTGGCCGATAAGGGCTCGGACTCCGAAGTCCACCCCAACGACCACGTCAACGCCTCCCAGTCCTCCAACGACGTCTTTCCCACCAGCGTTCACGTGGCCGCCACCTCGGCGCTGATCAACGACCTCAAGCCAGCCCTGGCCTACCTGGCTGAGGCGCTGGAGGAGAAAGCCGGTGAGTTCGCCGAGATCGTGAAGTCCGGCCGCACCCATCTGATGGACGCCACCCCAGTGACCCTCGGCCAGGAGTTCTCCGGCTACGCAGCCCAGGTCCGCTACGGCATCGAGCGTATTGACTCCTCGCTGCCGCGGGTGGCGGAGGTTCCGCTGGGCGGCACCGCAGTGGGCACCGGCATCAATACCCCGCTGGGCTTTGCTGAGAAGGCCATCGCCAATCTCGCCGAAGACTCCGGCCTGCCGCTGACCGAGGCCCGGGACCACTTCGAGGCCCAGGCCAACCGCGACGGACTGGTGGAGGCCTCCGGGCAGCTGCGCACCATCGCCTATTCGCTGATGAAGATCAACAATGATCTGCGCTGGATGGGCTCTGGCCCCAACACCGGCCTGGGTGAGCTGGCCATCCCGGATCTGCAGCCGGGATCCTCCATCATGCCCGGCAAGGTCAACCCGGTGATCTGTGAGTCCGCCATCCAGGTTTGCGCCCAGGTCATCGGCAATGACACCACAGTGGCACTGTCCTCCACCAACGGGGCCTTTGAGCTCAATGTGGGTATTCCGGTGATGGCTGCGAACCTGCTGGAGTCTGTGCGTCTGCTCTCCAACACCTCCCGGGTGATGGCAGACAAGATGATTAAGGGTCTGACCGCCAATGCCGAGCGCTGCACCTTCCTGGCTGGCGCCTCACCGTCTGTGGTGACCCCGCTGAACAAGCACATCGGCTACGAGGCTGCCGCCGAGATCGCCAAGCACGCGGTGAAGAACAAGGTCACCGTGCGCGAGGCGGTGGTGGAGCTGGGCTACCTGGAGCGCGGCGATCTGACCGAGGAGCAGCTCGACAGCGCGCTCGATGTCATGTCGATGACTCACCCGGGATGAGCCCGTGCGTCATCGACAGTTCCGGGAGTGGCCAATAGGTCCACTGCCTGCTGACGCATCTGTACTTTGCGCACCTTCCCGGTGACAGTGGTCGGGAACTCGTCGACGACAACCAGGTACCGGGGGATCTTGTACCTGGCCAGCTGGCCCGCACAGAACTCCTGGAGGCTGCGCGCGGTGAGCGGTGGGGCAGAGTCATCCACCCGCACCCAGGCCATCAGCTCCTCGCCGTACGTGTCGTCGGGGACCCCGATCACTTGTGCATCGATGATGTCCGGGTGGGTGTAGAGAAACTCCTCTATCTCCCTGGGGTAGATGTTCTCTCCACCTCGCAGCACCATGTCCTTGATACGTCCGGTGACCCTGATATACCCCTGGGCGTCCATGCATCCAAGATCGCCGGTATGCATCCAGCCGTCGGCATCGATGGCCTCACGAGTCTTCTGCTCGTTGTCCCAGTAGCCGTTCATCACCAGGTAACCACGGGTGCAGATCTCACCATCGGTGTCGACCGGCAGCGTCTCGCCGCTGGCCGGGTCGATGATCTTCATGTCCACGTGCGGCCCCACCCGTCCGACGGTGCCGACCCGAAGGTCGAGAGGGTCATCGGGCTGAGTTTGTGCCGAGACCGGCGAGGTCTCCGTCATGCCGTAGCAGATGGTGACCTCGGACATGTTCATGGTGTTGATCACCTTGCGCATGATCTCCTCCGGGCACGGCGAACCAGCCATGATCCCCGTGCGCAGGGAAGAGAGGTCGAACTCCGCGAAGTTCTCCAGTCCGATCTCGGCGATAAACATGGTCGGCACCCCGTAGAGGCTGGTGCAGCGCTCGCTCTCTACGGTGCGCAGGGTGGCTTCCGGGTCGAAGGCCGGCGCGGGGATCACTGCGGCTGAGGCATGTGTGATGGCCGCCAGGTTTCCCATCACCATGCCGAAGCAGTGGTAGAACGGCACCGGGATGCATATGCGGTCGGCCTCGGTGTAGCGGTTGATCTCGCCCACGAAGAACCCGTTGTTGAGAATGTTGCGATGACTCAGCGTGGCACCCTTTGGGAACCCGGTGGTTCCGGAGGTGTACTGGATGTTGATCGGGTCCTCATTGGTCAGTCCGGCGCCGATGCGGTTCAACGCCTCGTCATCGGCCTCAGTCCTGACGAGCTCGTTCCAGATGTCATCACCCATGATGACCGTCAGGTCCAGTGAGCCGAGTTCAGCATGGGCCGCTGAGAGCATGGCGGGGTAGTCCTGCGTCTTGAACGCGCCTGATGCCACCACCGTTGTGATTCCGGCCTGCTCCAGCACGTAATTGAGCTCGCGCTGGCGGTAGGCAGGATTGATGGTGACCAATATGACGCCCAGCTCGGCGGTGGCGAACTGGGTCAGCGTCCATTCCCAGCTATTCGGCCCCCAGATCCCCACCCGTTGGCCCTTGACCACTCCTGCCCGGTGCAGACCGGTCGCCAGGCGCCGGACATCATGGTGGAACTGCGCATAGGTCCAGCGCCTGCCCGCATGGACATCCACCAGTGCCTCATGGTCGGGGAACCTCTCCGCGGTGCGTTGCAGAGCTGCACCGATTGTTGTTTCCAGCAGGGGGGTGTCAGTGGGACCGGTGCTGTGCGCGCCGGTGAGCCGGTCATTGTCCGGAGGGGATATGTCCTCAGCGTTCATATGATCTCCTCAACGGCTAGGAACCACGTGGGCGGGTCACTGCGCCAGATTCCAGTTAATGACCCTAAACTCAAGCTAGCACGGCGTGATGAGGCTCACAAGGCAGTGCACTCAATGGTGGCCCGGGCCATGCTTGTCAGCGTGAAAGAGATCTCAGCGGCTTCCTCGGGGGAGGGGGGATCTCCGTAGGAATGCTTCAACGAATGTGCTGTGGAGTTGATCAAGCCGAAAATCCCGTGAATCCGGGTGCGCAGCTGGATTCGGCTTGCCTGCGGGTGAATGGTGCCAAGAACCTGAGTCCAGATGCGGATGTACTCCCGCTGCATTCGCCGCACTCTGCGCTGGTCGGCTTCGAGCAGCTGGAGCATCTCCTGCTCCTGGACGCGGATGATCTCCGGGCTGCTGAGTGCGAAATCCACGTGGAACGCCACGAGCCTATCGATCCGCTGCTCGATGTCAGCTTCCTCAGCCTGAATCTGTTGTGCGCCCTCGAGCAGCCCGGCGCTGACCTCCACCAGCAGGTGGCCCAAAAGGTCTTGCTTTCCCTTGAAGTGCCGGTAGATGGCCTGCCCGGAAACCCCCACGCTGCTCCCGATATCGTCAAGAGTCACGGAGGCGTAGCCATGTGTGCCGAAGAGCCGGCCCGCTGCTTCCAGGAGATTTCGGTAGCGCTGTTCCTTCTCGGCCTGTCGCCGGGTTCTGGGCCGTTGGCCGGTGTAGTCGACTGTTGAGCTGGACAAAAGTGATCACCACCACTATCTTTAGTTTCAGTTAGTCTACATTAACTCAAATTCGTTTAGGCGTGCTCAGACCAGTAAGGAGGATGTTGTGGAATCACTCCTGAGCCAAGCGGCCCCTGAATCAGCGCAGTTTCGCAGCAATGAGCAGCTGAACCGGCAACTGGCCGCAGAGTTGCGTGAGCACCTGCACAAAGTCTCTCTGGGCGGGTCTGAGAAATCTCGGCAGCGTCATCTCGACCGGGGCAGGCTGCTGCCCCGCCAGCGGGTCAAGCGGCTCCTGGATGAGGGCAGTCCGTTCCTGGAGATCGGAGCATTGGCAGCACACGGTCTGTATGACGACGACGCCCCGGGCGCGGGGATCATTACCGGGATCGGCGTGGTGCACGGCCGGCAGGTGATGGTCGTCTGCAACGACTCCACGGTCAAGGGCGGTACGTACTTCCCGATGACTGCCAAGAAGCACCTGCGGGCTCAGGAGATCGCCGAGGAGAACCACCTGCCCTGCCTCTACCTGGTGGACTCCGGGGGCGCGTTCCTGCCGATGCAGGATGAGGTCTTCCCCGACAAAGACCACTTCGGCCGGATCTTCTACAACCAGTCGAACCTTTCGGCCAAGAAGATCCCGCAGATCGCCGCAGTCCTTGGCGCCTGCACCGCCGGCGGTGCCTATGTCCCGGCGATGAGTGATGAGTCGGTCATCGTACGCAACCAGGGCACCATCTTTCTGGGCGGGCCGCCGTTGGTGAAAGCTGCCACCGGTGAGGTGGTCACTGCCGAGGATCTGGGTGGTGCCACAGTCCATACCGCGGAATCCGGGGTTGCTGACCATATTGCTGAGAACGATGACCACGCACTGCAGATCCTCCGCGACATCGTCGCCACTCTCCCGCCACCGGTGCCGCGAGCCTGGGGAATTGAGCCCGTCGCCCCACCGGAGCATCGGGCCGAAGAGCTCTACGGGCTGATCCCGCAGGATGTGAACCAGCCCTTCGAGGTCCGTGAGGTGATCGCCCGGATCGTCGACGGTAGCCTATTCCACGAGTTCAAGCGCGACTACGGCACCACGCTGGTCACCGGGTTCGCTCGCATTGACGGGCATCCGGTGGGAATCGTGGCCAATAACGGCATTCTGTTCTCGGAGTCATCGCTGAAAGGAGCGCACTTCATCGAGCTCTGCGACCAGCGCGGCATCCCCCTGGTCTTCCTGCAGAACATCTCAGGGTTCATGGTCGGCCGGGACTACGAGGCCGGCGGGATCGCCAAGCACGGGGCCAAGATGGTGACCGCTGTGGCCACCACCCGGGTGCCGAAGATCACGGTGATCATCGGAGGGTCCTTCGGTGCCGGAAACTACTCCATGTGCGGACGAGCCTACTCCCCGCGGTTCCTGTTCATGTGGCCCAACGCCCGGATCTCGGTGATGGGCGGGACCCAGGCTGCCTCTGTCCTGGCCACCGTCAAGCGGGACCAGATGGAGGCGGTCGGAGAACACTGGCCGCAGGATGAGGAGGACGCCTTCAAGGCTCCCATCAAGGAGAAGTACGAGTCGCAGGGCCAGCCCTACTACTCCACTGCCAGGCTCTGGGACGATGGCATCATCGACCCCGCTGACACCCGCCGGGTGCTGGGCATGGCACTGGAGACCTGTGCGCGAGCGCCGCTGCCTCAGACCAGTTTCGGCCTGTTCAGGATGTGATGATCGATATGGCACTCTCAGACCTGAAAGCAGGCGCCACCGCAGAAGGCCGAGAGGCGGCGGAACATGCGCCCTCCGCTGGGACCAGCACTGACGCGCTCTTCACCACGGTGTTGGTGGCCAACCGCGGGGAGATCGCCTGCCGGGTGATCCGTACCCTGCACAGCTTGGCGATCAGCTCGGTGGCGGTGTATTCAGAAGCGGACGCCGCAGCCAAGCACGTCGCGTTGGCAGACAGGGCTGTGTGCCTGGGGCCGGCCGCGGCCACGGCGTCGTACTTGAATATTGAGGCAGTCATCGGGGCCGCCAAGGCAACCGGTGCTGAGGCCATTCACCCCGGCTACGGGTTCCTCTCGGAGAACGTCGCGTTCGCTCAGGCTTGTGCTGAGGCAGGCATCACCTTCATCGGACCGGGCGCACATGCCCTGGAGGTCATGGGCGACAAGATCCGTTCCAAGAACCACGTGGCCCGGGCAGGCGTGCCGTTGGTGCAGGGAATCAGCGAACCGGGACTCAGCGATGACCAGCTGGTGTCCGCAGCCGCGGAGATGACTTTTCCAGTGCTGATCAAACCCTCAGCCGGCGGTGGCGGCAAGGGAATGCATGTTGTCCAACGCCACCAGGATCTGGCCGAGACGCTGACGACGGCTCGGCGGGTGGCTCAGGCCGCCTTCGGCGACGACACGCTGTTCATTGAGCAGCTCATCAGCTCACCCCGGCATATCGAGGTTCAAGTCCTCGCCGATGCCCACGGCGGGGTCATCCACCTGGGTGAGCGTGAATGCTCGCTGCAGCGGCGCCACCAGAAGGTGATTGAGGAGGCGCCATCAACGCTTCTGGATGAGCAGACCCGGCAGCGCATCGGTGAAGCCGCCTGCAGTGTGGCCCGCAGCGTCGGCTACCGCGGAGCCGGAACGGTGGAGTTCCTGGTCTCGGACAAGGACCCGTCGACGTTCTACTTCATGGAGATGAACACCCGGCTGCAGGTCGAGCATCCGGTCACCGAAGAGGTCACCGGGATCGACCTGGTGGAGCAGCAGATCCGCATCGCGGCAGGACAGCCGCTGGGACTGGAGCAGGGCGAGGTCCGGCTCACCGGACATTCGGTCGAGGCCCGGGTCTACGCAGAGGACGCGCAGGCGGGCTTTATGCCCAGCACCGGAGAGATTCTGACCCTGGAGGAGCCCCAGGGCGTGGGCGTACGAGTCGACTCGGGACTCCTGGAGGGCCAGCGGATCGGCACCGAGTATGACCCTATGCTGGCCAAGATCATTGCCACCGGCGGCTGCCGTGAGCAGGCACTGGCCCGGCTTGACCGGGCACTGGGACAGATGGTGGTGCTGGGGGTGACCACCAACACCGGATACCTCCAGCAGCTGGTCCAGGACCCGGATGTCCGTAGCGGGCGTATGGACACCACGATGATCGAGCGGAAGCTGCCGGCCATGTCCTTCCCGGTGCCGCAGCAGCACCACGCTGAGGCTGCCGCGCGGTTTGCCATGCCGAGTGCTGATCTCGCAGACACTCCGAGCGCCTGGCGGCTGGATGGCTGGCGGTCCGGCGCAGCAGAGCCTGCCCAGTACCAGGTCCTCGCGCAGCACGACGACGCCGCCGCACCCTTCCAGGTGACATTCCAGGGCAGAATCACCCTGGAGCCCACTGCGGGCAGCGGACGGTACCTCTTGCGCAGTGGGGGCCGGACCCTGCCGGTGCGCCTGAGATGTGGTGAACGCCGGCCAGAGGGCACCACGGTGTGGATCCACGCCGAGGACTTCACCGGCGCACTGACGGTCCTGGACCACCAGGCCCAGACCCTGCGCCAGCTGGCGGAGATCGACGCTGAGCTCACCGAAGCCGTCCCCGAGGTCAGGGCACCTATGCCGGGCACCGTGGTGGCGCTCGGCGTCGTCACCGGCGACCAGGTGAGCGCCGGAGACGTCCTGGTCACCATCGAAGCGATGAAGATGGAGCACCAGCTCACCGCCCCGCTGGAGGGCCGAGCCCGAATCCATGTCAGCCAGGGGGACACCGTCCGCCTGGGACAGGTGGTGGCAGCAGTGGAAGCAGATCCCGAGGCCGCCCTGGCAGACCCCGAGAGTAAGGAGACCTGAGATGACCCAGTTGCTATCCGAAGACCACCAGGCACTCGCCGAATCCGTGCGCGACTTCGCCGAACAGGTCATCGCGCCGGTCTCGGCCAAGCACGACGCCGAGCACAGCTTTCCCTACGAGGTCATCTCCCAGATGGGCAGCATGGGATTGTTCGGCCTGCCCTTCGACGAGGAGTACGGGGGAGAGGGAGGGGACTATCTGGCGTTCTGCCTGGCACTGGAGGAGATCGCCAAGATCGACCAGTCGGTGGCGATCACTCTAGAGGCCGGCGTCGGGCTCGGTGCCATGCCGCTCTACCGCTACGGCAACGAGGCCCAGAAGCAGACCTGGCTGCCTGATCTGCTGGCTGGCAAGAAGCTGGCCGGATTCGGCCTCACCGAGGCCGATGCCGGCTCCGATGCCTCTGGAACCAAGACCACGGCCTCCGTGGAGGGCGGCCAATGGGTGATTGACGGCACCAAGGAGTTCATCACCAATTCCGGTACTGACATCACCTCGCTGGTGACCGTCACCGCGGTCACCGATACGCTCCAGCAGCCCGGGGGCAGCATCAAGAAAGAGATCTCCACCATCATCGTGCCTAGCGGCACCCCAGGGTTCTCTGTCGGCTCCGGATACGACAAGGTCGGCTGGAACTCCTCGGACACCCACCCGCTGTCCTTCACCGACTGCCGGGTCCCGGAGGAGAACCTGTTGGGTCAGCGCGGCCGCGGCTACGCGAACTTCTTAGGGATCCTCGACGAAGGACGTATCGCCATTGCGGCTTTGGCCACCGGTGCCGCGCAGGGCTGTGTGGACCAGGCGGTGCAGTATGCCAAGGAGCGCCGGGCCTTCGGCTCAGAGATCAGCTCCTACCAGGGGATTTCCTTTAAGATCGCCCGGATGCAGGCCCGCGCCCACACCGCCAGGCAGGCCTATTACCAGGCTGCGCTGCTGATGGCCGCCGGCAAACCCTTCAAGACTGAGGCCTCCATCGCCAAGCTGGTGGCCGGCGAGGCCGCCATGGACAATGCGCGCGATGCTACCCAGGTCTTCGGCGGCTACGGGTTCATCAATGAGTACACTGTGGCCCGCCACTACCGGGATTCGAAGATCCTCGAGGTCGGTGAGGGCACCACCGAGGTCCAGCTGATGCTCATTGCCCGTTCGCTGGGGTTGGACTGAGCAGGGGAGGGGAATCGTGACTGACCGGCAGAGATCCGAGCCACCAGTGGTGCAGCAGCGCGGACGGTACTTCGATGAGCTCGAGGTCGGCACCGTGTTCAAGCACGCCCCCGGGCGCACGGTCACCGAGGCCGACAACGTTCTGTTCACCACGATGACCATGAACACCCAGTCGCTGCACCTGGACGCGCATTGGGCGGCCGGCCAGCCATTCGGTCAGCCGCTGGTGAATTCGATGTTCACCCTCGCCACCCTGGTGGGGGCCTCAGTGGCGCAGCTGAGCCAGGGCACCATCGTGGCGAACCTCGGCTTCGAATCGGTGACCTTCCCGCATCCGCTCTACCACGGTGACACCCTATACTCGGAGTCCGAGATCCTCAGCATGCGCGAGTCCTCCTCCCGCCCGGGGCAGGGAATCGTGACCGTGAAGCATATCGGACGCAACCAGCACGGAACCGTGGTGGCCGAGTGCGTGCGCAGTGTGATGCTCTGGCTCAAGGACCACCACCAGAACGACGACGCCGCCACAGCCGGAGAGTGACCATGACGTCCAGCCAGCCAGCCAGCTTTACCCTGGGACCGGCCATCCTGTTCTGCCCGGCTGACCGCCCCGACCGCTACCAGAAGGCCGCTGAGCGGTCCGACGCCGTCATCCTGGACCTAGAGGACGCGGTGGCCCCTGCTGATAAGCCTGCTGCGCGGATCGCGGCTGTCGAACACCTCTCCGGGATGAGCGCTGAGCGCCGGGCCCGTAATGTGTTCCGGGTCAACCCGGCTGGATCCGAGGATTTTCAGGCTGATGTGACAGTGCTGGCGGAAGCTGCGCCGCAGTATGTGATGCTCGCCAAGGCGGAGAGTGCAGACGACGTGGAGGCGCTGCACCGCAGGTTGCCGGAAGCTCAGGTCATTGCGCTGTGCGAGACCGCTGCCGGAGCGGCTGCTGCCCCACTGATTGCTGCTCATCCTGCCACTGCGGCGATGATGTGGGGAGCAGAGGACCTCATCGCCTCCATCGGGGGAACCTCATCCCGGCTGCCCGGCGGCACTTACCGGGACATCGCTCGCCATGTGCGCAGCACAGTTCTGCTCTCAGCTGCTGCCCATGGGAAGGGGGCGATCGATGCCATCTATGCAGACATCGCCGATGCCGAAGGGCTGGCCGAGGAGGCGGCCGATGCGGTCGGCAGCGGATTCACCGCCAAGGCCTGCATCCATCCCGGCCAGGTGGAGGTCATCCGGCAGGCCTACCGGCCCACCGAGGAGCAGCTGGAGTACGCCCGGGCGCTGCTTTCAGAAGTTCCCCACCACGGCGGTGTCTTCCAGTTCCGCGGCTCTATGATCGACGGCCCGCTGATCCGCCACGCCGAACTGGTCGTCAAGCGGGCAGAGAGCCTCAGCTGACAAACCTCGCCGGTGCCCCGGCGTCGAGTGCCCACTCGATGCGCTCCCGGTGCTGCTCGGTGAAGGGATGCGGCAGAGCGTCGGTGGGGAACCAGCTGACCTCGGTTGACTCGTCGTCGCCGATTCCCGGCTCACCGGATAGGTATTCCATCTCAAAGGCAATATCGAGAAACCAGCACCTATCCGCATTGGGATAGGTCACAGGTCCATGATCAGAGACTCCGGTGATACGGACCGGACGCGCGACGACGCGAGTCTCCTCCTCTACCTCGCGGGATGCGGCCACCCCGGGCTCCTCACCGGGTTCGAGGATGCCGGAGGTGGCACTCCACTGACCGTTGTCCGAGCGCTTCACCAACAGCACCTCGGGAACCCGTAAGGGGATGCCGTCATCGTCACTGCGGCGCAGTACCACCGCTGTCACCCCCGGCAGGAAGAGCTCCTTGTGCCCGATGTCCTGGCGCAGGTCCTTGATGTACTCCGGTGTTGGCATAGGGAAACCTTACCCACATCGCAGCCTCAGGGGTGTCTGTCCCAGGGGTCGAGTCGTCCGACAACGTGGATCTCACGTGTGCTCTCCATAGCGTTGAGAACTCCGGTCGAAATTTCGGTGTGGGTCAGCCAGCGTGAACCGTTGACGCCGCTGAGGTAACCAAGGATGACGTGGCGGACTCGATGACCAGCGAATGAATCCGCTTGCTCAGTAAGCGCCTCGCGCGGGTCCCTCCCCGCACTGCCCCATACCGGTAACACGAGGGCGTCCTGGGCAACAACGCGTTCCAGTTCGTGCATCAGCGCCTCCCGGTGCGGGGAATGCGCCCAGATGATCAGGTACTTGGCGAGATGTTGTCCTGTTGCTGCCAGGACGTCTTCGACCAGCGTCTCGGGGTCGCTCCAGTCGCTCACCACCGGGAGGAATTGGTCGTGATGATCACCAGTCGGTGCCGCGCGATGAGGCCGGCGTGCCACGACCACGACTTTCAGTCTGCGTTTCAGCAACGCATGAACTGCGGGTCGGAGCATGCCTGTCCCGCCGATGACCACGGCATACTGGGAGCTCTCAGATCTGACGTCTCGCATTTGCCTTCCCCTGTCGGAATCCGGGCGACACCAGCATAATGGCGTGGGTGTGGGTGGTGATATGAAGCTAGTGAGACTGAAGATGATGAACGAGAGTGAACTCGAGTCGACAGCAGCTCCTGCGAGGCTTGAGTGGTTGCGCGAAGTTGCCCCGGCGACCAGTGCTGGGACAGCACATCGAAACGGACATTGCCGATGAACCATCAAGTGGAGCTGCGCTCAAGGGCAGCAAGGCGCATTGCCGAAGCATATGGCTCCGCGCCGAACCTCTCGATGGTGGCCGTCGCAGGTTCCGTGGGTGCTGGGCTGGCGGATCGTTGGTCTGACCTTGAGATCGACTGCTACTGGTATGAATCACCGACGACGGAAGAACGTTTGGCGCCCATCAAGCACCTTGGCGCCGAGCTGACCACACTGTGGGACTACGACGAGGACGACCAGGAGTGGAGCGAGGACTATCGCTTCGATGGACTCCCGGTAACCGTCAGCAACTTTAGAGTCAACACAGTGGACGCTTTCCTTGATGCTGTCCTGATCGAGGGGAATCTCGACACAGTCAAGCATTTTCGTTTAGCCGCACTGCGCAGTTCCTATGCGCTGCGGGGCAGTCAGATGCTGGCGGAGTGGCGGCAGCGAGCGGCAGTTTTTCCCGATAGGCTGGTCCATTCCCTGGTGGAGCGGTCTTTGACCCCGGGTCAGTTCCCTGGTTGGCGTCACCGAGAGGTATTGGTGGCACGAGGTGACGCCATTGCTGTCCGATCACTGCTGGCCGCAGTGGGGGAGGGAGTCTTCGACGCAGTTCTCGCCATCAACCGGATCTACCGATCCCATCGACTGGTCAAGTGGCAGCACTCGCTGTTCGACCAGTGTCGGCTGCTTCCGCCAGAGTTTGCGCCTCGGCTCGAAGGGCTGTGGCACCACGACCTGGAGGTCGCTCTCACTCATGCCGAGGCTCTGTTATTGACGACGCTCGATCTGGCTGAGAATGAGTTCGGCACGTCGTTGGCAAACGTGAGGAATGACCTCATCAGGAAGCGGGACACCTGACCTGCGGGTCTATAGCCACCATGCTGTCATCAACGCCCAGTAGGCTGTCGGGTATGAAACTTCTGGTCACCGGGGGAGCCGGTTACATCGGGGCAGTGGTGGCCCAGCGGCTGCTGGCCGACGGCCACACCGTGGAGATTCTGGACAACCTGACCACCGGGCACGCGAATATGGATCTGCCGGGCGCGGTATGGCACCGCGGGGAAATCGCTGATGCCGGCCAGGTGCTGGATTCCAGCTTCGACGGTGTGGTCCACCTGGCGGCGAAGTCTCTGGTGGGTGAGTCGGTTCAGCACCCGGAGCGGTACTGGCACGGAAACATCGTCGCCTCACTGCAGCTGATCGATGCGATCCGCGCCGCTGGGGTGGAACGGCTGGTGTTCTCCTCCACCGCGGCGGTCTACGGCGAGCCCGGCGTGGAGAAGATCACTGAGGACATCCCCACCCGGCCCACCAACCCCTATGGTGCCTCCAAGCTCGCCATCGACCATATGCTCACCGCCGAGGCGGCTGCCCACGGTCTGGCCGCGGTGAGTCTGAGGTACTTCAATGTGGCCGGAGCCTCCGGCGCGCTGCGGGAGCGGCACGACCCGGAGACGCATCTGATCCCGAATCTGCTCAAGGTCGCACGGGGCGAGGCTGCGGAGGCCAAGATCTTCGGCACTGACTATCCCACCCGTGACGGCACCGCCATTCGTGACTACATCCACGTGGTGGACCTGGCTGATGCGCATGTCAGGGCGCTTGAGGCTGCGGAAGCGGGACGGCACGCCATCTACAACCTCGGCACGGGGACCGGGACCTCCGTTCGGGAGGTAATCGAGGCGGTGCGCGAGGTCACCGGAGAAGACGTTCCGGCCGCGGAGCAACCCCGCCGCCCCGGCGACCCCGCGGTACTGGTGGCATCAGGCGACCTTGCCGCAGCCGAGCTGGGCTGGAAGCCTCAACGGGACATCCGTGAGATGGTGGCCGATGCCTGGGCCGCCCTGCAGTAAGGGGCCGGGATAGCGGCACCGCCATATTTCAGAGGGTGTCCCAGATGGCGCATATGGGAAGCAACCAGATTCGCTCTGCGATTTCTCCGGCGTAGTCCCCAGTGTGGAATATCACCCCTGCCTTGAAACTGGTTCCCATCCGGTCGCGGAACCATTCAAGGTGGCGGGCGTCTCGGCGAGAGACTCGGCGAGACGCTTTTACTTCAATACCGACTGTGACTCCGCCTCGGGATTCCAGAATGAGGTCAATCTCCCTGTCACCGTTGGTGTCGCGAAAGTGGAGGGCACGTACACTTTGGCTGCTCAGCGCCATTAAGGGTCGCAGCTGGGCGAGGACGAAGCTTTCTAAGATTCGTCCTCGCAGTCCAGAGTCGAACTCGACCGCTTCAGGTGAGGTCTCTGTCAACCACATGGCCAATCCGGTGTCAACCATGTGGAGTTTTGGTGTTTTGACCATGCGTGTCAGTCTGTTCTTCTGCCACGCTGGGACTTGCTCGATGATGAAGAGCTCTTCCAGCAGTGACAAGTACTTCTCTGCTACGTACCTACTGGCTCCGGATGCTTCCATCAGTGTCGTGGTCTGGGGTAGGCCTGCGGTGTTCAGCGCTGCTGCTTTGAGGACGTCTAGCATCTGCCGGGGTTGTTTGATTTCCGCAAGTTCAGCGACATCACGAGTGATGAGTTCATCAATATAGCCTTCGTGCCAACGGGAGAGGAGGGATGGTGGCAGCACGGCGGACTCTGGGAATCCGCCCTGGGCTGCCAGGTTGAGGTAGTCACGAGTGGATGGGGCGCTGTCAAACGTCTGATGGGGAAGATCGCCCGCGAAAAGATGGTCAATGAAAGACACCGCGTCGAGGTGTCCTGTCCGCTCAGCCTGAGTAAGACCGTACATCTTCACCGGTGTGAAGCGTCCAGTCCCGGGCCACGTGTTTTGCATGTGCCGCGCACGAACACTGCCGGTGATAAGGAAGCGGCCTGAACCTGTGTGGGTGTCCACTGCACGCTTGACTGCACCGAGACTCTCTGGGACGTACTGCCACTCATCGATCAGAATCGGCGCATCTAAGCGTGTCAGGTAGCGGTCGAGCTCGTCCCGGAAGATGTCTGCGACAGCTGGCTCATCCAATCGCAACACTGAGGCGGCGCGTTCCAAGGCTGTGGTCGTTTTGCCGCTCGCGCGTGGGCCGGTGATCATGAAGGCCGGCAGGTGGGGCATTGTTTCATCGAGGAAATCATCGACGAAGCGCCTGAGGTAGTTCTGCTGAGACATGATCCTTAGTTTCAATCTAGCAGGTTGGGTACTTGAACTTTAGCAGGAAGCAAAGTTGCAATCTAGCAGGGCTACACGACGCGTCGCCTCCTCAGCTGAGGATCAGGGCCCCCGCTGCGCCCAGGATCAGGAACGGGCCGAAGGCGATCCTGCTGGATGAACTGGCCCGTTTGGTGACCAGCAGCCACAGCGAGACCAGGCCACCAATCAGGAAAGACAGTGCGACGGCGGCCAAGAGCACCTCCCAGCCCAGGAAGCCGGCATACATGCCCAGCACCACGGTGAGCTTCACGTCGCCCATGCCGATCGACGGTGGGTGAATCAGCCGAACGGCCAGGAACAGCAGCCCCCACGCCAGGCCCGCGGCGATCGCCCGGCCCAACCCGGGGAGATCGCCGAGCAGGAAGGTGATCAGCACCAGCAGGCTGAGGGTGAAACCGGCCCAAGGGTAGACGATCCTGTTGGGCAGGCGGTGCTGCTGGATGTCGATGAACGCCAGGGCGATGCCGCAGACTGCGAAGGCTCCCCCTCCGATCAGCAGCAGGAGCCCTGCGACAAGGTGTGCCGCGTTCCCCGAGGTGATCAGCTCGCCGACCAGTGATATCACTGACTCACAGGGCTCCGATTTGTGAGACCAGGTCTGCGTTGCCCTCGGCGAGCCGGTAGGTCACCCCGACGACCCCGGTGCGGCCCTCTGAGACGGCATCGTGGAGGACACGGGAATGGTCGACGATGCGGATGGCAGTCTGCTTCACATGCTCCTCCACTGTTTCGTTGATGTTTTGAGCACCAGACCTGTTGGCCGCCAGCACTGACGGGAAGATCCGCTCCACCAGGTTGCGCACATGCCCAGTGGGCAGGGTGCCGGTCTCCGCGGCAGTGATCGCCGCCGAGACCGCGCCGCAGGAATCGTGGCCCAGCACCACGATCAGCGGCACCTGCAGCACGTCCACACTGAACTCCAGGGAACCCATCACCGCATCATCGATCACCTGGCCGGCGGTGCGGACCACAAACACATCGCCCAAGCCCACATCGAAGATGATCTCAGCGGCCAGGCGGGAATCTGAGCAGCCGAAGATCACCGCCATCGGGTGCTGCGAATCAGTCAGCGAAGATCGCCGCGCCGCATTCTGGTTGGGGTGGTGGACGTTGCCGCTGACAAAGCGCTGATTGCCTTCGGTGAGCAGCTGCCACGCCTCGGCCGGTGTGGGTTGCTTCGCCGCCTCGTCACTCATCGTTCTCCTCCACGCCGTCGTTGCGTTCACTGTCCGGAACCTCACGGCCGATGGAGTCGACAATAGCCTCCAGGCCGGCCTGGGCCTCCTCAGCGCCTGCATCGGAGCTGATGACCACCGTGGTGCCGTCGATATGGTTGTCTTCGGCGGCCAGCACATAGTAGTGCCGATCGCCTCGTTCCCGGGTTTCAAAGCTCAGACCTCCCACATTGGTGGTTCCGGTGGCCTGTGCCTGCTCGGTCTCGTCATTGACCCAGGCAGGGTTGGCATTGTCGGTCTGAGCAAAGCCCAGGAAGTTCACCGCATCAGTGGTGTAGCCGACCTCCCAGACCTCCACACCATGCTCGGCGCGGGTCTCCCACCGGGCGTAGTTGGCCGTCCAGCCTGCGGGAACATCGGGGGCTATGGGGGAGTAGCCGGCGACCTCGTCGGCCCAGCCGGCGGCCTCCGGCACATCCTCGTCACGGGTATAGGTGACATCCGGCTCTGGATTCATGAACCACATCAGGGCCAGGATCCCCACCAGAACCGCCATGGTGATGATCATGCCCATCATGGGGGTGCGCAGGCGCTGAGCCTGGGATTGGGTGATCTGCACCGGTCTGTCTTCACTCACGCCCCTCATTGTCTCATTAGCGCAGGCAACACCAACCGATATGCTGGAGCTGAGGCCTGACGTGGAGGTCAGGCCCATCCCAACACGCGGAGGTAGACCACAGTGACCGCAAGGAAAGCAGGCCAGAAGGACGAGGACTTCTCGCACCTGAACCCAAAACTGGCCGTCGGCGATGACGCGCCTGACCGCAACTTGGCGCTGGAGTTGGTGCGGGTCACTGAGGCTGCGGCCATCTCCGGCGGAGCCTGGGTCGGCAAAGGGGATAAGAACGGTGCCGACGGCGCGGCAGTCGATGCCATGCGCTCGCTGCTGGACACCGTCAACCTCAATGGCGTGGTGGTGATCGGTGAGGGTGAGAAGGACGAGGCGCCCATGCTGTTCAACGGCGAGCACGTGGGCAACGGTTCAGGGCCGGAGGCCGATGTGGCTGTGGACCCCATCGACGGAACCCGGCTGACGGCTCTGGGCTATGACAATGCGCTCTCGGTGCTGGCCGTGGCAGAGCGCGGGTCGATGTTTGATCCTTCAGCGGTGTTCTACATGGATAAGCTGGTCACCGGCCCGGAGGCAGCCGATATGGTCGATCTGCGGCTGCCGGTGAAGCAGAATCTGCATCTGGTGGCCAAAGCCACCGGAAAAGGTGTGGATCAGCTCAATGTGTGCGTGCTGGACCGTCCACGGCATTCCAAGCTGGTCGAAGAGATCCGTGAGGCCGGCGCGCGCACCCGGTTCATCATGGACGGTGATGTGGCCGGCGGCATCGCTGCGGCCAGGCCGGGCACCGGCGTGGACGTGCTCATGGGCACTGGCGGTACACCGGAAGGCATCGTCACCGCCTGTGCGATCAAGGCGATCGGTGGTGTGATCCAGGGCCGGCTCGCGCCCAAGGACGATGAGGAGAAGCAGAAAGCCATCGACGCCGGGCACGACGTTGATACCATCCTCACCACCGAGGATCTGGTCGCCTCGGACAACTGCTACTTCGCCGCCACCGGCATCACCGACGGTGATCTGCTCCGCGGGGTGCGCTACAGCGGCAACTACGTGACCACCCAGTCGATCGTCATGCGCTCGAAGTCGGGGACCGTGCGGGTGGTCGAGGCTGAACATCCCCGCCGCAAGTGGGAGTCCTACACGCGGTAGAGCATATCGCCCCAGATCAGTGGGCTATCAGCTTTGTTTTCCGGCTCTCCTGACGTACCTGTGGGTCATGTTCGTCCGGGGAGGGCGGGTCGGTGGGGTCCGAGGGAGAGTATCGCCAGAGCGATCAGAGCCTCGGCTGACCGGAACCCGAATGCCATCCTTGTGATGAGTCTGATCTTAGTGTTGGTTGACTCGATCAGCCCGTTAGAGAGACCGTGCTCGATCGCGGCGAGGGTCCGGTCGCGGTGTTTCACGATCGAGCGTTGCAGCTTCACAAAAGCCGGGATGCGGGATCGGGGTGCCCACTGAACCCATCCCTCAAGCGCGGTCCTCGCGTCGTAGAGGGGGAGCTTGAACACCTGCCGGAGGCCCTCTTTGAGGAGGTAGGCGCGGTACAGTTTCGGGTCGGCTTTCACGATCTATGCGAGCTTCGTGGTTTGCTTCTCGGTGAGGTCCTCGGGATTTTTCAGCAACGCGAACCGGGCCCCTTTCAGCCTTTTAGCGCGGTCGGATTGTGGCCGCTCTGGCGCGTCGGCTGCGGGTCTGCCACGCGGCCTGGACGGTTCCTTCCGCGCGAGTTTTCGGGCCTCGTTCCACGACTCGCGCCGTAGGTCGTTGAGCGCCTCGGTCGCCCACTGCACGATGTGGAACGGATCGGCGCCACGAACCGCGGCCGGGCCCTTCTCCGCGACGACATCGGCGATGCAGTCCGCCCCGTCGGCGGAAACATGCGTGATCTGCTCGCACCTGTCGGGGCCGAGGAGGTCGAAGAACTACCGCAGCGTGTCCTTGCTGCGTCCCGGCGCTGCCCACACGAGCTGCTTGGTGTGTGGTTGACGACGACTATCAGGTACTTGTGGCCCTTCTTGTAACTGATCTCATCGATCCCGATCCGGCGCAGCCCGTTGAATCGGTCCTGGATCTTCTCGGCGTCGGCCCAGACGCGGTCGATGATCGATCCGACCGTGCGCCACGCCACACGCATCAGCTCCGTCACCGTGGACTTCGACGATTTCGTTGCCAGCCACGCAACTTGGTCGTCGAACGGCAGCGTGTGACCGGCATCGTGGCGCGCCCACGGCACCCACGCCTCGGGACACCGGGCCCGACCTCGGACGCTAACCAGCAGGAAACACCCAATACCCTATTCCCCCAGATGAGGGATATGAGCAGCGGTCCAAGACCGTCGCCGAACAGCTCAAAGAAGCAGGCATCGACCCCGGATACCAACCACCGGTACCGGGATGGTTATACCACTCTAGGGGGCATTACTTTGCGGCGTTGGATGATTAGCAGGATGAATATTGCACCTGATCCCAGCAGTAATGCCCAGACTGGCGAAATGCTGGTTTCGGACCACGCAGTAGCTACCCCTGCGATGCCGAGGATCATCCCGCTAAGGGCCAGTAAGATCCCGATGACAGTAAGTAGTTTTGTATTCATGATCACCATTCAGGTTGTGACCAGCAGACCGGGGTGGGGCCAGTACTCATAACGATGCCACGTCCCCATGAGTTACACAGGGCGCTAAGACCGCCTATTAGTCCTAGAGCTCCCGCCGTAGTTGCTGCGGCAACTGGGCCGATTCCAGTCTTCGCCGTGAGAAATCCAACAATTCCAGCCACCGTAACTCCTGTTGCCATCGAGGCAGACAGCGCACTCGCATTGCCACTGTCGAGATACATCGCTGAACCTATGACGGTATTGATGCCAACGCCGTTCGACGAAGTAGTTGCCTCGGACGGCTGTACTGTTTGTCCGCTGATCCCACTGCCATTACCCAAGCTTGCGTAGCCTTCAGCAAACTCTTCTAAGAATGCTTGATCGATCCTGGAATCGTCTTCGGCGGCCGTCAGACTAAGCTGTCCATCCGAATCGATGTGCTCTTCGATGGCGGATAAATTAGATAACTCGTCATCAGTCAACTCGATCTCTAGAGACTCCATCGGCTCCGCCTCGAGCGCTTCTGCAGAGGCATGAACACTTATAGTCTCTTCGGCAACTGGACCTGATGCTGGTGTCACATGGGTATTAGGTGCCTGTTCTGCAGCTTGTGCTGGTGCAAAACCCAGCCCTAACAGGCCCGCCACTATCAGAAGGACGATTGGAAAGCGGAAATGACGCGAGGGCGATGAAGTTGCAGAGTGAGTTTTTCTTCGCTAAGAAGTAAAGCGGGTCTCATGTTACGTATCCTTTATATATTTATTGCGTATGTTCCATGGCTAACGTATTTCTTGCTTCTACCCTTCTGTCGCAACCACCGAGTGTCAATGGTGAGCAGGGTTTGTTATCGAGATGTTGCTTGCGACAGCGGCAGATTGCGAAGCTTGAGAGCAGCTTGCTCGTGCCTCACGTTCCATCTGGAGCGACGCGATTCAGGTGAACCAGTGGACTAGGTCAGTGACCCAGTGTTAGACCTAGCCTGACCTGCCCACCAGATAGACATCCCCGGAGCCCGGGGTCAGAGGCACCAGGAGCCACATCCCCAGCAGCCAGTCACCAACCTAACCAGCCAGCACCAGGCCAGCCACTACCCATTAGAGAGGCACCCCGGATGGATGGACGGGTGGAATGGCACCAGTACCCGGACATAATCCGTACAGAGCCAGGGGCCGGCTGGTGAGCCTTCGGGGGCAGCCCGCCGGGGGCCGGTTGAGCGCGTGATCAGGCGGCGAAGGCCCCGCGGGCGGTGCGTTTGCCGCGCGCGCCCTGCCAGCGAAAGAGCACATAGGCGGCGAGCCCCCATACGAGGCCGGTCAGTACCTCGAGGACGAGGCGTTCCCCATAGGGCTGTCCTTCGAGGGCGAGCCGCAGCGCCTGGATTACGTGCGTGAGCGGCAGCGCTTGCCCGATCGCGGATGCCGCCGGGTTCGTCAGGGAGAAGACCGCGCCGGACATCACCACCAGTACACCGGTGGCGGTGTTGTAGGTGATGCCCTCCCAATTGCTCCCGATGGCCGGGGCAATGACCAACAGCCCTAGCATCGAGGTACTGAATGCGGCGGGCACGAGCATCCATGTGTGCGGCAGCAGCGACAGCAGCAGTGTGCCCTGGCCCGTGACAAGGGCGACGACGCTCGTCGCGATGACCGTGAGGACCAGCCCGTTGGCAGCGATGACGAGGGCACGGCCGAGGTACTGCGTGAACGGCGATAGGCTGCCCAGCAGCACCGTACGGTAGGTTCCCGCCTGCACATCGTCGACCGGGACGTCGGAGATGGCGGATACGGTCGAGGAAATCATCCCCAACGCGAAGCAGCCGACCAGGGCGAACTGCAGCCCGGCTGTGTCACCGACGATGTAGCCGATCAGGACGTAGACCAGCATGCGGAAGATCTCGGGCAGCAGTGCGCCCACTACCCAGACGCTGAGCGGCCAGCGTGCGCGGTGGAGCAGCCCGCCGAGGCGGATGTTCGCAAGGAGCAGTTCACGCCAGTTCAAGAGTCCCCTCCTTCCTGGCGCGGCGAAGCGTGAGGTGAAGGCACCATACTCCGACGGCGGCGTAGCAGGCGGAGATCGCGAGGGCGGCTCCCAGCGCTGCCCAGTCGGGCCGGTCGGCGGTGGAGGCGAGGAAACGCTGCAGCCAGGCGAGATTGATCACCTGACCGATCGCCGCCACCCAGGAGGGCAGTACCTCGTGCGGGATGATCGTGCCCCCGAGCAGGAGGATCGGGGTGCCGAAGGCGGTCGTGAGCTGGAAAGCATGCCGCGACAGGATGAGTACGGCACCGATTAAGAGGCTCGATGCGACCCCGCAGGCGATGACCGCAGCGATCCCGAGAGCGAAGGCACCGGGTGCGCCGATCTCCAGCCGGATACCGAAGACCAGGACGAAGACGGTATTGCTCAAGAAGATCAGTGCCACGTCGTAGACGACTCCGCCGAGCGTCTTGCCCGTCATGACGGCCACCGGTCCGGGGCGTCCGGTGAAGCTCGGTGCCAGGGTGCCGAACCACCTCTCCCGGCGGAGGATTCCGGCCCCGCTCCAGAGCGAGGCGCTCCAGAAGGCGGCGAGTAGCACGCCGGTGAAGACTCGGGTCGCCTCCGTCGGAGTCATATCATCGAGCCTGGGCAGCGTGAGCAGCGACATGAACATCAGCGGCGTGACAACGCCGGTGGCGATGTTCACCGGACGGGTGGCGACAATCAGAGCCTGGTTCCGGGTGAGTTCGTAAAGGGTCCGCATCATCGCCAGCGCCCTTCCGCCGCGTTGGCGAAGGCCTCGTCGAGGGTCGCGGGGCGCACGTCAAGATCAAGGATGTTCTGCCCACGCAGCGCGGCGGAGATCTCGCCCAGCACGGCGGGAGACCAGCGGCGGATCGACAGCGTGATGACAGTGCCGTCCCCGCCGGTCTGAATGTCCGCTCCTAGGGCTTCAAGTTCGGGCGTGAGCCGAGCACCAGCTGGCAGCCGCAGCTTGACCACTGCATCATGACCCGCCAGACGGCGGAATTCGTCGAGGGGCAAGTCGTGGCTGATGCGCCCGGAGCTGAGCATCACCACGCGCTCGGCGAGACGCTCGACGTCTAGGAGATTGTGGCTGGTCAGCAGTACGGTCGTGCCCTCGCTGGGAAACTCCGCGATCGTCTCGCGCAGACGGGCACTCTCCTTGGGGTCGAGACCGACCGTAGGCTCGTCTAACAGCAGTACGCGGGGGCGGGTGAGAAGGCCGATGCAGAGGTGCAGGCGCTGACGCATCCCCTTCGAGTACGTCTCCACGCGCCGGTTCGCCGCCTCGGTGAGACCGGCCTCCTCCAGGAGCCGTGGCATCTGACGACGCAGTTCGCGGGAGGCAACGCCGTGGACCACACCGAAGTAGCGGAGGTTCTCCCGTCCGCTGAGCATCGGGTAGAGGCCGCGATCTCCGCCGAACACCGCGGTGGTGAGGGCGCGTGCGCGTCGTGCATCCGTGACGACGTCGTGCCCGAAGACACGCGCCGCCCCGGCGGAGGGATGTAGCAGGGTCGAGAGGATCTTCGCGAGGGTGGTCTTGCCCGCGCCGTTCTCGCCGAGTACTGCGACGATCTGACCGGGGGTGACCGTGAGCGAGACGTCATCGAGAGCGACGACCTCGCCGCGCGGAGTGTGGTAGCGCCGGGTTAGCGAATCCAGTTCGATCGCGGCGGGATGGTTCATGTCGCGAACCTAGGGGAGGATGACTCGCGCCCGCAATGGATATAGCGTATTGCTTCATGGACCAGGTGATCGTGCGGAATGCTGTGGGGAGACTGAGGTTTGCCCCGAGCCCGCTGTGCGAACTGGCGTTGAGCACGATGATCGTGCGTTATCCGGAGCGCCACCCCTTCCATGAGAAGTGGTTCGAAGAGACTGCTGCCGCACGCGAGAAGGTCGGGAAGGAGCGGGTCCTCAGCCTGATCAATCCAGACAAGTGGATCCTCGACACACTCATGCAGCATCCGGTTCGGCGTGGATCCTCCTTCGCGCAGGAACTTGCGGCGTTGGCGGAGGTCCCAGCGACGATCTTCCGCAGGGATGCGGAGCGCGTGTGGGGTTCTCCGCCTGAGATCATGGGGCGTACTGACAGTGCGCTCAAGGAGTTCGTGCTCGAGACCGTTGAGGACTATTGGCACGCCTGCTTCGCGGCGCATTGGCCAGCGTTCAAGCGGGTTCTCGAAGCGGACGTGACTTACCGTGGTGCGGAGCTGGCAGCTAACGGGGTCGCCGCGGCGATCGGCAGCGCAATACCAGCCTTCATGGTGCGGGGAAACGATCTCGTGCTCCCCCTTCGCGCCCGCTCTGGCAACGGCTTCGACGTGTCGACGGACCACCGAGGGGTGACGTTCCTGCCGACGCTCGTGAAGTGGGGGACGAATCTCCCCAATCTTTCGCACAGCGACCTTATCTTCACCTACCGCGCGCGCGGACGGGGTCGTCTCGCGGCATCGGAGGTCGATTCGCGCCTCGGGCTGGTGGGGATCCTCGGGCGCACGCGCACCGAATTGCTCGTCTCTCTCGACGAGCCCGCGTCGTCTACTGCGATCGCCCTCTTCATGGGCGTCACGACTGCTGCAGTGAATCAGCACCTGCGGGCTCTGGCCCGTGCGGGGCTTCTTCAGACGAACCGATTCGGAAGGTACGTCCTCTACGAGCGCACGGAACTAGCTGATCAGCTCATCGCGGCTGGCTGAGCGCTGCAGGGGTCCTGCAGGTTCGCCCCTCACAGTGCCAGAGTGCCCAACGCAGGTATCCGAAGGACTTGACGTGGCCGGAAAAGAAGCGCTGATCCGGGACGCCTTACTGTGAATAGTGGCTCCGGAGAATTTTGGTTGGGCTTATCTCATGGTGTAGAGGCCCAGGTTCACCGATACCGTGATGGTCAGGTCATCTGGTAGGTGGCGAAGGCGGGCGTCGAGGTCGTCCGCGGTGATGTGATGAGCGCTCGGCCCCATCCTGACAAGCGCCCCGGCCTGCTCAGAGCTCACCGGAACACGGTAGGTGAGGTGCTCGGCTGCGATCTGTGTGAACGCGGTGAGGCTGGCCGCGAGGCGTTCATCCTTGCGCTGATCGACCTGCAGCATCCCCAGTGGCTCCACCAGCTCCGCCAAGTGCTCCTTGGTGGGGGTGGCCACCACCAGTAGGCCACCGGTGCCGAGGACTCGTTGAATCTCGGGCACATTGCGCGGGCCGAAGATGCTCGTGGCTACTGCTACCGACCCCGTCGCCAGCGGGAGAGGATCGGCCAGAAGGTTGCTCCCGATGGCCGCAGCGCGCAGATGGCACCGTGCGGCGCGCTTCAACGCGGCTGCTGAGAGGTCGATGCACACGCCGTGGGCATTGGGCAACCGGTCCAGGACCCCGGCAAGGTAGTAGCCGGTGCCGCCGCCGAGGTCGGCCACCAACGGCGCGCGGACGGCGTCGAGCTGTGCGGCAACCGCCGCACTGAGCTGATCTTTGATCGGCTCATACAGGCTGGTGTCCAGCAAGGCCTCGCGAGCGGCGACCATCGCTGGTGTGTCGGCGTTCTTCGGCGTGGGACCGCCGCGCCGCAGCGTGATGTGCCCCTGTTTGGCGCGGTCGAAGCTGTGCCCGCTCGGGCAGTGGAGCCGGGCGGCATCTTGCTCGAGCTGCTGACCGCAGAGCGGACACCGCAGCGCATGCAGTATTGGGCCAGGGATGTCCGCCGGCGGTGATTTCTCGCTCATACCGTCTCTTCTGTCGTTCGCATCATTGACAATACGCTCCAGGGCATCTGCGTAGCCTATGTGATGGACCGCGACGCCGTCGCGAGCTCTGAACGACGTGCCGGGCTGGGACGGCGACGAGATCACAGATGCCCGTGTAGTCGAGGTCGGAGAGGATGCTGCTGCTCTGGTGTACCCAGTCTCAGTATCACGTGCGGATCTCGCAGAACCATTTGATGTCCTGATGACCAGCGCAGCGTCTACCGCCGTGTCGGCGGCCAGCTTCGGCTGACGCTCGACCAGCAGACCACCATCACTCATTGATCTTCAGTGCAGCCTGTGAGGCTCAGGTCCTCCGCCTCACACCTATTCCAGTGCGCTCAGCGAATCGTCCAGGGCGTCGGCGGCCCAGGGGATGTCTTGCTCGCTGAACGGCAGCGGCGGACGCAGCTTCAGCACATTGCCGTGCGGCCCTGCCACAGAGGTCAGCACACCACGGCCGCGGAGTTCCTCCAGCATCTCCAGGGCCAGTTCGCGGTGCGGCTCACGGGTCGCCCTGTCCTTGACCAGCTCGAAGCCGATGAACAGGCCCGCGCCGCGCACATCGCCGACGCTCTCATGGTTCGCGCCGACCTGCCGGAAGGCCTCCAGCGTCTTGGCGCCGACGGTTCTGGCATGTTCCTGCAGGCCCTCACTGCGGATCACGTCGAGCACCGCCTGGGCGGCAGCCATCGACACCGGGTTACCGCCGAAAGTGTTGAAATAGGGGATGCTGTCGCTGAAGCTGGCCAGCACCTCGGCACGGGCGAACAGCCCGGAGACTGGAATCCCGTTGCCCATCGGTTTGCCGGTGGTGATGATGTCTGGGGCCACCCCGTGGGCGGCGAAGCCCCAGAAGTTCTCCCCGGTCCGGGCGAAGCCGGGCTGGACCTCATCGGCGATGAACACACCACCGGCCTGGTGCACCACCTCGACGGCCTCGCTCAGATAGCTGCCGGGAAGTACGCCGTCGGAGGAGAAGATCGAGTCGGCGATGAACCCGGCCAGCTTCACGCCCTGTGACTCCATATCGGCAATCGCCTCGCGCAGCTGCTGAGCGAACCAGGGGCCGATGTCCGCCACACCGGTGCGGTAACTGTCCGGAGCCGGCAGCAGCCAGACGTTCTCCCCGATCGGCTGTCCGGAGCCCAGGGCCGGGGAGACCGAGGAACTCAGCTCGGAGTTGCCGTGGTAGGCCTCTGTGGTCGCAATCAGCCCAGTGCCCCCGGAAGAGGTCTTGGCAATGCGCAGAGCCAGGTCGTTGGCCTCCGAGCCGGTGCACATGTACATCGCCTTGTAGTCTCCGGGGTCAAGGTAGCCGGGCAGTGTGGTGCCGAAGGCATCGGTGTAGTCGAGGATGCGCTCGTGCAGGTAGCGGGTATGGGTGTTCAGCGCCTGCATCTGTTCGAGCACGGCCGCCACCACTGCTGGATGCGCATGCCCGATGCTGGCCACATTGTTATACATGTCCAGGTACTTCTTCCCCGCGGCGTCCCAGAGGTACTGTCCCTCGCCGCGCACCAGATGCACCGGTTTCCGGTAGAACAGACGGTAAGAGCCCCCGAGCAGTTCCTCGCGGCGTTGGGTGAGCTTACGCGTCTCCTGATCCAGACCTTTGGCATGTTCGGCACGGAAGCTGTTGCTGTCCATGATCGTGGAACGGGTGGCCATAGTGATCCTCCTGATGAATCTGCACTGCTCCCATCCTGACAGGCGAGGACCCCTAGCCGCTTCCCCCAGTGTTTCATGTGTGTAAACGATTGGGTGTATTAGGAAACATTTGATGTGACATGGACGACGCACTATGGAACTGTGACTGATTCCACCGTTGCCGCCGCTGACCCGTTCGCCGTCTTCGCCGCCCTGCAGAAGAACGACGACGCCCCCGCCTGGCTCGCTGAGGCCGTGACCGCCGGCTGGGGCCTGGACTCGATGAGCACAACGATCAAGCTCATCGCGGTATCCGAGAACGCCACGTTCCGCCTTGAGGTGGACGGCCGCCCCCGCGCAGTACTGCGGGTACACCGACCCGCCTATGTGGATCCCCAGCAGATCGCCTCGGAGCTGACCTGGGTGCAGGCGCTGGCGGCCGAGACAGATGTGCCGGTCCCGGAGGTGCTGCCGCTGCCCGACGGCTCGCTGATGCTCGCGGTCGATCAGCCGGCTGAACCGCCTAAGACCGCAGACGGGCCCTGGTATGTGGTGGCTTTCGCCTTCATCGAGGGCGAGGTGCTCGAGGACATGACAGACCCGCGCCCGTACTACCGACGGATCGGTGAGATCACCGCTCAGTTCCACGATCAGTCCCAGCGGTGGAGCCGGCCGGAGGACTTCGACCGGTTCACCTGGAACATCGAGGACATGCTGGGAGAAGGCTCGCGCTGGGGCGACTGGCGCAATGCCGAACTGACGCCTGAGCAGCAGAGCCTCATGGCGGCCGCTGAGGCCAAAGCACTGCAGGAGGTCGCGCCACTGACGCAGTCGGGGCAGGGCCTCGGGCTGATCCATGCCGATCTGCGGCCCTCCAACATCATGAGCGCAGGCGGGGAACTCACCGTCATCGACTTCGACGACTGCGGCTTCAGCTGGTTCCTCTACGACTTCGCCTCGGCCTTCACTTTCATCGAACATGAGACCTACACTCCGGCGATCGCCAAGGACTGGATCGCCGGCTACACCTCGGTGCGGCCGCTGAACCAGGACCAGATCAGCTATGCCTGCGCGCTGAGTATGATCCGCCGCCTGCAGATGGTCGGCTGGACCACCACCCACCGTGAGGACGCCCTGCCGCCGGCGATTTGGGCTCAGCAAGTCCCTGGCACTGCTCGGATAGCCCAGAATTATCTGACCTCCGCCACCTGGCTCCTCGACTGAAAGGACAACCCTGTCATGACAACTGAATCGACCACCGCCGAAGTCGGAGCAGGTGCCGCAGCCGAGCCAGCGGCTCCGGTGCATCCGCTGGAGCCGCTGGCTGCAGAGGAGATCGGGACCGCGTCGTCGCTCCTGAAACAGCATCCCGAGGTGCACGATGAGTGCCGGTTCGTGTTCATCGAGCTCAAAGAACCCACCAAGAGCGCGGTGCAAGCTTTCGACGCCGAGGGCACACCGGTCAGCAGAGAAGCATTCCTGCTGCTCAGAGACCGCCGGCAGCAGCGGACTCTGGAGGCCGTCGTCGACCTTACTCAGAGCTCCGTGGTCAGTCTGAGCGAGGTGCCTGATGTGCAGCCGCCCATGGCTGAGGAGGAGTTCCTCTTCTGCGAGGAGCTGATCCGCGCCGATCCCAGAGTTCAGGAGGCATTGGTCAAGCGCGGAGTCACTGACCCTTCGCACGCCATCGTGGACAAATGGGCTGCCGGCTACACGATGCTTGAGGATGATCCCTCCGCCCGCCGAATCTCACGTCCCCTTCTGTTCATCTGCGCAGATCAGGACGATCCCAATGGATACGCCAAGCCGGTGGAGAATCTGATCATCACCGTGGATCTGGACAAGCGGGAGATCCTCGCGGTCGACGACTACGGCGTCGTCGAGCTGCCGCCGAAGAAGGGCAACTACTCCGTGGAGACCATCATCGACCCGGAGAACTCGCCGCATTTCGACCAAGTTCGCGAGCCGATGAAGCCCATCGAGATCAGCCAGTCCCAAGGGCCCTCGTTCATCATGGATGACCACGGAATCGCCTGGGCCAACTGGAAGCTCCGCATCGGTTTCACCCCTCGTGAGGGCCTGGTGCTGCACAACATCACCTACACCGACCGCGGCACCGAACGCCCGGTGCTCTACCGCGCCTCGCTGTCTGAGATGTACGTGCCCTACGGAGACCCCGGGCACACCCACTGGAACAAGAACGTCTTCGATGAGGGCGAGTACGGACTCGGCGGTATGGCCAATTCCCTGGTCCTGGGCTGCGACTGCCTCGGTGAGATCACCTACCTGGACGCCCACGTCTGCAATCAGGATGGCGAACCGGTGACCATCGACAATGCCATCTGCATCCATGAGGAGGACGCCGGGATCGGCTGGAAGCACACTGACTACCGCACCGGTGAGGCCGAGGTGCGGCGCAATCGGCGCCTGGTGATCAGCATATTCACTACGGTGGGCAACTACGACTACGGCTTCTACTGGTACCTCTATCTGGACGGTTCGATCGAGTTCGAGGCCAAACTCACAGGCATTCTGTCCACCGGCGCCTTCGACGGCGAGCGGCCCCAATATGGCACGGTGCTGGCCCCCGGTCTCTACGGCCCCAATCATCAGCACTTCTTCGGCATGCGGCTGGATATGAACGTCGACGGGCCGAACAACAGCGTCTACGAGGTCCAGGCGGAGGTCGCACCGTCGGCGGAGAACGTCTGGGGAAATGCCTGGTACGAGTCCAAGACCCTGCTCAGAACAGAGGCCGAGGGTCAACGGGTGGCGGATCCGCTGCGCGGACGCAGCTGGATCATCGCCAATGCGGAGAAGGTGAACCCGGCTACCGGCAACAACGTCGGATACAAGCTGGAGCTCGGCGGGTCCATGGCGCTGCCGCTGGCCCAACCCGGCTCCCAGCAGTACAACCGCGGCGGATTCACCCGGAAGCACCTTTGGGTGACCGCTTTCAAGGAGCGGGAGCGTTACGCCGCAGGGGAGTACGTTCCACAGAACCCCGGCGGTGACGGACTGCCGAGATACGCCGCCGCCGACCGCCCGCTGGAGGGCGCTGACCTGGTGGTCTGGCCGATCCTCTGCGCCCACCACGCCCCACGCCCCGAGGACTGGCCGGTCATGCCCGTGGCAAGAGTTGGATTCCACCTAAAACCCGCTGGCTTCTTTGACGGCAACCCCATGCTCGACTACCCGGCAGAGACGCCTGCCGCCGGCTGCTGCGGCGGCGTCTGCCACTGCCACTGAGGAGGAATGAGCTGTGTTTAGCACTTTTGAGGGTCGCACGGTGGTCATCACCGGCGGCAGCAAGGGGATCGGCTTAGGGATCGCACGGGTCTTCACCTCCGCCGGGGCGAACGTGATGATCGCCGGGCGCAGCCAGGTGTCGCTGGACGCGGCGGCACAGAGCCTGGGCAATGCGCCGGTGGCCACCCAGGTCACCGATGTGACCAGCGAGGAGTCCTGCCGTGAGCTGGCCGCTGCGACCGTGGAGGCCTTCGGCGGCATCGATGCGCTGTGCACCAATGCGGGGATTTTCCCCTCCGCCCGGCTGGAGAATCTGGACCGGGCGGCCCTGGATGAGGTGATCGGCACCAACTTCTACGGCACGGCTTTCTGCGTGGCGGCCTGCCTGGATCATCTGGCGGCTTCGGCACTCGGACGGGTGGTGGTGACCTCGTCGATCACCGGCCCGATCACCGGCTACCCCGGGTGGGCGCACTACGGGGCGAGCAAGGCCGCCCAGCTCGGCTATGTGCGCACCGCCGCGATGGAGCTGGCCCCGCGCGGGGTGACCATCAACGCCGTGCTGCCGGGCAACATCATGACCGAGGGGCTGGCTGATCTCGGTCAGGAGTATCTGGACGGTATGGCCGCGGCGATCCCGCAGAAGCGGCTCGGCGCGGTGGAGGACATCGGCTACGCCGCGCTCTACTTCGCCTCGCCGCAGGCCGGCTATGTCACCGGCCAGACGCTGGTGGTCGACGGTGGCCAGGTTCTGCCGGAGGACCCCGGAGCTCTTGAGGAGATGTGATAGGCGATGAGAGGGAATGGCTATCGTATTGTCACCGGGCTGATACATCGATGAAATAATCCTATGTGTACTGTGGTGATACAACGTTTCCTGAAGTGACACATATTGTCCTCTGTTTCACTCTGGAGACTCTCCATCCTCATCGCCTGAAGGAGGGGTCACCTGTATGCATGTCTCCGTGCAGTGCTGGCCAGAGCTGTTCACCGCACAGCGGTCCGGACATCCTTGCACACTGCAGGAGGTGCTTCCCCGGTGGGCACTGTGGGACCGCATTGGCGTCGTCGTCGACGAACCGATGGGTGCGGTCGGCGCCAGTGCGATGATTCAGTCCGCTGTGGCCCTCTTCTACGCTGCCCTGCCCAGTCGCCGCCGGGATCAGTACCCTCCACTGTTCCTCTTCCACGTTGGTGGCCACCACGGTGATTTCTCACCGATGGATGTCTGGCCGCCGCGGCGTGAGGTCTTTCTCCCCGCCGACGCCTACGAGGTCCTTGGGGCTGTCCGGGACCGCGCTATCACCCGCCTGCTGGTGCCCGACCGCCCTGCCGTCAGTGCCGATGATCAGGACTGGGTGCGCGAAGCGCCCAGCGGCTGGACCGATGCCGCCAGCTTCCGCGAGCAGCTCGCCTCGGCCTACGCCTACTCGCCGGGTGGGAGCGCCGAGGGCGCCGACACCTGGGTCCGCACCGACGACGCCGACTGCGAATCCATGGTCGAGGACGTCCTGGATCCGCAACGGCTTCACAAGCAGTTCAACGACGCCGACGATGAGACGCTGCTGGCCATGGGTGCAGGACCCAGCAGCGTCAGGGACCTGCGCCTCTGGCTGGAGATTTTCGGGCAGAGGCTCGACGAGGTCGACGCAAGCACTCGCGCAGCCCTGCTGGAGCGGCGTCACTCCCAGCGTGACGGCACCCGCATCACCCAGGGCTACCGCACCCTGACCGTAGATCAGACTCTGACCGCCATCGGAGCCGTGGCTGAAAACTGCGATACCCGCATGAAGCACGCGGCCTGAGCCTGCCAATGTCCTGAACAATCCAGAAAGGAATAAGAGGAACTATGGAACAGCAACTGCTCGGCACGATGACCAAAGGTGGTGCCATCCACAAGGTGGAGGGCGCCAAGAGCGGCATCCCCTCAATGAACGAGCCCGGTGTGGAGGCATTCATCGGCGATGCCTACATGAACCCCGAAGGTGCCCGCATGTGCAGCGGCTTCTTCGAGCTCAAAGCCGGAAGCCCCCTGGACTACACCTACACATACGACGAGATGAAGCTCGTCGTCGAGGGTCAGTTCAAGCTCACCGAGCTCAACACCGGCGAGCAGGTGATCGCCAACAAAGGAGACATCCTCTTCTTCCCGAAAGGCACCCCGGTTCGGTTCGAGACCGACGACTACGCCCTGGGCTTCTTCGCCGGCGACCGCGACTTCGCTGCCTGATCAGCCATGACGCGCGTTGCCATCATCGGAGCCGGCCCGTCCGGCATGGCCCAGCTGCGAGCCTTTGCCTCCGCGGCCGCCCAGGGAGCGGAAATCCCTGAGATCGTCTGCTACGAGAAGCAGTCCGACTGGGGCGGGCAGTGGAACTATACCTGGCGCACTGGTGTGGATGAGTACAGCGAGCCTGTCCACTCCAGCATGTACCGTCACCTGTGGTCCAACGGGCCCAAGGAGTGCTTGGAGTTCGCTGACTACACCTTTGACGACCACTTCGGCCGCCCCATCTCCTCCTATCCGCCCCGGGCGGTGCTGTGGGACTACATCAACGGCCGTGTGGCCGGCGCCGGGCTGAAGAATTGGGTGAGGCTCTCCACCTCGGTGCGTCGTGTGGAGGCCCACCGGAGCGGCGGCTATCTGGTCACAGCGGAGCACCTGCCCAGCCAGACCGAGACCACCGAGCAGTTCGACGAGGTCATCGTCGCCTCCGGGCACTTCTCCTACCCGAATGTGCCGTCCTTCTCCGGCATCGAAACCTTCCCGGGTCCAGTCGTCCACGCCCACGACTTCCGTGGCGCGGAGCATCTGGCGGGCAAGCACCTGCTGGTCATTGGGGGAAGCTACTCGGCGGAGGATATCGGCATCCAGTCCCATAAGCTGGGGGCGGCCTCTGTGACCTTCAGCTATCGCAGCGCTCCCATGGGCTTCGGCTGGCCGCAGAGCCTTCAGGAATGGCCCCTGGTGGAACGTTTCGAAGGGACAGCGGTGCACTTCGCCGACGGACGCTCCCGCGATTTCGACGCGGTGGTCCTGGCCACCGGGTACCGTCACCACTTCCCATTCCTATCCGAGGAGCTGAAGCTTCGCACCGCGAACACCTTGTACCCGGACAACCTCTACAAAGGGGTCGTCTATGAAGGTGCTCCGGGCTTCTACTACCTGGGCATGCAGGATCAGTGGTTCACTTTCAACATGTTCGACGCACAGGCCTGGTTCGTTCGAGATGTGATTCTGGGCCGGATAGGGTTGCCGCAGGCTGAGCAGCGGCGGAATGATGTCAACAGGTGGCTCTCCCGCATGGAGGCGGCCGCCACAGTGCGTGATGATGTGCAGTTCCAGGCCGACTACATCAAGGACCTCATCGAGGCTACTGACTATCCTGCCTTCGACCTGGACACTGTGGTTGAGACCTTCCTGGAGTGGAAGCACGATAAGAAGGAGGACATCCTCACTTACCGTGACCGGTGCTACCGCTCAGTGATGACTGGAACCGTGGCGGTGCCGCACCATACGTCCTGGATGCAGGCTCTGGACGACAGCCTGGAGGCGTATCTGACCTCAGCCGCTGCCAAGGCCGCGGCTCCCTGACTGCACGGCGCGGACCATGCGAGGCGGCAGCACTGCGCAGTGCTGCCGCCTCCTTGTTTCGCTGCTGAGACCCTCCGTTCACACCTCTGAAACACATCATGTGTTTACTTGAGGTGTACACTGATTCCTGGCAGTGAAAGGTACGTCCATGTCCTCCCCGGATCTCAAAGACCTCGTCGCAGAGCACGGCACCACATTCATCCTGGCGCTCTTCGTCGACCTCCACGGCAAGCCCTGCGCCAAACTGGTGCCCGTCGAAGCCCTCGATACGCTCATTGAGGAGGGCGTCGGCTTTGCCGGCTACGCCGCCGGGGCCATGGGCCAGGAGCCGAAGGACCCCGACATCATGGCTTTGCCCGACGCCTCCAGCTTCACTCCGGTGCCGTTCATCCGCGAGGGCCTGGCCATCGTCCACTGCGACCCGCATGTGGAGGGCGAACGCTGGGGCTACTCGCCGCGCGTGATCCTCAAAGACCTGATCGCCCGCGCCGCCGAGAGCGGCTTCGAGCCGCATCTGGGCGCTGAAGTGGAGTACTTCCTGCTGAAGAGGGACGAGAACGGCAAGCTCGTCACCGCCGACGATGGCGACAACCACGCCCAGCCCTGCTACGACGCCCGCGGCGTCACCCGCATGTTCGGGCACCTCTCCGAGATCTCGCAGGCCATGAACGCCCTGGGCTGGGGAAACTACGCCAACGACCATGAGGACGGCAACGGTCAGTTCGAGCAGAACTTCCGCTACGCCGACGCCCTCACCACTGCCGACCGAGTGGTCACCCTGCGCTACCTCATCACCATGGTCGCAGAGAAACGCGGCATGATCGCCACCTTTATGCCCAAGCCTTTTGCCGACCGCACCGGCTCAGGCCTGCACTTCCACATCTCTCTGACCTCACAGGGCAAGCCGGTCTTTCCCGGTGAGAACAAGGATCTCCATGGACTGGGACTCTCCGAGACCGCCTACCACTTCGTCGGCGGGCTGCTGGAACATGCCTGCGCCCTACAGGCCCTGCTGGCTCCCACCGTCAACTCCTATAAGCGCACCGGTGCCGTGTCGACCACCTCCGGTGCGTCCTGGGCCCCGCGCACCGCCACATACGGCGGCAACGACCGCACTCACTATATTCGCGTGCCCGACGAGCAGCGCGTCGAGCTGCGCGGCGGCGACGGCTCCGCCAACCCCTACCTTGCCGCGGCCGCGCTCATCGGCGCCGGGCTGGACGGCATTGCCAAGAAGACCAGCCCGGGAACCCCCGGCGGGAAGCGAGAGGATGCTCCCAGGCTGCCGCTGACGCTCATGGACGCCGTCGAATCCTTTGAGACCGACAAGACCATTCTGGATGTCCTCGGAACCGTCAATCCGGATGTCGGCGGTTACTACGCCAAGATCAAACGCCAAGAGTTCTACGACTACCACGCCCAGGTCACCGAATGGGAGCTGACACGCTACCTGACCGCCTTCTAGAAAGGACACGCAAACATGTGCGGAATCGTCGGATTGCACCTGCGCAATCCCGAGCTCTACCCGAGACTGGGAAAATTGCTGACCTCCATGCTCTGTGAGATGGAGGAGCGCGGCGCCGATTCGGCAGGTGTGGCCGTCTACGGCGACCCCACCTGGTCACCACCGGGAACTGTCACCGTCTCAGTGCTGGAATCCGGTCTCACAGCCGGGGAGCTCTCCGAGGCGCTGACCGCGCAGCTTGGCACCGAGGTGAGCGTGCATCAGGCCGACGCCACCCAGCTGGCCAGCGCCGTCACCGACGTTGAAGAGTTGAAGACAGCTGTGGCGGAGATCGCCCCGGAGGCGCTCATCTGCGGCTTCGGGCAGGACCTCGCAGTGCTCAAGGGGGTCGGCCACCCGCGTGACCTTGCCGAGGCCTACGGCCTCCGCAGCGCCGAGGGCTGGCAGGGGGTCGGCCATACCCGGATGGCCACCGAGTCCGCGGTGACCCCAGGAGGCTGTCATCCCTATGCGGTAGGTGACGGGCAGTGCATGGTGCACAACGGCAGCTTCTCCAACCACGCCACCATCCGCCGGGAGCTGAGGCGCAAAGGCGTGGAGTTCGACTCGGAGAACGACACCGAAGTCGGGGCCCGGTTCATCGCTGACCGGATGATCGAGGGCAGCGGCTTGGAGCAGGCCGTCGACGCGCTCGCCGAGAATTTCGACGGCTTCTACACTCTGCTGGTCTCAGACCGGGACTCCTTCGCCGTGGTCCGCGATGCCATCGCCTGTAAGCCTGCGATCATCGCCGAAACCGAGGACTGGGTCGCCATGGCCAGTGAATACCGCGCATTGGCCGAACTGCCCGGGGTGGAGGACGCGATCCTCTATGAGCCCGAGCCGAACAGGATCTACGCATGGTCGCGGAAGCAGGCCGAGCTGAAGGAGGTGGCAATTGCATGAGCACCGCAATCGATACCCTCATCTTTGACCTCTCCACCACCACCTTGCGAGAGGCGAACCAGGCGCTGCATGCAGAGGATCTGACAGGGGAGGTCCTGATCACCAATCCTCGCGGAGCCCACGCAGTGGCAGCAGGGGTCGACGCCGAGGTCCAGATCACCGTAGAGGGACACGTCGGGTACTACGCCGCCGGCATGAACAAGCATGCTGCCATCACCATCACCGGCAATGCCGGGGTCGGTGTCGCCGAGAACATGATGAGCGGCCGGGTGCATGTCCAGGGAAACGCCAGCCAGTCCGCCGGCGCCACTGCCCACGGAGGCATGCTGGTGATCGACGGGGATGCCGCAGCTCGCTGCGGCATCTCCATGAAGGGCGTGGACATCATCGTCGGCGGAAGCATCGGCCATATGAGCGCCTTCATGGCTCAATCCGGCAGGCTCGTCGTGCGTGGGGACGCCGGTGAGGCACTCGGCGACTCCATCTATGAGGCCCGCCTCTTCGTCAGGGGCGAGGTCTCCTCGCTCGGTGCTGACTGCATCCCCAAGCCCATGAGCCAAGAGCATCACTCGGAGTTGAGGGAGCTCCTCGACGCCGCCGGATACTCCGACGACGACACCCGCGACTACACCCGTTACGGCTCAGCGCGCCGGCTCTACCACTTCAGGGTAGACAACGCGGCCAGCTACTGAGAGAGGACCATCAGTGACCACACGATCCGATATGCGCGCCGCACGTGGACTGCGCGAGTCCGCCACCTTTGACCGTGCCACCATCGCTGATATCCGCCGAGCTGCAGAGACCGGCGTTTACGACATCCGCGGTGGCGGTTCCAAGCGGCGTCTGCCCCATTTCGACGATCTGCTCTTCCTGGGCGCCTCCATGTCCCGATACCCGCTCGAGGGCTATCGTGAGCGCTGCGGCACCGATGTGGTCCTCGGTGCCCGCTACGCGGAAAACCCTCTTCATCTGGACATCCCGGTCACCATCGCCGGGATGAGCTTCGGTGCGCTCTCCGGGCGTGCCAAAGAAGCATTGGGCCGCGGAGCCTCCGCGGTGGGCACCTCCACCACCACCGGAGACGGCGGGATGACCAATGAGGAGCGACGGCAGTCCAAGACCCTGGTCTATCAGTACCTGCCCTCCCGCTACGGAATGAACCCCGACCACCTGCGCATGGCCGATGCCATTGAGGTGGTCCTCGGCCAGGGTGCCAAGCCCGGCGGAGGCGGAATGCTGCTGGGGCAGAAGATCACGGAGCGAGTCGCTGAAATGCGCACCCTTCCAGTGGGCATCGACCAGCGCTCGGCCTGCAGGCATCCGGACTGGACCGGGCCTGACGACCTGACCATCAAAATTCAGGAGCTGCGTGAGATTACCGACTGGAAGGTGCCGGTATACATCAAAGTCGGAGCGTCCCGCACCTACTACGACGTCAAGCTGGCAGTCCACGCCGGAGCCGACGTCGTGGTCGTCGACGGAATGCAAGGGTCTACGGCGGCTACCCAGGAGGTCTTCATCGAACATGTGGGCATCCCCACCCTTGCTGCGGTACCGCAGGCAGCCTGCGCCCTGCGCGAGCTCGGAGTGGAGCGGGAGGTCCAGCTCATCGTCTCTGGAGGTATCCGCACCGGAGCCGACGTCGCCAAGGCCTTGGCGCTGGGTGCGGACGCGGTAGCGATCGGTTCGGCGGCGCTGATCGCACTGGGCGACAACGACCCCGATTATGCCGAGGAATATGAGCAGCTCGGCTCCGCCGCCGGGTTCTTCGACGATTACCAGGACGGCAGGGACCCTACGGGCATCACCACCCAGGACCCTGAACTCCAGAAGCGCTTGGACCCTGAGACCGCCGGACGCAGGCTGGCCAACTACCTTCAGGTGATGACGATGGAGGCGCAGACCATCGCCCGGGCCTGCGGCAAGTCTCATGTGAACCATCTGGAGCCGGAGGATCTGGTCGCTCTTACCGTGGAGTCCGCGGCCATGGCGAAGGTGCCGCTGGCGGGTACCGACTGGATTCCCGGGGGCGCTGTTGGTCACCACTGAGGCAGATGTCGTCGTCATCGGGGCCGGGCTGGCCGGTGCATCTGCGGCCTGGCATCTTGCGGCGTCGGGGTGCGGCGTGGCGCTGCTCGAGCGGTTCCGCATCGGACACCCCCACGGTTCCAGCCACGGCACTTCCCGCATCTTCCGGCGAGCATATGCAGACCCCTTCTATGTCGAACTCACCGGCATAGCGGAGCGCTACTGGGACCAGTTGGAAGCTGAGTCCGGTCAGCCGCTGAGAACCTTCACCGGCGGCCTGGACACCGGAGGAGCGCGCGATCCGGCGGGACTGTTGGAGGTGCTGCGTTCCAGCGGCGTTTCGGCGCAGATGATGACTGCCCAGGAGATCGCAGAGCGCTGGCCCGGAATCAGGGTTGACGAACCTACGATGTTCCATCCAGACGCCGGATGGCTCAACGCCGACACCTCAGTGGCAGCGATGGTGCGCCTGGCCGAGCGGCACGGCGCCGAGGTCAGCACAGGCGTGACGGTGGAGTCGATCGAGGCTATGGAGAGCGGAATCATGGTTCACGCGGAGACCGGGGCCTCATGGTCAGCATCACATGTGGTGCTCTCCATGGGGGCGTGGCTGCCGGAGCAGTTGCCGGGATTCCTGCGCGAGCTGGGACTCAAGCCCGAGCTGCCGCAGTTCACCGTCAAGCAGCAGGAGGTCTTTTACTTCCGTCAGCGCGATGCGACGGTGCATTACCCCACTGTGGTGCACAAAGGGCGTTCCCGGGAGGGCGACGGCGAGTTCTACACATTGCCCTCGGGTGCTGACGGAGGGGCTGAGCCGGCGATGAAGATCGGCCAGTTCAACAGTGCTTTTCCGACGACGGCCAGTGGACGGGACAAGGTGATCGACCCGCGTGCCAGGCGCGACGTCGGGCGATACCTGGAGCAGCACTTCCCCGGACTCGAACATGATCCGGTGGCGGCGGCCAGTTGCCTGTTCACCATGACCGGCGATCAGGACTTTCTGATCGACACGGTGGGGCCCATCACGGTGGCCTCGCCCTGCTCCGGGCACGGTGCCAAGTTCGCACCGCTGCTGGGCAGACTCATTGCTGACGCTGTGGAGAGCAGGTCGGTCCTGCCCCGGTTCGCTTTCCGCAGCTGAGAGCCAGACAAGAGTCGACGAATTGTTGTCTCCTCCGGGGAAACGTCAATTACCCTAGAGTGATGACTGCAGAGAACCCTGAACCCACCGACGGCGACGAGCAGCTGCTTCGCAATGTGGCTGGACAAGCGCGCGAACGCGCTGCCGATGAACCGCTGTCAACGGATAGCCTTGCCGAGACCATTGGCTTCAACGTTCGTGCACTGAGGCAGCAGCACGGGCTCTCGGTCTCAGAGATGGCTGAGCGGATCGGCCTCTCCAAGGCGATGCTCTCCAAGGTTGAGAATGCCCAGACCTCCTCCTCACTGTCCACGCTGGGGCTGTTGGCACGCGGGCTTGACGTTCCTGTGACCAGCCTGTTCCGGGGTGCCGATACGGAGCGGGAAGCGGTCTACACCGCTGCCGGAAACGGACCCATGATCACTCGCAACGGAACCAAGGCCGGGCACGCCTACGAGCTGTTGGGCGCGCTTCGCGGCCAGCACAAGCGCCTGGAGTCCCTCCTTGTCACCCTGAGCCAGGACTCAGATGCCTATCCCCTCTTTCAGCACCCCGGCACCGAGTTCATCTACTTGCTTGAAGGTGTGATGGAGTACGGCCACGGCATCTCCACCTACCGGCTTGCTCCCGGAGACACCCTGCAGTTCGACGGCGAAGCACCGCATGGGCCGACCGGGCTGCTGGAGCTTCCTATCCGGTTCCTCTCTATCATCGCGTTTCCGGACAACACCTATCACTGATCCTCAGGCGCCGCGGCGGTGGTCCGCGCAGGAGAAGGTGGGGGTGTCTGCTGTCGGTGACAGACACCCCCACCTTCGGGAGGGCCCACATGGAAGTGGGGGACTAGATGGCGTCGGCGCCGTGTTCGCCGGTGCGCACACGCACCACGCCGGTGATTTCAGTGGCCCAGACTTTGCCGTCGCCGATCTCTCCGGTGCGTGCTGCGGCGACTATGGCGTCGATGATCTCCTCGACGATTTCGCCGGGTACCACCACCTCAATCTTGGTCTTGGGCAGGAAGTCCACGGAGAACTCCTTGCCGCGGAAGACCTCTTTGCGGCCCCCCTGGGTGCCATAGCCGAGCACATCGGTGACGGTCAGACCGCCGATTCCCTTGGTGGCCAGCGCTTCGGTGACAGCGTCGAGCTTCTTGCGCTGGATGACTGCGGTGACGAGTTTCATGGCGGCTCTCCCTATTTGTTGTCGTAGGCGGTCTGGCCGTGGAGGGTGAAGTCGAGGTCGTCCTCGTCCTCCTCGCTGACGCGGATGCCCATGGTCTTGTCCATGATCTTCACGATGATCCATGTCATGCCGAAGGCATAGGCACAGGTCACGCCGATTGCGATCAGCTCTCCACCGAGCAGGCCGATGTCGCCGCCGAAGAGCACACCGCGGATCGGTTCGTCGTTGGTGTAGGTGGCCCAGCCGAAGAAGACCACGAACATCGCGCCGACAATACCCCCGATACCGTGCACCGCGAAGGCGTCCAGGGATTCATCGATTCCGAGTCTGGTCTTCCAGGTGCATGCCCAGGCGACGAAGGCGCCGGCGATGAAGCCCAGCGCGAGAGCACCGAAGGGGTCCACGGCATCGGCCGCAGGCGTGATGGCCACCAGACCGGCGATGATGCCCGAGGCCATGCCCAGAACCGTAGCCTTCCCGGTCCTGATCTTCTCATAGAACATGAACCCGAGCATGCCGGTGCCACCGGCGTAGAGCGTGGTCATGATGGTGTACTGGGCGAGGTAATTGGCTCCTGCCGCTGTGCCGCCGTTGAAGCCGAACCAGCCCATCCACAGGATGCCTGCACCGAGCAGCACCAGAGGCAGGCTGTGCGGCCTGGTCCCAGTGTTCTTGCGCGGCCCCAGCACCAGGGCAAGCGCCAGAGCGCCGAACCCTGAGGCCATATGCACTGCGGTGCCGCCGGCGTAGTCGTGGAAGTTGATGTACTCAGCCATCCAGCCGTCGCCGAAGACCCAGTGGCCCAGGGGGAAGTACACCAGGGTGGCCCAGACCACCGAGAACACCAACCAGGCCGAGAACTTCATCCGGCCCAGTGCGCCGGAGGCGATGATCGACACCGTGATGCAGGCGAAGAGGGTGAAGAACGCCAGGTCGATGATTTCGGTGAAGCCTCCGTCGACCCCGACCTCTTCATGGCCGATGATTCCGAAGTAGTCGGTCGGATTGCCGATCACACCTCCCAGCGATTCGCCGAGCACCATCCCGTGTCCGTAGAACACATAGATGATTGAGACCGTGCCCAGGGTGGTCATCGCCATGGCGAACATATTGAGCACATTCTTGGACCCGGACATGCCGCCGTAGAACAGCGCCAATCCGGGGAACATCAGCAGGACGACCGTCATGGCCGCCAATATCCACGCTACGTCTGCGAATTCCTGCATCATCTCGACGTCCATCGGCGCAGACCTCCATTCATTACTAGTGCGAAGTGATCATTGGTGAGGGGACAGGGACTACGACGACGGCGCCTGGCTTTCGAGCCAGGCGACGGCGCGATCCCGGTAGGAGATGAAGCCTTTGTAGTCGGCCATATCCTCCGGGAGCTCTTGGAGTACCGCGTGGGTGCGGGCTCGCCACGGCTCGATGCGGGCAAGCTGTTCGAGAGGGAGCATGTAGGTGCGGATCAGGAACATCACCGCACCGGAGTCCGGCAGGCGCACCAGGTGCTGGACCTCCACGCGGAGATGGACGCTTGCGCCGAAGGTCTGGTCATCGGTGGTCTGAATCCACCCGCGATCAGGACCCCATTCGTGGTAGACCTCGGTGGAGACGTCCAGTCGCCGCCCGATGGTCAGGGTCCAGTTGGTACGCCGGTAAGGCGTCGAGGGCTGCAGCCGCATCAGGAAGGTCTGGGCGCGGGCGATCACCCCCATGTCGTGAACCCGGGGGACCGGGCCGTGGATCTCCAGGAAGCTCATGCCGACGTCGAAGCCGAAACTCCAGTCGGCGGCAAAGGTAATGATTCCGGCGTCGACGAACAGCTGCCCCTCCCGCTGGTCCAGCAGGGCGATGTCCTCCTGCACTTGGGATCCGATGAATCCCAGCGGGCCGGTCTCGGGCTCCGGCAGGGTGGTCTCATCGGCGTAGGTGAACCGCTGTTCGATGCCTTGCTTGCGGTTGATCCAGGTGAAGGTGCCGTCATCGTCGCGGGTGAGTGTGAACTCCCGCGGGTAGGCCGTCCCCAGCTCCTGCATCAGGGTCAGCATGGCGTCCCATGCGGCCGGACGCATATGAGGCAGCACTTGCTGGCGGGAAGGATCCCGCTGGAGGATCGCAGCACGTTCGTCCAGCTCATGGTGGTACTCGCTGTCCACGTGGAGCATGGACGCACCCCACTGTCCGGCGGGTGTGGGTACCAGCTTGCCTGCCGGCTCCACATTGGTGGAGTACCGGTAGGTGTCCTGCGGGAAGGGAAAGGGGAAGGTCTCCACCAGGTCCCTCTCCAGCGGCGGTGCGGTGGTGGTCATAGGGCAATCTCCAGTTCTTCCTCCCGCGCCCGGGAGACGCAGCACATCATCTGTTCGTCGGACTCTTTCTCCTCCTCGGTGAGGAAGTGGTCGCGATGCAGGACCGCCCCGGTCCTGACTGGGAGCACGCATTCACCACACACACCCTGGCGGCAGAGATTCGGGATGTCGAAGCCCTTCTTCTCCAGTGCCTCCAGCAGGGAGATCCCGGACGGGACGGTGAACTTCTGGTTCGACTCGGTCAGCACCACCTCGAAGGGGTCACCGGGATCCAGGGCGTCGATGCCGAAGCGTTCAGTGTGAATCCGTCCGGGCGGCCAGCCTGCCCCCCTGGCGGTGCCGACCACAATGTCCATGAACGGCTCCGGGCCGCAGCAGTACAGATGCGTACCGATCGGCTGGCGGATCACGGCCTCTGCGAAGGCGGCGGCGAACTCCGCCCGCGAGTCCAGACACCTGACCCGGCCCGGGGCCAGGGTCTTCAGCTCGTCGCAGTGGGCACCGTGACCGGGCCGGTGGGCGTAGAGGACTTCGACGGGGATGCCCCACGCGGCGGCAGCGCGCAGGTGCGAGAAGATCGGGGTAACTCCGATGCCTCCGGCGATCAGCAGCTGCTTGCGGGCTTTCAGCTGTGGTGCGAAGGCGGAGCGGGGCGGACGGGCTGTCAGGCGTTCCCCCGGCTGTCGCTCGTGAAGCCAGCGGCTGCCGCCGCTGCCTTCATGGATCCGCAGAACGGAGATCTGGTAGCTGGTGGGCATGACCGGGTCTGAGATCAGCGAGTAGGCGTTGGCTTTTCCTGAGCATTCGAGCACCAAGTGGGAGCCCGGGGTGAAGGAGGGCAGTACTCGGCCTTCTGGGTGCTTCAGCGTCAGGGTGCTCACTTCAGGTGCTGACTCAGTGATGTCTGCGATCTCCAACTCCAGGGTCGGCGCGCTCATGCGGCTTCTCCCGCACCCGTCAGTTCGTAGGCTTCAGCGTCATGCTTGAATCCCAGGAAGCTGCCCTGTCTGCGGGATACGTGGTAATAGACCAGCAGGTCGGTCCCGCAGTGCAGACAGGTGACGACGTCGTCGATCGCGGCCCTGACCACTGACTCTCCGGTGCAGTGGACGCAGTACAGCGGTATCTCTGACACCTCTGTGGTGCAGACGATGATCTCTTCGTCCAGCAGAGAATGCTCCAGGGCGGCGGCTCGGGCGGCCAGGACTGGAGCCAGGGGTCCGTGGAGCATCAGCCGGAAACCCACCGAGGCTGAATCGATGAGGAGGCCCACCGCTTGGCGGATATCAGCTTTGGAGGCTTCTGAGAGATCAATCAGATCGTAGGGGATGCCTGCGTGGTCCAGTTCCTGCCCCCAGGTCCTGCGCGGCTCCTGGTCCGAAGCGAAAGTGACCAGGGCTGCGCGCGCGGCGACACGGTCGAGGGGCATGCCAGCAGTCGCGACGGCCCAGGCTGGTACTGAGGTCTGCTCAAGTGTGGGCATTCCGTGCGTCTCCTGACAGGCAAGCTGCCGTCAATAGCTGATAAACGTTGTTTTCCCACAGTAAACAGTTTTGTGTTTCAGGCACGTATCGCGAGCGAAAAAGACACGTGAACATCACCACTGCACTCGTGCGGGTGATCAAGGTGAGCGGGCTTGCAGCCCGAGCTGACGGAGAACGCCACACAGTTCGAGGAAAGAGTCGAGGAGGCTGCCGCAGCCGCAGTCAGTCGTGCTGCGAGCCGGGGAGGGCGAGCACGTGGACGGGAATGTCTGCTGGTTCACCGGTCCGTGAGCGCATGGCTTCGAGTCCTGTGACAGGGCGCCTGTCCTCCTCGACCGTGCCCCACGCGCAGCTCGCTGCTGAGCGAGTCTGCGGACTATCGGGCCTCCCCAACTGTGACCGACCAGCACCAGGTGCCGGTGCGGAACTGACTCAACAACCGTGATCAGATCGCCGGCCAGCCGATCCAGGGTAGGGGAAACGGAGCGGGTTCGCTCTTGCCGTAGCCTGCCCGGTCATAGGCCACAGCAGTCGCGAAGCTGCTGACCTCGTTCTGCACAGGGACCCAGTAGCGGCCGCTGGCTCCCAGGCCGGCTTCGAAGACCACCAGCACGTTGACTCAGCTGTGGCGGTCAGGGCTGGGGGAGGAGCCGGTACTGCTGCTTCTCACCCCGATCACGGACGACGACGCCTCGCTCGGCCAGTTCATCGCGCAGGGACTCTGCCTCCCCGGTCTTTCCATCGGTGAGGGCACGACGGCGTGCCCTCAGCAGAGAGTGGGCGGCGCTGTCGAGCCCTGGACTGCGGTCCACCCAGTCGGTGAAGGCGTCATCGCGCGGATCCTTCGTGCCTGCCCAGGGGTATTCATAGCTGGTGAAGGCTTGGGTGAGCTTCTCCGCCAGGCCGTTGTCCGATACTGTCCGGGAGAGCTCCCCGAGGCGGTCATCGACTATGACGAGTTCATCCTTGTCAAGAAATATCTCTGCGATCTCTTGGCGGGAAAAGATGCTGGAGGACTTCTTCGACTCCAGGCGCACTGACTCCTGATCGACCACCACGCGCCCCACTTCGTCGTTCCAGATGCTGAAGACAACCCACCCGCCGAAAGCGCCGAGCAGTGTCAGCAGGGGCATCGACCAGATCAGCGGCAGTTGATCGATCAGACGCAGCGGCGCTGGTGCGGTATCGATCCTCTCGAGCAGCCACGACACCGCAGGGCCCACCAGCAGTGAGGCCACCAACCCGATGACTGCACCGGCGGCGGCGAAGGCTGGTGCCATTTTCGAATCGACGGTCACTGTGATTCTGGGTCCGGACACAGGGGTGCTCCTTCTGGTGGACGTGCTGTCCCTCCGCGACGTTCTGCGCGGCGACCAGAAACCAGAGTATCCTAAAACCGAGCGATCACTCTATTAATCGATGCATAAGGAGAAAGGGCGTGTATGGCGCGAACAGTCGATCCTGAACAATACGCCGCTAAGCGCCAGCACATCCTCGACTGCGCTGCGGTCCTCTTCGCCGAACAGGGGTACGAACGCACCACCACCGCACAGCTCTGCACACAGGCAGGAATCAGCCCGGGCAACCTCTACCACTACTTCACAGGCAAGAAAGAGGTGTTTCTGGCGGTGCTCACCCAGGACGAGCAGGATACCCATTCACTGCTGGAGAGGCTCGTGGCAGAACCAGATCCGCTTCAGGCGCTGCTGAGGTATGTATCCCATCTGGCTGAGCCTGCCGCAGCGCACCCAATGGTGGCGCAGCTGGTGCTGGAGGCGATGCTCCAGGCCTACCGCGACCCCGAGATCAGCGCAGAAATGGAGCGGGTCGATCGCGATGAGCAGGAAGGCATTCGGGTTCTGCTGCGCAGGGCGGTGGACTCCGGCCAGATCCATAGCACCCAGAATGTTGATCAGGCGGTGGCGTGGATCAGTGCCATGATCGGCGCCATGTACCTGGGGGCCGCGCTGAACCCGGGGTTTGATCCAGCACAGCAGCTGCCCCATCTGAGTGTGACGGTTCGTGCGTATCTGGAAGCGGAACTGTAGGTGGGCACAGAGCCTAAGTCGCCTTGAGCATGGTCGGGCTTTCTGCGTAGCGGGCCGGGGATATCCTGGAGCTGTGAAAGATGACTGGATCGAACACAGGCGCGAAGACGGCGAACGCATCGGCTGGATATGCATGGCAGGAGAGCAGTTCGTGGCTGTCGACATCCTCGGCCGCGAGGTCACCGGCGAGGTCGATTGGCTCGAAGCCGAGGAAACCCTTGATGCGATGGGCTTGTCGTTCCTGGCTGAGCCGTGGCTGTTTCAGCGCGCCGACGGCACCACGGTCCGCGTGCGCATCACCGAACTGAGCCCTAGCGGCATTCGAGTCCGTGAAGATGACTTCGGTGCTGCCGCCGCTGTGGGAGCTGATGTGCAGGACCACAGTCTTCCGTTCCCAGCCCCGGATACGCTGCGCCAGGTCACGGCCCATTAGCATCGCATCTCTGGTCTGAGCAGGCCAGCGGCTATTATTCTTAGGCGCATGGTCAAGGCGCATAGTACGGCGGGGATCGAAGAAACCAGCGGCATTGCCTGGGACGACTGGGTCAAGCTGCTCGACGAGGCCGGTGCCTCCAAGGCCTATGCCGGGGATAAGGACGCGGCATTGGCCCGATGGTTGGAGGTCGTTCACGACCGTGAGGAGTTCGGTGACGTCCCCCTGGAAGAGGAACCGAAAACCTCCTTCACGGAGAAGGGGTCATCGCTGAATCAGGGGCTACTGAACCTCGGCATCCGGGGGCTTGATGCTGTACTGCTGCACAGCATCTACTGAGACAACCCCTGAGACCGCGGCAAGCGGTTCAGGAGCCGAATCCTCAGCAGCGCTGCCTCCGACCGCGTCCTTCGTCTGGGTGCGGCCGGTGACCTGACCTAGGCTGCGAAGCACGCGGATGACCTCCAGCCCGGCGGATTCGAGCTCGGCAACGATCTCATCGAGCCGGTGGAGATCCTGATCGTCGACCGTGACGATCCATTCCTTCTCTGACATGCTCACAGCACTCCCTGGGCTTTACCGGTCCTGCGGCTCGGGGACGGTGGCTAGGCCGGCACCGACATCCTCAGGGTCTTCGTCCTCAAGTGCTGCGGCATGGGTGACCAGCTCCTGCCAGAGCTGCTCACCACGGGTCTCGCTGACTCCGCAGATCAGCGCGGCGATCCCGGAGACATGCGGGGTGGCCATGGAGGTGCCGCTGATGGACCGGTGCCGCTCTTCTCCCAGCCAGGCGGAGTAGACATCCACTCCGGGGGCGGTGAGGTCGATCTCCCCGCCGTCGTGGGGTGCGGACCTGGCGGAGAAATCTGCGGTGCGCAGCTGCGAGTCCACAGCGGCGACAGCCATGATGTGCGGGCTGTTCGCCGGGGCACCGACGAACCCGGGATCCCCTTCGCTGCGCTGAGCGTTGTTTCCGGCCGCAGCGATGATCAGCGATCCGCTCTCCAGGGCGCGGCGCCCGGCAGCCACATACGGGGGGTGCACCTCGCGCACATCCGCACCCAGGGACATGGAAATGACCTGGCAGTCATTCTGCAGGGCCCAGTCGATACCGGCCAGGATCGAAGTGTCCGAGCCGGTGCCGTCGTCGCCGAGCACTTTGCCTGAATAGATCTCTGATTCCGGTGCCACCCCGTACCCCGGGCCCGTCTCCGGCTGCCACGGGCCGCAGGCGGTGCCGATGCAGTGAGTGCCATGGCCGTGGGCGTCGTCGGGCCCTTCACCGTCAATGAAGGACTCGGTGACGATGGTGCGTGCGGCGAAATCCGGGTGCGCAGCGTCGAACCCGGTATCGAGCACGGCCACGCGCACACCGGCCCCGGCCTGCCCCAGCTGCTGGGCGGAGGCGATGCCGATGGCCTGCAGCCCCCAGGTAAGTTCTGAGGTGTCCTCGAACCCCGGCTCGGCAGTGTCGGTGATGGCGTAGTAGGTCAGCTCCGGGGTGTAGCTCATGGGGCGGTTCTGCTCACGGCACCGGCTGCTCAAGGACTCCAGCTGATCCGGCTCACCCTCGACCACCCCGATTCCCAAGCGGGGAAAGTAGGTCTCGGTGGAGAACCCCTGGGAGCTGAGGAGTCCGGGAGCGTCATCCTGCAGCACTGCAGAGTCAGAGGTGTCAAATGTCACCACGTACCGTGCCATGGCTCAGTGTTCCTTTCATCGCGAAGCGTACCGGTCCACACCAGAGTAGGGCCGTACCCTGCGTATTCGCCGGGAGTCTCTGCGCTACAGCCCACTGGATTCTCTGCCCAGGTGCTGGCCCTTGCGGTGTTGCGCGGAGCCGATGATCGGCGATAGCGCGCATAATGGGGAACTGTGACTACTTCTGTACCTAAGATCGGGGTGCTCGGAGACGGGCAGCTGGCCCGCATGATGGCACCGGCGGCGGTTGAGCTCGGCATCGAGCTGCACCTGCTGGCCGGCAGCCCGAGCGCCTCCGCGGCACAGGTCATCCCACACACCACTCTCGGTGATTACCGCAGCAGTGCTGACGTGCTGGCCTTCGCCGAAGGCCTGGACGCTATCACCTTCGACCATGAACATGTGCCCGCCGACGTACTCGCAGCGCTCGATCAGGCAGGGGTCGCGATGAACCCCTCACCCGGTGCGCTGGTCTACGCCCAGGACAAACTCGCCATGCGGCGGGCGGTGCAGGAACTCGGTCTGCCCACCCCGCACTGGGCCGAGGTGGGCACCGCTGCGGAACTGGTCAGTTTCGGCAACGCCGTCGGCTGGCCGGTGGTGCTGAAGACCCCGCGAGGCGGCTACGACGGCAAGGGCGTGCGCATCATCGACAGCGCCGAGTCCACCCCGTCAGCGCAGGATTGGTTCGACCGTGCCGCAGCGGAGAAGACCGGGCTGCTGGCTGAACAGAGGATCCCCTTCACCCGGGAGCTCTCCGCGCAGGTCGCCCGCCGAGCCTCCGGCGCTGTGGTCGCCTACCCGGTGGTGGAATCCAACCAGACCGACGGGGTCTGCGATGAGGTCATCGCCCCGGCACCGAGGACCTCTGAGCACCACATGGCAGAAGCTGAGCGCATCGCCCGGACCATTGCCGAGAAGCTCGGCGTCACCGGGATGCTGGCCGTGGAGCTGTTCGAGATCTCCGAAACTGACACCGCCACTGATCTGTCTCCCGGGATCTACATCAACGAACTTGCCATGCGGCCGCACAACTCCGGGCACTGGAGCATGGACGGCTCGGTCACCAGCCAGTTCGAGCAGCACCTGCGCGCAGTGCTCGACCTGCCGCTGGGAAACACCTCGGTCACCGGCGGTGCCCGCGGCTACGTGGTGATGAAGAACCTGCTCGGCTCGGCTGACCCCGGACGTGCCGAACAAGGGGTTCACCCCTCAGTGCATGCGGCGATGCGCCGCTCCCCGCATTCGAAGATCCACCTCTACGGCAAAGAGCAGCGCCCAGGCCGGAAGATCGGCCACATCAATCTCCTGAGCCAGACCACCCGGCCGAATGAGGATTACGAGGCCACCATCAAACGTCTGGACCGGGCCCGGCACACAGCGGCCGACACCGCGCGGATCCTGATCGAAGGACCAGAGGAGGGAACAATATGACCACCACGGAGTCCACAACGGCACTCGTCGGCCTGGTCATGGGGTCCAACTCCGACTGGCCGGTGATGAAAGCTGCAGCCGAGGCTCTCGAAGAGTTCGGCATCCCCTTCGAAGCCGACGTGGTCTCCGCCCACCGGATGGCTGCCGAGATGATCGACTATGGCCAGCAGGCCCACGCCCGCGGCCTGCGGGTGATCATCGCCGGCGCCGGGGGAGCAGCCCACCTTCCGGGCATGCTCGCCTCGGTGACCCCTCTGCCGGTGATCGGGGTCCCTGTCCCGCTGAAGCACCTCGACGGCATGGACTCCCTGCTCTCCATCGTTCAGATGCCGGCCGGGGTGCCGGTGGCCACCGTCTCGGTGGGTGGGGCGCGCAACGCCGGACTGCTGGCGGTGCGCACCTTGGCTGCCGGCGCCGATGCGCAGGCGGCAGCCCTGCGGGAGAGACTCCTCGACTTTCAGAGCGAGCTGGCCGCCCAGGCCCACGCCAAGGGGCAGGCGCTGCGGACGGAGGCGGCACAGCTGAGCAGCTTCCGGGCACGGGACGACGGCACGAGCGAGAGCAGCAAACCCGCCGCATCGCCAGGTGCGGGGGGAAGCGAGCCGACGGCGTGATCACCCCCACCATCACTTACCACGAATTCAGCGGGCAGAACGACCTCCTGCGCAACCCGCGGGCCGCCAGCGACCGTGACCGGACCACACGCGCCACCCTGCTGTCGGCGTTGACCCTGTTCGTCCCCGGCGGCGCCCAGATCGTTGCCGGGTCACGCTCCCTGGGCCGGTTCGCGCTCGCCGTCACCGTCGCCTGCTGGTTCACCCTCCTGCTAGGGGCGGCCATGTACTTCACCATGCGCTCAGTCCTGCTCACCGCCCTGACCCAGCCGTTCGTCATGTGGCTGGGCTCCCTCCTGCTGGCAGCCCTGGCCGTAGGATGGCTCATCCTGTGGCTGGACACCTTCCGGCTGATCCGGTTCGGTCAGCTGGCGCCGGGCTTCAAACCGATCATCGCCGTGGTGCTGATCCTGCTCACCACTCTGACCTCCGGGGGCCTTGGCTACGCCGCGCACCTGGTCAATGAAGGGCGCCAGGCCCTGGCCGGGATCTTCTCCTCCGGCGCGGCGATCCCCGCCGAGGACGGCCGCTACAACTTCCTGCTGCTCGGCGCCGATGCCGGGGAGGGCCGTGAGGGTCTGCGCCCCGACTCCATCCATGTGGTCTCCGTCAGCCAGTCCACCGCCGAGACGATCATCTTCTCGATCCCGCGCAATTTCCAGAATGCCCGGTTCAGCGAGGACTCCCCGATGCTGGAGGTCTACCCCAACGGCTACAACTGCGGAAACGACTGCATCATCAACTTCCTCTACACCGAGGTGCACAACAACTACAGCCACCTCTACCCAGAGGCCCGGGATCCCGGGGTCGAAGCCATGATGGACGCCGCCTCAGGCACCCTGGATCTGCGGATCCACGGCTATGTGATGGTTGATATGGGCGGGTTCGCCGAGCTGATCGACGCCATGGGCGGAATCACCGTAGATTCCGGCGGCTGGGTTCCCTACCGGGGCCGCCACCCTGAGACCAACCAGTGGGGGGACCGCTGGTTCGAGCCCGGCACCCTGGAGCTCGACGGCGACGACGCGCTCTCCTTCGCCCGCTCCCGCGACTTCAGCAACGATTTCAACCGCATCCAGCGCCAGCAGTGCGTCCAGCAGGCGATGATCGGACAATTCTCCCCCCAGACCCTGCTGACCAGGTTCACCGAGATCATGGCCGCTGGAGAGAACCTGGTGGAGACGAATCTGCCGCAGTCACAGCTGGGCAGTCTGCTGGACCTGGCCGCCGACGCCCAGAGGAACCAGCCGCAGCGGCTGACCCTCGGCGCCCCCGATTTCGGCACCGCCGGTGATCTGTTCTCCACCTATCCCGACTTTGATCAGATCCACGCCCGGGTCGATGAGCTGATCGCCAATGAGGGAGCCGACGACGACGCGGTGGCTGAGGATCAGGACGAGGCGCAGACCGAGCCGGATTCGCCAGAGGACGCCGCTGAACCAGATGGGGACGCCCCTGGCCCCACCCCGGACCAGACCGATGACGCGGTGGCCGGCGATGAGCCCGCGGACCAGGAGACTGCTGATCCGGCAGAGCTGACACAGGCTGATGGTTCGGCCCTTACCGAGGTCTACCTCATCGAAGCGCAGGCCCGTGGCGAGCTCGGTCTCCTGGAGCAGGCTGCCAACACCAACGGCGACTGCAGCCCCGCAGGGTAGTTGAGGTGCGAGCACTGTGACTTTCGGACGGGTGATGGAGGGTTGGCGTGCCGCGGGCACGACATCAGCGCTGGTAGAGTCTCTGCGGTGTCCAGCATGATCACCTCTCTGTGGAGCCGCGCCGTCGGACTCTTCAAGCTGCTCTGGCGGGAACTCGCCAAATTCGGCACCGTCGGCGCCGTAGCGTTCGTCATCGACTCCGCAGTCTTCCTCTGGCTGATCACCGGCACCATGAACGATTCACATGTGAAGGCCAAAGCCATCTCTGTGGCCGTTGCAACGCTGTTCTCCTGGCTCGGCAACCGCTACTGGACCTTCCGGCACCAGCGCACCCGCACCCGGCTGCGTGAGCTGATGATGTTCGTGTTGATGAACGCCATCGGGCTGCTGATCATGTCCGGGTGTGTGGCGTTCTCCTACTACGTCCTGGGGCTGCGCAGCGAGCTGGCGTCATTCATCTCCGGTTCGATCATCGGTATGGGGGTGGCTATGTGCTTCCGGTTCGTGGCGTATAAGCTCTGGGTCTTCACCGGCAGCAGCGATGCTGACACGGCCCGCGCGGCCGCCTATGCCGCCCCCTACACCGGTGAGGTTCCCCGGGTGGGCGACCATACCGCTAGGTAAGTCCTTCGTTGCGGCGCATCTGCTCCCAGCGCTCTCCGCCGGGCGTCCCGGCGAACAGGACGACGACGCCGCCGGAGCTCCATGTGCCCAGCATCTGAGGATAGCTCTCAGGGCCCCATTCGGTCAGCACCAGAGGCCCGTCCTCCGGGGCGTCTGCGGCGTCCGGCAGCGCCACAGCAGGCAGCGGGGCCAGCAAGTGGTCGGGGTGCTGCCGCACCTCGGCGGAGACATCGGTGACCCAGGCTGGAATCTGCTGACCTGTTGCCTCCGCGAAAGACACGTCCAACAGCCCGGGGGAGACAGCGGCCAGTTCGGCCTCCCCCAGCGCGCCGCTGTCGATCACCTCCAGGGGGCGGTCTGTCACCACCAGCTTGGCTGCCGTCTCTGCCCCTGGGGCGCCGGGTGCTGCCAGCCGGACCTCAGTCCCCATGGTCCCGGCGGCCAGGACGACCGCAGCAGTCTTCCAGTGCAGCTGCATATCCACCAGCACCGTGTCATCCGGGGAGAGGTCGTGCTCTTCGGCGAAGAGACCGATCATTTTGGTGGCCCAATTGGCCAGCACCCGGCCGGAGAGCTCGATTCGTTCGGGCTCTTCCGAGGCGACTGAGGATGGTGTGCCTTGAGGCACGCCAACAGCTTCAGGTGTGATGGCCGCGGCCTCTGCACGCGGCCGAGAGCCGTGCGGGGTTTCCCCGCCGGCGGGACCAGCACTGTAGTGAACCACCGCCGGCTGAGGCCGCGAGCCCAGCAGCTGCAGCAGCTCTGCGAACTCGGTCGGAACCCTCCGTGCCGGGCTCCCCAGCGTCAGTGGACTCATGTCTGGACCTCCTATGGAAAACTGCTGATCACGGCATCGTGCTTTGTGCATCCGGTGCTCGGCGGGGCAGAAGCGACTCGCCGGGAGCACTTGACGAATGTTTACTCACACCAGTGTAATTAGGGGCAACACATTGACCGTGATCGTATCGTGAGGAAAGCGCCAGGGAGGCCCGCAGTATGGGGAATGCACAGCGGCTGAGACAGATCAGTCCCGAGCAGGGCGAGCCATCTGTCCGCAGCAGCGGTCTGGATGTGCCTTCTGACTGGTTCGTGGACCCGGCCGATCCCGCTGCGGCCGAGAATCTCGAGCACGGCAAGACCCTGGACGATCAGGCCACCGCATTCCTGGCCGCCGCCGAGGAGGCTGAGGCCGGCGCAGACGGCACTGTCACGGCACTGAGCGAGGCGCCTTCCCGCCGCGCTGAGCCTGACACCACCGGCTCCGAGGCGAAAGCCCTCGACTCAATCTGGCTGGGCATCCCCACCCTGATCCCGGCCGAGCAGGTCGAAGGCGAGCTGGCGTGGCAGGTCGATGCCCTCTGTGCGCAGACCGATCCGGAGGCGTTTTTCCCGGAGAAGGGCGGATCCACCCGTGATGCCAAGAAGGTATGCGGAGCCTGCCATGTGAAACAGGAATGTCTGGACTATGCTCTGGCCAATGACGAGCGCTTCGGAATCTGGGGAGGGCTGTCCGAACGTGAGCGCCGGAAGCTGAAGAAGCGGGCCCGCTAGGTGATCCCAGCCGAACAGAGGGGAACCATCCGGTGAGCGGTCCGGCTGCTCGGCTCCATATCGCCGCTGTCGTCGTCCATGACGGCGGCGGTTTTGCATCCCCGCAGTGGGACACCCACGGCCGGGCGCTGAACCTCTCCGCCGGGCTCGAATGGCAGACTCGTCAGCCGGACAGCGTGATCGAACTCAGCTCACCTGGCTATGCAGGGCCGCAGGATCTCTCCCGCTCGCTCAGTTCCCGGCTGGTGACCGACCGGCGCCAGGCTAGGCAAACACTGACCAACGGGCCCGCTGGAGTGAAGTCCACTCCGCTGTGGCGGAGTCTGGAGCGCCAGCTCGGCGACGGTTTCACCCCTCGGTACCAATGGCTGTGGATACTCCCGGCCGATGCCGTGCCCGAGCCAGAGGTTCTTCAGCACTTGGAGGAGCGGGTCTTCACCGTCAAGGATGAGGCGACCCACCGGTCGGTGGAGATCGTCGGGGCCAAACAGTGGATCGCCGGGATTGAGGACCCCCGGCTGGTCAACGCCGGACTGTGGACCGCGCGTTCCGGGGAAGTGGTCAGCCTGACTGAGCCCAAGGAGCTCGATCAGGGGCAGTACGACGGGCGCGACGAGGTCCCGGCGGTCTCCGCCCACGGCATGCTCGTGCGGGCCAGACTGTTCGGTGACCTCGGTGGATTCAGTCCCGAGCTGGAGGCTGACTACGCGGGAGCCGACTTCTGTGCCCGCGCCAGGGAGGTCGGAGCCCGTACGGTGATCGAATCCGGCGCAGCAGTGCGGCGTGTTCAGCCTGACCAGAGGGAAATGGTTCACCGGATGGCCGGTGCCCTGCTGCTGCCCGGCAGGCAGCGGCGCAGTCAGGTGAGGACCCGGCTCACCGGAGCCCATGCTGTGGCGGTGCCGTTTCTCTGGGGGACCATGTGGCTTGCCGCGGTGCTGCGGACAGTGGCGCTGTTGGTGTGCAAAGCCCCCGACGCCGGAATTACCCAGCTGGGCCACTCCGCAGCGGCCCTGCTGAACCTCTCCGCGTTGGGCCGTCTGCGCCGGCACGGGGCCGCCGGCCGCAGGGCCGCGCTCTCCCGCCCCGAGCGCAGCGGGGAGGACGCCAAACACACCCTGACCCAGGGGCGCACTGCGGTGCGGCAGAACCGGCTGAGCAGCAGCAGGCTGCGTGAGCAGCGGCGCCGGGACACCTCTGCGGAGACGGTGGGAGTCAGTGGTGAGCGCACCGCCGGGGCCGAGGGCGCTTCCGAAGACGAGCGCGCACTGCTGGATGTCGGTGCCGGAGGCGGTGAGTTCGATCAGATGCCAGCACGGCGCTCTGAGGACAGGCTCGGCCTATTCCTGGTGCTCATCGCACTGACCGGGGTGTCCCTGGTCGGTTTCCGCGACCTGCTCACCGCCAGCGCGCTCGGTGGCGGGGCCGCTGTTCCGGTCTCCGGATCGGTTCTTGAGGTGTGGCATCACACCATATCCTTCCTGGCGGCTGATTCTCTGGGTGAGCGTGCCGCGGCGGATCCCTTCAACGCGGTGCTGCTCATGCTCTCTGCACTCAGCCTGGGACATGCCTCGGCAGTGCTGCTCTGGGTGGTGATCCTGTCCGCGCCGCTGAGCGCACTGACCGCGTGGTGGGCCGCCGGGCTGTGGAGCACCAGGGCCTTCCACCGGGTCATCGCAGCTCTGATCTGGGCACTGCTGCCGGCGCTGCACACCGCCTCCGGTCAGGGCCGCATCGGTGCGGTGATCGCACACATTCTGCTGCCGGTGCTGGTGCTCACCGCAGTCCGTGCAGTGCGTGCCCACGGACACCGAAGCAGCACAGGGGCGAAGGTGGCGGCACTGCGGCTGACCGCAGGCTGGGAGACCGCTGCCGCCGCGGCTCTGCTGATGGCCGTTGTCACCTCCGCCGCGCCGGTGCTGCTGGTTCCCGCAGTGCTGACCTGTGTGATCGCCGCCCTGGTTTTGCGCAGGGCCGGCAGGGTGCTGTGGCTGCTGCCGGTGCCCGCCCTCGCAGTCTTCGCCCCCATGCTGCTCTCAGTTCTGGACCGCAGAGGGAACCTTGTCGCGGCCCTGGTCGCCGAACCCGGTGGTGCCGCACTCCCGGTCTCCGAGGCGGGAAGCGCGGCCCCGGTCTGGCAGCAGATGCTGGGCTTCTCCCAAGGGTTCGACCCCAGCGAGGGCCTTCCGGGAGCGATCAGGGCTGGGGGCATGGCCTGGCTGCCGGATCTGCTCGCCGGCGATTTTTGGGCACTTCGCCTTGCCCTGCTCATCGGAGCGCCACTGCTGCTGATCTCCGTGCTGGCCCTGCTGGCGGCCGGTCGCAGGGTGGTGGTGCTGGCCTGCGGACTGATCGGCATCGGCCTGATCGGGTACTCCGCCCTGATCAGCCGGCTGGCGGCAGGCACATCAGGTGGTGAAGTCGTCGGCGGATACACCGGGCCTCTGGTCTCAGCGCTCATGCTGTGCCTGATCGCCGCGGCCATCAGTGGCCTGAGGACCTCCCAGACCGCGGACTCTGCCCTCGGCGGGGTCTTCTCCCCAGTGGCCTCCACGCTGCTGGTGCTTGCCATCTTCGCCGCTGGTGTCTTCTGGGCAGCACCCCGGCTGATGCCTGCCACCGAGTTGTCCGAGAAGACCATCACAGCAGTCAACACCGAACAGACGCTCATCGGCCCGGGCACCGAGCGCACGGTGCCGGCCACCGCTGCAGATCTCGGAACCGGTCCCGCCGCAGTGCGTACCCTTGTGCTTTCCTCATCCCAAGAGGGCGTGAATGCCCAAATCCGCTCCCGCGATGGTGCCACTTTGGACAAACACCGCACCGCAGCGGCGGTACAGGGCCTTCCGCTCTGGGCGACCTCCGGTGCTCCCGCCTCCTGGTTCGGCGCGGGCTCACCTGCTGATGATCACCGGGAGTTCGGCAGCCTCAGCGATTCTCAGCAGCGTCTCGGCGAGCTGGTCGCCGGTGTCATCGCCTCCGGCTCAGAGGGCATCACCGAGACCGCCCATGAGCTGGGCATCGGCTATGTGCTCATCAGGGAGGGGACCGCTCTGCGTGAGGCCGCTGACACAGCAGAGGGGCTGATCCCAGTGGGCGAGACCGAATTCGGCGCCCTGTGGCGGGTGGAGAACGACGCTGCCCCAGAGCTCGCCGCCACCCCCGGGCTCAGGGGGACATCGACAGCATGGGCACGGATCGTCACCGAGCAGGGGGAACCGGTGGCGCTGCTGCCCAGTGCCTATCACCGCATCAGCGTTGATCTGGGCGAGGTCCAGGAGCCCGACGGGACCCCGCTGGTCCTGGATGAGGACACCGAGTACTACGTGGAAATCGCCGCCGAGCGTGCTGCAGGCTGGCACGTTTCCCTGGACGAGCAGCAGCTGAGGCCGGTGACCGCCAACAGCTTGGACATCGAACCCGACGAGATGGCCTGGATCCGGCAGTTCCATCTGCCCGGCGACTTCGCGGAGAACCCGCAGGGCCAGCTGGTGCTCAGTCACAGCTCCCAGCTGCAGTACCCCATTCTGCTTACCACAGGCTCTCTGCTGCTGATCTTTGTGCTACTAGCGCTGCCGCTACCGCGCAGCTGGCGCATTCTCCCTGTGGTCTCCGACTCGCGGCTCGACGGCGGTGTGGAGGTGCACCGATGAGCTCCAAGAAGGTCAAAAAGTACATCAAGGCCCAGCGCAAAGCCCAGAAACAGGCGCAGAGAGACCAGCAGCGTGCCGCTGCCAGGCATGCCCAGGGGCTTCCGGAGCAGCCGCCAGCCTCCCCAGCGGTGAGCGAAGAGCGCGCACCTTCGTCACCGGCCCCCCAGCGGGCGTCGTCGGGATCTGCCGGCAGGGGAGGACGGCTCGCGGCCGTGCTGGCCGGGCTGGGTCTGGTCGCTGCGGCAGGCGGTTCGGCGGGCCTGCAGTTCGCCCTCGAGGACACCGAGCAGCCGCTTCTCCAGCAGTCCCATATGGTGCCGGCACCGGCGGTGACCGAAAGGCTCTCCTGCCCGCCAGTGCCGGGTCAGCCGGACAGCCTCTCCGACGATGGCCTGCTGCAGTACCAGCAGCGGGATGATTCAGCGGCGATCAGCCGGGACGCAGCAGTGTTCGCCGCATCCGACGGCCGGCTGCCGGCCGCTGACTGGCGGTTGGTGGACCACGATGGCCCAGGAGAGGCTGAAGTGTTCATTGAGCCGGACCAGACCGCAGAGGCCTCGGAGACGAGTCTGGCCGAGCGTGCCCTGATCACCGGAGAGTTCGAGGCCGGTGAGGACTCTGCACTGCTGGAGATCCAGCCGGTGGAGGGGGTGAGCCCCGCCCAGGACGCCGCTGCCGCGGCGAGCTTCATCTACCAGGCGGACTCCGGCCCGGTGACCGGGCTGGCGGCGGGCAGATGCAGCACGCCGCAGCGAAGCCAGTGGTTTCTGGGACCGGAGAGCGGAACCGGGGCGAACTCGCTGCTGACACTGGCCAACCCGCAGAGCCGTGACGCCACTGTGGAGGTCATCACCTTCGATGCCGAGGGCGAGACCGGTACCCTCGGATCGACCACACTGCTGGTCCCGGGCAACACCGTGCGCAGCGTGAACCTGGCTGGACTCAGCGAGGGCGAGTCGCAGCTGGCCGTGCAGGTCCGGTCCCAGGGCGCGCCGGTAGCCGCCCACCTGCAGTCAGCTCTGGCCACAGGTGGCACTGGGCAGGGTCTCGAGCAGCTGGATGCGCTCCCAGGGCCGCAGCAGCAGCACTATGCCCTCGGCGTTCCCGCCGGTGATGACGAGGATCCCCAGCTGTGGTTCTACGCCCCGGGGACTGAGCACGTCACTGTTGAGCTGCAGGTCTTCGGGCCCGAGGGTCAGCTGGAGACCGGCACCCCAGGTGTGTTCAGCCTGGAGCCGGGCAGGGTCTCCGTCGCCGGACTCCACGGACTTGAGCCCGGCACCTATGATGTGGTGCTGAGCACCGACCATCCGACTCTGGCGGCGGTCCGCAGCACCGGGGACGGCCAGCCGGTCACCGTTGAGGTGGAACTGGAGCCGGAGACCGATCCTTTTACCGGTCTGGAGCTCGAGCCTGAAACGGAGGAGCAGGAGACCGACCCGGCCGCGGACTTCAGCTGGTCCGCCTCAGCGCCACCGCTGGCCGCCGGGTCTGGGGCGCTGCTGCCCACCGGCTACCAGCCGGAGCTGCGGTTCTTGGCGCCACCGGCTCAGGAGCAGGTGCAGGTCACCTACCGGCTCTTTGACAGTGAGGGCCGGTCCACCGATGATCTGGTCGAAGAGGTTGACCCCGGCGCCTCCGCTGAGATCCGTGGCGAGGACCTTGAAGACTATGCCGGCGCTGCAGGTCTGGATGACCTTTATGCAGTGCTCATCCTCGATGTCCAGGGCCAGGCATACGGGGGCACCGTCACCAGGGATGAGGAAGGCCGGTTCACCACTGGACAGCTGGAGCCGATCAGTCCCGGAGGTCAGCACATCCTGCTGCGCATTGACAGCTGAGCTGGTGGCAGCCTGGTGAGCAGTCCTTGACTCTAGTCGCGGACCAGGCGGAGGTGATGGCGAGCGATTCCTGAATCCCCCTCGGGTGCAGAAAGCGGCGGTGGGGCCTGGCGGGCAGGGACGGCCTCCGCCGGGGCCCGGCGGGGCTCGCGCACCGCATCGGCCAGCGCCAGGAGGTCGTCCCCGCTCTCCTCGGCCCTGGCGTAGCCCACGCGGAGGACCTCCCAGCCGCGTGGGACGCTGACAGCATCGGCATGGAGGGAACAGAGGTCATAGGTGTGCGGCTCGGCGTAGACGCTGATCGGACCGACCACCACGGTGGAGTCGGCATAGGAATAGGTCAGGGTCGCCACAGCCGGAGTCTCACAGCTGTGCTTGGTGCAGCGGCGTTTGGAATCCACAGTGCCTGAGCCTACCGACCATTGCCCTGACAATGCGGGATTGGCCCCACCCCGTGTCTTACTGCTGGCAGCGCTGCTGCGAAGCCACTCTTCAGGTGTGAAGGCGGCGGTGGCACGGCCGAGGCACCCCAGACGTCAGGGACTGTACGGGCTCAGCCCACCAGCGGAGCCAACACGTCGGGATATGACGTGGCGAAACGTCGTCGTGCCTGCGGAGAGGTACGCTGGAGGCCATGCCCGCCACGCCCGCGCTCGATCCTGCCGTTCTCCGAATTCTGCGGTGCCCGGTCACCGGCAGCCCGCTGCGGCAGGACGGTGAGGAACTTATCGCCATCAATGATGAGACTCGCCGCTATCCGATCGAATCCGGTGTGCCCAGACTGCTGAAGGACAACTGATGAGCTTTGACTACAAGATTGCCGATATCTCCCTGCACGAATCCGGACGGCACCAGATCCGGCTGGCCGAGCACGAAATGCCGGGCCTGATCGCTCTGCGTGAGGAGTATGCCCACGAGCAGCCGCTGAAGGGCGCTCGGATCGCCGGTTCCCTGCACATGACGGTGCAGACCGCGGTGCTGATCGAGACTCTGGTGGCCCTCGGAGCAGAGGTGCGCTGGGCCTCCTGTAATATCTTCTCCACCCAGGATGAGGCCGCGGCTGCCGTGGTCGTCGGTCCCCACGGCAGCGCCGATGCCCCGAAGGGCGTCCCGGTCTTCGCCTGGAAGAACGAGACGCTGGAGGAATACTGGTGGACCGCCTCACAGATCTTTGCCTGGCCCGGGGCTGATCAGGATCCTGCCAAGGGCGCCAATATGATCCTCGACGACGGCGGCGACGCCACCCTGCTGGTCCATAAGGGTGTGGAGTTCGAAGCCGCCGGAGCAGTGCCGTCCCCCGACCCGAGCGACCCGGAGGAGTACGCGATCATCCTGGAGACCCTGCGGAAGTCTCTGCAGGAGAACCCCCAGCGGTGGACCGGGCTCGCCGGCCAGCTCAAGGGCGTCACCGAAGAGACCACCACCGGGGTCAACCGGCTCTACCAGCTGGCCAAGGAGGACCGCCTGCTGTTCCCTGCGATCAACGTCAACGATGCGGTCACCAAGTCCAAGTTCGACAACAAGTACGGCATCCGCCACTCGCTGCCGGACGGGATCATGAGGGCCACCGATGTGCTGCTGGCAGGAAAGACTGCTGTGGTCTGCGGATACGGCGACGTCGGCAAAGGCTCGGCCGAGGCGCTGCGCGGCCAGGGTGCACGGGTCGTGGTCACAGAGATCGACCCCATCAACGCGCTGCAGGCGGCCATGGACGGCTACCAGGTCGCCGCACTCGACCAGGTGGTGGACCAGGGCGATATCTTCGTCACCACCACCGGGGGCAAGGACATCATCAGTGCGGAGCAGATGCAGCGGATGAAGGACAAGGCCATCGTGGGCAATGTGGGTCACTTCGACAATGAGATCGACATGTCCGGACTTGCTGCGATCCCCGGGATCGAGAAGATCGAGATCAAGCCCCAGGTGCACGAATGGGTGTTCCCAGACGCTGAGGGCAAGTCGATCATCGTGCTCTCCGAAGGCCGGCTGCTCAATCTCGGCAACGCCACCGGACATCCCAGCTTCGTGATGTCATCGAGCTTCACCAACCAGGTCATGGCGCAGATCGAGCTCTTCGCCAAGTCGCATAAGACCGGCTATGAGGGCCACGATGCCTACCGGACTGATGTGTATGTGCTGCCCAAGCTGCTCGACGAGAAGGTCGCCCGCCTGCACCTGGACGCGCTGGGTGTGAAGCTCACCGAACTCACCAAGGGACAGGCGGAGTACTTAGGCGTCGACGTCGCCGGGCCGTATAAGCCAGACCACTACCGGTACTGAGTTGGTCCCGGCGGTCCATGCAGAACTGAGACGATGGCGCGTGGGTTCGCACTTGCCATGCTCTCATCGGAAAGCGGATGGGTCTGCTGTCGGGAGTGTCGTACGGAACGTTGTGGATCGCGGTGATCCTGCTAGCCGTATTCGGGCTCTGGCGCTGGATCTTCCCCGTCGCCTTTGCGCTCGAGCCTCAGGAGTACGGCAGGGAGTGGATACGCCGGTGGAGGCTCTCGGTGCGCTCCTGCTGGACACGCAGCCGCTGATACTCGCGGTTGCGCCGCTCTGCCATCACCGCGGAGAGGAACTCCAGCGAGGATGTGGCAGGTGGAGCCGGAGCCACGTACCTGATGATCTCTGAGGCCAGCCGGTCGCTGACTGTGGTGATGGCGTCCATATCCACCCTACGTTTTCCAGCTTCTACGGTCCGCAGCAGCCGGCCCGCGCGTGCCGCCAGGTCCTCCGGAACCCTGCCGATGTCTGCGATCTGCGCCCAGGCCGCCATGGTCGCCGGCACCGGCAGCATCATCGGCCGCACCAGGGGGTGACGGACTCTGATGGCATAGGTTCCTGCCATCACATCCCCGAGACGCTTACCACGTTCGGTGAACATGCCGATCAGCAGCGGCAGCAGGCCCAAGGTCAGGTAGACCTCCGGGAAACCGGCCAACCCCCGGATCAGACAGTGTCGGAAGCGAACGGCGCCTCCGTCATCGCGCACCACGCGGATGCCGAAGGCGAGTTTCCCCACAGAGCGCCCCCGGGTCAGGGTCTCCACGGTGATCGGGGCGATGACCAAGAACCCGACCATGGTGGACAGGCCGATGGCCGCGGCGGCGGCGTCGTTGAAGCCGATGCTCTGGCCAGTCAGCCCCAGGGCAAGAAACGCTAGGGCCATCGCTGTCCAGTAGATGACCAGATCCAGCAGCAGGGAGGCCCCTCGGGTGATCAGCGATACTGAGGGCAGCTCCAGGGCGACTGCCTCACCGGTGATCACATGGCGCATGATCGGCTCACTTCCCGTCGGTCGTTTCGTGCCGAGTCGCGTTCAGACTCGCCCACCTGCCACCATATAGTGTGGAGGTCGTGGACATCGACGCGTTCATCGCCGTACACAAGCCGCAGTGGGACCGGCTCTACGAGCTTGCCTCCCGCAGTCGGCTGACCGCGGCCGAGGCTGATGAGATGCTCCTGCTCTATCAGCGGGCTTCCACACACCTGTCGATGATTCAGGCGGTGGAGCCGGACTCACCGGTGGCGGCGAAGCTCTCGGCCAGCATCGGCCGGGCGCGTGCCCATCTCACCGGCACCGGGGAGAACGCATTGGTCTCCTTTGCCTACTTCTTCACTCAGTCACTGCCGGTGGCGTTCTACCGGCTGCGGTGGCTGACGGTGATCATCGGGGCCGCCTTCCTCACGGTGGGCGCAGTGGCTGGATGGTGGACCTATCACCACCCCCAGATCGACCTGATCATGCCTGAGCCCGCCCGCCAGGCCTACGCGGACGAGGACTTCGTCAACTACTACTCCGAACACCCCAGCTCGGCCTTCGCCTCCCAGGTCTGGACCAATAATGCCTGGATCGCAGCTCAGTCGGTGATCTTCGGGGTCACCGGGATCTGGCCGGTGTGGATCTTAGGGATCAACGCGGTCAGCATCGGCATCGCCGGTGGAGTCATGCACGAACAGGGTGCCGCCGCAGACTTCTGGCTCAACATCCTCCCGCACGGGCTGATGGAGCTGACCGCCATCTTCATCGCCGCGGCGGCCGGACTGCGGATCTTCTGGGCATGGGTGGCGCCTGGGCAGAGAAAGCGTCTGACCTCGGTGGCGGAGGAGGCCCGCAGGCTCATCACCGTGGCGCTGGGCTTATGCCTGGTGCTTCTGGTCTCTGGCATTGTGGAAGGCTTCGTCACCCCTGCCCCCTGGCCAGACTGGCTGCGCATCGGCATCGGCGCGGCGGTGCTGGCGGCATACTGGGTCTACGCTCTGGTTCTGGGTTCCCGGGCCGCGGCTGCTGGAGTCACCGGTGACCTGGGACGATACGACTCAGGAAGCCACGAGCTGACGGCCTGAGCCGAAGTAATCCGCAACTTGCCGGGCGTGTTCCGGCGCAGTTCCACCGCCGGGCTCTACTGTTGGTTGATGATGGCCAGTAATGCGTGGAGAGGCGAATGATGAGCCAGAACCCTGAGGAACCCCGCGAAAGCCCTGCGGATGACAAGGACTACGAGTCCGGGCTGGACTACGGTGCCTTCGTCTCCGAGGAACCTGACTTCCCCGAGGACCATTTCGAGACCGAGCCGAGTGCAGACAACGACGACGCCTCCGCCGAACAGGAACAGCCCTCGGAACCGGCACCTGAGCCCTCCACCGCGCCTGCGGCGGGCATTCCGGCGCCTCCAGCAGCGGTCTCACCGGAGGAGGATGAGCAGGCTACCGAGGTCGTTCCGCCTTCGACCGGTGATCAGACCACCACCGTGCTGCCGCGTGAGCAGCAGCCGGTGGGTGCTGCCGCCCCGGCAGCCTCTCCTGCTACGGCAGCGGCCCCGCCCCAAGAGCATCTGCCTCAGCAGCGCCCCTCCGAACAGCCGGTCACCGCGCCACCGGCTCAGCGAGTGCCCGCGCCGCCGAATGAGGACGAGCTGCAGGAGGAGGTGGAGAAGAGCAGACGAGGCATCTCCCGATTCTTCACCGTGCTGATCGCGATCTTCACCCCGCTGGTCCTCGCTGTGCTGGCTATCCGCGTAGTGGCGAGCCCGCTGTTCCTCATGTTCACCTATTGGCGCCCGGGCTTCCCGCAGGATCCTGGAGGGTGGGACTTGCGGGAGCGGCTGCTCTACGGCTCATACGGCACTGACTTCCTGCTCAACGCCGCCGACTCTCGATACTTGAATCAGCTGGCCCCCGGCGGAGAGCCGCTGTTCACCGAGGCAGAGGTCTCCCATATGGCCGATGTCAAGATCCTGATCTGGTACGCCATGATCATCGCTGCAGGGCTCGTGGTGATCAGCCTGCTGCTGGCTCTACTGCTGCGCAGGTGGCGTCCGGGCGGGTTTGCCCGGGGTCTGTTCGCCGGTGCCTGGGTGACCCTCGGGCTGATGGTCGCCGGTGTGGTGACTCCGCTCCTCATCGGCTGGGAGCGGTTCTTCACTGAGTTCCACCATCTGTTCTTCCCCCAGGGCAACTGGAGCTTCGCCTCGGACTCCGCGCTCATCAGGCTCTACCCGGAGCAGTTCTGGATCGACGCTGGCATCTGGCTGGGAGTGCTCCTGCTGCTGATGAGCCTCATCGTCCTGCTGATCACCTGGCCCACCAAGCGCCGCCGTGCCCGACGCGCCGAGCGCCTGGCAGAGATTCATGAGCGCAGGCGCGCCAAGCTGGAGGAGGAGCTCAACCAGGCCGCTGCCGCCAGCTGACCGCCCGACTCCATCGCCGAACGACGCCGGCCCCGCACCAGAAAGTGGTGTGGGGCCGGCTTAGTTGTGCTCCGATCCATGCAGCTGCTCTCAAACCCTCGGCATGTTCATCTATAGTGCTTGTCTATCTAGTTAAGGATATGATCTAGATATGAGTTCAGAGCATGAGTGGCCCGGAGAGTGGATGCGCGGTGTGCTCGAACTCTGTGTGCTGCGGGTCCTTGCCGATGGTCCCACCTACGGCTATGAGATATCGGCGCGATTGGCCGCTGGGGGCCTCGGCCCTGTCAAAGGCGGCACGCTCTACCCGCTGCTGAAACGCTTTGAGCAGTCCGGCCGTGTGGAGATCGAGTGGCGGCCAGGCGAAGGCGGCCCAGGACGCAAGTACTACGCCCTCACCAGTCAGGGCCACGCCGCGCTGGATGACCTCACCCAGAGATGGCGAGCCTTCACCTTGACAACCCATCAGATTCTTGACGAAACCGGCCCCGAGGAGGACCGATGAACGGGATTCGACAGCAGAGAAACAAGAAGTACGCTCTGGGACAAGAATTTGCTCCCGATGTGAACCCTGCATGGGCCGAGGAGTTCGTGCTCGAACTCCGACTCAAAGGAGCCGCCGGTGATGACATCGGCGCCGCCCTGGCAGAGGTGAATTCGCACTGTGCGGAGTCAGGGGATACTGCTGAGGAGGTTTTCGGGCCCGCCCGGGCCTACGCGGCAAGCCTGAACCTCCCGGTCAACCCTGATCAGGAATCACGTAGTTTCGTCAGTGACACGCTTCCTACTATGGGACAACTGCTCGGGATGATGCTGATGATCTGGTCCGCTCCCGGGGTGGGAGCCGGGGAACCAGCAAGCGTCTCAGCCGGCATGCTGTTGATTTTCCTCTTCATCGGACTCATCATCGTGGCGGTGAATTGGAAGGCCGCCGCGGTCATGGGGTTCGTGGCGCGTCACCGGACAGCCAGCATCGTCATCTTTGTGGTCGTCCTCGCCTCGCTGCTGCTGCCGGCGTTCGTCCTGCAGGAGCCCGCCGTTGAACTGTTAGCGCCCATGCTCCTGATCATCGGTGCGGGGGTGTTAGCGGCGGCCACTGTGCTGGAGTTCCTGCGATCTTCACGCAACCGCTACACCGATGATGTTCTTGCCGCCCCACTGGAGGAGCAGCAAAAAATTTCCCGGCGTCGTCGTGCTGTGCGCCGGGCCGACTATCTGCGCATCTTCATGATGCCTGCCTTCGCCGTTGCCATGACGGCGGCGCTGGCGATCACTGCGGCTATATCGTGACCTCGCCCTTAGGCGTGGAGAACGTCACGCTCATAATCCCGGGAGTTCCTGACGGGGCGATCCAGTCGACGTCAACGTCGTCGAACGGGTCTGCCTCCGGGGAGCCCAGCCAGTCGGCCACCCGCTGTGGTGAGCCGGCGATCGACAGCTTGGTCAGCCGCGCCTGCGGCTCATAGGCGCGGGAGGGGTGCAGGTGCTCAGTTCCCAAGTCCCAGCGCAGCAGATACGGCACCTGCGGATCAGCGATCAGCCCTTTGATACCGATCTGCTGCCAGGTCAGCTCCTGGCCGTCGGGGAACTTGCGGTTGCCCGGCACGCTGCGCCGGCCCAGCCGCTCCTCGAAAGGGGCCAGGTCATCAACGGTGACGCACCAGCCCATCCACCCGCCGCCGATCTGGGAACGGTTGCGCACCGCCTGCCCGAAAGGGGCCTTATCCGCGCTGGGATGGTCCAGAACCTCAACAACTTCCAGGTACTGCTTACCGGCCAAAGGGATAATCGCATTGGCGGTGCCGAACCTCGGGTGGATGCCGCCTTTGACGCGGTCAACCCCCAAAGCTTCCGTGATCCGGTCTACGGTGGCGTCCATTCCATCCGGGCCGACAGCAAAGGAGACGTGGTCCAGTCGCATCATGCCACTATCCTGACACCGGGATCGGGATAGCCGAAATCGGCGCGGGACAGAACATCTTCTACCCCATGTAGAACTCGCGCCGGGGCCCGCGTATTCTGGTGCAGTGTCCTCATCCTCCTTCTGGGCCACCGCCCGCCAACCCAAATGGATCGCCATGCTGGTCCTCGCACTGGCACTGGCCACCGTCTTCGTGGTGCTCTCAGCATGGCAGTTCGAGCAGTCCCGCACTGAGCACAGCTACGCAGAGGACACCGAAACCGCGGTGGAGCTCACCGAGATCTACGAACCCGCACGCTCCATCAGCATCCAGGAAGCCGACCGCATCGTGGACGTCACCGGCGAGTTCATACCCGGTACGCACCTGCTGGTGGATTCCCGGCTTCAGGACGGTGAGGACGGGTACTGGGCGGTGGCGGCGTTTCGCGTCGAAGATGCTCCTGGTGGTGAGGTGATCCCGGTGGTGCTGGGCTGGACCGATGACCCAGGATGGCTCGACGAGGGCGGGTCGCTCTTTTCCGGCCCGCTCAGCTTTCAGGATGAGGCCGACGCTGATACTCCCCAGCCGGACCTGTTCAGCGACATGGCCATTCAGGGCAGGCTCCTGCCCACCGAAGCTCCCGGCCCTGGCCCCCGCGACCTTCCCGACGGCGTGCTGCCGACGCTTTCAGCAGCTGAGCTCATCAATCTCTGGGAGGAGGATTCCTACTCAGGGTTTGTGGTGGCATTCGACCTCGAGCATGAGTCAGGGGTTCCGGTCAGCCAGCAGAACCTCGGCCTGGAGCCGGTCTGGGTAGGTCCTCAGCCGGAGCGCAACGACATCAACTGGCTCAACCTCTTCTACGCGGTGGAGTGGGTGGTCTTCGCAGGTTTCGCGTTCTACCTGTGGTGGCGTCTGGTGAAGGATGCTCACGAGCGTGAGCTGGAGGAGGAGCGGCTGGACCGAGAATGGGCAGAGCAGTGGAGAGCAGAGCAGTTGGCCAAGCAGACCGCAACGGATCCGGAGCGGACAGGAACACCGCCGGACCAAGATGTGGTGGAGGAGAGAAGATGACCGAGCAGAACAGCACCGAGACCGGAGCCGCCATCGGCACACCGCCGCCGCGGCCCCGTGGGAAGTCCCGCCGGTTCTACGGCACCTCGGCACAGATCCGCAGCGCACTGGGCTTCTACCGGGTGATGGCCTTCATCACCGGGGCCTTCCTGCTGATCATGGTCGCCAAGATCCTCATCAGCGGCTCCCTGTTCGGCTGGACTTTCTGGGACGGCTACGAGCTCTACGTGGGCGGCACCACTGTGGAGGGGGAGTCCAACGCCATCGGCTTCTACCCTGCGGACTCTCTGCAGGATGCCCGCTCCACCTCCACGATGATCGCCCAGGCCCATGGGGTGGCCTACATCGTCTATCTGGTGGCCGGGTTCCGGCTTTGGTACATGATCCGCTGGGGTGCAGCGCGCATGGCCCTGATCATCTCCGGCGGTCTGGTGCCGTTCTTCAGCTTCTTCGTTGAACGCAAAGTGGTCGGTTTCGTCCGCCGTGACCTGGAGGCGAACCCCGAGGCCGCCTCGCGTTACTGAGTTGGTCCCGCTGGCGGGCAGAGCCCGCTCAGCTCTCGGCGAGTTTGCGCTCGCCATCGCGCCTGAAGGTGGTCCCGCTGGCGGGCAGAGCCCGCACAGCTCTGCGCACCTGCGGTGCGCAACCCTCAATCGCCTCGGAAGACACCGAGCAAGCTCGGGTCTTCGCTCGGCTCAATCGGGTCTCGGCCGCGGTGCCGTGGCCATCGTGCCTGAAGTCGGTGGATTGCTACGCCTGCGCCTCACCCCGTTTAGGATGAGGCAGTGACTACTTCCGCACCAGCAGCCGAACGCCCCGACTCGACCGCGCAGACCGTGCTAGTGGTCGACTACGGCGCCCAGTACGCCCAGCTCATCGCCCGCCGGGTCCGCGAGGCCCGGGTCTACTCCGAGGTGGTGCCGCACACCCTCCCCGCAGACGAGATCATCGCCCGGCGCCCCGCCGCGGTCATCCTCTCCGGCGGACCGGCCAGCGTCTACGCACAAGGCGCACCCGCAGTGGAGCGCGACCTGTTCGAAGCCGGTATCCCCGTGCTGGGGATCTGCTACGGTTTCCAAGCCATGGCCCACGCCCTCGGCGGCGAGGTGGCCCGCACCGGACAGCGTGAGTACGGCAAGACCGAGGTCCGCACCACCACGGCCCCGCACGGCCTGCTCGACGGCACCGACCCGGTCCAGACCACCTGGATGAGCCATGGCGACGCCGTCACCGCCGCGCCGGAGGGCTTTGAGGTTCTTGCCGCATCCGACGCCGCCCCGGTGGCCTGTTTCGCCGATGAGGCCCGCAGACTCTACGGGGTCCAGTGGCACCCCGAGGTCAAACACTCTCCCCAGGGCCAGCGAATCATCGAGAACTTCCTCTACGCCGGGGCCGGCCTGGCACCTGAGTGGACCACGGGCAACATTGTCGAGGAGCAGGTCGCAGCCATCCGCGAGCAGGTCGGCGGGGCCCGGGCCATCTGCGGCCTCTCCGGCGGTGTGGACTCGGCAGTGGCCGCGGCCCTGGTGCAGAAAGCCATCGGCTCCCAGCTGACCTGTGTGTTCGTCGACCACGGGCTGATGCGGCAGGGAGAGGCCGGGCAGGTAGAGCGCGATTTCGTCGCCGCCACCGGAGCCAAGCTGTACATCGCCGATGAGAAAAAGCGCTTCCTCTCCGCACTGGCCGGGGTGAGCGACCCCGAAGAGAAGCGAAAAGTCATCGGCCGTGAGTTCATCCGCGCCTTCGAGGAGGCAGAGCGCAACATTCTGGAGGAGGCCGAGGCTGAGGGCGCCAAGGTCGAGTTCCTGGTCCAGGGCACCCTCTACCCCGATGTCGTCGAATCCGGCGGCGGAGAGGGAGCTGCCAACATCAAGTCCCACCACAACGTCGGCGGGCTGCCTGAGGATCTTGAGTTCAAGCTCGTGGAGCCGCTGCGCGCCCTGTTCAAGGATGAAGTCCGCGCCGTAGGAGCCGAGTTGGGCCTGCCGGCAGAAATCGTCCAGCGCCATCCGTTCCCCGGTCCCGGTCTGGGCATCCGGATCATCGGTGAGGTCACCGAGGAGCGCCTGGAGATCCTGCGCGCAGCTGACGCCATCGCTCGCGAGGAGCTCACCGCATCCGGGCTCGACGCCGAGGTGTGGCAGATGCCGGTGGTGCTGCTCGCCGAGGTCCGCAGCGTAGGTGTCCAGGGTGACGGCCGCACCTATGGGCATCCGGTGGTGCTGCGTCCGGTCAGCTCAGAGGACGCGATGACCGCCGACTGGTCCAGGCTGCCCTATGAGGTGCTGGCCACCATCTCCAGCCGGATCACCAACGAGGTCGAGGAGATCAACCGGGTAACCCTCGACGTGACCTCGAAACCACCGGGGACCATCGAGTGGGAGTAGGGGTACCCTGACCTCCAGACCTGTACGCGTTGGAGGGAATCGGTGTCCGAAGAGAAGTCCGCTGCTTCCGCAGAGAGCCCTGCCCCGGAGGATTCCGCGCATGAGACCGCGCCGATTCTGCGATGGATCGAATCTCACGGCACCGGCACTGAGAACGACACCATGCTGCGCTTCACACCCAGCCAGCACAACTCGATCGATCTCACCGAGGCCAATGCCTCCGGTCTGATGCAGCTTCTGGGCGGGCGCCGCACCCGGCTCTCCACCCTGCTCAACGACCCGAGCGTATTCGACCCTGGGGTCAAAGCGGCAGCGAGCATCCGTGCCAAGATCCGGGAGATGTCCGAGGAGCGAGGCATCGAGGTCGGCTACCTCGCCGCCGGGATCGCCTCCTGGACCGAATCCACCCCGGCCGGCACCGAGTCCTTCACCGCACCGGTCATGCTGGTGCCGATCAGTCTGCGCAGCCGGTCCGGGGCCCGTGCCGGCTCCGCCGACTACGAGCTGCAGTTCACCTCCGCTGCCGGGCTCAACCCCGCACTTATCCGCCACCTGGAACAGGCCCACGGGCTGCGGCTGGACCCCCATGAGTTCTACGAGACAGGCTACGTCACCGCACGGTTCGATCCTTCCCGGACCTCCGATCTGCTGGGACGGATCGCCTCCTCAGCGGCCGGGGAGGCGGAAAGAGCCCCATTGTCCAGCCTGCAGGTGTGGAATCAACTCTATGTCTCGACCTTTGCGGACATCGCTGACCTCGGCGATCCCTCCACCCTGAACCTGGACCATTCTCTGCTGCAGCAGCTGAGCTCAGGCGAGCGGCTTGACCAGCCTGAGCCGCTGGCCGCGGTAGCCGGCCTCGAGTCCCTGGATGAACGGCCGCCATCCTCCGAGCGCTTGCTCTGCGATGCAGACCAAGACCAGCAGAAGGCGCTCGATGCCGTGCTCTCAGGGGTCTCAGCGGTGATCAATGCCCCGCCGGGCACCGGTCAGACCCAAACGGCAGTCAACGCCGCAGCAGGGCTTGCCTGGTCCGGCAAACGGGTGCTGGTGGTGGCGGAGCGGACTGACACGCTCAGCGAGTTCGCTCACCGGCTCTCGGCGGCCAAAGCCGGAACCTTAGCAGTGCATGTGGCTGCGTCCTCCCCCCCTGAGGACCTCAAAGCCCAGGTGATCCGGGCGATCAAACGGGCCGAGCGGGCCGAGCCTCCCCGGCTGGCCGAGCTGCACCGCAGGCTCTCGGAGCGCCGCCATCAGCTGCGAGACCATGTGGCGAGCCTGCACAAGGTCCGCGAACGGTGGAGCTGCTCACCGTATCAGGCCATGCAGGCTCTGGCTGCCCTGACCAGTCTCAGCCCGGCGCCGGGAACTGCGGTGCGGCTGAGACGTTCAGTGCTGGACAACACGGTGGACCGCTCGCCGGTGGCGGTGAAGCTCAAGCGCATCGCAGAGCTGGGTGAATTCTCCGCCGAGACCCGCACCAGCCCGTGGTTCGGCGCCAAACTCTCTAACCGGCAGGAGACTCGGGACGCCCAGGCGCTGGTCGCCCAGCTGCACGCCGAACTGCCCGGACTGCGGGAGCAGATCGAATCGGCCTGCCAGTCGGTGGAGGTCACCCCGGGGGACAGCTTCGCCGACTGGCACTCCCAGGTGCTGCTCTTCCAACGGGTCCAAGAATCGTTGGGGCGCTTCAGCCACGACATCTACGCCCGGGACGTTGACGACCTCATTGCGGCCACCGCACCCGGCTGGTGGCGCCGGCAGAACAACGTGGAGATGAGCTCCATGGCGCGTTCGCGGCTGCGCAGGGTGGCCAAAGAATACATCCGCTCCGGAGTCTCGATCAATGACCTGCACTCCTCGCTGGTGGACGTGCAGTCCGAGCGCGAGGAATGGGTCGCCACGGCGGTGAAGAACGGCCGCGGCGACACCTCCTTACCGAAAGTGCCGAAGAACCTCGATGCGCTGGTGGACCGTGTGGGACAGGTGCAGTCCCGGCTGGAGAAACTGGTGGCAGTCCTGGCACCTGTGGGCGAAACCACGCTGTTCGACGTCTCCGCCGACCATCTCTTCACCGCGGTGGAAGCGCTGACCTCGGATGAACGTTCCCTGCAGACCCTCCCTGAGCGCACCCTGCTGGCCGAACAGCTGCGCGAGCAGGGATTCGAAGAGCTGCTGACCGATCTTGCTGACCGTAAGATCCCGGCAGCTCAAGTGGCCGATGAGCTGGAGCTGGCGTGGTGGCAATCAGCCCTGGAGGCGATGATCTCCGGGGACGAATATCTGGCCATGACCACCGGGGAGAACCTGCGCACCGTCGAAGCTGAATTCCGGGCAGCCGACGCCGCACATATCGCCTCTGGGGCACAGCGGCTGAACTCCGAGCTGGCGGTGCGCTGGAAGTCGGCGGTGGAATCGCACCCCGAAGCAGCTGCCCACCTGCGCAGCCTGCTGCGCGAGGCTGCGCCCACGGTGGAGGCGATGGAGTCGGTCTCTCCCGAGCTGACCCAGCCGTTGGTCCCGATCTGGGCCACCTCACCGCTGGGACTGTCCGCCCACTTCCCGCCTTCGGCTGAGAAGCCGCGCTTCGACGTCGTCGTGCTTCTGGACGCCGAGACACTCGCCGTTCCCGCAGCACTGGGCGCGATCTCCCGCGCTGAGCAGGTGGTGGCCTTCGGCGATCCGGCCACCGGTGCGCCGAAGCCGATGGTGGTCTCCGCAGACCCGATCGCCCGTGAGGCCGAGGCCCAGGTGCCAGATTCCATCTACGTTGAGCTGGCACGCATCCTTCCGGAATATCGGCTCTGCCAGGTGCACCGCGGTGTGGACCAGGAGCTGACCGGGCTGCTCTCCGACTCCTTGTACGGCAGTGGGCTCATCCGGCTTCCCGATGCCGCACAGCTGACCGGTCAGGGACGCAGACTGCAGGTGGAGCAGATCACCGGCAGCGTGGGGCGTGAGCCGGTGGAGTCGCCGACCGCGGAGGTCAACCGTGTGGTGGACCTGGTTTTTGAGCATGTGCGGGCTCACCGCAACCGGTCGTTGGCTGTGGTCACTGGCTCTGAATGGCACGCCAAGCGGGTCGCCGATGCCATCCGGTTACACCTGGCCAACCATCAGTGGGCAGTGCCGTTCTTCGAACAGGGCGCGGCCGGAATACCCGGCGGCTCGGGCGCCGGCGCGGCGGGGACCGGCACCGGTGAGAAGTTCGTGGTGACACCGGTGGAACGCGCCCACGGAGTGGTCCGTGACGATGTGATCTTCTCCATCGGCTTCGGCCGCACCCTCAAAGGGGAGCCTGCCCATGAGCTCGGCGAACTCTCCGGCCCGCGCGGACCGGAGTACTTCGGACAGGCGGTGACCCGGGCCAGGGGGCGGCTTACGGTGGTCAGTTCGATCGCCTTCGAGGACCTGGACCGCAGCGAGCTGAAAGAAGGAGCCGTGCTGGTGCACGACCTGCTGAGGCTCGGCGCTGACGAGCACTCCAACCCCTCCGGCTCCGCCGAACTGACCGATCCGCTGGTTCTGGACCTGGTGGACCGGATCCGCGCTCGCGGCGGCCGTGTCGAAGACGGATTCCGCGGGTCGCTGGACCTTGCGGCATGTCCGCGCCGGATCACCGCGGAAACACCGGTCACACCGGTGGCGATGGTCTCTGACGGCACCTCGGCCTATGCTGAGCTTCCCGTGCGCGAACGATCACGGCTGCGCCCTGACACGTTCGAATCACTGGGCTGGCACTACATGGTGCTGTGGACCATCGAAGTCTTCACCGACCCGGGTTCGGCCACCGAGAAGGTGGCTGAGGCGGTCGGGCTCGGCGCCGGCCCGGAATTCGCTGAGCACGGGCGGGGGATGCTCTCCCAGCACACCGGTCAGGTCAGATTCGGCGGAGCCGCTGACATCGAGGATGAGGACGCCCACCGCAGGAATAAGCAGTGGCCGGCACCGCAGCAGCGCAGGTTCTCCTAGTGGTCCCTGACCCGGAAGAGGAGAGGCGGTCACGTCCCGGCAGGCGCCACGGCCACCGGCGGGTCATCGCCCCGGCGACTTCTGGCCAGTCTGAGGAGGTCGAGTCCCAGGTCTACGCGCCGTCGGGTGAGGAGTCTGAGCATGCCGATGAAGACCGAGACTCCCGGGCGGAGTGGCTGAAGGCGGAGAAGCCGCCGCACTGGGGATGAGCCCGGAGTTTTCCCCAGAGAGGAACCGCTGGCTCCCGGCACGCCGGATACTCCACAGCGGAGCCAGATCAGCTGCGTCAAAGTCTCAAGAGACTCCATGCTGGAGGTATGAGCAGTCAGAGTTTTTCCCGCACTGGGAGGCGCAGAGCGCGCCGGCCGCCGTGGCTCCAGCTCACGGATTCGTCAGGCTCGGGGGCTGAGAGTGGTTCCTCAGTGCCGTTTGTCCCGGAGAAACCACGCCACAGGCGTCGCCGGACGGGGCCACCATCTTCACCCCCTGCCCGGATGGTCAGAGCTCATAAACTGAAGGCGGCTCCACCACGGCCCCGCCCGCCGCGGGTGCGCAGGCGGCTCAAACCCGGCGGCCTTTACCGCTGGGTGCGTCGCTTCAGAATTCCGGTGGCTGTGCTTCTGGGGCTCTGCGCAGCACTGGCAGCGCTGCTGGCCCGTGAGCACGCTGGGGCTGAAACCACCACTGCTGTGCGGGCAACCTCAGACCTGGTCGCAGGTGAGGTGCTCAGCGCCGCAGTGGTGGAGGAAGTTGAGGTCGATGCCGCGGCAGTACCGGCCGGCCACACCCCCGGCCTGGAGGCGCTGCTGGGCGAAACGGTGGCGGTGGCGCTGCCTGCCGGGGCCCTGGTGCACCAGACCCAGCTGGTGGGACCAGGACTGTTGGCAGGCTATGACTCCGGTACTGTCGCGGTCCCTGTGAGGCCATCAGACACAGCGATCATTGGATTGCTCTCTCCAGGGCAGCGGGTGGACGTGACCGCCTCCTCAGACGCCCCCGAGCGCGGCGGTGGGACCGGGCGGGTGGCCGAGGCGGTGCCTGTGCTGTGGGTCCCGCAGGAGGAGTCAGAGAATTGGCTGGGTGCGGCCAGCGAGTCTACGGACGTGGTGATGCTTGCGGTGGATGCGCCCACAGCCGAGCAGATCGCAGAGGCAAGTCATTCCGGCCGTCTGCACCTGACGTTGGTCGGTGCCACGGACTGACGTCAGACCGGAGCGATTACTCAGGTTCAGCTGGCGCTTGCCGCCGGGGTCTTAGGTGCGGAGCTCGACCCGCCGGAGCGTGAAGAAGACTCAGAGGACTTGCCCGAGCTTTCAGAACTCTTCGAGGCTGAATCGCCGGCACTGGAGGAGCTGTCCTTGGCGGAGTCCGTGCTCGATGAGGAGGAACCGCGTGAATCGGTGCGGTAGAAGCCTGACCCCTTGAACGTCACACCCACATTGCCGAACTTCTTGCGCAGCCGGCCCTGGCACTGCGGACATTCGGTGAGCGCATCGTCGGAGAAGGACTGCACAATGTCGAAGGCGTGGCTGCAGTCCTTGCAAGCATAGGCATAAGTAGGCATCTGGTGCGCTCCTGGGTGAATCGTGACGTTGAGGGTTTGGCACTCGGCAGTATCGAGTGCCAATTATACGATCACATACCGACGACGCGGTACTCGGTGGCAACTCGGGGTGCCCGCAGGTCATGCGGCTGCACCGGAAACGAGCCAGGCTCCAGCACTTCGTGGGAGTGGACGACGGCGATCACCTCACACCGCAGGCCCGGATGCTGCTCCAAGAGCCCGGTGAGCGGCGCCAAGGAGGTGTCGTAGTAGCCGCCGCCCTGGCCCAGTCGGGCTCCTGAGGTGTCCACGGCAAGAGCCGGTACCAAGAACACCAGATGCGCGGGGCCCTGAGAGGCCTGCTCAGCCGGCGGCTCCTCAACTCCCTGCGCATCCTTGCGGGCTTTAGCAACCCTGCCGATCACCACCTCCAGGCATACAGAACCGGTCAGCTCCGGGTCCGGTTCAGTGACCGGCAACCGGGGGTGCTGCCGGACGGGAGCTCCAGGGGCCCAGGCGGACCATTCCAGGTGCTTGCCCGTGGGTGGGACCACAGGGAGGTAGACCGGCCCCCTCCGAGCCGTATGCAGTTCCAGAAACGGCAGAAGATCAGGTTCCCCCGGCATAGGAAGGTATCCGGCCACCACTGCTTGCGGAGGGATATGCCGTGCCAGCGCGGAGGCCAGTGACTCTGCCCGGCGGGTCAGCTCCTGCCGGCTCAATGCTGCCCGGCCAGCGCGAATACTGCGCCTCACCTCTGCCTTGGTCGGGGCGTTCATCTCAGATCCATGACTGCAGCCACATGCGAAGCCGCCACTGATCGTAGGGGATGAACTCCGCGGTCCAGACCGGCCAGAAGAACACCGACACGGCCACAGCCAGCAGCACGAAGCACAGCACCAGCACCGTATTTCGCTGCTGGGCATAGACAATCTGGGTGCTGCTGCGCCGCTTCCCGGACAGGCTGAGAGTTCCAGTGCCGATCCGCAGCACCAACGAGGCCAGCACCACGAGGGTGAGGATCAGAAACGGCTGATAGCTGATCGTGTAGAAGAAGAACATGGTCCGGTCGGGGAACAGCAGCCAGACCCCGAAGCCTGCCACAAAGCCGGAGAGGATGGCCCCATAGCGCCAGTCGCGGCGGCCGATCCACAGCAGCAGCACCACCAGCAGCCCGATGACCCCTGCCCACCAGATCAGCGGATTGGCCAGGTCGACGATCGCCGAGGAGCAGGAGCCTGCTTCGCAGAGCTCCCCGGTGTACTCGTCGACCTCCCCCTGGTCGCGTCCCTGATAGTGCATGGACACCGGCCGCCCCATGAACAGCCAGGTCCACGGGTGGGAGGCATACTCGTGTCCGGAGTCCAGGCCAGTGTGAAAGTCCGTGGCGGAACTGTGATAGTTCCACAGCGCGCGCAGGGGGCTGGGAATCACTGCGGCCACACCTGAGGCATCCTGGTCATAGTCTTGCCTGCCCCAGCCTCCGCTGCTGACCAGCCACCCCGTCCAGGAGGCCAGATAGGTGACCGCAGCAGCGGGCACCACCGTCACCACCGCGGGCAGGCCGTCCCGGAGCAGCCCAGAGCTGACCCATCTGCGCACCCCCACGGCGCGCCGCGCCTGAAGGTCCCAGAGCACCACCATGATTCCGAAGACGGCGATGAACGCCAGGGCGGAGAGCTTCACGGCCACCGCACAGCCCAGCAGGACGCCTGCGGCCAGCCGCCACGGACGCCACAGCAGCAGTGGGCCATGTTCCCAGGCCGGCGAATCTGGCGGGCTGTGGGCCGCCCAGGCTGCCATACGTCGTCGTCCGCTGTATCTGTCGATCAGCAGCGCGCCGAAGGCGGCAAGCGCAAAGAGCATCAGGAAGATGTCCAACAGCGCTACCCGGGACATCACCAGATGGTGGCCCTCCACAGCGGTCAGCACCGCAGCCACACCGCCTAAGAACACCGACCTGAACATCCGTTGGGCGATCAACGCGATCAGCAGGACCCCCAGGGCGCCGGCTACCGCGGAGGAGAACCGCCAACCGAAGGGTTCCTCGATCCCGAACCGAGCGATCCCCAGGGCGATCAGCCATTTGCCTAGGGGAGGGTGCACCACATAGGAACCGTTCTGCGTCGGCTGCGGGGCACCGGCCAGCCACTGGTCATCAGCGTCTTCAGGCCATTCCAGCTCATAGCCTGCCTGCAGCAGGGCGTAGGCGTCCTTGGCGTAGTAGGTCTCGTCGAAGATCAGCGCATGCGGGTTGTTCAGCCCGCTCAGCCGCAGCCCGAGCGCACACACGAAGGCCGTCAGCGGGACAATCCAGCCCCAGACCCCGGCGTAGAAGCGCTCAGCACCCAGCACCAGCTCCAGGCGAGCGGTCCGCAGCCGCGCCTGTCCGCGCGTGTCCGGAGCGGCCCCGGGGGCGGCCCGCGCGGTGAGGGGGTCGGCGCTGTTCACCCTGGATATGCTACTCGCCAGAGGTGTTCAGCCGATGGAGCGGAGTGTGGCAGCAGTGGTGATGGTGGAAGAGGCTGATGCCTGGCTGTGGGAGTCTCCATTGGTGCTGGCAGCCACCCCGATCGGTAATCTGGCTGATGCCACTGACCGGCTGCGGAGGCTGATCCGCAGTGCCGAGGTGATCGCCTGTGAGGATACCCGCAGCACCCGTCATCTTATTCGGGCCTTGGGCGAGCAGACCAGCGCCAGGCTGGTGAGCCTGCACGAGCACAATGAGGCTGCCCGCTCGGCCGAGCTGGTGGAGCAGGCAGGGGCCGGAACCAGGGTGCTTGTGGTCTCCGATGCCGGCATGCCCGCGGTTTCCGACCCGGGACAGCGTCTGGTGGCTGCCGCGGTTCACGCCGGGGTGGCCGTCACCGCAGCCCCGGGTGCTTCGGCGGTGCCCACCGCGCTGGCACTCTCCGGTCTGGCCACTGACCGGTTTTGCTTCGCCGGATTCGTTCCGCGCAAGCAGTCGGATCGCCGTGCCCTGCTGGACCGGCTGGGCAGGGAGGAATGGACCACGGTGCTGTTCGAGTCCCCGCACCGCATTGCTGCCACGGTGGCCGAGTTCGCTGAGGCGCTGGGCGGTCACCGGCGGGCCGCGGTGGCCAGGGAACTGACCAAGAGGTACGAGGAGGTCCTCCGCGGTGATCTCGATCACTTGACCCAGAGTCTGGCGGAACGCCAGGGCGGGCCGGGGCTGAAAGGCGAATTCGTGCTCCTGGTCGCCGGAGTATCAGGTGGTGACCTGCAGGGTCAGGAGCCGCTGACCCTGCAGGAGGCTGCTCAGCTGGTGCTGGAACAGGCTGCTTCGGGCCAGCGGATGAAGACCGCCGCCAAGCAGATCGCCGCTGAGAACCGGCTCAACGCCAGCGGACTCTACGATGCCGCCAACCGGCTCCGACGGCAGCAGTGAACTCCTCGGCTGCCGCAGCACAGCTGAGACTGGTCCCTACTGCTTAGACTGGTGCCGTGACTACTGCTGAGCACATTCGCGAGACCACCACAGAGCCGATCGCCCGGGTGGCAGACCACCTCAACGTCACTGACGGGGTGCTGGCACTGGCCGAAGCCCAGCCCGGCTGTCCGGTGTATGCGGTCCGCAACGGCGCCGGCGGATGGCTGGATGTGACCATCGCGAGCTTTCTGGAGCAGGTCCGGGGTGTGGCCAAGGGACTGATCGGGCTGGGAGTTGAACCCGGGGACAAAGTCGCCGTGATGTCAGCGACCAGCTATTCCTGGGCGGTGGTGGATCAGGCCATCTGGTTCGCCGGGGGGATCTCCGTGCCCATCTATGAGACCAGCTCAGCCCACCAGGTGGCCCATCTGCTGGCTGACTCCGGGGCCAAACTGGTGCTGATCGGCAGCGAAGAGCTGCGCGCCAAAGTCCAGTCCGGGGCCAATATGGCCGGCGGAAAGAACTCCGGGGTGGAGATCTATCCGATTGAGACCGATGCGGACATCCATGAGATCTCCGCCAGCGCCACGAATGTCACCAACAGTCAGCTGGAGGCCGCCCGCAGCACCGCCGGAGCCGACGATCTCGCCACCCTCGTCTACACCTCCGGCACTACCGGAAAGCCCAAAGGTGTGCGCATCACTCACCGCAATCTGGCTGAGGGCGCTGTCAATATTGTTCCCTTCGCCTCTGAGATCCTCGCCGGCGATGAGTCCCGCACCCTACTGTTTCTGCCGCTGTCGCATGTGCTGGCCCGGGCTGTACAGCTGATCTGCCTGCACCGGGGCATTCAGGTGGCCCACGCCGGGAGCACCTCCACGCTGCTGGAGGATCTGGGAACCTTCCGGCCCACCTGGCTCCTCGCGGTGCCGCGGGTCTTCGAAAAGGTCTACCACTCGGCGGCGGCCAAGGCCCAGGAGGAGGGCAAGGGCAAGATTTTCGAGGCTGCCCGGGCCACCGCAGTCGACTACTCCAAGGCTCTGCAGGCTGCCAGCAGCGGCACCGGCTCCGGACCTTCGCTTGCGCTGCGGGCCAAGCACGCGCTGTTCTCCCAGCTGGTCTACTCCAAGCTGAGAGCCAAGCTCGGCGGCGAAGTCACCCACATGGTCTCCGGGGCGTCATCGCTGAACCCGGAGATCGGGCACTTCTTCACCGGAGCCGGGATCCCGGTCCAGGAAGGCTACGGACTGACCGAGTCTACGGCTCCGATCACTCTGAACATCCCCGGAGCCACCCGCCTCGGCAGCGTGGGAATCCCGGTGCCCGGGTCGACCGTCAGGATCGCTGAGGACGGTGAGATTCTGCTCAAAGGCTCGGTGATCTTCGACGGCTACCATGAGCGCCCTGAGGAGACCGCCGAAGCATTCGACGCCGAGGGCTTCTTCCGCTCCGGCGACCTCGGCTCCCTGGATGCAGACGGCTTCCTCACCATCACCGGGCGAAAGAAAGAGATCATCGTCACCGCCGGGGGCAAGAACGTCTACCCCGCTGCATTGGAGGAAGCAGTGCGCAGTCATGCCCTGGTCGGGCAGGTGGTGGTGGTCGGTGATGATAAGCCATTCGTCAGCGCGCTGGTCTTCCCAGATCACGAGACGGTTCCCGGCTGGGCCCGGCGCAGCGGCTTCGGCGAGCTCTCGGTCACCGAAGTCCTGGATGACGAGTCCGCCGCCGAGGCCCTGCAGGCTGAGATCCAGACGGCAGTCGATCAGGCCAATGCGCAGGTGTCCCGGGCTGAATCGATCCGCGCTTTCGGACTCATCGGCACTGAGCTCAACCAGGGCTCCGGTCACCTCACCCCCTCGCTGAAGCTCATCCGGGCCAAAGTTGCCAAGGACTTCTCCGACGAGGTGGAGTCCCTCTACTCCTCCTGAGGCCGAGCCACTCGCTCTTTGCGCAGCGGGGCAGAGGATAGACTGAACCGCTGTGAGTGAGGCAACTGTGACCCCGGGGCAGGTTCCACCGGTCTATCTACCGCAGAAGACTCCCACCACTGAGAGTGCTGAGGCCGAGAGCGCCAGGGGCCCGGCGCGCAGCCAGACGGAGGAGAAGTCTCAGAAGAAGCGCCGGCTGGAGTACCCGCCAGCACCTGAGCCGTTGCCGGTGCCAGTCATCGACAACCATGCGCATCTGGACTTCCGCGACGGTCAGGTCCAGGTCACCGTAGCTGAGCACCTCGAGGCTGCCCACCAGGTGGGAGTCTCCGGGGCCGTTCTGGTGGGGTACGACGTCGCCAGCTCTGAGTTCTCCGTCCAGGCCGCCCGGGGGCACCAGCGGGCGAAGGCGGCAGTCGCACTCCACCCCAATGATGCTCCTCTGCTGGTTGCTGAGGGTGCCTACGACGGAGCCTTTGACCGGATCTGCGAGCTCGCCGCGGAGCCTGAGGTGGTGGCAGTGGGCGAGACCGGCCTGGACTACTTCCGTACCGAGGAAGGGGGAAGAGGCTCCCAGCGCAGGAGCTTCTTCGACCATATCGCGCTGGCGGTCCAGCGGGGCCTCGCGGTGCAGATCCATGATCGCCAGGCTCACGAAGATGTGGTGGCGGTGCTCAAGGACGCCCCCGCACTTCCGGGTTCGGTGGTCTTCCACTGCTTCTCCGGGGATGCCGAGCTGGCGCGGATCTGCAATGCCAACGGCTGGTACATGAGCTTTGCCGGCACCGTGACGTTCAACAACGCCAGAAACCTCCGCGAGGCATTGGCGGTGGCCGATCCGCAGCTGCTGCTGGTGGAGACCGATTCGCCGTTTCTGACCCCACATCCCCACCGCGGACAGCCGAATGCCCCGTATATGGTGCCACAGACCATGCGGCTGATGGCTCAGGTGCGTGAGTCTGAGCTGAGCCGGCTGTGCCAGCAGGTCATGTTCAACACCCACCAGGCTTACGGGGTGTGGACATGAATCACCGGGCCGCACGAGCGGTTGAGCCCAGTGGAGAGGACCCTACGCAGGATTCTGCCGGAGCGGTGGAGCAAGGCCCCGCTGAGAGCAGATCACTGCTGACGGCAACACACATCCGGGACCTCGCCGAGACCCTGGGCATCCGGCCCACCAAGCAGTGGGGGCAGAACTTCGTGATCGACCCCAACACGATCCGGCGGATCGTCGGCCTGGCCGAGTTGGACGGCAGCGAACATGTGCTGGAGGTCGGTCCGGGGCTGGGTTCGCTCACCATCGGTCTGCTGGACGAGGCCGCCCAGGTCACGGCCGTGGAGATCGACCCTCAGCTGGCCGCCCAGTTGCCTGAGACCGTTCAGCTGATGCGGCCGGAGAAGGAGCAGAGCCTCACAGTAGTCCGCCATGACGCTCTGAGGCTCACACCCGGGGAGCTCTCCGGACGGGTGATCGGGGCCGACAGCTCCCGGGGAGATCCAGCGGCGAGGACCGGTGAGGACCCCCCGCAGCTGGGTGAGCCCAGCGTCCTGGTCGCCAACCTGCCCTACAACGTGGCGGTGCCTGTGGTCCTGCACCTGCTGCAGGTGCTGCCCAGCCTCACCAAGGCCCTGGTCATGGTCCAGGAGGAGGTCGCTGACCGGCTGGCGGCTGCACCAGGCTCCAAGATCTACGGGGTGCCCAGCGCCAAGATCGCCTGGGACGCCCACGCCCGGAAAGTAGGCGTGGTGGGCAAGAAGGTCTTTTGGCCTGAGCCGCGGGTCTCCTCAGGACTGGTGCGCATCGACCGGGGCGAGCCGGCCTCGTCGTCGGTCCCCCGCCACAAGGTGTTTGCCGTGGTGGATGCAGCTTTCGCCCAGCGGCGCAAGACCCTTCGTGCGGCCCTGAGCACACTGGCGGGCTCCGGCGCGGCAGCAGAACAGGCCCTGCAGGCGGCAGGAGTGGACCCGCAGGCCCGCGGCGAGACGCTGGACATCCATGCCTTCGCGCGCATCGCCGCCGCCCTGCGCTGAGATCTCCGGGCGCGGAGATACTGTGGAGAACATGCGAGACAGCGAGTTCTTCGGCCACGTGACCGCAGTGGCCCCGGGCAAGGTCAATCTGAGCCTGAGGGTCGGGCCGCTGCGCGCCGATGGATATCACAACGTGGCCACGCTGTACTACGCAGTCTCCCTCTATGAGGAGGTCGTTGCCACTCCGCGCCAGGACGGTGCGATTACTGTCCAGCTCTCTGAGCGTTCGGCGTTTACCGCAGTGGAGCACACCGACCCGGAATCCGGTGAGAAGGTCACCGCCCAGATCCCGCTGGATGAGCGAAACCTGGCGCACCGGGCGGCAGTGCTGCTGCGCGAGACCCTCCAGGAGCGCGACGCGGTGACTCTGAGCTTTCCGGGCGCAGAGAGGTCCACCTACGGGGTGGATCTGACCATCACCAAGAATGTGCCGATCGCCGGGGGGATGGGCGGCGGATCAGCCGATGCCGCCGCCGCACTGGTGGCCTGCTCAGCACTCTGGGAGGCCGGGCTCACCAAGGAGCAGCTGGCTGAGCTGGGATCCCAGCTCGGGGCAGACGTTCCCTTCGCCATCCTGGGCGGAGCCGCGGTGGGTCAGGGAGCGGGGGAGAACCTCTCCCCGCTGCTGACTCGCGGAGAGCTGCACCTGGTGATAGTGCCGGCCACCACCGGGCTCTCCACCCCGGAGGTCTACCGCAAGCTGGATGCGATGCGCCATCAGGCCGGGCTCTTTGCGGAGGAACCAGAACTGGACCAGGATCTGGTGCGTGCGGCCTGCACCGGCGAGGCCGAGCTGGTGGCTACCCTGATGGCCAATGACCTGCAGGCCCCGGCGGTGTCGATGCTGCCTGAGCTGGACGAGATGATGGACGCCGGCCTCGCCGAAGGAGCGCTTCAGGGCATGGTCTCCGGCTCCGGGCCCACCGTGGTCTTTTTGGCACGCGACGCCTCGGCGGCCAATCAGCTGTCCACCGGCCTGGAGGAGAGCCTGGATGTCTGGGCGTTGCCGGTCACCGGTCCGGCGCACGGGGCGCGCCTGCTCTGACAGACTGCTGGCGGTCATATCCCCATGGTTTCGCGGATGCCGGTCAGGAGGGACAGTCCGGCGCCCAGGAACGCCAGCACGATCACCGTTCTGCGGGCCGCCACATCACTGATCCAGGTGCGGACCATCGTGCCGAACGTCATCCCCACCAGAATCGCGGCCAGGCTCCCGGCCCAGAACCACCAGGGGAACCCTGGGATCTCATTGCCGCTGAAGGTCAGCTTGGTGAGAAACCCGCCGACCGACAGCAGCACCCACAGCGGCTGCAGGGTGGCGGTGAAGGCGCGGACATCCCACCGTGAGAGCACCGCGTAGACCGTCATGGCCGGCCCGCCCACCCCGGCAAGGATGACTCCGCCTCCAGCGCCGATGCCGGTCAGTGCGCGGGTGGCGAAACCGTCGACGTCGGTGCTGATCCTGCTGATGATCAGCGACAGGCTCAGCCCCAGGATCACCAGGGAGGCCACCGCAATGTAGAGCGGCCCCTGCGGTGAGGCCGCAGCCAGCCAGCCGAAGGCCGGCATCACCAGCACAGCCGCCGGGCCGATGACCGCCAGCTTCCGCCACTCGATGTCCTTCCACACAAGGGGAATCATCAGCGCCGGCGCCAGGAAGCTCAGCAGATTGGTCAGCATCACCCCGCCGTGCGGGCCGATCATCACCACCAGGAACGGGGACATCATCATCGCGAACCCGATGCCGGTGAGGCGCTGCAGCGCCGCCGCCAGAACCACCAGACCAATGATGGCCAGCGCCACCGGCAGCCCTACTGTCATCCCACCTCTTCACCTTGATGTTCAGCACGCCCCGGTCGCGGAGATGCCCCGGCTCCCCACATTACCTTCGCCTCGGCACTGGCGCAGGCAGATAGGGTTAACGCCTGTGGCTCATCTTTTAGGAGCTGAAGGGGTCTCGATCACCTTCGGCACGCGCACCGTACTCAACGGCATCACCCTGGGCATCAACGCCGGTGACAGGATAGGCATCGTGGGACGCAACGGTGACGGAAAGTCCACCCTGATGCGGATCCTGGGCAAGAGCGCAGAGTCCGACTCAGGGCGGGTCACCTGGCGCGGCGGGGTCTCTGTGGGATTCCTCGACCAGCAGGATGTCCTGGAGGACTCCCAGACCATCCGCACCGCCGTGCTCGGCGACGCCGCAGATCACCAGTGGGCCACCGACCCCAGCAAGCGCGACGTCGCCCAGGGGCTGCTCGGAGAGCTGGACTGGGAGACCAGTGTCGGGACGCTCTCTGGCGGTCAGAGAAGGCGAGTGGCACTGGCTGCGCTGCTGATGGCAGAGCATGAGGTGATCATGCTCGATGAGCCCACCAACCACCTGGATGTCGAAGGTGTCGCCTGGCTGGCCCATCACCTGAAGACCCGGTGGAAGTCCGATGAGGGTGCCTTTTTGGTGGTCACCCACGACCGCTGGTTCCTCGACGAGGTCTGCACTCTTACCTGGGAAGTCCATGACGCTGCGGTGGACTCCTTCGACGGCGGATACGCCGCCTACACCCTGGCCCGCGCAGAACGCGACCGGGCGGCTGCGGTGGAGGAGCAGAAGCGCCAGCAGCTGGTCAAGAAGGAGCTGGCCTGGCTGCGCCGCGGCGCCCCGGCCCGGACCACGAAGGCCAAGTTCCGGGTCGACGCGGCCAACGCCTTGATCAACGACGTCCCCGCCCACCGGGATGAGGTGCAGCTGAAGAAGATGGCAACCGCCCGGCTGGGCAAGGACGTGCTGGACCTGGAGGGAGTCACCTATCGTGCCGGCGGATCGGGTCCGCTGCTGTTCGACGACGTCACGTTCCGTCTCGGCCCCGGTGAGCGGGTCGGCGTCGTCGGTGTCAACGGTGCGGGCAAATCCACTCTGCTGCGGCTGCTGGATGGTCACATCGAACCCGATGCCGGGCGGGTCAGGCGTGGCAAGACCGTCCAGACGGCGATCCTCACCCAGGAGGTTCGGGAGCTGGGTGAACGTGAGCATATGCGTGTTCATGAGGTGATGACCGAGGACAAGTCAGTCTTCGAGGTCGGGGGCAGGGAACTCTCCGGAGGGCAGCTGCTGGAGACTCTGGGATTCAGCAGGTCACGGCAGTGGACGCCGGTCAGTGATCTCTCCGGCGGAGAGCGCCGCCGTCTGCAGCTGCTGAAGCTGCTCACTGGCGAGCCCAACGTACTGATGCTCGACGAGCCCACCAACGATCTGGACACCGACACTCTCGCTGCGATGGAAGACCTGCTCGACGGCTGGCCGGGGACCCTGATCGTGGTTTCCCACGACCGGTACCTGCTGGAGCGAGTCACCGATCACCAGGTCGCGCTGCTGGACGACGGCAAGCTGCGCGCCCTGCCCGGAGGAGTGGAGCAGTATCTGCGCATTCGGGAGGGCTCCGAGCCGGCCCCGGCCGTCGATGGGCGGACATACCGTGGACAGTCTTCCTCTGCGGCCACACCGGCCCCCGTACCTCAGGCAGAGCCCACTGCCGCAGCCGAAGTGCGCCCCTCTCAGCAGACTCTGGGCCCCTCGGAGGCTGATCGTCGGCAGGCGCGCAAGGATATGCAGCGCATTGAGAAACAGATGGACAGACTCTCAGCACGCCAAGCAGCGTTGCATGAACAGATGGCCGCCGCCTCGGACTCGACGGACTTTGAGGTTCTCGGCCGTCTTCAGAGCGAGCTCGATGAGGCTGAGAGCGAGCTTGCTGAGGCTGAGGAGGCTTGGCTCCAGGCCAGCGAAACTGCGGAAGAGTGACGTGTGGCGTCGTCGTGCGCGTCTCCGGGGTTGCCGCTCTCAGCGGGAGACGAGGGTTGTCTGGAACGAGTAGAGATCCGGCTGGTAGCAGTGATGGCCGGCCTCGACGGGCTTGCCGCCCTGATCGAAGGCGACGCGGTCCATGGTGAGCACAGGACTTCCTTTCGGCACGTCGAGTAGTTCATGCTCGTCACCGTGGGCGCGGCGTGCACCGATGGCCTGGTTCGCGACCTTCATAGTGACCCCACGCGAGCGCAACAGTTCGTAGAGTCCTTGGCTGGTGAGGTCTTCGATGGTGATGTCCGAGAATTCGGGTGGAAGTAGATTGACGAGAATCGCCATCGGAGTGCCGTCGGCGTACCGCACCCGCCGTATACGGGTCACCTGGGTGTCCACCGGGACACCCAGGTGATCGGCGATTTCGCAGTCTGCTGGGATGTGTTCGAATGACAGCACTTTGGTGGACGGGTTGTGGCCCCCACGGCTGAGATCCTCGTGAAGGCTGGTGAGTTCGACCGGACGGCTCACCCGCGCCTGCACCACCTGGGTCCCGATGCCACGCCTGCGCACGAGCAGTCCCTTATCGACCAGTTCCTGGATCGCGCGTCGAACCGTGGGCCGTGACAGGCCGAGGCGCTTACTGATCTCGATCTCGTTCACCAGGCGCGCGCCAGCTGGAATGATGCCCTCGCGGATTGCCCGTTCCAGGCGGCTCGATATCTGGAAGTAGAGGGGTACCGGGCCGGTTCGATCGAGGTCGGTGAACAGCTCGTCCGGCCACACGGGGTCGTTGCTCAATCCGGGTTCCTCCTTAGGCCGTCGAGTGATCTGCACCTCAACCGGCAGTGGATGACACTAATGTGTGGACAATATTACCTTCTTGCTGCAAAGTCATGCTATTCACCGGCTTGCATGATATTGTTAGGACAAATAAAGGGCGCGGGAAGTGTCGTGCGCGCGGAACCGAGAGGCGGGTAGCGAATGGTGGAACAACGGCGGCCTGATGACGTTTTGGTGATTGGGCGTCTCGGCGTCGATATCTATCCGCAACAGCAGGGACCCCTCGAGGATGTCGAGACATTCGGAAAGTTTCTCGGTGGCAGTGCAGCCAACGTCTCGGTGGCCGCAGCCAAGTATGGCAACCGCAGCGCCCTGATCTCTCGCGTGGGAGATGACCCTTTCGGCCGGTATCTCATTCGCGAGCTCGGCCGGCTCGGCACCGACCCGCGCGAGGTGACAATTGATCCGCAGTATCCCACTCCGGTCACCTTCTGTGAGATCTTTCCCCCCGATGACTTTCCGCTGTACTTCTATCGTCAGCCCAAAGCCCCGGACCTGCAGATCGAAGCGGCAGACCTCGACTTTGCCGCCCTTCGTGAGGCGAAGATCTTCTGGTTCACGGCAACCGGGCTGAGCGAGGAGCCGAGCCGTGCCGCACACCACGCGGCACTCGAGCAACGCGCAGGTCGGCAGCACACCGTCTTCGACCTCGACTACCGGCCAATGTTCTGGACCAACCCAGCTGATGCGACTGCTGAAGTGGATCGTGCGCTCGGCAACACGACCGTAGCGGTCGGAAATAAGGAAGAGTGCGAGGTTGCGGTCGGCGAAACCGTGCCAGACCGTGCAGCCGACGCGCTGCTCGAACGAGGTATCGAACTGGCGATCGTCAAGCAGGGGCCGAAGGGCGTACTCGCGAAGACGCGCGACGAGCGCGTGGAGGTGGCACCGCACTTTGTGAATGTCATCAACGGTCTTGGCTCGGGCGACGCGTTCGGTGGTGCCCTATGCCACGGTCTGCTGCAAGGCTGGGGCCTTGAACAAATACTCCGTTTCGCGAACGTCGCAGGCGCGATCGTAGCCACTCGGCTTGAGTGCTCCACGGCAATGCCAGGTGCAGACGAGATCGAAGAGATTTTAGCGAAAGGAGCCTGATCATGTCACTGGATTTTCAATGCTTACGTGACCTCCGCGCGGCTGACCCCGCAGCGATCGGTCGGGCACTTTCAGAACGCAAACGTCGCAAAGTGACCCGCGGAGATGGTCGACTGTTCATCGTGGCGGCAGACCACCCGGCTCGCGGCGCGATCGCCGTCGGATCGAACCCTACCGCTATGGCGAACCGGTACGAACTCCTCGAGCGTATGGCGTTGGCGGTATCACGACCCGGTGTTGACGGCGTGCTCGGGACACCTGACATCATTGATGACCTGGCTGCCCTCAGTCTGCTTGATGACAAGATCGTGGTGGGTTCCATGAACCGCGGCGGACTGCGCGGAGCCTCATTCGAGTTGGATGATCGCTACACTGCCTACGATGTGCCGGCGATGAAACTGCAGGGAATCGACTTTGCGAAGACGCTGATTCGCGTCGATCTCGAAGATCCCGGAACTTTGGCCACTTTGGAGACAACCGCTCGCGCAGTCGATGCCGCCGCGGCCCACGAATTGCCGATCATGCTTGAGCCGTTCATGAGCAGCCGGGTTGGAGGGAAGGTTGTGAACGATCTGTCGGCTGATGCGTCGATACTTGCCACGGCGATTGCTTCGGGTCTCGGCAACTCGAGTGCCTATACCTGGATGAAGCTTCCCGTCGTGCCCGAGATGGAACGCGTCATGGAGGCAACCACTATGCCGACACTGCTGCTTGGCGGGGACAATGGCGGGGATCCGGAAGAGATTTTCAGCTCGTGGGAGCACGCTCTTTCGCTTCCGGGCGTGCGCGGTCTCACCGTCGGCCGTACGCTCCTTTACCCGCACGACGACGACGTTGCCGCCGCAGTCGACACGGCGGCTCGCCTTGTGCATCGCGACCTCCCTGCCGCCGGAGCCAATCCCGGAGCCTGAGCGGGCACGACAGGTCGGCGAGATCCGTGATTTTCCGCAGAGCCATTCAAAGAAGACCTTCACCATCGAAAGGAACCCCATGAGCAACGATGTACCCGTGATTCCGCACTGGATTGATGGACAGCGCGTCGAGTCTGCAGGAAACACTGCGCCGGTGCATAATCCGGCGACCGGTGCGGTCCAGGCCCACGTCGCCCTCGCAGATGAAGCGCTGATCCAGAAGGCGATCGAGTCGGCTCGTGCCGGCTACGAGGTGTGGAGCGAGACCTCAATGGCGAAGCGTCAGACCGCCATCTTCACATTCCGCGAGTTGCTCAATGAGCGCAAGTCCGAACTCGCCAAGATCATCACCGCCGAACATGGCAAAGTGCTTTCTGACGCAATGGGAGAGATCCTCCGCGGCCAAGAAGTCGTGGAGCTCGCTACCGGTTTCCCACATTTGATCAAGGGCGCGTTCTCCGAGAACGCCTCGACTGGCATCGACGTATATTCGCTGAAGCAGCCGATCGGCGTGGCCGGCATCATTTCGCCGTTCAACTTCCCTGCCATGGTGCCGATGTGGTTCTTCCCTATCGCGATCGCCGCAGGCAACGCAGTCATCGTCAAGCCGAGTGAGAAGGACCCCTCTGCCTCGCTGTGGATGGCGGAGCTATGGAAGGAAGCAGGCCTTCCTGACGGCGTGTTCACCGTGCTTAATGGTGACAAGGTCGCCGTCGACGGTCTGCTGAATTCCCCGGACGTGGACTCGATCTCGTTCGTGGGCTCGACTCCGATCGCCCAGTACATCTACGAAACCTCTGCAAAGAACGGCAAGCGGGTCCAGGCGCTCGGTGGTGCGAAGAACCACATGCTCGCACTGCCTGATGCCGATCTAGACCTAGTGGCTGATCAAGCGATCAACGCCGGATACGGTGCTGCTGGTGAGCGCTGCATGGCCATCTCGGTGGTGCTCGCAGTCGAGCCAGTCGCTGATGAGCTGATCGAGAAGATCAAACAGCGGATCGCCAACCTCAAGATCGGCAACGGGGCACACACCCCTGAGCCCGATATGGGTCCCCTCATCACTGATGCGCACCGCGACAAGGTCACCGGCTACATTGACATCGCCGAGCAGGATGGTGCCACCATCGTCGTCGACGGCCGCGACTTCACGGTCGAGGGCCACGAGAGCGGCTTCTTCGTCGGCCCGACTCTCATCGACAACATTCCGACCACTTCCCGGGCCTACACTGAGGAGATCTTTGGCCCGGTGCTGGAGATTGTTCGCGTCCAGAGCTTCGAAGAGGGTGTGGAGCTGATCAACTCGGGTGCGTTCGGCAACGGCACCGCGATCTTCACCAATGACGGCGGTGCAGCCCGCCGTTTCCAGCACGAGATCCAGGTCGGCATGATCGGCATTAACGTGCCGATTCCCGTGCCCGTGGCGTACCACTCCTTCGGTGGCTGGAAGGCTTCGTTGTTCGGCGACTCGAAGGCATATGGGGTGCAGGGCTTTGAGTTCTTCACCCGTGAGAAGGCTGTCACCAGCCGCTGGCTTGATCCGGCCAAGCACGGCGGCATCAACCTCGGCTTCCCGCAGAACGACTGAAGTTCGCTGGTTTCGACTCAGGCGTCACCTCCACGCTCATTGGAGGAGCTGACGTCCGAACAGATGAAAGGTAGATAGAGCATGACTGAGCAGGCTGAGCGTTGGTTCCACCGCCGCGGCGAACTCGCCGAGGGCGATTGGGAAAGCGTCGTCGACGAGAGAACTCCCGGGTGGGAGCACACGGGTGTGCGTGTCGCACGTCTGAACGAGGGCGAGGGCATCGCGCTCGAGGGCACTGGTTTAGAGCGACTGATCGTGCCACTGGCGGGCTCGTTCACTGTCACGCACACCGAGAATGAGGAAGAGACCACCACCGAGCTGGCTGGACGTTCCTCGGTGTTTTCCGGTCCCACCGATGTGCTCTACCTCTCCTCGGACGCGACGGCCATGGTCACCGCGACCTCGTCCGGTGAGTCGCGCTTCCTGGTGGCCACCTCGCCCACTGGCATCGTTCGTCCCACGGCCTACATGCCAGTAGAGGACGTGCCGGTTGAACTGCGAGGTGCAGGTGCCTCAAGCCGACAGGTGCACAACTTTGGCCGTAAGGAGGCGCTCGACGCCGCAAGGTTCATCGTCGTCGAGGTCATCACCCCTGCCGAGAACTGGTCGTCCTATCCGCCGCATAAGCATGATGAGCACATAGTGGGCCACGAGTCTGAGCTGGAGGAGATCTATTACTTCGAGGTCGCTCCGACCAAGGGTGCACCCGAGGGAGTCAGTGAAGAGCAGGCATTCGGCATGTTCAGCACCTACTCTTCACCCGCGGGTGAGATCGAGATCGACTCGCAGGTCAAGACCGGCGACGTCGCCCTGGTCCCCTACGGTTACCACGGTCCAGCAGTGGCAGCCCCCGGGTACGACATGTACTACCTCAATGTGATGGCAGGCCCCGACCCCGAGCGGAGCTGGCTCATCAGCGACGATCCCGCACATGGGTGGGTGCGCGAGACATGGGAGGGCCAAGAACTCGATTCGCGTCTGCCCTTCACCGCAGAGCAATCGGCTCACCAGAGACACCATTAAGAAGGACAGCACCATGACTATCCGTCGCATGACTGTGAGCCAGGCCCTCGTCGAGTTCCTCGCCAACCAATGGACTCTCGACTGCGCCGCGGACGGCACAGAGATCCGCGAGCGCACAGTGCCAGGAATGTTTGGAATCTTCGGGCACGGCAATGTCGCGGGTGTGGGGCAGGCGCTCAAGCAGTTCAATGTTGAGAACCCTGACCTCATGCCCTACTATCAGGCTCGCAACGAGCAGGCTATGGTGCACCAGTCCGTCGGCTATGCGCGTATGCACCGCCGGCGCGGTACCTACGCCTCTGCAGCCTCTGTGGGGCCGGGGGCCACGAACCTGCTTACCGGCGCCGCTCTGGCCACGACCAACCGGCTGCCTGCGCTGCTTCTGCCCAGCGACACTTTCGCGACCCGCGTTGCAGACCCGGTGTTGCAGCAGCTGGAGCAGCCGCATGACATTGGCCTGACCGTCAATGACGCCTTCCGCCCGGTTTCGAGATTCTTTGACCGTGTGCAACGACCTGAGCAGCTCTTCTCGATCGCGCTGGCCGCCATGCGTGTGCTCACCGATCCTGCCGAGACCGGTGCCGTGACGATCGCGCTGCCCGAGGATGTGCAGGCCGAGGCCATGGACGTGCCGGTGGAATTCCTGCAGCCGCGTGAGTGGCGCATTCGCCGGCCCCGCCCCGAACGGGACGCGCTTGCCGCAGCACTGGAGACTATCCGTGGTGCCAAGCGACCACTTATTGTGGCCGGCGGCGGGGTGCTGTACTCGGAGGCTGAGCAGCAGCTGCGGAAGTTCGTCGAGGCCACCGGCATTCCGGTGGGCACCTCGCAGGCCGGCGGTGGGGTGCTTGACTGGGCCCACCCGCAGTACACTGGCGGTGTCGGCGCGACCGGGACTCTCGCTGCAAACCGCCTTGCCGCTGAGGCAGATGTGATCATCGGCATCGGCACGCGCTACAGCGATTTCACGACAGCCTCACGTACCGTGTTCCAGAACCCAGATGTGAAATTCGTCAACATCAACGTGGCCGCATTCGACGCTTATAAGCATGGCAGTCCGGTTCCGGTCATCGCCGATGCGCGCGAGACGCTCATTGAACTTCACGAGCAGCTCTCCGACCTGCGCATTGAAGCGGAGTACGCTGAGCGGATCTCGGCCGAGAACGCCGAGTGGGACGCGATGGTCGACCAGGCGTTCGCGCCCTCCGGCTTCGAGCTGCCCGGTCAGCCCGAGATCATCGGGGCGGTGCAGCAGGCTTCGGCCCCGGGTGACGTGGTGGTGCAGGCGGCAGGTTCACTGCCGGGTGATTTGCAGAAGCTGTGGCGGGTCCGCGATCCGCTCGGCTACCACGTCGAGTATGCCTACTCATGCATGGGCTACGAGATCGCTGGTGGTCTCGGAGCAAAGCGCGGCCTGGACGCTGCAGGTGATGACCGCGATGTGATCGTGATGATCGGAGACGGTTCATACCTCATGCTCAACACTGAGCTTGTCACCGCGGTGGCCGAAGGCATCAAGATCATTGTGGTGCTCATCCAGAATCACGGCTATGCCTCGATCGGGCACCTCTCCGAAACAGTCGGCTCGGAGCGGTTCGGCACCTGGTACCGGACGTATGATACCGAGGCGAAGAACTTCCAGGGAGAACAGGTGTTGCCCGTTGACCTCGCTATGAACGCCCGGAGCTACGGTATGGACGTTATTGAGGTGGAGCCGGGAGCCTCGGCCATCGATGACCTCGGTGCTGCTATCGCCACCGCGAAAGCCTCGGACCGCCCCACGTTCATCCACATCAACAGCGACCCGCTCATCTATTCGCCTGACGGGGCAGGTTGGTGGGACGTGCCCGTACCACAGGTCGCCACACTGGAGGCCACACAGCGCGCCCGTGCTGAGTACGAGGAGCAGGCGACATACCAGAAGCCGCTGCTCGGCTGATCTGCCGACCATTCTAGGTGGGTGAATATAGATGGCCCGAGACCTGAATTTGGCATAATGTCCCGTCAAATAGTGGCTGGGTAAGTAGGCCGGCCTCTAGACGATGTTGTCACGAGAAGGAAGCATCAGCAGATGACCAACGAAGCAATCGAGAATCCTGGCCTGCGCATTGGCACGGCTCCCGATTCATGGGGCGTATGGCATGCAGACGATCCAGGGCAGGTGCCCTGGCAGCGATTCCTGGATGAAGTGGTGCAGTCGGGGTATGAGTGGATAGAACTCGGCCCGTACGGATACCTGCCGACCGATCCGCATCAGCTTGCGGACGAACTTGGCAAACGAGCACTCCAGCTTTCAGCGGGCACCGTCTTCACCGGCTTTCACAAGGGCGAGGAACAGTGGCAGCGTGCCTGGGACCAGGCTCTCGCCGTTGCCGGACTTGCGTCGAAGCTCGGCGCTGAGCACCTCGTGGTGATCCCAGATCTGTGGCGCAGCGATGTCACCGGCGAGAATCTCGAACCTCGCACGCTCACCGATGAGCAGTGGAAGAAGCTCGCTGCCGGTCACGATCGCCTCGGCAAGGCACTGCTGGAAGAATTCGGCATGAAGCAGCAGTTCCACTCGCACGCCGACAGCCACATCGGCACCACCAGCGAAGTGGTCCGATTTCTTGACGAAACTGACGAAAAATACACCAATCTTTGCCTCGACACCGGCCATTTCGCCTATTACGGCGGCGACAACGTCAAGCTCATCGAAGAGCGGCCCGAGCGCATCGGCTATTTGCACCTCAAGCAGGTTGACCCTACCCTCCTCTTTGATGTGCTGAAGAATGACACGTCCTTCGTCGATGCTGTCGCTAAGGGAATCATGATCGAGCCGCGTGGCGGTGTCCCCGACCTTGCTCCGATCATCGAAGCCGTGGCGAAGATCGACCCCGAGATTTTCGCGATCGTCGAGCAGGACATGTACGGCTGTGCCCTCGATTACCCATTCCCAATTGCCAAGCGCACCCGCGAGCACATCTTTGGCTGCACGCACCTGGCACGAATTTCTTGAGGAGACTAGAGCTCATGACTGAAGACCTCCGTGTGGCAGTGGTCGGTGCCGGCGTGATGGGTGCCGACCACATTAAGCGCATCACCCACCGCATCGCAGGTGCCCGTGTCTCTGCCATCGTTGAGCCGGATGCCAGCCGTGCGGCTGCCGCTGCCGAGGATGCACCAGGATCGATGACATACACACGTATCGACGATCCGCTCGAGGACGCGGCGATGGATGCGGTGCTTATCGCGACGCCGGGGCAGTTTCATGCGCCGGTGCTCAAGCCCGCGCTCGCCGCTGGGCTGCCCATCCTTTGCGAGAAACCGCTCACCCAGGATTCGGAGTCCTCTCTCGAGATACTGAGGCTCGAGCAGCAACTGGATCGTCCGCATATTCAGCTCGGCTTCATGCGCCGCTTCGACAAGGACTATCAGCAGCTGCGCGAGCTCGTGGTTTCCGGCGAGAGTGGAGAACTGTTGATGGTGCGTGCCCTGCACCGGAACCCGTCGGTGCCGGAATCCTATGTGCAGAACATGCTGATCACCGACTCGGTGGTGCATGAGTTCGATGTGGTGCCCTGGCTTGCCGGCTCACGCATTGTGAGCGTAGAGGTGAAGCACTCTCGGCGCAACTCGCTGGCCCCCGAGCGTCTGCGTGAGCCGATTCTGGTGATAATGGAACTCGAGAACGGCGTGCTGGTTGATGTTGAGATGAACGTCAGCGTACAGTTCGGCTACCAGGTGGCCACCGAGGCTGTGTTTGAAAAAGGCATCGGCCGTATCGGTCAGCCCACGGGGCTGCAGCGATGGGACGAGGGCTTCTTCCGGGTGAAGGATCACGAGAGCTTCGTGACGCGGTTCGCCGACGCCTACGACGCGCAGATTCAGCGCTGGGCCGATGCGGTGCGCCGCGGTGAGCTCATCGACGGCCCGAATGCGTGGGACGGCTACCTCGTAGCCCTTTCCTGCGAAGCAGGGGTGAGGGCGCTGAATGAAGGCGGCGTCGTGCCGGTGGAGGCTCCGGAACGCCCCGCGTTCTACGCATAATCCACCTCCGACCTCAGCAAAGGAGCATCATGGTTCGCATTGCACTTGACCCGACGCCGTACAACAACACTGTGCATCTGCTCGACTTCCCGGACCTCGTCGCGAGGCTCGGCTATGAATACCTGCAGCTCACCCCTAACCCCGATTTCGGACGCCACTTCCATTATCCGAAGGTCGACAGTGACATGATCGCCAAGCTCAAGAAGCGGGCGAAGGATGCAGGCGTGACCATCACCTCGGTGCTGCCTGTGCAGCGCTTTGGTGGCCCCGAAGAACACCACGTGCAGGCTGCGATCTTCAATACCACGCGGTACATCCAGATCGCAGCCGAGCTCGAGGCTCCGGTCGTGAACACCGAATTCTCGGGTCGCCCAGAGCGAGAGGAAGAGTCGGAGTTCGCCTTCTACCGCGCTATGGAGGTACTCATCCCGGTGCTCGAGCGTGAGGGGGTGCAGCTGAACTTTGATCCGCACCCCGATGATTTTGTGGAGGATGGACTCGAAGCGTGGCGCATCATTCGCGGCTTGAACACAGATCAGGTGGGATTCGTCTACGTCGGATCGCATACGTTCCACCTCGGTGATCGCGCCAGCACCCTCCTTCCAGAGATCGGCGACCGTCTGGGCGCCGTCTACACGGCGGACACCTTCGACCACCACCGATCAAACGGTCTGCGGTATATCACCAACCCTCCCGGCAACGCGGTGCGAGTACACCAGCATCTGAACATCGGCGACGGTGATGTCAACTGGACCGAATTGTTCGGCACCCTGAAACGGACCGGCTACCTCGACCGCGATGACGCGCTCATCGTCTCTAACGTCTTCGCAGAGGACGAGAACGCTGACGAAAGTTCGCGGTTCCAGCTGGCGAAGATCAAAAAGCTCATCGCCGCGGCCTAGCTGATACCCGGTCTTAGGCTCCGGGGAGGATTGCGTCTCGTACGAGTGCATCGAGCTGCGCGGTGGCGTCGAGGAACTGGCGCAGCGTATTGCGCGCAGCCCCGAAGGTGATGAACTCCTCGATGCTCATGCCGTCTGGCTCGTAGGCTTTGCGGAATTCACTGAGCTCCATGAGCTCGTCAAGAATCGCAGGCGCAACCGGCACATCGATGCGGTTCTCTGCCGGGATGTTGTTCTCATTGATGCGGGCTTGCCAGTCGAACGGCGGGGAGATTACCAGGTCGCCGCCGACGAGTTCCGACCACTGCAGCGCGTTGCGGAACGCCGCCGAGAGGATGCGGCTGCGATAGCCTCGCTCGATGAAGATGGAGTGCGCGCGCTTGAGAGCCGCGACTCCGGCCCAGTCGAGGACGCCTGGAGTAGTGAGGATCCGGTTCTGGCCGGCCCACTTTTTGAGCCAGTCGTCGAGACGGCCGCCCATGATGGTGACAACGTGCCCGAACTCCTGTTCAGACAGTCGGTCGGCTGCGCGACGTTCGAGCGCTCGTTCGAGCGCCTCTCCGACAGCTAGCGCCTGTGGCACGGTGAAGCTGCAGGTGGCGTTGATGCTCACACCTTGGTATGCGGCTTCTTCGATGGCGGCGATGCCGGTCTCTGTGGCGGGGATCTTCACGATGATGTTCTCTGCCAGCCGGGAGAACTCCACGGCCTGCTGCACCAGAGCTTCGGCATTGCGGTAGAGCCGTGGATCCGTCTGAATCGAGAGGCGCCCGTTGCGGCCGCCGGTTTCCTGAAAGATTGGAAGCAACTGCTGCGCCGCGTCGATTGAGAGTTCGCGTACGGCCTCCCAGCCGAGCTCTGATTCGCTCCAAGTGGGGTGCTCATCGGCGAGATCGCGCAGGCGCGGCCCCCACGCTTCAGGATATTTGTTGATCGCAGTGAATGCGATCACCGGGTTGCAGGTGGCACCCACGGCACCGAACTCGATGGAGGCTTTGAGCTCGTGGGGGTCGGCGGAGTCATTCCACAGGGAGGTCGGAGTTTCGGCAACGGCACGGGCCAGCGGTGCCGAAGAGTTCGAAGAGTTGGCTGCGGTCACGTTTACCTCCAGAGACAGCGGGCACCCCGCCTGAAAACTAGTTTGTAAGAACAAAGATAACCTGTGCTCCCTGGTCATGACCAGCGTCAGGCGAAAGGTCCTTCACATGAACAGATACAGCGCACCGAGGATCGTGCAGCCGATGACGAGCCGGTCGAAGACTCTTCGGGCAATGCGGTCAGCGATCCACCGTCCAAGGACTGCACCAGCGATGACCGCGGGCACCAACGCTAGGTCGAGCCATAGGACCGCCGGCGTTTGCCACCATCGTGGTGAATCCGCCGAGAAGAACCGTAGCCGGTGAGTGCTATGGATGCGGTGCGCGTGGTGACATCGGTCTCCGCCTCGCCGACGTTGATGTCCCCGGCGTCGTGATGGGGGGCAGTGGAAGGATCGGCGGGTTATCCTGCGTAGGGCGGACTTGGCCCTGTCGCCGCTGCCATAGCGTGAAGCCGATGATGCACAGGAGAATCAGGGCGATCACCCGCTGCACGGAGGCATCGTTGGCGATGGCCAGAAAGACAGCACCGAATGCGAGGCCCGCTATCACTGCAGGGATGAGGCGGATGAGTGTCGGCCAGTGAGCGTGGCGGCGATACGCGCTGAGCGCGAAAACGTCGCCGACGATGAGCAGAAGCAGTAATGCTCCGGTCGACGCTTTGACGGGCAGGACGGCTGCGAAGATAGCGATAGAAAGCGTGTTGATGTCGGGCATCGCAGTTTTCGACACCCCGACCAGCAGGGCCGCAAGGACTAAAAGCGCCCAGGTGTAGGCCGTGATTTCGGAGAGCAGCAGCGTCACAAGCGCACTGTACATGAGAGGCAAGTTTGTCAAAATGTCGATACATAATTACACTCGCGAGAGCCGTACTGTGATTCAGGCAACACGAGTGAGACGAAGGAGTTTGTCATGTCTGGAGGCCCTGCGCCAATAGCCAATGGAAGCGTTGAGCTCCCACCCTTCACGCCCGCACCGTACTGTCAGCGACTCGGATTGGTCGCCACCGTTGCTACCATCGGTTGTCTGCTGTTCGGCTAGGACACGGGTGTGGCCAACGGCGCGGAGCGCCCTCTGCAGGCTGAGATGGGGCGTCGTGATGACGCTCTCGCCGTGCTCAAGACGATCCGCTCGGAAGACCGTGCGAAAGCCGAACTTGCTGATGTCGAACATGTGGCGGAGGAGGAGCACAACGAGGGAGAACTTCCCGGGGACTTGACAATGGCACCCCGAGGAGATCGGTCCGCTCTCCATCGAGCACGAAGACATCCAGGGCGGGGCCGAAGGGGCTGCCGAAGCTGCAGCGGTGCTGTGCGAGGGGCTCACCTAGCTCCATCATCTGCGCTCCGCCGCGGCGTTCGCCTCGCACAACACCGTTGCCGATACCTCGAGGCCCTCGATACGGCTGAGAGACACATCCTCGTGTTCTATGTTCACCCACATGTCGGGGTCGACGTCACGTAGGGCGCGCAAGAACTCCGTCCAGAATGCGGTGTCGTGGCCCTTACCGAGCGCAACGAAGTCCCAGGCCGACTCCTTGGGCCACGCGTTTGCCCATTCGTCTCCTCCGAGGTGAGTTCGCGGTTCGCCGGGGGAGAGGCGGCGGAATGAATTGTCGAGTACTCCGTTGAGGTTTGCCCATTCGGGGTTCACCCGTACATCCTTCGCCGCTGCGTGGATGACGAGCTCACTGAGGTGACGTACAACGGCGACCGGATCCATCTGCTGCCAGAAGAGGTGTGAGGCATCGAGCTCGACACCGACGTGGGTTGCGCCGGTCAGCTCGATGAGCTTGTGCACGTCGGCGGAGTTGAACACGAGGTTCTGCGGGTGCAGCTCGAGGGCGACCTTCACTCCGTGGTCGGCGGCGAAGCGATCCATCTCACGCCAGAATTCCGCAGCAATGTCCCACTGATAGTCGAGAACGTCGAGGGCTGCAGAGTTCCAGGCGTTGACGATCCAGTTGGTGACGGTAGCGCCGGACTCACCACCGGGAAGGCCTGACATGGTCACGACACGATCCTGGCCAAGACGTGCGGCCAGTTCGATAGAGCGGCGCACGTCTGCTGCGTGGGCATCTCCGATCAGTGACTTCGGATGTAGGGGGTTGCCATTGCAGTTCAGTCCCGCCAGCGAGATGCCGGTGCCTTCGAATTGGCCGAGGAACTCGTCGCGGGCGGCATCAGAAGTCAGAATCTCTTCACGGTTTGGAATATGCGCCGGAGGGAGAAAGCCACCCGTGTTGAGTTCGATGCCGGTGAGACCGATGCTCTGGACGACGTCGATCGCCTCGGGCAGTGTCCGATCGTGGAGGATTGCGTTGTAGACGCCAAGCTTCATGAGTGCTCCTTGATTGGATGAGGTATCTGCGGTCAATTAATTTCTGAGGAAATGGGGATGGCAGATCCACCGGCGGCTGCCGAATCCGCGACTGCGGCCAGGAATTCCATGTTGTGCACACCATCGACGAAGGTGCGGCAGCGCGGCAGTGACTCTGCCTCGGGAATGCCCGCGATCTCCTCGAGGAAGGCGCGCGCTTGGTGTACGAACAGATCGTTCTGGCCGATGCCGACCCCCGGAGCGTCCATAGCCCAGCCGCCGGCGTAGCGCGGATGTGCCGGGCCGAGCGGCACCACCCGGTACCCGGCAACGTCGGCCTGCTCGTCGTGCAGAAGTACCTCGACCTGGGAGGGATTGGTCTGCGACCAGCGGGCTGCACCCTTGGAGCCGAAAACCTCAAGGTACAGGTCATTGGGGTGGCCTGCCGCAACCCGTGATACTTCGAGTGTGCCGACACAGCGCGCGAACTTCGCGTTAAAGCTTGCATAATCATCGTTCTCTACGGGAGAGAACTCGTTGCTGACATTGCCACGGCTGTGTCCGACCACATTGCCCAGTGGTTGAGGACGCTCATTGATCGCGGTCGACAAACGGCCCCCTGAAATTTCCTGTACCTCGCCGCAGAGGTATTCCGCGATGTAGGAGAGATGACTGCCTACGTCACCAAGTGCGCCTGAACCCGCCGGACCCTGGTAGCGCCAGCTCATCGGTGCGTCAGGGTGGCAGCCGTAGTCTGTCCAGTACCGCCCCGAGAAGTGCAGCATTTCACCGAGTCTGCCGTCGTCAATGAGACTGCCGAGGAACGTAATGCCCGGAGCGCGCAGATAGCTGTAGCCGATGCGGGCGAGGATCTCTTTCTCCTCGGCGCTGTGGGCGGCTTCTGCCATCGCGCGTGCGTCATCGAGTGTATCGCTGAGCGGTTTCTCGCAGAGCACGTGCTTGCCTGCGGCGAGCAATGCCTCGACGATTTCACGGTGCAGGAAATTCGCGACCACGACGCTGACAACATCGACTGCGGGATCGTCGACGATGGCACGCCACTCGACATCGTGACGCTGGAACCCATAGCGCGCGGCAGCCTCCGTGCCGAGTTCGACGTTGATGTCAGCGATCGAGATCAGGTGGATCTCGGGGAGCGTCGGCTTGTAGATAGTCGAAGCTGCGCGGTAGGCGGCGGCATGGGCTTTTCCTGCCATGCCTGCGCCGATGACGGCGACGCCGAGTGACTGAGTCATGTGGGGCCTTTCGGGAGATTGTAGGGGCGGGGAATGTAGGCCCCGATGCACGGAATGGGTCACGAGTATGGTCTGCGTCGAGAATTGGAGCGCTCCAATAGTGCTTACGCTAATCTTGATCAGGTCGACCTGTCAATGTGTCATCCTGGGAGAAGCTGCCGATGCGAAAAACGCCGACGATCTACGATGTCGCCGAGCGCGCGGGTGTCTCCAAATCCCTCGTTTCACTTGTCCTGCGCGATTCTCCTCAGGTGAGCGCGGAGAAGCGTGAGGCGGTGCTGGCGGCTGTAGCAGACCTGGACTACACGCCGAGCCGGCTCGCGGCCGGACTTGCCGGAACCCGGACTCGGAGCATCGGCGTAGTGATCGATGACTTCGAAAACCTGTGGTTCGCGACCGCTCTTGCGGGGCTGCGCGAATCGTTTGCCGGTGGCGGTTACAGTCTGAGCGTTGCTGACATCGCGTTGAACGCGCACCTCAGCCTCAACCCCCTCGAGGTGTTCCGGTCTCTGCGCGTCGACGGGCTGGTGCTTGCCGGAGAAGTGCCGCGTGCGGCTGTGGAGCGGTTCACCGCGCCGACAGTCATTCTTGGCACCCGGGCGATCAGCGCAGGAGCTGCTCCTGTGATCGCTAGTGATGAGACGGCGGGAGGTTGTCTCGCCGTAAGGCATCTCGCCGACCTCGGGCATCGAAATATCGCCTGCGTCAGCGCTTCAGGCGCGAGCGCCGCGGCCAGAGAGGCCGGCTATCTGACGGAGATGCGCGAACGGAAGCTCGCACCACAAGTGCTGCGCGCAGAGCAGACGAGCGAGGCGGCGGCGCACACTGCAATCTCCCAGGTATTCACGGCAGAAGGATCTGCGGCTCCTCGGCCCACTGCGGTGTTCGCTGTCAATGACCCCATGGCAGTCGGGGTGATCGGTGCGGCGCAGGACCGAGGACTCAGGGTGCCGCAGGATCTGTCAGTTGTCGGCTACGATAATTCGCCACTCGCAGCATACGAGCTCATCGCACTCACGTCAGTGAACGGTGACATGCGAGAACTTGGCAGGGCCGCCGGCCGCACTTTGGCCGAGCTTATTGAAGGGAGTGCTGGCGCTGAATCGAGTAGCCGCGCGCCAGAGCTTGTTGAGCCGCGCATGGTTGTGCGCAGTTCGACGGCACCGTTGATGCGCTGACCATTGGAAGGATTGAACTGGACCGGTCCAAAGCCCGTATACTCTTTTCGACTGATATGACATGAGGGAGTGCGTGGGCGCGGTCGTCCCACCCCTGCACGCAAAGGAGCAGCAATGACGCAGACCCCGGTTCGGATCGGACTCATCGGCACTGGGCGTATCGGCCAGGTGCACGCCGCGAGCATTGCGGCGAGTCCCGAGACGCGGCTGTCCTGGGTTGCTGACCCTTTCATCGAAGGTGCACGCAGTGTGACTGAGCGGTTCGGCGGCACTGCTACCGAGTCGCCCGAAGAGCTCATCGCTTCGGGCGAAATCGATGCGGTACTCATTGCCTCACCAACACCCACGCACGTTGATCTCATCGAGGCATCTGTCCGGGCAGGGCTGCCGACCCTCTGCGAAAAACCCATCGATCTTGACATTGCTCGCGTCGATGCGTTGCGCCCGCTGGTGCAATCGAGCGGGGTGCCCGTCACGCTCGGATTCAACCGCCGCTTTGACCGCGACTTCGCAGCTACTCGAGCGCGCATCGCAGCCGGCGAGATCGGTGATCTTGAGCAGCTCATCATTATCAGCCGCGATCCTGCTCCTCCGCCAGCAGAGTACATTGCGGTTTCCGGCGGCATCTTCCGCGATATGACCATCCATGACTTCGACATGGTGCGTTTCTTCCTTGAAGACATCGTCTCAGTCAACGCTATCGGGACCCGGGCTTTTGACGCAGGAGCGCAGCGCCATGGAGATTTCGATACTGCGGTGACCACACTGCGTGCCGCCTCGGGGGCGGTGGCCACAGTTATCAACTCTCGCCACAGTGCGATCGGATACGACCAGCGCCTCGAGGCTTTCGGTGCAGGAGGCATGCTGCAGGTGGCGAATGCCCCGACCAGCCTGGTGAGTTGCTCGACAGCTGCAGCGGTGGATGCGAAGCCCGCTTTCGGCGAATTCTTCGTTGAGAGGTACATGCAGGCATATGCCGAGGAACTTGCCGAGTTCGTCAAGGTCGTGCGGGGCGATACGTCGGTGAGCCCCACCTTCGAGGATGGTCGCGCGGCCCTGATCCTTGCCGACGCCGCGCAGTGCTCAGCGACTGAGGGTATCGAGGTCTCGGTGGAGGAGTAGGACGGATCGGGGATTGGCCAGGTGATGGAGGAGGCGTTTCATGTCTGGTGGAGGCGAGCGCAATATCTACCGAGCGGTCATTATCGTGATCGTGGTGGTCGGCGCATTCGGCCTGCTCTGGCTGCTGACTCAGGGGTACATTGATGTCAGCGATCAGGGAGTCTTCCGGTTCTTTCCGGAGTCATCGGGTAAATCAGTTGTCATGAGTATCCGTGCTCAGCAGTTCGAGGGGGTGTAGTGACCATGGAGGATCAGTCGCGTGCTCCCACGATCCGGGATGTCGCTCGTGAGGCAGGAGTCTCGAAGTCCTTGGTCTCGCTCGTCTTCAAAGGCAGCAGCAACGTGAGCTATGAGCGCCGTGATCGAGTCCTCAAGGCTGCGGAGACGCTTGGTTATCGGCCCAATCTCGTCGCGCAGTCGCTGTCTGCAGGTCGGCGAAATATCGTCGCAATCCTCGTCTCGAACCTGTCGAACCCGATCTTCGCAGAGATTGTGGGCGCGGTGAAGGCCCGGCTCAGCGATGCAGGCAAGCCCACGATGATCGTCACTGCCCAGGTCGACAACGACCGCGACAAAGGCGAGTCCCTGCTCGACCAGGACAACCTCGCCATGCTGCGCGACCTCCGCCCAGCCGGGCTCATCACTGTGGGGACTGTTCCCCAATTCGCTGAGCTCGCTGAGTTCACAGCAGCCATGCCGACCGTCGTTGCCAGTGCGATCGATGCCACCGATGACACCATTGCCACAGTGCGCACAGATGATGAGGCAGGAATTTCGCTTGTGGTCGATCATCTGGTCGACCAAGGGATGCGTCATATCGTCTTCGTCGGTGGCAGCGGTGGGACGGTCTCGGCGACCCGCGAGCGCGCCTTCCATGCGGCGCTGCGTCGGCGTGGTCTCGAAGCCTCAGGAAAAGTAGAACGGACTGGGCTGACGGAGCAGGATGCCCGGCGAGCAATCGAACGAAGCCTTTCCGAGGGAGAATCCCCTGAAGCTGTCGTTGCGGTCAACGACCTCGTTGCCATAGGTGTCATCAGCGCCCTTGAGGCAGCCGGAATTTCCGTACCGCAGGATTGCAAAGTCACGGGATACGATGACTCGACCCTGGCGGCGATTCCTCGTATCTCACTGACAACAGTGGACCCGATGAACCGCCGTATCGGTCGCGAGTCAGCCGATGAGCTGCTTGCTGCCATGGAGCGTGCAGGCGCGGAAGAATCTGCGGTCGGCCCTGTTCATACAGCACCTCGCGAGGTGCTGATACCACCGCGCCTTGTGGTGCGAGGCTCGTCCCAGTAAATTGTGACGATCTTGACGCGAAACTCGCCATGTGTCTAGAATTTGGACCGGTCCAAAATCAATGGTGATGCAGGATGAAAGGGCAGCGATGAGCGTAGAAAGCACCTCCGTCAGCAGCGACAGAGTGAGCTTTGGCCTGGTCATTGGGTGCGAATGGCGGGAGGCTGCGGACGGTAAGCGCACAGAGGTGCGATCGCCTTTCGACGGCCGCACCGTCGGCGAAGTCGCGGTCGCCTCGACCCTCGATGTGATGGTCGCAGTCGATGCCGCAGAAGCCGGTGCTGCTATCTGGCGACGCACACCTGCCCATGAGCGCGCAGTGATCCTGAACCGCGCTGCTGATATTGCCGAGCAGCGCGCAGACCACATCGCTGCGATCATCTCGGCCGAGAACGGCAAGCCGCTTGGAGAGGCCTACGGAGAGGCTCGTCGTTCGGGGGCAATCATTCGCCTCTCTGCCTACGAGGGCACCCAGCTCTACGGGGATAGTCTCCCGCTCGACGCGAACCCGGGTACCGGACAGGACAAGGCCGGGTTCACGCTGCGCCAGCCTGTGGGTATCGTCGCCGCCATCACTCCATTCAACTACCCTGCTCTACTGGTGCTGCACAAGGTGGCTCCGGCTCTGGCATCGGGCAACGCGGTCATTCTCAAGCCCGCCACCACCACGCCGCTTACAGCGCTGGCTCTTGCAGAAGCGTTCATCGATGCCGGCGTTCCGGAAGGCGTGCTCTCAGTGCTCACCGGACCAGGTGGACTGCTCGGCGACGCGCTGGTCACCGATCCGCGGGTGCGCAAGATTTCGTTTACCGGCTCGACCGGAGTGGGGGAGCGGATCGCCTCTATCGCGGGCGTGAAGAAGCTGTCGCTCGAGCTTGGTGCTTCCTCACCCACGCTCATCCTTCCCGGTGCCGACATCGAAAAGGCATCTGCTGCAGTGGCTGCTGGCGGCTACGTCAATGCAGGGCAGGTCTGCATCTCGGTGCAGCGGGTGATCGTGCACCGAGGCATTGAGACTGACTTCCTGGACGCGTTGCTGCCTAAGGTCGCAGAGATCCGCATGGGTGACCCGTCTGCTGAGGGCACGACACTCGGCCCGCTGATCACCGAGAAGGAGGCGACTCGTGTCGAGAAGAGCATTGAGCAGGCCGTCTCAGAGGGAGCGCGTCTGCTCACAGGTGGCGAGCGTGACGCGACTTTCGTCTCACCAGCCGTGGTGACCGGTGTCGACACCCGCCAGAAGCTCGCGCAGGATGAGCTGTTCGGTCCCGCCGTCGCAGTCACCACCGTTGATGACTTCGACGCCGGGATTGACGCTGCCAACGGCACTGCTTATGGGCTGGCAGCGGGAGTTTTCGGGGGCACCCTCAGCGAGGGGTTGTGTGCTATGCGCGAGATCGACGCCGGCAGCATCCACCTCGGGTGGACTCCTTTCTGGCGTGCCGACCTCATGCCGTACGGGGGTCTCAAGGCCAGCGGCTACGGCAAGGAGGGCGTGCGCTCGGCGGTTGAGGAAATGACGGAGGTAAAGACCGTCATCATGCACGGGTAGGGCTGACGGCTCGCAGACCTGGTTGACCCGCACAGCTGAACAATCTTCAGGCAAACAGCAACAAGGGAGCTATTCATCATGGTTCAGGGAATCTCGGGGCAGACAGTACGCCTCACCGCCGCACAAGCCATTGTGCGCTACGTCTCGGCCCAGTATTCGGTCGCTGATGGCCAGGCCCGACGTTTCGTGCCCGCAGCGCTCGGCATTTTCGGCCACGGCAACGTCGCCGGTTTCGCACAGGCGTTGGCTGAACACGCAGACCGCCTGCCATTCGTGCAAGGGCGCAACGAGCAGGCACTGGGCCACATGGCCACCGGCTTCGCGAAGGCAACCAAGCGGCGCCAGACACTCGCTGTCACCGCCTCGATCGGTCCTGGCGCGACAAATCTTGTGACCGCTGCAGCGCTGGCGACGGTCAACCGCATTCCGCTGCTACTTTTCCCCGGGGATACCTACGCCACTCGACGCCAGGGCCCGGTGCTTCAGCAGCTCGATCTGCCGGGTACCCCAGATGTGACTGCGAATGATGCATTCCGCCCCGTTTCGCGTTTCTTCGACCGCATTGCCCGCCCAGAGCAGCTGCTCACCGCGCTGCCGCAGGCGTTCCGCTTGCTCGCCAACCCCGAGGAAACCGGAGCTGCCGTGGTGGCATTGCCACAAGACGTTCAGTCGCACGCCTGCGACTTCCCCGTGGAGTTCTTTGAGGAGTGTGAGTGGGTGATCCGCCGTCGTGTGCCGGACACCAATGAAGTCGCCCAGGTCGCTTCGCTGATCAAACAGGCCGAGAAACCTTTGGTCATTGCAGGTGGAGGTGTCATCTACTCCGAAGCGCAGCAGACACTGACCGATCTCGGCAAGCAGACTCGGCTGCCCATCACTGAGACCTTTGGCGGCAAAGGCGCGCTTACCGAAGACGGGCCGTGGGGAGCCTTCGGCATCGGCCTTGAGGGATCGCCGACCACGAACGCGCTGGCCGCCGAAGCCGACCTCATCGTGCATATCGGCACCAGGCTCACCGACTTCGCCACCGGATCGCAGTCGCTGTTCGCAAACCCCGCAGTGCGCTTCGCATCCATCAACATCGTCGAGCACGACGCCGTGAAACAGGGTGCCACTGCAGCCATCGCCGATGCCCGACTCGCACTCGAGGGGCTCACCGCGGAGCTGGAGAATTACCGTGTGCCGGCAGTCTGGGGCGAAAGGGTCGAAGCAGCTCGGGCTGAGTGGCTTCCCGCTCGTGCTGCTGCGCTGGACCCTGATACGCGATTCCCGAAGGAGGAGCACTCGGAGCTGCCTGACACCGATGCCGTGCTGACTCAGGGACAGCTCATCGGGCTGCTGCACGAGCACGCCCAGGCGGGTGACACGATCGTGGCAGCCGCTGGTGGGCCTCCTGGTGACCTGCAAAAGGTGTGGGACGCGACTCAGGGGCGTACGGCGCATCTTGAGTTCGGCTTCTCCTGCATGGGTTACGAGCTGCCCGCGGCGATGGGCGTGCGGGTTGCCGATCCCGATCCCGCGCACCGGGTGACTGCGTTCATCGGCGATGGCACCTTCATCATGATGCCCACCGAAATCGTTACCGCGGCCCAGGAAAGCATCCCGTTCACCCTTGTCATCTCCGAGAATCACGGCTACCAGGTGATCCGCCGACTGCAGATGTGGCGCACAGGAGAGCACTTCGGCAATGAGTTCCGCTATCGCGAAGGCCCCGGCGCGGAAGCTGCTGCAGGGGCATTGGTCGGTGCTGTCCACAAGGCTGAAATGGCTGCTGCGCGGGAGAATCGTCTGGAAGGCGACTATCTGAAGATCGATCTCGCGCAGATCGCCGGAGGACTTGGGGCTGAGGTGCGGAAGGCAACCACCAGCCAAGAGGTGCGCGCAGCGCTCGATGAGACTCGCGATGTGCGCGGCCCGGTCGTCATCGTGGTGCCCACGATTCCGCACGCCGACTTGCCCTCTGCAGGAGCATGGTGGGATGTTTCACCTGCTGAAGTCTGGGAACATGTTGACACCTCCGAAAAGCTCGGCGAATACAGTGAGGGCCTTACGCTGCAGCGGTGGCACGGATGAGCTGTGCAGGGGGAGCACGCCACGCAGGGGGGCCGCTGGTCGCCGGGCGCACCCTTCGTGAGCGTTTTCTCGCGGGTGAGACAACTATCGGCACATTTCTGGGGCTCGGTTCGGTGAGCGCGGCCGAGGTGTGCGCTGCGGCAGGACTTGACTGGGTGCTGGTCGACCTCGAGCACGGTGGCGGCGATGAGGATCAGGTCGGTGCCATTGTCGCCGCCGTTGGAGCTTACGGGACTGCCACGCTGGTGCGCGTTGAGCAGCCGGAGCGGATTCGCATCGGCCGTGCCCTTGATTCGGGTGCCGCAGGCGTGATGTTTCCGCGCATATCCAGTGCTGCCGAGGCGGCAGAGGCACGCAGTCACCAGCTGTACCCGCCCGAAGGCGGACGCGGGGTCGCGAGCTACAACCGTGCAGCCCGTTGGACCCTGGACACGGCGGCATTAGACCGGTCGAATGAGCAGGCCATCGGCATCGTGCAAATAGAAACTCGGGGCGCAGTCGATGATCTCGAGGCCATCACTGCGACCCCCGGAGCCGACGTTCTCTTTGTCGGTCCGCAGGACCTGAGCTACGCGCTCGGAGTGCCGCGCCAGTTCGATGACCCCGGGTTTCAGGAGGTACTCGACCGAGTGGTCGATGTGTGCCGGCGGCACGGCAAAGTTGCCGGGATTCTAGCCAACGACCGCGCCACGATCGATCGGTATCGTGCCCGTGGCTTTGGGTTTCTCGCGCTCGGTTCTGACGCGACGCTGCTCGCCTCAACTGTTCGCGCCTCGATTCCCGAGGGACTCGGGGTGAAGCATGCCACAGGGTGAGAGGCTAGCAGGACTCGATCGGGATGGGACATCTTCGGCAAGGGCCCCAGTGGTCGTCGGTCTGGGACCAGTCGATCCGGCTTTGGTTCTGCCGCATCTGCCTGAGAACGTGGTGTTCGTCGTCGAGCCGTCTGCGAATGACCTTGCTCAGGCCGACGGCGCGATTGTGCGTGCGGCATATGACGTGGGCCGAGCGCTGCTTGCGCGGATGCCGAACCTGCGGGTCGTTGCCCGCACGGGTGTCGGTGTGGATCGCGTCGATGTCGAAGCGTGTGCGGAAGGCGGCATCGCCGTAGCGGTGACACCGGGAAGCAACAGCCGTGCGGTCGCCGAGGGCGCATTTGGGATGATCGCCTCACTGGTGAAGCGGGTTGGCGAGTCGAACGCCTTCGTCGCCTCTGGCCGGTGGGGCTTTGAGGCGGTGCCGGTACCGGGAGATCTGTACGGCAAGACGCTGGCGGTGCTCGGCTACGGTCGCATCGGCCGCATCATTTCTGGATTCGGTGAGGCCTTCGGGATGCGAGTGATAGTGCATGACCCCTATGTGCAGTCTGAGACTCATGAGAATGTCTCACTGACAGACGCAGCGCGCGAGGCCGACGCGATCACGCTGCATCTGCCAGGCGGTGGCGGGGAATTGCTGCCGATCGAGCTTCTGCGCAGCGCGCGGCCCGGGTTGGTGCTCGTGAACTGCGCTCGTGCTGATCTGGTCGACGCTGAAACCCTGCGCGTCGCGCTCGACGAGGGTGTGCTGGGCGGAGTAGGCCTCGATGTGTTTGCGGCTGAGCCGGTGCAGGGGCATCCGTTGGCGGGCGATCCGCGCGTGCTGCTGAGTCCGCATACCACGGGCTTGTCGGAGGGGGCGATGGTGGCCACGTTTCGCATGGCCGCCGAAGCAGTCACTGCCACCCTCGAGGGAGGGTCCCCCGCCTTTGCCGCCCAGTGCTGAGGCCCAGTCCAGCACGTGATCTGGATGGAGCGTGACAGTGCTGTACATGCGGTTTTTCATGAGTGACTGGCAGACCGTCAACCACATCTCAAGCTGGTGAACCGTGTCGGCAAGTCATGTATTGACAATTGACTGAGAGCCATGTCACAATTTGGACCGGTTCAAGTTTGTCAGGACATTATGTAGACCATGTTGTCAGGACGGCTGACCGGAAGTGTGGAACCGGGCGTTGGACGGCAGCATTGGCCAGCGTTCTGGCTGTAGCGTTGCCGATCAGCGCATATCAGCCGCCGTCAAGCACTGGGTGTTATCAAAGCATCACTGGGCCTACCCCAAAGGCAGCGATGTTGTGATAACGCGAAACTGAGGGCGAACGCTTTGAACGCCATAAGTTCAAATAGATGAGGGAGTGAAATCTATGTCGACGTCAGATCAACGGCGCTGGACAAAATTTGGATTCGCAGGAATCGCCGCGGTAGCAGCTTTGACGCTCGCTGCGTGTGGCGGTGGTCCGGCAGGTGCTGGAGGTGGCGCAGGCGATGGTGGCGTCGAGGAAGACGATTTGCGCGTCGCCCTCATTACCCACCAGGCTCCTGGTGACACCTTCTGGGATATTGTTCGCAGTGGTGCCGAGGCCTCGGCAGAGCGCAATAATATCGATCTGCTGTACTCGAGTGACCCAGAGGCCTCGGGGCAGGCCCTGCTCGTGAGCCAGGCAATCGAGCAGAACGTAGACGGAATCGTGGTCACTCTTGCTACGCCAGAGGCTATGTCAAGTGCTGTGCAGGACGCGCTTGCCGCAGATATCCCTGTGTACAGCATTAATGCTGGCGAAGATGAATACGCTGAGATGGGAGTCCTGGCGCACTTTGGACAGAATGAGTACATCGCCGGCCAGGCAGTCGGTGAGCAGCTCAACGAAGAGGGATCGGACCGCGCGATCTGCGTGATCCAGGAGCAGGGCCACGTTGGACTGGAAGCCCGCTGCGAGGGTCTCGCCGATACCTATGACGGGCAGTCCGAAGTTGTGTATGTCAATGGTCAGGACATGACCAATGTTGCCTCGACGATCACTTCAAGCCTGCAGACAAACTCCGACATCGACTTTGTGGTTGCCCTCGGCGCGCCTTTCGGCATGACCGCAATCGACTCGGTTGCCGATGCTGGAAGCGATGCTCAAGTTGCCACCACGGATGTGAGCGGCGATGTGTATAACGCCATTAGGGACGGAGATATGGCTTTCGCCTCGGACCAGCAGCCCTGGCTGCAGGGTTACTCCAGTATCGAGGCGGTCCGGCTCTACGACTCCGGGGGATACATACTTGGCGGTGGCCAGGCCGTGCTTACCGGCCCGGCGGTCATCACTCCTGAGAACTTGGACACGGTCGCCGCCCAGTTCGAGGACGGTGCTGACTCGGATTCTGATGAGGACGAGCAGGCACCCGATGATGAGGACGAGGGCTAGACGGGATACCAGGCTGAAAGAGAGTGGCAGCTGATGAATAGCACAGCTAAGACTGTACCGAAAGATGAGCGTGTTGCTTCGGGGAACTGGTTTACGAAGTTCTTCACGAAGCCCGAGGCCGGCGCAGTAGCCGGTGCGGTAGTGGTGTTCGCAATTTTCGCGATCACTGCGCCGCAGTTCACCCAGCCATCTTCCATGGCAACAATATTGTATGGTGCCTCGACGGTCGGCATCATGGCGCTGGGTGTGTCACTGCTGATGATCGGTGGGGAGTTCGATCTCTCGACTGGCGTCGCGGTGATATCCAGTGCGCTGTCGGCGTCGTTGTTCGTGTACTGGTTCGGCACGAACGTGTGGGTCGGCGTACTTCTCGGCCTGGTGTTCTCACTCGGCGTGGGCTTCATCAATGGTTGGTTGTTGATGAAGACGAGGCTGGCGAGCTTCATCGTTACCCTGTCCACATTCTTCATGCTCACAGGGTTGAACCTGGGGGTCACGAGAATGATCACTGGTGGGGTGGCCTCGCCCTCGATTGCACAGTGGCCAGGGTTTGACTCGGCCGCGGCGGTCTTTGCCTCCAGCGTCCCGATTTTCGGGGTGAACCTGCGCATCACGGTGATCTATTGGATTGCGCTGGTGATCCTTGCGACGTGGATTCTGCGCCGCACAAAGGTCGGCAACTGGATCTACGCGTCTGGCGGCGCTCCCGAGTCGGCCCGTGCGGTCGGCGTGCCCGTGTGGCGCACCAAGATTGGCCTGTACATGGGTGTCGGGTTCTGCGCGTGGCTGTTGGGCATGCACAACCTGTTCGCTTTCCGGACTGTGCAGTCGGGTGAGGGTATCGGTAACGAGTTCCTCTATATTGTTGCCGCGGTGGTCGGTGGGTGTTTGCTCACTGGTGGTTATGGTTCGGCCATCGGTGGCGCCATTGGTGCCCTGATCTATGGCATGGCGCTGAGCGGTGTGGTGTATGCGGAGTGGAACCCGGATTGGCTGCGGTTCTTCCTTGGCGCGATGCTGCTGGGCGCTACCGTATTGAACTTCTCGCTCCAGAGGCGAGCGGCCAAGGGAGGAGGCAGGAGGAAAACATGAACGCCCAAGCTGAACAGGTGACGTCTGCGAGGCAGGCCGGGGATGCTGACCCACCCCTTGTTGAACTTCGTGAAGCCGAGAAGCGGTATGGCAACATCATCGCCCTGCGTGACGTGAGTTTGAAGGTAGGCGCTGGTGAGGTGATGTGCGTGCTCGGCGACAATGGCGCCGGCAAGTCCACCCTCATCAAGATCATCGCGGGCCTGCACCAGCACGACGGAGGTGTATTTGAGATCGAGGGCGAGCCGGTGAAGCTCGGCTCACCGCGTGAGGCGCTCAATTACGGCATCGCGACCGTGTACCAGGATCTCGCGGTGGCGCCGCTCATGCCGGTGTGGCGCAATTTCTTTCTTGGATCTGAGACCACGAAGGGATGGGGTCCGTTTAGGCGGCTGGATATCCCCTTCATGAAAGAGACTGCGAAGAAGGAACTGCTCGACATGGGCATTGACCTGCGTGATGTTGAGCAGCCGATCGGCACCCTCTCCGGTGGTGAGCGTCAGTGCGTGGCGATTGCCCGGGCGGTGTATTTCGGCGCCAAGGTCCTCATCCTGGACGAGCCGACCGCAGCATTGGGGGTGAAGCAGTCGGGTGTGGTGCTCAAGTACGTCATCCAGGCTCGTGAACGCGGCCTGGGCGTGGTGTTCATTACGCACAACCCGCACCATGCCTATCCGGTGGGCAACCGGTTCTTGCTCCTCAAACGTGGCCAGAACATCGGCTACTACGAGAAGGACGAGATCACGCTCGAAGAGCTCACCGGGCTCATGGCTGGTGGAGCCGAACTTGAGCAGCTGGTGCACGAGCTGCGTGACGCGGGTACGGACACCAGCGAGGTGCGCGCGATCCGCGATGAGGTACAGCACGACTCCGCAGCCGGGGTCGGAAAAGTGCCCCTCACGGAGGCTGTGAAGATCGTGGACCTACCCGAACAAGAACGCTAACTCCGCAATCGAGGTGAGTTGTGACCGGGGCACCTGCTCAACCGGACAGGTTAAGCAGGTGCCCCGGCCATAGGCGTGATGCGCTGCCTCATGGAGGCGGTGCCATCGAAGAACGATGGCAAGGCGAGGGAGTCAGCAGAGTCTGTCTCGGGGCGTCGGGTCGCGCAGAGCTGCCCAAGCCCAGTGCCTCGAGAGCATACTCCGCTCCAAGCTGCCCGAGACGTAGCGCATGCTGGTCGATGGGTGTGAGCCCGATGCCGGGAAGTCAAGCAGCCTGTGTATTGTTGTAGCTTACGACCTACAGTTGCTGCGGAACCCTGATACCCAAGTCGGCAGCTGCGGTGAGCACCCCCAGGAGCAGCTACGTCGTTATCGGCGAAGATCGCAGTCGGGCGGTCTGCCCTGTGCAGCAACCCGACGGCAGTAGTCGTAGCGTCATCGATCGAAAACCCGGTGTCAATCTCGTCCGGGGGCGATACCGGCCTGGAGTATCGTCTCGCGGTACCCATCGCGGCGTGCATGATCGAGGTCGCCGTTCGGAGGGGAGAGGTGGGTGACGCTGCGGTGGCCAAGCTCAAGCAAATGCTGCGTGGCGATGATGCCGCCAAGACGGTCATCGGTGGCCACTGAATCGATGCCTGGCTCAGTCCCTTTACCCCGTGATAAGCCAGGGCATAGTGGCTCGCTAGACCCCGGCCTCCTCGGCTACGGAGTCCATGGTGACGGTGCGCGGGATGGTAGTCATAGAACTACTGATCATACGGTGCCACGATCACTGGACGGCGCTCTGCTGAGCTGTCCAGGTCCGCCGGCACCACGCGCATCGTATGAGGTGACTGCCCCTGATTCGAAGAGAACAGTGAGCAGTGCCGTGTCATCGTTGCTGGCTTCGCCGAACTCGGTCTCTGAGACAGTCGCAGAGCGCCCCATGCTCCCCGGTCGGCATGGGGTACTCGATGAGTGTGCCTCCTCCGCTGGCCTGCTGGACGAAAGGCCAGGTGCGGGCACTGTGTGGGTCGAGTGTATAGTCGGCGAAGTAGTGGGCGCGGCCGAAGTATGGGCGGCCGATGCGACCCTCGGCCACCGCTCGGCAGCCGTAGCAGGGATATGCCGGTAGGAAGAGAATCCGACCGCCGCGATCTGGTCCGGCCGTGTTGCCGCGATCTCTGCCATTTCTGCGGCCTCTGTGGCAGTGGCGCCGACTGGCTTCTCTGCGCGTATCATCGAGGATCTAGTCGATCGATGCGGGAGTGCGTGCGAATCCATAGCGCGTTGCGACTTCATCGGCGAGTGCGCTGTTCGGGTCGACGATAGTGTCGAGCTCGACTCGCACGCGGCTCAGGACATCGGCCATCGCAGCGTTGCGGTATCCGAACGCATGAGCTTGACCGGCCAAGCCGGCTCCGACAACTGCGACGCGAATGATCTTCGGCATAAAGAGTTCTCTCATTTGGTGGTGTGTTGACACCTGTCAGCGCTGATCTCTAGAATTTGGACCGGTCCATTCTCAGGGTTTCAAGGGGTTGAACGGCTCGCAGACTGGCCCACAATGACGTATAGGTGCGCCGCACCTCGACCGGAAAGAAGCATCGTTTATGCAGACCAATGAAGACGGGACCACGACGATCGGAGTCGGGCTTATCAGTGTGGGGTGGATGGGCCAACTGCACAGCCGCGCCTACTCGAATCTGCGCTATGTTTACCCTGACCTCAAGGTCAAGCCGCGGTTGGTACGCGCTGCTGATCCGGCCGCGGCGCGAGCTGAGGATGCCGTTGAGGTGCTCGGCTACGAGAAGGCATCCGCGGACTATCACGATGTGCTGAACGATCCCGAGGTCGACGTCGTCTCGATCTGCGCCCCGAATTTTCTTCATGCCGAGATCGGCATCGCCGCAGCTAAGGCTGGCAAGCACTTCTGGATCGAAAAGCCTGTGGGCCGCGGTAAGGAGGAAACTCGCGCAGTCGCCGAGGCCGCGGCCGCGGCCGGGGTTGTGAGCTCGATTGGGTTTAACTACCGCCACGCTCCTGTGGTTGAGTATCTGCGCGAGATTATCGCTGCAGGAAAACTCGGCCGCATCACCAATATCCGCGGCCATATGTTCGCTGATTACTCCTCCAACCCCAACGGAGCACTCTCGTGGCGCTTCGTGAAGGCTCTGGCCGGCAACGGTGTTCTTGGGGACCTCATGGGCCATCTGGTCGACCTTGTTCAGTACGCGTTGGGGCCCATTGCCGAGGTGACTGCTGTGACCTCGACCGTATACACGCAGCGCCCTGAGCTACCTATGGGAAGTGGCACCCACTTCGCTGTCATAGAGGACGGCGAGATGAAGCCTGTTGAGAATGAGGACTACGCGGCGATGCTCGTGCGTCTCTCAGGCGAGGCGGTCGCACCAGAGGCAGTAGGCACCCTCGAGGCTTCGCGCGTCTCTGTGGGGCCGCGCTCCAGCTACGGCATCGAGATCTACGGCACCGAGGGCTCGGCGCACTGGGACTTCGAGCGCATGAACGAACTGCACATCTCCGGCGGACTTGGGACGCAAGACCAGGGCTATACCCGCGTGATGGCGCACCCGGGTATGGGCGATTTCGGTCGTTTCCAGCCAGGTTCAGGAACGTCGATGGGCTATGACGACCTCAAGGTGATTGAGGCGAAAAAGTTTGTTCAGTCGGTGTTGGGACGCGAGTCGTTCAACTCGAATATTCAGGATGCGCTCTCCGCCGCACAAGTTGTCACCGCTGCGGAACGATCAGCTGAGACCCGGGCTTGGGAGCCGAGCGCAGCAGTCTCCGGCACTACCGCCGCGATCAAGTCTTAGCCGACATCAGAACTACGCACCAGGGAGTAAGCATGAACGCACGCATCGCATCCGCGCCCATCAGCTGGGGTGTCATCGAAGTCCCGGACTGGGGACTGCAGCTTGACCGTGAGCGTGTGCTCGGTGAGATGGTCTCGCTAGGGATTACCGCAACCGAATTCGGTCCCGAGGGCTTTCTCCCCGACAACCCAGCCGACCGGGCCGTCGCACTCGCTGATGCCGGACTTCAGGCCGTCGGTGGATTTTTCCCAGTGGTGCTGCACAAGACAGCGGAGCCCGGAAGGGAGGGGGATCCGCTGCCCATCATCGAGCGCGAACTGGAGGCCTATGTCGCTGCTGGAGCTGGCACGATGGTGCTCTCGGCTGTGACGGGGGAAGTCGGCTATGACGGCACGGCCGAACTTTGCGAAGAGGAATGGCGAACCCTGCTCGCAAATCTTGACCGCGCACTCGATGCCGCTGCGGCCGTTGGCGTCGTGGCGACGCTGCATCCGCATTTGGGCACTGTCGTCGAGACTCCTCAGGCCACGGCCCGAGTCGTCGAGGGTTCACGGATTGGCCTCTGCATCGATACTGGTCACTACACCCTCGGCGGAGGCGACCCCTTCGCACTGGTGCAGCAGCACGCTGAGAGGATTGTGCACGCGCATCTGAAAGATGTCAGCCTCGACATTGCAGCACGCGTGCGCGCAGGAGAGATTGATTACCGTGAGGGCGTGCGCCAGGGCATGTATCAGGCGCTCGGTGTCGGTGACGCGCGTGTGGCCGAGATCATCACGGCACTGCGCGACTCAGGCTACGACGGATGGTATGTGCTTGAGCAGGATACCGTCGTCGAGAACGAAGACGATGCGAAACGTGCCTTCGAGAACGCACGCCTGAGCGTCGAATTCATTCGCGAGGCAGTGGCGGCATGACCAGCTCGGACCCGTTGCGCATTGGCCTGCTTGGTGCATCACGCATCGCGGAATTGGCGATCACCGAAGCCGCTCGGGAGACCGGTGACGAGCGAGCCGCAGTCGCCGCTCGTGATCCTGAGCGCGCCCGCGCCTATGCGGCTGAGCACGGTTATCACGGCATCCGCGACAGCTATGCGGAACTCATCGCGGATGACTCACTCGATCTCATCTACATCGGCCTGCCCAACGGACTGCACGCCGAGTGGACCGTGCGAGCCCTCGAAGCGGGACGCTCGGTGCTTGTCGAGAAACCACTCGCCTCGAACCTGCCAGAGTTCGACCGTATGGCTGCGAAGCTGACGGCTGAGATTGCTGCCGCTGATGCGGCCGGGACTGCGGCAGGTTGGGCATGGGAGGCGTTCCACTACGCCGACCATCCACTCATGTCCCGTCTGATCGAGATCGTGCGCAACGGCGAGATCGGCGCTGTCGGCCGAGTGCGGGTGGCCATGACCATGCCGGGACCACCCCCAACGGATCCTCGCTGGAGCTTCGACCTTGCCGGCGGTGCCATCATGGACCTCGGCTGCTATGCGATCAATGCTCTGCTGTTAGTAGGTGAGGCACTTGACGCGCCCCTGCAGCTGATTTCTGCACAAGCAGATCTCTACGCGACTGATGCCCGTGTCGATGCCGCAGTGCGTGCTGAGTTCACGCTTGGTGCGGTGCCGGTTGAGATGTGGACAGATATGCAGAGTCCTGAATGGGACTTCAGCTTCGAAGTCCAAGGAACCCGCGGTTCAGTGTTTGCGCCGAACTTCGTGAAGCCGCAGGAGGATGATCGGCTCATCGTGCGAGGGGGTACCGGTTCAGTCAACGCGGACGACTGGGAAGAACGGGTCGAACACATGGGTAAGATCTCCTCATACACCTACCAGCTGCAGCGTATTCGAAAGGCGGTGCGCAGGGGGGACTGCAGCACTGTAGAACTCGAGCGCTCTCGCCGCACCATGGCGCTCATCGACCAGGTCTATGAGACTTGCGGCCTCCCCCTGCGTCCGGGCCGACTCAACTGAGAGGAGTTACTATGCAGCAATTGATGACCGGAAAGGTTCTGCTTGTCACCGGTGGCACACAGGGGCTCGGTCTAGCGGTTGCCGAAGCCGCGGCGCGTGAGGGTGCTGAGGGCATCGCAATCGTTGGCCGCAGTCGAGAGAAAGCGGAGCGTGCCACGGCGGCGATCCACCGCATTCTCAACGGTGAGGAACTTGCGGATGGGGCTCCTTTCGGCGGCACTGACGGCACTCCAGACAGTCGCGTGCTGGCGATTATCGCTGACCTGGGCAAGCCGGGCGAAGCTGAGCGTACTGTCGCTGAGACTATCGAGCGTTTTGGACGCATCGACAGCCTCGTGAACGCTGCTGGCTCCACTAGCCGTGGCGCGTTGCTTGACACGACGCGCGAGCTGCTCGACGAGCACCTCGCGGTGAACCTCGTTGCGCCGTTCATGACCATGCAGGCCGCTGTTGCTGACATGACCTCGCGCAGTGCTCCCGGGACGATTGTCAATATCCTGTCGATGTCGATGCACGGCGGACAGCCGTATCTGGCTCCCTATGCGGCCTCGAAGGCGGGACTCGCGGGTCTGATTCGGAATGCTGCATTTGCCCACCGCTTCGACCGTGTGCGCATCAATGGGCTGAACATCGGGTGGACGGCAACACCAGGGGAGTCGGTGACACAGCAGACGTTTCACAACGCCGATTCTGATTGGCTCGCTGCGGCTGAGGTGGCTCAGCCGATGGGTAAGCTTGGGCAGCCCGATGAAATTGCCGATGCGGTGGTGTTCCTGCTCAGTGACCGAAGTGGTGTGGTCACTGGCTCGATCATCGACTGGGATCAGAATGTGCCCGGTGCCTACGACGGATGAGGCAGACTCCTCCCCGCGTGGGAATATAGGAGCATGAGGCAGCCTGACACCCCCATAGGCCGCGACAAGGTCGGCCCTGCAGCACGCCGGCCCACCATGCAGGATGTGGCCGACCGGGTGGGGCTGTCGCCCCCTCTTGTCTCGATTGTGCTGCGAGGGGTGCCCGGTGCTTCGGACGAATCCCGGGAGCGCGTGCTCAGAGCCGCCCGAGAGATTGGTTATTACCCGGATGCATCTGCTCGTCTGCTTCGGCAGCGACGGACGCGGCTGCTCGGTGTGCTGTTCACTATGCGATAGCCGTTCGAAGCCGATCTCGTCGATGCCCTCTACGCAGAGGCTGCGATTCGAGGGTACAGCCTTGTGCTCAGTCATATGGGGCCGGGGCGCACACAGCAGACCGCGCTTGACGAGCTGATGCGGCAACGCATCGAGGCCCTCATCGTGCTCGCCGCGGAGAAAGGGTTTGGATTGATTTCCGATCTGCCCGAAACCGTACCTGTGGTGCTGCTCGGCGGTCCGCGGGCGGACTCAGATTCCTTCGATGAGGTGCGGGTCGAAAACGCGGCAGGCATTGGCCTTTCCGTTGATCACCTCGTCGGACTCGGACATCAGAGTATTGCGTATGCCGGGCCTGAAGCAGGGCCGAATGCAGGCGAACGCTACGAAAGGGTATCTCTTTGCCATGCAGGGACATGGGATCGGGGACCGGACTGTGATGATCTCAACCGAATACACAGAGGCGGGTGGTCACGCTGCGGCCCATAAACTCCTCGACCTTGACCCGCGCCCAACTGCCGTGGTGTGCGCAAACGACCGCTGTGCCTTCGGACTCGTCGAAACGCTAGTGCGCGCCGGAGTCCAAGTGCCCGGTAATATCTCTGTGATTGGATTCGACGACAGCAGCGTTGCACGCTTTCCGTTTCTCGATCTCACAAGTGTGCGGCCCGATCCGCGGCGCATGGCCGCGCTCGCGATAGACGCTGCCGAGAGGCGTATCGAAGACCCTGCCTCCCCTGTGACGGAACACCGAGTGATGGTATCACTCGCCGTGCGAAGCAGCACGGGGGCCGCACTGCGAGGTGGGAACTTGAAGCGGTAACTAGCACGTTCTAGTTTTACCTGCTGTCGTCGGCGTCACTGTTGAAGTGTCAGCCCGAAACTAGAACGTGCTATTAGGGTTCGACGATCATGTCTTCGGATCGAAGGAGCCATCCGTGACTCATCACAGCCATGCATCGCCTGTGCGCCTCGGCCTGATTGGTTCGGGGTGGATCGGTGCTTTCCATGCCGAGACGATTTCAAATCGTGTTCCGGGTGCCGTGCTTGAGGCCGTAGCCGACCCGACACCGGGCGCCGCTGACCGGGTGGCTGCACCGTTGGGAGTGACTAAGACCTACCTCGACGCGGCTGATCTGCTTGCCGATGACCAGGTCGACGGTGTTGTGATCTCCTCACCCGCATTCACCCACGCGGAGATCGTAGTCGCCGCTGCTGGGGCAGGGAAGGCGGTTTTCGTCGAGAAGCCGATGGCACTCACGCATCGAGGATACGGACCGCGCAATCGAGGCGACGCGCGCTGCCGGTGTGGTGTTGCAGACTGGATTCAATCGTCGCTTTTCAACCGACTTCGCTGCAGCTCGTGCTGTGGTTGCGGATGGCGGCATCGGCGCCCCGCAGCTCATGCGCTCCCTCACCCGTGACCCCGGCATCCCGGATCCGGGTGCGGTGCGGCCGTGGACGATCTTCCTCGAAACCCTAACCCACGATTTCGATACGCTGAACTGGTTCAACTCGGGCGCGTGTCCGGTGGAGGTGTTCGCCGCGGCCGATGCACTCGCCTACCTCGATTTCAAACAGTCGGGCCTGCTTGACACTGCTATGGTGACGATTCGTTATGACAACGGCGCGATCGCGGACGCCGAGGCGAGTTTCTCCGCTGCCTACGGGTACGACGTGCGTGGTGAGGTGTTGGCGAGCTCATCTCCTTCGCCGAAGCGGTGCGTAGTGGTGCTGAGGTGACCGGTGCTCAGGGAGAGGACGCGCGAGCTGCCCTGTCCATCGCCCTCGCTTGTATCGAATCGGTGACCCGCAGTGCCCCTGTTTCCTTTGACAAGGCCGGTGCCGTGGCCTGAGCGGCAACCGCAAAAAACGAGTGAACGGACACGATCATGACTTTCACGCTTGCAGCCGATGCCGAGATGCTTTACCACGACCGACTCTTCGTGGAGCGCGTTGCCCGCATTCATGACCAAGGATTTCAGGTGGAGATCTGGGACTGGACGGCGAAGGACATCAAAGAACTGCGCGGCACGGGTGCAGTTTCTCATCAATGACCGGCTATGTTTCCGGAGACCTTACTACCGATGAGGGGAGCGTAGCGTTTCTCTCCTCGGCTGAGCAGTCGCTCGAGGTGGCGCACCTGCTCAACTGCCCACGTCTGAATGTGCACGGAACCGGCCTCGACAACGGGGGTCGCCGGTGTATCCGCGCCAGTCGATCTCTGGCTCCGATTGGATCGCAGCGTTTAAGACGCTCAGCAAGTTGGCGCGTCTCGGTGAGCGGGCTGGGAAGGTATTCACCCTGGAGAATCTCAATACGGGTCGATCATCCCGGCACCCCGTTCGCGCGCTCCGAGGACACAGCTCGGCTCGTGCGGGAGGTCGGCAGCTCGGCTCTTCGCCTCAACTATGACATCTACCACGCACAGATCGATGAAGGAAACCTCATCGAGCGCATCCTTGGCCTCTTGCCGTGGGTGGTAGAGATACAGGTTGCGGATGTACCCGGGCGGCAGGAACCCGGCACAGGCGAGATTAATTACCCGGCAATTGCCCGCGCGTTCCATGGGGCCGACTATGAGGGCATTATTGCACTCGAAGCGTGGGCCTCGGGGGATCCCGACGCCGCGCTGGATCGATTTCGCGAAGCGTTTCAAGGGGCTGCGCAGGCCTGAGCTCATCTACATCCTCATCTACTCAGCTGTAGCTGCAAGTGCGTGAACTGCTGTCGAGAACCAAGGCGGAGGTGTGGAAGTGTCGCAGTGAACTTGTTAGGCCGGTGAGATATTCCGCTGACGGATCGACACCGGCCTTGCCTTCGACCAGACTCGATCTGACTTATTTGTTAGAACAAATGGGTTGGCTATGAGAATCGGCATCATCGGAACCGGCGTGATGGGAGCATTTCACGCCCAGTGCCTGCACCGTGAAGTCTCGGGCGCGACGGTCACCGCAGTCGCCGACCCCGATCCCAAAAGGGCAAAGGACGCCGCTGCGGCGGTGGGGGCAACAGCCTTCGCCGAGCCGTTGGAGCTCATAGATCACACCGACGTCAATGCGGTGGTCATCGCCTCACCTGATTTCCGGCATGCAGCGCAGACGCTCGCCTGCCTTACCGCAGGCAAGCCGACGCTGTGCGAGAAGCCGCTATTCTACTCGGTCGAAGAGGCCGAGCAGGTCGTCACAGCCCACCGCGTTGCGGTCGGCGACGGCACACCGCTGGTGCATGTAGGATTCATGCGCTGCTTTGATCCCGAATTGAGCAGAAGCGCCTCCTCGATTCGGGCACCTCCGGCCGCCCGCTCATGGTCCACTCAACCGGCCGCGGCGTCGCCTCCGGTCCCGCCGTAACTGACGAGACGGTCATCTTCAACTCCGCGATCCATGATCTCGACCTCGTGCCGTGGCTGCTTGGTTCGCCCGTCACCGAGGTCAGCTGGCACGCCCCCGAGACAACGAGCTCGAACACCGACCTGCGTGACCCGTTTTTCCTCCAGCTACGTACTGCCGATGGGGTGCTCTCGACCGTCGAGATCTTCCTCAATGCCCGTTACGGCTACGACATGCGCTGCAAAGTCGTCTGCGAGACCGGTGCCATCGAGATTGCCGAGCCGCACCGCGTCGCTGTTTCCTCCGAGCTTGCGACCAGCACCGGTATCCTGGCTGATTTCCGCCCTCGTTCCGCCGAGTCCTACCGCGTTGAGCTGCAGAAGTGGGTGAATGCACTGAACGAGGGGCACACACCAGGCTTGGCCACCGTTGAGGATGGGCGGGACGCTACGCGAGCTGCGGCCGCTGCCGTCAAGTCGATGCACTCGGGCGGAGCCTTTGTGTCAGTGGAGGCGAGTGCATGACCGAGCAGTTTCAGCACAATTCGGTCACCGGCCGCATTCCGCGCCCGGACGTACCCGATCCGCACACCATCCCCAAATCTGCACTGAGCTGACCTGGAGGGATGTGCTGGTTCTTTCAGGCAACTTACGCACTCATTAGTAACAGGTTGTCGCGGTCGGCTCCAGAAGCCAGGGGCGTGCGGACGAGTTTGGGGCCGAGCACAGTATTGAGCGCGCATACGGCTCGTACAACGACCTTGTCGCGAGCGACGTCGATGTTGTCTACATTGCCACCGGTCACCTCGATCACTTCGAGCATGCCCGGCTTGGGCTGGAGGCGGGCAAGCCTGTTCTCATCGAGAAACCCATGACACCGCGGCTTTCCGAGGCCCGGGCACTCACCGCTTATGCACGGGAAAAGGGGCTGTTCGCGATGGAGGCAGTGTCGTCGCTCGCGCTGCCTCGCTACTCTTGTAGTGCGCCAGGTGCTCGCCAGCGGCATGCTCGGCGAGGTTGTCGAGGTGTATGCGAACGCTCGGTGAGCGTCTCGTGGACCACCACCGTGCCATGGATCCGGCACAGGGTGGTGGGGCGATGAACGACATCGGAACATACGTCATGATGTTCGCCAACGAGGTGCTGCCCGGGTTGAGAGTCACCGCATCCTGCGGGCAGCGGCACCCGGTCGACGGCGTGGAGGGGCCGGGTACGATCGGACAGTTCAACGCACTGCTCGCCGATGCGGCGAATCGCCAAGCAACCGTCAGCGCCTCCATGCTGGCGGATACCCCGACCACCGCCTAGATCGTTGGAACCGAGTCGACCCTTTCGCTCGAGGCCCCGTTCTACCACGGTGGCCCCGTATCCGTGCGGTTTCACGATACCGGCGAGGAGATTCGCTATGAGGAGGACCCGACGAAGCCGCACACACAGCTCTTCTGGGAGGCGCTCGAGGTGGCGCGCTGAATCAACGCGGGTCTCTCGCAGTCCCCGTTGCGCACGCTCGACCAGACCGTTGCGACGATCGCGCTCATGAAGCAGGGCCGGGGTTGAGGGACAGCTTGTGCCCGCATTCGGCACGGCGGGTAGGCTGGAGACCATGAAGGTCACAACCGTTACGCGCATCATCGCCCTGCTGCTGGCTGCACTGCTGATTCTCGGGGCAGGCTTCGGCGCGCTCTCCGCAGTTGCCGGATCCTAAGCCGTACTGATGCCGCACAGTGTGGCCTGTGCTCACCTGTTCATACGGTGCATAGCGTATAGGGTGACATCCAGTGGGTGACGTATTCGCAGGACGCTATGAGCTGGTGGACCCTCTGGGCGAAGGGGGAGCCGGCGTGGTGTGGCGTGCCTGGGACCGCAAGCGCCAGCACTACACAGCGGCCAAAGTGCTCCGCCAGGTGGACGCTGCCTCACTGCTGCGGTTCATGCGCGAGCAGTCCATGCGCCTGGACCACCCCCATGTGCTCGCGCCCACCGGCTGGGCCGGAGAGGATGACAAAGTCCTGTTCACCATGCCGATGATGCGCGGAGGGTCGGTCTCCACCCTGATCAACGACTTCGGGCCGCTGCCCCCGCAACTGGCCGCGGTGCTGCTGGACCAGCTGCTGGCGGCTTTGGAAGCGATCCACGCCGAAGGCATCGTCCACCGCGATGTCAAGCCTGCCAACCTGATGCTGGACGCCACCGGCCGCGGCACTCCCAGATTGTGGCTGGGCGACTTCGGCATCGCTGCCGGCGACGACGCCCCACGGCTGACCCAGGGGCCGTTCGCCATGGGCACGCCCGGCTACGTAGCCCCTGAATGCCTCCACCACGGCTGGCAGCCCGAAGCCCGGGCAGACCTCTTCGCCGCCGGAATGTGCGCTATGGAGATGCTCACCGGAGTTGCCCCGGAGGCCGATACTCATGTCCTGCAGGCGTTCTCTGCCTCAGGACGGGCCGAGGACGTGCCCACTGAGCTGATCAGGGTCATCGCCCGGCTCGGGAATGCTGTGATCACCGAACGCTATGCCTCAGCAGCCCAGGCCCGCGGCGCACTGGAAGCGACCGGGCTGCTGGAACACTCCTCCCCGGAGGAGCTCCTCGGCGAGGTCGAGGTGTTCAACCACATCCCTGAGCTGCCCGACGGGTGGGGTGAGCATGGGCCGCTGGGCGCCGTCGCCGCAGCTCAGCCGGCACCTTCTGAGGTACCGGCGGGCGGACCCTCCCCACACACACCGGACCCTGCGAGCTCACAAGCGCCACCGGCTGATCCGCCCACAGAGCTGCTGGACGTCTCAGGCCCGGGCGCGATGGCTGAGCCTACTCAGCGGCAGGATCTCCCGCCGCAGCGGCAGATGCCGGTGCCTCAGCTGGGCATGCGAGACCGCAATACTGAACCAGGAAATGTGTTTCACGCCCCGCCTGAGCACGCTGCACCGGTGGGGACTGCCGCTGCTGCCCCGCAGCGACCGGGATTTCCAGTCCAACCGCGGATGGACGCAGCTTCCGACACTGATGCCTCCGGCGAAGAGAAGAGCCGTGCGGCCCAAAGCACAACCCGCGCCAACCGGGGACAGGCGCTGGCGATCGCGCTGATCCTCTTCGGCCTGGGGCTGGTGGTGATGGCGGCAGCGCTGTTTCTGGCGCTCAGCTGATCGGCACCGGCTGAGGGGCCGGCACTAGGGCCGCTGCTGGCGCATCACCCGGGCCAGGAAGAGCCCGCCGCCAGCGATCAATAGCAGCCCGAGGAGCCCTAAACCGATGGCCAGCCCCTGACCGGCGCTGATTCCTGAGGTCTGCTCATCAGGCGTGGCAACGGTGTCGCTCTGCTCATCGCCGGTGTCCGCATCGCTGCTGCCGGCCGGGGTGACCGCAGGCTGGCTGTACTCTGGTGCGGTCTCGTCGAAGGCCGGGTGCACACCAGCGGTGAGCCGGTACGGGACCTCAAAGGAGGTCTCCTCTTCGTCGGCCCCTTCCTCGGCAGGATCCATGGTCACCACCAGATAGTAGTCACCCGCGACGGTGGCATGACGGGCATTCCCGCCCACCTGGTTGCCGGCGAACCGCCCTGTCCAGGTGACCGGGTAGGACTGAGCACGCAGGGTGGTGGCAGCGGTGTCATCCACCCGGTTGGAGGTGTTCTGCTCATTCGGCGCGCGGTTTCCACTGGGCGTTGTGGCACCGCGGTAGGGGCTGATGATGGAGACCTCAGCCTCGGACCAGCGGCCCAGGTGCTCGGAGAGCTGGCTGTCCGGCTCCGGGAAGAACACCTCTGCCTGAATCTGCTCGTTCCAGTCTGCGCTGATCCGGTAGACGTGGATACCCCCGGGTTCCAGGGCGGCGTCGTAGGTGGTCCCGGGTTCCACCTGCGGTGCGCTGTGCAGGGAACCACCGGGATCGATCGGGTTGTCCGCGTCACGATCCCGCTGCAGCTCCTGCCAGGTCAGCCCGTCAGGGCCCCAGTGGTCGGCGTCATCCTCGAAGGATGTGCGCAGCTCGTCGCCGTTGACCGGATCAGGTTCCTCGGCGATCACCAGCTCGAAGTCCTCCCCGGTGAGTTCATCTCCGAGAGTCTCCACGGTCAGCAGCAGTTCCTGGCTGCTGCCGCATTCCGGCACAGCGCTGTGGTGCTCGGGGTCACGCGGGGCGGTAGCCCGGATCTGAGCCCCGCGCAGCAGGTTGCCCGCGCTGCCGGACTCCCAGCCCAGCCTGTCTGAGTCGCAGGAGCTGCCGTCGAAGGTGCCCAGTGCGATCTCAGCGTCGTCGGTGGCCTGGCCTTCCTGGTCGTAGGTGGTCAGCCCCACATGGAGGGTGGACTCCTCCATCGTCCGGGCGACCCGGTAGTACAGCGTCTCGGGGCCGAAGCTGCCGGTGTAGTAGTCGCCGGGCTCCACCACTGGGGCGTTGTCCTGATGCGTACCTGGTTCGACATGCTCACCCTGCAGGGGGGCGTCCTGATCGGAGGTCTCCGCCGTGGCCGGCACTGCCAGCGTCAGGGCCAGCACCGCTGCCAGACCGAATCCAGCCGATGTGCTGGACGCTCGACTCTGTTTCATGATCAGACTCCTTTTCGCGCTCCGGCTCAGACCTGCTCGTTTCCACCAGTCTTGATGACCCTGGCCAGGAAGAGCCCTCCAGCGGCCATCAGCAGCAGCGCGAAAGCGCCCAGTCCCACCAGGACTCCGGTGGTGCCGGAGAAGAACCCGGTCTGCTCAGCGGCCACCGGCTCACCGTTGTCTTCGCCGCCGGGCTCCTCGACCCCCGCGTCGTCATTCTGGCCTTCGAATGAGGCTGCGGCAGTCTCCGTGCTGACATCTTCGGGCTGATCCTCCTCGGCGGTACCTTCCTCCTGGATATCGGACGAGGTCTGCGAGTACTGAGGAGTCTCGGAGTCGATGACCTCGAAAGTGTCTGCAGTCAATCGGTAGGGCATGGAGAAGCTGGTGTTCTCGTCAGCCGGATCGGCGCTGATCACCAGGTAGTACTCGCCGTCGATAGTGGCGCTGTGCTCGCTGTCGCTGCCGGTGGTGCTGTAGCGGTTGGGCCACCAGACCGGGTGGGAGTAGCGGTGCAGCGTGGTGGCGTTCTGCGGACTGATGCGCTCGCGGCCGGTGCCGACGTCTGAGCCGCCGCTGTTGCGGCTAGGGGTGGCAGCGCCACGGTAAGGGCTGAGGATATCCATATGCACATTGGTGTAGTTGGAGAGCAGTTCGTCACTCAGCCTGCTGTCGGGTTCGGGGAAGAACGCCTCGGCCTGAAGCTGCTGGCCCCATTCGGCGTCGATCCGGTAGACCTGGATCTCCCCGGGGAGGATGTCGGTGTCATAGGTGGTGCCTGCCTCCAGCTTGGGTGCGTTGTTCAGCGATGAGCCGGCGATGGTCTGCTCCTCCGAGTCGCGGTCGCGCTCCATCTCGATCCAGCCGAAGTCATCGCCGTCCCAGGGCAGCCCGTTGCTCTGGTAGTCGTTGTAGTAGTCCTGGCCGTTGACCGGGTCGGGCTCCTCCTCCACGAGCAGTTCGAAGGGCTGGCCGAGGATATCGTCGCCCTCGCCGAAGCGGCCGCCGGAGTGGATGGCCAGAAGCAGCTCGTCGTTCTCCCCGCAGCCGGCGTCGTTGTCCTCGGAGTCGTAGACCGGTGCGGCCGCGACCTGGGCGGTGCGGAAGAGGTTCGAGGCCGTGGTGCCCCACCAGCGCACGCGCTGGCGCCCGCAGGTGCGGTTGTCGCCCATGGTGGTCAGCTCGATCTCGGCGTTCTCGTAGTGGTCACCGGAATCGTTGTAGGTGGCGATGCCCACGTGCAGGGTGGAATTCTCCATACTGCGCGGGATCCTGTAGTACATGGTCTCGTACTCGAAGGCGCCCACGTACTGGGCTCCGGGCTCCAGCACCGGGGCATTGTCCTGGTTGGAGCCGGGCTCGACCTCTTCACCGTGCAGGCTGAAGGGCATGAACGCCCGATGGCTGATCCGCTCCAGGGTGTGGGTCAGGGTCTCGGCGTCGGAGGCGTCGTAGTAGTCGCCGCCGCCGGTCTCGGCAATGCACTGCAGCTGCTCGCGGGCCTCAGCGGCCTCCTCATCCTCGATCTGGAAACCGACAGTGTGGATGGCCACGTCAATGCCCTGTTCAGCGATGGTCTCAGCTGCCTCGCAGGGATCTGGCGCGCAGTTCTCCTCTCCGTCGGAGACCAGCACGATCGTGCGGTTGCCCTCATCGCCGAGGTCGGCTGCGGCCTGCTCCAGGGCATAGGCCAAGGGGGTCCGGGCACCTACGGCCTCGTAGTCGTCAATCGCGCTCCTCAGCTCGTCACGGTTGTCATCGCCGATTTCGACCACCAGCTCGGAGTCCTCGCAGGCCTCCGGCGCCTCGCTGTCGGTCACCTCCCCGGCGAAGACCCGCAGCCCGACATTCTGGTGGTCCTCCAGGGAGTCGACCACATTGGACAGGGCGTCTTTTGCCGCGGCGATCCGCGTCTGGTCTCCGGCGTCCTCGGCGTTCATAGAGCCCGAGGCGTCCATCACCAGGATCATCTCGGTGCCTTCCATCTCGATCTCAGGGGCACCGTCTTCGCCTGTGTGGTTTTCGCTGTCCTCCTGGTCCTGATCGTCGTCTTGACCTGAGGAGGATGACGACGCCGGCAGCAGCTCGTGAGAGCTGTAAGAGGCTGTGGCTGCCGGGGAGGCGAATGATGAGGGGGCGAAGGCTCCGACCATGATGGCGGCCAGGCTCATGCCGGTCAGGGTGCGTAGCGGAGCAGAGAGCCTGGTCCCGGTACGGCTGGATTCATTACTGGAGGTGCTGTGCATTTCCATGATTGCCGTTCCTTAGTCTCGTAGTGATGCCTGTCCCTCCAGGCATCGCGTCTATGTTTGCGTAAGCAAATTTATAGAGTTGCTATCGCAAAGTCAAGTGTTGTGTCCTTGATGACATGCGATGTTGCTCTCCCGTTCGTCATCACGTGCCTTCCAGTATGGCGGATGCTGACGCCCTCATGTCCGACGGCTTGGCGGTCGGAGGCCGTAGGGTGCGCGGTTCTGGCCAGTTTTACGCTCTCATGCCGTAGACTTTACTAGAGCAAATTTCAGGCAAAGGAGTGTGTGGCTGATGAGTGCAACGACTCAGACGAATCGCGAAGCCCAGCGTGCGGCCTATGGTGAACCGCTGAACGAGACGTTCGACCGGATCCGTCAGGCCTTCGGGCTCAACCAGGCGGGTCTGGCCGGTATTCTCGGGCTCTCTGCACCGATGCTCTCCCAGCTTAACAGCGCTCAGCGTGTCAAGATCGGAAACCCCGCCGTGCTCTCGCGTGTACACCAGCTCAATGAGCTGGTCGACCAGCTTGCCGCAGGTCAGGTGGACGCCGAAGAGGTGCCTCACCGTTTGGACCAGGTCAAGAGCTCCAAGGGTTCACTGGGCCGGACCACCAAGGTGATGGCCGATCAGGCACCGGATGCCGCCATTGTGGCGGGAATGCGAAATCTGCTGCGCGCGGTGGCCTCCGGATCGGAGATCCGCGACGCCGCCGAAGCCCTGCAGGGCGCCCACCCCCAACTTGCCGAGGTGCTGCACATCTACGGCACCGGCCCCGCGCACCCGGCGGTGGAGCATTACGCCAAGCACAAGGACCTGTTCTGAGCTGGTCCCGGCGACGCGCGCAGGTCGCGCCGCCTCTCGGCCCGCTTGCGCGGGCCTTCGCGCCTGAAGTTGGTCCCGGCGGCGCGTGTGCCGCGCTCGGTCCCTGACGTGGCCCGCACAAACGCCATGCGTTTGCACGGGTCCCTGACGTCAGGGGTCCGCCTCGGCGAGCGTGCGCTCGCCTTCACGCCTAAGGAACTGGTTCGCGCTTGCGGCGCTCACGCCCCGCTCTTCGCTAAGCCGCCAGCAGTGTCGGGGTTCCTCGCACCGAAGTGTCGTGTCTCCTGCGGTACCCTAGTGGGGCTGCATATTCCGCCATGGTGTAAAGGCAGCACACCGGTTTTTGGTACCGAGAGTCTAGGTTCGAGTCCTAGTGGCGGAGCTTGTCCAGAACTGACCCCAGGAGAGCCCACGTGTCAGAGATCGCCGTCCGTCCCACCGCCGTCATCGTACTGGCAGCAGGGGCCGGAACGCGTATGAAGTCACGAACCCCCAAGATCCTTCACACCCTGGGCGGGGTCTCCATGGTCGGCCATGCCCTCACCGCAGCCCGCGCCCTGGACCCGGAGCACCTGGTGGCCGTCGTGCGCCACCAGCGCGAGCAGGTCGCTGCGCATATTCACCAGCAGGACCCCGGCGTGCTCCTGGCCGACCAGGACGAAGTCCCCGGCACCGGCCGGGCCGTGGAGTGCGGGCTGGACGCTCTGCGCCAGGCAGGAGCTGACACAGGCTCCGGCACCGTGGTGGTGACCTACGGCGATGTCCCGCTGCTCACCTCAGACCTGCTCCAGGAGCTGGTCGCTGAGCACCAATCCTCCGGCAACGCCGTCACCGTACTGACCACCGAGCTTGAGGACCCTACAGGCTACGGCCGGATCCTGCGCCAAGGCGATGAGGTCACCGGCATTGTCGAGCACAAGGACGCCACCGACCTGCAGCGCAGGATCCCTGAGATCAACTCGGGTATCTACGCCTTCGAGGCCGCAGCGCTCACCGAGGCTCTCAGCAGAGTCTCAGCCGACAACGCCCAGGGCGAGAAGTACCTGACCGATGTGCTCTCCATCGCCAGAGACTCCGGGCGCCGTGTCTCTGCGCTGATCACTGAGGACCGCTGGCAGGTCGAAGGCGCCAATGACCGGGTCCAGCTCCAGGCGTTGGGCGCCGAGCTCAACCGCCGCACCGTCACCGCCGCCATGCGTGCCGGCACCACCGTGATCGATCCCGCCAGCACATGGATCGATGCCACCGTGACCCTGGAGGAGGACACCACCATCCTGCCGGGCACCCAGCTGCACGGGGACACCCACATTGCCCGCGACGCCGTGGTCGGCCCTGACAGCACGCTCACCGATGTCACCGTGGGCCAGGGCGCCACAGTGACCCGCGCCCACGGCACCGGGGCAGTGATCGGTGCCGGCGGCGTCGTCGGCCCCTACAGCTACTTGCGCCCGGGCACAGTCCTGGGCGAGGACGGCAAGATCGGTGCCTTTTACGAGACCAAGAACGTCACCGTGGGCCGCGGCTCCAAGCTCTCCCACCTCGGCTATGCCGGTGACACCACCATCGGTGAGTACAGCAACATCGGCTGCGGCAACATCACCGCCAACTACGACGGTGAGAACAAGCACCGCACCATCATCGGCTCCCATGTGCGCACCAGCTCCAACACTGTGTTCGTCGCCCCGGTGGAGATCGGCGACGGCGCCTACACCGGTGCCGGTGCCGTGGTGCGTAAAGACGTGCCCCCCGGTGCGCTCGCCCTGACAGTCGCCCCGCAGCGAAACGCCGAAGGCTGGGTACAGGCCAAACGGCCTGATTCGGCTGCTGCCCAGGCTGCCGACGACGCCCAGAACAACACCAACACCCCCACCGCCGAATAACCCCCGCCAAGGACCGAAAGAACAGGGACACACGCCGCATGGACGAAATCAGGCAGAGCACCGAGAAGACCATGGTTATCGCCTCCGGGCGGGCCCACCCGGAGCTGGCGCAGGAGATCGTCACCGAGATCGGCACCGAGCTGCTGCCGATGAGCGCCTATGACTTCGCCAACGGGGAAATCTATGTCCGTTCCTCCGAATCGGTGCGCGGTAAGGACGTGTTTCTGCTGCAGTCGCATCCCGCACCGCTGAACAACTGGCTCATGGAGCAGCTGCTGATGATCGACTCCATGAAGCGGGCCTCTGCTAAGCGGATCACTGTGGTCAGCCCCTTCTACCCCTACTCGCGCCAGGATAAGAAGGGCCGCGGCCGCGAACCCATCTCCGCCCGCCTGGTGGCAGATCTGTACAAGGCCTCCGGCGCGGACAGGATCATGAGTGTGGACCTGCACACCGACCAGATCCAGGGGTTCTTCGACGGTCCGGTGGACCACCTCTTCGGCATTCCGCTGCTGGCTGACTACATCCGCGAGCAGGTGGCAGGGGAGGAGGTCACCGTGGTCTCCCCTGACACCGGACGCGTGCGAGTGGCCGAACGGTGGGCCGACCGGCTCGGCGGTGTGCCCCTTGCCTTCGTGCACAAGACCCGCGACCTGACCAAGCCGAACAAGGCAGAGTCCAAGCAGGTGGTCGGCGAGATCGAAGGCCGGACCTGTGTGCTGATCGACGACATGATCGACACCGGAGGCACCATCGCCGGGGCAGTGAGCATCCTCAAGGAGGCCGGAGCCACCTCAGTGATCATCGCAGCCACCCATGCGATCCTCTCCCCGCCGGCCACCGAGAAACTGTCCAACTGCGGAGCGCGCGAGGTGGTGGTGACCAACACCCTGCCGATCCCACCGGAGAAGCGCTTCGAGCAGCTCACCGTGCTCTCCATCGCCCCGATCCTGGCCCGCGCCATCAAGGAGGTCTTCACTGACGGGTCGGTGACCACCCTGTTCGACGGCTCGGCATAGCGTCTAGTCAGCTTGTGCGAGCTCGGGCCTCCAAGAACCACATCAGCGAGGTCATCACCTCCGTTGAGTCCACATCGACTCCGGTAAGCTCCTGAAACCTACCGATTCGGTAGCGCACGGTATTGGCATGACAGTGGAGGTGTTTGGCCGCCTGGTTGTATGAGCGGTCGGCCTCCAGATATGCCTGGACTGTGTGGAGCAGAATCTGGGGATCGCTCACCCGATCCATCAGCGGCTCCAGGAATATCCGGGCCAGATGCGGCATCAGAGGATCAGCTGGATCGACAACAGCGCGCCAGGTGACATCCTCAAGGCTGTAGTTGCCTGGCTCCTGGCCCATGGAGGTAGACAGCACCGCCTTGGCACTGGCGAACGAGGTCGGCAACTCGGTGAGCGAGGTGTGGGATGGCCACTGGGCCGCTGATCGAGATCGGGTCAGTACAGACTCCGACGACGTGGTCTCCCTTGATCGCGGCGAACCCACGACTTCTTACCAGGGCAGTGTCTGCCTGGACCATCACATCCAGGACGTCTAAGGCGGAGTCGGTGGGTTTGGCCCGAAACGCACACACCGACTGCTCCTGCAAGAGGTTGAACCGAGAGCTGAGCACCCGGAGCGTCTCCTTATCCACAGTTCCGGACTGTAGGCGGCTGAGGATATCTGCCTTCATCTCACGGTTCTGCGAATCCAGCCGGATCTGGTGACGCCGGTACTCACTGACCAGCTGAGAGGTGTAGTCGTCACTGGCTCGCCAGATCAGTCGATAGGCGTGCACCCCTGACTCCGCGGAGACGCCCAGATCTTTGAGAATAACAGTCAGCTGATCCGCGATCACTCCAATGCTCCACCGGAAAGCTCGAATGAGCTCATCGACTAGGACACCTTTTTCGAATCGACTGCGTGAAATCTGAGCATAGCGTTCCAGGGTGGCAGCCTCCGGCGGGGCCGCCCTTCGAACGGTTTGAATCGAGATATCCAGGTTCTGCCGAAATGAGGATCGCAGCTCCTGATCAGTCACCAGGGAGTAGGTCTGATACGTGGTGCGCACGTGACAGACCACGTCGGTCATCAGCGTGTCCTCCGATTCCCGGAGTCGTTCGAAGACAACCTCGGGAATCTGCCGAGCCTGTGGTGCTGCCCAGGTCATTCGCTGAGTTGGATGATGGTGGCGTTGGCCTGCCCGCCGCCCTCGCACATGGTCTGCAGGCCGTACTCAATGTTCTTGGTGCGCATTCGGTGCAGCATGTCGGTCATCAGCCGGGCACCTGATGCGCCTAGGGGGTGGCCTAGGGCGATCGCCCCGCCGTGCGGGTTCACCATGTCCCAATCGGCTCCGGTCTCCTTCTGCCAGGCCAGGACCACCGGGGCAAAGGCCTCGTTGACCTCAAAGGTTCCGATCCTCTCCAGGGAGAGGCCGGCGCGGGAGAGGACCTTCTTGGTGGCGGGAATGGGGCCGGTGAGCATAATGACTGGATCACTGCCAGACACCACTGAAGTGTGTACTCTGGCCAGCGGTCTCACACCGAGCTCTGCCGCCTTTTGCTCCGACATCAGCAGCAGCGAGGCCGCCCCGTCAGAGATCTGCGAGGAGTTCCCAGCAGTGATCACCCCGTCTTCCTTGAATGCCGGATCCAAAAGTGAGAGCTTCTCCAAGGTTCCACCAGCTCGGATCCCCTCATCCCGTGTGAATTGGCTTCCATCTGGCAGGGTGATCGGCACAATCTGCTCACCGATCTGTCCGGAATCCCAGGCTTCAGCGGCTCGGGAATGTGAGCGCAGTGAGTACTCATCCAGCGCAGTACGGGAGAACCCCCACTGTTCAGCGATCATCTCCGCACCGATGCCCTGATGTGGAGCTACACCGAAGCGCTCGCGGAACTGGGAGCCCAACGGATCCTTATCCTGAGCGGATGAGCCCAGAGGGTTGCGTGTCATGGACTCCACGCCACCGGCGATCACCACTTCAGCCTGTCCGGAGGCGATCACAGCAGCGGCGAAGCTGATCGCCTGCTGGGACGAGCCGCACTGCCTGTCCACGGTCACCCCGGGGACCTCAATGGGCCATCCCGCTGCCAGCACAGCAGTACGGGCAATGTTCCCGGTCTGCTCTCCAGCCTGGGTCACACAGCCGAAGATCACATCGTCCACCACGCTCGGGGCCAAGCCCACGCTGTCCATCAGGCCGTTGAGCACCTGGGCGGCCAAGTCTGCTGGATGAAGGCCCGACAGTGCGCCCTTGCGCCGTCCGACTGGGCTTCGCTGGGCAGACACAATAACCACTTCTCTCATCACAGCACCTCTTCATGTATCGACTGAGTTTCAATGTGGACAATCAAACTACTGAGTCTCGATGCCGTAAAGGCTACGTGCTCGTGGTCACAGAGGGGATATCTAGTTCAGATATTCACATCAAGGTTTTATAGCACTGCGAGCTATATGAATGTGACGCACATTACGGTGACCATGGTGGAGAAGGAAACTCGTCCCCTTGTCCACTATGTACATGTCTGAGGAGGTGCCGGTGATACACCGTCAAGCCTTATTGCACACAGCAACAGATTCGGGGTGTCGATGATGGACGCTCAGATTATGATCATCACTATTGCGGTGATCTATCTCGGGTTAATGCTTGGGATCGGATATTGGGCCAACAAACGCATGAAATCCTCCAAGGAATTTCTAGTTGCTGGCCAATCACTGGGGTTCTTCGTGATGGCCATTGCCTCCTTCTCCTCCATCCAAAGTGGATGGGGGATGATGGGGATGGCTGGTTCGACGTCTACATGGGGTATCGGCGCCATTCTCGCCGGTGCTTTCCTAGCTCCTTTTGGCTTTGCCCTGACGTGGTTTCTGCTCGGAGGGAAACTGCGAGTAATTGCCCACCGGCACCAGGCTTACAGTGTGCCGGACCTGGTTCGGGTGCGCTACCAGAAGAAATCTGCACAGCTCTGGATGGCCATTGCCATGATCATCGGCTCCATCGGCTACATGACGGCTCAGGTGGTTGCCGCAGGATTTATCACTATGCTCCTGCTTGGCCTGCCTTTCGAGCTTTCCTTAGTCATCGGGGCAGGGATCGTTGCCGCCTATACGGTAGCCGGCGGAATGCTCGCTGCTATCTGGACCGATCTCATTCAGGGACTGATCATGATCGCGATGTCGATCGTGGTCTTCTTCGTAGCCATGAACCTTGGTGGGGGCTGGAACGCTACGATCGACACTCTCTGGCAAGCGGATAGTGATTTTATTGCTCTGGACGGGGTGCAACCTGCAGTGTGGGTCGTGGCTAACACGATCATGATCGGTGTGGGAATGATAGGGCAGCCCCAGCTGGTGCATAAGTTCCTGATGCTCAGGTCCCCGCGGGAGCTCAAGTGGGGTGCGACAGTGGCGGCGATTGGCTACGGTATTACTACACTGTTCTCCCTGGGCGTCGGCCTTGCTGCCCGGAATCAAATAGAGATTGGTGGGGTGGAAGAATACAGCGATCCGGATAACACGGCGCCGCTCTTCCTGGTGGAGTTCACCACGCCGCTGCTGGCGGCCTTTGCCTTGACTGCGTTGCTGGCGGCAATTATGTCTAGTGCAAGTAGCTTCATTACTATTGGTGCAAGCGCTGCGACTCGGGATCTTATGGGTGGGCTCGGTATCACCTTGAAGCGTGAACTGACCTGGAACCGCATCGCAAGCGCTGTAGTCACTTTTGCCGCCGTGGCCGTGGCGCTCTTCTTGGATCAGATCATCTATCTTCTCGGTGCCATCGGGTGGGCAGCTTTTGCTGGAGCCATTATGGGCCCAATCGTGTTGGGTCTCTACTGGCGCAAAGGAACCAGTACCGGGGCATTGGCCGCCATCATTGGCAGTCTCGGGCTGAATGTCTTTATCACTGTGGCTCCCCGAATATTCGACTGGTGGCAGCCTCCAGCTCAGTTCTTTCCGGGGTTCAGTGTGATAGTTTCCGGCGTCGTCCTCTATGTGGTGGTCTCTCTTCTCACGCAAAGCGCGGCGGATCAGGAGAAGTACGAGAACCTTTACCGCACTCCCGCCCCTGTCTCGGCTTCCGCTGCTGCTATTGCTGAGCACATACCCAGCGCTGGAGCTGATCGTACAAGCCGCTCAACCACTCAGAAGGAGGACCAATGAGTGTCTCAGTCGCCACTCACCGGCGGATCGACGCGTTGGTCTATTCGCTCACTATCGTCATGATCCTGGGATTCATCGGGATGATGGCCAACATTCCGTTCCTGATTTTCCTAGCGCTGCCGGCGATTATTGCGGTGCTTCTTTACCTCTCGGTCAGCGACATTCCCGATACCACACGCAGAAGAACCATCATGGGGGCGCTGCATACCTTCAACGTCATCTCGGTGGCCTTGTGGCTGATTGCCTTGCTGACGCTAGATAACACTGACCAATGGCTCGCTGGCCTTCCCGCCAGTACTGCTGTGCTGTTCTTGTTCGGATGGCCCTTCTACAGCGTTGTCGGAGGTGTGATGTACGCATATATCGCCAGTATCTCCGGGATTTTGAAACTGCAAGAAGAACATTCTGAAGGCGAGCCTAATGTGGTGGTGTCATGAGTGCTGAGCATTCCGAACATTTTGAACTGACCGGGTTACCGCTGCAGGGAGTAACTGTCCTCGATTTCACCTGGAGTGTGGCAGGACCCACGATGACCAGGTATCTGGGAGGGCTGGGGGCACGGATTATCAAAATTGAATGGCCCAAGGGTCCAGATCCTATGCGTACGGCAATGTTTCACAAGGACACCAAGGAGATGACCTACAACAACGGAGCATTCTTCTCAAACCTCAATGTCGGCAAAGAATCGGTCACGATCAACGTGAAATCGGATGAGGGGCTAGAAGTCATCAAGGACCTGATCCGTGAAGTAGATGTGGTGACTGAGTCGTTCTCGTCCTCTGTGATGAAGAGCTGGGGACTGTCTTTCAAGGTGATGAAGGAACTCAACCCATCGATCGTTTACGCCAGCATTTCGGGATTCGGTCACAACGGGCCGCATGCTCCGAAGAACACATGGGGCCCCACCGCCCAAGCTATGAGCGGCATGACAGCCATCTCGGGTGTGCCGGGACGCGATCCAGCAGGTTGGGGCTATTCATACCTCGATGTGACAGCCGGCTATATGGGCGCGATCGGAGTGCTGGGAGCGCTCAAGCGTGCTCAGAGCACCGGTGAAGGCACGAGGCTCGACCTTTCCCAGGTCGAAACCGGGCTTTCGCTGATCGGGCCGGCTCTTACCGAGTACCTCACGACTGGAGCAGCCCCACCGGAGACTTTCCCAGAGGGCAATCGTTCCGTTGATCCCTATGGACGGGATGTGGGGTATCGGGGTGATCGTGCGCCACTGAGCAATGTTTTCCGCACCAAAGGTCAGGGGGACAACGACTGGGTAGCGCTCACCGTGGAGACTCCGGAGCAGTGGGAAGGTCTGCTCAAGGCTCTTACGCCGGCATTGGACGAGTACGCGGAGCTGGCTTTCTCTGCTTTGCACGAACAGGTTGAGGCGATTGAGAGCTCCCTCTCTGAGTATTTCCTGGAGTATGAGAAATATGAGGCTACAGAACTGCTTGCTACGGCGGGAGTGCCGGCAGCTCCGGTGCAAGCAGGTATGGACAGAGTGGAGAACGATCCGCAACTGGCTGAACGTGGACTGCTGCAGAACACAGAGCACCCGGCATTGGGCGACTTCCGCGTGCAGGCACTTCCGGTGCTTGCCGCTGACGGACAGGATGAATGGCAGCTGAAATCACAGTTTCCGCTCCTCGGGGCCGATACCAGTACCGTCCTCAGAGAAGTGCTCGGTTATAGCCAGGAGAAGATCGATCATCTTGAGTCACATGGCATTCTCTGGCCTGAAGGAGTTCCCCGTGAGATGAAGATTGAGAGGTCGTTGTGGTGAGTCATCAGCATCCTTTAGCAGAGGTCCTCAAGGGCATCTCAGTAGCACATCTCGGAGGAAATCTGAGTGAGTTCACAGTGCGCATCCTTGGTGACCTAGGAGCCCGGATTGTCACAGTACAGCCTGAGAAGCCGAGCACTGATAGCCGCACCGAGGAGGCCCATAGCGCAATACGGCAGGCCCATTACACCGCTGGAGCCGAGACGAGGACAACTGTTGAAGAATCAACTGCGCTCATCGAGTTGCTGTCTCAGCACGAGGTGGTCATTAATGCATGTGAAGGAGGCTCCTCGGTTCCTGTGCTAAGTGCGCAACAGGCCACAGCGCTCCGGGAGAAGAACCCCGAGGTTTTGATATGTCACATCACACCCTATGGCCTGAACGGTCCGTGGGCTGGCCGTCCGGCTTCAGATCTCACTTTGCTGGCCGCAGGAGGTTTCATGGGCTCCTGCGGCTACGACGACGGTGTGGAAGCCGGTCTGCCTGTTGCCGCGACCGGTGGTCAGGTCAATCACGTCACGGGGATGATTGCCGCGATCGCTATCTTGGGGGCTCTACTCCAGCAGGGGCAGCAGCCGAGAGCCTCCGGACGGGTTTTGGACATCTCAGCGCAGCATGCCTTGGCAGTCTCTACTGAGATGGCCATTCCCTACTGGGACTACACCGGTCAGGAGGTCATCCGACACACCGGGCGTCATGCTATGCCACGCCAGACACCTCGATGGCAGCACCCCTGCGGAGACGGCAAGCATCTGTTGGCACTGCCTCTCTACATCGACGATCGACGTTTTGCTGCGTTGAAGGAGTGGATGGAGTCTGAGGGTTTTGACCATGGGCTCGACGACGAGAAGTATCAACGAAGCCAGACACGAGAACTGCATATGTTCGACGTCGTTGATGCTATTCGCAGATTCGCCTCCCTCAACGATTCCGGTTGGATGTTCATCGAAGCTCAGAAGCGAAAGCTTCCCTGGGCCCCGGTCAACACGCCCTTCGAATGTGTGGAAGACAGTCATTTCACTCGTCATCGTACCACCATTGAAGAAATTTCTGAGGGAGAGAGAACAATCCGAAGAGTTCGTCTGCCGTTCCTCATCAGCGGCGCGACGGCAGAGAAAGGACATGAAGAATGACTCAGCTGAAAGCCCAGATCACTGGGGTCGGGGAGACTGCCTACACTCGCGGCACCGACCGCTCCGAACGTGATCAAATTCTGGATGCTTCCTTGACTGCTTGCGCAGATGCTGGGATAGAGCCCAAAGCTATCGACGGGGTAGTGATGGCATGGAAGGATTCGCCCACCAATGAAGATGTGGTTAACACCTTCGGCATCGAAGACCTCAAGTACCACGCCCATGTTCACATTGGCGGGGCCTCTCCAGCGGCAGCTGTTCTCCAAGCGGCAATGGCCGTCACCACTGGGGTGGCTACGCGGGTGCTGGTGGCCACCGGATGGAATGCATACTCCACCCCTGTCCGACTCAGCTCCGGCGCTCAAGAATCCTCCAACGTGACGAATATGCCTGGTAAGGAGATTCGGCAGAACATCGAGTATCCATTGGGGTTGTTTGCGCCGATGCAGTGGTACAGCTTTCATGCTAACCGCTGGTTCTACGAATATGAGGCAGATCCAAAAGGTATGGAAACTGTGGCGCTGGCCACTCGTAAACATGCGAACCTAAATCCCAATGCGTATATGGGCGGCAGGACCCTGACCTCGGATGATTACCAAGCTTCCAAGTACTTGGTCAAACCTTTTCGGCTCTTCGACATCTCGTTGGAGACAGACGGAGCAGCCGCTGTCATTGTCTCTGCGGCCGCAGTAGACTCTGAGAGCTCTCGCGGGGTCTCTATTCTGAGCGGATCAGAGGGCCATGCGGATGCTCCCGATGACATTCTGGCCCGCCCGGACGTGTTGAATATGGGCATCACCAAGGCCGGACCTCGTGCCTTGGAACTGGCGGGAGTGAAGCCAGATGACTTTGACTTTGCACAGATCTATGACTGTTTCACTTTCATCGTTCTGCGCCAGCTAGAAGAGCTTGGGTTCTGCCAGCGCGGGGAGTCCAGTGACTTTGTTGCCAATGGGCGAATAGAGCTTGGTGGGGATCTGCCGCTAAACACCCATGGCGGCCTCCTCTCTGAGGCACATGTAGCTGGCATGAATCATGTTGTAGAGGCAGTTCGGCAGCTTCGCGGTGAAGCCGGTGAACGGCAGGTTCACGGTGCCGGGCTCGGGCTGGTGACCGGATACGGAGACTTCGGCGACGGATCTGTGCTGGTGATGGGGCGCTGAGCTTCTTTTTATTGACAAGTGCTAACAGGAGACTTCTAGGAGTAAAGGAAATGCAGACAACAGCAGGTGTTGAATATCCGCTGCCGTGGGAGGCCGAGGGAGAACTTTATGGCGGCTTCTTCCGAGCTATGAAGGAGAAAAAACTGTATGCAAGAAAATGTTGTTCCTGCGCAGCATGGCAGTGGCCCCCGCGGCCATTCTGTCGTGAATGCCAGAGTACTGAATTCAAGTGGGAGGAGGTCCCCGACCACGGCACGGTATACACCTATACAGTGATGTACAGGGCTTTTAGCGAATACTATACGGACAAGCTTCCCTGTGGAGTCGTTGTTGTTGATGTGGGTCCAGTACGGCTTCCAGGGCGTTTTCTCGGTCATGCTGAAGACATTGAATGCGGTATCACTGTCAAGGCGGAGTTCGACGAGCAAGCACTGACAGGTTCGAGCCTGGCCTGGGTGGCGCGGTAGAGAGGAGAGGGCATCCTAGGGATGCATGAGCAGTGGCTCACACTCGTGGAGAGTCTCGTGCAGGGCGATCACCAGGCTGTGCATGAAGCTACCTCTGCCTTGGTCGAATCCGACGCCAGTGACAGGACTCATCACTTACTGCGTACGCTCCAGACCAAATGGGAAGCACTGAGAGCCCAGGCTACCGACCGGCAGCTTCTTTACGATACAGTCACGGAGCTCTCGAAGCTCGACGACCCTGAGGACGTGCTTCGGTTCATCTGTGAGCAGGTTCGGCGGACGTTTTCCTGTGAGGTTTCCTACATCAGCATCTTTGATGACGTTTCTGGTATCAGTTACACGCGAACGAGCGTAGGAGATGCTGAGGTGCAATTCTCCGCTGTCCAGTTCTCCCATGGGATGGGCGTCGGGGGAAAAGTCATGGCAACCGGCCGGCCATACGCAACGGCGGACTATTGGAGAGACAAGAACATCCAGCACGACCCCTCGGTGGACGAAGTGGTACGCAGGGAAGGGTTTGTCACCATTGCCGCAGCGCCCATGATTGTCGATGGCGACATACTTGGGGTGCTCTTCGTAGCTTCCAGGTCGCTGCGCATCTTTACTCAGAAAGAGCTAGCTATCCTCGGCGCCCTGTCCATGCACGCAGGCCCGGCGTTTGCGCGGGCACTCTCTAAGGAGAAGCTCTCCCGGGCGCATGACCATTTGGCCGAAGTGACAGACACCCTGCAAGAGGAGCGCGCTCGAGCAAAGTACATCTCCGAGATTCACCGCGAGTTATCAGTTCTTGTCCTGGATGGGGCTGGTGTGGAGGAGATATCTCAACGGCTAGGAACTATCCTCTCCGCGATGGTGAAGGTGGTGGACTCGGAATCGGATTGCTCCGATGAGTCAGCTGTCTTTATACCCATTGGCGCAGGCGGTCAGCAGATCGCTTCTCTGATGGTGTGTCGGGACGAGCCGCTCCATCCCTGGGAGCATGAGCTATGCGAACGTGGTGCACTGGTACTGGCGTGGTCTCGGGTCAGGGATGAAGCGCAGGCGGCCTCACACGAGCAGGTGCGCGGTGAGCTTCTCGAGGATGTGATGCTTCGTCGGGCTCTTCGGTCCTTTCCAGAACGAGTAAAGCGAGTAGGGGCGGGTTGCTTAGCAGAGGGCGCCATTGCATTAGTCATCCTCCCCCTTATGGTTCAGCAGAGGAATCCGTACCGGCTCAAGGTCATGAGAAATATCCGATCTCATCATGGGCTTATGCTAGACCGGGGCGACCGTGTGATCGTGCTTCTTCCCTCGTGGACGAGCGATGAGACATTGGATACCATCGCCACTGAATTCTTTCAGGAAGGCGGTCGGGGCTATGCGGGAAAAGCTGGCCCAGGTAGCTCATTCCTCCATTACTCACACCTCATTGAAGAAGCAACTGTTTATGCTACAGCTGCCCGATCATTAAATATTAATGGTCGTATTGTTGACAATCGATCATTCGGTTTAATTGGCTTGCATCTTGGCTCAGGAGAAAAGGATCCTCATCGTATTATTGAATCTGAGATCGGCGGAATTATTAGATATGACAGCGAGCATAGAACCGATTTAGTGAGAACATTGAAGGCTTATTTTGATTCCGATATGCATATCAAACGAACTGCAGAGGAATTAATAATTCACCCGAAGACGGTGACTCAACGGTTGCAACGGGTTGACAGTATCATAGGGGAAGGTTGGAGCCGAATGCCCCGTGCGCTCCAGGTGGGCTCCGCAATCTATCTGTACGAGATCTCGCAGACATTGGCTGAGAGTTCCCGGGCGGTCGGGAAAACCACCAATCCTTAAGATATGCGAGACGTACAGTTAAAGGTTCTTCCAGTGTACTCTAGCCTGTGATTGACATCATGGGCGAAAGGCAGTGCAGTGGCCGAGCGGGTGAAGCTGTGGCAGCCCTCGGTGGAGCAGGCTGAGGGCTCCGAGCTGTGGCGATTCCGGGAGTGGGTGGCGCAGCGGCATGATGTGCGGGCCTCCAGCTATCAGGAGCTGTGGCGTTGGTCGGTTGAGGACATCGACCGGTTCTGGGATGCGGTGTGGAAGTACTTCGAGGTCATCGGGAACCGCGGTTCCGGTCTAGTGCGGGCCGGGGAGACCATGCCCGGGGTGCGCTGGTATCCGGGTGCTGACCTCAACTATGCTGAGAACCTCCTGCGCTTCGCCGCCGAACATGGTGATGAGGAAGCCCTGGTGGGCCTGCACGAGGAGGGCCATCGCGAATCGCTGACTTGGAACCAGCTGGTCGGGCAGGTGGGCGCCCTATCAGCCAAGCTGCACAGTCTCGGAGTCCGGCCCGGGGACCGGGTCTGTGCGGTGATGCCGAATATTCCGCAGACTGTGGTGGCTCTGCTGGCCACAGCGGCAGTGGGCGCGGTCTGGTCCGTGGTCAGCACGGACTTCGGTATCAAAGGCATTCGAGACAGGTTCGAACAGATCGAGCCCACAGTGCTGCTCACTGTGGACGGCTACCAGTTCAACGGCAAGTACTATGATCAGGGCACAGCGCTGCCCGAGTTGCTGGAAGCTCTGCCCACTGTGCAGCAGCACATCCTGGTTGAGCAGAACCCGAGGACCGCAGCCCTGCCGGAGATCAGAGTGCCTTCGCACCGGTTCACAGAGATCGTCGCCATCCCGCAGCTGCCTGAGTTCACTCGGGTGGAGTTCAGCCATCCGCTGTGGGTGCTCTACTCCTCAGGCACTACGGGCAAACCCAAAGGCATTGTGCATTCTCACGGAGGAGTGGTGCTGGAGTCACTGCGCGCCAACGGGCTGCAGTACGATGTCCGACCGGGGGACCGGGTCTATTTCACTGCGGCCACCACCTGGGTGATGTGGAACATCATGGTCGATGCCATGTTCTGCGGAGCCACGGTGATCACCTACGACGGTGCCCCGGCCTACGGTGCCCCGGATAAGCAGCTGGCGATCTGCGCCCAGGAGGGGGTCAGCTACTTCGGGACCGGTGCTGCGGTGCTGACCATGATCCAGAAGTCCGGGCTCTCCCCGGGCCAGCGCCACGACCTCTCTGCTCTGCGGTTTGTCTTCTGCTCGGGCTCCCCACTGCCCGATGCCGGCTGGGAATGGATGTACCGGGAGGTCCATCCTGATTTCCGTCTGGGCTCGGAGTCCGGGGGTACTGATGTGGCCTCCGCCTTTGTGGGGTCCAACCCCTTCGACCCGGTCTACCGGGGTGAGCTAATGGGCCCCTATTTGGGAGTCGCCGCGGATACCTTCAATGAGGCTGGGGAGCCGGTCGCCGGAGAGGTGGGGGAGCTGGTGATCACCAAGCCGCTGCCCTCGATGCCGCTGTACCTGTGGAATGACCCGGAGCTGGTCAGGTTCAAGGAGGCCTACTTCGACGTCTTTGAAGGCGTCTGGTGCCATGGTGACTGGGCCACCCAGCTTCCGGGCGGGTCACTGATCATCCATGGCCGCTCGGACTCCACCATCAACCGTGGCGGCATCCGGATGGGCTCAGCCGATATCTGCCAGGTAGTCGACGAGACCCCGGGGGTCCAGGCTTCGATGGTGCTGGGCGTGGAACTCGCAGACGGGGGCTACTACATGCCGCTGTTCGTGCTCCCACAGCCCGACCGCACCCTGGACGAACAGCTCCAAGCGGCCATCATCCAACGCATCCGCACTGAGCTTTCACCCCGCTACGTCCCGGACGCCATCGTCCAGGCCCCCGACCTGCCGCGCACTCGCACCGGCAAACTGATGGAGGTGCCGATCAAGAAGGTCTTCCAGGGCAAGGATCCCGCCACCGTCGACCGTGAAGCCGCCGCCGACCCCGGCACCCTCGAATGGTTCCTCTACTACGCCCAAGACTTCGCCCACCGCCAGGATAGTGCGGTATAGTGGCTAGCTGTGCCCAGGCGAGGGGGCTTGCATCTGATCTGATGTCAGCCCCGTGATCGACAGGGAGCTGTTTCTGACGGCCGGATCCGGCGTCGTCGTTCTTCTCTCCTTCTGATCAGCTTGGCGAAAACCACCTACTGAAGAAGGAACCCAATGGCTGACAAGATTCTGATCTCTGCTGAGACCCGCACCGAGTTCGGCAAGGGATCGGCCCGCCGCGCCCGCCGCGCTGATCTGATCCCCGCGGTCATCTACGGCCACGGTGATGACCCTCGCCACGTGCTGCTGCCCGGCCACCAGACCTCGCTGGCCGTGCGCAACCCCAACGCGCTGATCACCCTGGACATCGAGGGCGATGAGCAGCTGGTGGTGCCCAAGGACATCCAGCGCGACCCGATCAAGCCCTTCATTGTGCACCTGGACCTGCTGGCCGTGCGCAAGGGTGAGAAGATCGTGGTGGACGTGCCCGTCGAGGTCACTGGTGAGCCCGCTGAGGGCTTCGAGTACATGCTGGACCAGCCCACCGTGCCGGTGGAGGCCGATGCGCTGAACCTTCCCGATTCGGTCTCGGTGGACATCGAAGGCCGCGACGAGAACGCTCTGCCCGAGCACATCATCCTGCCTGAAGGCACCGAGCTGGCCCTGACCGACCTGGAGTCCCCGGTCGTATCCATCTACGAGCCGCAGGAGCAGCCGCTGGAGTCTGAAGAGGACGAGGCCGCAGAGGGCGAAGCGACCGAGGGCGAGGCCGCAGAAGACGAAGAGTCTGAGGGCGACGGCAGCGAGTAGGTCCACCGAGGATCAGTAGACTGGTCCCCATGGCAGACAACGCATGGCTGATAGCGGGTCTCGGGAATCCCGGGGCCCGCTATCAACATACCCGGCACAATATTGGCCAGATGGTCCTCGACGAGCTGTTGGACCGGATGGGGGCGAGTTACACTCGCACCAAAGTCGGAGCCAAAGCGGTCGGCGCCAGGCTGGGGGAGGGCGGTCCCAAGGCGATCTTCGCGATCTCCGAGGGGTACATGAACGTCTCCGGCAAGCCCATTCGCAAAGTCATGGACTACTTCAATGTCCCGCCGGAGACGCTGCTGGTGGTCCACGATGAGGTTGACCTGGACTTCGGCCGGCTCAAACTCAAGCGCGGCGGATCGGAAGGCGGCCACAACGGATTGAAGTCCATCAGCGAGCACCTGGACGGCAACCGTGACTACCTCCGCTTGCGGGTGGGGGTCGGCCGGCCTCCCGGGCAAATGGACACTTCGGCCCACGTGCTGCAGAAGTTCTCCGCAGAGGAGCAGAAGGAACTCCCAGGAGTCATCGACCGTGCCGCCGACGCCGTCGAATCAGTCCTGTTGGAGGGACTGACCACCGCGCAGAACCGCTTCCACTGACGCGTAGAGGTTGCCCAGGGGCTGCTGGCCCTGTCTCTGCACCGGCGCAGTCAGGGCTCTGTGCCCGCCTCATATGCTCTCCTTCTCCGCGCATTGAGAAGTCCCCACGCTATGCAGCTGGGGAGTTTCGATGTGGAAGGAAGGAAGGAACGGCCGGGCAGGCCCTGAGGCGGGAGAGTCTTGGCGGGTCAGCCCTGGGAGGTGATGAACTTGTGCACCTCTTTGGCCTGCAGCTCCACGAACCTGGCCATGTAGGGCTCAGCCTGGGCCTTGAGCTTGTTGCCGATCAGCGGAACCTTGACATCCACCTCGCCGCGGATGGTGGCCAGCGTCTCTGAGTCTGTGCGGGCGTGGAGGTTCTGCGAAGCCAATGCCTTGACCGGTGCGCCGTTGACATTGATCAGGGTGTCCGAGCGGCGCGAACCTCCAGCGTCCGGGGCGCCCCACGTGTCGGTGATATTGACGGTGACGGTGCCTTTGATGACCTTCCGGGCCAGCTCGGGCAGCTTCTCAGCACCCATGACCTGCACTGAGCTGATCACCAATGACCCATCATTTGACCGGGTGACCTCAAAGCTCTTCAGCTCGGAACCGACCTTGGCAGCCAGATGCTCATGGAAGGCCTCAGCGCTGTAGGCCTCAACGATCTTCTCGACCGGCTGGGGGATGACCTTCTCGGCTTCAATTGCCACTATTTGCTCCTCGGCGTAGACATTGGGTCTGGCTGTCCTGTCATCCTACTGTTGCTCAGCGTCTGCACATATCATCGGGGCATGGAACCTAACCTGTGGCTCCGGAACTCAGCACTGGGCGCCGTCGTTCTTCTCGGCTCGGTAGCCTGCGGCGGCGAGCAAGACGGTGACCTCCGTTCGGACGTCGAATACGAACCTGCCTCCCTGGCCGAAGCCGATGCGATCGCCCAGGTGGTGGCGGCCTCGACCGAGTTCGGCGCAGAGTCCCTGGCTGAGCTTGCCCAGGGGGAGAACCTGGTGCTGTCCCCGGCCTCGATCACCGTGGCCTTGGCCATGCTCGCCGAAGGGGCCAGCGGACCGGCGGCCGAAGAACTGGAGGAACTCCTGGGCGCTGAAGGTGCCGAGCGCAGTACGGCGTTTAATGCGCTGCGGGCCGCAGCGCTGGAATACGACGGCGACCCTGCCGTGGTCCAGGAAGACGAATTGCCAGATACCCCCGTGCTGCACCTGGCCAACCAGCTGGTGCTCAACGAGTCGGCCACTCCGGAGGAGGATTTCCTGGACGCGCTGGCCGCGCACTTCGACGCCGGTGTGGTGACCACCGACTTCGGCAGCCAGGACTCGAAGAACCTGCTGGATGCCTGGGTGCAGGAGCATACCGGTGGACTGATCGAACAATCCGCCGTGCAGGCTCCCGACGCCGCACTGGTCTTCGTGCTGCAGAATGCGATCCTCATGGCTGCGCAGTGGCAGACCCAGTTCGATCCCTCCAGCACCTCGGACCGCGACTTCACCACTGCAGACGGCGGCAGCGTGCAGGCAGAGATGATGCAGCGGACTCTGGAGACGGCCTACACCGAGCACGACGAGGCCCAGGTCATCCGGCTGCCCTACACTGACGGATTTGCCATGGACGTGGTGCTGCCCGCCGCCGGATCAGCACCGGAGGACTTCACAGCTGAAGATTGGGCTGCGGTCGACGATGCCCTCGCCGGTGGTGACCGCATCCCCGTCGAGCTCGCCCTGCCGACCCTGGACCTGGAGACCAGCCAGGAGCTGGTGCCGCTGCTGGAGCAGATGGGGTATGCGGAGGTGATCGCCGGCAACGACTTCTCAGTGATCGGCTCAGCGGTAGAGATCAGCCAGGTTGCGCATCAAGCGGTGCTCACCGTCGATGAGCAGGGGACTGTGGCTGCTGCGGTGACCGAGATCGCGGGAGTGACCTCCGCGCCGGTCGACCCGCCGGAGACCGTGAAGATGACCGTGGACCGGCCCTACACACTGCGGATCGTGCACCAGGAGACCAACTGGCCGCTGTTCATGGCGGTCATCAACGACCCCACCGCAGGCTAGGGTTCGTCGATTCAGCCTCCTGCTCAGCACAGAAGAGCAGAACTGCGCGCATTAGGGCGGTACGGATGAGACGAACTCGGCGCTGATGCCGGTGAGCCCAGCGCCGATCTGCCCAGGGCGGATCACCTCAGAGCAGTGCCGCTGGGGGCAGAGAAAGACGCTGCTGCTGAACCGCCCGGGTGAGGGTGGTGTCCATGAGTGAAGAACACCGTATGAGTGAAGAAAGCCCGGGCCGGTACGTGACCGGTCAGATGCGGGAGGAGCTGGCACACCGGCGGGTGCTGGTGCTGGACTCCGCCTTGGAGGATGACAACGGCGCCTGGCTGATGACCAGGCTGCTGACCATGGCCGCCGATGACTCGGGCCGGGGGATATGGCTGTGGATCAACTCGCCCGGTGGCTCGGTCCCGGCGATGCTGGCGATCCGCGACATCATGCGCACCATCCCCAACCAGGTCTCCACCCTGGCGCTGGGCATGGCCGCCAGCGCCGGGCAGTTTCTGCTCTCCGGGGGAACTCCCGGCCGGCGATTTGCCCTGCCGCATGCCAAGGTGCTGCTGCACCAGGGCTCCTCCGGCATCGGCGGCACCGCGGCCGACGTCGAACTGGCTGCCGAGGAGCTGCGCGATATGCGCGATACAGTCCTGGGCATCATCGCCTCAGACACCGGCCAGCCGATCGAGCGGATCTTCGATGACTCGCTGCGCGACCGGTGGTACACCGCCGGACAGGCTAAGGAGTACGGTTTCATCGATCACATCGTCTCCAGCTTCGCGGAGATCTCACCTACACCGAGCAGGCACCCGGTGGGTCTGACCGCCGCAGTGGAGCACACCGATTCGACCAGTCAAGGAGAGTCGCGATGAGCAGCTACACCATTCCCAATGTCATTACCCGTGACTCCCGCGGCGAGCGCGTGATGGACGTCTACTCCCAGCTGTTGGCCGAGCGGATCATCTACTTAGGCACCGCGATCGACTCCGGAGTGGCCAATACGGTGATCGCCCAGCTGCTGCACCTGGAGGCTGCCTCGGTGGAGAGTCCGGTGAACCTCTACATCAACTGCGAAGGCGGCGATCCATCGGCGATGATGGCCATCTACGACACCATGCAGTACATCAAGGCACCGGTGGCCACCACCTGTGTGGGGCAGGCCTTCGCGGCCGGGGCGGTGCTGTTGGCCGGGGGTTCCCCAGGCAGCCGCTCAGTGCTGCCGCACACCAGAATCGTGCTGCACCAGCCGGCCATGAACGCCGGCAGGGCGCCGATCCCGGACCTGATCCTGCACGCCGATGAGCTGGTGCGGGTGCGTGGGGAGATCGAGCAGGTGCTTGCCGAGCACACCGGCCAGAGCCCGGAGACACTGCGCGCAGACACCTCCCGCGACCGGGTGTTCACTGCTGAGGCGGCAGTAGCGTACGGCCTGGCCGACGAGGTGCTGCGGAGCAGACCAGAGCTTCTGGGCGGACGGCCTCAGGCCACCAGGGAGAGCTGAGGCGAGCCGCTGAAGCTGTGCGAGGCCGGTGAATACAGGGACTGAGTCGAGGAGAGCTGCGAGGTGAACGAGGTCCGCTGCAGTTCATCGGCCACATGAGAGGTCAGTTGCACCAAGGTGAGTCCCAAAGCTCCTGAGATCGCCGCGATCATCTCCGAGGACGGTTCCTTCCGTCCGCGCTCCACCTCAGAGAGGTACTGCGGGGAGACTCCAGCCGCAGCGGCAAGGTCAGTCAGTGTGAGCCCACGTAGCTTCCGCAGCCTGCGCAGCCGGGCGCCCAGCACCTCCCGCCACAGTGGCTGGGCGGACTGATGTTGCCTGCGTGCTTGCCTATGCTGTGCGAGCTCATCCATGGCTCACACATTACCCAGGCATCGGAGTGCTTGAGGACCCCTTTCTGCCCACAGCAGAGACCCCTCACATCTGGTAGACCCTCACACCCAGGGCGTGGGTGGCTGATCCTGCCTTTGCGAGCTGGGCGGCTTCACCAGTGATGGACTCGACCACATCCTGGGGGTCCATGTGGTCGCCCAATTCCTTCAGATAGGCCTTGTGCGCCTGGAGGGAGCGCACGGCGTGTTCCACCGGTGCACCGGAGACATCGATCAGATGTGTGGGCCCGGCCCCGGCCACCAGCAGCCACTGGGTTCCCCACGCCTCGAGCCCTTCGTCCTCGCGCAACTCGCGGAAGACCCAGGGGTTGTCCGCGTCACGGATCGCGTCGACAGTGGCGATCCCGGCCGCACGGTGGTCAGCGTGGTTCAGCCCCCACTCCACCTCGAGGTCCCAGGGCTGGGTGACCACGGCGTCGGGCCGGAACTGTCGGATCCGCCGTGCGATCTGCTTGCGGGTCTCCAGGGTGGGCTCGAGCGCGCCGTCGGGGAAGTCCAGTACCAGGAGGTCCTCGACCCCGACCTCGCGGCACGCCTGACGCTGCTCCTGGGTGCGCAGCGGGCCGACCTCCTCGGGGTCTCGGCTGCGCATACCGGCCTCACCGGCGGTCAGCAGCAGGTAGGAGACCTCGATGCCCATGGCGGTCCAGCGGGCCACAGCGGCTGAACCGCCGTACTCCATATCGTCGGGATGCGCCACGATGCACAGCACCCGGCTGATCCCGCTGTCGTCGAAGAATGGCAGGGTAGTCATTGCTCCAGCGTATGTACCCCAGCCGAAGCGCACCAGGGGTTCAAAGCGGACGCTGTGGCACGTAGCCTGGGTGAATCAGCGGAAACGCTGGGAAAGGAGCACATCATGTTAGTCGCATTTTCCGTTGCCCCGACCACCGCTCGTGAGGACGACGACGGTTCGGTTGCCGCTGCTGTGGCCGAGGCGGTCAAGGTCGTCAGAGACTCTGGTCTGCCGTATGAGCTGAACTCGATGTTCACCATCGTCGAAGGTGAATGGGATGAGGTCTTCGGCGTGATTAAGCGCGCCACCGAGTCGGTCCTTACCACCAGCTCCCGGGTGAGTCTCTCGGTCAAGGCCGATATCCGACCCGGGCACACCAATCAGCTCACCGAGAAGGTCCAGCGGATCCAGGAGCATCTGGGCAGCACCCAGTGATCACGGTGTCGGCAAGTTGAGACGATCGGCTCAGCTGGGATGATGTGACGCAGCAGCCGAATCGTCACGTCGCCAGGATGCTAACGTGACTAGATGGTGACTGTTCTCCCTATCCACCAGGCGCCCGACGCCGCCCTGCAGCTTGTTACGGAGTCGATCGCCGACCAGCACGGTACCCCGCTGGTCGCCGACACCTCTCCGGTTGACCCCGCAACAGCGGCGCAGAAGCTGCTCAAGCCCTATGCGGAGCAGACGGAGATGGCCAGTGGATGGCTTGCTCTGGACGAGGGCGGCTCGGCGGTTGCCCTGCTCGGGGCCTCTCTGGTGATTACCGATGAGGACCATCCCGGATACAGCTTCCTGCCCGAACGCTTCGCCCAGATCGGCCTGGGCCATGCTGCAGCGCGGGATGAGGCAGCCATCGAGCATCTCGATGCACTGCTGCAGCGGATCAGGGACGACGCCGCGGCGCACTCCATCAGCCGGCTCATGGTCTCGGTGCGTCCGCACGACTGGATCATGGGCTCCTTCTGGCGCAGCCACGGGCTGCAGCCGGAGAAGCTCATGGCCGGGCGCCGGGTTCCCGCAGAGATCCCGGAGTCCGACTATGCCGTGACTGTCCGTCCTGCAGTGCCGGAGGATGAGGAGCAGCTGATCGCCCTGTGTATGGAGGAGTACGAGTACCACGCCCTTCATACGACTGCTCCGCACCGCCGGAATCAGGCAGTGGAGCCCACACGCCGGTACGTCAGCGGCGGGTTCGACGATGTCGTGCACCCCCGCTGTCTGGTCGCGGAGGACCCGGACACTGGACAGTTGGTGGGCTGCCTGTTTCTGCGCATCAATGAGCAGCCGCGGGACTCGGCCATCGGAATGTTCATGCCGCGCCGCCGCGGATTCATCGGGCTCACGTCAGTCACAGAGTCCTGGCGTGGGCGCGGTGCCGGGTCAGCCCTGCTCAGCGAAGCACTGCGTGTGTTCGCCGACCGGGATGTGCCCTATGCCTTCCTCTTCTACGTGGAGTCCAATGTGCTCTCCAAGGAGTTCTGGAACCGGCGCGGCTTCTCCCCGGTGGCTGTGGACATGGCAGGCGAGGCTTTGGGCTGAGGCTATGGACCTGACGTTGGCTCTACCCGCTCGCCTTGAGCGTCTCGGGTGTAGGCGGCGATGCAGAATTCGTTGCCGTCGGGGTCTGCCATTGTCTCGCCGCTTACCGTGAACTGTTTCTCGAGTCGGCTCCCGCCGAGTTCGAGGATCAACTGCACGGCTGACTCGATATCGTCCACCGTGAAATCGAGGTGCACGCGGTTCTTCACCTGGCGCGGATCATCCACTCGCTGCAGAACCAAGGCGACCCCAGAGGCTAATGGGCCGACCGTGAGATAGTCGCCATTGCTGCGAGGTTTGCCAGGCTCGACTCCGAGAAGTCGGCCCCAAAAAGCGGCGCTCGCAGTGAGGTCCCTGACATCCATCACGACGCTTGGTTGGCTCATAACAGCTCGGCCGCTCATAAAGTAACACCTTCCCAAATTCTGTGAGTATGGGAGCCCGGTCAGCCATTCTGGCTGAACTTGCGGTAAGCGTTCTGCTTGGAGGTGCGCAGTGCCATGCCGATGGCTGTCCATGAGTCTCCTGCTTCGCGAGCATGCTCGACGGCCCGCTGGAGGTGTGCCTGAGATTCTTCGACAGCTTTGCGGGCGGCTGCGATCTCACGCGGATTCTTGGCGTCACGCATTTTCGCAGGATCGATACTGTCGATGAAGTCGTCGATATCGCTTCGGGTGGGTTGTTCAGTCATGGTGATCACCTCTCAAGAAAATCGTAGTGGTTGGGGCGAAGGAAGTTCGCGTCGATGTAGCTCTCTGGAGAGCACCGCATAGTGTTTCGGGAGTGTCTGGGCGATCGACCACAACCTTCATAAACCTTGAGGGTTATACCATAGTGGTATGGCTCTCACGAGCATCAAAGTGTCCAAGGAACTGCGCGACCAGGTCAGCCGGCTCGCTCAGCAGCAGCGGATGTCTCAGCATGCCTATCTTGATCAGCTTCTCCAGGAAGCCGAGGAAAAAGAGTTTTGGAGGCGTATGGCTGAGGTGAGCGCTGAGGACTACGAGTCCGCCGTCAAGGAAGATGGCGATCACCGTTCCCCTGACTACCGCGAGACGTGAATGGCCCACGAGGGTTCCCATTGGTTCGAACTCACAGGCGATGTGCGAGCAGCCTCTGAGTGTCTCCCTGGAGCGTGTCATCAAGATTGAGAGGACAGGCTATGACGTCGGGGAAGTCCGCCGGATCATCAACTATTTGATGGGTGGCGACTTCGCCTGAGATAGGACCCCCCACCCCTAGGATTCCGGGCCACGCCTGCTGGACTACGTCGACTGCAGTGATGGACAGGCCAGGATATATCGAGGTGCGTAGATCATCTTGGAATACCTATCGGTATACTTATTTTATGGCGACGACGATCAAGGTGCCCGAGGAATTGAGAGACCGCATCAATCGTGATGCGAGGGAGCGTGGCGTGACCGCGGCTGGGCTCATTGAAGGTCTGCTTGACGCCTATGAGCGGAGGCGGCGCATGGAGGACTTCGGACGAGCGTTCCAGGGCGCTGATGCAAGCTACTGGGACGAGTTCCGCTCGTGGGATGTGACGCTCCGCGACGGCCGAAACGGTGAGTGAGCTTCGCCGAGGCTCGGTGGCCTGGGCGGAGCTTGATCCTGTACGAGGACGCGAGCAGGCTGGGCGCAGACCTGTGCTGGTGGTTGCGAGCGACCTGTACCTGGAGCAGGCCGATACCTTGGCAATTGTGCTGCCCGCGACAACCAACGATCGTGGGTGGCCGAATCATGTGCTCTTACGCGGTCCGCAGCTCGACCTGCGGCAACCGACCTTCGCGATGACCGAACAGCCGCGGACGGTGACGCGTGACCGGTTCGTCGGTGAGACCGGAGTGGTGGACTCGGCGACTATGCACGAGGTGGATCGCTGGCTCCGCGACTTCCTGGCGCTGCTATGACCGTGGGCAGACCTCAGCCGTCATCCCAGAGGTTCCGGTAGAAGGCGATGCGGTCCTGGTCAGGCTCCACCCCGTAGACGGAGAAGAACAGGTCATCGTAGTTGCGGCCGAAATTGACTTCCCAGCTGATGCTGTAGGTGGCGATCGCCAGATCAGCCCAACGGTCAGCGACTCCCAGCGCACCGAGGTCGACATGTGCCGCAAAATTGCCCTCATCATCGAGCAGGGTGTTGGGCACGCAGGGGTCACCGTGGCAGACCACCAGCCGCTCCGGCGCCGGCGCCTGCTCTGGATGTGCCCAGGGCACAGTGAACGGGCAGTTCGCCACTGGGAGTGAATCATGCAGGTGCCGCAGACCTGAGGCGATCGCACGCACCGCAGTCTCCGGTTCAGCGCGCCAGCGCGGGTGATATGCCGCCGACGCATCGATTCCAGCAGTGAGCAGCCAGGCCTCCTGTCCGTCTACTCCACTGTCCAGCACCTGTGGGACGGTCACGAACCGGTTGGCCCAAGCCAGCTTCTCCGCCTCCGTGCCCAGGTCCACCTCTGCGTGTCGGTCAGCGCCCAGTCCGGTGTAGTCCTGCCACTTCAGGTACCTGGTGCCGTGTGCTCCGGCGAGCCTGAAGGTCATACCGCCAAGTTCATTGCGCCAGATCGGTTTGATCGAGTCCCCGGCGGCACGTTCGAGCACACGCTCAGGTACTTCCACCTCACCCTGGGGAACAGATGCGGACGGCTGGTTCACGTTCTGACATCACTCTCCGGCAAGACGCCGCAGGATGGCGGCGGCAGGTTCCGCCGTCGCTTCGGGATAGCCGGTGCCGGCCCAGAGATTCACCGCGTGGGGATCTCCACCGGCAGCTGAGGCTTTGCGCAGCGGGCCGGTGAGATAGTGCAGGGCCGGGAACCCCAGTGGTGCCGATGCGGTGAACTCCTCGGTGAACGCATTGCGAAGCGCGCGGGCCGGGCGGCCGGAGAACGCTGTGGTCATCAGGGTTTCAGAGAACGACGACGACGCCAGGGCACTTTGATGAGTCGCACTCGCTCCGCTCTCCTGCGACCTCAGCAGCACGGTCCCGACCACAGCGGCCTCAGCACCGGCGGAAAGCACATCCTGCACGATGGCTGCGGTGGCGATCCCCCCAGCAGCCCAAAACGGCAGTGGTGTCGCTGCCCTGATCTGCCGTACCAGTGGGAGCGTCGTCGTGTCTTTCAGCGGCAGCTGTGGGGTCCAGGTGCCCGAATGCCCGCCCGCCTGACTGGACTGCACGATCAGCCCATCCACTCCGGCAGCCTCCGCCTGCTGTGCCTCCTCAGCGTTGGTGACGGTCTGCAGCACCGTTGATCCCACGTGCTGGAGGGAGGTGATTGCCTTCTGATCGGCAAGTCCGAAGGTGAAGCTGACCACTGGTGCCGGGTTCTCCACCAGGAGCTGGAGCTTGTCATGCCAGGCGTCGTCGTCCTCTCTGGGACCTTCGGGGAGCTCGACACCATACTGCTCCGCCCAGGACTGCAGGGCACTGCGGTAGCTCTGGTACTCGGACGGGTCCACCGGCACCGGATTCGGCACGAAGAGATTCACACCGAAGCGGTTGGTCTCCGCCCGGACGTGCGCGATCTGCTCAACCAGCTGCTCGGCGGTCTTGTACCCCCCGGCCAGGAATCCGATCCCTCCGGCAGATGCTGCGGCGAGCACCAGCTCAGGAGTGCTCGGCCCGCCAGCCATGGGCGCGGCTATCACAGGGATCCTGGCACCAAGCTCAGCAGCGAGGTCGGCAGCAGGAATTGGTCTACTCATCAGCAGAATTCTACGGCGCCGTCCCTCGGCATTCGACCAGGCAGAAGCGCCGGCGCCCTGGCGGGGTTGGAGGCAACGCACTTTTCAGGATCAACCACAGCCAGTGGTGCTTCAGCTCTCCAGATGAATCGAGAGGCCGGATTCTCCTGGGGCGAGTTCCGGGACCAGCTCCCATTGATCTGTGTACTGACCGGTGAACTGCGGCCGGTAGGGAATGGGGGTCTCGGTGAAGAGCGAGTCAAGCCGTCCGGTGAGACTGGAGAGAACGGCGTCGTAGTCTTCGGTGAAATCTGCGCTCGGCAGCGCCCAGGGCCTCAGCGCGCTCATCCCGGTGTAGGTGAACGTCCCATGCAGCAGGCCGAAGAGAAGCTCGGTGATCTCCCCGCTCTTGCCCCGCGGACCGATCGACGCTGGACGGTCCCCCAGCGTCAGAGCCGCCAGCGCCCGCTTGCCCCGGAACGGCCCCTGCTCGAAACGCAGCCGCTGTCCGGTTTCTGGGTCCTTGCCGAAGGCGAAGCCGCTGATGAACAGGCGGTCGAACCAGCCCTTGAGGATCGCGGGCATGCCGTACCACCACAGTGGGAACTGAATCACCAGAGCATCGGCGCTGAGCAGCTTGGCCTGTTCGGCTCTCACATCATCGGGCAACGTATTGTCCAGGTACGCCTGCCGGACATCTTCGGTCACACGAAAGCGCTCGCCTTCGGCAATGCCCGCATCCTCTTGGGAGACTACCGGATTCCACTCCATAGCGTAGAGATCGGATTCCAGAACGGTGTGGCCGGCTGAGGTGAGATGGGCGAGGCCGTCCCGCCGCAGACTTCCATTCAGCGACTCAGGTTCGGGGTGTGCACTTACCCAGAGAATCGTTTGCTTATCCATGGGATTATCCTCAACCCATAGTGGTAGGAAGTGAAGTACGGACATTTTTGTCACCATAGGGAATAAGAAAGAGGAGTAAGAGGTATGCGCACGCCAGTCCGCAGGGCCATGGAGGTGTGCCCTGTCGAGGTCGGGGTCTCAGTGGTGGGCGGCGCCTGGAAGCTGACGATCATCAAGAATCTCCTGGAGGGAACACTGCGCTTCGGCGAACTCGGACGTCTGATCCCGCTGGTGAACAGGAAGACTCTGACACGTCAGCTGCGGGAGCTGGAGGAGGACGGAATCGTGACCAGGGTCGTCTACCCGGAGGTTCCGCCGAAGGTCGAGTACTCGTTGACCTCGCTTGGGTTGAGCCTTGCGCCGCTTGTGCAGGTGATGAACGCATGGGGCGAAGCCTATGAACGGCAGCATCAGGACCTATGACCCCGTTCTTACAGGCTGCGCTTGAATCCTATGTGGCTCGGCGCGTAGCCCAGCTGCTCATAGAAGCGCTGAGCAGCCTCTCGGCTCTTATCCGAGGTGAGCTGAACCAGCTGCGCTCCCTGATTGCGGGCGAACTGATGGATCCACTCGAAGAATGCGGTGCCCAGGCCGCTGCCCCTAACCTGTGATGCCAGGCGTACCGCCTCAACCTGTACACGAATAGTGCCGCCGCGCACCAGATACGGGATAAAGGTCAGCTGAGCGGTGCCGACGATCTGACCGGCCGCGTCGCGGATCACCAGCAGGTGCTGCTGCGCGTCCGCCTCGACCCGGTGGAATGCTTCGCGGTACTGCTCCGGGGTCGCCGTCTCCCGTGTGGCCCCCAGCGGGTCATCGGCAAGCAGCGCCACGATGTCTGCCACGTCATCGACCGTTGCCCTATGCACCGAGTAGGAGGTGCTGGCGGCGTCGAGGTGGCCGAGGATGTTCATGGGCAGCTCCAGAGTTCAGCAGAGCATCGGGATCAGGGGACCAGGGACTGACTGATCAGCGCGGCTGCCTCCGGGTCCCCGTAGCTGGGATCCCACGGGGTCCGGTGCCAGATCAGCAGGAGCAGCTCATCGGCCCGGGCGCGGACTTCAATGGTCTCGCTTGCCTCTCCGATGCACACCGGCTCTGCGTCGAGGTCAGTGGCTGTGAGGACCAGGTTCTTCGGCAGCGGCTGGATCCGTCCGGCGCGCAGCATTCGCGGATACATGACCTCAGCGACCTCTGCCACACCGTCGAGGGCCAGCGCTGGATCGATCCCGGTGGACTGCCCCAGCGCACTGCCTGCGTCCCAGAGGTGGACGATTGTCTCGTGCACCTGTCGGCGCTGCCAGAACAGTGCTGTCCGCTGTTCCTTGACCAACGTCCAGCACGGTGCGTCCGGTCCGGCCTCGGCCAGCGCTTTGCGCAGGGTCTCAGCCTGAGCGGCGTACCATTCTGAGAGGCCCTCGCCCTGGTCCGGTTCCCCCTGGGACCGCTGCCTGGGGTCAGCACCACCCAGAATGCCGGTGGCCCATAGATGCGTCTGACCCAGATGAATCGCCACATCCCGGAGATCCCAGCCAGGACAGGCCACAATCTTGGTGCTGAGGGCGTCGTCGTGCTCTGCGGAGGCGACGGCAGCTCTGAACTGGTCTGTGGCGGCCGCAAGCTCATCCAGCCAGGGCCTTCCAGTGGGAGAGATCACAACATCCGAGCATACAGCCCCAGTCTCCAGAGCTTCCCGGTAATGTAGGGGTGGCCTGTTTTCTTCCCTAATCCTGCGTGTATGAGGTGTTCTGTGTGTCTTTGAAGGGTCTGCGAACCGCGCTGGCGGCGTCATCGTCATACTCACGGGTCGGCTCGGCGGCCAACCAGGCAGTGTCCGAGCGCACTGATGAGCTGCAGATCGCCGCGACCTCCGGGCTGAGGCCGGCACTGATCGCAGAAGTCGCCCAGAACCTGCGGGGCAACCACCGCGACGCCGTGACCCTGGCGATCACTGCCACCGACCGCGAGGCCGATGAGCTCCACTCCGCGCTGAGCGCATTCGCCCCGGAGGCCCAGGTGGCGCACTTCCCCTCCTGGGAGACCTTGCCGCATGAACGGCTCTCTCCGCGCTCGGACACCGTAGGCCGGCGTCTGGGTATCCTGCGGCAGTTGGCGCACCCGGAGCAAGCAGGCCGGCTCGATGTGGTCATCGCCCCGATCCGGGCGGTGATTCAGCCAATCGTTGCCGGGCTCGGGGATCTGGAACCGGTCACCCTGAGCGCAGGGGAGTTCTACGATTTCGACGACGCCGTCGCCCGACTCTCCGCTGCCGCCTACAGCAGGGTGGACATGGTCACCCGGCGCGGGGAGTTCGCTGTCCGGGGCGGAATCCTGGATGTGTTCCCGCCCCATGAGACCCACCCGGTGCGCGTGGAGTTCTTCGGCGACGAGGTCGAGCAGCTGCGACACTTCTCCGTGGCCGACCAGTTGTCCATCGACGCTGAGGATGCGCCGACCGCACTCTATGCGGTGCCCTGCCGGGAGCTGCTGATCACCGATGAGATCGCCGCCCGGGCAAAGGACCTGATGAGCACCATGCCGCACGCGGTGGACATGCTGGAGAAGATCAGCCAGCACCAGGCCGTCGAAGGGATGGAATCGCTGATCCCGGTGCTGGCCTCAACTATGGTGCCGCTGGTCACCGAGATGCCTGAAGGATCCTTGACCGTGGTGGTAGAGCCGGAGAAGGTGCGCACCCGCGCCCACGACCTGGCCGCCACCAACGAAGAGTTCCTGGCTGCGGCCTGGCAGGCCAGCTCCGATGGCGCCTCCGCCCCTATCGATGTCACTGCCCAGGAGCGGGACTCACTGGCCAGCGGGTCCTTCGCCACGTTGGCTGAGACCCGAGAGGCATCCCTGGAGCACGGTTGCGGGTGGTGGTCGATCACCTCCCTGGGAATCGACGCCGAGACCGATGCCGAATCCCCGGCCCAAGATGCTGACATCGTCTCTCTGGAGTCGCGCCCGCCCATCGGCTACCGCGGGTCGGTGGAACAGATGATGGAGTTCCTCGCCGGCCGTGCCAAGGACCAGTGGTCGGTGGTGGTCACCACCGGAGGCTCCGGGTCCGCTCAGCGCATCGCCGAGCTGCTGGCCGAGCACTCAGTGCCCCACCAACAGGCAGAAACGCTTGACGACGCCCCGGCACCGGGCCAGATCACCGTCAGCACCGCCAACGTTGCCGAGGGCTTCGCCGTCGATGCCCTGCAGCTGGCGCTGATCACCGAAGCCGAGATGCTTGGCCGGTCCATCCGCCAGGACAGCCGTGCCGGAAAGAAGCGCGCAACCCGCCGGAAGAAGAACCCGGTGGACCCGCTCTCGCTGTCCCAGGGCGATTTTGTGGTCCACGAGCAGCACGGCATCGGTCAGTTCGTCGAGCTGATCCAGCGCCCGGTGGGCTCCCCCCAATCGATCCGGGCCGGCACCGCAGGCATGCGCGAATACATGGTCCTCGAATACGCCTCCTCCAAGCGGGGCGCGCCCAAGGACAAGCTCATGGTCCCCACCGACCAGCTGGACCAGGTCAGCCAGTACGTCGGCGGTGATGAGCCGAAGCTCTCCAAGATGGGCGGCTCCGACTGGGCGGCCACCAAGCGCAAGGCCCGGAAGGCGGTCAAGGAGATCGCCGCTGAGCTCATCCGCCTCTATGCTGCCCGCATGGCCTCCCGGGGCCATGCCTACCAGTCCGACACCCCCTGGCAGTCAGAGCTGGAGGATGCCTTCCCCTATGTGGAGACCCCGGACCAGCTCTCCGCGATGGATGAGGTCAAACGCGATATGGAGGCCGAGGTCCCCATGGACCGGCTGATCTCCGGAGACGTGGGCTTCGGCAAGACCGAGATCGCCATCCGGGCGGCTTTCAAAGCCGTGCAGGAGGGCAAACAGGTCGCGGTTCTGGTGCCCACCACCCTGCTGGTGTCCCAGCACTATGAGACCTTCACCGAACGCTACGCCGGCTTCCCGGTCCGGGTCCGGGCACTCTCCCGGTTCCAGGGCGGCAAGGAGTCCAAGGAGGTGATGAGCGGGCTGAAGGAGGGAACGGTCGACATCGTCATCGGCACCCACCGGCTGCTGGGCAGCCAGGTCCAGTTCAAGGATCTCGGCCTGGTGATCATCGATGAGGAGCAGCGCTTCGGGGTCGAGCACAAGGAGCAGCTGAAGAAGCTGCGCACCAATGTGGATGTGCTGGCCATGACCGCCACCCCGATTCCGCGCACCCTGGAGATGTCCCTGGCCGGGATCCGCGAGACCTCCGAGCTGATCACGCCCCCGGAGGAGCGGCACCCTGTGCTCACCTATGTGGGCCCCTACACCGATAAGCAGGTCTCCGCGGCCATCCGCCGGGAGCTGATGCGTGAAGGACAGGTCTTCTACGTGCACAACCGGGTCGCCGACATCGACCGGGTCGCCGCCCGGATCCGTGAGCTGGTCCCCGAGGCCCGGGTAGAGGTGGCACACGGCCAGATGGGCGAGTCACAGCTGGAGCAGATCGTTCAGGACTTTTGGGAGCGCCGGTTCGACGTGCTGGTCTCCACCACCATCATCGAAACCGGGCTGGACATCTCGAATGCGAACACCCTGATCGTGGACAAGGCCAGCGCCTTCGGGCTGAGCCAGCTGCATCAGCTGCGCGGCCGGGTGGGCCGGTCCCGGGAGCGGGCCTATGCCTACTTCCTCTACCCTGCGGAGAAGCCATTGGGCGAGGACGCTCTGGAGCGGCTCAAAGCGGTGGCCGCGCATAATGAGCTCGGTGCTGGATTCCAGCTGGCCAAAAAGGACCTGCAGCTGCGTGGGGCCGGAAACCTGCTCGGCGGCGAGCAGTCCGGGCACATCGAAGGTGTGGGCTTCGACCTCTACCTGCGCATGGTCGGCGAAGCAGTGGCGGACTATCGCGGGGAGGAGGACATCCACCCCGAAGAGGTCAAGATCGAACTACCGATCAACGCCCATCTGCCTGCCGACTATGTCCCCTCAGAGCCGCTGCGGCTGGAGGGCTACCGGAAGCTGGCCGCGGCAGACACCGGTGAGAAGGTCGATGAGGTGGTCACCGAATGGGCCGACCGCTACGGCGAGCTTCCTGCCCCGGCGCAGAACCTGGTGGAGGTCGCACGCTTCCGCAACCGGGTGCGCGCGGTGGGCATCACCGACGTGGGCGTACAGGGCAAGTTCATCCGGTTCGCCCCGGTGGCTGAGCTGCCGGAATCGCGCCAGCTGCGTATGGAGCGGATGTACTCCGGCCAGCACAAGGCCTCCATGCAGCAGGTTCTGCTGGCCAAACCGACCACCAAGCCCATCGGCGGGGAGGACCTCACCGACGGCGCGCTTCTGCAGTGGCTCAGCGGAGTCTACGAGGCTCTGTTCGCACAGGGGTGATGAGCGCGATGCCTGAGGTGATCGAGGCAGAAAGCCCTTTTGTACGTGTTGCGGGAACGTTCTTCCGTGCAGTGGACCCTCGCTACCGAGACTCTGCACTGACCGGTTCCCGGAGTCCGGGGCGGTACTCCTCGGCTGATCAGCCCACGCTGTATCTGAGCTCTTCGGCCGAAGGCGTCGAGGCGGCTATGATCGCTCACCGCAGCGCGCGCACTCCGGATCTGGAGGTGCTAGAGCTCAGAGTGCGGGCAGAGCGCATCGTCGACCTGCGGGACAGCCGGGCCCGTGCGATGGCAGGCATAGAGCTCGACGACGCCACCGCGCCGTGGCAGGACCTCGTCACCAGAGGAGAGCAGTCGCCCTCGTGGACGGTTCGCCGCCGCATCGAGCAGCTTGGCGCAGAAGGGCTGATAGATCCCTCACGAAAGGCCCCTGGCCTGTGGCATCTGGTCCTGTTTCGCTGGAACGCCGCCGGCGGTGCCTCGGTGCGGGTACTGCGCTAAGCAAGCCGCGAGGCCGGGCCGGCCAACCCGCGGTAGACCTGGCGGGGAGAGCGCAGCTTGACCACGGTCAGCTGCGAGAACTCCTCAAGGATCTTCGGCATCCGGTCCGGCCACTTGCTGTGGGTCTTCATCTCCCACCGAATGATGTGGTCCTTGTCGGTGAGAACCGTCCAGAGCTGGGCTCGATGTTGCCATTGCAGACGCGCTCCTGAGTGATCGGGCGTCGTAAGGTGCGGCGCAGCAGACACTGCAGAGCCAGCGGCCGCGGGAAGTTGAGCCGCCAGATCAGGGTGTCTGCCCGGTCACCGACCACATGCTTCATGTCCTTGCCCCAGTACTGCCACTCGGTGATCCAGGCGTCTTGGGCGGCAAAGGCTGCGACGTCGCAGTAAACTCAGCACGCGTGATCCAGTCCGGTGCCCAGTGCAGGGCATCCATCTGGATGTAGGGAGTGTCCCACAGCTCACCGAGCCGATTGCCGAGAGTGGACTTTCCCACACCGGTGACCCCGGCGATCAGCACACGCCAGGGCTTAGCGGGCAGAGGATCGTCACAGCTCAGCATAGATACGAGATGCACAGCCTATTTGGCACAACGGGCCGCAATCGCCATGAATATGGGAAACAGACTGTGCGAATGCAGGGGTGAGCGCTCAGTAGCGCCCGGCAGGCTTGGGCTCGCCGGCCGGGGCCTGAGACTCAGCCGCGCGGGAAGCCATGGCGTCAAGAGGCTCACCGTGCTCGCCGTGCAGATCCTGCTGCTCCAGCGAGTCGGAGCGGCCGATGATCTCCTTGGCCACCAGGAATGCTGCGGTATAGAGAACGATGAAGATCAGCCCGGGCAGCCAGACAGCGTCCAGGTCCCAGGAGACCAGGGCGACCATAGACCCGAGAAGCAGGCCGAGCACAAAAAGGAAGGCAACCAGATTGCCGAGAAAGTGTCCCTGTCCGGAGTAGGCCCTGACCTGGCCGCGTGCATCAATCATGCGATCCCTCTGCCGTGAAGTGGTTGATACCGGCGACGGCGCCCTAGTAGGCACCGCTGCCGGAGCTTGTGTTCTCTGCCCCCACAATATCAAGTGATGAGCTGGCACCGATGCGTGTTGCCCCAGCACCGACGACAGCTAGGACGTCCTCGTAGGTGCGAACCCCGCCGGAGGCCTTGATTCCCAGCCTGCCGCCGACCTCACGGTGCATCAGAGAAATGTCCTCGACGGTCGCACCGCCGCCGGCGAAACCGGTGGAGGTCTTGACGAAGTCCGCGCCCGCGGCCTCGGCGGCGCGGCAGACCAGCACCTTGGCCTCCTCGGTCAGCAAAGTGGTCTCGAGGATGACTTTCAGAATTGCCCCCCCTGCATGTGCGGCTGCGGCTACCGCGGCGATCTGGGCTTGAACGGCGTCGGCGTCACCGGCGTTGGCATCAGCGATATCGACCACCATGTCCACCTCCTCAGCACCGCTGGACACCGCATCCTGAGCTTCGGCGACTTTCTGAGCAGTGGTGGTCGCCCCCAGCGGGAAGCCGACGACGGTACAGGTCTTCACACCGGTTCCTGCCAAGGCCTCGGCGGTCAGTCGCACCCACTTCGGGTTGATGCACACGGCGGCGAAGCCGTGCTCGACTGCTTCACTTATCACCCTGCGGACAGTGGCCTGGTCAGTGTCGGGTTTGAGCACGGTGTGATCGATCAGCCCGGCCAGCTCGTGAGGCGTGGGTGTGGACAACAGACAACTCCTTCGGGTGTGATGACCGCCTGAGGCGGCCGCATCAGGGAGCGCGCGGGACCGGTTGCCCGCCGCCTTGGTACTAGCCCAGTATCTCCTCCATGGAGGTGCGCAGCCGCTCCAGCTGGGCCTCGGCGGTCCGCCGTGCAGCAGTCAGTGCTTCGGGAGAGCCGGACTCCGGGAGCGCCACGGCCTCCAGATAGCACTTGACCTTCGGCTCGGTGCCGGAGGGCCGGACGATGACGCGGTGTCCTCCTTCGGTGAGGTAGACCAGCGCATCGGTGGACTTGGCCTGGGTGAACTCCTTGCCCGGCAGTGGGACGGTGCGCAGGTCGAGGGATTCGGCGATAGCATCGCCGGCGATCTCGGTAGGAGGGGAGCTCCGCAGCGCGGCGGTGACCGCACCCAGCTGGGAGAGATCCTTGACCCGGATCGTGACCTGTCCGGTGAGGTGAACCCCTACCTCGGCAGCGATCTCATCGAGCACATCCAGCGCGGTCTTGTCCTTGGCTTTGAGGTCGGCGATCATTTCGCTGAAGATCAGGGCCGCGGAGACACCGTCCTTGTCACGGACATGGACCGGGTCCACGTCGAAGCCGATGGCCTCTTCATAGCCGAAGACGATGTTGGGCACCCGGGCCAGCCATTTGAACCCGGTCAGCGTCTCCTCATGTCCGGCCCCCCGGGCCGCGGCGAGCTTGCCCAGCAGGCGGGAGGAGACCACCGAGTTTCCGACAGTGGGCTGATCGCCACCGTTCCGCCAGCCCTCGCGCAGCGGGCCGCGCTCCAAGACGTGCAGGCCCAGCAGGGCGCCGATCTCATCGCCAGAGAGCTGGCGCCAGCTTCCCGCGGCGGTGTCGAAGACCGCAGCGGAAAGACGGTCCGCATCAGGGTCATTGGCCAGCACCAGGTCGGCGTTGTGCTCGGCGGCCGCCTTCAGCGCCAGATCCAGGGCCCCGGCCTCCTCCGGGTTGGGAAAGTCGGCGGTGGGGAAGGCAGGATCGGGCGCGAACTGCTCGGCCACGGGCACCACATCAGTGAAGCCGGCGGCGTCGAGCAGATCGGTCACCGCCTCACCACCCACCCCGTGCATGGCGGTATAGACGATGGTGAGATCCCGGTGCGGATAGCCGGCCGGATCCAGGAGTTCCAGAGCCTCCTTCTGGTAGCTCTCCCGGGCCTGCCGGCCGATCACACGGACTCCGGAGGGGAGCGGCACCTCTGGAGAGGACACTGCGGCCGGTGCGGGGGAGCCTTCGGCGAAGTCGGATGCCACGATCTCAGCGATGGTCGCCGCGATCTCCTGATCCACCGGAGAGACAATCTGAGCGCCGACTCCCAGTCCGTCAGGCTCCAGGTGCCGGGAGAGTGCACCGCCCAGATAGACCTTGTACCCGTTGTCCCGGGGCGGATTGTGACTGGCGGTGACCATCACCCCGACCTCGGCGTCCTGGACCAGCACCTGGCGTGCCAGCAGAGGAGTGGGGCCGGGCTTGTCGAAGAGGTGGACCTCCCATCCGGCGTCGCGGAAGATCTCCGCGGTCTCGAAGGCAAACTCATCGGACTGATAGCGGGCGTCGAAACCGATGACGATTCGCCGGGCCGAACCCGTATCGGCTCTGCCTTCAGCGTCGTCGAGTGTGGCGGAAGCGTATTTCAGCAGGCCCACGGCTGTCTGGCGGACCACCAGCCGGTTCATCCGCAGAGGTCCCGGGCCCAGCTCCGCACGCAGCCCGGCGGTGCCGAAGGCCAGCCGCCCGGCGAACAGCCGCTCCAAGGAATCGTAGGCGGTCTGGCCGCCGTCTGCGGCGTCATGGAGAAGCTCTGTCAGCTCGGCCCGGGTGCTGGGGTCCGGGTCCAGCTCTATCCAGCGCGTCACCGTGTTCAGCAGTGCATCGCCGCCCAGTTCAGCGGTCCCGTGCTCAGCCATGGTCAGCTCTCCTCCAGTGTGCGGGTGATGATCTGGGCCAGCAGTGCGGAGATCCGCGGCGCCGCTTCCTGCCCGGCCTCGATGACCTCTCGGTGGCTCAGAGGTTCTTCGGAGATGCCTGCGGCCAGGTTGGTGACCAGCGAGATGCCGAAGACCTCCATCCCGGCAGCCCGGGCGGCGATGGCCTCCAGCGCGGTGGACATGCCCACCAGGTCTGCTCCAGCGGTGCCCAGATAGCGAATCTCCGCCGGCGTCTCATAGTGCGGTCCCGGCAGCTGGGCGTAGACGCCCTCGGGGAGCGAGGAGTCGACCTCCTTGGCGATCCCCCGGATCCTGGGGGAGTAGAGATCGGTGAGATCGACGAAATGTGCCCCGCGCAGCGGTGAGGTGCCGGTGAGGTTGAGGTGATCGCTGATCAGCACCGGGGTGCCCGGGGACCAGGCCGGGTTCAGCCCGCCGCAGCCATTGGTCAGTACGACGGCGCCGGCTCCGGCTGCCGCTGCGGTGCGCACTCCGTGGGCCACCGCGTCGACCCCTTTGCCTTCGTAGTAGTGGGTCCGTGCGCCGATGACCAGCACATGGGCCCTGGAAGCGGTCCTGATGACCTTCAGCGATCCAGAGTGCCCGGGAACACCGGAGGTGTGGAATCCCGGGACGTCCTCGGCATCGATCTCAGTGACCAGCTCACCGAGCTGCCCGGCGGCTTCACCCCAGCCCGAGCCCAGGGTGCAGGCCAGGTCGATGGTGTCCACCCCGGAGGCCTGCAGCAGCATCTTGGCGGCGTGCTCGGCCTGCTGGTTCGGCAGGCTGGTCGGATCATTGGTGGCTGCCAGCTCCACAGGATCGGGCAGGGTGCCGTGGTCGCTGGCCTCGGCGATGACGTGACCGAAGCCTGGAGAAGTCTGGGGGTCCTCGCCCCGCTCAGTGCCGCCTAGTGTGCTCATGACATCCAATTTACCCTGCTGGGCGGATCCGGGCGGCCTTCAGCTCCTCAGCTCTGCATCGCCCAGCGCAGGGTATCGAGACCCAGAGTGCCCAGCTGCAGCAGCTCAGTGTGGAAGGCTTTCAGGTCGAGTTCCTGCCCGGCCTGACGGGCAGCCTGCTCCTGCTCCGCGCGGATCTGCTGGAACACCCGCTGACCCACCTTGTAGCTGGGCGCCTGCCCCGGCCAGCCCAGGTAGCGGGTCAGCTCGAACTCCAGCTGCGCCTCGGAGATCGGCAGATGCTCGCGCAGGAATGCCCGGCCGTTGACCGGGTTCCACACCTGGGAGCCCCATTCAGCCGGAGCCCGGAAGCCGCAGTGCAGACCGATGTCGAAGATCACCCGGGCAGCGCGCATCCGCTGCATATCCAGCATCCCCATCATGTCCCCAGGATCATCCAGGTAGCCCAATTCGGCCATGAGATCCTCTGCGTAGAGCGCCCAGCCCTCCGCATAGCCGGAGGTGAAGCAGCCGTTGCGCCGCCAGAAGTTCAGCTTGTCCTTGACCAGCACGGCGGTGGCGATCTGCAGATGGTGGCCCGGCACGCCTTCGTGGTAGACGGTGGTGGTCTCGGCCCAGGTGGTGAACTCGGTGTCCTCCGGCGGCACCGACCACCACATCCGTCCCGGGCGGGAGAAGTCTTCTGAGGGACCGGTGTAGTAGACCCCGCCGTCGGTGGTCGGGGCGATGCGGCACTCCAGCTGATCCATGGGGGAGGGGATGTCGAAGTGCACATCTTTCAGGTCCGCGACCGCCTGATCGGAGAGCCGCTGCATCCACTCCTGCAGCGCTTCGGTGCCGTGCAGCTTCCGGGCAGGGTCAGTGTCGAGCACCTCCTTGGCCTCTGTGATGGTGGCGCCGGGCTTGATCGTTGAGGCGACCTCCTCCTGGGCGGCCACCAGCCGGGCAAGCTCCTCAAGCCCCCACTGATAGGTCTCCTCCAGGTCCAGCACCGTACCGGTGAAGCTCTGCGAGGCCAGCCGGTAATAGTCGATGCCCACAGCATCGTGAGCAGGAGCAGAAGGAAGCAGCCGCTCGGTGAGCCTGCGTGACAGGTCCAGGTAGGCATGGGCTGCGCCCTCCACACCTCTGCGGACATCGGCGGCGACGCCCCCGCTCACCCCGGCGGACTCAGCGGCTGCGACCAGCTGCGACAGCGGACCCTCTTCGGCGGCATAGGTGGCGAACTGCCCGGCAGCGGCCTGCACCTGCCGGGCAGCGGAGACCTTCCCTGCGCTCTTGGCAGCCCGCAGCGATTCCCACCAGCCCTCCAGCGCGGCAGGCAGATTGGCCAACCGGCCGGCGATATGGGCGAAGTCCTGGTCGGTGGATTGCGGCATCAGGTCCAGGATCTGCCGGGCCCCGTGGGCGGGGGTGGCGATGTTGTTGACCTCCTCACGTCCGGTGGCATGCAGGGCTGCCGCCAGGCCCAGCCGCTCACGCATGGCGTGGAGGGTGACCTCATCGGTGTGGTCGGCAGGGGTCAGGGTCTCCAGATCCTTCAGTGCGGCGGCGTCGAGCTCGGCCTTCAGCTGCTTGCCGGCCGGCGAGTAGTCCCCGTACTCGGTCTCATGGCCGCCGATGCCCAGGTAGGTGGCCTCCTCGGGAGAGAGCTCCAGTGCTTTGGCGGAGTAGTCCTCGGCGAAAGTATCAACCGCTGTGGGAGTGCGTGGCTCAGTCATGGACCAAAGCCTAGCTGGGCTGATGCCGCCGGCGCGCACGGCTCGCGCTCGCCGAGACACCGGCCTTCATGCCAAGAGCTCCTGCCGATCACCCGTCGGCGGGGTCCAGCACGTGCAGATGCAGCCGCCGGGCTGCTTCGGCGATCGAGCCGGTCAGTGAGGGGTAGACGGTGAAGGTGGAGGCGACGTCGTCCACATGGAGTTTGTGGGTCACCGCCAGTGCCAGCGGGTAGATCAGCTCTGAGGCACGGGGGGCCACCACCACTGCGCCGATCACCGTGCCCGAGCCCCGGCGGGCGAAGATCTTGACGAAACCCTCACGAATATTCATCATCTTGGCCCGCGGATTGGTGGTCAGGTCCAGCTTCACCACATCGGCCTGGTACTTCCCGGAATCCACCTGGGCCTGGGTGACGCCCACGGTGGCGATCTCTGGAGAGGTGAACACATTGGATGCCACACGGTGCAGCTGCAGAGGCTTGACCGCCCCGCCCTGCATATGAGCCACCGCGATCCGTCCCTGCATGGCCGCCACTGAGGCCAGCGGCAGCATCCCGGTGCAGTCACCTGCGGCATAGATATTGGTCGCAGTGGTGCGTGAGACGGTGTCCACCCGGATATGACCGGACTCCGTGGTCTCCACCCCGCACTCCTCCAGCCCGATGCCGGCGGTGTTGGGAATCCCGCCCACAGCCATCAGGCAGTGCGAGCCCTCCAGCACCCGTCCATCGGAGAGGGTGACGCTGACACCGTTCTCAGTCCGCTCAGCAGAGGCAGCCCGAGTTCTGGCGGCCAGCCGCACACCCACCCGCTGGAACGCATTCTCCAGCACCGAGGCCGCATCAGAGTCCTCCCCGGGCAGCACTTGGTCCCGGGAGGAGACCAGAGTGACCTCCGCGCCCAGCCGGCGGTAGGCCGAGGCGAACTCCGCGCCGGTGACCCCGGAGCCGACCACGATCATATGCTCCGGCACCTCGGCGAGGTTATAGGCCTGGGTCCAGTTCAGGATGCGCTCGCCGTCGGGCTGAGCACTGGGCAGTTCACGAGGATGGGCCCCGGTGGCCACTATCACGGCGTCGGCCTCCACCACCGAGGTCTCTCCGGCACCAGTGGTGACCTCCACATGGTGCGGTGGCAGCAAGCGGCCGCGGCCGGCGATGATACGCACCCCAGCAGCCTGCAGCGAGGCATGGATATCCCGAGACTGGGACTCGGCCAGCCTCAGCAGCCGGTGGTTGACCTTGGAGAAGTCGGCCCAGGCCTCGGCCTCATACTTGTCACCGCCGGATTCGCCGAACCGGACACCGAAGGAGGTGGAGGCGTTGACCCGCCGCATCGCATCAGCAGTGGCGATCAGCGTCTTGGAAGGCACCACATCGGTGAGCACCGCGGACCCGCCCATCCCCTTGTCCTCGACGATGGTCACCTCGGCTCCAGCGTCGGCGGCGACCATCGCTGCCTCATAGCCGCCGGGGCCGCCACCGATGATGGCTACTCGATCAGGGGCAAAACGCACAGGGGGGTTCGCTGGAGTCATGAGACCTATTCTGGCGGACTCTCCGATCAGGTGTCACAGAGGTTCGTGTTTATGTCCAAGGTTCACCCACTTCATCCGATACTCTGGACAGATCAGTGACACCCCCGTCGCGCCAGAGTTGAGCTGACCAGAGACCAGGGCAGGTGGAGACCTCTATGACGCTGGGCCTCCGGCCACTGCAGGCCGGAATCATCGAGATGATCCCCAGCCTGCCCATCCACACCTCAGTCCTCATCCCTCTGGTCGCCGGGCTCTTCCTGGCGGCGCTGATGCTCAGGGCCCAACGGCTGCCGAGGCAGCCATTGCCACAGAACGGGCTGACCACCCGGCAGGCCCGCGCTGCGCGCAGACGTGTGCAGCGCGGCCGGAGGGTGCGTGGCACACGCACAGTCAACAGAGGGGCACAGATGAGCACCACCGTCAGGACAGAGATGAAGCAGAACACCAATACCGATCGCGCAGCAGCATCAGCGCCCTTCCGCATCCACTGGGGCCGCACCGCCCTTGCTCTGCTGGGGGTGCTCGCCCTGATCGGCGGTGCCGCAACAGCTGTGGCCGTGCCGTTCGTCGCCGCGCTGTCCTGGCTGGTTCCAGCGGTCTGTGCCGGGGTGCTCCTCTTCTCCCTGGCAGGTCTGCAGATCACCGCAGCGGTGCGCCGCCGGGCTGCACGCCGTCAGCGGGTGGAGCGGGTCATGCAGGAGGCGATGAACACCCATCCCGACATTGCCGCCGATGCCGCACAGCGCCAACGCAGCGCCGCTGCGGCCGCCGCCGAGCTGGGCCTTGGGCACCACGCCCAGAAGGACGACGGCGCCCAAGCCCCCTTCGATGCGTTGAGCGCCGAGCCAGGAGGAAAGGGCGGGCCGGACTCACTGATCAGCGTGGATGAAGACGGCCTGCCCACCAGCGCCGAGCGGCTTTTCACAGCGTCGTCCCCAGTGTCTCAGGCCGTGATCTTCGACCAGTCACAGGCCAGTGAGTCTGCTGAGGTGACACCGGCAGAATCCTGGAATGTCCGTGAGGTGCCCTCGGCCAAGTACATGGTGGCCGATAAGGCCCAGAGGCCCGAGCCGGAGCCGATCGAGCAGGAGAAACCAGCACCGGCAGGTGAGGTGAAGCTCAAGCAGCATGATGCGGGAACACCACAGAGCCCCGAACAGTCGGCGGAGGGCGCCCGGCATGAGTCCATGGACCTGGACAAGGTCCTCCAGCGCAGGCGCGCCTGAGCACACTCCGGTAGCCTCACCGCATGTCCTCGCTGAATCCGCCGACCGCAATGCCGCGAGCGGCACCGGCCCGGTCCCGGGTGGAACAAGAGGCTCAGCAGCTGGAGTTCCTCCAGTCAAAGGATGTTCACCCGCTGATCACAGATGTCTTGCCCAATCAGGTGATCAACCCCGCAGCGGTGATGATGGAAGCCGTCCAGCACCGGCCCGGTGCTGGAGTCACCGGCATCTACCGCGTCTCAGCCGCCGCGGAGACCTATGTGGGAATCACCAGCGAACGCATCCCCCGTGGGGCCGGTGACGTGGTCCGGCTTGATTCCGACCACGGCCAGCTGGTGGCCTGGCAGCACCCCATGGACCCTGTGCTGCCAGGGCTGCCGCTTGCTGCCTCTCCGGCCGCCGTGGCCGCCACCTGGGGCGAGGGCGCTGAGCTGATCTCCCTGGAGACCATCAGCTACCGGCCCTTGCGAAGGGCGGTCCTTGCTGCGGATTTCTCCGACGGTCGAAGGATCTATCTCAAAGTTCTGCGCAAAGACCGGGCCGCTGACCTAGTCGCCAGGCATCGGATGCTGCTGGAGGCTGGTGTCCCCGCTCCGGTGACGGTCGGTGACCCGGTCAGTGACGTGGTGGCTCTGAGGAAGGGCGAAGGGGTCCCCCTGGCCGAGCATTTTTTGGCCGATGGTGCCGCAGCTGTCCGTCCGGCAGACTTCATTGAGCTGCTTGATGCTCTGCCCGAAGAGGTGCTGACACTTCCTTCCCGCGACGCATGGACGGACCGGCTGCCCTCCTACGCCACAGCTGCCGTCTCGGCGCTGCCGGTCTGTGAGCGGAGAATCCGGCGTCTGGAGGATGAGGTGCTTGCCGGGCTGCAGGTGACTGACCGCGGCCCGGTGGTACCGGCCCACGGTGACTTCTATGAGGCCAATCTGCTGCTGACGGGCCCGCAGATCTCCTGCCTGCTGGATGTCGACTCCTTGGGCCCGGGCCACAGGGTGGACGATCTGGCTTGCTTCCTCGGGCACCTGGCAGTGCTGCCGGCAGTGGACTTCCGGTATATTCACGCCCCGGCTGCCTTCGACCGGTTCGCCCGCGCCTTCGCTGAAGGGGTGGACCCTGAAGCCCTGCGGATCCGTGCGGCATCGGTGACGCTGTCCCTGGTCTCCGGGGCGCGAAACACCCGCCGCAGCGGCTGGGAGGCTCAGGCCGAGCACAGGCTGCGCTGTGCCGAGGTGCTGCTCGGGCTTACTCCGGCCGCGGGCGATCTTCCTCACTGGCCAGCTGTGCTCTGAGGTCCTCCAGCTCATTGCTGAGCAGGGCGGCGGCGTCGTGCTTTCCCATGGCGTTCAGGGCTTCAACCCTGCCCTCGAGCGAGGTCGCTAGCAGGGCCCCGGAGACCTCCCGGAACTCGGCGGCCATTCGGAAGACTGTTTCGGCCTCCTGCGGCTGGTCCATCTGCAGCAGCACGGTGGCCGCGAAGATCTCAGCGTCGGCGGCCGCCTCCTGATCCCCGCAGCCGGCGAACATGTCGGCTGCCTCCAGGGCTGCGGCCACCGCCTCAGAGCCCCGGCCCAGCGCGGTCAACGAACGGGCCTGGGTATCGGTGATGTCAGCACGCTGCCAGTCAGTGCCATGCTCGGCTACAATCTCCAGCGCCCGGTCCAGATAGGCCAGGCCTGCCTCCTCCTCATGCCGGCACAGCAGATGTCCCAAAGAATGCAGGGCCTGCAGCAGCATCAGCGGATCGGTGTCCTCACCCTGATCAGCCAGCACAAGCCCCTGTTCGTAGTGCTGGCGGGCAGTCTCGACCCGGTCTAAGGAGGCTGCCAGCGCGCCTGCGGCCAGATGAGCCCGGGCAGCCTCATCGACCTCTTCTGCGGCGATGAACTGGTCAGCAGCCTCATTCCAGTGGGCCATCGCCTCCAGGGGGCGTTTCTGCTGAGTGACCGCATGGCCCAGGCCCATCAAAGCACGGCCGCGGGTGGAATAGTCGCCCTCCCCGCCGGCCAGCCTGAGTGAGAGCGCATCGAGGACCTTCTCCGCCTCTGCGTGCTGGTTCATCTCCAGCAGCTGCTGGCCCAGGGCCAGTGAGAGCATCCGGGATTCGGAGAATTCGCCCAGCTCAGCCTGCTGCACCGCAACCCGCCAGGCCAGTACAGCAGTCTCTTCCTGGTTGATGCTGGAGGTGATGCCTGCCAGCAGGGCTGCGGCGGAGGCGGCTCCCTTGCGGACACCGCACCTCGAGTAGAGCTCCACTGAGGCCATCGCGTCGCCGGCGGCTTCTGCTGGCCGATCAGCATGGTGGTGGACGGTGGCGCGCAGCATGGCCATGGCTCCGCGGACTGCACGGTTGGCCGGTTCGCTGAGTACCTGGTCGGCGGTGGTCAGCGCTGCTTCCGGATCATCGCAGAGAAGCTGAGCGTGGGCTAAGAACATCCGCGCGGCGGCCAGGGCCTGGGCCCGGTTCAACGTCGCAAGGATTTCACAGGCCTCGCTGATCAGCGGCAGTGCGGCTTCCGGGCCTTCGTCGTGGAGGCAGCGAACTGCCAGTGAGGAGAGCACATCGGCCCGCTCCACGCTGGGCCCTTCACCGTCGTCGAGTTCCTCGGCCATCCGGCTCAGAATCTCCGCCTCGACCCGGTCAGGCTCGCGCAGGAGCATCGGGCCCAGCTGGGCCTCGATCTCAGCCTGACGAGTGCGGCCCAGCTGGCGCAGCAGTTCGATGCGTTCGCGCAGGAAAGGTGCCGACAGCTGGGACTCTCCACGCATCTCATGGACCCCGGAGAGTATCCGCAGCAGCATCAGACGGTTCTCCGGGTCCTCGGACCCTGGTGCGGTCAGGCCACGCTCGGCAGCAGCGGCGGCGGCGGAGTAGCGCTCACCGTAGGCGGCCTCATAGGCCAGGTCTACCCATCCGCGGGCAGACTGCGCCTCATCCTGGGCAGATGCCGGGTGCTGCAGCAGGGACTGCAGGCGGATGTTCAGCGGGGCCGAGCCGGGAATCTCGACAGGCAGGTCAACAGATTCGCCTCTCATCTTCCCCAGGATAAACCCGCGGCGGACTGCACGTAGAATATTCCCCATGACTTTCGCGCGCAGGGCACCTTCTTCGCCTGTGCGCACTCATCGCCTCACCTGCCCTGGAACCGCCACTGCTGTGGGGTTGGGCCTGGTCCTGACACTGGCCGGCTGCTCCGCTCCGCCGCAGCCGGTGCCAGAGCCCACAGGAGAGGATCTGGAACGTGCCTGGCGGGTAGCCGTAGGCAGTGACGACCCCTTGGACCAGACCCTTGCGCAGGTCTATGCGATGGCTATGAACTCTCACGAGACACCTACCGTGGTGGTCCAGGCCGACGATGCGACAGCCGTGGAACTGGCCGTGGGGCTCGCCGCGACCGCACCGGGCAGCGATTCCAGCCCCGAAACACCGGATGACGAGACGGCTGCTGTCATCGAGGGTACCGGGGAGACCCCTGATGATCGGTACGAGATGGTGGTGGCGCGAACAATGCCCCTGGCGGAGGCACTGGACCCCGAGGGCTTCGCCGACCTGACTGCCCCCGACGAGGAGAACGGGCGGGGCCCAGCGGCTGAGCCCGAAGAACTGGCAGCACTGGTGGAGTCCCAGCTGAGCCGGGCCCAGCTTTTTGAGCCGACCACAGCAGTGCTGCGAAACGGTCTGATCATCACCACCGTCACAGCCGAAAACTATGAGGTCGACGCCGAGGAGGAGACCGCCTTCGATGAGCTGGCCGAGCGCTGCGGGGAGCTGAGCATCGGTGTCACCGGCAGTCTTCCCGACGCAGCCCCCCTGCTGAACGAGACTTATGGCTGTGCCCCCGCTGAGATTCACGCAGGTCGTGAGGATGAACTCATCGAGCTGCTGATCACCGCCGAGATCGACGCGGCCCTGATGACCAGCTCCCATCCGGATGTCGATGATCATGCACTGGTGACGGTGACTGATGCCCGCCGAGCCTTCCCCCAGGACCAGTACGCCCCGCTGGTCTCTTCCCGGATCGCTGAAGAGGTGCCCGGTGTCGTCGAGGATATCTCCCTCGCCCTCGACGATGAGGCCCTTCTGACGCTGCGCCGTCTGATCCACGGAGAGGACGCCCTGGAGCCTGAGGATGCCGCAGTTTACTGGCTCGTGGATGAGGGGCTGCTCGCCGAACCTGAAAGCTGGGGCTAAACGACTTCCTGTGTCGGATTGTTGACAATTGGGTCAATGAGGCAGAATCACCTCATGGAGGTATTCGAGGACTTCACCCAGGCGCATAAGCTGCGCAATGTCCGCTACGACGTACGCGGGCCCATCGCTGAGGAGGCGGCACGGCTGGAGCGGGCCGGGCACCGGATCACCAAGCTGAACATCGGCAATATGGCGCCCTTCGGCTTTGAAGCGCCGGACTCGATCATGATGGATATGATCAGGCATCTGCCCACTGCCCAGGGCTACTCCGACTCCGCCGGCATCTACTCCGCGCGCACCGCCGTGGCCCAGTACTACCAGACCAAGGGCATGAAGGACGCCGAGGTGGATGATGTCTACCTGGGCAACGGAGTCTCCGAGCTGATCACCATCACTCTGCAGGCGCTGATCAATCCAGGTGACGAGATCCTGATCCCCGCCCCCGATTATCCGCTCTGGACGGGGCTGACCGCCCTCTATCAGGGCATCCCTGTGCACTACATCTGTGATGAGCAGAATAACTGGTGGCCGGATCCTGAGGAGATCGAGTCCAAGGTCACCGACCGCACCAAGGCTGTGGTGATCATCAATCCGAACAATCCCACCGGGGCGGTCTATCCGCGGGAGATCCTCGAAGCCATCGTGGACATCTGCCGTCGGCACAATCTGATGCTGTTTGCTGATGAGATCTACGAGAAGATCACCTATGACGGCGCGGAGATGATCAACGCCGCTACGCTCTCCGACGATGTCTTCACCATCACCTACTCCGGGCTGTCGAAGACTTGGCGGGTGGCCGGCTACCGTTCCGGGTGGATGTTCATCTCCGGTCCCAAGCACCGTGCGAAGAACTATCTGGAGGGTCTGCAGCTGATGTCGAATCTGCGCATGTGCCCCAATGTGCCCGGCCAGCACGCCATCCAGACCGCCTTGGGCGGCTATCAGTCGATCGAGGAGTTCATCCACCCCGGAGGCCGGCTCTACGAGCAGCGCAGTGTCGCATACAAGCTGCTCTCCGACATCGAAGGTGTCCAGGTCTCCCAGATGGACGGGGCGATGTACCTGTTTCCGCGGCTGGACCCGGAGATCTATCCGATCGACAATGACGAGAGTTTCGTGATCGAGCTGCTGCGCCAGCAGAAGATCTTGGTCTCGCACGGGCGCGCGTTCAACTGGATCGATGATCAGCACTTCCGGCTGGTGACTCTGCCCGCGGTCGAGGAGCTGGAGGAGGCAGTGGACGGCATCGCCCAGTTCCTGGCCCAGTATCGCGACGCCTTCGCCAAGCCGCAGGCTGTGACCTCCGGCACCTGGTGAGCATCCCGGCCTGCCGATGCCCCACCTCGGGAGCAATGTGTTGCATGATGTGAGGATGCAGCAATTCGCCGAGGAGTTTCTCCAGTCGCCCAAGCTCGCTGAGGTCCGCTATGACGTCCGGGGTCCCATTGCTCGGGAAGCGGTCCGGCTCGAGCGAGCGGGACACCGGATCACCCGGCTGAACATCGGCAATCCGGCACCGTTCGGGTTCCAGGCTCCGGAGCAGATTCTTCAGCACATGATCAAGACCCTGCCCACTGCCCAGGGCTATTCGGACTCCCAGGGCATCTATTCCGCCCGGGTCGCGGTGGCTCAGTACTACCAGGCTCGCGGGCTGCGCGATGCCTCTCCGGAGGATGTGTGGCTGGGCAACGGGGTCTCCGAGCTGATCTCCATGGTGCTCACTGCCCTGTTGGCTCCTGAGGACGAAATCCTGATTCCGGCTCCGGACTATCCGCTGTGGACCGGGGCGACCAAGCTCGCCGGTGGCAGAGCGGTTCACTACATTTGCGATGAGCACAACCGGTGGTGGCCGGATCCGGAGGAGATCGAGTCCAAGGTCACCGACCGCACTAAGGCCTTAGTGCTGATCAACCCGAACAATCCCACCGGGGCGGTGTACCCACGTGAGATCCTTGTGGCGATGGCCGATATCTGCCGTCGGCACAATCTGATGCTGTTCGCCGATGAGATCTACGAGAACATCATCTTCGACGGCGCGGAGATGATCAATGCGGCCACCGTGGCCGATGACGTGCTGACGGTGACCTTCTCCGGGCTGTCGAAGACGTGGCGGGTCGCCGGATTCCGGTCCGGCTGGATCTATGTCTCCGGGCCGAGACACCGGGCCAAGAACTACATCGAAGGCCTGAACCTGCTGATGAACATGCGTATGTGCGCCAATGTTCCGGCCCAGCATGCCATCCAGGCCGCCCTTGGCGGTTATCAGTCCATTGAGGAGCTGATCCTGCCCGGCGGGCGGCTCTATGAGCAGTCGAGAACTGCGCACCGGCTGCTCGCAGAGATTGAGGGCGTGACCGTGGAGAAGGCCGACGGAGCACTCTACCTGTTCCCGCGGCTGGATCCGGAGATCTACCCGATCGCCGATGACGAGAAGTTCGTCATCGACCTGCTGCGTCAGAAGAAGATACTGCTTTCCCACGGGCGAGCCTTCAACTGGGAGGACACCCAGCATCTGCGGCTAGTGACCTTGCCCAGTGTGGAGGATCTCGAGACCGCCATCGCCGAAATCGCAGACTTCCTCACCGAATACCGCGATGCGGCCTCTCGGTGAGACCTTGCAGTTTTACACCGGGTGCCGGACCGACTACTGCTTCTTCACGATGTCGACATCGATGGGATAGCTGTGCTGCTGGCTGTGGTAAGCCGATATTGCACCCTGAATGGCAAAGATGGCAGAAAACACGAACACGGCGAACTGCAGCAGGCTGCCGATGATGCCAAGTGGCAGTATAAAAGCCACGATACTGGCCAGAATATAGGCCGGAAGGAGGACTAGCTGGAAGTTGAGCGCCCGGCGCGAGTGCTCTTCGATCACGGCGCTGCGGTCGCGATAGATCGCCCAGAGGATCGCCGGGACGATGATAGAGGTCAGCAATCCGCCAATATGTGCGCCGGCACTCAGCAGCAGCTGATCCTGCGCAGCATACTGGGATCCCTGCTGACCGTGAGGAGGCTGCTGAGCTTGCCCCTGTGCTTGATGAGGGGGAGTCTGTTCATGGGTGTGTTCGTTCCCAGGCTCTTGGTTTCCGTGTGGCGGGTGTGACACTTGAGCTCCTCATGATGGGTTCCGCTCCTTCAGCAAAAAGCGTACAAGACAACAGCGGTTCAGCGGGAGACTAGGTGAGTCAGTCACTTGAGTCCTCATCTGCCGGGGCGTGGGTCCGGCGAAGAGCTGAACCGATCTGTACGGAATATTGCGCCACGCGCAGCGAAACTTTGCAAACGTGAAGGTTGTATGTCGCCACTATGGGTCAGGGAGAATCTGTCTGCACTCTCTATAGAAGATGCGCTTCTGGCTATGAGATGACAGAGTTTATAGGGTCAATTGAGGAGTACTCTGTCCAAGTGTCAAGGCTGACCAGCGCCGCAGCAAGGTCTGCGTTCTTCACCGGTGCCCACGAAACACCGAAATAGGTTTGCGCAAGCAAATAGTTTTGGTATGGTGGGCAACAGTTGCTGAGCTCTCTGGTGCAGAGCCAGGGACTGATGCGGTGGAAGGCTTCTGACAGGGCTCTTCAGTGATGCTGGAAGCTGGTCCAATCGGGTGGTGACCTCCGGCGAGGTCTCAGGGAAGGGGAAGTGTGATGGGAACGGAATCTGTTGGTATGCGGCAAAAGATCCTAGGCGGAGTTCTTGTCGGCGCGCTCTTTGTGACGGCGTGTGCGCCTGAGAATACGTTTGATGGTGACGATGAGAGTGCTGCTGAAGAGCCCGGGGGTGTTCCGGCGGGGGAACCGACCGCTGAGGGCGATTCTGGCGCCGAGGGGAGCCCTGGTGCGCCAGAGGACGAGGGTGATGAAGATGACGATGACGTGGAGCCTGCTATTGAGGCAGAGGATGGTTTCTGGCGGCTGAACACTCTGCCTGAGCCGGTTGCTGAGATGGTGATGGAGGCCCCTGTCATCGATACTGACGGAGAGGTCGCTTCAGCGAAGCTGGAGATCCTGTCGTTGGACTCTGACGGTGAATATGCGCGGATGATTCTTGCCTGGCTGGTTCCCGAGCAGGGGGCGTTCCTTGGTTCGGAGGAGCTGCAGAATGAACCGGGGGAGGTGCTGCATCGTCCATATATTCGGCTTGTTGATCGGGAAGCGGGCCAGGCGCATTGGCCGTTGCTGACCTCTGAGTCACGGTTCGATATCACTGCACCGGCCAGCATTGAAGATGCCGATCCGTTCGAGGAGATGGACCCTTGGCGCCCGCGCAGAACCTGCATCTGCTCAGAGGTCACCACGCAGAGTTCTGCTGATGCGGAGGCTCCAGAGAGCATTGAGCTGATGTTCATCGACTTCCCTGTCCCGGAGTCAGAGCGTGTCGAGGTTCTGCCGGGACAGTGGGCTGAGCCGATCACTGATGTGCCAGTCACTGAGGGCGAACCTTTCGAGTTCGATCCCGAGGAAGAAGAACTGGCAGAGTTTGAGATGCCATCCATAAATGACGAGGCGCCTGGAGAGGTGTACGGGGCTGGTGCCGAGTACGTTGCCAGTCTTCCGCTGCAGGCTCGCTCGCAGTCACTGACGGGAGTGACGACCACGATTGAAGGAGATACTCAGGAGGTTTCTTTGCCTGCTGATGTGCTGTTTGAGTTCGGGGAGTACGACCTGGTGGGTGAGGCCGAGTCGATCATCGAGGCTGCTGCCCAGATGCTCAATGAGGAGGCGTCCGGTGAGACGGTAGTCATTGAGGGACATACCGATAATGTCAGTGGTCATGATGTGAATCAGCCGCTGTCGGAGAACCGTGCGCAAGCGGTGGCTGAAGCCATTGAACCGCTGCTGGACGATGCCATCACCATCGAGACGGAGGGGCATAGTTTCAATCGTCCTTTGGTGCCCAATACCGACGTGGAGGGCAATGAGATCGAAGAGAACCAGGCGCTGAACCGCAGAGTGAGTTTCCGATACACCGTGGTGGAGGAATCCGAGACTGTGATTGAGCTGGGAGAGTTTGAGGAGTTGGATGAGCTTGCTGATGCCGAGGAGATCGAGGCGTCAGAGGGTGCGGTGGGCTCCTACGTTATTGAGGCTCCGGAAGACGACCAGAACGAGGTAGACATCCGGATCGATCTGCTGGAGGCTCAGCGGCGAGATGACTCTGTGGTGTTGCGGCTCGGAGTTGCCGATGCAGATGCTGACGCGTTCGATGATTCTGCCTTCGGAGTCTTCGGCGGCGGATCCACAGACCGTCAGTTCGGCAGGAGCGTCTACCAGAATAAAACCCATTCTGCGCCGAATATGCTCAATATCAGTCTGGTTGATGTAGGTGATGAACAACGGTACTTCCCAGTGATGTTCGGTGGCCAAGGGTGTTTGTGCTCGGAACGACTCTCCACCTATGAAGGCCTGGGGCCTGATGCGGTGCCAGCTTTCGCTGAGTTCGAGCTCCCGGAGTCCCTGGAAGGCCCGGTAGTCCTGCGGATTCCAGACGGAGGCCACATCGAACTGCCCGATGAGCTGCTCGAGCAGCTCACTGAAGGCGGGTAAGGGTAGCCGGGCATTCCCTGAGAACAGGCAAGCACAGCAGACTCGGGGGAGACTGCGCTGAGATTCCACTTTCGGCCCTGGCTGCTCTCGGGGTCTGTGGCTGGAACGCCACGGCTCATCAGTGATCAGGTAGGTGCGGATACAATCAATGGGTGTGATGACTAGGCGCCGAGGTTCTCGACTGCGAAATGGGCAACGCAGAGCCAGTTTCTTGGTGGGAGTGGTGGGGCTCTCATCGCTGGTGCTGACCGGCTGCGGAGGCACCGAGGAACCCACCGTAGAGCCAGATGCATCACCATCCAGTGTTTCTCGAGGCACAGTTCTTGACGAGGGTTTCTGGCGGGACGAGGCCTTGCCCGATCCGGTGGCCGAGACCATACTTACTCTCCCGGCACCGGAAGGTGATGATGAACTGGCCACGGCGAAGCTGCAGATTTTGTCTCTGGACAGTGATGGCGAGTTCGTGCGATTGGTGATGGCGTGGCTGGCCCCAGACGAAGGCATACCCCTTGGGTCGATCGTTCTAAGTTCGCATAAGCACCGATACGAGGCAACGCCGTTTATTCGACTTGTGGATCGAGACGCGGGGGAACTGATTGAGCCGTTACGTGCGGAGTCCAACTTCTTCAGTGTCGATGAACCTCCGCAGATCACCAGCGTGACGGACGAGGAAGAAACCACAGCAGACCTCGCTGGCCAGGATAGTGAGTCCGACGAGCCGCAGCCGTCCCAGAACGGCATCGACAGTGAAGTCCCTGACAGGGGTACCTGCATATGCTCGATGCTCTCCGGGGCTGCAGATGACCCGCCAAGCCGCACCGAGCTCATCTATGTGGATTTTCCCGCACCGGAATCCGAATCGGTGGATATTGTGCCAGGGGAATGGGCTGAACCGATACCCGACGTTGAAGTCTCCTCAGGAGAAACGTTCGCCCGCCCTAATCAGGATTCTTCATGGTTCTTCACGCACGCTTCCGGGGAGGACCCGCCTGAACAGTACGGAGCAGGGGCGCGTTATGAAGTGCGGTATCCGATAGCGGCGCGCACCGAAACTCTGAGCGGCGTGACCACAACTATCGAAGAGGAGACTCAGGAGGTCTCATTACCTTCCGATGTGCTCTTCGAATTCGGCTCTGCGGATTTGATGGATGAGGCTGCAGATATTATTGAATCTGCGGCAGAGAAACTGAACGAGGAAGCGGCCGGTTTCACGGTGACAGTGGAAGGTCATACAGACAATGTGGGTTCGGCTGAGCTGAACGAAGAACTCTCTGAGGAACGTTCACAGGCTGTGGCTGATGTGATCGAAGAGCATTTGGATGACACCATTGAATTAGAGATCGTAGGCTATGGTTTCACAAGGCCCCAGGTTCCCAACTTGGATGCTGACGGTGAGCCGATACCAGAGAATCAAGAGCGGAATCGGCGGGTCAGCTTTCGCTATCCGATAGTCGTCCAGGAGGCTGGCATTGAGGTCGATCTCGGCCAGGCAGGTGTCCCTGAACTTCCCGATGCACTGAGCATAGACCCAGCAGAGGGAGCGCAAGCCTCGTTCATTGTCGAACCTCCTGAGGACGATACCTCAGAGACGCCGATCCGATTCGACGTGCTGGATGCAGAGCGAACCGGTGAGCTCGTGACGATGCGCTTTGCGTTGGCTGCACCGCCAGGTCATAGAGAATCAGGGAGGGTGTTCACGGGTAACCCAGAAATAGGCGGCAAACAACACTTTGGGCACAATCCCCAAGGTGACGGCACATCCCCGGGACTGTCCAACATGAGCCTCATCGACATCGGCGCTGAACGCCGGTATTTCCCCTTGGGCTCTGGTGACATGGGCTGTCTCTGTACCGAGGTCGCCGGGACCGTGGAAACGCTGCCGATGGCGCAGAGCCCGCTCTACGCCCAGTTCCACCTCTCCGAAGAGCTCGAGGGCCCCGTTGTTCTGCACCTGCCCGATGCGGGCCAGCTCCCCCTTCCTCAGGATGTTTCGGACCACATCACCATGACTGACGATGCTTCCGCCGAAGACCAGTAGGATCGGTGACAATGGGTAAACGGTCATTACTGGGCGGCGCTAAACGCCAGCAGCGAGTCACTGAGGAACAAGAGGAAGAACGTTCCTGGTTAGAACAGATTCACGGTGCTCAACGCTCATCGGAGGCACGCTTAGACAGTCCGCTTGAATCGCCTGTGGAGGACCAGGGTCCGCAGAGTTCAGAGACTGCTACGGGAAGACCGGCCAGGCAGTCCGAAAGGGACGTCGAGTCTGATCTGACATGGAGTCCGAGCGGCACTGCCGACACCATATGGGAAAAAGCCGAGAAGGCCGGACAACAGGCTGAGGAACTCCCAAGGCTACCGTGGACTTTCGATGATGCGCAGGTCCACCCTTCTCGTCTGCCTGAGACCGGCCGCAGCGATAGACGAAGCGCAGGGGGCGTCGTCGCGTCCGGTGAGACTTCCTTCACACCGCAGACGGCGAATCAGGACAGCGAATTGAGCGATATCACGAGTAGAGATCTCCGGAACAGGCGATTGACTCGCGTGGGCTGGGCCCTGCTGTTAATAGTTGTTCTCCTGACTTTGTTGCTCGGATTTCTCTGAGGCTCTATGCATTAAGCCGTGCTTTGGCCTGATGCTCAGAAAAACTCTCAGAGATCTCCCTGATCACGGGCAGCCTCGACATCTGAAAACGTCGGGGGCGATAACGGCGTTTCGACCGTCCCGAGACGATCAATGCACCGGAGCAGGTGGCCAGGAGGGCGAAAGTGCAGTCCAAGGCCAGGGCTAGGATGGCCGATGTTGTTGCCGATACAAGTCCTGAGCCCGTCGTTGAGAGACCAAGGACTGTCAATGGCAGAAAAACTGACAGGTAGCCAGCCAGGCAGGCGCTGAGAGTGGTGCTGAGCACCAGGCTGGGCGCAGCAGCAGCACTCCACAGTTGACGTGAGTTCAGAGCGCCCACCAGTGCCCGTCCGGAGACTGCCAGTAGGGCGATCATCGTTGAAACGCTTTCTTCTCCCAGGACCCAGGCAAGCGGGGGGCCGATGATCACCGCCACTGCGAGGATAGTGACGCCGAATGCCAGGTGCATCAAGAGGCCGGCACGAAAGGCCGGCCAGTGTGGACCAGGGAGCTTCATGAGGATCCACCCCCATGTCCGGGCGCTTCTTCGGCGTCATCTTCTAGAACTTCACAACTGAGAAGTGGTTCGAAGGAAGAGCCGGCGATGGTCAGGTCGGCAGTCCGGGCGTCGATGAGCCTGGTCTCCGGAGCAGTCATCGGCCCCGCTTGGACCACGAGGCCCTCCACAGCGCTCTGCACCGTCTCGTCAGTGATCGGCTCATCCTGCAATGCGTGAGTTGTCTCCACTGCTACTGCGTTGTCTCGAATGCGCTCTTCGAGGTGGGTGTACCGCTCTGACCGTTCGCCCGCTGAGATCCAGTTTTCGGAGGTGAGTAACGGCACCGCGGTCTCCAGGATACTCTCCATGGCGAAAACCTCCCGGTAGAGTGCGGCGTTGGCCTCCTGCCTGAGGTCGAGGACGAAACTCCTGAGCACTGCGTTTTCATGTGACATGTATTGAGGATGTTCCTCGGCCTCGGGTCTGTTTCTCGGTGACGATGGAGCGCGCAACTGAGCGAGAGACCACGCATCGGTGGCAGGGCCGCTGAAAGTCAGGCGCTGGGGGGAAAGCTCGGGTCCGAGGTCCACTGAATAACTGATGAACCCCCAGAAGCCCAGGTTACTAGCATATTCACGTAGTTCATCCGTCGCCTCGTCAAGGGCCATCACAACGGTGACTTCTCTGATGTCTCCCTCAGCGCTCTGGCGGAGCACCCCATGCGTCCCGGGACCAGAAGGCTCCTCCACGAGAAAGGCGGAGGCTGCTGCAGCTCGCTCGGATTCATGATCAAGGCCGGTCAGCAGCAACATACGGAGGTATCCCTCCCTGACCGGCACACGCCATGGACCAGCGGCGGCATCAGCGGTGTTGCCCAGATCTGTGGAATTGTCGATCACCCACCGTTGCGCGTCTTCCCAGCGATTAAAGCGGTACACCTCCGTCGTGTCCTTGCCGGTGGCAACGATCACTTCGGCCGAATCGTCGCCGAATTGGATGAGGCGGGAGCCGTCGGCCGGCCATTGTTGAGCGAAAGCGAAAGACTCTCGGGCGACGACGCGATCGCGACCATAGTACTGGCAGACTGGAGGCGAATCGGGGAATGTTCCGCAATCATCGGCATCGGCGCAGACGGCCACCGTGATGTGGTGTGCCAGATCCCGTCCGGTCACCAAGGCGATAGATGCCGCCAATAGCATCAGAAGGAGGAACGCTGTACTGAGTTGAGGAAGCGCTGCCCGGGGTCGGCTTCTCATGCAGCACGAAACCTGAGGCTCGTTCCTGCGGCGATTCCCATGGCTGAGAACTTTCCTGCTGGCGCCTCCCAAGCAACCTTGGCTCCACGTCTGGGCCGGTGTGCTGCCCACGGGCGGATGGTTGCCACTTCGAGTACCTTCCCGTCCGGGGCTATGTAGGCGACATCCAAGGATCTGCGCAGGCCGATTCCATGGACAGAAGCGCAGGGATTGAGCAGAAGCTGATCTCCGCCGAAGAGCAGTCCGCGGAGTCGGCGAAAGAAGGTACCAGCGTGGGGCACGTCCACGCTCAAACCGTCATCGGCGCTGATACGCACAGACCTTGCCCTCTTGGGGAGATCTTTAATGGTGGTCATCGCAAGTCACTCCTGCATGGACTTCCCTGGTTACGGGGTGGGTGTAGTGCCTACCAGTTTCTTATACAGATTGCAGTGGGCCCTGGGTCTTTAGGCCTATCATCGGCCCTAATTACGTCCACAAATTTACCCGGAAGTCACTATCGGCGTCACTCCTGTGGTTAGATTCTGGTGGTAACGGATGACACGGCAGTGATGACACACAGTGCTGGAGTGCGGAACAAAAAATGCGAACGGAAATTGCGCCGTCTGTGGGAGCTATTACGACAGCCCCTGAAACAATGAACGACGCGTTAGACATTCTCGGTGCCACCCAGGGCTCATGGGCTGTGCTCATCAGTCCTCACCGAAGGCATGCCGAGAGCCGGCACTTGGTCTATCAGGCGCGGGCGGGTTACGAAGAGACTCTGGTGGCTTTTCACGTGACTCGATTGTCACCGCTTGGGGTCGGCGTGCTCCATGAGATGGCTCAACCCTTGATGAGAGCACTGCCCCCGCACAGGGTTCTCCCAGCATTGGCAGTCTTGGAATCGCAGATCCGTTGCCTGGCAGTTGTGCCTTCGGTCATTAACATGGACGAACCCAAGGTGGGACTGTGGTTACACGCTCGCAGCTGGATACCTGGTGGTACCTACATTGCCGAGCGGGGCGATGCCGTACGGCGTTACTCCCGGAGGAAGCCAGAAAAGACCTTTGAACACTTCGATTTGGCTGCTGAGGGGAGCATCGCCATCGTCGGTGAAGCGGTTCAGGATAAGAAGAGTTCGACACGCGTGAATGATGTTCTCGAAGGGGTGCTGGGACATCTGGAGCCTCAAGACGTCGTCCGCCGCCCCAACCCAGACCCCACTTGGTGGGGGACGCCCCAAGGGGCTCAGATCGTTCTGGCCCCCAGCAATCTCAGCAGCGCCGCCCGACGCGCCGCTGAAGCTGAGCCTGTGCTCGATGACATTCCCGTGCGTGCACTGATGACCGCTGCAGTGCCGGCCCTGACCGCATCAGAGAGTCGCGGTTCACAGGAAAGTGACATCAAGGAGGCCACTCGGTGAACCCGAAGCAACTTCGTGGCGTGATCACGTTGATCATCGCTGTGATCGGCGCTGTCGCGGTTTTCTTAGGCGTGACCTCTTACGTCAGCGGGGTCCGCGCGGAGGTGGGTCCCACCACTGAGGTTTACGTCACGAACGAGGAGATCGGAGTCCATCAGGCCATCTCGCTCGATTTCGTGGAAACTGAGGAGGTCCCGGATAAGTACCTCAACGACCAGATGATCACTCAGCAGGAGGACCTGGTGGGCATGAAGGCGTCATCTGAGATCAATGAGGGTTCATATCTGCAGTCCGACATGCTGGAACCTGCCTCGTCCCTACAAGACGGTGAGCGTGAAGTCTCCATCAACTTTGCAGGAGATCAGGGAATCTTCGGCCGCGTCCAGCCAGGCGACCAGGTCGATGTGATCGCCTCCTTCGCTCGGGACAGGGGAGGCCCGGAAGTCGGCGACATTTCCTACCGTCGGGCTGATATTCCTTACAACGTCTCCGGCATCTTGGTGCAAAACGCTGAGGTGGTCTCAGTGGGACAGCCTATGGACGCGGGGGCAGCAGCTGGAGCGGCAGCAGAAGGAACAAACGACCCGGGTGTGGTGGTCCCCGTGACCTTTGCCGTGACAGTGGGAGAAGCAACCCAGTTGGCTTACGGGGAGTCATTCGCTATTTCAATGCGTATCGTCCGCGCCGGCAATAACGAGACCGGCACTGCTTTCGAAGAGAGCGACCAGTCGTTCCAGGACATCGACCTTGGGCCGAACTTCCAGGAAGCGCCTGAAGAACTCGACGAAGACAGCGGATCCGACGAGGACGATCATGATGGCGAAGAAACTGAGGATGAGGAAGGGTAGACATGGCTAAAGCTGTACTGTGCTGCGCAGATGAAAAGCGTAGTTGGGAAATCCGTCAAGCCCTCTCTGATTCGGAGGCGGACGTATCGCGTCAGTACTCCTCCACTCAGGCTCTTCTTGCTGCCATCGCCCAATACGGGGAACAGGACATCGATGTGCTGGTGATCGATGAGTCATCATCACCTATGCCGATGTGGGATCTGGCGGCCGAAGTGTCGGGGCGGTACCCTTCGATTGCGGTGCTCACTGTCGTCGCCGAGCCCAAGAGTGAGGATTTCGCCACTGCTCTGGACTCTGGATCCCGTGGCGTCATCGCATATCCGCTGAACTTTGAGAATGTATCGGCCCGTGTCCAGGCAGCCACATCCTGGGGTGCTTCGCTGCGCAAGGCGGTTCAGCGCAGTCACGATGACGAGAATAGTCTCGGTGCTGGCAAGATGATCGCAGTTGCCTCGGCAAAGGGCGGTGCAGGATCATCCACAATAGCTTTGCACCTAGCACTAGAAGCGGCTCAAACCAGTGGTCGTAAAGTGGTGCTGGTTGATCTGGACCTGCAGAAGCCGGATCAGTCCATTCTGATCGATGCGCCTCGCCAGCGCGATATCACCGACCTGCTTAGCGTAGTGGATGAGTTGTCTCCTCGCTTTATAGGCGATGTGCTCTTTGACCATCCGGCAGGGCTTTCAGTGCTTTTCGGGCCGGGTGAAGGAGAGCGTGGAGAGCTGGTCGCTGAAGCCGCCGCCAAGAAGATCCTCGGCGTCCTCCGTTCTCGCTTTGATGTGGTCATTGTGGATGTAGGGTCCGTCATCGGTGAGGCTAATGCCACTGCGGTGGAGATGGCCGATGAAGTATGTGTGGTCGCGCAGGCCGATGTTCTGGCACTTCGCGGGGTTCGACGACTGGCGTCTTTGTGGGAGCGCATTGGTGCTCGGCAGTCCGAAAGTGTGCGGGTGGTCCTCAACGGCGTGCACAAGACGAACGACATCCAGCCTGAATCCGCTCGCAAGATCGTGGCTCTGCAGAGCTACCGCACTGTACTGCCTAAGATGGATCGCCCCCTCGAGCAGGCCGTGAATCGGCGCGATCCGGCGATGGCAGGCTCAGACTGGTCGCATAAGATCCAGGAGCTGGGTCGTGAGATGCAGATCGTGCCTCCAGCGTCCCTGGCCAGGACGCGAAAAGACAAACCGCCTAAGAGGGAGCAGACAGGCAAGAAGACAGGGCGCCGAAGGTCAGGGCGGCGCATATCAGAGCAGCAGAAGCCCGAATCCCAGGTCGAGCTGCGTGAAGCTGATGATTCCATGCTTCAGCTCACTGGAACGGGAGCACGGACAAGGAAAGCTGTGCGCAGTGAGCGCGAAGAGGGTCAGTCCACCTTCGAGTTCCTCGGGGTGGTAGCGCTCTTTGTCACAGTAGCGGCGATTGCTTTTCAGCTGGTGCTTCTGGGGACCACCTGGATCTTCGCCTCACATTCAGCCAGTGAGGCTGCCCGTGCCGCTGCGGTGGGCAATTCAGCGGTCGAGGCTGCTGAATCGTCAACTCCTGGACCCTGGCGCCGTGACATGGCCGTTAACCACTCAGGTGACCGGGTCACTGTCTCCCTCAGAACCCCGGCTTTAGTGCCCGCCACCCGAGAACTGATCGTTCCGATCGAGGCGAGTGCAGGAGTAGTGGAGGAGCCATGAGGATGTCAACAGCACGGAGGCGAGTAGGCCGTCTGGCGAGGAAGAACGAACGGGGAACGGTGGGCCTTGAGTTTCTGGGAACCATGATCTTTGTGTTCATCATGGTGGTTTTTGCTTGGCAAGGATTCTTAGCCATGCACGCGCTCAGTCAGGCCAACACTGCTGCTCGTGACGCCGCCCGAGCCGAGTCTCTGGCAGCGGGGACGGGGACAAGCGCCGGACTCGACGCCCTCAGCTCTTCGTTGCGCCCAGGGTCATCCGTCTCCTGCGGGGGGTCAGGGGGATCGAGCATCACCTGTACGGCAGATGTGAATGTCCCCATTATCGGAACAGATTTTTGGTGGGATCCGTTGCCTGCGACGACGATTTCCCGATCCGCGACGATGCCGACTGGTAGCGACTAAAGTATGGCGTTGCTTCGACGAGCAGAGGCTCATAAGCTCAAGCAGGGATCACAGGGGCCCGAGAAGCCGTGGTCTGGAAACGGCGCTGCAGGCCAGGCGCGGGCCAAGGGCACCCTGACCGGCGCTGCACAAGCCAGCAGCGCGCACGAACAGGCAGCTGTTGAATATCGACAGCTGCTGCTGGAGGAGATCGACCTCGAAGAACTCGCAAGACTGGACAGCACCCAGCAGCGGGTCCGCCTCGAACGGGTCATGAGCCAGCTGATCTCCAGAAAGGGTCCTGTTCTTTCCACCAGGGAACGTCAGGCGATCATTCGTCAAGTGGTGGACGAGGCCCTTGGCTTGGGCATTCTGGAGCCTCTGCTTGCGGACCCCAGCGTCACCGAGATCATGGTCAATGGCCCCGATGATATTTTCGTGGAGCGCGCCGGGCGTCTGGAGAGGATGAGTTACGGATTCTCCAGCAATGAGCAGCTGATGCAAACGATCGACCGCATTGTGGCGGGTGTCAACCGCCGTGTGGACGAGTCATCTCCCATGGTTGACGCGAGGCTGCCCACTGGTGAACGCGTCAACGTGATTGTCCCACCCCTGTCTCTGGACGGCGCATCCATCACCATACGGCGCTTTCCCACTCCTTTCTCAATCAACGATCTGGTGGAGAAAGACAGCTTCACCGCCGAGACGGCTGAACTGCTGACAGCCTGCGTCAGAGCCCGGTTGAACGTGGTGGTCTCCGGGGGAACCGGCACGGGTAAGACAACTCTGCTGAATGCTTTGTCTGGACTGATTCCAGATAGTGAGCGCATCGTCACAATCGAGGACTCCGCGGAACTCCAGCTTCAGCAGCCTCACGTGATTCGACTGGAGTCCCGTCCTGCCAATATCGAGGGCAAGGGACAGGTGACTATTCGCGATTTGGTGAGAAACAGCCTACGTATGAGGCCGGACCGCATCATCGTCGGCGAAGTTCGTGGTGGTGAGACCCTAGATATGCTCCAGGCGATGAACACCGGCCACGATGGGTCTCTGGTGACAGTGCACGCCAACAGCGCAGATGATGCAGTCTCCAGAATGGAAACTCTGGCCTCAATGAGTGAAATCGAGGTTCCCTACGAGGCCATCCGCGATCAGATCAATTCCGCGGTAGATATCATCGTTCAGCTCAGCCGAGGCGGCGACGGTTCCCGCCGAGTTGTCGAGGTGGCGACCGTAGTCTCTTCGCGGCGCGAAGAGTTTGCCCTTCAACCTCTGATGCGTTTCGAGCAGGAACCTCCCGGTCCCGATCGCCTCACGCGGGGCACCGTCAAGCAGTTTGAAGTGCCTGCTGCGCTCGCTGATCGTTTCTGGTTGTCCGGAAATCCACTTCCCGCGCACATCCCTGTTGAAGCAGGCGCTGCCTGCCGGCAGCCGGGGGTGGCTATCTGAATGAGCCCTGAACTTCTCCTGCTGGTCTTAGCGGGTGTCCTGGTCATTGCGTGTATCGGCCTGGTGCTTTTCGCTTCAGGATCAGCTGATCAGGCTGCAGTGGTTCGGGCTGAGTCCGGTGGCCTCAGGGGCAGCTTCCGAGGGGGGTTCATTCGCCCTCTGAACCATGCGTTTGTCCGTACCCGTTACGGGCGGGATCTTGAGAGGCGCTTCACTGAGGCGAATCTCCGAACGCTATACCCTTTGGAGTACACCGTATTGGGCATGGTGTCGGTGATTGCGGTATTTCTCGTCGCCAACTCGCAAGTGACGTTGTTCTATGCCTTGTTGATGATGATTGCTGCGCTCTGGGGGTTGCTTGGACTTCTGGGCTTTCTGAGGCAGCGACAGTATCGTCTGTTTCTCAGTCAATTGCCCGAGCTTGCCCGCATTCTCGCCAACTCGACCAGTGCTGGGCTCTCCATTCGCACTGCGCTGCAGATCGCTGCGTCCGAAATGTCTGACCCAGCGGGCCGTGAGCTGAACATATTGGATGACGAACTCAGTATTGGCACGCCCATTGATATCGGTCTTGAGCGCATGGAGCAGCGTATCCCCGGTCGAGATCTTACGGTGCTGATCGGAACTCTGGTGATCTCCCAACGTTCTGGCGGCTCGCTCATCACGGCGTTACGAGGTATGGCGCAGGCTCTGGAGGACCGTAAGGAGACCGCGCGTGAGGTGCGCACTCTGATCACTCAAGCGAGTTTTACCGGCTACGTTGTGGTCATCTTCGGCGTAGGACTCCTTCTGCTGTTCAACTGGATGTCGCCCGGCCTGCTCTACGACCTGACCAGCAGCGTCCTGGGGCAGATTGCCCTGTTCATCACAGGTATCACCTATGTGATCGGCTTGCTGCTGATCAACCGGATCACCAAGGTGAAGATCTGATGGAACCACTCCTCTGGGGCCTTGGCGCCGTGCTGGTCTTCGGCGCGCTGGCCTACGGGCTTCGTCTTGTCCGGGCAGACCCCCTCGGCCATCTCAGCGTCGAGGACCGAGCCCTGATCAAAGAGCCGGCGAGGCGGCGTCGTGGAAAGAGCCCGTTCACCTGGTTCGGACAGCGAGTGGGTCCTGAGATCTCGGGAGTCATGGGGGCCTCCTATCGGAATTTCGTGTCCACACGTCTGGTCTATGCGCAGTCTCAGGAGTTCGCTTCCCCGGCAGACTTCTTTGCCATGAAAGCGCGCCTGCTGCTGATCTTCGGATTGGGCGCGGTGGCGCTGTTCATGTTCACTCAGAACGTTCTGTTTCCGCTGCTCGTCGTCATTCTTGGCTTTTTCCTCCCGGACCTCATCCTCTACTCCGCTGGCCGGCGTCGGCAGGAGGAGATCGAGGACGCGCTTCCAGATTTCTTAGATGTCCTTGCGGTGACAGTATCCGCCGGTCTTTCGTTTCGTGGTGCTCTGCAACGTGTGCTCGAGAGGACTGAGGGGCCGTTGGCAGTGGAAATGCAGACAGCTCTTCGGCAGATGGACGTGGGTACATCGCGATATGAGGCGTTCCGCGATATGAAGGAGCGGACCAAATCGCAATCCATGGAAGCGTTCGTCACCGCCTTGATGCAGTCGGAGGACTTAGGGTCTCCCTTGGTGGAGTCTCTGGACCAGATTGCCACGGACCTGCGGCAGAAACGCGCCCAGCGAGCGCGGCAGGAAGCCTCAAAAGCCTCGCCCAAGATCGCTAGTGTGGTCACCTTGATCATGGTCCCTGGCACTATGGTGCTCCTGCTGGTGAGCATCTGGTATGTCGCTGACATCGACTTCGGGACCCTGTTCGGAGAATGATGGCTGCCGCAAGGAGAAGGCAGAGCTCCGGTTCTGTAAAGGCAGGGTACGTTCTGGTTAAATGCGGCAAGATCGCTCTGGTCCTGCGCTTGATCTGCACCTATCCGGTGGCGGTGGTCGCGGGCGAGGAAGGTGGGTTCAGCGAGCTCGTGATGCTTGGGGCGGTATTGGCGACCTCGTTGAGCGTCCTCCTGGCGTGGGATCGTGTGGCCCCTTTCATCGCCCGGCACCCAGCAGCAGTCGGTCTTGACATTCTGTTGGGACTTGTTGTTTTTGCCAATGCGAACACACCCACCGCATACATGGGCTATCTGGGCACTACCGCGGTGCTCATCGGGCTGTTCTTCCCAGTGCTGGGACAGGTCCTCCTGACGATGTTGCTCTCATCGGGGTACATCATGGTTGTTGCGATTCACCTGTCGGATGGAAATTCGTGGGCGCAATCGCCGACGACGGTCATGGCATCATTGGTACTTTTCGCCAGCCTCACCTGCGTGGGCAGCGTGATGCAACGGCTGCAGAAGCAGGTTGACACCGCTATCGAGCAGGCTCGATCCGCCGCAGCCGATGCCGCGTTGGGACAGGAACGGTCCAGGTTGGCAAGGGAACTACACGATTCACTGGTCAAGAGTCTCGAAGGTATCTCGCTGCAGGCGAAGGCTATGGTGATCAGCGGAAAGTCAGCAGAGGAGGCGCAACAGATCAGCGAGTCGGCCACAGAAGCTATTGCGGAGTCCCGTCTGCTGCTGACCGACCTGCGTGAGGCGGCGGTTCCCCCATTGGAGGATTCGCTGCAGAAGGTGGTTGACGAAGTGCAGGCGATACACGGTGTCACGGTAGACCACGTGATCGCGACCGCAATGCCTCCGCTGCCCCTTGACATCCGATATGTCGCTCAAAAGATTGCTGAGGAAGCTCTGATCAACGCAGTCACCCATTCCGGTGAAGAGCGCGTGGAGTGCGAAGTCTCCTATACGGGGGGCAGGCTGCAGGTAGTTGTCCGCGACGCAGGGCGCGGGTTTTCCACGCGAACGGGAAAAGGCCACCGAAAGGACAATCACTACGGTCTGGTCGGGATGCGTGAACGAACTGAGGAGGTCGGGGGTAAGCTGACCGTGAAGTCTCGGGAGGGACAGGGGACTGAGGTGACGCTCATCGTGCCGGTGGCTGGTCAGGAGGAAGACTCATGAGTACTTTGCGTGTACTGATAGCGGACGATAACGGGGTAGTCCGTACAGGCCTGGAGCAGATCTTGAATGCACTGCCGGACTTGGAACTCGTAGGATCGGCTGAGAACGGAAAGCAGGCTATTGACCTTGCTCAGGAGCTCACACCCGATATCTGCTTATTGGACGTGCGGATGCCGGTGATGACTGGTGTCGAGGCGGTGAAGACCATTTCGTGCATCTGCCCAGTGGTGATGCTGACCCACAGCGAAGAGCACGAAGTGATCAATTCTGCGCTGCGAAACGGTGCACGGGGATACGTGGTGTATAACGAGATTCAGATGGAGGACCTCTCCAAGGCGCTTCACTCCGTGGCTGGCGGGGCATCGTTGATGTCACCCAGTGCCATCACCGCGGTCATGTCAGGTTCTGGGAGCGATGCCGAAGCGAATCCACGCATATCAGAGACAGTTACCGACGAAAGAGCTACGGACAGTACCACGGAGGTTGTGCGTGGGCGTTCCCCCTTCGGCCTCAGCGGGCGGGAGGCACAGATTATGGAGCTGGTGGCGGACGGGCTTCCGAACAAGGAGATCGCCGGTCAGCTGTTCCTCAGCGAAAAGACGGTCAAGAACCACACCAACCGGATCTTCTCCAAAATGGGAGTCGGGTCGCGTGCAGAAGCAGTCAGCGTCTGGTTCCGCAATCAGCTGTGAGATCGAGCAGAGATCCGGAGATGACTGAGGAAAGCGCTGCTGTGGGGGCGTCCTTGCTTGGGCCCCACGTCCTGTCGTGGTTTTGGGCCTAGCAATGGGTCTTTAGGCTCTAGGTTTCGGATGCAGGGCTTGGAATAGTAGTCAGTGCAAGGAGGCCAAGAGGGGCGAAAGCCTGGGGGTCTTAACACGGGAATAGCTCCGCTATTCGGAACGGAAAAGGATTGACTCATGATGAACTTCTACCTCAACCTGAAGAACGCTCTCGAACAGCGCAAAGAAGAAGGTCAGGGAACTGTTGAGTATGTCGGCATCGCAGTGGTGATCACCGTCATCATCGCCGGTGTTGTGATGGTTCTCACAGAGAGCCAGATCTACGAGGAGATCAACTCTGTGATCTCGCGTGTGATCTCCTCCATCGCAGAAGGCATCAGCGGATAAGGTCTGGAAACACTTAAGTGATGCGTACCATAAAGAAGGAGGACGGCCAGATGTCCCTGGCCGTCCTCCTTCTTGCTGTATCTGTACTGATCGTTGGTCTGGGGCTTGTGGTACTTGGTCAGGCCTCCGATGTGCGGGGCAAGGCCCAAAAGGCAGCCGATGCGGCGTCTTTGGCAGCTGCTGAGGAGGCCAAACGAAACTGGATTGACGCCTGGGTGCATGGGCAGATTATGCCCACTACCCGTGCGGATGGCTACGAAGTGTGGAGAGACTTTGACCATTATGCGGCTTCTGCGGGCGGGTCGGGGTATTGGGAAGCAGTGAGTTTTGCGCAGGCCAATAGCAACTCCACTGTGCGAAACTACTCTTCTAGGACACCAGGGTTCCGAACCGTGGAGATTACTGTCGACACTGACTCCGAAGTGGTCGATGCCCAGGGGACGACGTCAAATATGATCGGCGATGTCCAAGGTAATGCCACGGCGACAGCCGAACTGAGCGTAGCAGGAGTGAGCTGCATAGGTGATGGCGGTCAATGGGAAGACAACAGCCAAACTCTCATCGCCTGGAAAGTAACGTGCTCTGGTAATGGAGCCTCGGCAAGCGTGCAATATGATGGCGCAGGCAATGCGGTGTCCTACAGTCCGTCAGCGATTGGTCGGCTCTTTGACGACATCCGACTCATCAACTAGCCGGGCGTTGAGAGGATTCTTTCCGCCACTTCTTACCGGGTCTCCGGCTCCTCGACGGTTTTGGGTGTGGAACGGTGTTGCTGGTGGTCTATTGGCCACGTTAGCAGCGATTGGTCCTACGGGCTCTTGGCCCGCACGGGCCGTGCTGCTGCTTTTCGCTTTAAGCGGTCCTCTTTTGGCGTCCATCGACTGGCGGGAACGGCGTCTGCCCGACGTGATGACCTTGCCATTGGCCCTTGCGTGTCTGCTTGCTCTGACTTCAGATGCTCTGGTCACCGGGCAATGGTCCCGGTGGGGGGTGGCTCTGGCCTGCGCGCTCGGCGCGACATTGTTCTTTTTGATCTTGTTCATTGCCTCCCCATCGCAAATGGGATTTGGCGATGTCAAACTTATGCTCTCAGCTGGTCTGGTGCTGGGATGGCACGGCCCTATGGTCACGCTCCTAGGAGTAGGTCTTGGCTTGATGATCGGCCTCGGCTTCGGATTAGTGCAGATCATTCGCCGTCGGGCAGATCCGCGTTCTCATCTCGCACTTGGCCCCCACCTGATCGCAGGCGTCCTGATCGTCGGACTCTTGGCGTATTGAGCATCGTCCGATCGTGCCTGCCCGGCGGGGGCCTCACGTGGGTTGCTGGACGGATGTGAGCATGTCTTGACCTGCTCTGTGTCCCTGGCTCGACCGACAGGTCTCCTCGCAGCGAATTAGGCCTGTGATAGGTGCCTAAGGCTCATGTTTTCCGCTCGCCCAGCTCGTATCGTGCATATGGAATAGGAATTTTCTTCACGGGGTGGGAAGACCAAAGGAACGGGAATATGCACACAGGGACAGCCCAAGAGGGCACGTGGGAACCGAGAGCCTCGCTTCCGGATCGGGAGTCGGGGGCGGGAACTCTGGAATATACCGGCGTGGCGGTTGCGATTACGGTCATCATTGCCTCTCTGGTGGCTCTTCCGTGGGCCAGTCAGTTCGCGCCGCAGGTGCGGGACACCATCAGTGAAGTGATCTGCAGCATCAGCTCACATTTGCCCGGCGGAGGTGACTGTGGGAGAGAGCCTCTCACAGAGGAAGACTTTCAGCCTCGGTGCACCGTCAGTTCCAACGCTCAGAATGCTGGATCGACCGTAGATATCTTCTGGGTCAGCCTGGGCGGAGACGCGGGGTTGTCCTGGCAGGAGTACAGTGACGGTGAAGTCCATGTCACCATCATGGATGGGTACTCTGCCGGGGCGAATGCCTATACTGGCGTGAGCTGGGGCAATAACGTCACATTAGCTGGTGCCGGGGCCAACGCCGGAGTTGAACTGGAATACGGCAACGGCGATACCTGGGTCTTCGACAATGCGCCAGAAGCCGAGGCATTCGTTAACGACATGCAGAGCTATGTTGACTCCAACTGGAACTATGTGCCAGTCCTAGGGCCCATCTTCAACAGCCCGCCCGAGCCTCCTAGTGACCCTCACGTGACCCACCACCAGTTCAGCCTCGAGGGTGAAGTTGGAGGCAGCGCCTCATTGCGGCCCGGATTCGAAGGCAATGAGGATGAAGACGGCAACGTCAATAACTCAGGTTCGTTCAGTCATGATTGGTTGCCGTCGATAAGCGGCAGTGCCTCTCTCGGCGGCACGTACCATATGGCTACCCACCATGGTGACGACCCTGCAGACACGACGAGGGCTTACACCTTCACGTCCAATTTCGGTGCCCAAGCTGGTGGTGGGGTTTACGAGTGGGACTTCGATCCCCAGTATGAGATCGAAGAGTCCTTCACTGTGGTGGAGAACAGCGACGGAGAGGTCATCGGTCTTGAGTTCACCGTGGGAACGGTCAATGGTACTAGCGGTGATTACACCAGCGAGGTGTACTCCACATCGATTGATATCGAGACTGATGCTGACCGCCAACTCGTCATGGATTGGATGACGGATCCAATCGATGGTCAGCTAGCGGGGATGGCCCCCAACGCCCAAGGGGTGACCGAGCGGCCAGAACGGGACGGAACCTCATTGAGTGCTCTTGAGCAGCTGATATATGATCGCGGAGTTACTACTCACGATGTGTTCTCCGGCGTTTCTGAAGACGGCGGCTGGGGATTCCGTGCCAAGATTCTCGGGGTTGGTGGTGGCTACGGCCGGGATACCGGTTCGAGTGAAGAACGGCTAGAGGAATCCTCCTATCTTGCGCCTCCTGACCACCCAGGTGGAACGCGTGAGTTCCGTGAAAACCCCAACTGCTGAGCAACCTCACGAAAGGACGAGATCGATGAAGCGATCCAGCATCATGCTGGGCATGGCCGGCATGCTCTTGGTCAGCTGTGCCTCTGATGGCGGTGAGGGTGGCGCCGGTCACACCGATGGCGAAGGTGAAAGCGGCAACATCACTCAGGTGGGTCCGGTCAGTTTCGAGTTGCCGGATGGAATCCATGAGGTGTACCGGGACGCAGAGCGTGAAGGTGGGTGGGTAGCTGAGTACGCCGATGAAGATCAGCAGAGTGCTGGTGCGTTCATTGGGGTGTGGCGCTTCCGGGAGACCCCACCGTCTGCCATCGATGCTGCTGGAGAAATGATCGTGCAGGTGAGATCCTCCGGCACCCATCCAGGTATTCGCACCAGCGAAGGGGGAGAGGTCGAGATCTCCGGGGCTGAGGACGCTTATATTGTCGATCTCAGGTCGGAGGACGAGGCTGAGGGAATCACCGGCAGGTGGTGGGTCCTCGTTGATCCTGAGCAGGACGTCGCCGTCACCGTAGAGTTCTACGGCAGCGAGGTCAGTGATGAAGACGTGCAGAGTTTCGCCGAGACTCTGGAGATGGACGCCGGACAAAGCTGGTGAGGATCACTGCCTGGTCAGTGACCTCAGCGCAAAGGGGTAAACCGTGGATCTGTTGCGTACCTGGATCATCTCTGCTGCAGTCTTCCTGGGGCTGAACTTTCTGCTGAGCCTCACTGTGGGCTATGGCAGCTTCTTCATCTACGCGCTCTGTCCGCTGTCGGCCGGTCTGGTGGCCTCGCTGTATCACGCTGCACGAGGTGTGGGAGGCTGGCCCCGGCATCTGCTCGCGGTGATGCCCGCTCCCGTAGTTGTCAATGGAGCATGGTTCTTGCTAACGGAGCGGCCTGAGAGCCTGGGCGACTGGGGGGTGTTCAGCATGTCAATAGTCACAGCAGGTGGGCTGTCCGCCCTTGGTTTCGGGATTGCCATGCTCATCCGGTGGAAGATGGCCTAGCGCTGCCGCAAGCGATTCGGCCTGCACTGTGGCCGGGAAAGATGCGTCGCCGAAGGCCCACACGTCAATTGGGCCCCGATCTGGGACTCTAGCCTCAGGCGAGCAGGCCGCTGAGGGAATACGCTCGTAAGTGCTCAGGGGGAACGGGCGGTTCCGTCGTTCCAGTGCTAAGAACGGGGCACTGGAACGACGGGACGCAGAACAGTCGGTGAATGAGGGTAACTGCAGAAGAGGATTGTGAGTTCAGGTGATGGACATCGTGCGAAGCTGGGTGGTCGCAGGGGTGGTGTATCTTGGCCTGACATTCGCCATCAACAGGGTTGCTTCCACCGAGTTCTCACAGGTCTTCTACGTCGCACCGTTTGCCGCTGGGATCGCGGCTAGTCTCTACCACGCTGAACGTGGTGCTGGGGGGTGGGTCCGGCATTTTTTGGCAGTGCTGCCGGCGCCGGCAGTGATTGCCGCCTATGGCGTGATCAGCCATCGAGGTCTTCCGCAGAGTGATGATCAGGTCGTTTCTCTTGCCGCCGAGGTGGGAACTGCCGGAGCCCTGGCCACAGTTGGCTTGGGAGCAGTCATGTTCGGGCGTCTGCTTCTCTCGGCACGCACCACGCAAAAGACCGCTCCGAGCCAGAACGCCTGACCACTGTCTCTTTGCGGTCTGCACACCGATGGGCAGCTGTGCTCCCGGCTGGCGGCGAGGCGATGGTCGTCTGCCGGGAACAACGGAACTTGATCAGTCGTGTGGGCTCTCATGCCCATCGAGCGTGCTGCGGACCTCCTCGAGCTTCGCGCTGGCACCGTCCAGCCAGCGCTCACAGCGCTCGGCCAATGCCTCACCACGCTGCCACAGCGCCAGAGACTCCTCCAAAGGGGCACCGCCGGCCTCCAGTTTGGTGACCACGGCGGCCAGCTCATCGCGGGCGTGCTCATAGGACATCTGCTCGATGTCATCAGTTCTGGCTGTGCTGAACGTCTCTTCGGTCTCACTCATCGGGATCCTCCTTCACATCGGTGACATCTGCGCTGAACTCTCCGTGGGCCACCATCACCTGCACGCCGTCGCCAGGGACCAGGTCGGCGGCACTGCGCACAATCCTGCGCTGATGCTGGACCACCGCATAGCCCCGGTCCAGGGTGGACTGCGGCGACAGCGAGGTCACCTGCACTCGGGCGGATCTCACCCAGTCGCGGGCGCGGTCCACTGCCGTCTGTGCCGAGACCAGGGCACGACGACGCAGCCCCAGCAGATCCTCAGAACGCACCTGGATCATCGTCTCCGGATGCGCCAGCACCGGGCGGGACCGCGCGGCCCGGAGCCATTCTGCCTCCCGGGCCAGCATCCGCTCCAGGCCCTGGGACATCCGAGACCTGGACAGCGCGATGTCCTCGCGCTCGGCGGCCTCCTCCGGCACCAGCAGCTTGGCCGATCCTGTCGGCGTGGAAGCCCGCACATCAGCCACCTCATCCAGCAGCGGCCGGTCGGCCTCATGGCCGATGGCTGAGATTACCGGGGTCTGCGCCGCGGCCACCGCGCGGATAAGCCGCTCATCGGAAAAGGGAAGCACCACCTCTTCCAGGGCTCCGCCGCCGCGGGCGATGACAATGACCTCCACATGCTCCAGGGTGTCCAGCTGCTCCAGCGCAGCGGCCACCTCGATCGGCGCCATCGGGCCCTGCGTGGATACCTCCCGGAGCTCGAACCGGGCTGCGGCCCAGCGAGCGGTCACATTGCGCAGTATGTCCTTCTTGGCATCGGAGTCACGCCCGGTGATGATGCCGATGGTTGCCGGAAGCAGAGGCAGCGGCTTCTTCCGGGAGGAGTCGAACAGCCCTTCGGCGGCCAGCTGCTGCTTCATCCGCTCAATCCTGGCCAGCAGGTCACCCAGCCCTACCGGCTCCATCTTCTGGGTGACCAGGGAGAGCCTCCCGGACTTCTCCCAAAGCGAGGGCTTGACCAGAGCCACGACCCGGGAGCCGGGCTCCAGCCCCTTTCTGCTCAGCCCGCTTGCCACATTCCGCCAGGCCACCGCTTGGAAGGAGATCTCCTGCTCCAAGTCCCGCAGGGTCATCCACGCGTTCCCATTGCGCATAGTGAACTCCACCAGCTGACCCTCCACCCAAGTGGGGGTGACACGGTCAATATGGGCCCGCAGCTTGCCGGAGAAGTGGCTCAGCGGCCAGGGCGTCTCCTCACTGGTGTCCTGAGAGGTGGCAGGCAGCGCGGCCAGCGGGGGGCGGTCTTTGGCGGCAGGCTCCTGATAACTCATACTGCATACAGACTAGCTCCATCCACCGACGTGTCACTGGTCCCACCACACCACAGGAGTTCCATGCGCAATCTGTTCAGCCTGCTGTGCCTGCTGCTGGCAGGGCTGGCCTCCGTTGCCGGACTGGCCGGATACCAGCTCAACGAGCTGCTGCGCAGCGAAGAGCCCGTGGCCCAGATCGCCGGCACTCTGCCCGCACAGCAGGACTTCTCCCAGGCGGTCACTGAGGCGATGATTGACGACCTCACGTCCCGGCTTCCCGGTCAGCTGCAGAGTTTCGTGCCCGGGGGAGTGGATCAGGTGGCGGCACCGCTGGTCTCGGCGGCCCTGAACAACGACCGCACCCTCGCCGCCTGGGAGGAGGTCCTGCAGCAGACCCGCACCGACTACACCGCCCAGCTTGAACAGATCTTCGCCGAAGGCACCTCCGGGGATCTGCGGGAGCTGGACATCGAACTGGACCTCACTCCGGTCACCGAAGCGATGACTCAGCCGCTGCGCGAGGGGCTCGACGATGCCTTGGGTTGGATACACGGGGTGGAGCCGGAGAGCTTCGACGTCATCGCCCCGGAGATCAGCATCGATATCCAGGCCGCCACCGAAAACACCGCCGACCCCTACACCTGGGCCACTGCGGCGGCGGCCAGTCGGTACTGGCCGGCCCTCACCCTGGCTGCGGCCGCGTTGGCGGTGCTCGGCTTGATGCTGGGTACCCGGCGCCTTCGCTGGTACGCGCTGGCCTCCGGTGCGGTCCTTGCCGCTGCCCTGGGTATGTGGATCGCCACCACCTATGCTTCGCCTGATTTCCACCATCCGCCCGGTGTGCCCGAGACTGCCGCGGTGATCCTCGATCATCTCCAGGCCGAGTTCACCGCCTGGGCGCAGCCGGCCTGGTGGGTCTTCAGCGTCATCAGCGGCGTCGTCGTGCTGATCGGTGTGGCCGTCGCGCTGCTGACTCCCTCCAGGTACAGAGGCTCAGCCCAGGTGCTGACTCAGCGTTAAGGTCACGCCGGTACACTTGCAGGAGAGCGAGCCGGGGACCCGGTTCAGCGCGAAGCGATGACACGGGAAGCGAACGAACGATGACTACGACGACGCCGGAAGCCCCGACCTATCAGGGAGCAGCCCAGCGCCGGAAGCACATCTCCATGCCCACCCCGCAGGTGCCCCGACAGCGACGCTCACCGGAGGAGATCGCCGCCGCACAGCGATTCCAGGAGCCCAAGCGTGTGCTGCTGGCCGCTCCTCGTGGCTACTGCGCGGGAGTCGACCGCGCCGTCGTCGCCGTTGAGAAGGCCCTGGAGCAGTATGGCCCGCCGGTGTACGTGCGCAAGGAGATCGTGCACAACCGTCATGTGGTGGATACCTTGACCGAGAAGGGCGTGGTCTTCGTCGAAGAGACCGACGAGGTGCCAGAGGGTGGGCTGCTGGTCTTCTCCGCGCACGGAGTCTCCCCGGCGGTGAAAGCATCTGCGGCTGACCGCGGCCTGCAGACCATCGACGCCACCTGCCCGCTGGTGACCAAGGTCCACCGCGAGGCGGTGAGGTTCACCACCAAGGACGATTTTCACATCCTGCTGATCGGCCATGACGGTCATGAGGAGGTCGAAGGCACCTATGGTCATGCTCCGCAGAACACCACGATCGTCAACGGCCCGTGGGAGGTCGACCAGATCGAGGTTCCTGATCCGGACAAACTCATCTGGCTCTCGCAGACCACACTTTCGGTGGACGAGGCGATGGAGACGGTTCAGAAGCTTCGGCAACGGTTCCCGAACCTCCAGGACCCTCCTTCGGATGACATCTGCTACGCCACGTCCAACCGTCAGGCGGCGATCAAGAAGATCGCCCCGGAGACGGATCTGGTGATCGTGGTCGGCTCGGCCAACTCCTCCAACTCGGTGCGGCTCAAAGAGGTCGCCAAGGAGTACGGGGCCACACGGGCTGAGCGGGTGGACTTTGCCAATCAGGTGGACGAATCCTGGTTCGAGGACGCGGCCACCATCGGAGTGACCTCCGGGGCCTCCGTGCCCGAGGTGTTGGTCCAGGAGGTGCTGCGGCTGCTGGCCGAATACGGCTATGGGGACCCCGAAGAGGTGGTCACCGCCGAGGAGGACATCGTGTTCTCCCTGCCCAAGGAGATCCGCAAGGCGTTGAAGGAGGCCGGGCACGACGACGTCGGCCGCGGCGGCCGCAAGCGCAGCGCATGCTCCACGAGTTAGAGCATCCCTGAGAGACGGAGGCGCTGAGACTTCTTGGCACTGTTCATGCGCTCCCGCGGCAGCTTCTGCCCATGAGCATGGTGCAATGCCGGTCACCAGGGATGCCCGGACCCCGACCGCCCCACGAGGCGCTGGGCATACCAGTGCATGGTGTGATGGAGTAGTGGCGTGTCCAGCTCGCCACACACCCCAGGGGTGCGTCCGAAGCCACTGGTTGGACATGTGGGGGCGCTGGGTCTGCATGTGATGAGCTGGAACATTCGCCGGCGAGGCACGCTGCCCTCTCTGCGGCCGGCGGACCGCTGGGCCGTACGCGCCCCAGGCATTCGAGCGCTCCTCCGGGCCGAAGGTCCCACCCTGCTGGGGCTGCAGGAGGCGCTGGCGGACCAGGCGTTCTTCGCTCAGCACTCCCTGGGGGAGAACTACCGGATCATCGGGCGAGGACGTGGGGCCCGTGGCCGCGGGGAAGGCACTCCGATTCTCTACGACGCCGAACGGCTGCAGCTGCAAGGATGGGACCAGAGGGCACTCTCAAAGACCCCCCGCAGACCTGGCTCCAGGTCCTGGGGGAGCCTCCACCCGAGGATCATGGTCTCCGCCACTTTCCGAGACCGCGTGACCGGTTCGCATTTCCTGGCCATCAACACACACCTCGATCACCTGTCTGCCCGAGCCCGGCTGATGGGTGCGCACACCATCGGCCGAGCACTGGCTGCCACCTCCTTCCCCGCAGTTCTTACTGGCGACCTCAACACCGGTGCCGGCACCAAGCCCATCCAGGAGCTCTGCTCCGGCAGCACACTCGCAGACACATGGCAGGCAGCTGAGCATCGCCGCAGTCAAGAGTGGGACACCTTCGCCAACTATCAGCCGCCGAGAGCCCGGGGACGTCGCATCGACTGGATCTTTGCGTCCTCGCCCTTCCGCGTGCACAGCGCGGCGGTGAACGCTCAGCGCTACGCAGAAGGATGGCCCTCTGATCACCTTCCGGTCCACGCGGTGATCAGTCTGCCCTGAGGCGCCGTCGTCATCGGATTCCTGCTGCTGCCGGGAGGGTGAGGCAGCGATAGTCAGTGGTGGCCCTGCCGAGGGTGCCGATTCTGCCGTTCCGGTTCTGCGGCAAACCGTCGGGCCCGGCGCAGACGTGGTATGAACCTGAGTGCCAGAATGACAGCACCTGGGGCAGTTGAGGCCAGAGCCAAGACCCCATAGCCCACAGAGACCCTGACCCCCTCAGCAGGCGAGAGTCCGCTGAGGGAGAAGCTCCACGCCGCTGCGGCCTCCCGGACACCCCACCCTCCGACTCCCACCGGCAGGGACATTCCCGCCAGCGCCACCGCGGCCGAGCCCGCCATCGCTGCGAGGGGTGTATCAGGAGCAAGCACAGCCACCGACACCATGAACAGTCCGGCGAAGCATATCCATCCGAACACGGACAGCACCACCACCTGGAGAACCTCTGCCGCAGCAAGACAGCGCAGCCAGCGGCGGGCGAATACTGCCGCGACGATTGCCGCCACCACGCACCCGGCCCCGATCAGCGGAGCACGAGGCAGCAGAACCACCCCTCCGGCGCTGAAGACCACCGAGGTGCCGACCAATCGCTCTGCGGCCATGGAGGCGAACCCGCTGGCCAAAGCGCGACGGCGCGTGGAGACGGTCGCATCAGTGCTGTCGTCAGCGGCTCGCAGAGCATCTCCAGAGAGCCCGCCGGGGAGCACACTGTTGAGGAACGCCGCCTGCCAACACCGAGCAACTGCAGCCCCTGGATCCACCTCAATGGCATGATGCCGGGCGATGATCCGCCATCGCAGGGCCTGCGCCACCACGCCTGCGCTTCCCAGCGCGCCCGCTGCGGTGAAAGACCACCACGGCAGGCCGCGCAGTGCGGAGGTGAAATTCTGCGGTCCCCAATGCACCGCGATGATCGACAGAATCGCTCCGGTGATGAGCACCTGGCCAGCACCTGCGGCGATGGTAGGCCAGGGTAGACGTGCTGGCCTTCTTGTTCCAGCAGGGGCAGGGGTGTTCACCGTTCACCCCGCTGACCCGGTGGACTGATGTGTCCGACCACCGGGGCCGTGCGGAGATCTTTGACGGTCTTCCTCCATGGGCGGAGTCTATCCCCGTCCCTCCCACCACCGGCAAAGGCGTGGTCAGAAGACTCTGCCCTGATCAGAGTCCTGTCTCCGGGTGGTGACCGGAACTGTCCGAGCCCCCGGATCTCTCCAGCAGCAGGATGTCGCGTCCGAATGAGGCCAGCAGCGCCGTCAGTGCCGCAGCGGCCAGAGCAGCTGCCAGGGGGATGGGCACCACCGGGGCCAGGCCTGTCACCACTGCGGTGGCCTGGCCTGCGGCCACATATCTGCGGAATCCGCTGTGCGGCAGGTGCTGCCTCCATCTGCGCCTGATCAGCGAGCCGGCCACGAACAGGTACCGCATGAGTCCGATCAGCAGCACCCACCACCCCACCGTCATCGCCAGGAGAGCTGTCAGCACCAGCAGTGCGGCGGCGTCGGACTCTTCGTCCAGCCGTGCTCCGGCGGCGCTGTCCATACCGGCCCGCCTGGCGGCCCATCCGTCCACGGCGTCCAAAACCGCTGCCAGTGATGCCAGAAGGAGAACCGTCCAGGTCCGGGAGGGCAGCGCGCTGGCGAGTGTCAGCACCAGCGCAGCGGTGAGAACCCCTATCAGCGCCATGCGCAGCAGCGTGATGCGGTCTGCGGAGGTGACCCTGGGGGGCCGGCGGCTCAGCACTGACCAGGCGGCGATCACTGGAATCACCAATGACGAGGCCACGCTCACCACACCGATCACAGGCCCCGGAGCGGAGATCGCAGTCAGCACACCCGCTCCGGCGAAGGCGCCAGTCACCACCACCACGGAATTGACCAGGCCTTTGGCAGAACCGTCCTCTGCCGGGGAAGCATATGCTGAGGGTCGGCCGGTCATCGGTCTAGGAGTCTGTCGAGAGGCGAGCCCAATGCCCATAGGGCCCATGTCACTGCTTTGCCAGGGGCCATGACGCTGAGAAGCAGATGCGGACTCATCCGTATGGATCTCCTTGGGGCAGTGGTTGGCCAGGGGTGCCCCGGCGTTCCAGCGGCAGCACATCAGTCTACCGGGCCGGAACTGACACCAGAACCCAGGGTTTACGATGAGCTGGTGGGCATTCTCGGCACTGTTGCGATCATCGCCGCCGCAGTGCTGGTCGGCACTATCTTGCAGCGGCTCTCCGGCACGGGCGTGGGGCTCGTCGTCGCCCCTGTGCTCTCGCTGCTGCTAGGACCATCGTTCGGGGTGCTGGTCACGAATATGACCACAGTGGTCTCCGGACTGCTGATCATGCTCAGCGTCTGGGCGTACATCGACTGGCGAAAGTTCTGGCTGATCATTCCCGCCGCCGTCATCGGCGCCTGGCCCGGGGCGTGGCTGGTGGGTGTGCTGTCGGCCGGCTGGCTCTCTATTATCCTGGGCTCGATTGTAGTGACCGCCCTGCTGGTCACCGTCACCCTGCGACGGCTGCCGGAATGGACCGGCAGGTCACCGGGGGTGATCGCCGGACTCATCGGAGGGTTCTTCAACACCACCTCCGGGGTCGCTGCCCCCGTGATGGTCATCTATTCGCGTCTCTCCCGTTGGGAGCAGCGTTCCTTCGCCGCCACCCTGCAGCCGGTCTTCATGACCATGGGGGCCGCTTCGGTGGTGTCCAAGCTCGCCCTGGGGTCGGTGAGCATCGACGGTGGTGTGGGCATCCCCTTCGGCTGGTTGCTCGCAGGCATTGTTGCCACCGTGCTGGTCGGCATCCTCCTTGCGGCTCAACTGGCCAGGTTCGTCCCTGTCCCGGCGGCTCGCACTCTCGCGATGACCCTGGCCGGCCTGGGCGGTGCCGGTGCCATTATCCGCGGGGTGATTGATGTGGTCTCTGCCGCTTGACCAGCACGCCAGGGCACCGGGCGTAAGGTGGTTCTCTGTGAACAGCGCCTCCACCCCCGGGCTCCAGCCTGGGACCCCGCCGTACCGGCTGCTGCTCGTGGCACTGTTCTTCATCGGTGTGGCCACCTTCGCCCAACTGTATTCTCCCCAAGGGCTGCTGCCGCTGATCGCCGGTGATCAGAGTGTGACCGCTGATCAAGCAGCGCTCATGGTCTCGGCTGCGACTCTCGGACTGGCCATCGGCGTCATCCCCTGGTCATATATCGGTGACGCAATGGGCCGTAAACCTGCCATGCTCATGGCGATCTCCCTGGCCTGCATTTTCGCCATCCTCACCGTGCTGATGCCTACCTTCTCTCTGGCGCTAGCCATGCGGTTCATTGAGGGCTTCATGCTCGGCGGGGTGCCCGCTCTTGCAGTGGCGTACCTCAGCGAGGAGGTCAGCGCCAAAGTCGCCGCCGTCGCCGCAGGCACCTACATCTCTGGCACCACCATCGGCGGGCTCTCCGGGAGGATCATCGCCGCGCCCGTCGGGGAACAGCTGGGCTGGAAGCTGGGAATGTTGGTGGTCACCGGAGTCGCGGTCATCTGCGTTCTGATCTTTCTGTGCACCGCTCCGCGGGCCAGGAACTTCACCCCGCGGCGAAGCCGGTTCGGCGAGGCGGTGGGACAGCTGCTGGGCAACCTGCGCTCACCGGCACTCTGGGTCATCTATATCCAGGGCTTCCTGACTATGGGCGGGTTTGTGGCGATGTATAACTTTCTGGCCTTCCACCTGGCCGAGCCTCCGTTCCTGATGCCGCTGTGGCTGACCAGCTTGATCTTCCTCGCTTATCTCGCGGGCACAATCTCCTCCCCCCGGGCCGGCGCACTGGCCTCCAGAGTGGGCCGTAGACCCGTGCTCATCGGCGGCAACGTGGTGATGGTCGGCGGCGTCGTCCTGACACTGATCCCCCATGTATGGGTGATTGTCCTGGGCATGGTGGTGCTCACCGGCGGGTTCTTCGCCTCCCACGCGGTGGCCTCGGGCTGGGCCGGGGCGCAGGCGGTGGCAGGACGGTCCCAGTCCGCCTCTCTGTACAACCTCGGCTATTACGGCGGTTCCTCCGTCTTCGGCTACCTTGGCGGATCCTTCCTTCATCTTGCCGGTTGGCCCGGCACAGTCGGTATGGTGATCGTCCTGACCGTTCTCGCCACAGTGCTGGTGATGGCGGTGCTCCCCAGAAACTGAACGGCCTCCGTGCGGCGGATCCGGCAAAACGCCGAGGCCCCGCAGGGGACTCTCCAGGCTTGGTGAGTAGTATCACTGTGAGCTAAGGCATAGGACTAAGGAGCTGGTGACCCATGATGCCACCGCGTTCCCGGGTGACCGGGGCACATCTTCAACAGTATGACCCCAGAGAACAGTCGGAGCGCGAGAGCACCGAACTGTCGGCCGGCCATCAGGCTGAGGGATTCGCTAAACCGGCTTTGCTCCGGCGGCTGATCGGACTTTTCGGCGGAGTGGTCCTGGCTTTGATCATCTTCGCCATCATGCCCGCAGATATCGAACTCTGGCCCCGGCTTACAGCCGCCACGGCAGTGCTGATGGCCGTCTGGTGGATGACGGAGGCTATCCCGATCCCGGCCACTGCACTGCTGCCGCTGCTGCTGTTTCCGATTCTGGTGCCCGAAGACGAGTTCGGCAGCGGCGATGAACCGGCCGGAGGTGTGGGCTTTGACGATGTCGGCGCCTCCTACGGGAATAACATCATCTTCCTGTTCATGGGCGGGTTCATGCTGGCCCTGGCCATGCAGCGGTGGAACTTGCACCGCAGGATCGCTTTAGGGACTCTGCGCCTGATGGGCTCCAAACCAACTGCCCTGATCGCGGGTTTCATGATCGCCACCGGGTTCCTGTCGATGTGGGTGTCCAACACCGCCACCGCGGTCATGATGCTGCCCATCGGCATCTCGGTGTTGATGCTGGTGCGTAAGATTCTCGCCGGCGAAGATCCTGCCACCGCTGGTGCGGCCGAAGACGAGGACGCTCAGGAGGAGGGCAAGAAGCAGGCCATCAAGTCGAACTTCGGCACAGCGCTGATGCTCGGCATCGCCTATGCCGCCTCGATCGGGTCACTGGGCACGATTATCGGCACACCGCCCAACACGCTGCTGGCCGGACATATGAGCACGAATCACGATGTGACCATCGGCTTCGCCCAGTGGATGCTGGTCGGTGTTCCGCTGTCAATAGTGATGATGGCCTTCACCTGGTTCATGCTCACCAAGGTCGTCTTCCGCCCGGAGATCGACCATATTCCTGGTGGGGGCGAGCTGATCAAGGAGCAGCTTCGCAAACTTGGTCCGATGAGCCAGGGCGAGATCCGCGTCCTGCTGATCTTCATCCTGGCCGCCCTGCTATGGGTCTTCGTGCCCATCGGAACTGATGTGCTGGAGGCCTTAGGCGTGGTCCCGCCGGATACCGACCCGCCGATCGAAGATGCCGGTATCGCGATGCTGGTCGGCCTGCTGCTGTTCCTGCTGCCGGCCGGCGGCAACGCCAAGAAAGGCGTTCGCCTGCTGGATTGGGACTATGCGGTGAAGCTTCCCTGGGGCGTGCTGCTGCTCTTCGGTGGCGGTCTGGCCCTCTCTGGCCAGTTCGGGGCATCGGGTCTCTCCGAATGGTTGGGCACTCAGATGGAAGGACTGGCCGGGGTGCCGATCTGGGTCCTGGTGCTTGTCACAGCGCTAGGGGTGCTGGTGCTGACTGAGATGACGTCGAATACCGCCACTGCGGCGACCTTCCTCCCGGTGGCATCTGGCGTCGCCATGGGTACCGGGGTGGACCCACTGATTCTGGCCGCTCCGGTGGCGTTGGCGGCGACGTGTGCATTCATGCTGCCGGTGGCCACTCCGCCCAACGCCATCGCCTACGGCTCCGGGTATGTGACCATCGGTCAGATGGTCAAAGGTGGACTCTGGCTGAACCTTGCGGCCGTGATAGTCATTACGATGGTGTCGATGAGCATTCTGGTCTGGGTCTTCGGACTCACTCTGTAGGTGTTCCGGGCTCTGCGGGCTTGTGGCCCCGTAGACGTGGCCCGAGCGGGTTGACCTCAGTGGCGACGTGGTCGGCCGCCACCGTTGCAGTCAGTTCTTCTGCGCCGTGCTTGGCCGAATCTGCCACCTCCAGCCGGCTTAGCGTCTCTGCTTGCGGAAGCACTCTGCGCTCGATATTGCCGATGAGTTTGTTGTAAGCCCCCACAGCCTGGGACAGCCGGGCACCGGTCTCCTCCAGATACTTGCTCATCGCCGCCAGACGCCGGTAGAGCTCCCGGGAATGGTCCACCACTTCCTTGATGTTGGCGGCCACCCGCTCCTGCCGCCATGCAGTCTCCACTGCTTTCAGCGAGGCCAGCAGTGAGGCCGGGGAGACCAGGGCAACGCCTCTGGCCATGGCCCAGTCCAGCAGCTGCGGGTCAGTCTCCAGTGCTGCGGAGAGCAGTGACTCTGCCGGCACAAAGCAGAACACCACATCTGGGGAGAGCTCGACGGCGTCCCAGTACCGCTTCTTGGCCAGTTCCTCGACGCGGCCACGCAGCGCTTTGGCCTGTGCGCGGGGATCAGTCGCGTTCAGCGGGGCCTTGGCGTCGATGATCAGCTGCCGGCCCCCGGGCAGATGCACTACCATATCCGGGCGCAGCACCTCCCCGTCAGGGTTGGTGCCGGTGTGCTGCACGGCGAAGTCCACATGCGAGAGCATGCCCGCGGCCTCCACCACCCTGCGCAGCTGTACCTCACCCCAGTGCCCGCGGGCGGAGGTGGAGTGCAGCGAGCCCAGCAGCGCCTGGGTGGATTCGATGATCTTGGCATCGGACTCAGCGGCGGTGCTCAGCTGCTGGCTGAGTCGGGAGTGCTGTGCGGAGCGTTCGCGCTCCAGCTCCTGGATACGGCGCTGCATCTCGGTCACACCCTGCCGCACCGGGTGCAACATCTCCAGCAGGGATTCGCGCTCCTGGGCCGCCTCCGCTTCTTCGGCACGACGCCGTTCGATCTCCTCCAACCTGCCGCGGGCCGCAGCGAGGTTCTGCTGAGCTTCGGTGAGCTGTGCGCTCAGCCGCTCGGTGTTCGCCTGGCTGTCTGCCAGCTGCTGGTGGATTAACTTTCGGGTGCCGTCGTGCCGTGTCAGCAGATACCAGGCAGCCACCGTGCCGATGATCAGGCCCAGCGCGAGTCCAAGAAGAAGCATCAACCATTCCATGCCACCACTCTGCCACCCGGTACGGAGATGTGGTGGAAGCACTCATGCTGCGTCGAAAGGAGCTTGAGTCTAACGGTCTGTAGGCTGTGGGGATGACTGATGTGAAGCCCTTGGCAGTTGAGCTGACCGGAGTTCCGGGTCCGAAGGTCACCGGTGTGCCGTTCGACGGCGACCCGCGCGCACTGTGGCGGGTGGCTCAGGATGAGCATCCGCTGGATCTCGGTGAGATCAGCACCCGACGCCGGGTCGGCTTCGACGGGAGGAAGAAGCGCGGTCTGAAGACTCTGGCCGAGCGCGCTGATCTGCTCGCTGAGCTGCAGGAGCTGCTCTGGGCCCACCACATTTCTGCTCCGAGGGCTGAGAAGTCCGCGGTGCTGAAGGCGATCGCCGGGCGCGCACCGGCACTGGACAAGAGTCACAAGAAGCGGCGCAGCGAACTATTCGACGGTGAGGTCGAAAAGGCGTTGGACTCCTTGGACCCGGGACCGCGCGTGCTGCTGGTGTTGCAGGGGATGGACGCCTCCGGCAAGGGCGGAATGGTGAAGTCCGTAGTCGGGACGATGGATCCGCTGGGTGTGGATGTGACCGCCTTCGGCAAGCCCACCGAAGAAGAGCAGTCCCAGCATTATCTCCAGCGCATCATTGCCCGGCTGCCCGCGCCGGGGCATGTGGGGGTCTTCGACCGCTCGCACTACGAGGATGTCCTGGTGCCGGCGGTGAACGGAACCCTTGATGCCGATGAGCTGGCACTCCGGGTGGAGACGCTGCAGCTCTTTGAGCAGGAGCTGGTGCGCCATGGATTCGTGATAGTGAAGGTGATGCTGCACATTTCCGCCAAGGAGCAGCTGGAGCGGCTGATCTCGCGGCTGGACCGTGAGCACAAGCACTGGAAGTACGATCCCTCGGATGCCCAGGCACGCAAGGAGTTTGACTCGTACCGCACGATCTACTCGGGCATGCTGGAGGCCACCGACGCTGATCACGCGCCCTGGCATGTGGTCGGTGCCGACAGGAAGTGGTACTCACGGCTGGCAGTGCAGGAGATTCTCATCGCCGCTCTGGCCGACCTCAACCTGAAGTGGCCTGCCGCGGACTACGACATCGAGTTCGAGAGGCAGCGCCTGCTGACAGCCTAGTCAGGTCATCAGAGTCAGCTCATCAGCGCCTCATTGTTCCTGGTGAGGCGCCTCGGGCCAGACTGGAGTTCGTTTTGGTGCCAGATCTCCGTGTCACCCCGGTCTTGCGTGACTCTGGTCCTGTGTCACTGTCACTTTGGTTTGGAGTCCTTCCGGTTCTGGGATCGTCGAGAGCACTGGCCCCGGGACAGGATGATGTGGGCAACGGCGTGCCTGACCCGCCGCGCTTGTGGGGCGCAGCTGGCGGGTTCAGGCAACACTGTGCGCCACCCAGTCCGGCGGATCACCTCGCGGTGGCGGACTCTTGGCGACGGATGGTTTTCCCGGTGTGGCGTCATGATCGTGACCGAGGTTGTGGCTTTTGATCTGGTGGTGGTCATGGCAGAGCACTTGCAGATTCGTTCCGGTAGTTTGGCCGCCGGTCTCGAAGGATTGCTTGTGGTCGATCTCTGCCCGCCAGCCGGAGTTGCTGCACCCAGGCTGAACGCATTGGCCATCGCGGAGTAGGATCGCCTCACGTTGTTTATCCCGGGAGGTCCGGGACTGGTACGTCTTGGTCAGCAGGTTTTCGGCCGCTGGATCAGCAGTATTGATTCAGTCCTGGAGCGCGTCTCGGGCGGCGGATGGAGGTTCAATGCTGTGTTCTGCGGCATTGGCCCTGGGACCTCCGGTGGTCTGTGGGGTTGGGCCGCAGCGCCGGTGGACCACTGTGACGATCTCATCATGCCCATCGGGCCCTGGGCGGGTGCCGGCGAGGTACCAGTCGTGATCGGCGTCGGGGTCTGTGGCGATCCGGCGCACCTGGTCGGCGGGCAGTGACCAGGAGCGGTCCCAGCTGATGGCTGGGGCATCAGACTCCCCGGCCACGGTTTGGAGCGGGACCAGAATCCCGATCTTCGCGTGCACCGGCGAAAGCTGTGCTGCTGTTGGCGGGGCCGCGCCGTCGTGCTCTGAGTGCTCGGCGGCGCGGAGCTGATTGGTGCTGTGAAGCCGGTCGGTGAAGGCATCAGCGATCCGCTGGGTCAGGGTCCGGCTCTCCACAGTCCGCTCCGCCAGCGTGTTGTCTTCCAGGGCCTGCCCCTGCTGTGGCGTGTTTTCGACACCCGTGTCCTTGGTGGCAGAGTCAGCAGCCGTACGGGATGTGTGGCGGGCCTGGGCGTAGATCTCCTGCTCCAATGGCGCTGCCACCAGGGTGGGGATCAGTGCGTCAATGCGGGTAATGCCGTCACCACGGTGGTGGAAGGTCACATAGCGTGTGGCCTGAGCCCGCTCATAGCGTTCTTCGAACGCTGCACTATCCAGTTCCGGGACCCGGCGTTTCAGCCACGCATCCAAGCCTGCGGCATTCTCCTGCGGGGCTTTGGCGGCGATCTCGGCGTCGATCACCCGAAGCAGATCATCGCGGTGAGCAATGTCTTCTACAGCCTGGGCGGCACTCTTCGCACGGTCGCGGTCAATGGCACCGGCAGTGTATGAGGCCCAGGTCTTCGGTAGCTTCCGGCTCAGGAACTCGCCTGTGCCCAGCAACCGGCGCACGGCGGCCTCGGTCATCCCCAGTACAGCGGCGGCGTCGCGGATGATGGTCTTCTCGACCGCCTGGCGGGTGAAGGAGTGCTGGTCTTTATTCTGATGCAGTTTCCGGGCTTTGTAGGTCAGCAGGTGCTGCACCTTCGCCGCTTGTGCCCGGCGTTCGGCGATTTCCTGCTCCCAGGCGGCAGCCAGTTCCGGTTCGCCGGCCAGATGGGCCGCGCGATCCGGCAGCTGATGCGCTGGAGACAAGAGCCTTGCGTTCATAGGATTCACGTTACTCGTGGGGTCGGACATGCCTCCGGTCGGGTCAGGACTCGTACCCTTCAGACCGGAGTAGCCGCAGATCAGAGACCGCTCGGCATGGGCCCTCAGCGCGTTGGAATGACTTGATTCGGCGAGGGGAAAGACTTGTCGGCGAAGAGGATATGCCCGGCAGCGGCTCGACCGGCACCGATGCGCAGACCGAGAAAGGCAGCCTCGGCCGCAGCTGGTGTGCGGATCTGCGCCAGGGCGTGTCGCATGGCCAGACGGCCGCGGAACTCTCTGCGCAACGCTGCGCCGTCGTAGACTTGCAGCGTGCTGCGATCAGCGTTGGTCAGGGCTTGGTGGAGTGTTCCGGCCGCGTAGTCGGAGAGCCGCAGGCAGGGATCGAGCCCGCCAGCGGTCAGCGGTGAGACGGCACCGGCGGCATCGCCGACCAGCAGCCCGCGCGGAGAGCTGATCCGCCGCAGCAAGCCGCCCACTGGGATGGGGCCACCGCGTGGTTCTGCCTGCGCAGGATTCCGGTCGGCGGGGGAGAGACCAGGAGCCACGGCGGCATAGCTCTCCAGGGCATGGTTGATCCCATGCGGATAGCGGTGGGCGTAGCCGGCCACACCGACGTGGGCATGGACGCCGTCGTTGACGGTCCAGGCGAGGTAGCCGGGTGCTAACCGTGGGTCGATCACACAGTGGAAGGCAGGCTCCCCGGCCGGGTCGGTGAGCGGATAGACCCGCTCGGTACCGACCAGCAGGTGGGCGTTGAGGTCCAGACCCAGGTGTTTGGCGACCTGGGACCGGGCACCATCGGCACCCACTATGAACCGGGCAGCGATCCGCCGGGCGCCGTCGTCCTCCCTGATCAGCCAGTCGTCCTCCACAAGCCCCAGGAAGCGGGTGCCCAGCCGCAGATCCACTCCGGCCAGCACGGCTTCACGCGCATAGTGTTCATACAGCGGTCCCATCTCCCCGACACGGTACTCATCGCGCTCACTGCTCAGTCGCACCGGTTTTCGCAGGCTGGGCGGGTAGAGCACCATGGTGCGGATGGGCGGACCGAGATGCTCGGTGGGCAGGCCGTAGTCGCTCAGGGTCTTGCGCACGAAGATTCCGGTGGTGCGGATGAACTCGGTGAGGCGCCGTCGTCGTTCTATCAGTGTCACGCTATGCCCGAGCTGGGCCAGGAGCGTGGCGGTGCGCAGGCCGGCGAGCCCGGCGCCGACCACCAGCACATCGGTGTGTTCAGTCGGTGTGGTCATTGGTTGTGTGATAAGTCGGGTCATCAGGAGTCCGTTCCAGGATGTCGCCGGGCTGGCAGTCCAGCACCCGGCAGATGGCGTCAAGGGTGGTGAAGCGGACGGCCTTGGCCCGCCCGTTCTTCAGGACTGCGACATTGGCGGGGCTGATGCCGACGCGGTCGGCGAACTCGCCCACGCTCATCTTGCGCTTGGCGAGCATGACGTCGATGTTCACGCGGATGGGCATCAGACCACCTGGTCCATCTCGGTGCGCAGCGTGGTGGCCTGGCGCAGCAGGGCGCGCATGACCGTCATCAGCAGTCCGACGGCGGTGACCAGGATCAGGGCCAGCCCCATCATGGCGTGGTAGATGGTGTTGCCGATATCGGCGGCGAGCATGATGATCACCACGACGAGGCTGACCCAGACCATGCCGATGGTCACCAGGATCGCGTTGACCCAGGGTGCGGCGGCGTCGCTGAAGATGCGGTCACGGGACACCAGGTTCAGCAGGCCCCAGGTGCAGGCGATGACGGCCTGGAGGCAGGCGATCCAGAAGATGGTGATGGCGGTGGCGGAGACCTGCCAGTGGGCGTGTTCGGGGGAGGCCTGCGCTTGCCACCGGAACTGGGCTGGGATGACGGCGACCTGTATCGCAAGCAGGCACCCGAACAGCAGAATCAGCAGAGCGCGCAGGGTATTGATGAGCCAGGGGCATGTTGACATGACACGAGTATCAACAGAAATCTATCGAAAATCAATAGATTGAGCGTGAAGGATGACGACGCCGGGGTTGGGTTGGAGTTTCAGCACCGGCATGACCAGTCCGGCGGACAGGGTTCTATAAGCCTCCACGCCCGTCGGATACCGATCAGACGACCTACTCGAAGTCAGTCGCGATATGAGCGGCGATCACCTTGCTGCCGGTCAGCAGAGACAACATCGCATCATGGGCGTAGACCTTATGCGACTGCCTGGTGTTGTACCACCGACCTTCAGCGAAGATTGCCGCGTAGGTGTATATCGTGCCCTTAGGCTCGAACTGTACCTGACACCTCGTGACGGTGCTTTCCTTGATCGCTTGGCGCTTCTCAACATCGCGCCGGATCTGCTTGACCGTCGCCACGACGTCGAGGTCCGGATCACGGTTGTGTCCCATGGCGAACGCCTTCTCCTTTATTGCATGTGGACGCGATCGACACTAGGCGGAGGGTAAGACATGGGTGGGGTCGGTCACCTGGTCGGTGCCGGTATTCGGGGGCTGGTGAACCTGGGATAGGGTCGAATTAACGTGACGTACCGATAGAGCGTGAGGGAGCCCATGTCGAAGTACAGCGTTCAGCAGCACCAGGTGGAGACATTACTGTCCTGGGTCAAGAGCGGTCAGATTGCGATTCCGGAGATGCAACGGCCGTTCGTCTGGAGCTCCACGAAAGTGCGTGACCTCATGGATTCTCTGTATAAGGGATATCCGGTTGGGTATCTCATTACCTGGCAGAGTCAGGAGATTGGGCTGAAGGACGGCACCACTTCCGGGTTCAAGCACATTCTGATTGATGGTCAGCAGCGTATTACCGCCATGACTGCGGCGCTCGTGGGCCACGCAGTGGTTGACAAGGACTACTCGAAGAAGCGCATCAAGATAGCATTCAACCCGCAGACCGAAGAGTTCCAGACACTTACACCGGTTATCGATCGGGACAAAGCATGGATCTCGGATGTTGCAGAGTTCATGAACGACTCGTCGACGTTCTCAGCGATCCGTGCGTACCTCACGCAGAATCCAGAAGCAGATGAAAAGGCCGTTGTCGACGCCTGCGGCAAATTGTCGGCGGTCCGGAATGCTCAAGTGGGCATCATTACCTTGGCGGATGAACTTGATATCAACACGGTGACTGAGATCTTTATTCGGATCAATTCCAAGGGAGTCCCGCTCTCCAGCGCAGACTTCGCCATGAGTAAGATCTCCAGTCAGGGTGAGCACGGATCGCAGCTCCGCAAACTTATTGACTACTTCTGCCATATGGCCAGACATCCAGGTGTTTACGACGACATTGTCAAGAATGATGCCGGGTTCGTGGAGTCCGGTTTCATGAGCAAGATCGCCTGGCTCAAAGACGACGCATCTGACCTTTATGACCCGGACTATACAGACGTGATCCGTGTAGCTGGTTTGCGGGGCTTCGGTCGAGGCAAGATGGCTTCGCTGGTGAGTCTGCTTTCGGGTCGTGATTTCGAAACCCGCACCTTCCGTGAGGACCTTGCAGCAGAGTCCTTTGCTACCTTGGAGAAAGTGCTGTTGGAGATCGTCAACCAGTACAACTTCCAGCAATTCACTCTGACCATCAAGTCTGCTGGATTTACTCAGGCGAAGATGATCAGCTCCAAGAACGCGTTGAACTTCGCCTATGCGTTGTACCTCAGGCTTCGCGCGGAGAAGTTCCTGTCCGAGGGCCAGATTAAGCGCGTAGTGCGCCGATGGTTCATTATGTCCATGCTGACCGGGCGGCATTCTGGTTCGCTTGAGACCCAGTTCGAGCTCGATATACGTCGGATCGATGAACTCGGTGTAGAGGAGTACCTGAACCAGATCGAGAGAGGCCAACTGACTGATGGATTCTGGGAGGTGGAGCTGCCGTCTAACATGAACACCACCAGCACACGCAGTCCGTATTTCACGGTCTTTCTGGCAGCACAGATTCAGCGCAATGCCAAAGGCTTCTTGTCTAAACACATCACCATAGGTCAGATGATGGAAGAAGGCGGAGATATTCACCATCTGGTACCGAAGAATTACTTGGTGCGTTCTGGGGTGACGGACCGAACTCAGTACAACCAGATTGCCAACTATGCACTGACGGAGACCCCGGTGAACATTGGGATCAAAGACGCGGCACCCGCTGACTACCTGAAACGGGTAGGCGATCAGGTGGAGACCGGCGAGCTGGGGTTGGGAGAGCTCGCCTCGGAGGAAGAGCTCGCCAGCACTTTTGAGGAGAACGCCGTTCCTGCCTCCCTGCGGAAAACGACCTCCGAAACATATCAGGAGTTCCTGGCAGAACGTAGAGAACAGATGGCGGCCTATATTCGGGATTACTATCGAGGGCTTTAATCCCCCACGGGGTCGACGACGCTGCCAACCCTTCCGTATAGCAATTTTTAGCTATATTCTGGATTCATGGGTGCTGAAGACAATCTGCTGATCGAGGAGGTGCCGCGCCACCGGTTCTTCCGTGCGCGCCGGGTCGCCCTTGGGCTGACGCAGGCTCAGCTGGCCGAGCGCACTGGTACCACCCAGTCAGTTATCGCCGCAATAGAGAGTGGACGACGACGCCTGAGCCCAGTTGCTGAGAAGAAGCTGAGTGAGGCGCTGCGTGCGAACCCTGCGGAGCTGCTCGCCCGGCACCGTCGGCGTATTCTTTGCGAAGCTGAGGAGCTTGGCTTTGAAGCGATCAAGGTCTTCGGGTCGGTGGCACAGGGGAGAGCGACTGATGAGAGCGACATCGACTTCTTCGTCGAGTTTCCCGCCGACGCCGACCACGACGCCTTTGCGGTGATCGAATTACGCCGACGCCTGGAGAGCATCTTGAGCGTGCCGGTAGACTTGATGTCGGTGCCGAAGAACCCCGAGGACTACGGTGGTATTTACCGCAAACGTGATGAGGCCATCGCTGTATGACCAGCGACGGACGTCATGAGCGAAAGCTGCGTGACATCAGTCGTCAGCTGGGGATCTGCCGGATGATCGCTGACGAGGGTTACGAGGCTTTCGTGAGCCGATCACCGGCGGGGCTGACCAATCGTTACGCCGCAGAGCGAGCCATCGAGATCATCGCCGAGGCAACCCGAGGCCTTGACGAAGATTGGAAAGCAGAACATTCGAAGGTGCCCTGGCGCCGCATCTACGACATGCGGAACCTGCTGTCCCACGAATACGGGCGCGTCGACTACGACGTCGTCTGGAACGTACTGACAGCAAAACTGCCAGAGTTCGTGCAGCAGACGGGGGTTGAGCCTGAGACCGATCCCTACTCAGAGCTGTGATTGAACCGTCAATACGTCTTGTGGTGGTAAGCCCGGAGTTGCCCGCGGCACCGATGTTAGTTTTGACCTGCGGAGAGCCATGACGCGAGAACAAGGGCTCGCAGGTTCATATCCTGTCAGCCCCAGCTCCTCATCTGCCCCCAGCATGGAGGAAACGTTTCAGCACTTCGGTGAAGACCTGGCTCTGCTCGGCGTGCACCCAATGCCCGGCGCCTTTGACCGTGGTCAAAGTGGTGCGGGGGAAGAGCTCCCTCATGGCGGGGGCGTAGTCGTCCTTGATGTAGTCGGACTTGGCCCCGGCGACCCACAGCACTGGGTGCTCGAACTGCCTGCGGGCGTCGTCGGTATCTGGAAAATCTGCGATCTGGGGCAACGACTGGCGCAGCAGCTGCAGGTTGGGCCGCCAGCGGAAGCCGTCGTCGCTGCGCACCATGCTCTGCAGCAGGAAACCGCGGACCATATCCTCAGGGATCGGCTCGCGCAGTAGCTCGTCGGCGTCACCGCGGGAACTGATCTCCTTCAGCGGTAAGTCCAGCAGGCTGTCCAGCAGGTGCTCGAACTCTCCCATGGACTGATGTGCCACCGGCGAGATGTCCACCACCGCCAGGCGGCCGATCAGCTCCGGATGACGAAGCGCCAGCAGCATCGCCACCTTGCCACCCATGGAGTGGCCCACAAGATTCACCGGCGCCTCAGCGGCCACCGTGCGGCGCAGATGCTCAGCCACCACATCAGCCTGCTCCACGTAGTCGAACCGCTGGGTCCAGTCCGAGGCCCCGTGGTTGGGCAGGTCCACCAGCAGAGACTGAAAATCCGAGGTGAGCCCCTTGGCGATCTGCCTGAAGTTCTTCCCCTGGCCGAAGAGCCCGTGCAGAAACACCACGGTCTCACCTGTTTCACCGACTATCTCAGAGTGCAGCGACAACTCTTCGGCCATTCCTCGTCCTCCTGTTCTGCTCCGCATACTTGCCCTGCCATCGTAGAGGCCCGGTGCTGATCCTCGGTCCTGTTCAGTCGGCCCTGTTCAGGGCGCGAGGCCGCGGGGCTGATCCGGCCAGGGCGCCCGGGCATCACGCAGCCGGCCTGCACCGGTGCGCACCGCATGCAGCGCGAGAATCCCGGTGACGGCCGAAGGGTTGTGCATCCTCCCGGCAAGCACTGCCTCCACCGCCTCACCCAGCGGCACCCACTGAAAGCTCAGATCCGCCTCCTCAGCCTGGCGCACATGCCGCTCCGCCTCAGGCACCTCACTCAACCCCTCGGCCAGGTAGATGCGGATTGCCTCGTTGTGCGCCCCCGGAGTGGTGTAGAAGTCCACCAGCGTATGCCAGACCGAGGCCCGCAGGTCGGACTCCTCTGCCAGCTCCCGCTGAGCGGCCTCCAGCATCGGTTCGCCCTCCACATCCAGCAGTCCGGCAGGAATCTCCCAGAGGTTCATCCGCACCGGATGCCGGTACTGGTTGATCAGCAGTACACGGTCCTCAGCGTCCGCCGCCAGCACCGCTACCGCACCCGGATGGCTGACATAGACCCGGGTCAGCTCTTCAGCGCCGGTACCGAAGCGGAAGCGCTCCTCCACCACATCCAGCACCGGAGTGGTCAGCAGCACCCCGGAGGAGGTGATCGGATGCTCGGCGGGCTCATCGCGCAGGCTCATAGATCAAGAGTACGGGCACCTGGGCAAGAAGCTTCCACGGTCCGCGTCGTCGCCATGGCATAGGGTGAAACATGGAGCCTTGTGGCGACACGTACAGCACTGCATGGAGATGACAGGGGAGCGGGAATGATCCGAATTGTGCTCATCCGGCACGGCGAAACCGAATGGAACAAGGACCACAGGCTGCAGGGGCGCTCAGACATCCCTCTGGCAGACTCCGGAATCCAACAGGCCCGGATCGCCGGCGGGTTCGTCCGGGCGCAGAACCCGCAGCAGGGTTACGTCTCCTCCCTGGTGCGGACCCAGCAGACCTTCGCCGAATTCGGACTCGATATCGCCCCCACTGTCCGCCCTGACCTGGCCGAGCAGAACCTGGGGGAGTGGGAGGGTGGATACGCCGCCGAGATCCGGGATGACTTCCCCGATCAGTTCGAAGGCTGGCGCGCCGGAAGCTTCACCCCGGCCGGCGGTGAGTCCCACCAGGAGCTGGTCACCCGCATGCGGGGTGCCTTCTTCGACATCGTCCGCCACACTGCCGAGATCCAGCCCAGCCCCTCCACCGACCTCAGCTTTGAGGTGCGCACCGCCGCAGTGGTCTCCCACGGGGCAGCGCTGCGAGTGCTGTTCGAAGGGTTGAAGCTGATCGACCGGCACCAGTTCATCCCGCTGACTCCCGCCGCGGTCACGGTGATCGACGTGCCGCTGCACAAGGGGCCTGTTTCTTCATCCCTGCCCAAGAGTGGTCTCGATGATCATACCGACGACGACGCCGAGGCAGCACTGGTCCGCAGCCTTACCGATGAGCAGATCACCGACCGCTGCCGGCTTCGCCTGATCAACCTCTCACCCGAACTGCTGAATCCGGCGGCCGCCGAATCTGTGGCTATTGGGTGAGCAGAGAACCCTCCCGCGATTGCCGCAGACGGCGTAGTGTTGCCGCATGCAGCGGTGGGAATCCTTTACGGTCAATGGCAGCAGGGTTGGTGGGCTCTGGCGTCAATACGCAGATATGACCCTCACTACTCGCATCGCATTTCCGCTGGAGGGTGAGGCAGAGGCTTATCGTGCCGAATCGGTCGTCCGCTTCCAGGACGACGGTGAATCCTGGCAGCACTACACCTTTCGGCAGGAGCCCGGAACAGTTGAGGCCAGTAGTGTACGTACCGAAGACGGTCTGGGAGAGGACACCCTGCCCAGCTATGGCGAGTATCTGCTGCTGATGGACGTGATCGGCTCCGGCGCTGCCTCCGAACAGTATTGGCGGATCCAGGACAGCGACCCCTCCGCTGAGCCCTCGCTGGCTGAAGTCCGAGCGGCCGGCATTGAGAACGTGGAGCTCCCGGACGGACCGCAGGACTGCCGTCGCTACGACATCCTCGAATCCGGTGCTCGCGTGGGGTCCCACTGGGCGACCGCCGCCGGCCTGGTCCGCAGTGACTGGAACGGCCCCGTCTCGTTCTACCAGTCCAAAGAAGCCGTGCTGGAGGGCCTTGATCCGATGATCTCCGAGTTCCTCATCAGCGGCTTCTGACTTCAGCGGGCTACGCCACGCTGAGCGGGGTCTCCCCGCCGCCGAAACCAGCTTCAGGCGTGAAGGCCGTGACCGCCGTACGCGGCCGAGAGGCGAGCGGGGTCTCCCCGCCGCCGGAACCAGCACTGACAAATGTCATGACGGATTCGTGACAGGTGCTCTACGCGTTCCCTGCCTCCAGCCCCCATGCTGGAGGTATGAACACACAGATACGTACTGAACGGATCGCAGAGCCCGACGACGCCGGCTCGCCCGTCATCACCGTCAGCGACGTCGTCCGCTCTTTCCCCGACGGGGACGGAGGACGGGTGCGCGCCGTCGACGGTGTGAGCCTGGCCTTCCAGAGAGGTGAGGTGACGGCGGTCCTTGGCCCCAACGGCGCTGGCAAGACCACGCTGATCGATATGATCCTCGGGCTCAACACCCCGGAGTCAGGAACTATCCGAGTGCTGGGCGGCTCACCGCGCAAGGCCGCGCAGAACGGACGGCTCGGGGCACTGCTGCAGACCGGCGGACTGCTGCCTGACCTCTCAGTAAAGGAGACCGTGCAGATCATCGCCGCACTGCACAAGAACCGCCTCCCGGTCGATGAGGTGATGGAGACCGCCGGGCTGGGAGGCATCGCCGGCCGTGCGGTGGGCAAATGCTCTGGTGGCCAGCAGCAGCGGCTGAAGTTCGCCCTGGCCCTGCTGCCCCGGCCGGACATCATCATCCTGGACGAGCCCACCGCAGGAATGGACGTGGGCGCCCGGCACGAGTTCTGGGACCGGATGCGCGACACCGCCGAGTCCGGCACCACCGTCCTGTTCGCCACCCACTACCTGGAGGAGGCCGAACAGTTTGCCCGCCGCACCGTGCTGATGCACTCCGGTAAAGTTATCGCAGACGGTCCCACTGACGAGGTCCGCCAGCGCGCCGGCGCAGCTCATGTGAAGGTCACCTGGGAGCCCTCCCCGGAGGAGCTCGAGGCTCTGCCGCAGGTGATCTCCCGTGAGGTCCGCGGGGCCACCATCACCTTCCGCACCGACGACGCCGACGCCCTGGCCCGCCACCTGCTCACCCAAACCGGCGCCCACGGGATCACCGTGCGCCCGGCAAGCCTGGAGGAGGCTTTCATGCAACTGACCAGCACCAACTATGGAGACAAGGAGAGCGGGCGATGAGCAGTCAAGCGAACGAGCAGGGGACCCGCACCGTGCGCCAAGCACGGGGCGGGATGCGAGTGAGTGCCTATATCCTGATGGACTTCTGGCGGAACCTGCGGAACTTCGCCAACTCCTTCTTCATCATCGTGCTGCCCACAGTGCTGTTCCTGATCTTCGGGGTCAGCGCCGACTGGAACGAGTTCGATCTGCCCGACGGCACCGGCAACGTCAGCGCCCACACCATGGTGGGCATCGCCGTCTACGGCGCGGCCACTGCCACCACCTCGCTGGCCGGTTCCGCGGCGGTGGAACTCCAGCAGGGCTGGGGACGCCAGCTGGCGCTGACCTCCATGCCGCATGGGATGTTCGTGCTGGCCAAGTCCATCATCGCCCTGGTCATGGCCGCCTTCCCAGTGCTGCTGATCAACCTGGTGGGCCTGTTCACCGCCACAGAGATGGATCCCGAACGGTGGATCGCCACGGCGCTCCTGACTGTGGTGGCCTCCTTGCCGTTCGCGCTCTACGGGCTGTTGGCGGGCCTGGCCTTCCGCTCCGACGCCGCAGTCGGCGCAGCCGCCGGTCTCCTGGTGGTTCTGGGCTTCCTGGGCAACAACTTCTTCCCGCTGGACGGGATCCTGTTGGACATCGGCCGGTTCACCCCCATGTACGGCGTCACCGCCCTGGCCCGCTACCCGCTTACCGGCGGTGACATCCTCAGCACCGGTGAAGGCACCCTCGGCACCGATCCCCTGTGGGCGCTGTTGCTGAACATCGTGGCCTGGAGCGTCGTCTTTACCGTCGGCTGCTTCCTGCTGCGCCGCCGCAGCACCGCACGGCGATAGAACTCACAGACACCGCAGGTTGTGAACAACTGCGCGGGATATAACCCGCGCACGAGTTCATCACCTGCGGCGTCTGGGCTAAAGGATGGTGAGAGGATGAGCAGTATGGCAACCACCGGCGGGGCTGAGACTGGGGACCTGCGCCTTGAGACCACCGGACGCTCCGGCCCGCGGTTCAACGCAGGTTTTCTGTACGCGGGGATGTGGATCGTCTTCCTTGCCGTGCCGGTGATCGGGATCCTCACCGAAGGCGCCGCGCTCGGCTGGCAGCTTGTGGGCTTTGCCGGCGTCGGGCTCTTCGGAGCGGCCTATCTGTGGCTGAGCTGGCGTGGTTTCGACTCCACGCTGGAATACCGTATCCCGACGAACAGGGAACTGATCATCGGTGTTGTCCTGTTAGCAGCGCTCGGGGCCTTGGTCATCCCTGCAGCCGGGCCCTGGGTCTCCGCCATGACTCCCTTCATCGCCGCAATGGTGATCTACACACGCCGGCCCGCCCTCGGTATCCCCATCGGCGTGCTGGTCTGGGCGGTGCCCAGTGCTATCGCCTTCATCCTCGACGGGGGCAGCAGCTTCTGGATCCTCGGTGGCCCGGGGATGGCCATGCTGTTCATCATCGCCATCCGGATCGCCGAGTATCACGAAGATAACGACCGTCGGAGGGCTGATGAGCTGCGCCAGGCTGAGGAACGCGACCACATCGCCCGGGATGTCCATGACGTGCTCGGGCACTCGCTGACCGTGCTCACCGTCAAGGCGCAGTTGGCCCGGCGGCTGATGGACTCCGATCCGGAGCGGGCCCGCACCGAACTCGAGGCCATCGAACAGCTCTCGCGCGAGTCTCTGAGCCAGGTGCGCTCCACCGTCACCCGGCTGAAGGCCCCGCAGTTTCCCGGTGAGCTCGACGTCGCCCGCTCTACCTTGGAATCGGCGGGAATCGTCCCGTGCATCAGCTCCTCGCTGGAGGGCGAGGGGCCACCGGTGCTGGCTTGGGCGCTGCGGGAGGCGGTGACCAACGTGGTCCGGCACTCGGAGGCTTCCCAGTGTGAGATCAGCATCACCGCAGATCGGCTCCGAGTGGCCGACGACGGCGTGGGGCTCGCCGAGACTCGCGAGGGCAATGGGCTGCGCGGTCTGCGGGAGCGGGCCAGGCAGTCTGGCGCCAACGTAGTCATCGGACGTGCCTATCCGGAGCTGGAGGGCACTGTGCCGGAGCGTCCAGGAACCGTGCTGGAGGTTCACCTGTGAGCACACCGATCCGTCTGCTGCTTGCCGATGACCAGGACCTGGTCCGCGGGGGACTCGCCGCACTGCTGAACCTGGAGCCGGACCTGCACGTGGTCGCGCAAGTCGGCCGGGGAGACCAGCTGCTCGAGGCCGTGCGCCAGCACACCCCGGATGTGGCGCTGGTGGACATCGAAATGCCCAGCAGCGATCCTGGCACCCCCGACGGCATCGAGGCGGTGCGTCAGGTGGTCGAGGCCAAACTGCCGGTGCGCTGCCTGATCGTGACCACTTTCGGCCGTCCTGGTTATCTGCGCCGGGCCATGGACGCCGGGGCAGCCGGCTTCGTGGTCAAAGACACCCCGGCCGAACAGCTGGCCGCCATGGTCCGGAGGGTCGCTGCTGGGCAGCGCGTGGTCGATCCGGCGCTCGCCGCCGACTCCCTGACCGGCGGCCTCAACCCACTGACCGGACGGGAGCAGCAGGTCCTGCGCGCCGCGGCCGAAGGCGGCTCCATCAAGGCGATTGCTGCCAAGATCCACCTCTCGCAGGGGACCGTGCGCAACCACCTCTCCTCGGCGATCGGTAAGACCGGAGCTCAGAACCGTCACGACGCTGCTCGGCAGGCAATAAACAACGGTTGGGTTTGAATTCTGGCTAGGATGTCTCTATGCCCAGAAGCATGAGTTCCACAGCGCCCAATACTGCTGCGGGTTATGCCAACGACTCCTGGGAAGGCGCTGCCATCGGTTGGTGCGGAAGCGATCCTTAACCTTCTGAGCCCCACACGTCGTTTCCTCACGCCATTCAGTATCACTTCCTCCTGACCCACCTTCGCTGATGTGGGCCGCGCGATGACGCATTCCGAAACAGAATATAGAGGAGTAATTTCCGATGAAGGACCCTGACCAGCCTCTCCGCAAGAAGCTCGGAGCCGGGGCCAGACGCGCCGGACGCCGGGCCGGCGAAGCTCTCGAGACTTTAGATTACCGGCGCCCCAAATACCCCCATGACACTCACCCGGCTTTGGTGCCAGGCATCGGCATCGATGACCAGCGGCGCAGTTACGGTATCGACAAGGTGGTGCTTCTTGTCGCCGGGGTGCTCACCGTTGCTTTCGTCATTTGGGGCGTGCTAGGCCCTGAACAGGTAGCCGCTGTTGCTGACACGGCTTTCACCTGGGTGACCTTCAACATCTCCTGGCTGTTCAATATCACCGCCGCCGTCATCCTTGTCGCCATGCTTACCCTCGCCTTCTCGCCCTACGGACGCATTCCGTTGGGCAAGGACGGCGAGCAGACCGAGTTCTCCACCTTCGCATGGATATCCATGCTCTTCGCCGCCGGACTGGGAATCGGGGTGCTGTTCTTCGGGCCATCCGAGCCGCTCGTCTACTACACCTCACCGCCGCCGCTGACCAATGAGCCCGAGACCACCGAGGCGATGCACTACTCCCTGGGGCAGACCTTTTTCCACTGGGGATTCCACGCCTGGGCGATCTACGCCCTGGTAGGAGGAGAGGAGCTGTCGCTTACGCTGCCTACCGCCGCGGACGGGTGCTGCTGATGTCGTCGGTCTTCCGCACCCTGTTCGGCAAGAGGCACTCCGAGGGCTTCGCCGGACAGCTGATCGACATCTTCGCCATTATCGCCACCTTGTTCGGCACTGCCGCAACGGTCGGCATTGCGGCCATGCAAGTAGGTCAAGGTGTGACCATCGTGGCCGGGTGGGATGAGCTGGGCAACACGGCCCTGCTGGTGATCATCGCGGTGCTGACGATCGGATTCATCCTATCGGCGGTCTCCGGAGTTGCCCGGGGCATCCGCTATCTCTCCAACATCAACATCGTGATGACCTTGGGCATTGTCTTGATCATCTTCATCGCGGGGCCGACGCTCTTTCTGGCGAACCTGCTGCCTTCAGGCGTCATGGAGTACATCGGAAACATGTTCGAGCTGATGGGCCGTTCTGCCTCCTGGGGAGATGACACTCAGCAGTTCCAATCCTGGTGGACGGTGTATTACTGGGCCTGGTGGATATCCTGGTCACCCTTCGTGGGCATTTTCATCGCTAGGATCTCCCGTGGCCGCAGCATTCGCCAGTTCATCCTGGGTGTCATCACGGTCCCCACCGTGCTGCTGATCGTGTCCTACGGAGTGATGGGCGGGACCGCCATGTGGATGTACCGTGAAGGGTACGAGGGCTTCAGCGCCGATATGGCGGCCCCGGAGGTGTTCTTCACCATTGTGGAGAACATCCCTGCAGTTGCCGTTTGGCTGCCCGTGGTGACCATCCTGGTGCTGGCCGTCTTCGCCGTCACCGCCCTGGACTCCGCATCGACGGTGATGGGCATGCTCTCCTCCCGCGGCAGCCAGTCACCCCGGGTCGTCGTCGTCGTGTTCTGGGGCCTGGTGATGACCGGGATCGCCGTGGTGATGCTCCTGCTGGGTGACGCAACGGCCCTGGACGGGCTTCAGCAGTTGGTCATCGTCACCGCGGTGCCCTTCTCGATCGTCATGCTGCTGATCATCGTCGCCTGGTTCAGGGAGCTGCGCACTGACCCTTATACGCTTCGCCAACGGTACGCGGAGACGGCTGTCAGCAATGCTGTGGTCGAAGGTGTGGATCAGTACGGTGACGACTTCGCCTTCGGAGTGGTTCCCAGTGCTCCCGGGGAGGGCGCAGGTGCTGACATCGACTCATCGCATGCTGACTACACCGAGTGGTACCAACGCACCAATGAGCATGGTGAGCCTGTGGGTTACGACTTCGAGACCGGTGAGTGGGAAGACGGGTACGACCCGCAGACAGGGGAGATCGGCAGTGTCGCGACGACTGCAGAAGACATGAGTTCCCCGGATGAGAAGAGTGAAGGCGGCCCCTCTGTCTGACCTAGACTCAGCCGGCCCGGAGCGCAAGGCGGAAGCCGGTGTGCCCCAAGGAGGTGTCGGCAGTGGTCACGGTCCGAGACGAGGTGCGGTACCGCCTGCAATAAGAGTCATGGCAGAGATACGAACCACCCCGCATCACGGCCCGGTCGTCACCGGCGGCGAAGCTGCTGGACGTCCACTCCCACACATTTCCCGTCATATTGTGCAGTCCGTAGCCGTTGGGCGGGAAACTGTCTGCGGCCACTGTTCCCACCGGGCCCTCGGGGGTGCCGGGGAACTGTCCGCGGAACGTGTTCATCCTGGGTATTCCCTCCGGCTCCAGCAGGCCGCCCCACGGGTAGGGCTGCTGGTCAAGCCCGCCGCGAGCGGCGAATTCCCATTCGCTCTCATCCGGCAGCCTTGCTCCCACCCACTGCGCATAGGCCTCGGCGTCGTGGCGCGAGACATGGGTGACAGGGTGGTGGATGCGCTGTTCCACGGTCGAGTCCACCCCTTCGGGTTGAAACCAGCAGGCTCCCGGCACCTGCCGCCACCACGGGGCACTGGTCACTGCCGGGGAGTTCCTGTGCCAGGCGCTGAGCAGACCGGAAAAGACCAGGGAGTTCCCGTGGCGCTCTGCGTCGGTGGCGTACCCTGTCTCCAGCACAAAGGCTGCGAATTCGGCGACGGTCACCGTAGTGGCGGAGATCGCGAACGGTGCCACCTGGACCCACCGCACCGGGACTTCGCCATCCTCCGGGGAGGCCAGCCGGTCGTCACTCCCCATCCGGAACCGCCCACCGCTCAGCCCGATCAGCGACAGCTGCTCACCGGAGGCAGCGGCGAGTCGGTGCAGCAGCGGCCGCTCAGCCGCCGTCCGGTTGACCCCGGACGCGCGGCTGCCGCGCGATGGCCCGCAGCATGCACTCATCATCAACTCCTCGAACAACGTGAGTCAAAGGTACTCTAAGGCACATGACCCGCCCGAACATCGTAGTGATCCAGGCCGACCAAATGGCCGCGGCGGCGTTGGGAGCCTACGGCGATCAAGCATCCAGAACCCCTTCGATCGACGCCTTGGCAGATCAGGGCGCAGTGTTCGACCGCGCTTATTGCAACTCCCCGTTATGCGCGCCCTCGCGGGCCTCAATGATGACTGGCCGGATGCCGTCGGACATCGAGTGCTACGACAACGGTGATGACTTCCCGGCCTCGGTGCCGACCTTCGCCCACCATCTGCGTGCCGCCGGTTACCACACCGCGCTGATCGGACGCATGCACTTCATCGGCCCTGACCAGCACCATGGTTTCGAACAGCGGCTGACCACTGATGTCTACCCGGCGGATCTCGACATGGTCCCCGACTGGGACCGTCCACTGGAGCAGCGGCTGCAGTGGTATCACGACGCCGCCCCCGTCTTCACCGCCGGAGTGTCCAAGGCCTCCGTCCAGCAGGACTTTGACGACGAGGTCGGCTGGAGGAGTCTTCGGCATCTCAACGACAGGGTTCGAGCTGACCGGGCCACCGATGAGGAAAGGCCTTTCCTCATGGTCTCCAGCTTCATCCACCCTCATGACCCCTATGAGCCGCCTCGCGAGCACTGGGACAGGTTCGCCGACGTCGACATCCCTGGCCCTCGGCACCCGGAGCCGCCGTCGCCCGACCAGGACCCCCACACCTCCCGGCTGCGGCAGATGAGCGGATTCGACACACGAGAGCCCGACATCGAGGATGTTCGACGGGCTCGCCGGGCCTATTATGCCGCGGTCAGCTACATCGATGATCACATCGGCCGGATCCGTCAGCGGATCGAGGACCTCGGGCTGGCGGACAACACTGTCATGATCATCACCAGCGACCACGGCGACATGCTGGGAGAAAAGGGGCTGTGGTACAAGATGTCCCCCTACGAGCAGTCCTCTCGCGTCCCGTTGATCATCTCCGGGCCAGAGCACCTAATACCTCGTGGGCGGTTCGCCCACCCAGTCTCCTTGGTGGATCTGCTGCCCACGCTCCTCGAGATCTGCGGGGCCGCAGCGCCTGGAGAGGAAGTGCCCGATGCTGCCGGAATCTCTCTGCTCGAATCCATCCGGCGGGAGCTCACCGGCGAAGTCGGGCCGGATGACAGGGACATCGTCATCGAATACCTCGCAGAGGGAACCTATAAGCCTCAGCTGACTCTGGTCCGCGGGCGGTTCAAGTTCACCGCCTGTCCCGGGGACCCCGATCAACTGTTCGACCTGGAAGCTGACCCGGAGGAGCTGCATAACATTGCCGCTGAGTCCGAGCAGGCTGAGCAGGTGGAACTGCTGCGTAAGGAACTGCAGGCCCGCTATGACCTGCACGTCCTGGATGAACAGGTGCGGTCCAGCCAACGCCGCCGCCGGCTGGCCAGCAGAGCACTGGCCACCGGAAAGACCAGACCCTGGGACTTTGACCCGGACCCGGAGCAGCGCTACGTCCGCGGTGACTTCTGGAACGCCCTGGAGCGAGGCAAGATTGAGGATGCGGACCGGTGAGACGAGAGAAGGGAGCAGTGTGGCGGGAACGGGTTCTCGGCGGCGGAGAGGAGCCTGATCCGCGCTTCACCTTGGCCAATGAGCGTACATTCCTGTCCTGGATCCGCACCTCCTTGGCTCTGCTCGCCGGAGGTGTGGCGGTGGAGGCGTTCACCCAGAACATCTTCGAAGCGCAGACGCGTACTCTGCTGGCGGTGGTGCTGCTGCTGGTGCTCGGCACGCTGCTGGCCGCCGGAGCGTTCACCCGCTGGCTGCGGGTCGAACGCAGCCTGCGGCACAGGCGGCCGCTGCCGCTGCCGCTGATCGCCCCGCTGCTCGGAGCCGGTGTGGCACTGATCTCTTTGGTGCTGCTCATTGTGCTGATGCAGGGGTAGCGGGTGCGCACGCGGCCGGCAGCACACCAGGACCCTGGGGTTCAGCCTGAGCGGACTCTGCTCTCCTGGACCCGCACCGCGCTGCTGCTGGTGGTCGTCGCTGGGATGACCCTGCGCTGGGCGCCCTACCACGGCCCAGCGGTGCTGACACTGTTTTGCGCGGCGCTGATAGTGGCGGCCGGGATCTCGCTGAGACACCGGCGCCGGCTGGTGAGCTCCACCTGGGGTATAGCCGATGGGCGGTACCCCCCTGCGGTGGGCAGCGTGGCCGGACTTGCACTGGCTGTGGCGGCTCTAGGAATGGTTGCCCTGGTGTTGCTGCTGGTGACCTAGTCGCCGGCCACCGTCTTGGGATGAGTTCTGACCAAATCCGCGCAGCGCTCGCCGATCATCATGGTGGTGATGTTGGGGTTCACCGTGGTCAGCTCCGGCATCACCGAGGCATCGGCCACCCGCAGCCCCGTCACGCCCTTGACCTTCAGGTCCGGGGTCAGTGGGCTCATCGCGTCATCCTCGGATCCCATCCGCACAGTGCCGGCCGGGTGGTAGACGGTGTTGTGGGTGCGTGAGACGTAGTCGGCGATCTCCTCGTCGGTCACCACGTCCTTGCCCGGGTAAAGCTCCTCGCCTGCCCATTCGGCCATCGCCGGCTGGGCGGCGATCTCACGGGCGAGCTTGATGCCGGCTACGGCCACACGCATGTCGTGGCCCTCGGCATCGGTGAAGTAGCGCGGATCCACCTTCGGTTTGTCCCGGTAGTCCCGGCTGCGCAGCCGCACGGTGCCACGAGACTTGGCATGGGTGATGTTCGGGGTCAGGCAGAAGGTGTTGGTGGAGGTCGGATACCCCTGACGCAGGGTGTGCATGTCAAACGGCACCGAGCCGTAATGCATCATCAGATCCGGGCGGCCGGGCCGGTCGGAGGACCCGGTGCCCTCCAGGGTGTCGGCGAAGATCCCGATCTCCCACCATTGGTAGCTCTGCTCCACCATGGGCTGGGCGGCCTCCCAGGCGATGACCGCCTCCGGGTGGTCCTGCAGGTTCTCGCCCACGCCGGGGGAGTTCACCAGCACCTCGATGCCGTGCTCGGCCAGGTGCTCGGCCGGACCGATCCCGGAGAGCATCAGCAGCTTCGGTGAGTCGATGGCCCCGGCGGAGACGATGACCTCCTTGTTCGCGGTGATCACACTGGGACGGCCGAAGGCGTTGTCGACCACCTCGACTCCGGTGGCCCGGGGACCCCCAGTATGGTCCTGCCCGGAGTCAGTGCTGAACAGGATCCGGCGCACCCAAGTGTCGGTGAGCAGGGTGAAGTTCTCCCGTTCCAGGATGGGGTGGATGTAGGAGACCGACGACGAGGCCCGGGTCCCGTCGGCCCGCCGGTTGATCTGGAAGAAGTTGGCGCCTGTGACCACGGTGGACCCTGAGTTGAACTTCACCCGGGGGATGCCGGTCTGCTCACAGGCATCCAGCAGGGCGACCCCGCAGGGGTCCTCCGGCGGGATGGTCATCAGATGCACCGGGCCCTCTGCCCCGTGGTGATCTCCGGCGGCATCGTTGGTCTCCAGACGCTTCAGCAGCGGCCACGCGGTGTCGGCGTTCCAACCGGTGGCGCCCATGGCCTCCCATTCGTCCATGTCCTCCTTGGGCGGCCAGAAGGCGATGCAGGAGTTGTGCGAGGAGCACCCGCCGAGCACTTTGGCGCGCGCGTGACGCATGAAGGAGTTGCCGTTGGACTGCGGCTCGATCGGGTAGTCCCAGTCGTATCCGGACTCCAGAAGCTCCATCCAGCGGTTCAGCTGGAGGATCTGCTCATTGTCCACATCGGTGGGCCCGGCCTCCAGCAGGGCAACGCTCATCTCGGGATTCTCGCTCAACCGGGCGGCCACAGCGGCCCCGGCGGACCCGCCGCCGACCACCACATAGTCAAAGCTCTTCACAGCGTGTTCCTCACTCCTTGATTCGTGTATCGGTAGGGATCATGTCTCGAAACTGCCTAAACTCCGGCGCAGCCTGAGAGTTTCGGTAGTTTCGAGACGTGCTGATGTCTTCAGCAGAGCAGCTGGCCAGCGGTCGGGAGTGCTGAACCAACCGGTCAGGGCCGCCCTCTATGTCTGAGGCAGCTCTGCTGCCGGTATGTCGCTGGGCATCCGGAACCAGCCGGTTACCGAGGGTTTCGTATTCTCATAGATGTGCTTGGCCTCGCGGTACTCATCGAAGCCGGCCAGGCCCAGCTCACGGCCGATCCCGGACTGTTTGAACCCGCCCCACTCGGCCTGCGGCAGATAGGGGTGGTAGTCGTTGACCCATACCGTGCCGTGGCGCAGCCGTGAAGAGACCCGATGCGCTATGCCGGAGTCTGAGGTCCACACCGCGCCGGCCAGGCCGTAGACGGTGTCATTGGCGATGGCGATGGCCTCCTCCTCGGTGGTGAAGGTCTCCACGGTGATCACCGGGCCGAAGGATTCTTCGGTAACCACATACATGCCGCGCTTGGCCCCGTCGAGCACTGTGGGGGCGTAGAAGGAGCCTGCGGTGTGCTCCTCACCGCCGAAGTGCCCGCCGCAGCGCAGGGTGCAGCCTTCCTCGATCCCTTTCTGCACATAGGCGTGGACCTTCTGACGGTGCTCTGCGGAGATCAGCGGCCCGGTCTCGGCGTGGGCGTCGAACGGTCCGCCCATGGTGATGCTCTCCGCGCGGCGGACCAGCTCGTTGACGAATCTCTCCTTGATGGAATCCTCCACGATCAGCCGCACCCCGGCGGAGCAGACCTGGCCGGAGTCGGTGAAACCGGCGTTGAGCGCATTGTCCACCGCGGCGTCGAAATCGGCGTCGGCGAAGACCACGTTCGGGTTCTTGCCGCCGAGCTCCAGGGCGATCTTCTTGACGGTCTCGCTGGCGGCTGCGGCGATCTTCTTGCCGGTCATCAGTCCGCCGGTGAAGGAGATCAGGTCTACATCCGGGTGGCTTGACAGCGGAGCGCCGGCGGTAGCACCGGCACCGGTGACCAGGTTGGCCACACCGGCGGGGAGCTCGAGGGAGTCGAAGACATCCATGACCAGGATGGAGGTGTGCGGGGTCAGTTCTGCCGGCTTGAGGACCAGCGAGTTCCCGGCCGCCAGCGCCGGGGCGAGCTTCCAGGCCGCCTGCAGCAGTGGGAAGTTCCAGGGGGTAATCATCCCGCAGACCCCCACCGGTTCGTAGACCACCTTGGAGATCACCGTGGGGTCTCCGGCATCGACGATGCGCCCGGCATCGGCATCGGCCAGCTTCGCGAAGTGCCTGAAGCAGGCGATGATGTCATCCATGTCGATCTCGGCCTCCACCAGGCGTTTGCCGGTGTCCAGGGCCTCGGCGCGGGCGAACTCATCCTTGCGCTGGCTGAGCTGATCAGCGACCTTCAGCAGGAAGTCTCCGCGCTCACCGGCTGGCACATCGGCCCAGACCCGGGAGTCGAAGGCCCGGCGGGCAGCGGCAATGGCTGCCACGGCGTCGTCGGCCCCGGCCTCGGAGACCACACCGACTTCACTGCCGTCGGCGGGACAGGTGATCGTTCTGGTCTCGCCGGAGGCGGCGGGCACCCATTGGCCGTTGATGAACAGGGTGGCAGTCATATGCAGCTCCTGGATGTCGGTTGGTCTGTTCTCTGAATCCTCTGGACCAGGCTCAAGCTGAGACTACTCCGCCTTCTTCTCTGCGCGCACATGGTCCCAATCGTTCGGGATGCTACCAGTGTCGATGGCCACCGGTGCGTGGCCGCTCTGATCGCTGAGCTGCAGCATGGAGAGGTGACGTTCGTAGGCGTCGAGAATATCGGCGATGACCTGTTCCTTGGTGTAGCCGAGGATGTCATAGCCGGTGGATCCGGTGGCGGAGAAGACCTCCACCTTCTGGAAGACCTCGCCGGAGCGCCGAGTCTTCAGCACAAAGGTCGGCACCGGGTACTGCACCGCGTAGGGCTGATACTTGAACATGGGCTGGTCACCGAAGTAGACGTGCAGGTCCACCTGGGGGATCTCGGTGCCCTCGACCACTCCGCGGGTGCAGGTGACCTCTGCTCCCCGCTTGCGCAGCTCCTCAGCGACCTCCTCCACCGCCGGTACGGCCACGGTGTCCATGTATTCGACCGTCTCGGTTTCGGAGGGGTAGTGCATATGGCGGGCCAGGCGCCGTCGCCAGCTCTCCGGCGTGGTCTCCTGGCTGCGTTCGGAGAGCATGGAGGGCAGTGAGGCGCTGCGTGAATCGGTGCTGTAGTTCTCCATGCGCAGGGCCCGCCAGACGCTGACCAGCAGCATATAGAGCACGATCGACAGCGGTAGCCCGATGATCACCGCGGCCATCTGCAAGGTGAAGATGCCTTCGAGCATCAGCATCACGATGGTCAGCGCACCGATGATCACACTCCACACCACGCGCAGCCATCGTGGGCCGTCAGAGTTCTCCACACTGACCCTGGAGGTGAAGTTAGCCAGCACCAGAGAACCGGAGTCGGCACTGGTGACGTAGAATAGCAGCCCCACCAGCACGGAGACCCCGATGATGAAGGTGGCTCCGGGGAATTCGGCCATCAGGGCGAAGTAGCCGGCGCCGTCGGGATCCTCTGCTGCCTCGGCGAAGCTGGTGTCCCCGCCCATGATGCGGAAGATGGTGGCATTGCCGAAGATCGAGATCCACAGCGCGTTGAACAGGAAGGGCACCAGCAGCACCCCGATGATGAACTGGCGCAGGGTGCGGCCGCGGGAGATGCGCGCCAGGAAGAGCCCGACGAAGATGGACCAGGCCATCCACCATGTCCAGAAGAAGACGGTCCACCACATCACCCAGTCCTCTTCCAGCCAGGCCGGATCGGTGTCATAGGCGAAGGTCTGGACCAGTGCGCCGGGAAGCATCACGAAGAAGTCACCGATGTTCTTCACCAGGGCGTTGAGCAGCCGGACGGTCTCTCCGGAGACCAGTACGTAGACCATCAGCAGGATGGCGACCAGGACGTTGAGCTCGGAGAGCCGGCGGATGCCTTTGTCCACACCTGAGTAGGTGGAGATGGTCACCACGATCGCCGCCAGCACGATCAGTGAGATCTGCACTGCGGGGCCGGACTCGACACCGAAGAGCCAGCTTATCCCGTAGGAGAGGAAGACCACGCCGATACCCAGAGAGGTGGCGATCCCGAAGACAGTGCCGATGACCGCACCGACCTCCACGGCATCGCCTGCTCTTCCCTGGGCTCGCTTGCCGATGATCGGGTAGAGGGCGCTGCGGATGGACAGCGGCAGGTGGTAGCGGTAGGCGAAGAGGCCGAAGGCCATTCCGGTCAGCGCGTACATGGCCCAGCCGGGGATGCCGTAGTGGAACATGGTCCACAGGGCTGCCTGCTCAGCGGCCTGGAGAGTGCCCTCTGCCGCGCCGGGGCCGACCCGCAGATTGGTGGCCGGGCCGATCACGGCGAAGAACATCAGGTCCACGCCGATGCCCGCAGCGAAGAGCATCGAGGCCCAGGTGAACAGGCTGAACTTGGGTGTGGAGTGGTCAGGTCCCAGCCGGGTCTTGCCCAGCCGGGAGAAGGCGATGATGAGCACAAAGATCACGATGATCGCGGCGGTGAGAATGAAGTACCAGCCCAGGTTGTGGCCCAGCCATCCGAAGGTGGTTTCCAAAACACTGGAGGCGGTGTCTGAGTCGAGTGCTGCCCAGGTGGTGAAGACCACGATGATCAGCGCAGAAGCGATGAACACCGGCCAATTGACCTTGGAGCTGGTTCTGGAGGGGGTAACAGTCACTGTGAGCCTCAATTTTCTTTCGTATGAACGGAGTAGACCCTATATGAGCGGGGTGCGGACTCTGCAACATGAACATCATCGGTGATCGTCGTGGCGGGGGTGTGACGGCATTGTCACCGGGAGGTTGCTGGCCTGCGGTAAGTTAGACCACCGTGGCACTGTGCTTGTCCCGGCGGCGGGTGCACGCCACGCTCGCGCCGCGGCGTGGCCCGCATAGCCGCTGCGCGCTTGCACGGGTCCCAGACGTCGCGGTTCCCCTCGCCGGCTTACGCCGAGCTTCACGCCTAAAGGGCCAGCGTCACGGTAGGCTAGATCCCCGTGGCACTGACTATTGGCATTGTGGGACTGCCCAATGTGGGCAAGTCGACCCTTTTCAACGCACTGACCCGGCAGGCGATCCTGGCGGCGAACTATCCGTTCGCGACCATCGAACCCAATGTGGGCGTGGTGAACCTGCCCGATGAGCGGCTGGACAAGCTGGCTGAGATCTTCGGCTCGCAGAAGATCCTGCCTGCCACGGTGTCCTTTGTGGACATCGCCGGCATCGTCAAAGGGGCCTCGGAGGGGGAGGGGCTGGGCAACCAGTTCCTGGCCAACATCCGCGAGGCCCATGCGATCGCGCAGGTGGTGCGTGTGTTCGAGGATGAGAATGTCATCCACGTGGACGGCAAGGTGGACCCGCCCTCCGATATGGAGACGATCAACACCGAGCTGATCCTGGCGGATATGCAGACCCTGGAGAATGCGATCCCGAAGCTGGAGAAGCAGGTCAAGGGAAAGAAGGCCGAGCAGTCCACCCTGGATGCTTATCTGGCGGCGCAGAAGGTGCTGGAGCGCGGAGATACGATCTTCTCCTCCATCGACTCCGACAAGCTGGACATGGATGAGCTGCGCGGGCTTTCCCCGCTGACGGCGAAGCCTTTCATCTACGTGTTCAACGCCGATGAGGGCGTGCTGAACTCACCGGAGAAGCAGCAGGAGCTTGCCGGGCTGGTGGCGCCGGCGCAGTCGGTGTTCCTGGATGCCAAGCTGGAGTCGGAGCTGGTGGAGCTCTCCGAGGAGGAGGCCCGCGAGATGCTGGAGCTCAACGGGCTCGACGAATCCGGACTGGACCAGCTGGCGCGCGTGGGCTTCGAGACCCTCGGGCTGCAGACCTATCTCACCGCCGGGCCGAAAGAGGCCCGCGCCTGGACCATTAACAAGGGCGACACTGCTCCAGAGGCGGCAGGGGTGATCCACACCGACTTCCAGAAGGGCTTCATCAAGGCCGAGATCGTCTCCTTCGAGGACCTGGTGTCCGCCGGCTCCATGAACGATGCTAAGGCCGCCGGCAAGGTCCGCATGGAGGGCAAGGACTACATCATGAAAGACGGCGACGTGGTGGAGTTCCGTTTTAACGTCTAACTTTTCGATCCATTCGGCAAATCTCGGCTTTATGACCTTGATTCGGACCGGGATAGCGCCGTAATTTGCCGGATCGTTTGGCGGGGCACTTAATCACGGCTTCAGGAGGTCAGTTGTGTCTCCGCTTTCATCCACACCGTGGATAGCCGCCATCGCCGCGGGTAAGCCCGGGCAAAGAATGCTGAACGATGCTGCATGTCTATTCCTGGAGTGGGCGTCGACCGATATCGGTTTGCAGCCGGAGGAGGTAGCCGTCGGGGTCCTGAACAAGGAACTGGCGTACTCCAATCTCCTCCTTGTCGGCGCGGTACCACTTCTCCTCAGGCGCTAAGAACAGCGGCCAATCGACCCCGTGAAGTCTTCTCAGGGCTGGTTCAAGGTCTTGTACTGCGATCTCAAAGTTGATTCCACGGCCCAGCGGGTGTTCGAGGTCACCAGTGAGCCAGCTTCGGCCTATAGCGATTTCGTCAAGCATGAGATGAGCGCCGCCCATAGTGAGATAGGCGAATCCCTCGTCGGGCCGGCTGTAGTCGACTGTGAACCCGATCAGATCCCTCCAAAAATTGAGTGATTTAGTGAGGTCTGTGATCGCGAGTTCGGGGACCAGCGCAGGGTGATCAGACATTTTATTATTCTCTAGCGGGGCCAATGAAACAGGCAATTGTTGCCGTGCCATTGTCTCCAAGGGTGCGCTGGGTCTTTGGCGTGTTTCGTGACGAGCCCTAGGACGGACTGGTGCTCTCTTTGATCGGCACGAAAGACACCAGGCGTAGGACAGGTACGCGCCTGTACGGGTCTGTGACCTGGAGGGTGTCGGTGTCTGCGTGCATGATCGGGTTGTGAACGCTGTGAGACAAGGATCCACTCGGCCACGACTTCGCGCATATGGAGAACTGCCATCCCGCCTGGTTCCTGGCCCCGCCGCTGTGTGTCGTGTCCGATTCTGCTGCGGAGGTGCTGCTGCCCGTGCGTGTTGCCCGGCACAAGGGTGCTACTCAGTGGGTTCTTGGACTGGCATGCTGTCCGGATCCGGTGACGAGTGAATGGCGAACGTTCCGACAAGCGGAAGCCCTGATGCAGCTGAATCGTTGTTACATATGACTATTATACTCGTCATATCTAGATGGTACGGCTATAATTGTCGTCGGATACAAGGAGGCGTGTATGGCTGGCTACAGGATCGACCGCCAGGTCACAGAATTCGGGGAGCATGTGCGTGGGTGGCGCATGGTGCTGGGTCTGACTGCGCAGCAGGTCGCTGAGCGAGCCGACATCACCCGTGACACACTGCGCAAGATCGAGTCAGGAAACCCGAATGTGAGTTTCAGTAATGTTGTCCAGGTGCTCCGTGCGCTCGGCGTGCTCGACCAGGTAGTCAGCGCGATCGATCCGTTGAACAGTGATATCGGCAGGCTCCGTGCCGGCAGCCTCGCGAAGAAGCGTGCCCGATGACCACTGTTGAAGTTCTCGTCGAGGACGTCGGGCGCACTCGTGTGGTGGGGCAGGCGCACTTTACCCGAACGCGCAGCCAGATTTCCACGACCTTCCTCTATGACTCGGCCTATCTCGCAGATGGCGGCATGAACATTGACCCCGCGCTGTTGCTGGTCTCCGGCTCGCAGCACCAGGCTGGGCTGATCCGGGCTTTCGCCGACAGCGCCCCTGATCGTTGGGGCCGTAACCTCATTGAGAAGGCCGAGAGGGTACGCGCCCGCGAAGAAAGCAGAACGCCACGTCAGCTAGACGATCTTGACTTCCTCCTCGGCGTCAGCGACGACACCCGTCAAGGCGCATTGCGCTTTCGGCTCCCCGGTGCGAATCGATTCCTGGGCAAGCCCTCGCATGTGCCTCAGCTGATCTCACTGCCAGAACTGCTGTGGGCCAGTGATGACCTTGCCTCCGACGATGACCCGACCGCGGCCGTTAAACAGCTCTTGGACACAGGAACGACGGGCCTGGGCGGTGCCCGGCCGAAAGCCTCGGTGCTGCTTGAGGACGGAGGCCTCGCCATCGCGAAGTTCCCGCATTCCAGCGATCAGTGGGATGTGATGGCCTGGGAGGCCACAATGCTTGATCTCCTGGAGTTTGCGGGCATTCGCACGCCGCACCGTCGGCTCACGCGCGTAGGGGATCGCAGCGTATTGATCCTGCGCCGGTTCGACCGGACGAGCAGTGGCTCGCGCATCGGCTATATCAGCGCGATGACAGCCATCGGATCCGCCGACGGCGAGCATCGCGACTATGCGGAGATTGCTGAGGCGATGCGTGACTTCTCGCGTTCAATCCGTCAGGACCACCACGAACTCTACGATCGGGTCATTGCCAGTGTCGCCCTCGGTAACACTGACGACCACCTGCGGAATCACGGGTTCCTGGCTGATCGGGGCTTGTGGACCCTCAGTCCGGTGTTCGATGTGAATCCGAATCCAGACCTGAACCGAAGTCGGTCGACGTCGATCATGGGAGCTGACGCTCTGCCAGATGAGGTCGACGGACTCTTGGCACTTGCGGGGGAGTGCAGTCTGACGCTCTCATCGGCGCGCGAACGGATGGGTCGTGTGGCAGAGTCTTTGTCTGGCTGGAAGCAGCAGGCGCGAGGGCATCGCATCTCCGAGCGCGAGATCACGCTTATGGCCGAGTCGATTGAGCCGAGGCTTGAAGCGATATCCACTGCATGTCTGGGTGCTGGGTGACTATGAGGTCAAGGCGTTGTGGCCGCTCGCCAGGCGAGGCGGCCGGTACCGCTCGGCCAGTGAGGTCGTCCGTGCCGGTCTGCGACTGTTGGAAGAGCGGGAGGTTCAACTGTCCGCCTTGCGTGCCGCGCTCGTCACCGGTGAGGCCAGCGGTGAAGCGGAGGTTTTCGACGTCGACGCCTTCGTCGCCTCGAAGACCTTGTGAGCCAGTACCGACTCACTCCGGCCACGCAGCGGGATCTCTCATCGATCTGGGACTTCACCGAGGATCGCTGGGACATCAGTCAGGCGGAGAAATCCATCCGTGAGATCCAAACGGTGGTCGAGCGCGTTGCGGAGGACCCTGACCGTGGGCGTGTCCGGGAGGAAATCCGCGAGGGGTATCGGAGCTACGCGGTTGGCAGTCACGTGGTCTTCCATCTGCAGCGTGTGAGCCATATCGAGGTGGTCCGGATCCTGCACCAGCGGATGGACTTCGGCCGGCATCTGTGACACTCACGCGTGCCGTTCGGGAGCGCTGTGCCACGCTGTCGGTCGGGTCGACGGACACATAGCCAGATGGTTCTCGGCTACGGAACGTGGTCGAGTTCAAGTTCAACGTGTAGCTGACTGATTCCTCGTGGGAGGATAATAACCATGCCTGGCGAAACTGATGTCTCTACGCGTCTGATTGACGTTCGAGTCGCCCTGCAGAATGGTTTTGAGGTCGACACCGATCGTTCTCGGCTCGACCTCGTCAAGGTTCACCAGTGGCTATCAACTGACGCATTCTGGGCGGTAGGGCGTCCTTTCGACGTTGTGACCCAGGCGGCCAACGTCTCGGTCAACTTCGGTGTCTATGATCCTGACAACGTGCAGGTAGGTTACGCCCGCGTGTTCACCGATGGTGCGACGTTCGGGTGGCTGTGTGATGTCTACATCGCGCGAGAGGCGAGAGGTCGTGGCATCGGGACTGCGCTGTCGAAGGTAATCGTTGATGCGATCCGGCCGCTGCGTCTCAAACGGTTCATGCTCTCCACAGCGGACGCGCACGAAGTGTACGCGAAGGTGGGTTTCGTTCCGTTCCCTGACCCGCAGAAGTTGATGGTGTTGGGAGCGGAGGAGAACTGATGACAGTATCAAACTGTGAGTGCAGGCATCGTCGATGTCGTGTTCTCACGGGTGGTCTCTGCAGACTTCTGCGGAACGAAGTGACCAGCCGCGGATTTACAGCGGGGTTCAGGCACGGTGTGCTGTGAAAACGAGCGTCCCGATACCTCGTCCAACAGGTTCTCCTTGGAATCCGCCGTACACCTCGTCGACGATGGGGCCTGCGTCGGTGAGCATGGAGTGCAAATGCCTCTCTGTGCGGAAGCGAATACGGGCAGACCCGATCCGTTCCCTCCCTTCGGCATCGACTTCGTGAGCGCAGAAATCAACCATGCCGTTAGCCTCATCCACGGCTGTGGTGCGGTACCAGTGCTGGCTTTGTCCACTGGGAAGCTCGACCACCTTATGGCTGCGTTCCTTGGTCCAGCGTTCCCATCCGCGCGCCTGCGGATCGCGCGAATCAAACGCCAGGCGACCGCCCGGCCGAAGGTGAGCAGCGATGTCTCGAAAAGTGCTGGCGAGCTCGGCATCCTCGAGAATCGCCTGAACGACATTCGAGGAAATGATAGCCACATCGAACTGATGGCCAAAGGGTATTGCTCGGGAGCCGCCGACAATCCACTCCACCAGGTCGGCGCCAGGTTTCGTCTTGGCCGCGTCGATTGAGGGCTGATGAGGATCCACGCCTGCGACGGAACAGTCGGTTTCGGCGATCGCCACCGTGATGCGACCGGTACCGCAGCCCAGATCCAGAACGCGAGAGCTGCTGTCTTTCGTTGCGAAGTTCAGGAAGAACTCGTCGTCGGCAGCCCAGCTGTTCACTGCGTCGTAGAGGTGCGCAGCGTGAGTTTCGTTCATGCCGTTGATCCTGTTCGTTGTGTCGTCTCAACAGGTTGTGAAAGCGTGTCCTATCGGCCCAAGCACACCATATCTGACAACTCCTGTGGTGTTTGTCGTCTTGGCTGACCAGCAGGATGATCACAGTAGGGTCAACGAGAAACATCTCCCACCGCATCATCAGGACTTCTCGGAGATCTGCACGAGTTTTCGTAGGGAGCGAGAGGGCCTTTCGGCCCGCTATCAGTCCCGCTGCTGGATAGACTCATTGGGGTGAGCAGCTCGGAAGACATCAGCCGTTGGGACACAGTCGCAGATGCCTATGCGGACGCTGCCGGCCAGGAGCAGGACTCCTTCTTCCGCCGTGCCGAACCTGCTTTTCGCGCGGCGATCCCATCGCCGACTGGGCAGCGAATACTCGACGTGGGCTGTGGACACGGGTGGTTGTCCCGCCGGTATGCAGAACTCGGCGCTGAGGTTGTGGGCATCGACGGAAGCCGACGACTGATTGACAAGGCTCGAGCCCGACCCTCAAGTGTCGAATGGGTCGTTCATGACCTCGACACCGGCCTTCCGCCGGGAATCGGTCGATTCGATGCGGCCATCGCGCACATGGTACTCATGGATTTGTCGAGACTCTCGCCTCTCTTGAACGACGTGCAACGACTGCTGAAACCGGGTGGTGTCCTCGTGGCAGCTATCCTGCACCCTGCGTTCTTCAACCAGAAGGTCCAGCGTGCTGATGATGCATGGTTCCGCCAGGTGACCAGTTACCTGACGCCACAACGGTGGTGGATCGACAGCTTCGGGGGCCACTGGCACTACCACCGACCCCTGGAGTTCTACATCGGTGAACTCAGCGCTGCGGGATTCGTCATGACGAGCTTGTCAGAACCGCGGAGCCTTCCGCACGATCAGCTCGACGAGGTGGACTGGAGTGAGTACCAGAAGTGGTTTGCCGATATCCCGACGATGCTTGTGATCGAGGCAGAGAAGCGCTGATGCTCGACGTTCAAGGCGCTCTATGGTTGATACGTGAGTAAAACATCTGGAGCGAGCGACGACGTGTCACGGACGGTTTGCTTCCGCCGTGCAACTGCTGACGATGTCCAGGCGCTGGTCGAACTGCGAGTGGAGATGTTCCGGGCTATGGGTGTGGAGGCGCATTTTCCGGAGTGGCAGGACGAGGCTCGTGATTGGTTTGCGGAGCGTATCAATCATCCCGACTACGGGATCTTTGTGGTTGAAGCTGACGGCGAGGTGGTAGCTGCAGCCGTCGGTGCCATTCGCGATGCGGCCCCGTCGCCGGCGTGTCCTACCGGACGGGACGTGCTGATCAGCAACGTGTGCACGTTCCCCGAGCATCGGGGGTCGGGATATGGAAGAGAGGCGTTTGATGCTGTCCTGGCCTGGGCCCGTGGAACAGGGGTGGAGCGGGCCGAATTGATGGCAACGGAGACCGGGAGACGCATGTACGAGCGGGTTGGCTTTGTGGCAACCCAATGGCCAGCGATGAGGGCGATCCTGTAGGGCTGCCTGGGCATTCACGCTGAACCGGAGTCCGGTTCAACCGGCCTGCGCTCGAGTCCAGATGGTTCTCGGCTACGGTGGTGGTTTTGTCGCAATCCCGCGCCTTCGGCACCAAGGACAATAAAGACTCCCACGCAGAAGTTCGCTGACACCTGCTCGCAGAATCAACATGGACGTAATACCAGGAACGTGGTGAACTTGTCCAACAAATAAAAGCCCATCTTATGGGAGAAAGCTTGTTGGAGGATTAGTGGCTGTGGATATCGTCTCGCTCCTGCGCGAGCTCAATGTGAGCATCGCCGAGGGCGCGTCGGCGACGACCTGGTTGCTTGGCGCTCCGGATGGCTCGTTCTTCGAAGTTGCGCCTGCCCAGCCCGAAGAGCGTCTCAACGCCCATGCCGTACGCAACCTCATCGCTCACCACGACGCGGCCCCTCGCGCCCTGCTCGTCGGCAGGACGGCCACTGAAGGTGTGGTTCAACGTGCCAAGCAGGGGAAGATCGACATACTTACTGCAGAGCCGATCCGGCTCATCCATGCCGGCGTCTCCTACGAAGCCGAGGAAAACCTCGCGCCGAAGCGCCCTGATGTCCGTTCTCGGCGACCGGCTTGGACGCGATGGGCAGTTGAGCGCTACCTACTGTTGGCTGCAGAGCCCGCACGGCAACCGGTGATCGCGGAAATGCTCGGAACCAGCCAACAGTCAGTCTCCAACGCGGCGCGTTATCTGGGGGACCTGGTCATCGATCACGGTGATGGCCTTGTCGCTAGGGATCGATCGAGGTTGCTCAACCACTGGCGAGACGAGTACATCGGTCCCGGTGGCCAGGAATTCGGGTGGTACAGCCTCGATCCGATTGCTGAACAGGTGACCAATGCCGTCGACGTGGCGAACTTCCTCGATGCTCAACCTCTCGTCAGTGGTGACATGGCGGCGGATCGGTATGCTCCGTGGAAGCTCCCAACACGCGGCCGCATCTATGTCAGCATCCCCATCGACTTATCTGATGACGGTTTCGTTCCCGCGCCGATCAACGAGGCAACGCTCACTGTTTGCACCCCGCGAGACCCTAGTCTCTGGAAGTTGCTCGACCTTTTCTCCGCACCTGAAGGGACAGATAACTCGACACTCGCTGATGCGATGATCGTCTACTGGGACTTGGCACATAGCCCTGAACTCGACAGTGATGCCGCTGCTGAACACCTCGGCACATTCATTGCAAAGGTGTCGTGATGAGCCGGCCCATCGATGTTCACGTCCGCGCGATGAGCAACGCCGATGCTCTCGGCTATCTGGGCCAACAGGAGATCGCCAGAGCAGTAGGGGACGGCGGTGATTATCGGATCGTAGGCGGTCACATGGTTCGGCTCCTTCTCCAGGTCTATCCGACAGCCAACGCTGAGTTGCGATCCACACTCGATGCTGATGCCGCTGTTGACGATGTCAGGGTCATCGGATCGATCAGCGAAAGCCTGATCGCGCAGAATTTCACGAAGAGCGGCGGCAACCTTTACTTTAAGATGTTGGATTCTGAGCAGCGAGTCGAGGTCAACCTGCTGCTGTCCCGGCACGGTCCGGCGCCAGGAATGAGAACCCAGTACGTCCCCGGAATCGGCGAAGTAGATACGCTGCCCGAACTGAGTTTTGTCCTGTCCTCCGCGCCGCTTCTCATCAACGTCACAGCCGCGCTGTTCGACGGTCAAACCGTCGAATACACCACTCGTATACCTGACCTCGAAGCGGCCCTTGTGCACAAGGCCCACAGCTGGAAGGGCCGCAACTCGAAAAAGGATCTCGTGGATCTGCATTCCCTGCTCGAGGTGCGCGAAGCCCACCCCGACGTCCCTTGGCGACTAGGCGATGACAGTCTGATCGGCTTCAGGAAGGACTCTGCTGGGATTCTTCACCAAATCGCTCAGAGTCTCACCCGTAAGAGCACAGGCATTCCGGTTCCCGCCCACATCAACCGCCTGAGGATGGCTGCGCTCATATCGAAGCACATCACCAGGCCATGAGGATCACCCGCATGAATACCTGGAGCTTCCTCAGCAGAATCTCGTCAACATGCGCGCGCAGGGGCTTCTGGACAAGAGAATTTGACGGCGAAAATGGTCCACATCGGCTGACTGCGAATGTGGCTGCAGGATGACAGCAAACTCTAGAGTTTGCTTCGACATGGCGCCTCCACGACCAGATGCTTCTCACCGCGGCGACGCGGTGGAGCTCCGCTTCAACGTGTAAGCCTCGGGGAGTCATCGGCGGTTTCGGGCCATAGGCGAACCCTTGCCATTCATGAGCGGACTTACTAGCGTTCAAGGACGTTCGACACTTCTAGATCATGAGGCGGGCCATGTCTGAGATCATCCTGTTCCACCATGTGCAGGGACTCACCAAGGGCGTGCAGGCCTTTGCTGACGAGCTGAGCGCTGCGGGGCACACCGTCCACGTCCCTGACCTGTTCGACGGACGTACGTTCGACGATCTCGAGTCTGGTGTCGCTCATGCTCGGCAGATCGGGTTCGACAACGTCCTTGCCCGGGGCGTCGATGCGGCGGAATCGCTGTCCAGGGAACTGGTATATGCAGGTTTTTCGATGGGCGTGATGCCAGCACAAAAACTCGCACAAACCCAAAGGGGCGCCGTAGGCGCGCTTTTCCTCGAATCCTGTTTGCCGGTTTCGGAGTTCGGCCAGTGGCCCGAGGGCCTGCCGGTGCAGATCCATGGCGGAGTGGACGACGAGTGGTTCGCCGAAGATCTGGAATTCGCCCGCCAACTTGCCGACTCGACGCCGGTCGCCGAACTCTTCCTCTACTCCGGCACGGCGCACCTGTTCTCCGACTCGTCACTGGACAACTATGACTCCGAATCAGCCGGCCTCATCCTCGAGCGCAGCCTGTCCTTTCTCTCCGAGCTCTCCTGAGGGCTGCCATCACACTGTTTCAAGCGATCCCGACGCAACTCGATTCGATTTCACCATGTTGATCCGGATGGCCACTCCTGCAGCCACTGATCTGCGTCGGATCGCCGTTGACTTGAGCTATTGGCAGACTGACCGGGGGACTCTCCAACTCCACCCGGGGGATCTCGGGTGGCATTCACTGGTCGGAGCAGAGAGGACGGCCGCGGACCTGCGAGTATGGTCCCGCAACGGGAAGATGGTTGCGTTAGGCATGCTGGATGGGCCAGATGTTCTGCGCATCGCGATGGACCCAACAGCGCACCACGATGACGAGCTGGCACAGCAGATCGGCTCAGACCTGAACCATCCTGACTCAGGAGTCCTGGCTGCCAGAGAAGCAGCTGTCGAAGCACGAGGTGCGCGCAGTCTCCAAAGGTTCTTGTCGGACCAAGGGTGGACTGCCGGTGAACCGTGGACACCGTTTCACCGTGACCTGTCCCGTCCGATCGGCAGGGACCGGATGGCGCGAACGGAGATCCGCGTTGAGGCAGCTGGTCCTGACCAGGCGGAGGCCTGGGTCACAGTGCACTGGTCTGCTTTCAAAGGAACGCCATTCGGCGACGCGGACAAGCGACGCCTATTGCAGCGGTGGGACACCATGTTCGGAGGACCGTTCTCTCACCTCGCGCGGCATCTGATCGCGTTCGATAGAAACGACGACGCCGTTGCCGTCACAACGGTTTGGAGCGCCGGCATCGGTCGGCCCGGGCTCATCGAACCAATGGGCGTGCACCGTGATCACCACGGGCGCGGATATGGAGTCGCTATCACCATCGCCGGCGCTGCTGCCTTGAAAGACATGGGAGCCTCGAGCGCTGCGGTTGCCACGTACACCTCCAACATTGGAGCCCTTGCGACTTACGCGGCGGCTGGCTTCACGGCTCACGAACCCGTCGCTGACCTGAAGCGGCCTGCTTGAGGCAGGAGATGAGATGCGCATCGCCCCAGACGGCTGAGGGCTCTCACTATCTGGACGTCAGCCCCGGTTCGTGCAACGGGAACGATGCCACAGCATGTGATTCACTGGTCGAGTGCTTGATCCCATACCGGCTTCAGATGCAGATGTCATCCCGATCTGGCAGTTGCGCCGGCAACGAGAAGATTGGCTAGCCTCCCGCAACATTGACCAATGGCGTCCCGGAGAGGTGCCTGTTTCCACGATTCAAGAGCAGGTAGATCGGGGTGAATGGCATGTGCTGCGAGACCAACACGTCGTCGCCGCACTGAGGGTCTTATGGGCTGACCCAGAGTTCTGGGGCCCCGATGACGGGACCGCAGTCTATGTGCACGGCCTCATGGTTGATGTGACCCGGGCGGGGGAGGGCCTGGGCGCTGAACTGCTGGACTGGGCAGCGCGCTTAACCAAGCAGCGCGAAAGAGCCCATCTCCGTTTGGACAGTGCACTGACCAACCCAGGCTTGACGCGTTACTACGAGCGACTTGGCTTTCTCCGCAAGGGACAACGCCAAGTCGGCGATCTCTTCGAGGTGATCCTGTGGGAACGGCCGGTGTAGCCTGTCTCTCCTATCCTCAGGTGCCAGGTGCCAGGTGCCAGGTGCTAATGCAAGCGAGGCAGGTGACTGAGACGTGAACGGCCTAGCTGACCTGATGGGGCAGCGCGACTACCCTATTCGTTTCGACTGGGGGCCGGTCGGCGCACGAGCCAGTGGTGCTGATATCGCGGTCGTCGTCGATGTGCTGAGCTTCTCCACCTCGGTTTGCATCGCGGTTGAGAGAGGGATGCAGGTCTATCCATACCGGTGAAAGGGCGGGCAAGCAGAGGTGTTCGCACGAGAGCTTGAGGCAGTGCTCGCTGTGGGCCGTCTCGAGGCGGCCAAGTCCGGTGCCCTTCCCGCGCCGTCTTTGTCACCGGCTGGCCTCCTCGAGTACCGGCAGGTTCCTCGTCTGGTGCTGCCTTCTCCAAACGGATCAACGATCGCAGCAGCGCTGGGTGAAGTAGGGTCCACAGTCGTCGCTGGATGCCTGCGTAACGCGAGCGCAGTAGCCCAATGGCTGGGGGCGGGGCTCGACCATGGCGAATCTATGGCGGTCATTGCAGCGGGCGAACGATGGGACCACGGCGACTCCCTGCGGCCCGCGCTCGAAGACCAGCTTGGCGCGGGCGCTATTCTCTCCGCACTGGCGCAACGGGGTGACAGGCAGAGTATGAGCCCGGAGGCGTCGGCAGCCCTGGACCTGTTCGATGCTGTGCGTGAAAGTCTCCCTGAGCGCGTAAGAGAGTGTGTCAGTGCGCGCGAGCTCGCCGCCAAGGGCTTCGATTCGGATGTCGACGTAGCGCTCGCGCTCAATGCATCGAGCACCGTGCCGGTACTGTCCGAGGGTTCTTTTGGCCTCCCTGGAGATCACGGTGACGCGGTCGAGCCCACGTCCAGTGCCTGAGTCCTGGGGACAGCGCTGAGCTGAAAGGAGGGACGGTGCCCACGATTCGAGGTATCTGGGCCAGACCTCACTGTTTTGGTGCGGTCTCGCAGCCGCAAACGGTCGCGTAGACATGACTCGGAGCTGGACTCACTCTTTGAACAGGGGCGCAACCAGCTTGGCGACAGTGACTGCTCGTCGCTGCGCCTCTGCTTCCAGGGCCGCGGCTGTCCGCAGGTGGCCATGGGCAGGGAACGACGACGCGGCCCTCAACTCTCCTCGCGCAGTCGCGGTTCAACGCGGTTCTCGGGATGGAAACCGGCCTTGTCCGCATAGAATGCGCGGATGGCATCCATGTCCTTGGCGATCTCGCCGGTCAGGGTGACCGTGGGGCCGAGGCCTGTGGTCATCGTGGTGCGATCGACGTAGCCGAGCGTGACCGGCATCCCGGTCTCGCGGGCGATCCGGTAGAAGCCGGATTTCCAGTGGGTGTGCCCGTTGCGGGTGCCGTCGGGGGTGATGACCAGGCCGAAGACCTCGCCCGACTGCATACGCTCAATCACTTCGGAGACCACACGGCTGGGATCGGCGCGGTCAACTGCGATGCCGCCGAGCGCGCGCATGATCGGGCCGCGCCATCCGTGGAAGAGGCTCTTCTTCCCCAGCCAGCGCATGTTGACGTCCAGGCGCCAGGCGATGGCGAGCATCAGGGCGAAGTCCCAGTTGGAGGTATGTGGTGCGCCGATGAGCACGGTGGGCCGGTCCGGCGCAGGCTGTGAGACGAGCTTCCAGCGGCTGAGTGACCAGAACGCGCGGGCGGCAAGGCGTCTGAGCATCCTGTTATTTTAGGGCACGCCTATCCGGGGGACGAGTGGTGTTCTCAGGTGCGCATCGCCGACAGCGTCATGCTCCAGGGCGGCGCGCACTTCATCGACCAGGAACTGCATCTGGCTACGGGCCAATCCGGGGTCCTGGCGGGCGATGGCGCGCGCCACTTCGTCATGGGCGTCCAGAGCCTCGGGCATCGGGGTGGCCGGCATCAGCCCGTGTGTGGTCCGCCCATGCAGCGCCTCTCCGACGACGTCGCCCAGGGCAGCGAACATCGTGTTTCCCGAGGCGTCCAGTATCAGGCAGTGGAAGGCGACGTCGACCACCATGAACTCATCCAGCGCCCCGGCTTCGCCGAGGGTGCGCATGCGGGCCGCCAGTCGGAGCAGCTCATCGGCCTCAGCGCCGGTGCGATGCTGGGCAGCGAGCTCGGCGGCCTCCGGCTCCACGGCGATACGCAGTTGAGTCAGTTCGATATAGGTCCTACGGGCGCCGTCGGAGTCCAGCCGCCAGCGAATCACCATGGGTGCATAGACATTCCAGGCCCGTGGTTCGGTGACCACCAAGCCCACCCTGCGCTTGGAATAGAGCAGGCCAAGGGACTCCAGAACCTTCACCCCGTCGCGAGCCACTGTCCGGGATATCCCGAACCGCTCCTGAAGAGATTCCAGGGTCAGCACGCTTCCCGGCGCCAGATCACCGGTGACGATCTCCTTGCCCAGGGCATCGGAGAGGCCGCGCTGACGTACTCGGGCCACCGCATCGCTGGAGGCTCCGAACCGGTGTGCATGCTTATCCGGCACAACATCCCTTTCAAAAGATCATACGTTTAACCACAAAAGATGATATTTTAATTGACAGTGTCCTGCATCACATGAAAGGCATTCGATGACGAATCCCACCCCTCAGCCTATCCGCGCCGCTCACCGGCCGGTGGGACCCCCGGGCCACCACATCGTGGTGATGGGCGTCTCCGGCACCGGCAAGACAACGCTGGCCGAGGCACTGAGCCAGCAGCTGGGGCCTCCCTACGCTGAGGCCGATGAGTTCCATCCGCCGGAGAACATCGCCAAGATGTCTGCCGGCACCTCGCTGACCGATGAGGACCGATGGCCCTGGCTGGGCGCTCTCCGCGACTGGATGAGCAGTCGTGCTGAGGCCGGCAGCATCATCACCTGCTCCGCGCTCAAACGCTCCTACCGGGATCTGTTGCGCACCGCTGACGGTGAGGTGCTCTTTCTCCACGTCGATGTCGACCGGCCCCGGCTCGAAGACCGGCTGGCGCACCGTTCCGGGCACTTCATGCCGCCCTCCCTGCTGGATTCCCAGCTGGCCGCGCTGGAGCCCTTACAGCCCGATGAGCCAGGCATTCGCATCATCAATGACTCCACCCCAGAAGAGCTGGTCGACGCCGCCGTCCGCTGGCTCAAAGCGCACCTGAACGAAAGGACCACCCCATGACCGCTGACGGTTGGGACCAAAGCCTGGGCACCGGCCCGCTGCTGGGCATCGCCGCGGCGTCGATCGCCGTGCTGCTCATCCTCATCATCCGCTTCAGAGTCCACGCCTTCCTCGCCCTGATCGTGGTCAGCCTGCTCACAGCGGTCGCCACCGGCATCCCCACCGAGGATGTCGTACCAACGCTGACCGAAGGTTTCGGCTCCACCCTGGCATCAGTCGCGCTGCTGGTGGGTCTGGGCGCAATGCTGGGACGGCTGGTCGAAGTCTCCGGCGGTGCCAAGGTACTCGCCGATGCGTTGATCAGCCGTTGTGGCGAGAAACGGGCCCCGTTCGCCCTCGGGGTGGCCTCACTCCTCTTCGGCTTCCCAATCTTCTTCGACGCCGGACTGGTGGTGATGCTGCCAGTGGTCTTCGCTGTCGGGCGCCGTCTGGGTGGATCGCTGCTGCTCTATGGGCTGCCCACCGCAGGTGCTTTCTCGGTCATGCACATCTTTGTACCGCCGCACCCGGGTCCGGTTGCGGCCGGTGAGTTCTTCAACGCCAATGTCGGCATCGTCTTACTGATCGCCGTGCCGATCGCGGTGGTGACCTGGTACGTCACCGGCTATCTCTACGGGCTGTGGGCCGGACGACGCTTCGTACTGCCGATCCCCGTCATTCTGGGCCAGGCCAGTGAGGAGGCCGAGGCCAATCCGCCGCGGTTCTCCACCGTCATCACGGTCCTGCTTCTGCCGATGATTCTCATCTTCTTCAACACCGGCCTGACGACCCTCTTCTCCGCCGGTGTGATCAGCGAAGCCCAGGCCGGGGCCCCCTGGTACGCCGTGCTGCTGATGATCGGCCAGACCCCGGTAGCCCTGACGCTCACTCTCATTGTGGCGATCTTCGCTCTCGGCGTGCGCAGCGGCCGCGGAATATCCGGAATCCAGGAGATCATGGACAACGCCCTGGGGCCTGTCTGTGCGGTCATCCTGATCACCGGCGCCGGCGGCATGTTCGGAGGGGTGCTGCGCGCCTCAGGAATCGGCGATGCGCTCTCCGGCTCTTTGGAGGACCTCGGCATCCCGCTGATCCTGGCCGGGTTCCTCATCTCCGGGGCCCTGCGCATCGCCCAGGGCTCGGCCACTGTGGCTCTGACCGCGGCGGCAGGCCTGCTTTCGACCGCTGTGACAGCCGCTGGCTACAACGAGGTTCAGCTGGCCACCATGGTGATCGCCGTCGCCGCCGGTTCGGTGATCGCCTCCCATGTCAACGACTCCGGGTTCTGGCTGATCAGCAAGTTCTTCGACATGGACGTCAAGACCACGCTGAAGACCTGGACCGTCATGGAGACCGCGATCGGCGTGATGGGCTTCGGCCTGGCGGCAGGGCTCTTCGCCCTCGCTGGGGCTTTCTGACGCCACCTGTGCGGCCCTCCGTAGGCACAGTAGGCTTGCCCAGTGATTGAACTCGATGCCTCTGGCTGGGCACTGCTGGGCTGCGCAGCGGTGATCGTCGGGGCCTCGAAAACCATGCTGCCCGGAGCGGCGACACTTGCCGTCGCGCTCTTCGCCGCCGTTCTGCCGGCTCGTGAGTCCACAGCCGCACTGCTCATCCTTCTGATCGTCGGCGACCTCTTCGCCATATGGATGTACCGGAAGACAGTGGACTGGACCATCCTGCGGAGGCTCATCTGGCCGGTCATCATCGGCGTCGCGGTGGGTACGGTGTTCCTCGGTGCAGCCTCTGACGGCGCCGTCCGCCGCGTCATCGGGGTGATCCTGCTGGCCCTCCTGGGCTTCACGCTCTGGCGCCGTCGTCGTGCCCGTACAGTGCAGGAGAGGGAGCCGAAGCCCGGCAGACTGGCCGGCTACGGGTTCGGGTCCCTGGGGGGATTCACCACCATGGTGGCCAATGCCGGAGGGCCGGTGATGAGCATGTACCTGCTGGCCATGCGGCTGCCGGTGACAACGTTCTTGGGCACCACGGCGTATTTCTTCTTCACGGTCAATGTCTCCAAGATCCCCTTCCACATCGGGCTGGGACTGCTGAACTGGGAGGTGTTCCTGATCTCGGCGACCCTGATCCCGATGGTGGTCGTCGCCGCGTTCATCGGCCGCTGGTTCGCCGGCCGCATCTCCCAGAAACTCTTCGAGCGCCTGGTGCTGGTGCTCACCGCCGTCGGTGCGGTCAACCTCCTGCTCTGAACTGTGCAAACGTATGGATACCTATGGGCAGGAGCTCCGAGCCGCTGGCAAAGGAAGCAGGAGAATCCCTGGACCGGCTGTGCTCTGGCTGAAAGTATCAAGTCATGACCTCCTACCGCATCGTTTCGATCCGCATTCCTGAAACCGCGGAGGGCCCTGTGCCGGTATGGCTGGTGGCCCACACCGAACTGGAGGCTGCAGTGCACCGGGAGGCCCTTGGCCACGAGGACCTGATCACCCCTCCCGACCGCATGTTCGCGCCCCTCGTGGACCAGCGCGAGGAGCGCAAGCACGTCTTCGCCGCGGTTGCTGAGGATGCTGTCACCGATGAACTGGGCCTACCGACCGACACAGCTGACTATCTCGGCTTCGCCTTCCTCGGCCTGCCGCTGACCGACAATCTCCACCTGGCTTTCAGTGACGTCGCGGTGGCCGCTGAGCACCGTGGCCGCGGCATCGGGACAGCCCTGTGGAAGGCTGCCGAGCAGACACTCCGGCAGGCCGGACGCACCACGGTGACGGCATGGTCCATCAACCGTGAACCAGCCGAGGGTGAGGAGAGGCTGATCCCGCCCACCGAGTCCGGGGTCATCGCCGTCGACGCCATCAGCCGCTTCGCCGTCCGGCACGGATTCACCCTGGAGCAGGTCGAGCGGCATTCCACGCTTGTCCTGCCGGTCGCGCCGGAGGACACCGCTGCCTGGCAGACTGAGGCGCAGCAGAAGGCGGGCCCGGACTACAGGCTGGTGCAGTGGGCAGACGATACGCCGGCCGAATGGCTGGACGCCTTGGCAGAGCTCTACCGGCGGATGAGCGTGGACGTGCCGCAGGGCGGACTGGAACTTGAAGAGGAGGCCTGGGACGCTGAGCGGGTCCGGCGCCGTGACCAGCTGCTGGCCAAAGCCAAGCAGGACTACGTCTTGACCGCTGCCGAACATGTCCCGAGCAGGAGGTTGGTCGCTTTCACCATCATCAAGTCTCCGCAGGGCAAACCGGCCGCATACCAGGACGAAACGCTGGTGCACGGCGAGCACCGCGGCAAGCGGCTCGGGCTGTGGGTCAAGGCCGCGAACCTGGAGTATCTGGCACGTGAGCATCCGAAGGTGGAGCGCATCCACACCTGGAACGCGGACGAGAACGAGCACATGCTCGCCATCAACGTCCGGATCGGATTCCGGGCGGCCAGTCTGGAGGGCGCCTGGCAGCGCAAGCTCTTGAGGAGCGAATAGGCTGTGTCTATGCACATCCCCGCTGCCGCGAGTCCTGCTGTTCCTGCCCTTGAGCTGCCCGCCCGGGCAAGCGCCGTCGTTCTGGATCTGGACGGCACGATCACCGACTCGGCCCCGGCAATCACCGGCTCGATCGCCGAGGCGTTGGAGGTCTGCGGATACCCAGTGCCCGACGCCGCGACGCTGCTGCGTTTCGTAGGACCGCCCATTCGGGAGGGTTTCGCGAGATTCAGTACGGTGCCGGAGGCTGACCTGGACCGTGTGGTGGTCGAGTACCGGGCGCGGTATCGCCCGCGGATGATCCATGTCCCGCTGTTTCCGGGCATCGCCGAGCTGATTCGTTTATGGCACGCTGCGGGGATACCGCTCGGATTGGCCACAGCGAAGCTGCAGGAGATGGCTGAGCCGATCCTGGACGGTGCCGGGCTGACGGAGTACTTCACCGTCATCCGTGGAGCCACCTACCAGGACTCCCAGGAGCTCCCCGGGGTGCAGGTTAAGGCCAATGTGGTGGCTTCGGCGCTGACCGGCCTGGCTGAGTCTGGTGCAGACGTCTCCTGCGCGGTGATGATCGGTGACCGAAACCACGACGTTCACGGGGCGGCCATGCACGGTGTGCCCGCGGTGTTGGTGCGCTGGGGCTATGCCGAATCCGGCGAGGAGCAGCGCGCGGCCGCGGTCGCCGAAGACGTCGATCATCTCGGACGGATCCTGCCGTCAGAGTTCTGAGCGCGGCAGCAGGACAGCAGATTGGCGTGAGCTACAGGAGCGCGGCAATCTTCTCGGCGGTCTCTTTTGCCGAGCCGGGGTTCTGGCCGGTCACCAGATTGCCGTCGACCACCGCGTACGACTTGAACGGCACCTTGGACTTCTCATAGAGGGCGCCGCGCTTCTTGGCCTCCTCCTCGGCGCTGTACGGCACGAGCCTGTCGACGCGGGCGAGGACCTCCTCGGTCCAGGCGAACCCGGTCAGCTTGCGCCCGTCGATTAGATACGAGCCGTCCGACAGCGTGATGTTGAGCAGGCCGCAATATCCGTGGCAGACCGAGGAGACGATGCCGCCGCGTTCGAAGATCTCCCGGGAGATGCGCTGCAGCCCTTGGTTGTCGGGGAAGTCGTACATGACCGCGTGCCCGCCGGTGTAGTAGATGGCGTCGAAGTTGGCCGGATCGATCTCCTCAGGGCTGGCCGTGCTCTCCAGCAGGGCCATTTTCTTGGGCTCGTGATGCCAGGCCTTGGCGGTCTTGTCGTAGTTCGGGAACTTCAACGACCGCGGTTCCAACGGCACAGCACCGCCCTGCGGGCTGACCAGAGTCTGTTCGAAGCCGCGCTCTTCGAAGACATGCCAGGCATGCGTCAGCTCGGACAACCACAGTCCGGTGGGGTGGGACTCGTCGTCGTAGTGGCCGACGTTGGTGACGACGTTCAAGATGCGCTTGGTCATGATTTCCTTCTCGGGACAGTCGGGTCTGGGTAGTCGGGGGAAGCGCGGGCGGTCAGGATCGCGTGGAATGCGGCACGCACGTGGTCGGCCACCTCATCGTCCGGCATCTCCGGGAGTTTGCCGTCCATGTGCAGATAGGCCAGTCCATGAGCCAGGGCCCATCCGGCCGCGGCCAGTGCTTCTGCCTCCGCGGCGGGGAAGACCCGCAGCATTGAGGTCTGCAGCAGCTCGTGGATCTGTGCGGAAGCTTCCACACGCTCCTCGCTGCCCTCGTCGCAGGCGTTGCCGAACATCAGCCTGAACAGTGCCGGGCGGCGCAGGGCGAACCCCACATAGACGACGGCGAGCTCACCCAGGTCTGCGGGAGATTTCGGAAGTTCGCGACCGTTGGTCAGATCGGCGAGCAGGTCGCGCAGGCCCTGCGCGGCCAGGGCCGACTCAAGGGCGTCACGGTCGGCAAAATGGCGGTAGGGAGCTGTCGCGGAGACCCCCGCCTGGCGGGCGATGGCCCGTAATGAGAAAGGCTCGCCGGCTTCGAGCATCTGCATCGCCGCCGCGAGCAGGGAGGCCCGCAGGTCGCCGTGGTGATAGGAATCCTTCGCCAAAGTTGACACTGCTTACTTCCCTCTCCTACATTGATGTGAGCAATGTAAACATACCTTATTCAGGAGCTATCATGCCATCGGCAGCATCAGCCCTCAACCCACCCGCGCGCATGCAGCAGACCTCACCGCTCTTCGAGCCGTTCACGTTCTCGAACGGCTCATCGGTCCCCAACAGGCTGGTCAAGGCCGCCATGGAGGAGAATATGGCCGCATCCGGCCAGCTCCCCGGCAGGTCTCTCTTCCAGCTCTACCGTCGTTGGGCCCAGGGCGGGGTCGGGCTGATCATCACCGGCAATGTCATGGTCCACGCCGAGGCGCTCACCGGACCGGCCGGTGTGGTCCTGGATGCGGAGTCTCCGCTGGAGCCGTTTAGCCAATGGGCTTCCGCCGCTAAGAGCGGAGGCGCGCGAGTCTGGATGCAGATCAACCACCCCGGCCGTCAGATGAGCGCGGATATGCCTGGAGTGGCCTGGGGGCCCTCGGCCATTCCCCTCAGCATGGGCAAGAACAGCAAACGGTTCGCAGAACCGGTAGAGATGACCGCGCAGCAGATCGAAGAGACCGTGACGCGTTTCGCGCAGACGGCCCGCCGGGCGGAGGAGGCAGGGTTCGACGGCGTGGAGATCCACGCTGCGCACGGCTACCTGCTCTCCCAGTTCCTCTCGCCGCTGGCCAACCAGCGCGCTGATCAGTGGGGCGGCAGCCTGGAAAACCGGGCACGGCTGCTTCTGGACACTGTTCGGGCGATCCAGGCCGCGGTCGCCCCCTCGTTCACCGTTGCGGTCAAGCTGAACTCGGCTGACTTCCAGCGCGGCGGTTTCGACGCTGACGACGCCGCGACAGTGATCGAGATGCTCGCTCCCTGGGGAGTCGACCTCGTCGAGCTCTCCGGGGGAAGCTATGAGGCCCCTGCCATGACCGGGCAGGACGGTGACCAGCGCACCCGATCCCGTGAAGCCTACTTCCTGGCGCTGGCCGAAGAGTTGGCGAAGACAAGCCCGCTGCCGCTGATGCTGACCGGAGGGATTGCCCGGCGGCCGGTGGCTGAGGAGGTCTTAGCGAGCGGCGTCGCGCTTGTCGGCATGGGCAGCGCTTTGGCCGCCAACCCGGATCTGCCGAACGCATGGCGTCAGGATGCCGAGGAGAAGGTTAAGCTCAAGCCGGTGCGGATCAAAGATAAAGCTATTGCCTCCGCTGCAGGCATGGCCCGCGTGCGGCAGCAGCTCCGACGTGTGGGGGCCGGTCGGCGCACCCGCCCAGGAATCAATCCCAAGATCGCCCTGCTCAAGGAGACTCTGTTGCAACGTCGCGCATTGCGCAACTACCGTTTGTGGCTGAAGAACCGCACCGTGTGAAATATGCTCGATGGGGTCAACGTGGTGTAGCGGCTCTTAGATGAATGAGTGAAAGGAAGGCGCATGAAGAGTTCTGCCCAGTTCCAAGATCTGCCGGGGATGAGCCGCATCTCGGTGGTGGGGAGCTCCGGCTCGGGCAAGTCGGCGGTGGCACAACGACTCTCCGAGATCCTCGGGGTGCCGCATATTGAACTCGATGCGCTGTTCTGGGGGCCGAACTGGTCGGAGGCCACTTCCGAGGAGCTGCGCGAGAAGGTCCAGCAGGCCACGCAGGATGATGAGGCGTGGGTGGTTGATGGAAATTACCAGGGCAAGCTCGGCACTCTCGTCTGGCAGCAAGCGGATACGGTGGTCTGGGTCAACCCGTCCCGCGGGCGGGTGATGTGGCAGTCGTTCAGTCGTACGGTTCATCGTGCGATGACCGGTCAGGAACTGTGGAACGGCAATCGCGAGAACTGGCGTGGCCTCATGTTCTGGCGCGGTGACGAGTCGATTCTGCGGTGGGCGTGGTCCTCGTACCCGCGGGTCCAAAAGCGGTACGAAGAGGCGATGGCTGACCCGCAGAACGAGCGGCTGACCTTCTACCGTCTACGAAGCCGCAAGGAGATCAACCGCTTCATGACAGCTTTAGCCAGTGACTCCGTGGCCACCGACGGCCAGCCGGCCTCGTGAAGCCGCTGGTCGGCATCGCGATGCGTGGAAGTGGCACCGAGCCTGCTGAGCACAGCGCCTACGAGCTGGGTGTACATGGGCATAAGGGTACTCTTGATCAGGAATCCACTCTTCTGACTCTTGCTGAGGAGACCGATGTCTGATCAGCTGCCCGACTGCCCAGAATGCAGCAGCGAAGACACCTATGAGAACGGCGCGCTGCTGGTCTGCCCCATGTGCGCCCATGAATGGTTCGCAGAGGCTGACTCCGAGGAGGAACCCCAGGTGCGGGTCATCAAGGACGCGGTGGGCAACGTGCTCGCCGACGGCGACACGGTCACCGTGATCAAGGACCTCAAGGTCAAAGGCGGTTCAGGCCCGATCAAGGTGGGCACCAAGGTGCGAAATATCCGCTTGGTCGACGGCGTGGGTGACCATGACATCGACTGCAAGGTCGATGGCTCCGGCCCCATGCAGCTGAAGTCCTCCGTGGTGAAGAAGGCCTGACATGACCCGCAGCGAGAACGGCAGGAGCAGAAGATGACTGGAACAGCTGCTGAGAGCCCTCTGGTGAGGCTGATTCTGCACAAGTTCGACCAGCTGGTGGAGTTGGTGTCGAGAATGGACGACGACGCCGCCAACGCCGTGCTGCCGGTGAAGGGCAGCAACTCCGGTGTGCAGCTGGTGGTCCACTGCTGCGGGGCGATGCGGCGCTGGTCGTCGACTGTGAACCTCGGTATTGAGGTGCCTCGAGACCGCGACGCCGAATTTACGGCCACCATGCCTGTGGCAGAGGTGCTGAAGCTCACCGCGTCGTCGCGAGCGGCGTTCCTGGCTGATGTGGGGCAGACGAATCTCGCCGCTGCTCCCGTCGCTGTCCCAGCCGGGCGTGAGGAGTTCTGGACCGGTTCCTGTGAAGGCGTGCTCGCGCATGTGCTCGAGGAAATTAGCCAGCACCTCGGCCATGCCGAGATCACACGCGATGTCGTGCTGGGCGATCAAAGTGGGCACCAGTAGCGGCTCAGCCCTGGAGCCACGTCGGTGTCCGGTTTGATGTTCAACTCGTGAGATGAGTGGTGTCGCTGAGAGAATCAACAGCACGGTTGTGGAAGTAGTCGTCTTCTCTGAGATGCGTGATGCTTCCCGGGCTCAGGCGGAAGCTGGCGACACTGAGTGAATTCAGAGGCATGCCGATCCAGTAGGCGATCACGATGCTTGCTGTCCCGCCGTGGGTGACCACGACCATTTCCTTCATCCTGCAAGTAAACCATTGCGCCAGCACCGTGCTTCAGGCAGGATTGCAGATGATCCCTGAAAGTCATCACTGCGAAGGCTAGTGTGGTGGGGTTCTGCAAAGAATCACCCTCGTGAGGTAAGAGGCAGCCGTGACCACGATCGATGTCGAGTATCCTCAGCTTCTGCAGCCAGTTCTCGACTGCGTCAGCCCGCGGCAGCTGGCCGACTTCTACCGTGAGCTGCTCGGATACCGCTACCGGCCGGGAGATGAAGGGTTTGAGGAGTCTGACTGGCTGGTTCTGCTGAAGCCATCGGGAGAGCGCGGTCTGGCTTTTCAGCGGGTCGATGAATTGCCTGCCACCACCTGGCCTGAACCAGGGGTGCCGCAGCAGATGCACCTTGACATGACGGTCGACGACGTCGCCGCACTCAACACCCAGCATGAGCGTGCCCTCGCCCTCGGGGCGAAACTGATGCTTGACCGCACCGAGCACTCGGAGGAACCACTGAGGGTTTACGCCGATCCGGCCGGTCACCTGTTCTGCATCTTCGTTCACTGAAAACTGCGGTGCGACGGTGAAATCTTCGATTTCAGGCGCGGATTAGCATCTGGGGGTAAGAAGGGGCTGACGTATCTATGGAGAGATTCGTGCGGATTCAGGTGCGCTATCGAGGGCGTCTCGGCGTAGAGGTCGGGGTATTCGGCGCAGTGGATCATCTCCGCCGCGCCGGAGTGCTCAATTCAGAGCAGGAGGGCCGGTTCTTTGACATCGATGACTGGTTCCAGGAGCATCTGCCGAACCCGCCGTTCTATGAAGACGGCAATACGATCGGGGCGATCACTTGGTTCAAGACCCCGATTCCGGAATCGATGGCTGAGCGGATCGAAGCGCTCAGACGCATCCTGTGAGCACACGGCGTCGAGCACGACAGCGTGCTGTCCGATGATCCCGGCGATGTCGTCTACGACGACGACTTTCAAATCGGGGTCGTGCCAAGGAGCCGTCAGGCCCCAACGCCCATGTCCGACGGTCTCGTCCTCGGACCGACAAGCGCCGGGTCGAAGAGGCAGTTCTCACGCAGCCGGCGCTTGTGATCTACGACGTGGTCGAGTTCAGGGTCAGCAGCACCGTGCTCCAGGCATAGTCAGTCATAGCTGAGAGGGTGAGGCCGCATGGGTATCCTGAGTTACACCGCTACCCTCTCGTTAGACGGTTATGTCACCGACAACGTCGTCGTACAGTAGAGGCTTCTGGGCTCTCTACTGGACGTCTCGGAGGAACTGCGCGACGCTTTTTTGTTGAGTGGGCTTTCCAGGTTTGCGCCGTGCAGGTATCCCTGAGCCTCGACGATGCGCGTTGCCGTGGCATCCATCCACTGGGCGGTGGATGCCAGTATCAGCGACCTGACCAGGTCCGGCCTTTGGGCAGCGATCCGCTGTCACATGAACCCGTCGGCAGAATTGCACCCCAGAGCAACATGGTCCGGAGATAGTTTCCTCAATCATGCGGCGGTGGTTGTCGATTCCCCGGGTGCTCATCCGTCATGATGGTGAGGTCGTGACCGCGGCCCGGGGTGTTGAACAGAAACGTCCCAGAGCAGAGAGGACCGGACATATGACGGAATACATGGTGGGGATCGTCGGCGATACCGACAGGTGGTGGACCACGATGAGCCGGCAGGAGCGAGAAGCAGGCTACTCGGAGTACACCCGTTTTGAGGAGGAGCTCACCAAGCGTCACCATCGCATCACCGGTGGGGCTGAACTGCATGCCTCAGCACAGGCCAAGACGGTGATGCCTGGTGGAGAGCACCTCACAGATGGCCCATTCGCGGAAACCGCTGAACACCTGGGCGGCTTCTACGTGGTGGAGACCGAGGATCTGGACGATCTGGTCGAATGCTGCAAGATCATCGCAGCGGTCGGTGATGCGGTTGAGATCCGCCGCACCGTCTCATCCGAAGAGCGCACCGCAGGCCCGGAGGGTGTGCCTTCATGAGGTGCTTGGCCATCATCCGGTGACTGACTCGGCGCTTGAGCGCGTGGTGCGCCAGGAGTGGGGACGCTTGATCGCCCTGCTCGTGGCGAGATACCGCCGGCTGGACTTGGCCGAGGACGCACTCGGTGATGCCATCGAAGCCGCTGCCCGGCTGTGGCCCACAGAGGGGGTGCCGGATAGTCCGGCGGCCTGGCTCAATACCGTCGCCAGCCGCCGCGTACTGGACTGGCTGCGGTCTGAGACCATGCGCCGGCGCCGGGAGCAGCTGCTGGGGACCGAGACCGAACGCAGGGCAGCGTGGGCAGGGATGATGGCTGACCCCGGGGATCTGGTCGAAGACGATGTCCTGCGCCTGGTGCTGATGTGCACCCACCCGGTGTTGCCGGCCCAGGCGGCCAGCGCTCTTGCTCTCCGTCTGGTTCTGGGGATCAGCACCTACGACGTCGCCCGACTGTTCCTGGTGCCCGAAGCGACGATGGCGGCCCGGATCACCCGAGCCAAGAAGAAGATCGTCTCCGCCGGAATCGCATTCGAGGTCCCTGGCGCGGATGTGCTGCCGGCGCGGCTCGACAGCGTCGCCCAGACTGCTTATCTGGCCTTCTCCGCAGGTTATACCCCCGGCAGCGGAACCGACCTGCTCCGCGCCGACCTGGCAGCCGAGGCGGTCCGGCTGGTCCGGGTCGTCCTGGAGCAGTGCCCGGAGGAGCCTGTGCTCAAGGCGCTGCTCGCGCTGATGCTGCTGCAACACTCCCGCCGGGAGGCCCGTGTCGGCGCAGATGGTGAGCTCGTTCTGCTCGCTGACCAGGATCGTTCTCAATGGCACGATGAAGAGATTGACGAGGCACTTGCACTGCTGAGTGAGGTGAACAGCTCGGTAGGCCTTTCCGTCACGGCAGCGGCGTATGTGATGCAGGCGCGGATCGCTGCGGAATATGCCACGGCGGAAACGATGGACGATATCCAGTGGGGTCGCGTCGTCGGGCACTATGACCTGCTGTTGCAGATCCTGCCGTCTCCGGCGGCGAGGTTGGCACGTGCCGTCGCAGTGTCCGAAGCAAGCGGCCCCGAGGCCGGCCTCACTGCCTTGAAGGGACTGAGTCTCCCGGGAAGCCACCGCCCTGCTGCCGTGCGGGCCGAACTGCTGATCCGGGCCGGTCGGATCACCGAGGCGCGGGCGGCCTACGCGGAGGCGATCGGGCTGTGCCGCAACCGGGCGGAGCTGGAACACCTGAGCAAGAAAGCGGCGGGCCTGACCAACCACTGACATCGCGTCAGACAGCCGCAGAGGGCGGCCACGGGGCCAGTTCAGGTTCTGCCGCCCTCCTCGCGGAGCCTGGGGCCGCCGGTTCGCCATGTGGTTCGCGGGCCCATAGATATGACCTATCGGTTGGGAAGTCTGTCCAGCGGTGAGCCCAGAGACAGCAGAACCAGATAGGCCACGACGACGCCCAGCAGCAGAATCAAGCAACTGGCCACAGGGTTCCTGATCACCGTCCGGAAAAGCCTGTCGTGCCAGTGCGCATCCTTCGGATCATCGGTGCGGTGGCGCCGCCACGGGCCGGTAAGACGTCCGGTGCGGGTCAGCCACTGGTCTGCCGGAATGGTGGCGTAGGGGATGACCGCGCTGATTACGGCCACGGATGTGGGCCAAGGTCCGAGCCGTTGATTCTTCGACACAAGCACCGCTGTCACCGCATAGGCCAGGAAGACGAAACCGTGGATTCCGCCGCCGATGGTCACGGCGATGTCCAACTCGGCTCTGGCGCGCAGAACCATGCCGCCGATCAGCAGTGTCCAAGACACGGCTTCGGCGATCGCCATAGTTCGGAACAGCAGATGCGGGCTCATCAGCAGGAGACTCCTCAGTGGTGGGCAGCGGTGGTCAACGGAGTGGGTTGGGACGGCGTGTCAGTCTATCGGCATCTGCTGATCTTCAGCGTCCACAGATCGGAGAATGGGATTATGATGGTAAAGTAGTCCCATGGAAGCAAAGATTGATTCGGGTGGGCGGCTGCTCCTGCCCAAAGATCTCCGGAACGCCTTGGGGCTGGCAGCTGGTTCCACAGTGGATATCTCCTTCTACGGTTCTGGCCTACAGATCACTCCTGGGGGTCGAACGGCGCGTCTTGAGCGCACCGAAGACAGCCGTCTCGTCTCTCACGGGGAGACTGAGGTGACCGACGATGTCATGTACGCCCTGATCGACTCGGGCCGGCGTTGACGGGCAAGCCGGCACGGGTTGTGGATACCAGTGTTGCCATCCCCCTGCTTGCCAAATCTCACACAGCACACAGTGTGGTCAACGCCTGGGCGGCAGGTCGCGAGCTGCGTGTGAGCGGACACGCTCTGGCTGAGACCTACTCGGTCCTGACGCGTCTGCCGGGCAGCGCCCGGCTGGCCCCGGGGGATGCTGTGGAGCTGATTGAGGGCAACTTCGCACAGCCGCTGGTCCTCTCATCGGAGAGCGCGCAGAGCGTGCACCAGGTGCTAGCTCACCACGGCGTTGCTGGGGGCGCCACCTATGACGGTCTCGTGGCGCTGGCAGCCTGCGAGCATGATGCGGTTTTAGCCACCAGAGACGCTCGGGCACGGTCCACCTACGAGGCTCTCGGCGCCACTGTGGAGATCATCGGTGAGCCTAGACATTGACCTTGGGGTGCGGCGGCGACCAGTATGAAGGCATGAGACGCAGGTCCGGTCCTGATGCAGTGGCCCAGACCATGGGCACAGTGGATCGCGCCGATTTCCTGCCAGGGGAGCTGCGCGCGCTGGCCGGAGTGGATCAGGCACTGTCCATCGGCTATGGCCAGACCAATTCCCAGCCGCGGACGGTGGCGAATATGCTGCGGCTGCTGCAGGTGCAGGCTGGTCACAGCGTGCTTGATCTCGGCGCAGGATCGGGCTGGACCACCGCGCTGCTGGGCCATCTGGTGGGGGAGACCGGGCGGGTGCGCGGCGTCGAGCTGGTTCCCGAACTCGCTCAGCGGGCCTCAACGGCTGTGGCTGCCTATGGCATGCCATGGGCCCAGGTGCGTCAGGCGCAGCCCGGCGTGCTTGGAGCTCCGAAGGAAGCACCTTTCGACCGGATCCTGGTCTCCGCGGCCGCCGAGCAGCTGCCCGAGGAGCTGATAGACCAGCTGGCCGAGGGCGGGTTGATGGTCATCCCCGTCGGAGCAGAGATGCTGCGGGTAGAGAGAACCTCCGACGGCGTCGTGATCACCCGGCACGGTCCCTACAGTTTTGTGCCGCTGCGCTGACCGCTACGCCGAGGTGCCCTCCTGATCCAGTGCGGCACTCCAGCTGCCAAAGCTGTTGCGAATAGCCGGTCCCGAGGGTAGATCAGTACGGCCAGCTTGCTGCTGACGCTTCCGCCAGGCCACATAATTCTGGTAACTGGTGGAGGAGCCTTCACGCAGCGCCTGGGAGGTGAAGTCGAAGATCGCGGCGCTGAACTGCTCGGAGGTGAACCGCGCTCGGCCGAAGCCGGCCGGCCGGGTCTCCGCTGAGACGGCCAGGCCGGCGTGGGCCAGGGCCTGCGACCACGATCCTGAGGCGCGCTTGAGGATGGTGGTGCTGCCCACTGGCCACAAGGTTCTGCCTTTGCCGGCATGAATGCGGTGGGAGTCCATGAACTCCCCGCGCAGTGCGTCGTAGCGAGAAGCAGAAAGCGTCAGGGACGGGTCCCGCCCCAGTGCATGCAGGCCGGCCCGGATGGTTTCGAGCACTGCGGACTCCAGCTCAGCGGAGCCTTGTTCGGCCAGCATCCGGCCCACGGCTTCGGAGGCCTCCGCGGGCACTGGTTGTGAACCGGCAGACGGGGGAGTCTTATCGGCTAGGCTGTGGCCCAGAATGACCCACAGGCTGGCGTCAATCGCGCTCTGCGGAACCTGCGCTCTGCTCATCAGCGACTACTTGCCGACTTCGTTGGGGTGCGGGCTGCGGCGGCCCTCCTCGCCTTTGTCCAAGGAGTCGATGGCGGCCACGTCCTGCTCCGGCAGGTCGAAGCCCAGCGTCTCCAGGTTCTCACTGATCCGGTGCGGGGTATCAGATTTGGGGATGACGACGTCGCCGCGCTGGAGATGCCAGGCCAGAATCACCTGTGCTGGGGTCTTGCCGTGCTTCCCAGCAAGCTCTGTGATGATCGGATCGCCGAATTCATCGCCCTTGCCCAGCGGGCTCCAGGACTCGATGACGATGCCCTGAGCCTTGGCAAACTCGCGCAGCTCGTTGTTGGCGAAATAGGGGTGGACCTCGATCTGGTTCACTGCCGGGACCACCCCGGTGGCCTCGATGATCCGCTCCAGATGATCGGGCTGAAAGTTCGACACACCGATGGACTTGGTCCGGCCAGACTCTAGCAGCTCGATCACCGCCTTCCAGGTGTCCACGTAGTCGATCTCCAGAAACGGCATCGGCCAATGGATGAGGAACAGGTCCACATAGTCGAGGCCGAGCCGCTCCAACGACTCAGCGAAAGTGCGGTGCGCATCAGCGGGATCGTGATGGGGATTGTTGAGCTTAGTGGTGACGAAGACCTCCTCACGGGACACCCCAGAAGCACGAAGACCCTGCCCGATTTCGGCCTCATTCTTATACATCTGCGCAGTGTCGATATGCCGATAACCGGCCCTGAGCGCCTCAGCCACAGATTCAGCAGGCTTTGCCAGCTGCGAGGTCCCGAACCCGATCTGCGGGATATGGGCACCAGAGTTGAGCTGAATCGTCGTTGTCATAGCCCCGATCCTACGCAGGATGCCTGGATCGCGGAATATGCCGACGTAGGCTTGACGTCATGGAGAATCAGGACTGCGTATTCTGCGGGATTGTTGAGGATCCCTCGGAGTCTGATGTTGTGTGGAAGGACGACGGTGTTATCGCGTTCATGGACATCAATCCCGTGACGGATGGCCATGTTCTTGTCATTCCGCGTCGCCACCACGTCGGACTGATTGATCTGCCTGAGGCGACGGCCGCTCACATGATGCGTGTTGCCCAGAGCATCGCTCGAGCCTTGAGAGCTTCCCAGCTGCGATGTGAGGGAATCAACCTGTTCTTCGCCGATGGAGAGGCTGCCTTTCAGGAGATCTTCCACTCGCATCTCCACATCTTTCCTCGCTATGAAGGGGACGGGTTCGTTGTGGAAGCTTTGTGGGAGGGCCGCTCGAGAGAATCGTTGCGGGCCTCAGCTGAGGCCATACGCAGGGAGCTTGTATGAGGTGCCCGCGGTTGATCGTGATCTCAGGACTGCCGGGAACCGGCAAGAGCGCTGTGGCAGAACGCGCGGCCGCTGCGCTGTCGGCGGTCCATGTGTCGATCGACGCGGTGGAAGAGGCGCTATTGGCTTCCGGTGTTCAACGCGGCTGGACCGCCGGAGTTGCGGCGTACGAGGCGGCAAGGGCCGTTGCCGAGACGAGTCTCAGGGCGGGAACCGACGTCGTGGTGGACGCGGTCAACGACAGCGAACCGGCCCGTGAGACTTGGCGACGTGCTGCCCGTGGCGCAGACGCTGAGCTGCACTTCGTCGTATTGATCTGCTCAGACAACACCGCACATCAGAGCCGGCTGGTTGGCCGGAACCGTGGGTTTGAGCAGGTCGGTGAACCCAGTTGGGAGGCTGTCGTTCAACGTCAACACGACTATGCGCCGTGGACTGACCCGCACATGGTGATCGACACGGCATTCGGTGCGGTCGATGACGTTGTGTCAGAACTACTGGAGAACCTGCCGCGGCGCATTGTCTCTGGCACCGTGCATCACATTGAGCTGCGAGTGCTGGATGTGGAAGGTTCCACAGCAAGCTGGGAGTGGTTGCTGGACCGGTTGGGCTATACGGAGTATCAGCGATGGCCAGAAGGGATCAGCTGGATCCTCGGTGACACCTATGTAGTTCTGGAGCAGACGTTGAATTCGCCGGCCCATGATCGGCGTGGCGCGGGCTTGAACCACCTGGCCTTCCACGCCGGCACTCGTGAGGATGTCGACGCGCTGTGGAACGAACTTTCACGGCATGGTTGGAACCGGCTCTATGAGGACCGGCACCCATTCGCGGGAGGGCCCGACTATTATGCGGCATTCGCGGAGAACGCCGAGCGCTTTAAGGTGGAGCTCGTAGCCGACCCTGGGGACTACGACGACCGTTGAGAGTGTCCTCGTTGATCATGTCTGGACGGGGACCGCTCATGTCTTGCAGAGTCAACGTAGATGGGCCAGGGTGGTGATCACCGGGAGGCGGGCATGCGCTTTGCCGGTGTTCCCGTGTCGGTCCAGCAGGACCGCGCCGAGTCCGGCCTCCTGTGCGCCGACCACATCGGCTGTAGGGTTGTCGCCGACCATGAGGCAGTTCTTTGCCGGCTGGTCGACAGCCTGACAGGCGGTTTTGAAAATACGTGGGTCAGGTTTGCTGAATCCCAAGGCTCCGGAGGCGATCACTGGTAGGCGGCCCAAGCCGAGATGGGCGACTTTGGCTTTCTGCTGTTGTTCAGGACCGTTGGTGACAACGGCGATGCTCAGCCCGGCCTCCTCCAGGCGAGCAATGATCGCAGCGACGTCGTCGAAGGCCCTCCAATAGCGCTGATACTCCCGCTGGTAGCCGTGGAACAGCGCCCAGGCCTCGTCGTCGTTCTCCACACTGATCCCGGCGACCTCGGAGAAACGGAGGATACGCTGGAGGCGCTGCTGCTCAAAGGTGAGTTCACCGGCCAGGTGGCTCTCGTAGAGGAGCTCCGAGTTATCTCTCCAGGACTGGAGGTAACGGTGCTACTGGTCAGCGGTGGGCTCGTGGTCACGGCAAACCATGGACAACAGAGCGGCGTCACGGGCGCCTTCATGGTCCATCAGTGTGCCGTCTAAGTCGAACAGCACCGCTCGGGTTCCTGGTGTGATGATCACGGCTTCTCCCTCACCGCGACGATCTGTACCTGATCCTCGTAGACGATGCGCCCGGGAGCAGATGTGCGCAGACACTCGTGGGCCACGCCATGTTTGTCCAGCAGGTTCAGGTACCCGGGGACCCGCTCCAGAAGATGCGCGGCGCTGAGCTTGAAGTAGGCGGCGGCACCGGGATGCACTGTTGAGTTGAAGACATCAGGGTCCACATCAGCCGGATTGGTGTAGGCGCCGTTATACCAGTCGTTCGAAGCTCGCCACCAGGCCCAGTCCTGATCACTGAGTCTCCCGCTCTTGGCCAGTCCATTGACCAGGGCGAAGACACCCGGCTTGTGACCGTGACGGTTGGGCTGGGCCGCCTGCCAGCGGATATAGAGTGCGTTCATGGGGCCTTGAGCCCCAATGGCGAAGTCTCTGGCACTGGATCGGTGGCCAGACGGCCGTAGGTGAAGACGTCGATGCGTTCGCCATTGACCAGGAACTTCTTGCGCTCTGTGCCCTCGTGGATGAATCCGGCAGCCTGCGCCACTGCGCCCGAGGTCGGGTTGTTGACCCGGTGGCCGAGCTCCAGGCGCTCGAAACCGCCGCCACCGGAATCACGGCTGCTCAGCGCCCAGTTCGCCACCGCCGCCGCTGCTGATGCCGTCAGTCCCTGGCCGCGGAAGTCCGGGTGCATCCAGTAGAAGAACCAGCCCAGCTTGTGCCGGGTGGCTCCGTTGATCCCGACCACGCCGGCGCAGCGGTCGCTGACATCCACCGCAAAGCCGTGGTTGCCTTCCTCGGCGTTGGTCAGGAACCGGATGTAGGTCTGCGCTGATTCCAGATCCTTCACCTCGCCCTGCCGCTCCATCTCAGGATCGGCGGTGAACCCGGCGAGTACATCCTCGGCGTCGTCGAGTGCGAGGCGGCGAAGGGCAGGAGAAGTCACTCTGTGAGCCTATCCAATTGAAGGTCTGGGCGGTTTCAGCTGCCGAGTGTTGAATTCTCTCCTCCTGTCCGTGATGGAGGCGGAGAGAATCCAACAGTCGCGGCAGAGCCAGGCGAGGGAGCATGGTGCGGCGAGGCTGCCACGCATGTCGCCGGGAATGCTCAGCGGTGCTGCCCTGTTCCCTCGGACATGCGAGCTATGGCGTATACAGAGTATGGCGAACCGCAGTCCCTCCAGCTGAAGGACCTGCCGACCCCGAAGCTAGGGCCCGGAGAGGTGCTGATCCGGGCTGAGCGAGCCTCGGTCAACCCGGTGGACTGGAAGCTGATGTCCGGTGCACTCGACCCGATGATGGACACCTTCTTCCCGGTGATTCCCGGCTGGGATGTGGCCGGAGTGGTGGAAGCCGTGGGCCCCGATGTGCCTGAGCTCACCCCAGGTGACCGCGTGGCCAGCTATGCCCGCAAGGACTATGTGCAGGGCGGAACCTATGCCGAGTGCGTCTCGGTCCGTGCTGCCGATGTGGCCGCCATTCCCGAGGGAGTCACCTTCGACACCGCCGCTGCACTCCCGCTGGCCGGACTCACCGCGCTGCGCACCCTGGAGACGCTGGGCATCACCGCAGAGGACACCCTGCTCATCCACGCCGCCTCAGGCGGAGTGGGGCATTTGGCCAGCCAGCTGGCCGTGGAGGTCGGCGCCAGGGTGATCGGCACAGCATCCGAGGCTAATCACCAGCGGCTGCGGGAGCTCGGTGTGGAGCCTGTGACCTATGGGGATGGCCTGCCGGAGCGGGTCCGGCTGATCGCGCCTGAGGGGGTGACCGCGGTGGCGGACCTCGTTGGGGGAGTGGCCGAGGAGTCTGAGGCTGTCCTGACTGAGTCCGGACGCTTTGCCTCTATCGCCGACCCGACCGCTGTGGAGCGTGGCGGCCACTGGGTGTGGGTCCGGCCGGACGGTCCGCGTCTGAGGACCCTGCTGGAGAAGAGCGCCCAAGGCCGGCTGACAGTGGACATCGACACCGCCTACCCGCTGGAGCAGGCAGCCCATGCGCTGGAGCACAACCAGCGCGGGGCCCGCGGCAAGATCCTGATTGACCTGACCCGATGATTCGCAGCGTCAGATGCGAAGATCGGAACCACTCCCGGTCAGAAATGCACAGTCAGATTTGCATGACAGGCGGAAAATCCCGGTTCTGTGCAAAGTAGAGTGTGCAGATTCCGTTCTTCGAGCTCAGCACTCCACCACGTTGACGGCGAGTCCGCCCAGGGCGGTCTCTTTGTACTTATGCGACATGTCCTTGCCGGTCTCGCGCATCGTGGTGATCACCTCGTCCAGGCTGACCCGGTGCTCTCCGTCACCCATCAGCGCCATACGGGCAGCGTTGACCGCCTTGGTCGCCGCGATCGCGTTGCGCTCAATGCAGGGCACCTGGACTAGCCCGGAGATCGGGTCACAGGTCAGCCCCAGGTTGTGCTCCATGGCGATCTCCGCGGCGTTCTCCACCTGAGCCGGACTCCCGCCGAGAACCTCACAGAGCCCCGCAGCCGCCATCGAAGAGGCCGAGCCGACCTCACCCTGACAGCCGACCTCAGCCCCGGAGATCGAGGCCTGCTCCTTGTACAGCACCCCCACTGCGGCGGCGGTGAGCATATAGGTGGTCACAATCCGGCGCAGCTGGGTCTTCTCCGCAAAGCTGGCCCCAGGCCCGTAGTGTGTGGCGTAGAACCCCACGGCCGGAATGATCCCGGCAGCCCCGTTGGTGGGGGCGGTGACCACCCGGCCCCCGGAGGCATTCTCCTCATTGACTGCCAGCGCGACCAGATTCACCCACTCCTGCCAGAAGGCATGAGACCGCTCCGGGTCCTGAGCCCACATCTTGGCATGCCAGTCAGGAGCACGACGACGCACCTTCAACCCGCCGGGCAGCGGCCCCTCACGCTTCAGCGCAGAGTTCTTCGAAGCCTCCATCACCTCCCACAGATGCCAGATCCCATCCAGCACCTGATCCCGGCTGCGGTGGAGGCACTCATTGGCCAGCATCACCTCAGAGACCGGCAGCCCGGACTGGCGGCAATGGTCCATCAGCTCCGCCGAGGTGCGGAAGGGATAAGGCGCCTCCTGCTGGGACTGCTCCAGCCCAGCCTCCGGGTCATCAGAGTCAGCGACCACGAACCCACCGCCGACCGAGTAGTAGGTCTCCTCAGCCAGCAGCTCATCGTCGGCATCCACCGCCCGCAGAATCATCGCGTTGGAGTGCCGCTCCAGATGCGTCAGCGGACGCTGGATGAAGTCCTCCACCCGCAGAGTCACATCTCTCCGCTGACCTAACTGGGCGGCGACCTGCACAGTCCCGGTGGCCTCGATGACTGCTTTACGCTCATCGACCTGCTCAGGCAATATCTCCTCAGCAGCCCACCCCTCCAGGCCCAGCAGGATCGCATCAAAAGTCCCATGCCCGGCACCAGTGGCCGAAAGCGAACCGAAGAGCTCCACCTGGATGCCAGCGACCCGGCCTATCCGGGACGGGCGGACAACCTCAGCAGCTGTGGCGTCAGTGGGCGCAGCCGCGACGTCGTCGTTGTCTGTACTGATCAACTGCCCTGCGCCTGCCGAGTGGTCCGTACCGACCAGCTGCGCTGTGCCGACCAACTGCTCGGCCACAAACCGGCGGGCAGCCCGCATCGGCCCCACCGTATGCGAGGACGAAGGCCCCACCCCCACACTGAAAAGGTCAAACACACTGATCATGAGCCCAGCCTACGCGGCGACTCTGGACTCTCCCCTCAGCCGTTCCCGCCACCAGGTGTGAAACTCCTCAATATGATGCTCGCTGGGCACCAAAGCGCCGCCGCCGGCATAGGCTGCCGAGGACATCGACGGTTGGGTCAGCTCACAGGCCTCGAAATCCTGCTGATTCACCCGGTGGAACAGCTCCACTGACTTCTCGATAGGAAGGCTCTGGTGGATAACCTCCGGCAGGAAGAGCCAGTCGCAGACCACGATGGTGCGCGACTGCGAGACTGGGAACATGCGGTGAACGATCACATGGTCAGGCACGGTGTTGATGAACACCTGCGGCTTGACGGTGATCGCGTAGTACTTGCGGTCCTGATCCGGGGCGATGGCCGGCAGAGCGGCCACCCCGGCCGAGCCGTCCACGGTGAACCCCTGGATGTCCTCGCCGAAGCTGGACCCGTGGACCTCGCCGTTCTTCCGCTGGCTGGCAAGCCCGTCGGCGAACTCAGGGATCACCTCGGTCAGCTCCGGGTGGATGGTCGCGCAGTGGTAGCACTCCATGAAGTTCTCGATGATCAGTTTCCAGTTGGCCGCCACGTCATAGGTCTTGGTCTCGCCCAGCAACAGGTGCTCGATTCCGTAGTTGTCGATGGACTCGACCTCGCCGAACCGTGTGCGGACCTCGCCGAGGACCTCCGTGTCGAAGTCCGGTGGCTGCGCTGCCAGGCAGACCCAGACGTAGCCCAGCCATTCACGGAGATGCACCGGTTTCAACCCGTATTCGCGGCGGTCCACATCCGGCATCGCTGTGAGGTTCGGGGCGGCCACCAGCTCACCCTCCAGGGCATAGGTCCAGGCGTGGTACCCGCACTGCAGCTTCCTGGCCCGGCCCTCGTCGCCGGTGCAGACTCGCATCCCGCGGTGCTGGCAGACGTTGTAGAAGGCGCGGATCCCGGCCCTGCGGGTGCGGACGATGATCAGCTCCTCGCGGCCAACGGTGACCTTCTTCCAGTCGCCTGCGGTACTGATTGAATCGGCTCGCAGCACGCAGTTCCAGAGCTGCTCGAAGATATCGGCCTGTTCGGCGGCGAAGATGGCCGGATCGGTGTAGGCGGAGCCGGCAGGGGTCGGGCGCAGGCTGGAGCCGGGGAGCGGCTCCTCCAGATGGTCGATGATCATAGGTGGCGACTAACCTCCTCTTTCAGGCCCAGAAGACGTGGGTACGACGGCGCGGTATGCGGTGGTGCCCTCAGGCGGCCAGCACGGCGGCCTTCTTCCTCTGGTGCTGCTTGCGCCAGCGCTTGACTTCGCGCAGACGGTTGAATCCGAGGATGCCGATCTCGGTTCCTTCGCGCAGGTAGCTGACCAGCAGGTCTCCGGTGGTCACCGAGCCGCTGATGATCCGCACTTCATCTGCCGAGGCGATGGCGCCTGCCCCCTGCAGCATCAGGTCGTACTGATCGGACCAGAAGTACGGCTCCTGCATCGGCTGGGGCTCGGCGCCGGTGATCCCCGCGGCCACCACCGCGGCCTGCTCGACCGCTTCCTGCCAGTGACCAACCGGGCGCAGACCTTTGGACTGGGACTGCCACTCGCTGCAGTCGCCGGCAGCCCACACCCCGGGGATGCTGGTGGCGCCGAAATCGTCGCAGAGCACGGCCCCGGTGGGCGAGAGTCTCAGCGCTGATCCGGCTAGCCAGCTGGTGGCCGGCGCGGCCCCGCAGGCGCAGATGACAATATCGGCGGCAACTGCGCTGCCATCGCCGAGGTGGACTGTGTGGCCGGCGGCAGTGCTGGTCACCGACACTGCGCGGGCTGAGGAGGCGAAGCCGACCCCATGGGCCTCGTGGGCGGCGCGCAGTGCCTGGCCGACTGGGAGGCTGAGTCTGCGGGCCCCGGGGAATTCCTCTCCGGCAGCGACGATGACTGAGCTGGCCCCGCGCTGGGTGCAGGTCGCGGCCGCCTCCAGCGCCAGGAATCCCCCGCCGAGAACTGCGACCTCGAGACCTTCCAAGCAGATGTCCCGCAGGGCCAGCGCGTCGTCCATGGTGCGGAGCACATAGGGCCGTCCGGCGGCGTCGCCGGGATTGGTCTCCGGGAGGGTGCGGGCTGCCGCGCCGGTGGCGATCACCACGGCATCGGCGGCCCAGAACTCACCGTCTGAGGTGAGCACTCCCAGCGGGTGCTCGGAGAGACCTGCGACATGAAGCCCCGCCACCCACCGGACGTCCAAGGGCTGGTCGGGATCGTCCAGAGCCAGATCTGACTCGGACACGGCCCCGGTCAGATACGCCTTGCTCAGTGCGGGCCGGTCGTAGGCCGGGCGGTTCTCCGCACCCAGAATGGTGATCGGTCCGGTGTGGCCGTTGAGACGGGCGCCACGAGCGGTGTGATAGCCGGCTAGGCCGGCTCCGACGATCAGCAGGTGCCCTTCACGGGCAAGGACCTTCATGCGACGATCACTCCAGGAGGCAGATTCGGTGCGGCGGTGGAAAGTTCCACATAGACTGCGCCGCCGGATACGTGGACTTGGTGGGTGCGCACGCCCTTCTTCGCCGGGGGTTGGTCGACCTGACCGGTGACCAGGGAGAAGGTGCTCTCATGCAGTGGGCACTCCACCCGGCAGTCTTCCACCCAGCCGGCGGACAACGAGGCATCCTGGTGGGTGCAGGTGTCATCAATGGCGTAGACCTCGCCGTCCTCAGTGAGGAATACCGCGATCGGCGGGTTGATGGAATCGATCCGCAGGCCCTCCCCAGGCCTCAGGTCATCGATGGAGCAGACTTTGAGGGACATATCTGTGCTGGTCACCGCCCAACGTACTAGCATCACCATGTGGTAATGTTTCTTATTATGCAACACTGCTCGTGATACACAACAGTGTGATGCACATAGGATGACGCCACTCCCCGGGGTGCGTCAAGCCCCCATGGCTGATGTGAAGAACAATTCATCAGAAGGAAACATCTAGGAGGAAGTTACGGTGATGGACACCGCAGTCGAAGCGAAGCCAGTGCAGTCGGTGGACCGCGCCGCGCAGATTCTGGGCATGCTGCGCGAACAGCCGTCACTGACCATCAGCGAGATCGCCAGGCGGCTCGGTGTTCACCGGTCCACAGCCTTCAGGCTCCTGGCCACTTTGGAGTCCCACGATCTGGTGGAGCAGGAGACTGCCAGGGGCGCCTACCGGTTGGGTTTCGGGCTGCTGCGCATGGCCAATGCCGTGACCGGGCGCATCGATCTGACCCGTGACGCCCAATCCAGCTGTGATGACGCCGCGGCCCAGCTGAAAGAGACGGTCAATGTCGCTATTCTCGACCAGTCGGCAGCGGTGACCATCACTCAGACGGTGGGCGAGCGGATGATCGGAGTGGCTCGGCAGTATGTGGGCCAGCGGGGACCGTTGCATGCCACCTCCACCGGGAAGGTGCTGCTGGCCTACGCGTCCCCCGCTGAGCAGAGGCGCATCCTCACCGGGGCGTTGGAAGCCTTCACCGGGTCAACGATCACCGACGCCAAGACTCTGGCGGATGAGCTCGAAGCCGTGCTGCAGCGCGGTTGGGCCTCAGCCGTGGCTGAGTGGGAGGAGGGCATCAATGCGCTGGCTGTGCCTGTGCGCGGCCCGGGGGGAGAGATCGTAGCCACCCTGTCCACCACCGCGCCGGCCTTCCGGCTCCCGGAGTCCTCCTTCGTGGATCATGTGGCGGTCCTGCGTGAGGCCGCTGACCGGCTCGAGGCCAAGCTGGGTGTGGTCACCACAGGTGCCACGGCCTGAGCCTCAAGGCACAGACGGGGCACTTGCGGCCGGGGTGTGGGGCTTGGGGTGTTGCAGGAAGGTTAATTTCCCCTCGGGCAGGTGGTGGGAGTTGTCCGGCACAGGGGTGGATGAGTACCGTAGTTGCGTAATAAAGATGATGTTGCGCTAAGTGCAACGTCGTGGGAGGGGTGGGTCACATGTCAGGACCTCGCACAGTGATCATCGGACTCGGTGTGGTCGGCGCCGCGCTGGCCGACGAACTGGTGCTGCGCGGCTGGAACAACGTCACCGTCATCGACCAGGGGCCGCTCTACGCCACCGGCGGGTCCAGCTCACATGCGCCGGGCTTCGTCTTCCAGACCGGTCCCAGCAGAGCCATGTCCCAGCTGGCCAAGCGCACCGTGGACAAGCTCGACGGGCACACGGTCAACGGCCAGTGGGTGTCCAAGCGTGTCGGCGGGGTGGAGATCGCCACCACTGAGGAACGGCTGCATGATCTGACACGCCGCCACGGCTTCGCCGAATCCTGGGGCATCCCCTCCCGGCTGATCGGCCCCGAGGAGGTGGCCGGACTCTGGCCGGGGTTGGACGCCCAGCACCTACTCGGCGGCTTCCACACTCCGACAGACGCGGTGGTCAAAGGCGTGCGCGCCGTCGAGTTCCAGGCTCGCAGAGCGCAGGCCGGAGGTGCGACCCTGCTGCCGAACACCAAAGTGGTCAGCCTGCGCATCGAGGACTCGACGGTCACCGGCGTACGAACCCTGCCTGTGGGAGCTCCCGCCGGGGCAGAACCCCAGGACGTGGACGCCGAGGTGGTCGTCAGTGCCGCAGGGCTCTGGGGGCCAGGTCTGAGCCGTGAGCTGCTGGGCTTTGAGATCCCACAGCTGGCTGTGGAGCACGGGTTTGGATTCAGCACCCGGCTGCCCCAGCTGGAGCACATCGACGATGCTCAAGAGGTCCTCCGTCCGATGATCCGGCACCAGGACCACGCCATGTACTTCCGCGAATGGGGACACCGGATCGCCCTAGGCGCCTACGAGCACCGTCCCATACCCGTGGCCGATCATCAGATCGCCTCCGCCGAGGAGTTCGCCGCCACCGGGGTGGAGCCAGCGGTGCACCCCTTCACCGAGCAGGACTACCTGCCCAGCTGGGAAGAGGCTCAGCGGCTGGTGCCCTGGCTGCGCGGGGCCGAGCTGGAGCGCAGCCTGTCCTTCAACGGCATCTTCTCCTTCACCCCCGACGGCGGCCCCCTGCTGGGCCCGGTGCCGGAGGTTCACGGCCTCTGGATGGCCCAGGCTGTCTGGGTGACCCAGTCCGCCGGGGTCGGAGACGTCATGGCTGACTGGATCACCACCGGTGACCCGGGCATCGACACCTCAGGACTGGACCTGGCTCGCTTCGACCCGGCGGTGGTCTCCGCTCGCTGGGCCCGCGAGCAGGGCGAAGAGTCCTACGACGAGGTCTACGACATTATCCACCCGAAGGCCTCCACGCTGCGGCTGCGCGGACTGCGGACCTCGCCGTTCTATGAGCGCCAGGAGCAGCTCGGCGCCGTCTTCGGCGCGGCCAACGGTTGGGAGCGTCCACTCTGGTTCGAGTCCAACACCGACCGAGCGGCCCCGATGCTCGGCGATGATCCGCTTCCGGCGCGCGATGCCTGGGCGGCGCGGCACTGGAGTCCCACGGTCGCGGTGGAGGCCCGGGCGCTCAGAGCCGGGGTCGGCGTCGTCGATATGTCATCGCTGCCCAGGGCCACCGTGTGCGGCCCCGACGCAGGAGAGCTGCTGAACACGCTGCTCTCCCGTCCGGTCGGCACGAAGCCCGGCACGGTGGTCTACGGACTGCTGCTCGACGAGGACGGCGGGATCCTCTCCGACATCACTGTGGCCACACTCGTTGAGGGCTATCACCTGGGCATCAACGGGAACCAGGACACTGCGTGGCTGCGTCGCCGCGCTGCAGAGCTCGGGCTACAGGTGCGGGTCGAGGATGCCGCCTCAGGATCCTGCGGCCTGGGCCTCTGGGGGCCGCTGGCCCGGTCGGTGCTGTCGCAGCTGACCGAGGCAGAGCTCAGCAATGAGTCCTTCAGGTTCTACCGGGCCAAGCAGATCTCGGTGGCCGGGGTTCCGGTGCTGGCACTGCGGCTGAGCTACGTCGGCGAGCTCGGCTGGGAGCTCTACGCCCCGGCTGAGTTCGGACGCTTCCTCTGGGACGCGCTCTTCGAGGCGGGGGCGGAGCACGGAATTCTGCCGGTAGGTCGCCGAGCCTTCGAGTCGATGCGTCTGGAGAAGGGTTTCCGGCTCTACGGGCAGGACATCACCCGGGAGCACACCCCCGCAGAGGCCGGCCTGGAGTTCGCCGTTCGCGGCGAGGCTGCAGATCAGTTGGCACGCCCCGGGGCTGAACAGCCTGCCCAGAAGCTCTGCTGCGTGGTGCTCGATGACCCCACCCGGGTCCTGCTGGGAGGCGAACCGGTCTATCCGGAGCCGGTTGACCCGGCAGAGGAACTGGAGGCAGTCGGCTATGTCACCAGTGCCGACCAGGGCTACAGCATCGGCGCCTCCATCGCCTACGCCTGGTTGCCGGTGGAGCTGGCATCGTCCGGCACCCGGGTAGAGGTAGCCTATTTCGGTCAGAGGTGCGGCGGGTCCGTCGCGCAGGATCCCCTCTTCGATTCCAGCGGAGAGAGGATGCGCAGTTGACCGCGGCAGAGAGCGAGAAGGGGACCGGTGCCAGACGGAGGTTGGTGCGGGAAGCAAGCCAGCGCTACGACGCCGTCGTCATCGGCCTGGGGTCCATGGGAGCCGCGGCGGCGAACTCACTGGCCGGCCGTGGGTTCAGCGTGCTGGGGCTGGAGACCTACCAGCCCGGGCACGACCAGGGAGCAGCCCACGGCGGGACTCGCATCATCCGGCAGTCCTATTTTGAGGACCCTGCCTATGTGCCGCTGCTGTTCTCCGCCTACAGCGGGTTCCGCAGGCTTGAGGAGGAGTCGGGCCGGCAGCTGATGACCCTCTGCGGCGGAATCTACATCGGTCACCCGGAGTCGAAGACCTTTGCCGGGTCCAAGGCAGCCGCAGAGCACTGGAACCTGGACCATGAGGTGCTCACCGCCGCCCAGATCCGCTCCCGCTTCCCCACCTTCGACCCGCACGACGACGCCCTGGGTCTCTACGAGGACAATGCCGGCTATGTGCGCCCGGAGGAGACGGTGATCGCCAACACCGAGGTCGCCGCGAAGAAAGGGGCCACGCTGCGGTTCGGCGAACCTGCCATCTGGTGGGGCACTACACCTGACGGCGGGGTGGAGGTCCGCACCCCGGCTGGACACTATGGCGCTGAGAAGTTGGTCATCTCGCCCGGGGCTTGGGCCCCGCAGCTGCTGCCGGAGCTGAGCCTGCCGCTGAGCATCGAACGGATGATCTTCCACTGGTTCACTCCGGACTACAACGCGGTGCCCTCTGCGCAGTGGGATGAGGGCGAGCATCCGGTCTATGTGGAGCAGACCTATGACAATCACCAGATCTACGGCTTTCCCCTGACGGACGGGCCCGACGGCGGGTTCAAGCTCGGGTTCTTCCGGCAGGGCACCCCGACCACGGCCAATACGGTGGACCGGGTGGTCACCGATGCGGAGAATCAGCGGATGCTGGAGCGGGCGCGCGAGCTTTTCCCTCATCTGGGCCGACCTGTGGTCGCGGCCAAGACCTGCCTGTATTCGGTGACTCCGGATGAGCACTTTGTCATCGGCCTGCACCCGGAGCATCCGCAGGTCTCCATCGCCTGCGGATTCTCCGGCCACGGCTTTAAATTCGTCCCGGTGGTGGGAGATATCCTCGCCGACCTGGTCCAGCACGGGCAGACAGACCATCCCATCGACCTCTTCAACCCTCAGCGATTTAGCTGAGCTGCCCTCAGGCTCTGTAACGACCAGGGCGGTGGTTGAAAGCCAGGATGATGTTCATGATCACTGCCCCGGCAGCGGAGAGCAGCACGTTCTGCGGTGCGATGACGGTGAAGGCCAGCAGAATCACCGAGACATCCAGGGCCATCTGCACGTAGCCGGCGCGCAGGTTGAACTGCTCCTGAGCAATGATGGCCAGAATGTTGAACCCGCCCAGTGAGCTGCCGTGCCGGAAGACGGCGAGCAGGGCCATCCCGAGCAGCACATTGCCGGCGACCACCCCGAAGACCGGGTGCATCTCGGGGACCGGGAAGTAGCGTTCGCAGACGGCGATCAGAGCGGAGACGATGCCCACCGACACTGCGGTCCGCAGGGTGAACCTCCAGCCCTTGCGCCAAATGGCCAGGGCGAAGAACGGGATGTTGACCAGCAGGAACAGCGAGGCAAGGTTCAGTGGGGTGCCGAAGCTGAGCAGCAGCGCCACCCCAGCGGTTCCTCCACTGACCGCTCCCGCCTGCTCCAACAGGTAGAGGCCCAGTGCGGCCATGAACGTGCCGATGAACACCCCCAGCACGTCCTCGGCAGCGGAGTGTGGGATGACCTCTCCAGCCAGGGGCTGGACATTTTCGGTGCTCTCACTCTGCTTGTCGGAGCCGTGGCCATTCGGCGCTGCGGCACCGTGCTCGGAGTCTGATGTGGGCATGCGCAACAGCGTACTGGTGCAATGTTTCATCAGCGTTGTCTACCGGTCCGCCCGGTGACCATTCCTGCTCCTGCCGCTGGTCTAGCGGCGTCCAGCTCACTGTCGAAGGTCATTGACCATGTCTCTGCCGCAGCGGCACCTTGCTCACGAGACCGGCTGAGAGACCTACTTGTCGGGGACAAGGAAGGGGTCCAGGAGTCCCGGAGCGGCCTGCACTGCGAATTCCACGCTCTGCTGCCTGTCAATGTCTGGGGTGTCGTAGCCGCCGCCTCCTGCTGCGGTCATCGTGGAGACTGTGCGCAGGTTAAGCCGCCGCTGGAGCAGAGACTCACTGATCACTATGGTGCTCACAGCGGAGCGCTGCAGGACTGTGGTGGCTCGGTTCAACAGCCCGGAGCGGGTGATGACATATCGGTCTGTGAGGGTGTGCCCCAGTGCCCGGTATGCGATGACCGCTGCCAGCAGGCTCATCGGCCAGAACGCGGCTGCCGCCCAGATCGTCGTATAGGGGACCACATCGATGAGGGCGAGCCAGGTCAGCACACCCCCGATGCCGAGGGCCAGAGCAGTTGCCCACCACAGCCGGCGTCGCAGTGCTCGGCGAGGATGTGGGTTCAGGTGAGCATGAAAAGGGTTCTCGGGGGCACCCAGCACCTGGCCGGCGACTTCTTTGGCGCGGTGCACCGGACCGCGGGGCAGGATTGCGGCCGGTTCGGACATGGACCACTCGTCCAGGCCGGTGGTGATCACGCTGGTGTCGCTGGCGCCCATCCATCGCCACAGCACCGGTTCGGAGATCTGTGCCCCGCGGATCCGGTTCTCATCACGGTTGATCTCCCGGGTGGTGAGCAGGCCCTTTCGTGTGCGCAGCATGGTGCCCTTGCCACTGGGCACGCGGGCCAGTTCGAAATTCCAGTTCTCGGTGAAATAGTAAATGCCCAGGCCGACTGCTCCCAGCGCGCCGACGGCAACCAGGGCAATGAGCACGGTGCCGACCCAGCCGATCGACTCCCAGTCCAGCAGGCCGACCACGAAGCCGTAGAGGTCGATGCCGACGGTGTTCAGCAGCCAGAGGCCGCCCCAGAGCAGTCCGAGAGCGAGGACGTAGGCCCAGATGTTGAACATGTTGTAGATGAACCAGCGGGGTTCGAACCGGGCGAAGACCCTGATCGGTTCACGTGGCGGAGCCACGGCCGTCTGGTCATCATCGTTCTGTGCATCAGTATCGGCGTCCGGTCTTTGCGGTGACGGCAGTCCGTCCTGATCGGGATCCGGAGCGAGGCGCGGATCTTCGGCAGGCGCTGCTGCACCGTTGAGGAGATCGTCCTGCAACGACAACGCGTCGTCGGCGCTCAGGGCGTCCAAGGACAGTGCGGACTCCCCGGCTGCGCTCTGCTGCCCGGCGCCGATGTTGACTACCCGCATTTTCGCCATGCGGTGGCGTAGCTTGGCCTCCACGTCCACGCTGCGGACCCGGTCGCGTTGAATGGAGCGATGCTGTCGCAGCAAGACTCCGGTTTTCAGCTCCACATAGCCGGGTGAGATCCGGAAGCGAGTGAAGGTCCAGCGCACCATGTCGAAGACTGCGCCCAGGACGCCGAGGACTGCCAGGCCTATCAGCGGCCAGATCTGACCGCCGGTAGCGTCGATGTCGAACACCCAGATCGCGACCGCTGCCGGCAGGACTGACAGCACACTGATCGCCAGATCGACCCAGATGATGCGGGCGCTGAGCCGCTGCCATGTGGTCGTCGGGGTGTCAGCGGAAAGGTGCTGATCCGCCGTTTCAGGAGACACCGTGCTCATGTGGCGTCTCCTGGGGTTTGCTGGGTGATTTCAGTGAGGTCTTCGGCTAAGCGGGCAGCCGTCTTCTGGTCCAGTCCGCCGATGTCGATGGCCCCATAGGACGAGGCGGTGGTGACACGCAGGGTCGAGAGCCCCAGCAGCTGCTCCAACGGTCCGCGCAGGGCATCGACGGTCTGGACTCGTGACAGGGGAGCGGCTCGCCATTCGCGCACCAGCCAGCCGCTTCGGGCATAGACCGCCTCCGGTGTGGTCTCCCAACGGTGGACCCGGTAACGCATGAGCGGTTCGACGGCGACTCCCACGATGAGCAGGAGAGATGCGGCGACGATCGCCAGGACCAGCCAGGGACGGGCAGCCTCCCACAGCACATAGGCCACGATGGCAGCGGCCAGAATCGGTACCGACAGCACCACCGACTGCAACATCCACCACCCGACGGCTCGGCGCTCCACACGGTGTGCCGGCGGACGCAGAGACAGTGCGGAGAGATCTGAGCGGGCGGACTGGGAAGAGTCATGGCCTGAGATGACTCTAGAGTCTGAAGGAGTGGCTTGGAGGGCAGTTTCGTTCATTTTTCCAGCGTAGAAGCCGCTGCGGCAGAGCATAGGTGCCGAAAGTCACGAGTTGAGTCGAGGTCGGCGAATCACGGCGAACTGCGGCTTCAAACATGGAAGACGCGTGCAGAAGCAGTGAGGAGGGCTTCTGCACGCGTCGCGCTTCCCATCGCGCAATTCATATTAGAACACGTCTTCTACCGTGCCGCAAGGGCTAACATGCTGATATAGAAAACGTGTTCGATTCCAGGTTGCTGTGAGGATTCTGTCAGAATGAAGCTTCGATCACTGGCTGACAGACCGCACAGCAGTCTGCTCAGGGCCTGATTGCCTCGGGGAATCCGGTCCATCGCAGTTCGGGCGGTAGGTGGCTCATGTCGTTGAACATGACAATGGTGGCCGGTGTGTGGCTGCGGTGCTCGATGAGGGTCAGCGCTGCATTGGCGCTGTTGAGTCCTAGCCAGCGCCCCGGAGGTGAGTCCAGTGCGTGGCGGAGGAGCCAGGCGATTGGGTAGGAGTGGGTGACCAGGACTTCGTGAGTCGTCCGGCGGGCGTTCCGGCCGGGGCTGGGAGGTATTCCACCGAACCGCCGGGTCAGGCTCTCAGCGATCCTTTGGCCCTGCTCAGCATCCGCCCGGTCATAGCCGTCGAAGAACCCGGTCCAGGACTGTGGAGTCTCAGACGAAGCGGGGACGTAGGGGACGTGGTCGATCAGCTCAGGGGCCTCGATGAGGGGGGCGCTGCCCAGTTGTTGTGCGATCCGGCCGGCGCTGGCCTCGGCGCGGGGCAGCGGGGAGTGCCAGATGACGTCAATGGGCGCTGCGGACAGGCGCTCGCCCAGCAGCCGGGACTGCTCGCGCCCGGTGCCGGTGAGCTCGCCGAAGGCATCGGCGTCGCCATGGCGTGCGAGGTAGAGATGCCGGACGGTCATCTGCGGGCCTCCTGAGCAGTAGTAGTGATGCTGCCGGTGGTGCCATCTACAGTGACGGTTCGGCCGTCAATGAGCTTCCTTCTGGCACCGGGGACCCCGAGAACCGCGGGAATGCGGTGCTCGCGGGCGACGATGGCTGCATGGGAAAGGCGTCCGCCGACCTCGGTCACCACCGCTGCGGCGCCTGCCAGCAGAGGGGTCCAGGCTGGATCGGTGAACGGACAGACGAGCACATCGCCGGGCTGGACTCGGGCGAAGTCCCCGGGGCCGTTGACCACTCGAACAGGACCGGAGGCCCTTCCAGGGCTTGCCGGAGTGCCGGTAAGAGAGGCCGAGTCCTGGGGAGCGGTGTCTCCGGCCGCTGACGCTCGGATCGAGGGGTGCGGTGCTGCGGTGATCGGGCGGGACTGCACCAGCCATGCCTGGTGCCGGTCGATGACCCATTCGATGTCCTGCGGGCTTCCGAGGAGCTGACTTGCCTGCTTGCCGAGCTCGGCCAGCCGTCTGGCTGAGCCACCGCTGAGGCAGAGCAGCGACCTCTTGCTCTCCGCGACCTCGCTGGTCTTCAGCCGAGTGCCGGAGCGGTCAAGCCGGTACCGCTTCTCTCCGATGGTTGGGGTGACTTCACCGGCGTCGTCGATGCGGAAGGCGTCGGGGGTGACAGCGCCTTCGACGACGCTTGCCCCCAGTCCCCAGGAGGCTTCGAGCAGAGTTGCCTCCCCAGAGCAGAGGGGGGTGAACATGACGCCGGAGACCTCGGCGTCGAGATGGCGCTGGATGAGCACCGCCATCTGCGGCGCCGCGGCCGACCCGTGCGTCACGGGGCGGTGTTGCCGGTAGGCCACTGCTCGGTCTGAGAAGGCCGAAGCCCAGCAGGACCGTAACGCCTCCAGGACGTTTTGGAGTCCGTGGACCGCCAGGAAGCTCTCGTGCTGGCCGGCAGCTGAGGCTTCCGCAGTGTCCTCACCTGCCGCGGAGGACCGCACCGCCACCGGACCACCGCCGAGATCGCTGAGCCGAATCTCCATCTGCTGGCACAGAGCATCCGGCAGGCAGAGGTCAGCAAGCGTCCCCCGTGCAGTGGCGGGCTTCAACGACGTGAGCCCGAACTCTCGGGTTGCTGAGTCGAAGACGGAGAAGGGCACCACGAAACCCTCTGGCACCGGCAGTCCAGCGCGTAGCAGCTCGCCCAAGGCGGACGCTTTGCCGCCGCAGTCAGACGACGTGGCCTCGCGAAGCGGTATCAGCACCCCTCACCCATCTTTCAACAAATTATTGACAATAATATGTTGATTGTGAAGTATGGGCCGTGTGGAACGCAAATCTGACGATGCCGCCTCTGCCGACTACGCTGCCGCAGAAAAACAGCACCATGCTCAGCAGCACCTCATGAGCTTGGGCGCGCAGGACCTTCCGGCTGTGCCATGGCGCCCGGACCCCCTGCCGCCCTCAGCTGTGGAGCTCACCCACTTCGCTCTGTGGCGCTTAGCTGAGCTGGGCCCCGAGGACATCGCACAGGCACTGACCTTGCTGCCGGCGGCCCGGTCAGAGGTTGACGGCCTCGAGGCAGGACTGATCTTCGCCGCGCGTAGCGAGGGCCTGACCTGGGCGGAGATCGCTGAAGCGATGGGGTTCAAATCTCCGCAGGCGTGCCAGCAGCACTTCACCCGTCTCGCAACGCGCCGGGAGAAGAGCACATGAGCCACTCGTCCACTCCTGAGCTGTTGGCGCTGCACGGAGTACGTCTGCGCGGGTTCGCCGATACCGAGGGCATCGCACGGCGATTCGGGCTCGGTGTGACGGAGACGGCCACTGTTCTGCAGGACGCCCAAAGAAGGGGCTGGGCTGTGCACACCGCCTTCGCCGGCCTCTCTGGGTGGTCCCTGACCGAAACTGGCCGGAATGAGAACCAGCGCCAGCTTCAGGAAGAACTCGCCGTTGCGAGGGCCGAAGGTGAGATCCGGGCCATCTACGGTGATTTTCTGCCGCTGAACGTGCGTCTGCTCAAAGCCTGTACTGACTGGCAGCTCAAGCCCACGGGCAGCGACGGCTTCGCCGCCAATGACCACACCGACACCAGCTGGGACCTCGGCGTCCTTGACGAGTTGGAGCGCCTTGCTCAGCATCTGGCACCGTTGGCTGGGGCGCTCGCCACCGCCCTCACCAGGTTTTGCGGCTACCACACCCGCTTCTCCGAGGCGCTGAGGCGAGCTCAGGCGGGCGAGCGCGAATGGGTTGATCGCACCCATATCGACTCCTGCCACCGTGTGTGGTTCGAACTCCACGAAGACCTGGTCGCCACCCTCGGCATCGACCGCACTGCAGAATGGTGAGCTCCGTGAGGTTAGCTGGACAGCTGACCTGCTCCATGCCGTCGGCTGAGGTGCTGGCCGGTCAGTGAGCTGCCCGCGGTGGCGAGATCGGCGGGCGGGCCGGAGAAGACGACCTGCCCGCCGTCGTGCCCAGCGCCGGGACCGACGTCGATGACCCAGTCTGCTCGGGAGATCACATCAAGATTGTGCTCGATGACGATCACGGTGCGTCCGGAGTCCACGATCTTCTCCAGCATCCTGATCAGCCGGTCGGTATCGGCCATATGCAGCCCGGCGCTGGGCTCGTCGAGCACCATCACCTCGGCATCGGAGCCGATCTCAATGGCAAGCTTGATGCGTTGGCGCTCACCGCCGGAGAGCGTGCTCAGCGGCTGCCCCAGGGTCAGATATCCAAGTCCGACGTCGGAGAGTCGGGTCAGGATCTTTTGGGCGGCGGCGAGTGCGGTCTCTTTGCTGCCGGCACCCTTGCCGCTGAAGAATTCCAGGGCCTCCTCCACCGGCAGTGCCAGCACCTCTGCGATGTTCAGCCCGCCGAGCCGGTACTCCAGCACGGAGGCTTGGAACCGCTTGCCACCGCACTCTTCGCAGACAGTGGAGATGCCCGAAACGATCCCCAAGTCCTGGTAGATGACTCCGGCGCCGCCGCAGTTGGGGCAGGCACCCTCGGAGTTGGCGCTGAACAGGGCGGGCTTGACGCCATTGGCCTTGGCGAAAGCCTTGCGGATGGGCTCCAGCAGTCCGGTGTAGGTGGCGGGATTGGAGCGGCGGGACCCGCGGATGGCGGCTTGGTCCACCGCGACTACGTCTTCTCGTCCGGCCACTGAGCCGTGGATCAGCGAGCTCTTGCCCGAACCGGCTACACCGGTGACCGCGACTAGGACTCCGGTGGGCACATCCACGTCTATGTCCTGCAGGTTGTGGGTGGTGGCACCGCGGATCTCGATGGTTCCGGTGGGTATACGCGGGTCCTGCTTCAGCGGCTGCTGGGACTCCAGGTGCTCTCCGGTGCGGGTGGCCGAGGCGCGCAGCCCGGCGAAGTCGCCGGTGTAGACCACCTCACCGCCGTGGCTTCCGGCGGCTGGGCCCATATCGATGATGTGGTCGGCCACGGCCATCACTTCGGGGTTGTGCTCCACCACCAGGACGGTGTTGCCCTTGTCCCGCAGCTTCAGCAGTAGCTCGTTCATCCGCGCCACATCGTGGGGGTGCAGCCCGATGGTCGGCTCGTCGAAGACATAGGTGACATCGGTCAGCGAGGAACCCAGATGCCGGATCATCTTCACCCGTTGAGCCTCGCCGCCGGAGAGGGTGCCCGAGGAGCGCTCCAGGGACAGATAGCCCAGCCCGATGTTCACGAAGTTCCGCAGGGTCTCCAGGACCGTCTCCAGCAGCGGTTCCGCGTTGGCCAGGCCTTCGACGGCGGTATCGAGGTCCTGGATCCACTCCACCAGGTCGCTGATCTGCATGGCGCACAGCTCAGCGATGTTCTTCCCGGCGATGGTGGATGAGAGCGTCAACTGGGAGAGCCGGGTTCCGTCGCAGTCCGGACAGTCGGTGAAGGTGACCGCGCGGTCCACAAAGCTGCGGATATGGGGCTGCATCGCATCGCGATCCTTGGAGAGGAAGGACTTCTTGACCGAGGGGACCAGGCCCTGAAAGGTCATATTGACCCCGCTGATCTTGACCTTGCCAGGCTCCCGGTGGAAGAGATTCTGCCGCTCCTGCTCGGTGTAGTCCTTCACCGGCTTCTCCGGATCGAAGAACCCGGACTCGCTGTAGAACCGCACCGACCAGCCGCCCACCTTGTAGCCGGGAACGGTGATCGCCCCTTCGTTCAGCGACTTGGACTCGTCCACCAGCTGTGACAGGTCGATGTCGTTGATCTGACCGCGTCCCTCGCAGCGCAGGCACATGCCGCCGGTGACGCTGAAGCCCGCGGACTCCTGGGTCCCATCGGCCTTGGTGAGCGTCCCGGAGCCGGAGGCTGAGGCGACGTTGAAGGAGTAGGCCTGCGGGGAGCCGATCTGCGGCTGGGCGAACCGACTGAAGAGGATACGCAGCATCGCATTGACATCGGTCACGGTGCCGACTGTGGAGCGCGGATTCGGGGTCATCCGCTCCTGGTCGATGATGATGGCCGCGGTCAGTCCGGTCAGCACCTCCACCTCGGGGCGGGCCATGGCGGGCATGAAGCCCTGGATGAACGCATCATAGGTCTCATTGATCAGCCGCCGGGACTCGGCTGCGACGGTACCGAAGACCAGCGAGGACTTCCCGGACCCCGAGACCCCGGTGAAGACGGTCAGTCTGCGCTTGGGGATGTCGACGTCGACGCCGCGGAGGTTGTTCTCCGCGGCACCGCGGACGGCGATGAACTCATGCGCGGTGGTGGCGGGGGAGTCGAGGGCAGGGCTGTCGAAAGTCGTGCGGCTCATATTCATCCCAATATCGTACAACGTACGCCGTGCGCGAGAGGGCTACGTTGCGTGGACGATGAGCATCTCCTCCCAGCGGGTGGTATAACGCGGGCTCATCATCTCCCGGCGCATCTCCCACTCCGCCGGAATCCTGAGCCCGCCGAGGCCCAGGCCGATGGAATCCGTGCCGGCTTTCTCCCGCACTCTCTGCAGCAGAGGCCCGAGGCCGCTCTCCTGCTGCGGATCGACCAGCACATCCAGGGTGGGCTGTGAGCCGGCAGGGGAGAGGTCGGTCAGAGTGATCCCGGCCTTGGTGTAGCGGGTCCCCTCCTTGATCTTCGGCAGCAGCGACTTGGCGGCACGCGAGAGAATGACCGGATCGTTAGTCGGTGCCGGCAGGGAGAGGGTGGCCGAGGGGGACTCGAACACGCTGTTATTGCTGTGCCAGGAGGTCATCGCCCAGGCGGTCAGAGTCTTTGCCTCTGACTGGCGGGTATTGAGCCGGGTGCAGGCGCGTTGGGCATAGCTGACCAGCACCTGTTCCATGGTCTCGGCGGTGGTCACCGGTGAGGAGAAGGAGCGGCTGAAGACCAAGGAGTCAAGGAAGTCCCGGGCATCGGTGAGCTCCACACAGGGCTGTCCGCGCAGCTCCAGCAGACTACGCATCACCGGAACGCCCAGACGCTTGCGGACCATCAGCGGATCAGCCGCACGCAGCTGGCTGGCCGTCTCTACGCCCATGGCCGCCAGCTTCTTGGCAGTGCGTGGTCCCACACCCCAGATCTGCTGCACCGGAAGCCGCGACAGCACCTGTTCGCGGTAGTCCTCCGGCAGGGCATCCCAGACGCAGACGCCATGCATTCCATCCACCTTCTTGGCCGCGAGATTCGCCAGCTTGGCCAGGGTCTTGGTCGGCCCCACGCCGATGCCCACCGGCAGGTCAAGCCGATCTGTGATCTCTTGCCGGAGCTTCCGGGACCACGGCTCAGCCGCTGACGGGGGACCGTCGAAGGCGGCGAAGGCCTCGTCGATGCTGTACTTCTCCACCTGGGGCGAATGCTCTCCGATGACTTGCAGAAACCGGTGGCTCATGTCCCCGTAGAGCTCGTAGTTGCTGGACCGGGCGATGATCCCCCGCTGCGTTGCTGTCGGAGCAAGCTTGAACCAGGGCATGCCGACGCTCACGCCGAGATCCTTGGCCTCCGGGCTCATGGCCACTGCACAGCCGTCGTTATTGGACAGCACCACCACCGGTCGGGCAGCCAGCGCGGGGTCGAAGGCGCGTTCACAGCTGGCGTAGAAGCTGTTGACGTCAATCAGCGCGACCAGCTTCTCAGTCATCGCAGACTGTGCAGACACATATAGGCCACGCCCCAGACCACCAGCTCAGAAAGCTCCGGGACCTGGATATCCGGGTACTGCGGGTTCGCCGCCTGCAGCCGCACCCCGGCACCGGTGAGCCGCAGCCGTTTGACAGTGAACTGTCCGTCAAGAACCGCGACGACGACGTCGCCGTCCCGTGGTTGGGTTCCCTTCCGGATCAGGAGGTGGTCACCGTCGCTGATCCCGGCACCGACCATCGAGTCCCCGCTGACCCGGGCGATGAAGGTGGCGGGAGGGTCGTGGACCAGATGCTCCTGGAGATTGATGCTCTCGTGCACGAAGTCCAGGGCTGGCGAGGGGAACCCGGCGGCCAGGGCAGTGGGCATCACGGGAATCTCATGGGCAGCTGCCGGAGCTGCTACGGGAACGAACTCTGAAACTCTCATCCCACCAGTATCAGTCGAACACAGTTTCGAATGCAAGGGGTGGGTGCCGACACCGCTCTCAGTTCTGCTGGGGTAACTGCACCGCCTTGGAATCACCGCGCCTGACCGCCCAGTAGCCGATGCCGAACAGGCCTGCGATCAGCGCGATCAGTGCACCGGTACCGACGTTCACGCCGAAGCCGTTGATAGCCAGGAAGGTGATGGTTCCAGCGGCGATGCAGTAGTAAAGGGCAACCCACACGGTCTTGCGGATGATATCGCCTTCGCGGTTCAGCAGGCCGACAGTGGCTGATGCGGCGACAATGTTGTGGATCGCGATCGTGTTGCCGCCGGCTCCTCCTGCGGCCTGACCCGCGACCACTGTCTCCTGGGAGACCCCGATCTGATTGGCGGCCGACCACTGGAACTGGGCGAAAGTGAGGTTGGACACGGTATTGGAACCTGCTATGAACGCTCCCAGGGCACCGATGAACGGAGCGAAGAACGGCCAGGTGTCTCCGGCGACGCTCGCCACGCCCTGGGCCAGCACCACCGGCATGGAGTCCAGACCGGATTCGTTGGCGCCGGACTGGATCAGTACGCGCACCATGGGTACCGCAAACAGCAGCGCCACCGCTGTGCCGAGGATCTGCTTGCCGGCCACTGCCCACGTCTGGGCGATCTGCTTGCCATTCATCCGGTAGATCAGGTAAGCGATCACCGAGACGAAGATCAGGATGAAGCCAGGCGAGTAGAAAAGGTCTACGTCAGTGGTGATGCCCTCCACGCCGAGGATATCGGCGACCGTGATCCGGGTGAGTCCTGAGGTGGTGAGGAACTCGGTCAGCGGATCGATGATGCGGGTCAGCACCAGCAGGGCAGCCAGGATCAGGTACGGAGACCATGCCTGTACCAGCGTCATCTTCATCGGCGCCGAGGGCTCCTGGGAGGTTCCGGGAGCGATCCGGCCCATCCAGCGCTCCTCCCAGGCGGCACGGGGTCCGAAGTCGAAGGTCTCCTTCGGCATGAGGAACCCCTTGGACGAGGTGAACATCACCAGCGTCAGGCCCACCAGACCGCCGATCAGCGAAGGAAACTCCGGGCCGATCAGATAGGCCACGGTCACCGAAGGGATCGTCATGGCCAGAGAGGCGTAGACGGCGAAGGGCCAGACCTTCAGGCCCAGGGCGAAGTTGCGCTTCTCCCCGAAGAACCCAGTGAGCATGCAGGCCAGGATCAGCGGGATGAGAATGCCGACCGCCATGTGAATGGCTGCGGTTTGGAATCCGATATGGGCTACATACTCCGAATAGCTCATGCCCAGTTCGCCGAGGCGTTCTGGGACCCCGGGTGAGGTTTCGCCCAGGCCGTTGCCTACCCCGACAATGATGGGCGTGCCGACCGCGCCGAAGCTCACGGGTGTGGACTGGATGATCAGGCCCGCCACCACAGCAGCAACCGCCGGGAAGCCCATGGCCAGCATCAGCGGGGCGACCACCGCGGCAGGTGTGCCGAATCCCGAGGCACCTTCGATGAAGCTGCCGAAGAGCCAGCCGATGATGATCGCCTGGATGCGCCGGTCGGGGGAGATGTGGTTGAAGCCGGCTTTGATGCGCTCCATGGCACCGGAGACAGTGACGGTGGAGAGCAGGAGCAGGGCGCCGAAGACGATGTAGAGCAGGGTTCCGGCGACGATCAGCCCTTCCAGGGAAGCGGCCGCCAGAGCGGTGGGGTGCATCTCCCACGCGGTCCAGGCGATCCCCAGGGCGGTGAGATAGCTGATCGGCATGGCGTACTTGGCAGGCCATCGGAATCCGGCCAACAGGATGCCGGCCACAAGAATGGGGGCTATGGCTAGAAGACTGAGGACTGCTAGGTTATCCACGCTGATAACGTCCTTTCGCGGTGCGAACTCATCATTGAGTCGGGACAGGGTCGTGACTCCGGCACACTGAAAGCAGTGTGACATACAGCACTTTCACCGGATAGGGACAGTCCGGGATACGGACTACGCGATCACTCCTACCGGCGCAGTGGCTATCGCCCCACTTTCCCGAAGAGGGCGGCGATGGGGGCGATGATGACCGCGCGGGTGGCGAAGACCGCGGCGATGATGACGGCCAGGGAGAGGGTGAAGAGCCAGAACCCGGTCCAGTTGGTGACATCTTGGCCGGTGTAGATCTGATTGAGGTTGCGCAGAGCCCCGGTAGCGAAGACCAGGATCACATGTACGGCGATGAAAACCACGAAATAGATCATCACCGGGAAATGCACCGCCCGGGCTAGCTCGAGAGGAAACGCCTTGTTCAATGTGTGATTGTTCGCAGGCCAGAGTCCAGACATTCTGATTCCTGTGGCGATGGCCAGGGGGGCGGCGATGAAGATGGTGGTGAAGTAGGCCAGCTCCTGGAGGCTGTTGTAGTGGGCCCAGTCCCCGGTGGTCGGCCAGTCCAGGGAGGCGTACTGCAGTCCGGCTGAGATCGCGTTGGGGAAGACGTCCCAGCTGGTGGGCACCACCCGTCGCCAGTACCCGGTGGCAATGAGTAGCACCACGAAGATGATGCCGTTGAGCACCCACAGCAGATCCAGCACCTGGTGGGTCCAGATGGTGAGGCTGATCTTGCGCTTCGGGTTCCACCTGGGGGTCCAGTAGGCTGCTGGCCGGGTCTCACCGCGGATCTGGATGCCGGTTTTGATGACCAGCACCATCAGGAACATGTTGAAGAAATGAGCCCAGTTCAACCACCACGGATAGCCGCTGGGGGCACCGGGCTGGGCGTACTGACCGGGGTAGTCGGCCAGGAAGCTGGTGCCGGCCTGGGTGCCTAAGAGCCATCTGGAGCCCAGCACCAGCACCGCAGCCAGCACTACGACGACGCCCACTGCCGCTGCGGCCAGTACGGCCCACTGTGTGGGGGTGCGTCCGGCAAAGGCCCTGACCGGTTCGCGTGTGGGTTCCGCAGCAGGGGTGACGCTGCTGCCGGCACCCTGCTTGGTCTCAGCAGGCGCCGGGGTGCCGGAGGCGAGCTTCTCAGGGACGGGTTCCTCAGTGTTGGACTGTTTGGGCTGCTCAGGTGGGGCGGGAGCGGGCTGGGGTGCGGGTGTGCCGCCGAGGCCGGTACGGCGCCCTGCCGGTGGAGACTTTGTGGCCGATGCCGGGGCAGGGGTGCTGCTCAGCCCGGTGCGGCGGCCCGGTTTCAGCCCGGGCTTGGCCTCCGGTGCCGATGTGGGCGCAGCGGCAGGCTTGCCCGCTGCAGCTTTGCGGGCTCGCGCCTCGGCCTCAGTGCGTGGCAGACCACGGCGTCTGCCGGGCTTATGCGGAGGAAGCCCCACAGTAGCGGCGGGGTGCGAAGCTTCGGCAGCGGCCACCTCCTGCTCGGCAGGTGCCGATGTGTCCGGGGCAGCAGGTGACTCGTTGACAGCGGGGGCGGGGGCTGCTGGAGGGGGTTCCGCGGCACGGGCCTGGGCTTCGGCCTCAGTTCTCGGCAGGCCTCGCCTGCGATGCGGTGTGGGGCCAGAGGCCGTGGGCTCTGGTGCTGGTGTGGGTTCCGGCGCGGCTGGCTGCGCTGTGGCCTCTTCCTCGGTGCGAGGAAGCCCGCGGCGCCGGTGCCCAGGATCCGTTGTCACTGACCCTTGGCCCTGAGAGTCTCGATCAGCTGGGGCACCACCTCGAAGGCATCACCGACAATGCCGAAATCAGCGATGTCGAAGATGGGCGCTTCGGGGTCCTTATTGACCGCCACAATCGTCTTAGCGGTCTGCATCCCGGCTTGGTGCTGGACCGCTCCTGAGATTCCCAAGGCGATGTAGAGGTCCGGGGTCACTGTCACCCCGGTCTGGCCCACCTGCAGGGAGTGGGCGGCATAACCGGCATCCACCGCCGCACGTGAGGCTCCCAGGCCAGCACCGAGCTCATCAGCCAGCTGCCCTGCCAGTTCGAAGCCCTCCTTGGACCCCAGGCCCCGGCCCCCGGAGACCACGGTTTTGGCTCCGCGCAGATCCGGGCGGGTGGAGGCCTCCACTGATTCGGTGAACTCGGTGATCGAAGCCGCTGTCCCCGGCGGCTCATCCAGCCCTGCACCATTGAGCTCCAGGGTTTCGACAACTGGCTCAGCCGCCGGTGCCCGGTCATCGACAGCCCCTTCGCGCAGGGTGATGATCAACGTGCCATGAGTAGGAGCGGATTCGGTGGTGTATCCGGACCCGTAGACCGAGTGGTGAGCCACCACGCCCTCTTCATCCCGGTGCACCCCGACTACGTCAGAGGCAATCGCCGACCCGGTCCGCACCGACAGCAGGGCGGCGATATCGCGCCCGTCAACATCGTTGGGCACCAGCACCGCCTCAGGGCCGGTCGCCTCCCAGGCAGCGGCCACCACCTCAAGGTAGGGGGTAGTCAACAATGAGCCCGTCACCTTGTGCTCGGCGGTGAAGACCCGCGCAGCACCGCATTGCCCAGCAGCCTCGGCAGCGGCGTGGCCCTTCCCCGCAGGCGCGAGGATCACGCCGACCGGTGTGCCCAATGCAGATGCCGCCCCCAGCAGCTCAGCAGCAGAGCCGAGAAGCTCACCGGAGGGCAGCACAGGCAGGAAAACCAGAATGTTCGGTTCAGAGGTGTTTCGTTCAGGGGTGTTCTGCTCAACCATGGTCACACCAGCCTCCTCTGGATCAGGTACTCGGCCAATCTGGTGCCGGCATCGCCGTCATCAGTGATCTTCTCCCCGGACATCCGGGCAGGGGTCTCAGAGACGGAGAGCATGATCGAGCGCGGCACATCAGCTTCAGCCTCGACTCCCAGGTCTGCCAGGGTGTAGGTCTCCAATGGCTTCTTCTTCGCCGACATGATGCCCTTGAACCCCGGAAACCGAGGGTCGGGCAGCCGTTCGGTGACCGAGACCACTGCAGGCAATGGCGCCTGAACCCTCACCGTACCCCCGTAGGCCGCACGTTCCCCTGCGACTGCCGAGTCGGTGATCTCCACAGCATCCAAGCTGGTGGCATGAGCGGTTCCCAGCCGCTGGGCCACCATGGTGGGAATCAGCCCGCCGGTGCCGTCAGAAGAGACATCTCCAGCGATCACCAGATCAAACCCGATACGCTCCAGAGCCGCCGCGATCACCTCAGCAGTCAGGGTCAGATCAGCACCAGCCAGACCCTCATCCACCACATGATGAGCCGAGTCACCACCCATCGCCAGGGTCTTACGCAACGTCGCCTCAGCAGAGGCCGGACCCACCGCAAGCAGGGCCACCTCCGCCTCCTGGGCAGATTCGGCATACGACACAGCAACCTCCACCGCCCGGCCGGTAATCTCATCCAGCACCTTCTCACTGGCCTCACGCTCAGCCAGGCCAGTGGTCAGGTTAAGCTTCCGCTCCCCATACGAATCAGGAACCTCCTTGACCAACACCACAATCTTCATCACACATCTCCGATCGGATCTGCACCCAGGGCATCGAGTACGGCAGCGGCGACCTCGGCATCTTTGACCGGCGGACCGCCAGCCACGCCCAGTCCGCCGACCAGCACACCACCGAATACTAGCGGGACTCCGCCGGGGATGCGGGTCAGCAGTCCGCCGGTGCCGTTCTCCATCGCATCGGCCAGCTCGGCGGGGACCGAGGCGGAGGGCTTGCGGGTCGAAGCTGCCGTGTTGGCCTTGCGCCGGGAGGTCTCCACGCTGTGCGGGGTCAGCCCGTCAGCGCGGCCGTAGGCCACCAAGCCCAGCGCGGGGTCCACCACTGCGGCGCAGAGGGCCAGCCCGCGGTCAGCGCCGATCTCGATGGTCAGTCTGACTGCCTCGGCAGCCTTGGTGTAGGTGATGGCGGGGATGGTGGTGTAGTCAGACATAGCTCTCTCGCTTCAGGTTTGCAGGGCTACCGGATCCAGTACAGCACCAGGGTTGAGGATATTCCCAGGGTCCAGGGCCCTCTTGATCCGGTGGTTGAGGTCCAGGGCGTCTTCGCCGATGTAGTCGGCCAACCAGGGTCGTTTCAGACGTCCGACGCCGTGCTCGCCGGTGATGGTTCCGCCGAGCTCGATGGCCAGGTCCATCACCTCACCGTAGGCGGTGTGGGCGCGCTGCTTCTGGTCCTCGTCAGAGGGGTCGAAGACCAGCAGCGGGTGGGTGTTGCCGTCGCCGGCATGGGCGATCAGAGCGATGACGATATCTCGGTTCTGGGAGATCGCCTCGATGCCGCGCACCAGGTCGCCGAGCCGGGGCAGCGGGACGCCGACGTCCTCCAGCAGCAGCGAGCCCTTCTGCTCCACTGCGGGGATGGCCATGCGGCGGGCCACCACGAAGGCCTTACCCTCATCGGGGTCGGCGGTGTAGAAGACCTCCTCGGCGTTGTGCTGGTAGCAGAGTCCTTCGATCAGCTCGATCTCCTTGGTGGCGAACTCCGCGGGCTCATCAGACTGGATGACCAGCATTGCCGCCGCGTCCCGGTCCAGTCCCATCTTGGTGGCGTCCTCCACCGCGTTGATGGTCGGATTGTCCATGAACTCCAGCATGGAGGGCCGCATGGAGGAAGAGATGGCCAGGACCGCCTTGGTGGAGTCATCCAGGGTCTTGAAGGTGGCCACCAGGGTGGTCGGCGGACGCTGAGTCGGGATGAGCCGGAGGGTGATCTCGGTGACCACACCCAGGGTCCCCTCGGAGCCGATGAAGAGTTTCGTCAGGTCCAGGCCCGCCACGTCCTTCAGCCGAGGACCCCCCAGCCGCACCGCACGCCCATCGGCCAGCACCACCTCCAGCCCCAATACGTAGTCGGTGGTCACTCCGTACTTCACACAGCACAGCCCGCCGGCATTGGTGGCGATATTGCCCCCGATCGAGCAGATCTCGAACGACGACGGATCAGGCGGGTACCACAATCCGTGCTCACCGGCCGCTGCTTTGACCTCGGCGTTGAACGCTCCAGGCTGGACCACCGCGGTACGGGTCAGCGGATCGACCTGGATCTGGCGCATCCGTTCCATGGACAGCACGATGCCGCCGGCCACCGCAGTGGACCCCCCGGAGAGCCCTGAGCCTGCTCCACGAGGCACCACCGGGATCCCGCGCTCGGCGGCGAAGCGCACTGTGGCCTGCACGTCCTCGGTGGACTCGGCACGGACCACCGCAAGCGGCGTGCCGGCCTCGGGGTCATTGGCCCGGTCCCAGCGGTAGCCGTCCATAGTGGCCGGATCGGTCACTACGCGTCCCTCGGGGAGAACGGACGTGAGTTCTTCAGATGACATGTGAGGGCCTCCTGGTGCTGTGTCGAGGGGGACTGCCAGCAACGTATCACCGTGAGCTTGATCACTGCGTCATCGAGTCTGCATCGCGGACTTTATCGGCATAAACTGTCGCAGGGCCTTTTCGGCCCACAGTTATCGATTCAGCACACCGTCCGTTTCAGAGCATGGAGCAGCATGTCCGACCAGCACGCAACCGCACCTCATCCTCTCGACGAGGCTGCCATCGGGCAGTGCGTCGCCGAGGCTCTTGCCGCGTTCGACTCCGCAGCTGACCTTGAGCAGCTCAAAGCGGCCCGGCTCTCCCACACCGGGGACAAGGCGCCGGTGGTGCTGGCCAACCGCCAGATCAAAGACCTGGACAAGGGGCAGAAGAAGGAGGCCGGCAAACTGCTGGGCACTGCCCGGGGCCGGATCCAGAAGGCGCTGGCCGCCCGTGCCGAGGTGCTGGAGGCCGAACATGCCGCCCGCGTCCTGGTGGAGGAGGCGGTGGACGTCACCGCGGCGCCGCGGCGTCGTTCTGTGGGGGCCCGGCATCCGCTCAATGTGCTCCAGGAGCGGGTCGCCGATGTCTTCACCGCCATGGGCTGGGAGATCGCCGAAGGCCCCGAGCTGGAATCCGAGTGGTTCAACTTCGATGCGCTGAACTTCGACCCCGACCACCCCGCACGTGAGATGCAGGACACCTTCTATGTGGAACCGCGGGACTCCCATCTGGTGCTGCGCACCCAGACCTCCCCGGTGCAGGTCCGCTCGCTGCTGACCCGCCAGCTGCCGGTCTATGTGCTCTGCCCCGGCAAGACCTTCCGCACCGACGAGCTGGACGCCACTCACACCCCGGTCTTCCACCAGTTCGAGGGCCTGGCGGTGGACAAGGGGCTGACCATGGCTGACCTCAAGGGCACCCTGGAGCACTTCGCCCGGGCGATGTTCGGTCCCGAGGTGGCCATCCGGCTGCGCCCCAGCTACTTCCCCTTCACCGAGCCCAGTGCCGAGATGGACGTCTGGCACCCGCAGGCCAAGGGCGGTCCGCAGTGGGTCGAATGGGGAGGCTGCGGCATGGTTCACCCCAATGTGCTCGCCGCCGCCGGGATCAAGGATCCCGAGTACACCGGGTTCGCCTTCGGCATGGGCGTGGAGCGCACCTTGATGTTCCGCAATGGGGTCCCCGATATGCGCGACATGATCGAAGGCGATATCCGCTTCAGCCAGCGATTCGGACAGGAGGTCTGAGGCATGCGTATCCCATTGTCATGGATCCGGGAGTACACCGAGTTTCCCGCCACCGGCACAGCTGATGAGCTGATGGCCGAGCTGGTCACAGTCGGGCTGGAAGAGGAGGACGTCCACGCCACAGAGCTGTCCGGCCCGATCGTGGTCGGCCAGGTGCTGGAGAAAGTCCCGGAGTCCCAGTCCAACGGCAAGACCATCAACTGGTGCCAGGTCCGCGTGGTGCCCGAAGGCCAGACCCAGACCCTGACCGGAGAGGGCATCGACCCCACAGGTGTACAGGGCGTGGTCTGCGGTGCGCATAACTTCGAGGTCGGCGACAAGGTGGTGGTCACCCTGCCCGGTGCCGTGCTGCCCGGAGACTTCCGCATCTCTGCCCGCAAGACATACGGCCACCTTTCGGCCGGGATGATCGCCTCGGTCAAGGAGCTCGGCATCGGCGAGGATCATACCGGCATTCTGGTGCTCGGGACGCTCGGCCTGGATCCGGAGCCGGGCACAGATGCCATGGAACTGCTGGGCCTCTACGACACCGCGGCAGAGATCAACGTCACACCGGACCGCGGCTATGCCTTCTCCATCCGCGGTGTGGCACGGGAGTATTCGCACGCCACCGGCACCGAGTTCACCGATCCGGTCTCGCTGGTGCAGCTCCCTGAGCGGACGACATCCGGATACCCGGTGGAGCTCGACGACGACGCCCCCATCTACGGTACACCCGGCTGTGACAGTTTCGTCGCCCGCACCGTCACCGGGATCGATGCCACTGCACCGACCCCGCCATGGATGGCCGCCAGGCTGCGGCTGGCAGGAATGCGGCCGATCAGCCTGGCAGTGGACATCTCCAATTATGTGATGTGGGAACTGGGACAGCCGCTGCACTTCTACGACGCTGACAAGCTCACCGGGCCTATCCGGGTTCGCCGCGCTGTGACATCAGAGAACGGTGACGGCGAGAAGCTGACCACTCTTGACGGCAAGGAGCGTGAGCTTCATCCCGAGGACCTGCTGATCACCGATGAGTCCGGTCCCGTCGGCATCGCCGGCGTGATGGGCGGAGCCAGCACCGAAGTCTCAGAATCCACCTCCACCATCGTCATCGAGGCCGCCCATTTCGATCCGATCACCGTTGCGCGTTCCAAACGCCGGCACAAGCTTCCCTCGGAGGCCTCTAAGCGCTTCGAGCGCGGAGTCGACACCCAATTGCAGGCGGTGGCCGCCCAGCGTGCGGTGGACCTTCTAGTCCAGCTGGCCGGTGGCACCGACACCGGTGAGTCCACCCACGTCGGCGAACCGGTGCTGCCAGAGCCCATCGCCATGGACCCCAGCCTGCCTGAGCGGATCACCGGGGTGCCCTACGGTCTGCAGCAGATCACCCAGACGCTGACCGACATCGGGTCCGAGGTCCGCGAGCAGGACGGAGCCCTGCTGGTCACCCCGCCCAGCTGGCGGCCGGACATCACTATCCCGGAGGCCCTGGTGGAGGAGATCGCCCGGTTGGTCGGCTATGACCAGATTCCCTCCAGGCTGCCAGTGGCACCTGCCGGGCGCGGGCTGACGGCGGAGCAGCGGCGTCGTCGTACGGTGTCTTCCGGGCTTGCCGGTGCCGGGTTCACCGAGGTGCTGAACTACCCGTTCTACTCGGTGGAGGCCAATGAGCTGTTCGGCCGTGCGGAGGCGTCGACCCCGCTGCCGCTGGTGAGGCTGGCCAACCCAATCGCAGCGCAATACCCGACGCTGCGGACCACCCTGCTGCCCGGTCTGCTGGATGCGGTGCGGCGCAACGTCTCCCGTGGGTTCAAAGACCTGGCGCTGTTCGAGACAGGTGCAGTGTTCCTCCCCGGCACTCAACAGGGGTCAGCGGAGATCCCGGGACTCGGCGCATACCCGGGTGATGCGGTGATCGATGGGCTGGAGGCTGGGATTCCGGAGCAGCCGCTGCATGTTGCCGTGGCGCTGGCCGGCTCAGAGGCTGCCCCCCAGCTGGGCGCTGAGGGCCGGGGGCGGGACTGGGCCGACGCCGTAGAAGCGGCCCGGAGCGTGGCCGAACTGCTGAACGTGGAGCTGACAGTGGCTCAAGGCTCTCACCAGGCGTTTCACCCGGGCCGCACGGCCCAACTGCTGATCAACGGCCAACTGGTCGGCTACGCAGGTCAGCTGCACCCGAAGGTGGTTGAAGATCACGACCTTCCGCCGCGCACCTCGGTGATGGAGCTGAATCTCACCGCGCTGCTGGAGGCCGCCCCGGACCAGGTGACCGCCGAACCCATCTCCACCTACCCGCCCACCACACAGGATGTGGCGCTGATCGTCGACGAGGCAGTGACCGCAGGGGATCTGCGGACGGCACTGACGGAGGGTGCCGGCGAGCTGCTGGAGAGCATCGAGCTGTTCGACGTCTATTCCGGCCAGGGCATCGGTGAGGGGAAGAAGTCCCTGGCCTTCGCGCTGCTCTTCCGGGCGGCGGACCGGACGCTGACCGCGGAGGAGGCCTCCGAGGCCCGGACTGCCGCAGTCGCCCTGGCCGCCGAGCGGCACAGTGCTGTGCAAAGATAGCACCGGCCCGCACGGCTCCTTGACCTAAGGCTTCAGCAGGAGCTTCCCTGTGGTCTTGCGGCCTTCGAGGTCCTGATGGGCACGGCCGGCCTCAGCCAGCGGGTAGCTGCCGCCGATGTTGAGCTTCAGGTCCCCCGAGGTCAGGGCGGCGAACAGCTCGGTGAAACGCCAGGTGCGCTCCTCAGCGTTGCGCAGATACCAATGCACCGCCGGGCGGGTGATGTAGAGGCCGCCGCGCTTATTCAGGTCCTGCAGGTCGTAGGGCGGCACCTGCCCTGAGGCGCCACCGAAGAGCACCATGGTCCCGCGGACCGCCAGAGAGTCCAGCGAGCCGGTGAACGTATCCTTCCCCACGCCGTCGTAGACCACCGAGACGCCTTCATCGTTGGTGATCTGGCGAACCTTCTCGGCGAAGCCCTCGTAGCCCAGCACATAGTCGGCCCCGGCCGCTTCGGCGACTTCAGCCTTCTCCGGGGTGGACGTCGTCGTAATCACCCGCGCGCCGCGTGCTTTCAGCAGCTGGGTCAGGATCTGGCCGACTCCGCCGGCACCGGCGTGGGTCAGCACTGTTTCGCCGGGGGAGACCCGGTAAGTGGAGTTGATCAGGTAGTGCGCAGTGACCCCCTGCAGCGGCAGGGCTGCGGCCTGTTCGTCCGAGACGCCATCCGGTACGGCGACCGCCTTGGCGGCATCGACCACAAAATGCGTGGAGTAGGTCCCGATCGCCTCTGTGCTGGCCACACGCTGGCCCGTGCTGAAGCTCTCAACGCCCTCGCCCACGGCGATGATCTCACCTGCGCCCTCACTGCCCGGAACGAATGGGTACTCCACCGGGTACACACCAGAACGCTGGTAGGTCTCAATGAAGTTGACCCCAGCGGCTGCGGTCTTCACCAACAGCTGCCCCCGGCCCGGGGTTGGTGCTGGGACCTCAAGAGTTTCGAACACCTCGGGCCCACCGGCCTCACGGGCGCGGGTGACCACCGCGGTGTCGGGAAAATCCTCTTCGAACATGGTCGGTTCGCTCATCCTTGGCGATATCCCCTCTGGTTGAGTCTGCGCACTGACATCAGCCAGGTTACCGGAGGAGGGGCGCACGTCGAATGCCGGGAACATATGCATAAATATTGATACCTCTGCATAAAATCACGTAGAGTTGCGGTGACAGCGAGCCGGAGACCCGGTTCGGACCACGTACGAGCCGCGAAGTGAGCGAAGGATGACTTTCACAGCCGCAGTCTCAGGCGCCTCCGGATATGCCGGGGGAGAGGTGCTGCGCCTCCTGGCCAACCACCCCGAGGTCGAGATCGGTGCGGTCACCGCCCACTCCAGTGCCGGACAGCGACTGGGTGGGCTGCAGCCGCACCTGCACTCATTGGCCGAGCGCGAACTGGTAGAGACCACCGCGGAGAATCTCGCCGGGCACGACGTGGTGTTCCTGGCGCTGCCGCACGGGGCCTCCGGGGAGATCGCCGCCCAGCTGGGGGAGCAGACGCTGGTGATCGACGCCGCGGCCGACCATCGGCTCGAATCCGCCGCCGATTGGAAGACCTTCTACCACTCCGAGCATCAGGGAACGTGGCCCTACGGACTGCCGGAGCTGCCCGGCCAGCGGGAGAAGCTCGCCGGCTCTCAGCGGATCGCGGTGCCAGGCTGTTACCCCACCACCATCCTGCTGGGACTGGCACCGGCCTTCGCCGGTGGGCTGGTGGAGCCGGCCGACGTCGTCGTGGTGGCCGCCACCGGCACCTCAGGCGCTGGCAAGTCGCTGAAAGCCCATCTGCTGGGCAGCGAAGTCATGGGGGGTATGAGCCCCTACGGAGTCGGCGGCTCGCACAGGCACACCCCGGAGATCGAGCAGGGGCTCAGCCAGGTGGCCGGTCAGCCGGTGCAGATCTCGTTCACCCCCACCCTGGCGCCGATGTCCCGCGGCATCCTGGCCACCTCCACCGCACGGATCGCGGCAGGGACGACCGAGGGCCAGCTGCGCGAAGCCTATGCCGCCCAGTACAGTGCTGAGCCGTTCGTGCACCTGCTGCCGGAGGGCCGATGGCCGGCCACCAAACAGGTGCTGGGCACCAACCACGTGACTCTTCAGCTGGTGGTGGACTCCCACGCCGGCCGGGTGATCGTGGTCTCCGCCTCAGACAACCTCACCAAGGGAACCGCCGGCGGCGCCGTCCAATCGATGAACCTGGCCCTCGGCCTGCCGGAGACCACCGGCCTGAACCTGATCGGAGCAGCACCATGAGCGTGACCTTCCCCGTGGGATTTCTGGCCGCGGGTGTGCGCGCTGGGCTGAAGTCCGCCGAGAAGAACGATGTGGCCCTGGTGGTCAACACCGGGCCGGACAAGCACGCCGCCGCCGTGTTCACCACCAACCGGGTGGCCGCGGCCCCCGTGCTGTGGTCCCAGCAGGTGATGGGCGACGGCCGCGCCGATGCGGTCATCCTCAATTCCGGTGGCGCCAACGCCTGCACCGGGCCCGAGGGCTTCCAGGACACCCACGCCACCGCAGAACGAGTCGCTGAGGCGCTCACCGCCGCCGGGCACGGGGTCTCGGCCACCGACGTGCTGGTGTGTTCGACTGGGCTGATCGGAGAGCGGCTGGACATGCCGAGGCTGCTCACCGGGGTCGACGCCGCCGCGGCACGTCTCGATGACGACGCCGCGGCCGCCACCGGGGCAGCCGAGGCCATCCTGACCACCGACACGGTGATCAAAACCGAGACCGGCACGGGTGCGGGGTTCAGCATCGGAGGCATGGCCAAGGGTGCGGGCATGCTGGCCCCTGGAATGGCCACGATGCTCTCGGTGATCACCACCGATGCCGTCATCTCCCAGCAGGACCTCGACGCCGCGCTGCGGGAAGCGGTGCGGATCAGCTTCAACCGGGCTGACTCCGACGGCTGCATGTCCACCAATGACACCGTGATCGTCATGGCCTCCGGCGCGAACGAGGCAGCTGATCCCGCCGGGGTGGACCTGGCAGAGTTTCAGGCAGCGCTCAATGAGGTCTGTGCCTCGCTGGCGGCCCAGCTGATCGCCGACGCCGAGGGTGCTCACCACGAGATCGCCATCCGCACCCTCAACGCCGCCACCGAGGAGCAGGCAGAGACTGCCGGCCGCGCCGTCGCCCGGTCCAACCTCTTCAAGACCGCGATCTTCGGGCAGGACCCCAACTGGGGGCGCATCCTCGCCGCAGTGGGCACCACCGAGGTCGACTTCGACCCGGCCACCATCGATGTGGCGGTCAACGGTATCTGGATCTGCCGCGGCGGCGGGATCGGCGAAGACCGGTCTCTTGTGGATCTGACCGGGCGGAAGGTGGAGGTCATCATCGACCTCAAGACCGGCGATGCTGAGGCGACCATCCTGACCAATGACCTCACCCACGACTACGTCCACGAGAACAGCGCATACTCCAGCTGAACGCCTGCACAGCGATCCGTGAGCACCGACAGGAAGCACCAGATGAACGAGATTTCCAGCCTGACCCCACGGGATACCTCCACGCTGGCCACAGCAGGGGACAAAGCCGCGGTCCTCATCGAGGCGCTGCCCTGGATCAAGCGGTTCACCGGCCAGACCATCGTCATCAAATACGGCGGCAATGCCATGGTCAATGACGGGCTGCGCCGCGCCTTTGCCGAGGATGTGGTCTTCCTGCGCCACGTAGGGGTCAACCCCGTGGTGGTCCATGGCGGCGGACCGCAGATCAACCACATGTTGGAACGCCTGGGCATCGAATCCGAGTTCCGCGCCGGAATGCGAGTCACCACACCCGAAACCCTTGAAGCGGTGCGCATGGTGCTCACCGGTCAGGTGGGCAGGGAACTGATCGGCCTGATCAACTCGCACGGGCCCTATGCGGTAGGACTCTCCGGGGAAGACGCTGCCCTGCTGCGAGCAGTGCGCAAAACCGTTGAGATTGATGGCGAAGAGGTGGACCTGGGGCTGGTCGGAGAGGTCTCCGGCGTCAACCCGGAGGCCGTCAATGACCTGGTGGCGGCCGGCCGGATTCCGGTGATCTCGACCATCGCCCCGGAGTTCGACGCCGCGGGCAGGCCCACCGGTGAGGTGCTGAACATCAACGCCGACCTCGCCGCCTCCGCTGTCGCCTCAGCACTGGGCGCGGCCAAACTGGTGATTCTCACCGACGTCGAAGGACTGTACGCCGACTGGCCGGACAGATCCTCGCTGATCTCCTCGCTCTCAGCCTCGGATCTGCGCGCGATGCTGCCGAGCCTGGAGTCAGGCATGATCCCGAAGATGACCGCCGCCCTGGCTGCGGTCGACTCCGGAGTCCCACGCGCACATATCGTCGATGGCCGGCAACCGCATTCGATGCTGCTGGAGATCGTGACCTCCGCAGGCGTGGGCACCCAAGTCGTCCCCGATCAGGAGTCATGATGAACACCAACGACGGCGCGGCACTGACCTCCTCCGCTCTGCACTCAGGTCAGAGCGCCGAGCTCATGGACCGCTATCAGCAGTCCCTCACCGGGGTCTTCGGCACACCCCAGGCGGTGCTGGTGCGCGGCTCCGGGGCACGGGTCTGGGACGCTGAGGGCACCGAGTACCTCGATCTGCTCGGCGGAATCGCTGTCAACGCCCTGGGCCACGCCCACCCGCTGATCACCTCGGTCATCAGCTCCCAACAGGCCACCCTGGGGCACATCTCCAACCTCTTCACCTCTCCGACCCAGATTGCCCTGGCCGAGAAGCTGCTTGCCCTGGCCGAAGCGCCGGCAGGGTCCAGCGTGTTCTTCGCCAACTCCGGGTCCGAGGCCAATGAGGCTGCGCTGAAGGCAGTGCTCCGCCACCGGAAGAACACCGCCAAACCGCGCATCCTCGCCCTGGAGGGCAGCTTCCACGGGCGCACCTCCGGGGCGCTGTCACTGACCCATAAACCGGCCTACCGGGAACCTTTCGGTGAACTGATCAGTGGGGTGGAGTTCCTGCCCTTCAACGACCTCACTGCCCTAGAGTCCGCATTCGAGAACGACGACGTCGCCGGAGTCTTCCTCGAGCCCATCCAGGGCGAGGCCGGAGTGCTGCCGCTCGACGACGCATACCTGCTCCGTGCCCGCGAGCTCACCCGCAGCTGCGACGCATTGCTGGTGTGTGATGAGGTGCAGACAGGCATCGGACGCACAGGAGAGTGGTTCCGGCACCACGCCGTAGCAGGCCACATCGTTCCGGATCTGATGACTCTGGCCAAGGGACTGGGGTCCGGGTTCCCGATCGGGGCTCTGGTCTCTTTCGGCGCGCGGGCCAGCACGCTGATGGGGGCGGGCCAGCACGGCACCACCTTCGGCGGCAATCCACCGGCCACTGCGGCGGCTCTGGCCACCCTGCATGTCATCGAGACCGGGGGTCTTCTGGAGCATGTCAAGACGGTGGGGGCACACCTTGCCCGGAGGCTGCGTGCCATCCCGCAGGTGGCCCAGGTGCGGCAGTTCGGGCTGCACATCGGAGTAGACCTCACGCCCGTTCCCGGCACCGAGAGCCCGGCCAAGGACTTGGTGAGCCTCGCCCGGCAGCAGCACGGGCTGATCATCAACGCCACCGGAGACTCCACCCTTCGTCTGGCACCGCCGCTGAACCTCACCACCGAGGAGGCGGACCAGGCCGCCGAGCGCCTCACCGCCGCCTGTCAGAGTCTCACCACCGATGGAGGATGCGATCGATGACCAGACATTTCCTGACCGATCTGGATCTCGGTCCTGAGGAGCTGGACCGGGTGCTGAACCTGGCCGCCTGGATGAAGCAGCGGCCCTATGCGGTCAAAGCTCTCGCCGGGCCGCAGACCGCCGCGGTGATCTTCGACAAGACGTCCACCCGCACCCGGTTCTCCTTCTCCGCTGGCATCGCCGCACTCGGCGGGCATCCGGAAGTGATCAATCCCGGGGATTCGCAGCTGGGACACAAGGAGTCCATCGCTGACACCGCCGGGGTGCTGGAGCGGGTGGTCAGCCTGATCATCTGGCGCACCTACGCCCAGTCCGGGCTGGAGGAGATGGCAGAGCACTCACAGGTACCGGTGATCAACGCCCTGACTGACGACTACCACCCCTGCCAGCTGCTGGCAGACCTGCTGACCGTCCGTGAGCATAAGGGCAGGCTCAGCGGACTGAAGCTGGCCTACCTGGGCGATGCGGCGAACAACATGGCCAACTCCTATCTCCTGGCCGGAGCCAATGCGGGGATGGATGTGCGCGTGGCCGGGCCTCAGGGGCACCTGCCCCAGGAGCGCATCATCCGGGCCGCAGAGGACCGGGCCGCGGTGACCGGCGGAAAGGTCACCGTCACCACTGACCCGGACACCGCACTGGGTGGGGCCGATGTGGTCGCCACCGACACCTGGATCTCCATGGGTCAGGAGGATCAGAAGTCCCAACGGATGACACTGTTCGGCGATTATCAGCTCAACGCGCGGTCGTTGTCGCAAGCGGATGAGAACGCCGTCGTGCTGCACTGTCTGCCGGCTTACCGGGGGGCAGAGATCACCGCTGAGGTGCTCGATGGTCCGCAATCAGTGGTGTGGGACGAGGCAGAGAACAGGCTGCACGCCCAGAAGGCACTGATGGCCTGGCTGCTGGTGGAGTCCGGGCTGGCTGATGAGACCACTGCGCAGTTGGTGCGGGAGGGAGAACAGCGATGACGCAGCAGGCCTCGGGAAGTTCCGCATCTTCCGGTGGGAGTGCGCTGTCCACCAAGACCGCCCGGCACGCCAAGATCCGGGATCTGGTCTCCCGGTCCTCGGTCCGATCCCAGGCCGAGCTGGCCCAGAAGCTGGCCGATGAGGGAGTCATAGTCACCCAGGGGACCCTGTCCCGGGACTTGGTGGAGATCGGTGCGGCCCGGGTCAGGTCAGGGGAGGGCGGGCTGATCTATGCGGTGCCGGCGGAGGGCCACGACCGGGAGTTCCAGGCCGATATCGCGGAGACGACCACCGCGAAGCTCGCCTCGCTCTGCCGCGACTTACTGGTCTCGGCAGAGGCCAGTGCGAATCTCGCGGTGCTGCGCACCCCGCCCGGAGCCGCGCAGTTCCTGGCCAGCGCTGTGGACCACTCCGCGTCCAAAGACATCCTGGGCACCATCGCCGGGGACGACACCATTATGGTCATCGCCCGCGACCCCAGCGGTGGGCAGCAGATCGCCGACTACTTCACCGGCCTGGCAGAATCACGGTCCTGAAGGGGCATCGCTGTCTTCGACCGGCTTGCTCTGGGCCTCCCTGCGCAGTCTGCGCTCCTTGGCGAAGACCACGCAGCCGCTGATGAACAGTCCGGCTCCGAGAATCATGGAGAGGACAGTCTGCCACCTGTCAGGGCCACCGTCGCTGAAGAGCATCGGGCCCAGGGCGAAGGCGAAGGTCGCGCCGACGAAGTACCAGACTGCTGTCTCGGGAGCCTTCTTCCTCTTCTCTTCTGTGCTCATATCTTCACCATACGGCTGACCTGCCGGCGCAGCATCCCTCTCAATGCTGAGATTCAGTGTCCTCATAGTGCTGGATCTGCTGCCGGAGCTCATTGAGTGTTGCCGGAAGCTCGATGACGTTGGATTGGATCGAAGAGACCTCTCCTTGGTCGACAGCATGGATGCCGTCCATCGGGTTGATCGGGTTGTACGTACCTGCGGTGGAGTCTGAGAGGAACAGCAGGATCTCCTCGGACTCCACATCGTCCAGGTGTACGTAGTACTCCGAGATGCTGGAGCCGGGATCATCTGGCGAGCTTGACTGGCGAACTTCAATGACCTCCCCTTCCTGGTCCTGGCCGTATAGGGTCTGGTTGACCTCGAAGGTGGCGACAGTGAAGTGAAGCCCATCATCCTCCCGCGCCTCCCAATCCAGCGGTACGCCCACCACCACCAAGGAGGACTGCGTCAGCGCCTCCTCCAGCGAGTGGTAGACCGGGTAGTCCGCCTCGGGCTCCGGTGTCTGTTGCTCCACAACAGGCAAGGGGCCGACGTCGCCCAACATTTGGTAACCGATCATGCCCGCCAGCACCGCACCGCAGGCTGCCAGGATCCACCGACGCCGGCGCGCTGGGGTTACCTTCTCCGTCGTATCAGCAGCGCCTTCCTCGGAGCTGGACTCTGGTAGCGAAGGCGGCTCTTTGGTCTGATTCCGCAGCGCAGCAAGCTCCCGCTCGGCCCGGTCAGTCAGCGGCATGTTTTGGTGGGCATCGGCATAGCCACCCGGGTGCAGGTGGGCGGTGACCCGCTTGTGCGGTCTACGCCGGACAGACATTCTTCAGCCTCCTGCTCCCGACTGTACGCGAGCCTGCCGTTTTCTCACCAGGTACATTTCCGGCAGGCCGTTCTGCGTCACAGGGAGGTGAGCCTGTTCGTCAGTCCGACCGGAGTGCGCTTCGATCACGGACATTGATCAAGGCACGAGGGCGATATACATCCAGCCCCGGCCCGGTGCGTACTCGGTGTCGCGGACATCGTGGACCGTGAAACCTGTGCGTTCCAGCGCTGCCTCGATGGCCTCGCGGGAGCGGAACCTAAGGGTGGAGACGGAGTCGTAGCGGGCGCCGTCGTGATGGAAGATCACCGGGACGGCGTGAGTGGTGAGCTCGCCGTCAACTGCGCGCAGCTCATTCCAGGAATCGACGCGCCCCACATCAAGAGCCTGGACGGTTTTTCGGGTCTGCTCGCGTGTCCAACGTTCCCAACCGCGATCCTCCGCACGCCGGGCCTCGAAGACCAGCACGCCGCCGGGGCGCAGCCGGCTGAACCCGGCGCTGAGCACGCGGTCGAAGTCCTCATCGGTGATGAAGACCTGTGCGACGTTCGCGGTCATGGTGATGGCGTCCACCTGCAGCGGGGGCAACGTATCGGCAGTGCCGGCATGCCACGTCACGGCGTCGGCTCCGGGTTTGCTCCGGGCGACCTTGAGGGAGGCCTCGGCGGGGTCGACGCCGTGGACGGTGACTCCGCATGCGGCCAGCTGGAGCGCAAAGACCCCAGTCCCGCAGCCAATGTCCAGCACTGTGGAGGCACCGAACTCCTCGAGCAGGATCTGCTGATACTGCCGCAGGTCTGTGCGGTCAGGGTCTAACGCGTCATAGACCGCCGCGAGGCGCGGATCCCTGAACTCCCCGTCAAGAATCTCAGGCATCCGGACGCAGATTCAGCAGCGGACGGAAGGGTTCCAGTGCGAAGAGCGTCATGACCGGTTCTCTGCTGCGGTGTAGACGGCGTCGAAGAAGTCCAGCTCCAGGCCGACGGCACGGTGGAAGAAGTCGCGCGCCACATCGTCGGCCCCCGGCCCCAGCCGGTCGAGCTCGCTGCGCAGGAACTCCACGAACTCGGTGAAGGCGGGGTTGTCATGCAAGGTAATCCACTCGGCGTGCACGAAGTTCTCCGGCAGCGGGCCTTGTAGGGTGCGTGCCCATTCGTAGTAAAGCCATTCGGTCACGTTGAGCACCGCCAGCGCCGCCGTATAGTCGCGGGTCTCTGCGGCCTCGCGCATGATGGCCTTGAAGCCTGCGGTCGGCGCGGTGTCCGGCGTTGTGGTGCGCTGCTCATCGGTGACGCCGAGGGCGTCGAAGGCGCGCAGGAAGTATGTGTTCTCCTCGCTGCAGACCATCCCGGCGAAACTGCCGAAGCGCAGTCGCGCCTCAAAGGTGTCGGCACTGGCGATCGCGGACCCGAGCAGGGTGACGAATGAGTCGAGAAACCTGTGGTCCTGAACCAGATAGGCGGCCATCACGTCGTCGCTGATCTCACCTGCCAGCAGCTCGCGGACAAAACGGTGCCCGACGGCGTCGTTCCAGGTCGGTTGGCTCTCTGCGCGGAGGGTGTCGGTGAAACGCTCGCTCATCTGCTCTCCTCAGGGTTGATGGTCCGGCTCGGGCCAGGCGGGGAGCGGTGAATCTCTAGCGGATGCGCGAAGAGCCCCGTCCCTTCGCCGGCATGACCCGGATCAGGTTCAAAGGGTTGCCGCGCTGCTCATTGCGTGAGCCAGCGGCATCTCAGTCCTTCAGCCAGGACACCCCTCGGTCACTCCACACCCTAACAGGCGGTCCACGGTGGCTCAGCGACGGTCAGATCTCCTGGACGTACTGGTCGATCAAGGAGCGCATGGAATCCAGGCCGAAGATGTCGATGACGGCATAGGCGCTCTGCTCACCGAGATGAGGGTCGGCGCCGGCCTCGAGCAGCAGGCTGGTGATCTGCTGGTTCTGCCGGAAGACCGCACAGCTCAGGGCACCCTGTCCACGGTCATTGAGACGGTCGACGTCAGCCTCACGCTGAATCAGCCCGAGGGCCAGGTCCGCGTGGTCGTTATAGGCCGCCAGGATGAGCAGCGTGTCGCCCTGGGCGTTGGTGAGGTTCACCGGGATGCCTTGGTCGATCAGCCCCAGCAGCTCATCAGTCTGACCGTTACGGGCACGATCGAACAGCGAGTTGAGGAACTCCAGCTGCTCATCGGTCAGCTCGGTGGGCTCAGCTGTGGTCTCATCGGCCATCCCATCAGCTTAACGGGCTGATGGCGGCAGTGGGATCCGGTTTTCATGGGGTCAGCTGGATATCAGGGTCCTATAGGTCCATGAGATCCCAACAACGGCATGATTCAAGGCCACTAGCGGCATGGCCGAGTGGCTGGCCGTACTGAGGAAGACCGGTGCCCCTGGCTGCGGGCCCCTCAGTGGGCGATTCGGTCCATATCGCCCCTCATCCGCCGGCTATAACGATAAGTATGCATGGGTTCGAATAATTATGTAGACTATCAGTGAGCCAAATGCACCAACCCATTTTTGAGGAGCAGCAGTGACTGATCGCATTGTTCTGGCCTATTCAGGCGGACTCGACACCTCGGTGGCCATCGGCTGGATCGCCGAGGCCACAGGGTCCGAGGTCATTGCCGTGGCCGTGGACGTCGGACAGGGCGGCGAGTCCCTGGAGACGGTGCGCCAGCGCGCTCTGGACTGCGGTGCCGTGGAGGCCTATGTCGCCGATGCCCGCGACGAGTTCGCCGATCAGTACTGCATGCCCACCCTGAGGGCGAACGGCCTCTACATGGATGCCTACCCGCTGGTCTCAGCCATCTCCCGGCCGGTGATCTCCAAGCACCTGGTGGCCGCCGCCCAGCAGTTCGGTGCGACCACCGTGGCCCACGGCTGCACCGGCAAGGGCAACGACCAGGTCCGCTTCGAGGTCTCCATCCAAACCCTGGGCCCGGAGCTGAAATGCATCGCCCCGGTCCGCGACCTCGCGTTGACCCGGGACAAGGCCATCGACTACGCCGAGCGCAACGAGCTGCCCATCGAGACCACCAAGAAGAACCCGTTCAGCATCGACCAGAACGTCTGGGGCCGCGCGGTGGAGACCGGCTTCCTGGAGGACATCTGGAACGGCCCCACCAAGGACGTCTACGACTACACCGAGGACCCGGCCTTCCCACCCTCACCAGACGTTGTCACCATCACCTTCGACCAGGGCGTTCCGGTCGCGCTGGACGGCGAGACGGTCACCGCTCTGCAGGCCATCGAGCAGCTCAACCGTCGGGCCGGGGCTCAGGGCGTGGGCCGGATCGACATCGTCGAAGACCGCCTGGTGGGCATCAAATCCCGTGAGATCTACGAGGCCCCCGGCGCCATGGCGCTGATCGCCGCTCACCGCGAGCTGGAGAACATCACCCTGGAGCGCGAGCAGGCCCGGTTCAAGAAGACCGTGGACCAGCGGTGGACCGAGCTGGTCTACGACGGACAGTGGTTCTCCCCGCTGAAGAAGAATCTGGATGTGTTCATCGATGAGACCCAGAAGTACGTCTCTGGCGAGATCCGGCTGGAGCTCCACGGCGGCCGCGCCACCGTCCTGGGCCGGCGCTCGGAGACCAGTCTCTATGACTTCAACCTGGCCACCTACGACACCGGGGACAGCTTCGATCAGACCTCTGCCCGCGGGTTCATCGACATCTATGGACTTTCCGCCAAGACCGCCGCTCAGCGCGAGGAGCGGCTGTACGGCAAGCCGGATCTCTCCGGGGCCGGTGTGCAGAAGTAACCTAGAGGCCATGACGCACAAGACCACCACCAACGAGGGGTCCCTATGGGGTGGCCGCTTCGCCTCAGGACCGGCCGATGTGATGGCTGCGCTGAGCAAATCCACCCACTTCGACTGGAAACTGGCGCCCTACGACATCGCCGGCTCCAAGGCGCATGCTCGTGTGCTGCACCGGGCCGGACTGCTCACCGCAGATGAGCTGGCGGGGATGCTCTCCGCGCTTGGCCGGCTGGAGGACGACGTCGCCTCCGGCAGTTTTACACCCGCAGCCTCCGATGAGGACGTCCACGGCGCCCTGGAACGGGGACTTCTGGAACGCGCGGGGGAGGAACTGGGCGGAAAACTTCGCGCCGGCCGCTCCCGCAACGACCAGATCGCCACGATGGTGCGAATGTACCTGCGCGATGCCTCACGCGGCATCGCCGAGGGCGTGCTCGGTGTGGTCGATGCCCTGATCGAGCAGGCGCGGAACCACCCGAATACGCCGATGCCGGGCCGCACCCACTTACAGCATGCCCAGCCGGTGCTGCTGGGCCACCACCTGCTGGCCCATGCCTGGCCGCTGCTGCGCGATGTCGAACGGCTGCGCGACCTCGACCGACGGTTGGCCTACTCGCCCTATGGGTCCGGTGCGCTGGCCGGATCCTCGCTGGGTCTGGACCCCGCACAGGTGGCTGCTGAACTGGGCTTCGACGGCCCGGTGGAGAACTCGATCGACGGCACCGCCTCCCGCGATCTGGTCGCCGAATTCAGCTGGGTCAACGCGATGATCGGCGTCGACCTCTCACGTCTCAGCGAGGAGGTCATCGTGTGGGCCACCAAGGAGTTCGGCTTCGTGACCCTAGACGATGCCTACTCCACCGGCAGCTCGATCATGCCGCAGAAGAAGAACCCGGACATCGCTGAGTTGGCCCGCGGCAAGTCCGGCCGGCTGATCGGGGACCTCACCGGGCTGCTGGCCACGCTCAAGGCGCTGCCGCTGGCCTACAACCGGGACCTGCAGGAGGACAAAGAGCCGGTCTTTGACGCCGTGGACACCCTGGCACTGTTGCTGCCGGCGGTCTCCGGCATGGTTGCCACCCTGACCTTCCACCCCGAGCGGCTGGCCGAGCTGGCGCCTCAGGGATTCTCCCTGGCTACCGATATCGCCGAGTGGCTGGTCCGCCAGGGCGTCCCCTTTCGGGTGGCCCACGAGGTTGCCGGGGAGTGCGTGCGCGCTTGTGAGCAGCACAGCCCTGCTAAGGAGCTCCACGAGCTCAGCGACCAGGAATTGACCGCCATCCACCCAGCACTGACCCCCGCAGTCCGCGAGGTGCTCAGCGTGGAGGGCTCTCTGGCCTCACGCGACGCCGTCGGCGGCACCGCCCCGGTCCGCGTGGCTGAGCAGCTGGCCGCAGCACAGCAGAGATCGGCAGCACTGCGCTCCGGCATCGCCACCATGGAGCCGACCCTCGCCGCCGAGCCCCAGGGCTGAGCATCAGCAGGAACAACACAGGCAGCCTCCAACGCCGCCGCCGAAAACGCCTCTACCCAGCCCTGGGCGCTGCCGGGGCAGTGATCGGCGTCGTCGTGCTGGCCCGCAGCTGCGGTGCAGACGGCGAGCCGGAACCTCCGCATCCTGCGGAACTGGGCTATCCGCCAGCACCGCAGCAGATCCTCCCGGAGGCAGTACCGCAGCATGCCGGCAATGCCGAGAACACGCCTGTGGCCGAGCTGCCCGACTCGCAGTGGGTCGCCGAGACCGCTGAGGCCACCAGCATCCCTCAGCGGGCGCTGGAGGCCTACGCCGGAGCCGCCCTGCACATCGCTGAGACCCAGCCGGAGTGCCGCCTGGGATGGAACACCCTGGCCGGCATCGGTCAGGTGGAATCGGTCCATGGGCACTTCGGAGACTCCACGGTCACCGAGGAGGGTGTGGTGGCGCCGGAGATCATCGGTGTGCCGCTGGACGGCAGTGAGGGTGTCATGGAGATCCCGGACACCGACGGCGGTGAGCTCGACGGCGATGATCAGTGGGACCGCGCTGTGGGGCCCATGCAGTTCATCCCCACCACCTGGGAGCGCTACGCCCAGGACGGAAACCTGGACGGTGAGGCCGACATCCACCAGTACGACGACGCCGCCCTCACCGCCGCGGTCTACCTCTGCGACCGCGGCGATGACCTCACCACCGACGAGGGGTGGAACGCTGCCGTCACCGCATACAACCAGTCAGTGGAATATGCCAACCAGGTGGCAGACTATGCCCAGCGCTACGCCCCGGCGACGGAGAACTGAGAGGAGGGCCGCTTGTGGATGCCCAACAGCTCAGGGCGCTATTCGACTCCCACGCCGTGGAACTGGCCCCGCATCTGCTGGGCTGTGAGCTGACGGTGACCACTGACCGCGGCTCGGTCACCGTGCGGCTGACCGAGGTGGAGGCCTATGGAGGTCAGGGCGAGGACCCTGGAGCGCACAGCTACAGGGGTAGGACCGCACGCAACGCCTCGCTGTTCGGCCCACCCCGGCATGCCTATGTGTACCAGTCCTACGGGATCCACTACTGCCTGAACCTCACTGCCCACACCGCCGCCGCCGGCGGAGTGCTGCTGCGCGCCGCTGAGGTGCTCACCGGCCGTGATCTCGCTGTCGACCGCCGGGGCGGCAAGGATACCGGCGCCAAGCTGCTCTCCGGGCCCGGCCGGCTGGGACAGGGGCTGGGGGTGACCCTGCCGATGGACGGCAGCGCAGTGCAGGTAGAGCAGACTGCGTTGATTGAACAGACTGCGCAGGAAGAAAAGACAGTGCAGAGAGAACCGCATGACGACGCCGGCGCACCACCGGGACCCAATACGGAGGTGAGCTTCCGACTCACACCAGCACAGGCGCCGATCCCCGCCGTCGGCTCGGGTCCGCGGGTGGGCGTCTCCGGCGCCGGCGGCACCGAGGCCTTCCCTTGGCGGTTCTGGATCGAGGGACACCCCACGGTCTCGCAGTACCGTCCGGGCAGGCAAGGCCTGAAACGGAGCGGAGTCCGGCCGCGACCGCCTGACGAACCCTCTGCGCTACGCTGAGATCCATGAGCACAGCAGAGCAGTGGGCACAGGTTGACCGGTACTTCATCGACAAGCTGGTCCAGGAGGACCAGGTCTTGGAGGCCACCAGGGAGAGCTCTGGGGACACGCTCTTTCCCGGCATCGACGTCGCCCCGAATATGGGCGCATTCCTGAGTCTGCTGGTCCAGATCACCGGGGCCCGGAGGATACTGGAGATCGGCACCCTGGCCGGATACTCCGCGATCTGGATGGCTCGGGCCGCCGGGGCCGAGGCAGATGTGGTGACCTGTGAGCTGGAGGAGACCAACGCCGCCGTTGCCCGGGCAAACTTCGAGCGCGCCGGTGTTGCCGATCGCGTGCGGATCATGCTCGGCGCCGCCGCCGATTCGGTGCAGAGCATGATCGACCAGGGAGCAGAGCGCTTCGACCTGGTGTTCATCGACGCCGACAAGAGGTCCAACCCCACCTACCTCGACGCCGCGGTGCAGCTGAGCAGACCGGGAACCGTGATCGTCATCGACAACACCGTGCGCGGGGGCAAGGTGATCGACGAAACCTCCGAGGACCCGGACATCATCGGCACCCGTCGGCTGATCGACATGATCGCCGAGCAGCCCGGGCTCACCGCCACAGCGCTGCAGACTGTCGGTATGAAGGGCTGGGACGGTTTCACCCTGGTCCGTGTGGGCTGAGCGGGGCTCGCCACGAGCGGTGATCAGGCCGTCACCTCCCGTTTACGTGATAGGCGGTAGGATTGACTGATCGTTTTGCCGAAAACGGGAGAGTCTCACCACCGCATGAGTGACACCGACACCACAGCGTCAACGGCCGCTGATCTTAATGGACATGACGGCGACGCCGGACTGATCCCACTGCCACCGATCGAGGCGGGGATAGACCAGGAGCGCGAGTACGTTGCCGCCCTCTACCGCCGGCTGGATGAGCTGCGCCAAGAGAATCAGCAGCAGCTGTCCAAAGTTCGCTCCACCGGCGCAGTGGGCACCATGCAGAACATCTCTGAGCGGGATGCCTTCGCCACCATGTACGAAGACCGGCTGGCGCAGCTCAATGCCGTCGACGACCGTATGGTCTTCGGCCGGCTGGATCTGGACAACGGGGAAGCCCGCTACATCGGACGCATTGGGCTGACCTCTGAGGCTCGGCAGCGGCTGATGCTGGACTGGCGGGCTCCTGAGGCCGGAGTCTTCTACCAAGCCACCGCCTTCGACCGTCACGGTGTGCGGCGCCGTCGTCATCTGCTGCTCAAGCGGCGGGCGGTCCAGAGCCTGGAGGATGAACTGCTCGATGCCACAGTGCTGGAGGAGGGGACCGAGAACCACGGCGATGGCGCGCTGCTGGCTGCGGTCACCGCCCGGCGGACCGGACAGATGGGCGATATCGTCGCGACCATCCAGTCCGAACAGGACCGGATCATCCGTGCCGATCGTTCTGGGGTGCTGGTCGTCCAGGGAGGCCCGGGCACAGGGAAGACCGCAGTGGCCCTGCACCGCGCTGCCTATCTGCTCTACACCCACCGCGACCGGCTGAAGTCTGCCGGTGTGCTGATCGTGGGACCCAATGCCACCTTCATGTCCTACATCGAACGGGTGCTGCCCTCCCTGGGTGAGACGGGAGTGGTCATGTCCTCGTTGGCCGATCTCTACCCCGGAGTCCGCGGAGTGGAGGAAGCGACTCCGGAGGTCGAAGAGATCAAGGGACGCCTGGACTGGGCGCAGATTATTGCCAGCGCAGTCGAACACCGCCGCCGCAACATTTCGGCACCGCGTGAGGTCAGCGTCGAAGGGGTGAAAGTCACGGTGACGCCCAAGATGGTCAAGCGTGGGCTGGAACGGGCCAGGGGGACGGGCAAGCCCTACAACGAGGCGCGCTCGACCTTTGTCAAAGTCATGGTCAGGGAGATCGCAGACAAGCTCGAACGGATCCTGGAGAAGCGCTCGGAGGGCAACGACGCCGATCGCAGCTACGTGGTGGAGGACGTCAGAGGTGCCCGTGATGTGCGGATCCTGCTGAACCTGTGCTGGATGCCGCGGACCCCGCAGGCGCTGCTGGAGGACCTGTTCTCGAAACCGCGCTACCTGGCCGACGTCGCCCCCCAGCTCACCGAGGGTGAGCGCGGCATGCTGCAGCGCTCACCTGGCAGCGCTTTCACCGTCGCCGATGTACCGCTGCTGGATGAAGCCGCAGAGCTGCTCGGGGAGCTGGATGAATCCGCCGGACGTGATCAGGCCCGCCAGCGGGCCCAGCGGGAAAAAGACCTGGAGAATGCCCAGAAGGCGGTGGAGAACGCTACCCCGCAGCTGGAGGAGATGGGCATCGAAGGCTTCCTGGACGCCGAGGCGGTGGCCCAGCTCAACGCAGACACCGGGCCACGGATGACCGCCTCTGAACGCGCCGGGGTCGACCGCACCTGGACTTATGGGCACATCGTGGTCGATGAGGCCCAGGAGCTCTCACCGATGCAGTGGCATGTGCTGATGCGCCGATGCCCGTTGAAGTCATTCACCGCCGTCGGTGATACCGCCCAGGGATCGTCCCCCTCCTCTGCGCGCAGTTGGGAACAGGGTCTCGGGCCCTTCACCGACGACCGGCTGCGCATCGAAGAGCTCACCGTCAACTACCGCACGCCGAAGAACATTGTGGAGCTGGCCGAAAAGGTGGCCGCTGCCAATGGTCTGGACATCACGTCGCTGCGCACCGTGCGTGAGGGCGAGTATGCGCCTGTGGTCGAGAAATGCGACGACGCCGCCGCACTGGTCCCCGCGGCAGTCACCGCGGTGGCCGCCGAGCACGAGCGTCTGGAGGAGGGGCTGGTGGCCGTGATCGCTCCTGAGCAGATGGTCGCAGCAGTCAGGGACGCCCTGGTGCGGGCCTACGGTCAGCGGGTGGGAACCGGTGCTGGGTCTATGGCCCAGGATGTGGTGGCTCTGAGTGCTGATGAGGCCAAAGGACTGGAGTTCGACGGCGTCGTACTTCTCGAGCCGGCCGCACTGCTGGACGAGGCATCAGGAAAGGTCGGCAGTCTCTATGTGGCCCTGACTCGCTCCACCCAGTCTCTGCGAGTGCTGGCCTCCCGAGCCCTCCCCACCGGTTTCTGAGGGCTCGGCGCATTTCTGCGGTAACGTACTGGACGTGATCGAGAACAGCAAGAATCCGGCGCTGGCAGCCCAGCGCAATGACCCCAGCTTTGAGAACGTCTTCCAGGAGTTGAAGTGGCGTGGCCTGATCCATGTGTCCACAGATGAGTCCGCACTGGAAGAAACCCTGGCCGGGGAGCCGATCACCTACTACTGCGGGTTCGACCCCACCGCGGCATCGCTGCATATCGGAAACCTGGTCCAGCTGCTGACCGTGCGGCGGATCCAGCTGGCCGGCCACCGGCCCCTTGGGCTGGTCGGGGGCGCCACCGGGCTGATCGGTGACCCCAAGCAGGCTGGTGAGCGAGTGCTCAACACCCCAGAGACCGTAGCCGGATGGGTGCAGCGGCTGCAGTCACAGGTACAGCGCTTTCTCGCCTTCGAAGGAGACAACGCTGCCCAGATGGTCAACAACCTGGACTGGTGGCAGGGCATCGGCGCACTGGAGATGATGCGAGATATCGGAAAGTACTTCCGTGTGGGCACCATGATCAAGAAGGAGATCGTCGCCAAACGGCTGAACTCTGATGAGGGCATCTCCTACACCGAGTTCAGCTACCAGCTGCTCCAGGGCTACGACTTCCTTCGGCTGCATCAGGACTACGGGTGCCTCATGCAGACCGGCGGCTCCGATCAGTGGGGGAATATCACCGCCGGTACCGAGCTGGTGCGCCGCGCCGCTGAGGTGCCGGCCCATGCCTTGGCCACACCGCTGATCACCAACGCTGACGGCACCAAGTTCGGCAAGTCCGAGGGCAATGCCATCTGGCTCGACGCTGAGCTGTGTTCGCCCTACACCTTCTACCAGTTCTGGCTCAACAGCACTGACGCCGATGTCATCACCCGGCTCAAGGTGTTCACCTTCCTGACCCGGGCGGAGATTGAAGAGCTGGCGAAGGCTGTTGAATCCGAGCCCTTCAAACGCCAGGCGCAGAAGCGACTGGCTTGGGAAGTCACCGTCCTGGTACATGGCGAGGAGGCCACCAGGAAGGTGATCGACGCCTCCGAGGCGCTCTTCGGGAAGGGCGAGATCGCAGAGATCGACGAACAGACCCTCCAGGCAGTTGCTGCTGAGCTTCCTGGTGTACAGCTCTCAGCAGAGGAAGCAACGGCCGTTTCGCTGCTCACCGAGACGGGACTCGTCTCAAGCAAATCAGAAGCCCGCCGGGCCGTTCAGGATGGTGGCGCCTACGTCAACAACAACAAGGTCGATGCCGTTGACACCACGGTTCCCGAGTCCAGTTGGCTCTACGGCAGATACCTCCTGGTGCGCCGGGGCAAGAAGAATCTCGCGGTGGTCACCCGAGCCTGAATCCGCTGCAACGCCCCAGATCAGCGTGATTTATGGGTCTTCTCGGGTGTGGCAAGGCTCACGGCCGAACGAGTTTGCGAGATAGTTGGAAGTGTGTGTAAAGTATCTACTCGTGCCCACGGGAAACCGAGAGCACGACCCGGGGTGATTCACCCCGAAAACTACTCCTCTTAGGCCCCGGTCCTAGAGTGGTGCGCTCAAAACTCAGCGGAGACGCCAAGTTGACAGCCGCCAGCAAGACCGGTAACTTGGAGAAGTTGCTCCGGAGCGATCCAGATGGTTTTTTCTGGTGGTGTTGGGGTGTTTGTAGCTTGAGAACTCAATAGTGTGCCAAGTTTGTTGA
>NZ_QWLD01000007.1 GCF_003600155.1 Nesterenkonia muleiensis | reverse complement strand
GGCTGACGCCGGCCATCACACCTGAAGCTGGTCCCACCGGGCGGCAAAGCCGCCTCAGCTCTCAGTCAGCATACGCTGACCATCACGCCTGAAGACGGCTGCTGATACACCCGCGTTCGTCATCACAGCAGCCCGGAAACTCACTCCACCACGCCGGTCCTGGCCACCTCCGAGTACCACTGAGCACTGGCCTTCGGGGTGCGCTCCAGCGTGTCATAGTCCACGTGCACGATGCCGAAGCGCTTGTCGTAACCAAAGGCCCACTCGAAGTTGTCCAGCAGCGACCACACGAAATACCCACGCACATCCGCCCCGGACGCCATGGCCTCGTGCACCGCCAACAGGTGGCGGCGGATGTAGTCGCGCCGATCGGGGTCATCGACAGTGCCATCGGCTGCCACGGCGTCGTCATAGGCCGCCCCGTTCTCCGTCACATACAGAGCGACACCGGCGGCTCCTGTGTACTCCGCCTGCAGCCTGACCAGCAGATCACGCAGCGCCTGCGGGTAGACCTCCCAGCCCATGGCGGTCACCGGCAGCCCCCGGGGCACCGAGGTAACATGCTCGGAACCGACATTCGGACTGGGCGGCCCCTCTGCGCGCGCCCGCGCGGCTGCCGCCGAAGCATCCTGCGGGTCCACGCCGGACAGCAGCTCCCCGGTATAGAAATTGACCCCGAGCACATCGATCGGCGCAGAGATCAGCTCCAGATCACCGGGCTGCACGAGGCCCGGGCGCCAGTACCCGGCCTGATCCTCCACCACATCCACCGGGTAGGCGCCGGTGAAGACGGCATCGGCGAAGAACCGGTTGAAGGCGCCGTCGAGTCGGCGTACCGCATCGAGGTCCCCGGGCTTGGCCGGATCAGCCGGCCGGTAGTCGGTGAAGTTCAGGGTCAGCCCCAGCTCCAGCTGAGGATCACGCTCACGCAGGGTGCGCACCGCCAGCCCGTGGGCGAGCATGAGGTGATGAGCCGCCGCGATCGCATCCTCCGGCGAGGTCCGCCCCGGGGCGTGATGCCCGTTGCCATAGCCCAGGAACGCCGCACACCACGGCTCATTCAGCGTGGTCCAGTGCCGGACCTTCTCCCCCAGGGCTCCATAGAGCACCCGGGTGTACTTCTCGAACGCATAGGCAGTCGCCCGGTTCGCCCAGCCACCCGCATCCTCCAGGACCTGGGGCAGGTCCCAGTGATACTGCGTCAGCCAAGGAACGATGCCAGCCGCCAGCAGCTCATCGACCAGATTGATGTAGAAGTCCAGCCCGGCCCGGTTCACCCGCACACCGTCAGGCATCACCCGCGACCAAGAGACCGAGAAGCGGTACACCTTCAGATGCAAGGACTTCATCAGTGCGACATCCTCCCGGTACCGGTGATAGTGGTCGCAGGCCACATCCCCGGTATCCCCTGAGAACACCTTCCCGGGGGTCTTCGAGAAGGTGTCCCAGACGCTGGGAGCCCGGCCGTCGGCGTCGTGGGCGCCCTCGACCTGATAAGCGGCGGTCGCCGAGCCCCACAAGAAGGACGGCGGGAAGGTGACAGCTGCGTGAGAGGTGACAGCCTCGGCTGAGGTGAGAATGGTCATGCTTTGACGGCTCCTTGCATAATTCCGGACACGAGCTGACGGCCCGCGAAGATGAAGAGGATCAGCAGCGGCACCGTGGCCAGGGAGGCACCGGTGAGCACCAGCGAGTAGTCCACGAAATGAGCGGCCTGCAGTTGCTGAAGGGCCACCGGCAGGGTGGGGTTCTGCGGACCGAGCACAATGAACGGCCAGAAGAAGTTGGTCCAGTTCATCACGAACGTGAACAAAAACAGCATGGCTGCGGCGGGCCGGGCGGCCGGAAGGCACACATGGTAGAACGTGCGAATCATCGAACAGCCGTCCACCGTGGCGGCCTCGATCAGCTCCTCGGGAATCGCCTGGCGCAGATACTGGGTCATCCAGAACACCCCGAAGGCGGTCACCAGAGCCGGGACGATCACCGCGGTCAGCTCCCCGGTCCAGCCCAGCCGGGCCATCACCTGGTAGAGCGGAACCACGCCGAGCTGGGTCGGCACCGCCATGGTGGCGATCACGAACACCAGCAGCGGGCCCGACCCTCTGAACCGCAGCTTGGCGAAGGCGTACCCGGCCAGGGTGGAAAAGATCACCACGGAGAACGCCGTGGTGGTCGAGACGATGATCGAGTTCACGGTCGCCCGCCAGAACGGGACGGTGTCCATCACCGTGGCCGCATTGGACAGGAAGTTCCCGCCCGGCCACCAGGGGAAGGTGGTCTCGGACAGGATCGTGGCGTGGTGGGAGCCGATCAGAAAGCTCCACCACAGCGGGAACATACCGCCAAGCACCACCGCCGCCAGACACCCGTACACCACCCATCCTGGTCTGCGCAGGGAGCGGCCAGACCGGTCACGACGGCGCCGGCTTCCCGCTGTGCCCACTGCCTCAGCTGCGCTGCCGGCTTCAGGGTCCACCGGGGCCAAAGGTGCCGGAGCGGTCATCGAGCACCTCCTCTGAACAGGCGACGCCGCGGCGTCGTCTTGGTCTTTCCGCCCTCGCCATCGGCGATCCGGCGGGTGATGGTGAAGTTGATGATGCCGATCGCCACGATCAGCAGGAACAGCAGGACCGCGACGGCGGAGGCCAGCCCGAAGTCGGAACGGGTCCAGCCCAGCTCGTAGAGGTAGAGGGTCATGGTCCGCCACTGACCATCGGTGCCGCCACGGCCATACTGGTCGTACATGCGCGGCTCGTCGAAGATCTGCAGACCGCCGATGGTGGAGGTGATCACCACGAAGATGATGGTAGGGCGCAGCATCGGCACGGTCACTGAGAGGAACTGACGGACCTTCCCGGCGCCGTCGATGGCGGCTTGTTCGTAGAGATCGCGCGGGATGGCCTGCATGGCGGCTAAGAAGATCAGCGCGTTGTAGCCGGTCCAGCGGAAGTTCACCATCGTGGCGATGGCCACGTGACTGGGCAGCGCCCCGGACTGCCAGCCGATCGGATCGATGTTGATCGCCTCTAGCAGTGAGTTCACCAGCCCGAAGCGCTGGGAGAACAGGTTGGAGAAGATCAGCGCGACCGCCACCGGGGTGACCACATAGGGCAGCAGCACCCCCATGCGCCAGAAGGTCTTGGCACGCAGATGGGTGTCGAGCATATAGGCGATGATGATCGCTGCGACCACCTGGGGACCGGTGGAGAGGATGAAGATGCTCAGGGTGTTCCGCAGAGCGACCCAGAACGCCCGCTGCTCCAGTACGTGGATGAAGTTGGCCAGGCCGACGTATTCGCCCTGGCCCATGATGAGGTCCCAGTCGTGGGCTGCGACCCATGCGGTGTAGACCAGTGGGAAGAGGCCGACAATGGCAAACAGGATGAAGAACGGGCTGATGTAGAGGTACGGCGAGTACTTGCGGTCCCAGGTCGAGAGCCGATGCCGGAGAGTCCCCGCTGCTGCGTGCTTGCGGGGCTCCCCGGAGCCGGCGCTCGGTGTCCTGGTGCCTGTGGGCGTCGTCGTCCTCCTGCTCTCAGAGGTGACGGCCATGGGCTATCGCATGGCCTCCACGTCATCGACGAACTTCTCCCAGGAGGAGTCCGGATCGTCGATTCCATCGACGTCCACGCGGTTGAGCGCATCCTGGATGGCGACGTTGATCAGCAGGTAGTTCGGGCCCTTCAGCGGCTGAACCTCGATGTCCTCGGCGCGGTTGGCCAGGATCTCGCCGACCGGGGCGTCGTTGAAGAATTCGTCGGTGGCCGACTGGATCTCCTCCGACTCCAGCGCATCGACCGTTGAGGGGAAGGCCCCGATGGCTTCGAAGGCCTTGACCTGCTGCTCCGGCTCGGTGAGCCAGGCTGCCAGTTCTTGAGCGGCCTCGACATTCTCGCCCTGGGTCGGCACGGTCAAGTACGAGCCACCCCAGTTGCCGCCGCCGCCGGGGAAGACGTCGGCGACGTCCCACCCCTCGACGCCGGAGGCGTTGCCTTCGATCACCCCGAGCATCCATCCAGGGCAGAGCATGGTGGCGAAGCCGTCGCGCTGGAAGGCGTCGTTCCAGTCTCCGGACCATTGGGACAGGCCCGCGGAGAGCTCCTGGTCCACGCTGGCGGTGAGCAGCTGATCGTAGAGGTCCTTCACCTCGGAATTGGTGTCGGCGATGATCTCCCCGTCCTCAGTCTCGAAGGGCACCTCGACCTGGTTGATCATGCCCTGCCAGACATTGTCCGAACCGGAGTACCAGGCGGAGTCTGAGCCGGAGACGAAGTCCTGCCCCACACTGAAGTAGTTGTCCCAGTCCCCGTCGAGCAGGTCTGCGACCTCCTCGCGATCACTGGGCAGCCCGGCCTCCTCAAGGAGATCCGCCCGGTAGCAGATGGCCTGGGGTCCGACGTCTGTGCCGTAACCGATCAGCCGCCCTTCCTCATCCACGGCGTCGTCGTACTTCCAGTCCAGCCAGCGGTCCTCCAGCTCGGGGTCCGTGAGGTCTTCGAACCGGTCGGAGTACTGCATGAACTCCACCAGCCAGTCGACCTCCACCGCCTCGATGTCGCTTGCCCCGGAGTTGGCACCGAGGCTGTTGCGCAGGGCATCGCGGGCGTTCTCGGCGGTGTCTGCCTTGTTGTGCTCGATGGTGATGTGGTCGTGGAGCTCCTCGTACTCGTCGAAGAGTTCTTCGTAGCCGAACTCGTTGAAGGTGGAGACGGTGAGGGTAATCTGCTCACCGTTGTCGGATCCGTTGGTCTCGCCTTCGGCGTCGCCGCCGCAGGCTGAGAGCGTCAGGGCTGCGGCCGCTGTGACCGCCACCGCCGCAGAAAGACGGCGTCCCCGCCAGGTGTGGTTGGAATCTGTGATGCGCACAGCGCCTCCTTGAGTGATCAGATACGAGCGTCAGGCCCCGCTGGCCGGTCCCTCAGCAAGCTGTGAGAGCGCTCTCATGATGTGACGAGAGTAACACTATGGGGCCGCGCGGGCAAGGGCTTGACGCCCAGGACGCAGCCCCGAGGCACCCCAAGCCCCCTACTGCGCCCCTCCCCACATGCGCCGCTGAACCCCGCACCTCTCCGCCTGCCAACCGGAAATCCCTATACCAACGGGAATCGGCGTTGGCTGGAGGAGATTTTGGTTGGCACAGCGGCATCTGGCATGCCTCTCTCCTGGATCTGTCCGGGAAACTTATCCACAGATTCAATCTGCTTGGTCACATTTCATCTCATGTCATGCATATTGGTGTCATGGAACCAGACGATGGACTCCTCCTCCCCATGGTGAACGGCGGCGAGAACCGCCAACGCTCCAAGAGACTCTCTACGGCGGTGGAGAGAGGCCAGATGCTGCGCCTGAGACCGGGCATCGGAATTCGGCCTGAGACATGGCTCAGAGCCCCGCGCTGGAAGCAGTTTCTGCTCGTGGCGGCCGCTGCCGCCGCCCAAGACGAGTCACGGATCTTCGCTCGCGAGACATCGTTGGCACTGCGCGGAATACCGCTGCTTCACACCCCTGAGGCTGTGCAGATTCGGGCACACGGCTACGGGCGCAACGGCAGATCCCCAGTGCGAGCCCTCACGGGAAACGCAGATCAGCAGACGGTCAGTGCCATGATCCGACGTGTGCTGTCTCCACAGGATCCGCAGCGGGAACTCTGGAGGCTGAGGCCCCTTCCGCTCAAGCGCATTGAGGCTCCCCTGCCCCGGGGGATATCCCGGCAGCAGCTGCGACAACGCATCAGATCGGGACAACAGCGGATTGCCTGGGAGCATGTGGCGGCAGGGCCGCTGGGCAGGGCCGCCGATCCCCCGCCCGGCTATCGCGTAGATCCACTCGAGATTGCCCTGTTGACCGCAGTGCCAGCCATGTCTTGGCCTGAGGCGGTGACTGTTCTGGATGCGGTCAAACGGCAAAGCATGGATGTCGATCAGCTGGTCCCACACTGGGACCTTCTCAGAACAGGAGCTGCCGAACGGGCATTCCTGGGCGCTTGGGAGTTCGCTGATGCCCGGTCCGAATCGGCACTGGAGTCCTGGTCCCGCGCTGTCATCCACCAGCTCGGCTTCGCCGCCCCCTCATTGCAGCGCGAGATTGTTCTTCCCGACGGTAGCTTGGCCCGGGTGGATTTTCTCTGGGAGGACGAGGGCATCATCGGAGAGGCCGATGGTCTCGCCAAATACAGAGCCGGCGGCTACACCGAGGATCCGGATGCCGAACGCATCAGGGAGAAGCGGCGCCAGAATGCGCTCGAGCACCTCGGGTACAAGGTGCGGCGCTGGGAAATGCGTCATCTCCGCGATCCAGGCAAGCTCGCCGAGATTCTGCATGCAGCCGGAGTGCCCCGGGTTCCTCACCGACAGCTCGCACCTGCCAACTGAAATCTCCGCAGCCAACAGGAATTCAGGTTGGCACGGGGATTTAGGGTTGGCAGCCAGCGGCGGTGGGCATGTGCGCTAAGAGATGGCATACATCACAGAAAATGCGCATCAGTATGCTATTTCATCCGGTGGCCGAAGGTTTGCTGACATGTTCCAACAGTGGGACAGTAGACTCTTCCGCAAGACTGCCCACAGTGCACCCGCCGGAGACATCAGCGGATGCACCTTAGACCACAACCTGTGAAGGAGGTGCCAGTGGGACTTCTCGACACGCTAGAACGCGGCATTGAGAAAGCCGTCCGAGGTGCCTTCTCCGGACGCGGAGGGAGTGTCGGTCCCGTGGAGATCGCCACAGCAGTACGCCGCCATATGGACCGTGAGTCCTCCACCGCTGCCAATGGTGCAGCCTTGGTGCCCAATCTCTACAAGATTCGGCTCTCGGAAGATGACTTCACCGAAGCCAAGAAGTACGGCACCGCCTTAGCCGAGGAACTCTGCGGAGAGATCGTCCGGCACGCAGACTCCCAGGGCTATACCCTCCTAGGTCCGGTCAAGGCCACGTTTGTGAAGAACACCGAGCTGCGGCGCGGTCAGATGAGCATTGAAGGTCAGAATGACCGTGACCTGGACCCCGCGGCGCCCAAGCCTCATGCCTCAGTACCCCGACCGGCTCATGCACCGCCGGCCGCGACCGCCGCGCTGCCCCAGCGAGCCCGCCGCAATGCACCGGCCCCGCACCGTCCCGCCGGAACCTTGAAACACGACGGCCGGACCTATGCTTTGGAAGAGCACCGCACGGTAATCGGCCGATCCTCCACCGCAGACATCACCATCTCCGACACCGGCGTCTCCCGCAAACATCTGGAGGTCACCCAGGCAGGATCACGCTGGATCGCCCGGGATCTGGGCTCCACCAATGGTTCCTACGTGGACGGTCAGGAGCTGCGCAGCGCAGAGACCGAACTCTACGACGGCGCAGTGATCACCCTGGGCAATGCGCGGATGCACTTTAGACTGAGCTGATCATGAGCGAACTCGCCATCACCGTGCTGCAGTTCGGACTGCTGCTGCTGCTCTGGATACTCATCCTCTCCATCATCGCCGCCCAGGGCCGCGACATGATGGTCTCCAAGCGTTCCCGCACCCGAACTCAGCACAGCAGCGGTTCGACGGACACCGCCGCCGCACCGAGCAGCACTCCAGCTGCGGTCCACCACTCCGGCCAGACGCAGCGCCCGCGCCCCAAACGGCTGGTGATCTCTGAGGGCCCCCTGGTGGGCACGGAGATCGAACTCGGTTCAACACCGATCATGCTCGGCCGCGCACAGGAGTGCACAGTGGTGCTCGATGACGACTACGCCTCCGGCAAGCACGCCAGGCTCTTCCCCCAGGGCTCGCGCTGGTTCCTGGAGGACCTGGGCTCCACCAACGGCACCTGGCTCGGTGATGAGCAGCTGACCCGTGCCTCTACCGCTGAGCCCGGAGACCGCATCCGCATCGGTAAGACCGTCCTGGAACTGAGGACCTGAATCCATTATGAGCCTGGTCTTCCGCTTCGCCGCGCGCTCAGAAGACGGTGTGGTCCGTTCCAAGAACGACGACTCCGGATATGCCGGGCGCTACTTCGCCGTTGTCGCCGACGGGATGGGCGGCCACGCCGGCGGCGATGTGGCTTCGGCCTCCACTGTGCTGGACCTGGCCCACCTGGACACCCGCGGATTCGCCGAACCGGACACCGTGCTGCCCGATGAGATCCAGACCGCCAACGCGTTCCTCAACAAGCTGGTCAAGACCAACCCCAAGCTCGCCGGCATGGGCACCACCATCACCGCTGTGCTGATCACCGAGCAGAAGCTGCAGTTCGCCCATATCGGGGATTCCCGGGCCTACCGTCTCAAAAAGGGCAGGTTCCGCCAGGTCAGCCACGACCACACCTTCGTCCAACGCTTGGTCGACGAGGGGCGGCTGGATCCTGAGGCCGCCGAGTATCACCCGCACAAGAACGTGCTGATGCGGGTGCTCGGCGATGTGGACGCCTCCCCCGAGCTAGACATCACCAGCTTCCCCCTGGAGTCAGGAGAGCGCTGGCTGTTGTGCTCCGACGGGCTCAACGCCGTGGTCTCGGACCGGCTGATCGAGCAGAAGCTGCGCAGCGGTGAGGCCTTGGAGAAGATCGTCGACGAGCTGGTGGACCTGACCCTGGAGGGCGGGGCCCCAGATAACGTCACCGTCATCGCCCTGGATGTGGTGCAGGCCGAGGAGGAGCACCTGGCCGGCTCCGACACCGTTCCGCTGAGCGAACAGGCCGTCGCCGCCGCTTCTACCGCTGACTTCGTCCACGGCGGCGATCACTCCAAACACACCATGGAGCTCGACGTCATCCCGGTGGTCAACCGGGACGCCCTGGAGGGTCTCTCCCCGGAGGAGGGTGAACTCTCCCCGCTCTCGGCGGCCATGGTGGAGCGCACGCTCGGGGTCCGCCCGCACAAGCTGGTCGGCGCCGCCGTAGCTGCTGCCGAGACCGGCACCATCCCAGTGGTTCCGCGCAATGTGGACGAACACCCCATGGCCGCCCTGCTGACCGGCCAGCCGCTCAAACCGGTGCGCCACACCTACTCCGAAATGCTCGGCGAACCCCGCCCGGAGGGCCAACCGCCAAGCCCCGAGAAGAACGACGCCGCCCAGACTCCGGAACACACCGAGGAAGCACCCAGCTCAGAGGAGTCCGACGACGAATACGAGCTCGATGAGGAGGAACTGGAGACGATTCTGCCCAGGCGGCGTCGTCGTGCGTGGTTCCTGCCCACTTTCGTGGCACTGTTGGCGGTGCTGATCGCGGTGGTGACCTTCCTGGGCTACGTGTGGACCCAGACCCAGTACTACGTGGGCAGCGACGACGGAGAGGTGGCGATCTTCACCGGGGTCTCCCAGTCCCTGGGTCCGATTACGCTCTCTGAGGTCGACGAGCACACCGGTATCAGCACCGACGAGCTTCCCCGCTATGACCGCAACCGGGTGGAATCCGGGATCTTCGCAGAGGACCGGGCCCACGCCGAGCAGATCGTGGAGAACCTGGAACGGGGCATAGGAGGCGGAAACTGATGCCTGCACAGCATGAGACTCATCCCCGGCCGCGGCGCAACATTGAGCTTGTCCTGCTGGTGATCGCTCTGACGATCGGCATCGGCGCCCAGGTGCTGGTGGGCCTGAACCTCGAGGACGCCATTGACCAGCGCTACTGGATCGAAGGCGGGGTCCAGGCCGCTCTCGCCCTGACCTTTCATATTGTGCTGCGCCTGCGCGCCAAGTACGCCGACCCGTTCATCCTGCCGATCGTGGTGACCCTCAACGGCCTGGGCATTGCCATGATCCACCGGTTGGACTTCACCGGCCAGTACGAGGGCGTGGCAGACCGGCAGCTGATGTGGACCGCTGTTTCCATGGTGGCCGCCATGGCGCTGCTGGCGCTGCTCAAGGATCACCGGAGACTGCGGCAGCTGACCTACATCTCCTTGGCGGCCAGCGTGGTGCTGCTGTTCCTGCCGATCGTTCCGGGACTGGGCCAGGACATCGCCGGCGCCCAGGTGTGGATCAGCATCGGGCCGATGAGCTTTCAGCCCGGCGAGCTGGCCAAGATCACCTTAGGGATCTTCTTCGCCGGGTTCCTGGCCAACAACCGTGATCTCATCCTGTTGGCCGGAAAGAAGATCGGGCCGATGACCCTGCCGCGGGTGCAGGATCTGGGGCCGCTGTTCCTGGCCTGGCTGATCGCCATGGGCGTGCTGGTGGTGCAGAACGACCTCGGCAACGCGCTGATGTTCTTCGGGCTGTTCGTCGCGGTGATCTATGTGGCCACCTCCCGCATCTCCTGGATCGTGATCGGCGGGGTCTTCGTGGCCGCCGGAGCGGTGCTGGCCTACCAGTTCGTCTGGCACGCACGGAACCGCTTCGCCATCTGGCTCAACGCCTTCGACCAGCAGATGTACGATCAGGACCTGGGATCCCACCAGCTGGTGCAGGGACTGTTCGGGCTGGCCCACGGGGGACTCACCGGCACCGGACTGGGCTCCGGCTCACCACAGATCGTGGCCCTGGCCAACTCGGACATGATCATCGTGGCCTTCGGCGAGGAGCTCGGATTCTTGGGCCTCTCGGCGATGCTGGTGCTGTACCTGATCCTGTTCTCCCGCTATATGCGCGCCGGACTGGGCACCCGGGACCACTTCGGCAAGCTGCTGGCCGTCGGCCTGGCTGTGGTGCTGGTGCTGCAGGTGTTCGTGGTCGTCGGCGGTATCACCCGGGTGATCCCCATGTCTGGCCTGGTCAGCCCGTTCCTGGCGGCCGGGGGCTCAGCGCTGCTGGCCAACTGGCTGATTGTCGCACTGGTGCTGCTGATCAGCCATGCCGCACGGCGCCCCATTGTGGTCGGCCCCATGCTCAACACCACCGGCGAAGGCGCCTCCGGGACTGAGGATCCGCTGCGGGGCCGAGAGACCGGTCAGCAGCACCCGGTCCAGAACGACGCCGTCCGGCAGCAGCACCCGGTCCCGGCACCTGGGGACGGTGAGCGTGCATGAATAGAGCCATCCGCCACACCTGGGTCGTCTCGGTGGTCATGTTCCTGTCCCTGTTCGTGGCGCTGTCGCTGATCCAGGTGGTCTTCACCGATAACCTAAACTCCGATGGGCGTAATTCACGCCAGATCATCGCCGACGCGGGAGCTCCGCGCGGGCCCATCACCGTCGACGGCGCCCCGATCGCCGAGTCGGTGCCCAGCGAAAACAGCCAGTACGACTACCAGCGGGTCTACCACGACCCTGAGCTGTACAGCTCCATCACCGGTTTCTTCGCCGTAAGTGAGGCCAGGGGCGCCCAGCAGGGCATTGAGAGCGCACTCAATGACTACCTCTCAGGGCAGTCGGACTCCCAGTTCTTCGACCGCGTCACTGCTCTGTTCACCGGCGAGACGCTGATGGGCGCCCAGGTGGAGCTCACCCTTGACCCCGCGCTGCAGCAGCAGGCCTACGAGCTCATTCCAGAGGGTCAGCGCGGGACCATTATCGTCTCTGACCTCAGGAACGGTGAGATCAAGGCGATGGTCTCCGAGCCCAGCTACAACACCAATGACCTGGCGGTGCACTCCGGCACTCAGTTCGCAGAGAACCTGGAGAACCTGGAGAACCAGGAGGGTATGCACCTGTACTACAACGATGCAGTCAACAGACCGATCTTCCCCGGCTCCTCCTTCAAACTGATCACTGGCCTGGCCATGCTCGAATCAGGAGACTACGAACTCGACACCGAGCTGGAGAACCCCAATGAACTCGACCTCCCGCAGACCGAGCGCATCCTGCCGAACTTCGCCGACGGCGGCTGCAGCCAACGTGCAGAGGCGGAGCTGACCTGGATCTTCGCTCAGTCCTGCAACACCCCTTTCGCCGAGGCTGCCATGGAGATGGGGGAAGATGCCCTCCTGGAGTCTGCCGAGGCCTACGGCTGGAACCAGAGCTTCAATATTCCGCTCTACGTCAACCCTTCCCAATTCCCGGCCGTGGAGTCTGACGCCGAGCTGGCCTACGCCTCCATCGGTCAGGCCAGTGTGACCGCCACCCCGCTGCAGATGAACATGGCCGCTGCCGCGATCGGCAACGGCGGCACTATGATGCAGCCGCAGCTGGTGGACACTATCCGCGGCTCGGACCTGCAGATCCTCTCCTCACCGGACCCCGAGGTGTTCAATGAGGTCATGGACTCCTCCACCGCCGCGGACCTCACCGAGATGATGGTCGCTACCGTCGAGGAGGGGACCGCCTGGCGCGCCGATTCGAATCGGTTCCAGGTCGCAGCCAAGACCGGCACCGCCCAGCGCGGGGACGCCACCGAAACCGGACCTGAAACCTACAACACCTGGATCACCGGATTCGCTCCGGCCGAGGATCCGCAGTATGCGGTCACCGTGGTCTACGAGGGCATCGACATGGGAACAGGCAATGACCTCGCTGGTTCCCAGATGCTCACTATGCTGGAAGCGGTGATTGAAGAATGAGGCCCGCAGTCGGGCTCACCATGGGCGACCGCTATAAGCTCACCGAGCGTATCGCCATCGGTGGGATGGGCGAGGTGTGGAAGGCCGATGACCAGGTCCTCGGCCGCACTGTCGCGATCAAAATCCTCAAAGAGGAGTACACCGGCGACGAGGCCTTCCTCCGCCGGTTCCGTGCAGAAGCCCGGCACACCGCCCTGCTGAAGCACCCGGGCATCGCCGACATCTACGACTATGGCGAGCAGGCCGGATCCGGCTATCTGGTCATGGAGCTGGTGCCGGGCCGTCCGCTGAGCGTGATCCTGGAAAAGGACAAGACGCTCCCGTGGGAGAAGGTTCTCTCCATCCTGGCCCAGACCGGCCGCGCCCTCCAGGTCGCCCACGACCAAGGACTGGTGCACCGGGACGTCAAGCCCGGCAACCTGCTGATCACTCCCACCCGCCGGGTGAAGATCACCGATTTCGGCATCGCCCGGCTGGCTGATCAGGTGCCACTGACCGCCACCGGGCAGGTGATGGGCACTGTCCAGTATCTCTCCCCGGAGCAGGCCACCGGTCAGCATGCCACCGGCTCCTCGGATATCTATGCCCTGGGCGTGATCGGCTACGAGGCCCTGGCCGGGCAGCGTCCGTTCACCGGGGAATCACAGATCGCGATTGCGCTGAAGCAGGTCAATGACCCGCCCCCGCGGCTGCCGGACCATGTGCCGGACCATGTGCGTGCCCTGATCATGACCATGTTGGCCAAGGACACCGACCAGCGTCCGGCCAATGCCACGAAGATGGCCGATGCCGCCGAAGCCCTGCTCCGCGGTGACTTCGAGGCCGCCGTAGCTGCCGTACCGGCTATTGAGAACCATCTGGGCGGGGCCGGGGACGACGACACCCAGATCCTGCCCACCGCCTCGCAGTCAGAGACCGCGGGGACCCGCCGGCCAGGGGCTCTTTCGGCGGTGACCCCCGAACAGCCCACTGACTTCTCAGCGGCCATGCCGCCCACAGACCACGTGCAGGCTGTCAGTTCGGCGGGCTCAGCAGCTCAGGAACCAGAGAGCGATGAAAGTTCAGAGACCGGTTCCTGGTGGCGTCGCCGCTGGCCGGTGATCACACTGCTGCTGTTGGTTCTGCTGGCCATCTTCGGTGCCTGGGTGCTGCCGATGATGGCGGCCAATGATGACGACCCCGAAGGAACCTCCACAGTGGTTCCCACTCAGTACATCACCCAGTACGCCACGCAGACGGCCACGGCCGAGCCTGATCTGATCGAGGTGGACGAGGACGAGCTGCTGGGACTGGCCGTGGACGAGGCGGTGGAGCTTCTGGACGGACAGGGTCTGCAGGTGGAGACCGAGGAGGTCGCCTCCCAGCAGGCCGCAGGCGTGGTCACCGGGGTCACTCCCGCCGGCAGCCTGCCCCCGGGGACCACGGTCACCCTGTTCTTTTCGGCCGGGCCGCCTCCCCCTCCTGCCACCACGCAGGCACCACCTCCAGCGCCGACCACGGAGTCCCCGCCGCCCTCGCCGAGTCCTACACCGACTCCCACGCCTACTCCGACGGAGACCCCGACCTCCCCGTCGCCCACGCCGTCTCCGTCCCCCACCGAGACGACGGAGACCCCGACCTCCCCGTCGCCCACGCCAACCCCCACCGAGACCGAAGGTGAGGAAGATGACTAGGACCGAGACGATGAGACTGGTGGGTCATGACTGAGACCAGCAAGCGGGTGCTCAACGGCCGCTATCAGATTGAGGCGCTGATCGGACGCGGCGGCATGGCCGATGTCTACCGCGGTCTCGATCTTTCTCTCGAGCGTGAAGTCGCGGTGAAGATGCTTCGCCCGGACCTCGCCCGCGACCCCATGTTCCAAACCCGGTTCAAGCGTGAGGCGCAGTCCTCAGCCTCACTGAACCACCCCAATATTGTCGGGGTCTATGACACCGGTTCAGCGGAGGTCTCCGAGAACGGCGGAGACATCAAGACTCCCTTCATCGTCATGGAGTACGTCGATGGTGTGACCCTGCGGCATATTCTGCACGGCACCCCGGCCGGCAGTGAGGAGGGCGATGTGCCCCCTGCGCCTCCGGAGACCTCGGGCACCACCGCCGAGACGACTCACGGTGAGGGGGATGTGCTGGGGGTGGCCGATCCGGATGCGACCCAGGTGGTGCCCCATGTCACCGAGCCGCTGCAGGAGAAGATCGACTCTGCCCTGAATCAGCCGCTGACCGAGCAGGACGCCGCAGGGTACATGTCCGGTGTGCTGGCGGCACTGAGCTACTCGCACTCGCGCGGAATCGTGCACCGGGACATCAAGCCCTCCAATGTGATGGTCTCCAACGCCTCAGATGTGAAGGTGATGGACTTCGGCATTGCGCGGGCCCTGGCCGACTCTGCACAGACCATGACGCAGACCTCCGCAGTGGTCGGCACCGCCCAGTACCTCTCCCCTGAACAGGCCCGTGGGGAGGTGGTCGATCACCGCAGTGACCTCTACTCAGCAGGTTGTGTCCTATTCGAACTGCTGACCAACCGGCCCCCCTTCACCGGAGACTCGCCGGTCTCTGTGGCGTATCAGCATGTCCGGGAACAGCCCCCGGTGGTCTCGGACTACAACAACCGTGTCTCCCCCGCCATGGAGTCGGTAGTGGCCAAGGCACTGACCAAGGACCCCGCACTGCGGTTCCAGACCGCGGATGAGTTCGACGACGCCCTGGCAGACGCCTTGCGGGGCATCCCGGTGGATGAGGGGGCCACCACACAGTTGGCGGCAGTGGGCGCGGCGGGATTCGACGATCTTGTCTCGGGGACACCGGCGATGTCAGCCCGCACCCCGGAGGATCCCGACTATGAGGACTACCAGGAGTACGGGCAGCGGCCGCAGCGCCGCAACCGTGCTGGCTTCTATGTGCTGCTGGTGCTCATTGCCCTGGCGCTGGTCGCCGGAGCAACGTTCTTGCTGGCCCAGATGATGGGCGGCGGGCCCGATGATGACCAGCTGACCGAGGACGGGCTGGTGGTCATTCCGGATGTCTCCGAGATGCCGCAGGCGGATGCGCATGCCGAACTGACCAATCTGGGGCTGAGCGCTGAGGTGGTGACTGAACCCCACGGTGAGGTCGAGCTGGACCACGCCGTGCGCACTGACCCGGAGGCCGGGTCTGAGGTGGAGCCGGAATCCGAGGTGGTCCTCTACATCTCCGAAGGCCCGGGCGAGATCGAAATCCCCGAGGGGCTGATCGGCGAATCGGAGGACACTGTCCGCGGCATCCTGGAGGAAGCAGGCCTCCAGGTCGGGGAGGTCACCGAGGAGAATCACCAGGAGTACGCCGCCGGCGAGGTCATCAGCACCGATCCGGAGTCCGGCACCACCGTCGATGCCGGCAGCACCGTGAACCTGGAAATCTCCACCGGTGAGGTGGAGCTTCCCGGGGCGATCGACAACTACGTCGGTCAGTGGCGCAACCTCGGCGAGGAGTATCTCGTCTCCGAAGGCTTCGAGCTCACCTCCCAGCCGCGCTGGGTCGAGACTGAAGACATCGACAGCAGCGGTGAGCTGATCGGCTATGAGGTCAACGGTGAAGAGGTCTCCGGCGGAGACACCATCCCCAATGATGCGGTCATCCAGATCGTCGCCGGCTACCTCCCGGACTCTGAGGAGGAGGACGAGGAGGAGGACGACAGCGACGAAGAAGACGAGGACAACGACGACGAAGACAGCAGTGACGAAGATGGCGATGACGAGGACGCCGACGACGAAGAAGACGATGAGAACCAGGACAACAGCGACGATGACGAGGAGTAGGCATTGAGGGTGACCCGTCCGTATCTGCCACGTCCGGTCACCATTCTCATCGGCCGGACCGCACGCACTCTGACCAAGTGGCGCGGCGGCTCCGGCTCCGCCTTCCCCGGGCTTGTCGTCGAGCGTCTCAACCCCGGTTTTCTGGCCGGCGTGCTGGCGCAGCTCCCCCGCGGCGTCGTCGTGGTGTCGGGGACCAACGGTAAGACCACCACCACCAAGATGGTCGTGGAGCTGCTGCGCGGCCAGGGGCTGAAGGTCTTCACCAACCGGTCCGGGTCCAACTTCACCCGCGGTGTGGTGGCCTCCCTGCTCGGTGAGATCAGCCCCACCGGCAAGCTGGACGCCGATATAGCCGTGCTCGAGCTGGATGAGGCCCATGCGGTGCATTTTGTGCGGGCGGTCAACCCCCGGTACAGCCTGCTGCTGAACGTGATGCGCGACCAGCTGGACCGGTTCGGCGAGATCGACACCACCGCCGGGATGCTGCGCATTATCGCCGAGCACACCACCGGCGGCGTAGTGCTCAACCGGGAGGATGCCCGGGTGGCGAAGATCGCGGAGTCCCTGGACCAGCAGCAAGTGCGCTACTTCGGTCTGGCGCCGGCGCTGCGGAAGCATTTTCCCTCCGACGATGACCTTCACAGTGCTAGTGACGTGCCTGACGGCACGCAATCCTCAATCGCCTCGGAAGATCCCGAGCAAGCTCGGCTCTCCGCTCAGCTCAATCGGTTCTCCGCGGGCGGGGAGACCCCGCCACGCTCGGTGCCCGGCGATCCTCCAGCCGATGTGGTGCTGACCGATTTCGGCATCCAGCGGGGCACTTTCCGCATCGGCACCGAGGAGGTCACCACCGAGCTGAAAGTCAACGGAGCGTACAACATCTATAACGCCGCGGCCGCGCTTGCTCTGGTGCGCCAGGTGCTCGGCGGGGAGATCGACCGCGAGGCACTGCTGATGTCACTGAGCCAGGCCGCCCCGGCGTTCGGCCGTGGCGAGTCGCTGACCGTAGCAGGCCAGCCGGTGGACCTGGTGCTGGTGAAGAATCCGGCCGGCTTCCGGCTGGGGCTCTCCAGCTTCCCCGCACAGGGCGTGGCCACCATGATCGCCATCAACGACAACTACGCCGACGGCCGGGATATGAGCTGGCTGTGGGATGTGAGCTTCGAGTCCTTGGCCGAGCAGGGTGTGGCGATGGTCTCCGGGGTCAGGGCCCATGACATGGCGCTGCGGCTGAGCTACGACGGGGTGAGCATCGCCGCGCTGGAGCCCCAGCTGGTGGTGGCCCTGGACGAGTTCCTGGCCGCGCATCCGGACACGCCTAAGCGGATCTTCTGCACCTACACCGCCATGCTCGCCCTGCGCAAGCACCTGGGCTCCTACACCGAAGTGGAGGCGTTCAACTAATGTCAGAGTCAGTCCCGGCGGCAGAAGAACCCCGCTCGGTCCCCGATGTGACCCACCCCCGTGGCGTGCAGGGGCCGGGGCCTTCACCCCAGAAGAGCACCGGCAGGCAGATTCGGGTGCTGCAGCTGTATCCGCGGGATATGAACATCTACGGCGACTACGGCAATGCGCTGGTCCTCAAGCGCCGCCTGCAGTGGTACGGCTACGATCCGGTGATGCTGACCTATGACCCGGGCGACGAGTTTCCCGAAGCCCCCGATATTCTGATCGGCGGCGGGGGGCAGGACTCGGGCCAGGACCGCATCCAGCAGGATCTTCTGGACATCGGCCAGCGCCTGCACACACTGGCCGACCAGGACATACCGATGCTGATGATCTGTGGGCTCTACCAGCTGTTCGGGCACTTCTTCGAGACCCGGGAGGGCTCCAGAATCTCTGGGATCGGGATTCTGGATGCGGAGACCTACGGCACCGACAGCCGGCTGATCGGCAATGTGGTCGCTGAGTCCTCCGAGTTCGGGCGCATCATCGGCTATGAGAACCACTCCGGACAGACCTACCTGGGCGTCCAGGTGACGCCGCTGGCCCGGGTCACCACCGGTGAGGGCAACAACCAGAAGGACGAGCACGAAGGCGCCCGGTACCGCAATGTGCTGGGCAGCTATCTGCACGGGGCGCTGCTGCCGAAGAACCCGGCGGTCGCCGACTTCCTGATCGGCACGGCGGTGGAACAGAGGTTCGCGGAGAAGCTGCCGGAGCTGTCCGCGCCGTCGTCGGCGCCGCTGAGCCTGAACGCACTGACGGATCAGGCGCGCAGAACCGCTGCCTCCCGCCCCCGCTGAGCTGCGACACTCGCCTGATGTCAGGTGCCTGTTGGGTTATCAGCACCCGTGGGCCGCAGATTGTCGTCGTGTCGGTTTGCGGAACGAACCTACTCGAATGAAGGTAGCCTCTAAGCCCGAACCACGTAAGCGGCCCAGGGCAGCCGATCGTCAATTCGTCTACCCCGCACAGAACTGTTGAGTTGCTGGAAGATCGATGCCTTCACCTGGTCGTAGACCGGTGGGACCGCGATAGCGGTTCATCAGGTCATTGACGACAACACGCAGCTGACATCGGCGATGTTATGAGACAGAAGCGTCCACGATGTCCCAAGACTGAACAATGCCAACCCATTCCCACCGTTAATCAGACAGTCCCCGAGACCCTGTTTTAAGAGTCATGGTGATAAATGATGAACCTTGAGTGATGTGTCAATAACGTCATCTCCGCCATAATCCGCTTACTATGTAAGGTGACCTGTGAGAATTTATGAAGTGAGACATCATGGAAACCATCTCGGCTGCGCTCTGACGCAGGATTGTAAAGGAGCTAGTATCTTTGAGTCAGTCCCCCGAGAATTATTTTGAGTGCACTATACAGACCCGCTGGTCAGATCAGGACCTCAATGGTCATGTTAATAACGCCAAGGTGCTGACTCTGGCTGAAGAGGCCCGGGTGCAGGCGAGCAATGCGTGGTCGGGTGCGGCTCCAGATGGTTCCCAGCCGCGTGTGGTGCGATCCATGAATATAGTTTTCGATCGTGCCATCCATTATGGAAAGAATGTGCAGGCCCGGGTCTGGGTTTCCCGCATCGGGAATACTTCCTTCAGGTTGTGTCACGAGTTGCTTCAAGAAGGCCAACGCTGCGCGTTTGTGGAAAGTGTGCTGGTACTCATGGACCCCAGCACAAACCGTCCCACACCGCTGACGGAACAGCAACGCGCTGAATTGGAGTCCGCGTTAGTGGCTTCAGACAGCTGATCTGAGATATTTGTCAATGTGTCAGTGAGAAGTGCCCAGGGGCGGCCAGCAGAATTACCCGCTGGTGGCCACTAGTAGAGCGTCGTGGCTAATGTTTGGGGTAGAGGTGGCGGAGTCTGGTGCGGGCGTCGTCG
>NZ_QWLD01000039.1 GCF_003600155.1 Nesterenkonia muleiensis | reverse complement strand
AGATTCGAACTCGCGACCCTCACCATGGCAAGGTGATGCTCTAGCCAGCTGAGCTACATCCGCATGTCGCTGTACCCCCATATTGGCGGCTTGACGACATGACACTCTAACCCGATTTGCCGCGGGCCGTCCAATCAGAGCCGGCCGCACAGTCGACGCCTCGCGGTGCTCGCGCCGTACGCCGGCGCAAGACTAGGCTGGTCGACTATGACCGACCCGCAGCTTGCTCATGCCACCGAGTTCGGACGGATGTATTCGCGTTCACTGTCCTCACCGCCGGAGGTGCCGTCGATCACCACGGTGATCGGCCAGGAGGCTAAGGACCTGACCGGCTGGGCCGGTCATATGGCGGCGACTGAGCTGATCAACGATGTCCGGCTCAACGGCGCGATGGGCTCCCCCGGCGAACTGCGGAACCTGGCCCGGCACGCGTCGAAGGCTGCTGAGCGGTTCCGGGATGCGGCTGCGGCCCGCGGCGACCGGGTGCATCACTATGCCGAGCAGGTGGCTCTGGCCGCATTGGACCGCGCGGGAGAGCCCAGTGCCGCCAGGGATGCGCTGGCCGCTCATGGGGAGTCTGCTTTCGCTGACCGATTCGACCAATGGTGGCAGAGCTATGGGGTCAAGCCCCTGGCTGCGGAGGTAACGGTCTGGAACCACACCGTGGGGTATGCGGGCACCTTGGACCTGATCGCTGAGATCGGCGGCCGGGTATGTCTGTTGGACTTCAAGACCAAAGGTGTGGGCCGTGATGGCCGGGCCAAGCCGCTGCAGGATTCTGTGGTGATGCAGCTGGTGGCGGGAATGCGCGCTGAGGAGGTGCTGAACGACGCCGCCTCCGGCACCTGGGAGCCGTGGCCGCACCGAGGTGATGAGGGCCAGGGCCCGGTGCTCATTGCGGTGGGCATCTCGGAGGCAGAGGTGGTCCCGGTGCAGGCCGATCCGTCCTGTCTGCGCACTCATTGGCGGAAGTTCTGGGCACTGCGTCAGGTCTGGGAGCATTCCCGCTCAGCCACCGAACATGGCCGGGCGCTGCGGCCGATCGGCCCCCCGCCGGCTCCGACGGGTCCTGACGTTGGGCCGTAGCGGCTCTGTAGACTGCCATGATGGCAAGCAGCGGAGTCTCCGACGGTGCTCTGGCATACCGTGTTCTGGGCGACGGTGAATCACCCACGCTGGTCATTCCCGGAGGGCCCCTGCTGGATCCGCAGTATCTGGGAGACTTCGGCGGTCTGTCTGAACGTCTCCCCTTGGCTGTTCCCACCTTTCCCCGGGTCAGGGCCGAAGAGGTCGTGCCCGTTCTAGAAGCGGTCCTGAACACCCTGGGACTCGATCAGGTTGACGTCATAGCCCACTCAGCAGGCGCGGTTGCTGCCTTATACGCCCTGAGGCACTGGCCGGAGAGAGTCCGCCGACTCGTTCTGATCACCCCGGCAGTCGGCGCAGCAGGGGTGCCGACTGATCAGAAGGGTGTCGACGAGCTGCTGGCCCGCCGCAGCAGTGAGACCGGATTTGCCGAAGCGCTTGAGGCCCAGCAACAGGGGCGGAGATCGGCCGAAGCCCAGCGTGTCAGCTTCGGGGCCTGGGGAAGCGAGCAGAGGCGACTGGCCGAAATGTCAGTTCATCAGCGCCAGGAGCGGATGAATGCCTACTACGCCGAACCGCGCCCGGACCCCGCGGTCCTGCAAGCAGCCGCAAGAGGCTTCGACCGGCCGGTCACGGTGCTCCACGGAGAATTGGACCCGCATCCGACCCGGACACAAGCTGGGAGACTAGCAGCGTTCTTCCCCCGGAGCGAGGTCGTCACTATTCGAGGAGCCGGGCACTATCCGTGGCTGGACTCTCCCCACGATTTTGTCGCCACAGTGCTGAGAAGCTTCCACTGAGGTGTCGCTTTGACAAAAACTCAAGAGATCCTCGGAAACTCCCGGGTGGAGAAGATCACCTCAACAGGGACTTCGAAGTACTCGGCAATGGTCAGCGCCAGGTGCAGGCTGGGGCTGAACTCTCCCCGCTCGAGGTACCCGATGGTCTGGTAGTGCACACCAAGCGCCTCAGCCAGTTCTCGCCGCGAGACCTTCCGCTCGGCTCGCAGCATCGCGATGCGATTGTGAACGACCTCCGCCACTGGCCTCTACACTCCCCAATCCTGCTGAATGCTCCGCCGGCGCTCAGCGAGGGCGGAGCCCGATTCGCGCCGAGCCATCCTACTCAGCAGCTTTGGAGCGAGCGAGAGGCCCACCACCGTCCAGGCGATCAGCACCATGAACACCCACTCAATGCGCCAGGATTCCACGACCTCCACCGTCACCATGCTCTCGGGCAGCAGCGAGGCGCGCATACCCAGGCCGAACCAGTAGAGCGGGAAGACCTGCGCGAGCCACTGTAGCCAGAGCGGCAATGCGACCAGCGGATAGAAGATCCCCGAGATGCCGATCAGCCCCATCATGGGAAGCATCACCAGACCCATATTCTTGGGGCTGTTGACCAGGGCGCCGACCACCGCACCGATCGAGAGCGTGGCGATAAGACCGAGAAGAACCACTGCCGCGAACAGCAGCCACCGGTCCGGGGACCCGAACTCCAGCTCCTCAAACAGCACCAGACCAACCGCCAGGACCAGAACCGCCTGAGCCACCGACAGGATCGCGTTCGCCGTGATCTCACCGACCAAGTACCCAGTGGTGCCACCGGGTACGGACTTCGAGCGCAGCAGACTGCCGTTGGTACGGTCCATCGCCAGAACGCCGGTGATTCCCATGACGGCACTGAACAGGGTGCCCATGGCAATGATGCCCGGAAGGCTCATAGCTCCCAGCCCGACCTCAGCACCCTCAAAGGTGCCTCGCTGCATGAAGAGGAGCACCGCAATGAAGACCGCGATCGGAACCACTGTGGAGAGGATGTCTGAGGTGCTGGTCAGCATGATCCGTGTCGAGATGAGGCCGCGGCGTAGCCCGGTGCGGTAAGCATTCAGAGTCGGGTTCCGCCGCGGCGTTGTCGTGGCATTCTCATTCATGGTGCGACCTCCTCAAACTGTGCGCCTTCGACGGCTTCGCCGGCCTCGAACTGCTCCACGATGGAAAGATAAGCGTCTTCGAGCGTCGCCCGGCTAATCTCCAGGTCAGACACAGTTTCCCCGTCCTGGGCGAGCAGGTCCCGGACAAACCCAGTAGCGTCCTCACTGGCGTGAATATGGCGCTGTCCGTCCTGCAGCCAGCTGACCTCGGCAGTTCTGGAGACTGCCCGGGTGAGCGTGATCGGCGACCCGTCAGCGATGATCCGCCCGCCGGCGAGGATCAGGATGCGGCTGGCAAGTTTCTCTGCCTCCGCCAGGTCATGGGTCGTCAGCAGGATCGTGGTGCCCTGCAGATCTCCAATCTGGTGAACAAGGTCGTGGAAATCGCGCTTAGCTCGAGGGTCGAAGCCGGTCGTCGGTTCGTCAAGGAACAGCAGCGGCGGCCGGCCCACCACACCAAGGGCAACATCGAGACGACGACGCTGCCCTCCCGACAGTGTCTGCAGCTTCTGGTTGGCCTGATCGGTGAGCCCGACGAGTTCGAGCAGCTCATCGACCGACCACGGGTCAACGTAGGGCCGGTAGAAATCAGCGACGTAGCCGAGCAGCTGACGGGGCCGCCACTTGCCGTGGTCGTTCGAGCTCTGCAGCACCACGCCCAGCCGCGACCTCCAGGCGTCGTCACCGTGGGCGGGATCGACGCCGAGTACCGAGACCCTGCCTGCTGAGGGGACGCGGAACCCCTCCAGGATCTCAACCGTGGTGCTCTTTCCCGCACCGTTGGGACCCAGTAGGGCCACCACCTCTTCGGCCTCCACGGTAAGGTCCAAGCCAGCGAGCACCTGTTTATCCCCATACCGCATTTGCAGACCGGAGACCGAGATCACCGGTTCACTCCCAAGCACACTGTCTGCCATATCGCACCTCCATCCAATTTACATATCAAAATATAGCATACATACTACAAATAGAGATATGAGTCTGTATTCTTCTGGGAACACAGCACACCAAAGCTGCGCCTTCCCAGCTCCTGAGGAGGCTTGCCGACCGCCGGAATGCGGGATTTAGCGGCGTCGTTCCAATATCACCACGCCCTGAGACCGGCCTCTGCCCAGAGGATGAAAGAATGGTCGGCATGCCTGTTCTCGACATCCGGCAGATCGGTGATCCGGTCCTGCGCAGCCCCGCTGACCCTGTCCCTCTCAAAGACGGAGCTCCGGATGCTCGTATCACGCAGCTGATCGAGGAGATGTACCACGCGATGGACCGGGTCAGGGGCATCGGCCTGGCCGCCCCCCAGGTAGGAGTCGGTCTGCGCGTCTTCACCTGGGATGTCGAGGGCAGCCGGGGAGCGGTCATCAACCCCCTGCTGGAGCTCAGCGGAGATCCCGGGTTCGTCCCCCGGGAAGGCGGAGAGGGCGAGGATGCCGTTCTGCGCGAGGGATGCCTCTCCGTGCCCGGGGGGATCTTCGCACCGGTATCCCGCCGCCCGCGGACTGTGCTGACCGGTGTGGGGCCACAAGGTGAGCTGCTGCGGATCGAGGCCACCGGCCTGTTGGCCGCCTGCTTCCAGCATGAGGCCGACCATCTAGCCGGGAAGCTGTTCTTAGACCGACTCACCGGCGAGCATAAGAAGCAGGCCTACCGCGCGCTGCGGAAGGGGGCGATGGCATGAGCGGAGTTCTCTTCGCCGGCACCCCGCAGATCTCCGCCCAGGTGCTCCTGGATCTGATCAAGTCACAGGCACCGGTGACCGGTGTGCTCACCCGTCCCGACGCCCCGGTGGGCCGCCGCCGGACTCTGACGCCCTCCCCCGTGGCCCAGGTCGCGCAGGAGGCTGGGCTGCCTCTGGTCAAAGCATCGACAGTCGACGGCCAGGCTCGCTCAGCCCTGCGGGGACTGGCGCCGGAGCTGGGCGTCGTCGTCGCCTACGGAGCACTGCTGCCCCCCTCGGCCTTGGAGATCCCCCGCCGTGGGTGGGTGAATCTGCACTACTCCGACCTGCCGAAGTACCGCGGCGCCGCACCGGTGCAGCATGCGATCCTCAACGGCGAGCGCACCACTGCTGCGACGGTCTTCCAGCTGGAGCAGGGCATGGACACCGGCCCGATCCACGCCACCAGAACCTATGAGATTCCGGAGATGACCTCATCCGGCGATGTGCTGGCTGACCTCACATCGCTGGGCAGCCAGATGCTGGTGGAGCTGCTGCCCGCACTGCTCGACGGCTCAGCACGGCCCGTCCCACAGGTGGGGAAACCCACGTTCGCCCCGAAGCTCACCGGCGACGACGCCTTCATCGACCCCCGCGAGGGCGCTCATCAGGTGGTCGGCAGGATCAACGCGATGATCCCCGAGCCGGGTGCCTGGACGCTGAGGGACGGTGCCCGCATCAAGCTGGGGCCCGCCAGGGTCTTCCACGGCAAGACCGGCGGAGAGCCCGGAGAGGTCGCGCTAGCCGCCTCCGACCGGCATTCCGGAGAGCGGGTGGCGGTGATGAGCACCGGCGACGGCGCCGGGGTGGTGCTCACCCGGGTCCAGCCGGCGGGCAGGCAGATGATGAGTGCCGCCGACTGGCTGCGAGGCCAGCAGGCCTCTCAGCAATCTGGCACGGTGCGGTTGGGGGGACAGCGGTGAGCCAGCGGCATGACAGACGCGATGCGCAGGGAAGGCAGCGCCACCGCGGAGGTGCCCGCGGCAGGGGGCCGCGCCGGTACAGCGATTCGGTGCCGTCACAGCGGGCACGCAGGGCTGACCCCGCGCGTCTGGTGGCTTTCCGGGTGCTGCGCGCCGTCGCCCTTGACGATGCGTACGCGAACCTGGTGCTGCCGACAGAGATCCGCCGGGCCACGCTGGACAGGCGCGATGCCGCCTTCGCCACTGAGCTGACCTACGGGGCCCTACGCGCCCAAGGAACCTACGACGCGATCCTGGCTCAGAACGTGGACCGGGAGCTGGAGCGGCTCGACCCTCCTGTGCTCAATGCCCTCCGGCTGGGTGCCCATCAGCTGCTGGCGATGCGGGTAGACCATCATGCCGCGGTCAATGAGACGGTGGCGCTGGTACGTGACCAGGTCGGCGCAGGCCCCTCCGGGCTGGTCAACGCGGTCCTGCGCAAAGTCGGGGAGAAGACACTGGACCAGTGGCTGGGAGAGCTGACCGCCGGGCTGGGGGAAATCGATGCGCTGGCCCTGCGATATGCCCACCCCCGGTGGGTGGTACGCGCCCTGCGGCAGGCGCTGAAGCTCCACGGCCGGGGTGATGACCTGGAAGAGCTGCTGATCGCTGACAATATCGCCCCGGAGGTTCACCTGGTGGGCCTACCGGGCCGGCTGGAGCCCAGCGGAGAGAAGGCTCTGGGGCAGTCGGTGGAATCCGGCGCTGTGCCATCGGAGCTGCTGGAGGGCGCGGCAGTCTTCCGCGGCGGCGACGTCGGCCGGCTCAGCGGGGTCGCCGAGGGTGTGCTGCGGGTGCAGGACATCGGTTCGCAGTGGATCGCGCAGGCTCTGGCTGAGCCTGCTGTCTCCCCCGGGGAGAGATGGCTGGATCTCTGCGCCGGCCCCGGGGGCAAGGCTGCCCTGCTGGCGGCACTGGCCTCCGATTTCGACCTGCACCTGACCGCCAATGAACCAGCCGCCCACCGCGCCAAGCTGGTGCAGAAGGCTCTGGCACCGGTCAGTGACTCAGCCTGGTCGGTGCGCATCGGCGACGGGCAGAGCATCGGTGAGCTCGGCACCACCTTCGACCGAATTATCGTCGACGCCCCGTGTACCGGGTTGGGCGCGCTGCGGCGGCGGCCCGAGTCACGCTGGCGCCGGCAGCCCAGTGATCTGGCGCAGCTGACCGTGCTTCAGGAGGAGCTGCTCGATGCTGCCGCCGGCGTCCTTGCCGAGGACGGGCTGCTGGCCTATGTCACCTGCTCCCCGCATGCCGCCGAAACCCTGGTGCAGGTGGAGGATCTGCTCAAGCGCCGCAGCGATCTTCAGCTGCTGGACGCCCACGAGGTGATGGAGGACGTCGCGCTTCCGGCGGGGCAACGGCTGATCCGCAGCCGGCCGGCACCGGCCAATGAAACGGCGGCGAAGTGCGTCCAGCTGTGGCCGCACGTTCATGGCACAGACGCCATGTTCTTTGCCCTGTGGCAGAAAGTCAGCCACCGCTAGACCGCCCGTCCCGGCGAGGCCCTAGACTCAGCTGCATGGACGGCGCCGATAGCACAGCTGAGCGGATCCGCATCGGAGCGCGGATCCAGACCCCGGCTGTGCTGATTTACGTGGCGGTCTGGTTGACGGCCAGTGCGCTGTTGGGGTTCCAGCTGACGTCGGGAGATCTCTCGCCGCTGCCTCTTGGCATCAATCTGGTGCTCAGCCTGGTGGGGCTCGGCCTGCTGGTGGGCTCACTGCTCTGGATCAACACCGGCCACTACGCCTGGTACAGCGAGGAGACCGGAGCGCTCTCCAAGGGGCGCACTGAGCTGCATCCACGAGATGTGCAAGCGCTGGCCTTGAGGATCAACATTGCAGTCGATGGGCAGTACGCTCTGCTGCGGCTGACTGGCCGGCGGCGCAGGATCACGCTGAAGCTTGCCGGCACTGGCCGGACAGCCTCTTCACCGCAGGCGGCACATGCGCTGCAGAGGTTTCTGGACCGCACCGCTGAGGAGAAGAATCTCGGTGACATTCCCCGCGGAACCATCCAGGCCCACCAGCAGCTGCTCGCGGCTGAGGCCGGTGCGGTCAACGCCTGGCACCCGGTCTCGCCGGTGGTGGCCGAGAAGTTTGTCCGGACCACACTGCTGAATCACCCAGGGGCAGGCGGTGACCGCCCCGGCGACCCCGAACTCGATCAGCTGAATCGGAAGTATCTCAGCGATGAATCCTCGGCTCAGGAGCACATGGCGCAGGTGCGCAGGTCGGCCTGGCCGGAGGCACTGCTCATCGCTGCCGGGCTCGGTTTCACCGGCGGCGCTGCCGGTGTCGCTGGTGCGGCGATCATGGACTCCGCGGCATGGGGGATTCCGGGGATGCTGGCCCTGGCAGCCGGTGGCCTCTTGCTCTGGGGCTGGTCGATCGGCGGTGCCCTCCGCACCCGCCGCTACCGTGAGGCAGCCGTCGAATGGTTCCAGTCCCAGGATGCCGATACCCAGCGCCTTGGCATGCCCCCAGTGCTGCAGGCGCATTGGACCAGACCCGTCGGCGGCGCCTGGATCGGACTGGTGGTGATCGGCTGCTCCTTGGGCGGTGTGAGCCTGCTTATCGGGGTACTTCTCCTCCTGACCGCGGATGACCAAGAGCTGCGCGGCATTGGGTGGCTGCTGTGTCTCCTCGGCGGGATTCTGGTGCCTGGCGGTATCGTTGCGATCACCCGCTGGGCCACCAGCAGGAGCCGGGCTGCTGCCGCGCTCGCCCCCTATTCCGGCATCTGACCCGGTGTGAGGAGGTCCTGTCCAGCGGGCTGGATAGGATGGCCGGATGACTGCCATCCACCCGAGCATCCTCAGTGCTGACTTCGCGAATCTGGCCGCCGAGCTGGCCCGCATCCCCTCCGCCGACGCCGTCCACGTGGATGTGATGGACAACCACTTCGTGCCCAACCTGACCATCGGCCTGCCAGTTGTCGAAGCCATCCGCAGGGCCACCGACCTGCCGCTGGACATCCATCTGATGATCGACGACGCTGACCGTTGGGCACCTCGGTACGCGCAGACGGGCGCTGAGTCCGTGACGTTCCATGCCGAGGCGGCGGCTCGGCCACCTCAGGTGGCCCAGGATCTGCGTTCCTGCGGGGCCAGGGCCGCAATGGCCCTCAAGCCGCAGACCGAACTGGCACCTCACCTGAATATGCTGCAAGAGCTGGACATGCTGCTGCTCATGACCGTGGAGCCGGGATTCGGCGGCCAGTCGTTCATCGACGCAGTCCTGCCCAAGATTTCAGCCGCCCGGCGCGCTGCCGACGACCTGGGAGGGCAGGTGGCTGTCCAGGTCGACGGCGGCATCAACCGCGAGACCATCCTGCGTGCCGCTGAGGCCGGGGCCGATACCTTCGTCGCCGGATCTGCGGTGTTCGGGGCCGCTGACCCTGACGCAGCAGTGACCGAGCTTCGCCGCCTGGTCGGGTAACGAGTCCTTCTTCGGGGAGGAGAAGGCCGTCAGTTCAGGGACTGCGGAAGCAGAATCCGGTACAGCTCACGCCGGGACGACATACTGAGTTTGGAAAGAATATTGCTCATATGGGTCTCAACGGTGCGGACTGAGAGCACTAGTCTTTGAGCGATTTCGTTATTGGATAGGCCTTCACCGGCGATCAGCGCGACGTCTCGCTCACGGTCGGTGAGAAGGTGCAGCTTGGCGATGGCCTCTGCACTGATCCATCCGGGCAGACGACGAGTCGGCTGAGCCCCGGGCTCGGCCAGAACCTCCCTGATCGTCTCTGGATCGGTCGATGGTGTCTCTCCGGTGAGTCTGGCCAGCAGGGATTCAGTCTGGTCGACCAGTCCCTCCGCCCCACAACTGCTCCACAGGTTTATTGCCCACACCAGCAATTCTGCTGCCCTATCCCTGTACTCATTGAGCGCGTCACCGGCTTCGAGCACACAGTGGCCGAAATCCTGGGCCAGTAATGCCCGGTAAATCCGCTGCCCGCCGGCCTCACCGGATGACTGGCCGGAAATGATGCCTGGCTGGCTTCCCAGCACCTGGTTTGCGGCCAGAAACTTCTGTGCAGCAGCCCGATACTCACTGCGCCCGGAATGGAGAAGAGCCTGAACGTGTGCTGCGCAATAGACGACCAGTTCACTCCTGACCCGAGCACTGGTATTAAGACTGTCCAGTTGGTCGGCCACTGCCACCGAACGCCCTGTGTAGTGGAGGGCCCGGGCAAGCAGCACAGTACTGGTCAGATCGGCCCCCCATCCCCGTGCTGGGTGCTGCATCTTGAGAAGATGCCCGCACGCGCGATGGTGGTCTCCCCCGGCTATGGCTGCCCAGGCTAGAGCGTAGTGGCGGGGAGCCTGAAGCAGGGCCCCGAACTCCCCGTCAGAAGCAGCGACGGCGTCAAGGGTCCGTGCCCATGCTCCGGCGTCCCCCCGGGCGGTCGGTACCAGAGCACCCAGGCTGTAGGCGATCATCGACAAGGCATCTTCTGAGCCCCCGAGCACCTCTGCGGCAGCCTGAGTTCCCACGGTCTCGGCCGCATCCCACAAACCGGCATCGAAATAGGTGAAAGCCAGCTGGATCTTTGCGAAGGTTGTCAGCCCATCGTCCAGGTAGTGCCAGTGCTGAGTGACCCAGACCAGATCCTCCAGTGCTTGGCGCCGCATACCGGTCTGGCGCAGCAGGGCCCCACGCATAGCACGCAGGAGAGTATGCGCATGCCTGGTACCGGGGGACTCACCCGCCTCATCAATCAGCCCTGTCAGTCCCGTTACCACCTCCTGGGTGCTCACACCCGAGTCCAACAGACCCCACATCTCAATGACTAGGCTCATATTCCTCAGTTGGTGACGGGTCTGGTCATGGTTCGTAGGGTCACTGCTGGCACAGCGCAGCGATGCCACCGTTCGGGCAAAGATCTCGCGACTGCGACCTAGCGCGCTGGCTGCCGCATTGCGCCAGCCAGCCGCTGCCACCGCTTCGGCGTAGATCAGCAGGGCGTCGACGCTGGATGACTCCAGGTCCGTCGCGCCGGAAAGTTCGGCATAGCCGGCGTCCAGCCGGCCGGTGTGGAAATTCAGAAGTGCAGAGATTCCTGCACGCAGCGGCCCGTGCGGAAGATCGTCGAGCAGCGGCACAACGCGCTGCAGCTCATGGATGCGCTTTGAACGTAGCGCAGCACGCACGAAAATCTGAATCACCATTTCCGACTCAGACAGCCCAAACGCCGCCCGGCTGAGTTCGAGCGCGCTTCGACTATCCTCCACCGCGACCGCGGCGCCTGCACGCGATATGAGTTGGTCTACAAGTCCGCCGGCATCACTGTCATCCATGGCACCGGTCAACAGGTCGATCTCGGCCGCGGCCGCATCCTGCAGCAGGGCGCTCCCACCGCTGTCCTCAGCGGCGAGAGCGCGGTGCAGATCCGCCCGTCGCCCATCAGGAATCTGAGACCGGATTCCTTCTCGGTGCACGTGGTAATGAATCCTGACACGGCGCTTCGTCCCCCCGGTGGACACAAGACAGGTATCTTCCAGCGCTTCCAGATCGGGCCGTTCACCGGTGAGGCTTCGCAGCTGGGCCGGGGTGAGTCCGTCCCGGGACAGGGAAACCAGCTCAAGAACCCTGCGAACCGGGGGAGACATCTCCCGAAGCTCATCAGCCATGACTCTGCACATGTGGTCAGCCGGTCCGTCCTCCTCATAGATGGAGGCCAGAGCCGTCTCGATCCCTCTGCCGCGCCCCGCTGGGGACGCCGCAAGGCTCTGGGCCATATGGGCTACGTAGCTGGGGAACCCGCTGGTGGCCTCTTTGACTCGCTCACACAGTTCCAGACTCAGCGGCAGACCGGTGTGGCCGACCAGGATCTCCTGAATCTCTGAGGTGCTCATCGGATACAGCACAATGTGGAGGGCCTCGCCGTGGGTCTGTGCCAATCGCCGGAAGCGGTCGAGATCCTTGCGTCGAGTGGTTCTCAGGGTGACGAGATTGTACATCGGGACAAACTCGGTCTCCCGCACCGCCTGATAGATAATGTCGCTGGAGAGTGCGTCGACCCACTGCAGATCCTCGAACACCAAAACGATAGGGCCAGTGACAGCGTCCACCGTGGAGCGAACCCATTCGGTCAGCTCTTCCTGATCAGTGGGCGCCTGATAGCGCTGTGGCTTACGCAGCAGATGGGTCGCTGCATATCCTGGCTTATGCTGATCTCGATGGTCGAGGTACACATTGGCCCGCCACCAGTGGCTGACCTCCTTGACCGCCTCGTTGACCAGAGCGGATTTTCCTATCCCGGCAGGCCCCTCGATCAGCAGGAATCTCGGTTCGTGCTTCTGCTCCACCTGGGCGGCAGCCCGGCGCATAGCGGCAAGCTCGAAGGTACGTCCGACATGTTCATGCATCGTCGTCATACTGGCCGCCCCCTGGATAGAAGCTCCTCGTGACCCCTATGCTACGTCCTCTCTGCTGTATGTACAGCGCAGATGTGCTCAGTGACGGCTGCGGGCGATGCCCCGGATGCCGAATCCGATCAGCAAAAAGCTCAGCGCCAATACCAGAATGGCCAGGATCGCAGCACCGGTAGTTGCCAACGGGGAGCTCGGATCCTCGGTCGGCTCCGGTTCCTCAGTCGGGTCGGGCTCCGGCGCAGGCTGCTCATCGGGCGACTTAATCACCACACGGTCCTCGTCACAGTTGTTGTCCGGATCCTCGTCCCGGGCGGCGGTGACGCAAGCCGTGTTGTCGGCGCTGAGCTTCACATCGGTGTTCTGGACCTCAGGTTCCAGTTCACGGACCCTGACGGTGAGCACGATCTCAGCGGCCTCCCCCTGCTCCAAGGTGTGGACACTCGCAGTCACCAACTGGTCCTCAATGGTGACGTCCCAACCCTCCGGACTAGCGACCTGCACCAGTTCGACCTCGCCAGGCAGCTCATCAGTGACCACCACATCGGTAGCCGAGCGGCTTCCATAGTTGGTCACCTCCAGCTGCCAGTCGAACTGGTCACCGACACTGACCGCATCGCCCTCAAGACCGTTGGTCTTCACCAGCCCGACGTCGTCGGTGTGCGGATCCGGCTCGGCACAGTCCTCAGCCATGCGCTCCTGACCGCTGCTGGTCAGCACTGCGGTGTTAAGGAACCCGCCAACACTGCCAGGCCCGGCCGGGTAGCACTCGGCGCCGGGGGCGTTGGCCGCATCAGCCGGGATCTGCAGCTGGGCAGTGGTGGTCACGGTGTAGGTGTGAGTCTCCCCGGAGCCGATGACCTCGGCGGCGGCAAGCACCGCAGCTCCCTCCTCGAATACCCCAGAGGTGGAGCCCTCCAGGTCCGCCTCAGTGCTCCAGGAAGCCGACTCCACCGTGATCCCCTCGCCGTAGGCCAGGACATCCTCCAGGTCGTAGCGGGCCGAGACACCAACCTGGGGCTGAGCGACCTCGATCAGATACTCGACGGACCACTGGTCATCGCCGGTGTGCTCAGCATTGGTGAGCGTCTTAGCAATATCCGGCACCACGAGCTCGTCAACGATGTCGGCGCAGGCCGAGTCATCAATCACCAGATCGCCGAGGGTCAGCACTGCGGTGTTGAACAGTCCGTGACCAGGGTTGCCGGTGCATTCGGTGTACTCCGCCGGGGCCTCGAGGGACACAGTGAAGCGCGCCTCATAGATGTGCACTTCCCCGACCTCCAGCTCAGCACCGGTGACATCCGGGACACCCGATTCGAGAACTTCCACGCCCTCGGCAAAGTCCGGGGTATCGGTCAGATCATAGGTGGTGGCGTGTCCACCGGTGTTGTCCACCACGATCTGGTACTTGACATCCCAGGTGTGGGTGTCAGCGTCATAGATCATGGATCCTACAGTCTTGCTCAGCTCGGGCAGAGTCGGCACCAAGCAGTCCGCTGACTCGTTCTCGCCCCCGGGGTAGGCCACGCGGGCTGCGTTGAGGAATCCTGGGGCGCCGTCCTCGGCATCACAGGCCTCGGCCACGCCGTCGTAGTACTCCTCCGGCACCTCGGCGTTGACGGTGACCGTATAGGTATCGGTCTGACCCGCGCCCAGAGTGCTCCATTCCACCAGGGTGGTTTCCTCGCCCAGCTCGTCGGGGTCCCATTCGCCTGTCCCGGCCGGACCGGACCATGCGGCGCTGAGCGGGGTGATGCCCTGCTCGAAGCGCAGGTGATCAGTCAGGGTGTAGCCGGTGGTGTGGCCAGCAGCGTTGGACACCTCCAGCAGGTAGGTGATCACCCAGTGCTCGCCGTTGAAGCGCGCGTTCTGGGCAGTCTTGTCCACCTGGGGATCACCGGTGGGTACCGGGGCGCAGTCCTGGTCCTGGTCGACGATGACAGTGGTCTCGTCATCGCCCAGGGTCAGGGTGACCTCGTTTGTCAGGTCGAAGCCGAGCCGGCTGACGCCCTCGCCGCAGCGCGGGGCATCGTCCACTGCGGCATCAGCGCTGAGCTCCACAGTGCCGGCGACCTCAAAGGTCTCGATCGCGCCGGCGGCCAGGTAGCCCTCGGCGATCTGATCCTCGCCACTGCTGGCACCCTCGACCAAGGTTTCCCCGTCCTGCGTCACAGTCCATCCGGAGGTAAGCACGACGCCTTCAGGAAGGCTCGGCCAGATTTCCTGGAGCAGGTAGCGCAGACCCGCAGTGTTGGTGGGGTCAAGCTGCTCAGGGGCGGTGACCTCGATGGTGAAGTCGATGTCCCACGTGCCGTCACCATTGTCAGTGGCACTGCCGCCGGACTTGGCGACCTGTGGACGGTCGGGTTCGGCGCAGTCGTCGTCCTGCTGGATGAGAGTGCCGTCGGGCTGCTCCAGGGTGCCGCGGTTGGTGAACGCCCCGTAGCCGTCCTCGCTCTGGCAGGTCCAGCTGCTGTCCTGGATGTTCTCGTAAGCCTCCTGGGGCAGCCGTGCCTGGGCAAGCACGGTGTAAACCGCAGTGTCGCCGGCGGCGAGCTCAGCATTCTCCACGATCACTGTGCTGCGCTCGGAGTCGAAGGCGGTGTAGTCCTCCAGGGCGAAGGACTCCTCTGATCCGGCGGTATGGCCGGCTCCGAGGATCTCCACCTGCTCCGGGAACTCCAGGGTGTCACGCAGTTGGTAGAAGCCGGGAAGCTGGTGCTCACTGTCAGGTTGGGTAACCTCGATCCGGTAGCGGATCGCCCAGTCGCCGTTGTCCAGCTGCTGAGTCTCGCTCACCGTCTTGACCAGCTCCGGGTCTACCAGCTCGGGGATATCGAGGCAGTCCTGGTCCTCGAGATCCTGGAACTCGGTGCTCAGCAGCGCGCCATTGAACAGCCCATGGCCGACACCGGCTGCCGAGCACTCTTGCTGCTGGACCTCGTATAGGTCGATCTCCAGCTCGAAGGTCACCGTGTAGGTGTTAGTGGTGCTGCCGCCGATGGTCAGACCTTCGGCGACCAGCTCCCCGTTCTCCCACACGGAGGCGATGTCTTCACCGGCCAGTGTGAGCACTGGGGCCTCGGTGATCACTACACCACTGGTGAACTCTGGAGTGTCGGTGAGGGTGAATTCCCGGCCCTCGGTTCCGAGATTCTCCACGGTGATGCCGTAGCTGAGCGTCCAGAGCGCATCGCTGACGTGGTAGGTCAACGAGTCGACAGTCTTGGAGAACTCGAGAATTTCGGGCTCTGCGCAGTCCTGGTCATCGATGGTCTGACCATGGCTGTAGAGTTCCACAGTGTTGAGGAATCCGCCTGCTTCGGGGTCCTGCCCTTCCTCGCAGTGGATAGGCAGGACGCCGCCATTACCAGGCTCGCGCGCTGCGCCGGTCAGGGTCGCGTCTACTGTCACGGTGAAGACATGCCTGTCCCCTGCGTGGATGATCTGGCCGGAGGTGATCGCCGCCAGACTGCCGGCAAACTCTCCGGTCGTCGCACCGTCGATGAGCTCTGCGGTGTCCTCGTCGGCGGCCCAAGATGCGGACTCGACGGCGACGCCCTCCCCGAACTCCAGGGTGTCGACCAGGCCGTATTCGGCGCTGAGGTTCTGCGGGTTGCGGGAGAGCCCGGTGAGTTCGTCCAGATCCTCTTCATCCGGCTGGTGGACCTCCACGTTGTAGGTGATGGTCCAGACGCCGTTCTCGTCCACCTCGTAGTCGAGGCTGGTGACGTTCTTCTCGATCTGAGGCACCACCAGCTCCTCCAGCGGTGCGCAGGCGGTGTCATTGCGTGAGATCTCACCGATGGTGATTTCCGCGGTGTTGAACAGTGCATCGCCTGGGCCGGCCCCCTCGCAGGTCAGCAGGTCGCCGTCGTAGCCGTGGGGCACTTCGAAGAGGAAGAGCACGACGAACCGGTGCGAGACGTCGGCGTTGATCTGCTGGTTCTGCACCATCTCGATCTCGGTGACATCGAGAGGTTCGCCAATGTCCTCTGCCTCGGCGGGGGCGGTCTTCTGCACCCGTGGGTTACCGGACTCGTCCTCACCGGAGACCATGTAGGCCAGTACCTGGGTGCCCGGGTCGAAGTCTGGGGAATCGAGCAGGTCGTAGACACTGGCATGGCCGCCGGTGTTCTCCACCAGGACCTCGTATCCGACCGTCCAGAGCGCGCGTCCGTCAATGGGGGTCTGGAGAGGCCACTGCTGGTCAGGATCGGAGACCTCGCCGACGTTCAGCAGGTTCTTCTCAATCTGCGGGAGGCTGGGCTCCTCACAGTGGTCGTCGCGGTCGTATCCTCCCGGGAAGGTGATGCTGGCCAGATTGCGGAACGCCCGATTGCCGGGGGCGCCTGAACCGTCGTCGCATACTGCGGCGCTCTCTCCGTCTTCCAACGCCTCGAAGTACTCGGCGCTGACTGTGGCAGTCACCGTCACGGTATAGATGTGTTCCTGGCCGGGAAGCAGCGGAGTGCCCTCGGTGAGGTCGACCCGCTGGTCGAACTGGCTCTCCTCCCAGGTGACGTCGAGCTCCTCACCGCCAATGTGTGCACCGGTGATATCGATGCCGTGTTCACCTGCGAAGCGGAGTCGCTCATGCAACGAGTACCAGGTGGGGTGGTCATCATCGTTGGATACGGTGACATCGTAGACGATGGTCCACTCATCACCGTCGAAGGTGACAGCCTCTGAGCCCGGCCCCTTCTGGATCTCTGGGGTGCCGACCTCGGGACGGTCGCAGGCCTCATCCTGAGTTTCCTCGCCGTGGCTGTAGAGGTAGGCGGCGTTGAGGAAGTCTCCGGCCTGGCCCGGCGCGCACTCGGTGGCGAGATTGCCCTCATTGTCGTAGACGAAAGCCTCACGGTCCACCTCGGCGGTGACCGTCACCTGATAGATATGGGTGTCCCCTGCACCGATGAACTCGTCCTCCACGAAGAGCTGCTCCTGGTCGAAATCCGCCCAGGTGCCTGCAAGCTCAGGATCATCCGGCTGGGTACGTTCCCACTGCGCGGACTGGATCTCGACGCCATCGCCAAAGCTGAGAGTGTCAGTGAGACGGTACCGGGCTGAGATCGGGTGCGTACCGTCCGGGTCCGTGCCCTCCGGCTGTGTGACGTAGATTTCATAGTGGACGGTCCACAGGTCGTCCTCGAGGTCGTAGGAGGTGGAACCGACAGCCTTCTCCAGCTCCGGTGTGACCTGCTCCGGCACCTCGAGACAGTCCTCATCCTCTCGCTCGATGTCGCCGACGGTGATCTGGGCAGAGTTGTACAGACCGCTGCCGGGCTGGTGAACGTCACCGCAGACGCGGTCTGCTTCATCGTTCAAACCGTCAGCGCCGACCGTCAGGGTGACCCGGATCTGGTATTCGTGTGTTACCCCTGCGCTCAGCGGGACATCCGTGACGATCGCGGTGCTGGGATCGCCGTCCCAGTCCTCGATCCGGCCGTCGTCGCCGAATGCGGCGATCTCGAGGATGTCCACGCCCTCGGCGAATCCTGGTTGGTCATAGAGATGGTAGACGGTGGCATGACCGTCCTCGTTGGCCACAGTGAGGTCGTAGGTGGCGACCCAGGTATGGTTCTCAGCGTCGTAACCGCCCACCGATGCAGCGGATTTCTCGATGTTCGGCAGAGTTGGCTCAGCACAGTCCGAGTCGTCCTCAGCGCCACCGGGGAAGGTGACTTCGGCGTAGTTCAGGAATCCGAAGCTGCCACCATGGTAGTCACCCTCAGGACAGCTGGGCTCATCGATGACCTCAGTGGCGTTGAGGTCTAGGAGGATGCCGACGGTCGAATCCAATATGAGCGCAGCCGTTGCTGCGGCACCGGAGAAGGACCCGGCCTCCTGCGCGTCGAAGTAGTCCTGCTCCACGGTAGCGTGAACGGTCACCGTGAAAGTCTCGGACTCCCCATCGGGGAGGTAGCGCGGGGAGTCCTTGCCAACGATCTCGACCCACTGGTCCCAATCCCCCTCAGAATCCCATGCACCGGAGAGGTCCTCGTCCTCATCGTCCAGCGTCCATTCAGCGCTGGTGATCTCCACGCCGGCACCGGTGAAGAACCTCAGCTGGTCGCCCAATGCGTAGGGAGTTCTCACACCGCTGTTGTTGGAGACCATGATGTCGTATTCGATGACCCAGTGATCGCCGTTGAAGGACGTGCCGACCACTTCTTTGTCGACGGTAGTGGAGCCGAACTCGATGTCGACGCAGTCCTGGTCATCGTCGATCTCGGGACCGCCGGGGTGGGGGTGCAGCGTCACTGCGTTGGTCAGCCCGACAGCTTGTCCCTCTCCGTCGCAGGGCTCGAAGTCATCCTGATCGAGAGCACCGAGGTTGGTGATGGCGACCGTACCGGTGACCGTGTACTGGGCATTGTCCTCCCCCGGGTCCAGAACGCTGTTGAATGCGTTGTCGGTGAGATCCACCTCCGTGTCGCCGGAGGTGATGGTCCAGCCCTCGGTCAGGCTCAGCCCGTCAGGGAGAGTCGGGGAGGTCTCGACCACTTCGTAGTGCAGAGGACCCTCGTACTGCGAGTCATCCTCGCGGGAAACGGTGATCAGCCAGCTGATCTCCCAGCTTCCGCCGCTGGTAGCGGTGACAGTGCCGTCGGTCTTTTCGACGGACGGCGCGGACGGCGCAGCACAGTCTATGGACTCATCCACGGTCTCACCGTCTCGGTCGGTGATCCATGTGTAGTTGGTGAAGGCACCGTTGTTGCCTTCGGTCTCGCAGGTCCAGGTGCTGGGGTTCTCGAGGGTGTCCGCGTCGAACGGCTCGGTGATGACCCGGACGTAATAAGTATTGGTGTCCTCGTCGGCGACGGTGCCATCGCTGTTCAGCGTGGCGGTACCATCGGCGTCGAATTCGTCAGTGATCTCATCCCACTCGATGTCACCCGGGTCGAGCCCCGAGGTGCCGGTCGCGACCCATTTGGCTTCGCGGATCTCGATACTCTCACCGAACCTGAGCTCATCATGAAGGATATACTCGGCCTCGAGATTCAGCGGGTTCTCTCCGGCGGTGGAAACGTCGATGCCGTAGAGAATCGTCCACGTGCCGTCAACCCCCTGTGTGACATCGAGGGCCTCTTTCTCGACCTCGGGACGGACGGCCTCGGCCACGTTGACGATGTCCTCGAGCTCCACATTCAGCTCCGCGCCGGTGATGGTGAATGCGATGGGCTCATCGTCGATCAGATAACCCTCGGGCGCCTCAACCTCGATCAGGTAATACTCGCCCCAGGAAAGACCCTCTACACGGAACTGGCCCTCATCGGGATCGGCATCATAGTACTCGATGTCCGTATCCTCAGGGACGCACTCCTCCTCGGTCTCGGCCACGCAGTCGGTGATGGTGCCAAGCGGCTCGGCGTCGTCGTCATGGTCACTGGGCGATCCTTCGAACAGCTCCCACTCTGTGCCGCTGAGGGGCTCACCGTCATGACCCGTCTTGGTCCAGGAGACGCTTCCAGGCTGATCTGCGTTCACGAACCGGTAAATCTCGTGGCCGTCAGTCTCAACGGAGACTTCTGCAGGATCGACCGTCTCCCACAGGTCGTCATCCTGGTGGTCGACCTCGTCCGATGCGGTGCCGGTCCACTGCTGAACAGTGACCTGCTCGTATCCCGCGACCATCTGCTCACTGAGCGCGTAGTCATGGCCGGGGCGTACGACGACAGTGTTGTCAGCTCCCGGCTGTTCGGCTCCGTCGAAGGAATCCGGTTCCAGGCCTTCAACGCCCTCGTCCGGCGATGCGGTCAGCCTGAAGTCAGCTGGATCGCTGGTGCCACCGTAAGTGTTCTCCACGACCTTCAGCACGGTCAGCTCAGCGGTGCGGTTGGTGGCGGTGCACTGGACATGGGCACCCAGTGGGATGGTGACAGCGCCTTGGGCGCCGTCAGACCAGTCCGAGTCCTCCAGCTCGACCAGCTCGGCGTCCACATCATGGACCAGAATGCACTCCCAGGATCCTGTGGAGAGCGGATGCTGGTTCGGATCATCCCGGTTGTCATCCTGCACATAGCGGGGGTCACCCCCGCTCTCGGCCAGCTGGTAGTTCTGTTCTGCCTCCACGTCGTCAGTCACGCCGTGAACGCCGCTGAACTCAAGTTCGCCATCCTCAGGATCAACCGGACTGGTGAACACCTGGAGCGTCCAGTCCTCAGGGTCTGCTTCACCGCCGACAACGTTCTTCAGCAGTGTCAGCCGCTGGGAGCATTCCACGGTGTTCGTCACCTCGAAGGTGTTCAGGCCCACATCCAGCTCGCCTGATTCCCACGGATCCTCAGGTCCGAAGGAAACGGGGTCGCTCAGCGGCTCACCGCCGATGGCTGTGATCTCCTGCGCTATCAGTTGGCAGTAGGTGAGAGTCGATAAGATCTCGAGGTACTCATCAATCTCAACGGTCTCTCCCTCGGTATATCCTTCCCGGGTGCTGCCCCAGTCCTGCGGACTCAGGTCCTGGTCTCCGGGACCGGAGAGCAGCAGGTCTGCGTCCAGCCCACTGGGCTGGTTGCCGTCCGCATAGGTCTGACCATCGACTGACCACTGCTTGGTCACCTGAACCGCCGCAGCGTGGTCGAGCTCCATGTTGACGATCTCGCAGACCACAGCATCGCCGTCGGAGACCTCGACCGTGAACCCGGGGTTCATCGCAGACTCAACGTTCTCCACATCCAATAACTGCTCTGGCTGTCCTTGCGGCCAACACTGAGCAAAACTCTCACCGGGGAACGGAGCATGCTGGTATCCGTCCTGCAGCTCTTCAGTAACCGTTACAGTCTGAGTTCCACCGGGGTTCGACTCGAAGTTCAGCCGGAATCCCACGGCACCAGTGTCGCTGCTGGTCTCCCCGGCAGCAATGGTGGACCACTCGTCTGTAGTACCGTCACGGCGAATGACGTCATTAGATCCGGTGCTTGCCGTGATGTCCCAGCCTCCGGCCGGCTCCCGGTCCTCGAAATCATCGCCCACGCCGATGACGCTCTTGTTCACCGAGAGGGTGCCTTCACAGCCTTCTCTGGCCATATTCTCGAGGAATCCCTCCAGCAGCTCGAAGTCGTCAACCTGGAAGAAGTCGTTACCGTCGACTGGACCAGAGATCAGCTTAAGGTTATGCGTTGCGGCAGTTCCGGTAGCCCCCGCACCTACCCCGACCGCGATCACCCTGATGCCATTGGCTTTGAGCACGTTCGCTGAAGCGATAGCTCGCTCAACGTCACGGAGCTGCGTAGTCGCTCCTCCACCGGGACTCGCCCCGGTGCCGTGGTGCGTCGGCAGACCATCAGTGAGAATCACCACGACGTCAAGGTCGGAATAGGCTCCGCCGGTGAAACTCCACAAGGCTCGGTCCCAGTTGGTCCACTGCAGGTTCTGTCCACTCAGGTTGTTGATCTGGTCTACCACGTTCGGGTTGCCGACAGGGGTCAGGCCGAACTGTGGTGCACCAGAGATGGGGCTTGTTGTACCGAAGGCGTGCATTGCCACCTGGGAGTCGGTGCCCTGGAGCGCATTGACGAAACCGAGCATCGCCTCACGCGTCTGCTCAATGTCCGAAGTCTGCATGGAAGATGACAGGTCCACGTTGAACCCGACATTGAGTCCGCACCGGGGCGGGATCTCAATATTGTGTCGGGGCAACACCCAGTTGCCACTTGTCGCGTTGAGGTTGTTTCCTCCGCTGCCGGGCACACTATTCGGCACCTCCGCCACCGGGGTGTTATTCCCGTTGGTGTAGAAGTGGTACGGACGAACCTGGGTATTAGAGCCTGTCCCGGTAGACGACCGGGTGATCTGATCAATGCTGTCCCATCCGCCGGGTGCCTGGGTCAAAGCAATCAAATATCCATTATTGGTGCCGCTACGCACGTCGAGATTCAGGTGGCATTCGCCGGATGGACCAGTGGTGCACCAAGCCACTGGATCCCCATCGGGGCGCAGCTGATGTGCTGAGTTAGCTCCAGAAGAGACCTCCCAGGCGCCGTACCGGGTACCGTCAAGTCCTGAGATGTCCGTCCCTGTACTGCCAGTATGCTGGTCGCCTGCCGTAACATTCACGATGTGGCGATTCTGGATGTTGGCGCTGTGCCCCGGACCGCCAGTGTTGTTACCAATCCCGCCATGTTCATCGGAGAGAATCTCGAGGTCAAGCAGTTCTGACTCCTCGTCCACCTCCTCTTCTGCAACCCGCACCGTCGGCTCGTCGGTAGAGGGGTCCTCCTCGACCGCTTCGGTTGGGTCTTCCTCTCTGGGGGCCTCAGCCTCCTCCGCTGAGGGGCTGGGTGTCCCCTCATCCTCCGGTTCGTCAGAGGGCTCTGGTGGGAGGCTGAGAGACGAGTCATCGGCGTCCTCAGTCTCATCACCGTCATCGGGGTCCGCACTCGGTGACTCCGAGGCTTGGGCTGAGCTCGAGGTCGGCATGACCGTGCCCGCGAGCGCGGGACCGGGCAGCAGCACAAGAGTGAGAAGCGTGAGAGAAGCGGCAACAGTCTTGACTACACACGAAAACGTCTTCGACATAAGCGATGAACCTCTGCAGAGTTCGGAGTGCGAGTACGGACATACTGCGCTTCAACGTATGTGCCGGAACCATGCCGAGTATCCGTAGTCGGCTGTTTTTCAGTGGTAACCACTGAGAGAAATACGTGGTGACCACTGAGTGATACGTGGCACTTATTCATCCCCGGAGAGCCCGTTGCGGGTCGCCGGGCATCGGGGTTATAGGCAAGAATGTGTGTACAGCCCGGGCGTGGATAGCTGATATGGCAGCGATGTAGAGGGTTGAACATGCTTTGAAAGCATGTTCAGTGACTAATCCTCGAAATCGGCCGGTTTGCGGTGTATCTGGCGCCAAGCAGGTGAAGAACGGTAAAACCAGTGCAGGAAGGACCAGGTGGCGGTGCAAAGCCTGTGGCGCCTCCTCCACCCAGTCCCGGGCTGATATGACCCCAAGAGCACAACTAGAGGCGTTCTTAGGGTGGCTGCTGGGCAAGGACACCAAAGTCAGGCTGGTGGCGGAACCGGACGTTCTTTCCGCTTCTCCACCACCTGGTGCTGGCAGATCGAAGTACCCCCGCCTGATCCCACCGGCCAGGTACACCGGCAGATCATCGTCGATGGCACCTATTTCGGCAGCTGGTGCGTGCTGATTGCCCACAACGGCACCCACGTGATCGGCCGGCAGTGGTGTGATCGGGAATCCAAAGCCGCCTGGATGGCGCTGTTCAAGCAGTTTCCTGCCCCGGATGTGGTGATCACCGATGGTGGCACCGGGCTCAGAGCCGCCCTAGACCAGCAATGGCCACGGACCCGGATTCAACGCTGCTAGTTCCACATCCGCGCCGCAGTAGTTCGCCACACCACCTTGAACCCCAGACTCGAGGCCGACAAAGAGATCCTGGGACTGACCAGGGAGCTTATGCAGGTCAAGGACCTTGATGCTGCTGCAGCGTGGATGGGC
>NZ_QWLD01000002.1 GCF_003600155.1 Nesterenkonia muleiensis | reverse complement strand
AGATCTGCCAGCCACCAACCTCTCAACAACACACCCAAGAACTAAGCAGCGACACGCCACTAGGTGTAGTCACCTCAATTATTGGGATCTCTCTCCAAGCGTTCCTATCGGAGCATTGAGAATGATAGGCGAGTCGTCAATTTCCCTCGTTTCGTTCTCATCATGTTCGGGATGAGCTTACGAGCTGAGTGCCCGTTCGGATCACGCGCTCGACTGGTAGACAGCCTTGCATCCTTGTTTGGGAAGACAGTCCTGATGCCTGCAGTTGCGCTCGTTCTTGGGAGTTCCGTTGGGGGCTTGTCTGGTGTCGACCTCCTTGGGCTGGCTGCTATGGCTGCACTACCGACGGCGCAGAATGTACTGCTATTTGCCATGCACCATCGAATGCCACAATTGCTCGTACGGCACGTAGTGTTCGCAAGCTCGGTCTTGTCGTTCCCGGTGACGCTCTGCATTGCGTGGTTGCTCAGCTGATAGCCAGCATGAGGACCTGGGGGTCGAACTACGTCTTTAAAACAGCGCTGCGGCTCCTTGTGTTGCGGATCACTGCATGCTATTCTTTGAATTGGCGCCAATACCTACTTAATCCTAGTTTGAGGAGCATTTCGTCGTGGCAACAGGTGTGCAAAAATCAGTCTATGAGCCTGACCAGAAGGACTTAATATTCCCTGAGTGGCCGTCATTTGAATCTGTTAGTGAGGAGCGACAGCACCGAAAGGAAAGACTGGCATTATCCTGTCGCGTTCTCTCTAAGTTGGGATACGACTATGGTTTTGCCGGTCATCTAACGGTGCGGGACCCAGCGAACTTAGACCTGTTCTGGACCAATCCCTTCGCTGTGCCATTCAGTCATGTCCGAGTATCGAATCTGATTCTCGTAGATCACGATGGTCGTGTTGTGGAGGGAGATTATGCGGTCAATCGCGCGGGATTCGTGTTGCACTCGGCGATTCATGAAGCAAACCCTGATGTGCTGGCATCTGTTCACGCTCACACAACGAACGGAATGGCATGGGCCGCGATGGGGCGACCGTTAGACCCCATTACGCAGACAGCCTGCGGGTTCTATGGCGATCAAGCAGTTATTACGGAAGAAGCGGGTGCAGTTGTCGTTGAGAAGTCGGCAGGTGAGAAGGTCGCTGAGGCATTCGGATCTGCCAAGATCGCTATTCATCAGAATCACGGACTGTTTAGCGCTGGGCGCCAAAGCGTTGACGAGGCCACCTGGTGGTTCATTGCTGCTGATCGGGCGTGTGAGATTCAGATGAAAGCTGAGTCCACAGGGCGTGAGATCCACGCTATTGATGAGAAAGCTGCCATTCACTCCCGGGATCATTTAGCCACTCCTTACATGGCGTGGTTGCATTTCCAGCCAATTTATCAAGAGGCCGTCAACCGTGAGCCTGATGCCCTGTTGTAGACATTAGTTGAGGTATTCCGATCGGAGTCAGGGGGCCGTCGATAGCGATGCAGACGGGGATCCCTCTGATATGCGTTCGGGCGTGTTGCCACTCTGGATGTTGTGGCGAAGCGATTGGTTGTGGAAAAGTCCCCGAAAGAGGGCGAAAGCTCACTGAGGATCCATCTGATTTACTCTAGTGCTCACGCCCACATCGCTACCCAATTGCACAATTGCGCCAGAGATTATGTCAGGACGAGATTCAGCTAATGTGCCGGCGAAACCATGCGGGTGCCGCAATGGAGAGTTGCCCGTGAAAACCGGGTTGACTCTATGGATGAGCCAGGAGCTGTCGATGGGCGCGCGCCGGGAGATCAACCAAGAAGTACGCCAAGGCTTATGGGCAGGCCTCGAAGCAGGAGAAAGGTCGGTTGCTCGATGAGCTTTGCGGGGCCACTGGCTGGTCCAGGGATAACGCCCGCCGAGCCATCCGCACCGCCAGGCAGCGGAAAGGCCGGACAAACCAGCAGAAGCGTAAGCCTCGGGGGCGGGGCTACTCGTATTCAGCGTTGGTGGTGCTCATTGAGGTGTGGTCACTGGCCGGTGAGCCCTCGGGTAAGTACCTCCACGCCGTCCTGGCCCATCATCTAAGGCTACTCACCAGGAGCTGGACCGGGTCGCTGAGAGGCTCACCGATGAGGTGATCAGCCAGGTGCTGTCCATGAGCCCGGTCACCATCGACCGCTATCTGAAGCCCACCCGGGATAAGCGTCGGCGCCTTGAAGCTGATATGTAGTGTTGGTTTGTCAAGGGCAGGGTGAGGCGCCCGCTCCCTGGCCGGGGTTACGGGCGCCTCAGGCTCCGGGTCGCTACTCAACGGGCCTGGGGTGGTGGAGAGCGTGATTTAAGCAGGAGAATAGGATCATGCCAGCACGTTCACACTATGACCCCGAGACTCAGGCGTGGGCTGTGCGGATGTATGCCGAGCGGCTCGAAGAGGTAGACGGGGTCTCGAAGGCTCAAGCCCGCGGCGAGGTCGGCGAGGTTTTGGGTATCAACGAAGCCACGTTGAAGAACTGGATCGTCCGGGATCTCGAAGCACCGGGGTATTCGCCAACTGAGATTAAAAAGCGCGATACCTAGCTCGCAGAGCTGAAGGCCGAGAACGCCCGGCTGAAGCGGGCTAATGAAATCCTGCGTACTTCGTCAGCTTAATTCGTATGCAGCGGATGCACGAGGAGCAGACTGGGACGATAGTCGCCTACATCCGCCAATATCGGCACCGCTTCTTAGGTCGAGCCGATCTGCGCTGTGCTCTCTAAGCATGGCACGCAGATCGCCCCGTCAACTTTCTACGCCCATCAGGCCCGAGGCTTCATGCCCACCGACAGGGATCTGACCGATGCCTACGACGCCAGCACCTTGTACGCACTGTGGGTCACCAACCGGCGGCTCTACGGGCGTCGGAAGCTCTGGAAGAGCGCACGGCGTGCAGGCCACGATTGGGGCCGTGACCGGGTGGAGCCGCTGATGGGTATCGCCGGGATCAGCGGTGTGCGCGGGGCCGCCGACGGACTTTCACCACAGTCTCGGATCCGAGGGCACCGCGGACCCGGACCACATACGGCGGCGCTGGAACTACCCCAGCCGGCCGGAGCAGTGGTGGGTGGCCGACTTCATCTATGTGTGGACCACTCAAGGGTTCTACTATGTGTCTTTCATCACCGATGTGTACTCACGGGCCATCCTGGGATGGAGAGTGTCTACCAGTAAGCAGACCGCGCTGGCCCAATCGGCTCTGGAACAGGCTTGAATCGGCCTGGGAATGATGGAGGGCTGGTTCAGGCTGCAGCGGGTTCGCTGAGCCGATGG
>NZ_QWLD01000017.1 GCF_003600155.1 Nesterenkonia muleiensis | reverse complement strand
TACCTCCCCACCCCGGTCAGAGAACCACCCCACCACCACCAGCACTACGGACCAGCAGCCTGATTACTTCTCGCGGTGAAGCAGACTGCGCTTGATATCGAGTCCGTAGCGGAAGCCGCCTAGCGAGCCATCGGTCCGGATGACCCGGTGGCAGGGCACGAACAGTGCGGCTGCGTTTTTCGCGCAGGCGCTTGCAGCAGCACGTGCGGCTGCAGTGTTGCCGGTGCGGGCGGCATATTCGGTGTAGGTCACCGATTTTCCGGGCTCCACCTGGCGCAGGACATCCCAGGCGTGCTCCCGGTAAGGACCGGACCTCTGCAGCACAGGCACGGTGGCAGCGGCTGCGAAGTCACCCTCGTAGTACGCGAGAACGGCCGTCTTCGCCTGTTCCAGAACGCCTTCATTCTGAGCTGAGTCCGCTCGGGCGCGCAGCTGGGGGTGTATGAGTGCTCTGAGGGCGTCGTCGTCCTCGGTCCATCCTGAGGCGAGCACATGGTCGGCGTCGGCGATGATGGTGAACGGTCCGTCCGGTGTGGAGACTGTCGCGTGCATACCCCTATTCCATCTGCTCGCTTGGCTCGCGTCTAGCGGGAATCGGACCAGGTCACGGCACCACAGGAAAAGTGTCAGTCAGCACCGCTGTAAACTCTGAAGATGCCGAACGGAAACAGCGTCAATGGTGCTCGCCGACTGCCTCAGCTGAGGAAGAAAGCCTATGAGCGTGAGCTGAAGCGGCTCCAAGGGGAGCTGGTGGCCATGCAGCAGTGGGTGATCGAGAACGGTGAACGTGTCTGCCTGATCTTTGAGGGTCGTGACGCTGCCGGCAAGGGCTCGGCTATCAAACGGATCACCCAGTACCTGAATCCGCGGCACACTCGCATCGCTGCGCTGCCCACACCCACGGAGCGGGAGAAGACCCAGTGGTACTTCCAACGCTATGTGGAACACCTGCCGGCGGCTGGAGAGATCGTCATCTTCGACCGCTCCTGGTACAACCGGGCCGGGGTGGAGCGGGTGATGGGCTATTGCACCGAAAAGCAGTATCACCGCTTTCTGCGGCAGGCACCGGATTTTGAGCGGATGCTGGTTGATGATGATATTCGGCTGATCAAATATTGGTTCTCCGTGTCCGACGACGAGCAGGAGGCACGCTTCCGCTCCCGGGCGGAAGATCCGATGCGGCGCTGGAAGCTCTCGCCCATGGACGTGGAGTCCATCTCCAGATGGGGAGGACTATTCCAGAGCGAAGGACGCTATGTTTGCCGCCACGGATCTTCCCGGAGCCCGGTGGATCACCGTGGAGAGTGAGGACAAGAAGCGCTCTCGGCTCAACGTCATCAATGACCTCCTCAAGCAGCTGCCCTGGGAGTATGTGGAGCCGCGGCGGATCCGGATCCCGGAACGCCCTGCCGAACAGGACACCGACTACCAGCGCCCGGACCGCGGGCAGTTCCTCTACGCCGAGGACATTGCCACGGCATTGGAAAAGAAGTCTGCATAACGGAATTGGTGGATCACGAGCTTGGGCTAGGTGCGGCCCGGATCATCTGTGACGGGGTCGTGAACACTGAATCCCAGCTGGCCGGCGACGTTGATCATATTGCGATCGTGGGTAGCGATCACTGCATCCTCCAAGCCGCTCCGCAGCGCTGAGGCGAGGTGAATCGCATCAAGTGTCTTGACGTGGGGAACCAGGGCCTCCGCCTCCTGAAGCACAGCGTGATCCACGGGGAGCGTTCCGACATAATCAAGCACCTCACTCCTTCGTTCCAGGGGCTGACTGGTGCGGCGCAATGCCCGGGTCATCTCGGTGCGCAGGATTCTTGAAGAGACGATGAACTCGTTGGGGTTGGTAGTGATGCCATCGAACCACTCAGCCGCAGCCTGCGAATGGTGGAACAGAATGCGAAGTGCTACAGAAGTGTCGAGGTAGTAGCCTGTCATCATTCGCCTTTGAGTTCATCGAGGAACTGGTCCATGGACATTCCGCCCGGAAGGTCAACACGCGGCAAGTCCCTTGTTCTCGAGCTCCCGCTGCGTTTAGGCGGAATCACAGTCGCGGAGGAGGAAGAGGGCACGATTCGGGCGACCTCCCGATTGTGCTTGGTCAGCACGTAGACTTCGCCTGACTCCACGTCATCGAGCATGCTGGAGGGGTTCTGCCGCAGTTCGCCTATTGAAATAGTCCTCATGAGATTCAGCGTAGGTTAAATGTCTAACCATGTCTACGTTGCATCGTGCGCCTGAAGTGTGAGCCAACCGCCCCATCAAGGTGAATGAGGGAGGGGGAGCATGCTCGGGCAGATCAGGTCGATAGGAGCTCTTATGCATGTCGCTTACCCTGAGGCTGCTCCTCGCTGAGAGACTTGGATCATGGCTCAGGATGAACAGGTGCGGTTGACCGACAGCCGTTTCAACGTATGGTCAGAAATGGCCCGGCAGATGACCAATCGGCTGCTCGAGGCGGTGCCGCAGGCGACCGTTGAGCACATTGGTTCGACCTCAGTGCCGGGTCTTCCCGCCAAACCTGTGGTCGATATGGCCGTCGGGGTGCCCGCCGACCAGATCGCAGGCGTGACGCAGTTGTTGGTGCAACAGGGGTTCGACGTGGAGGGCGAAAAACCCCATCACAGCTGGTTGAGTTTTCCCGGCCGGACCTCACGGCAGTACGTGATCCATGTGCTTGAGCACCAGGGACGGTCGTGGCAGAGACGCCTGCTTTTCCGAGACACGCTCCGAGCTGACGGGGCCGCTCGCAGCAGGTACCTGGAGGTCAAGAGAGAAGCCGCCGCATCATCCGCGAACTGGGACGAGTACACCAACGCCAAGACCGCGGTCGTGCAATCTGTACTCGACGCCGCGCACACTCGGCCGCTGCCGAACTCACACGACAAGGTGCCAAGCTGATATCGGCGACCTGCGGACAATGCAGACGATTTATCGGGCAGAGTCTGGAGCGGTTCCGGGAACCAAGAAAGGCGCCGTCCGGAGGGGTGAATCCTGGTGCGGCCTCCTTGATGGTTGCGAACGCCCCAGGTGACAAATCCGCTTCGATGGTAGGCAGGTTTTGCAGCCGCACGGCGGACTGCTTATCAGGTGTCCTCTCAACTCGGCGTAAGAGGACCACACTTGGTAGGACGTCGTCGCCTGCTGATCGAAGGTTCTCTGCCACTTGTGCGCTGAGGCACGTCGCTCGACTCGCAAGCCCCGCAGGGGGTGACCCCGTCACAGTGAACGGGGGTCTGCGACGGGGTCGGATACCAGGCGGCAGGCTACTGCCTCCTTGACAGTTGGCGTTGCTTGGCCATGGCGATGAGCGTTCCGCCCAGTACCAGTAGCAGTAGTGCGGCCAGGGGCAGAAGGTGGCCCCACCAGGGTGTGCCAGTATCGGCTAGGTCATCCTCTTCCTGGGGCTCTGGAGACTCCGTCGGAGCCGGTGTCGCGGTCGGCTCCTCGCTCGCAGTGGGGGATTCAGTGGGTGTCGGTTCCTCACTTGGCTCCTCACTCGGCGTCGGCTCTTCTGTCGGAGTAGGTGCAGGTTCTTCTGCTGCCAAAACCTCGAAGGTCGCCGAGATGTCCTGATACCCATCCGCGGTCAGCACCACGGTGTGTTCACCGGGCTCGGTGTCATCTGGGATCTCCCAGGTGAACGTGACAGCCCCTGTCTCATCAGCAACCTGTGTGCCCAGATCCAGTGGGTCGGAGTACATGGTGCCGGTGACCTGAGTGCCAGCCTCGTACCCGGTGGCAGTCGCCTCCTGGGTCTCACCAACGACGACTTCGTCAGCGCCAAGGATGATCTCATCAGGCACCAGGAGTTCTTCCTCAGGTGCGGTCACCTCCACCACCGCAGTACCAGTCACCCCACGGTAGGTGACGCTCAGGGTGCGCTCACCCTCACCGGAGACGATGACCTCATTGTCCACGACGACGTCGCCCTCCACCGAGGAGGACACCGCGACATGGTTAGTCACATCTCTGAGCACCTCACCATCGGCATCCAGTGCATCCACTGTCACGGTGATGGCCTCGTCAACCCCCACCTCAGCCGGGGCATCAACCGCCAGGGCATCGACCGCGCTGGTGATCTCCACCTCAAGGGTGGCCACCAGCAGGTCACCGTCCTGGGTGTAGGCGAACCGCAGCTCCCGGTCAACCAGTTCCTCAGGGGTGAAGGCGAAAGCGACTTCGATCTCACCGTCTTCGGTGATGCTGATCTGGTCAGCGCTCACAGTGGAGGTCACATCCATGGCCCCCACCTCAGGGGCGCCCAGGGTATTGCCGTAGTCATCTAAGACCTCCACCTGATAGGTGACCGTTTCCGTCTCAGTAGCGGTATCAGGCCCGGTGACCTCTAGCACCCCGGCAGC
>NZ_QWLD01000041.1 GCF_003600155.1 Nesterenkonia muleiensis | reverse complement strand
CTACGACTAAGTAGAGCTTCAAACGATGGCAGACACGATAGTGATAGGGGCAGGCGTCGCAGGTATGGTGGCTGCGCGAACCCTGATGGAGTCAGGCGTCTCTGTTCGTGTCTTAGAAGCGAAATCGCGTGTTGGAGGTCGGCTTTATGCGGATCGAGTGAAGTCAGGAGCCGCCCTAGACTTAGGAGGGCAGTTCTTCAACCTGGCCAATGCGCCACTTCTTTTGGCCGAAGTTAGGCGCTATGGCCTCACGTACGACGCTCCTCCACATCGCCGAGAACAGCGGGTTCTGATGAATGGCGAGCTTTTCAACCTGCCCGAATACTTCTCCTCAAACCCAAGTCAAACTCGGGAAATCGTTTCTAAGGTTAGACGACTCAAGGCGCAGAGTAGGAACCCAGAAGATGAGGCTCTTCTTCGGACTCGTACCATTGCTGATCAGCTTCCACACTTTGATCTCCAACCGCTAGCAGCTACGTGGTTCAAAAGCTGGAACGAGCAGTATGCTGGAACTTCACTGAACAAGATTTCTGTCGCGAACATGCTCGACCTCGTGGTTGGCGGGAGCTTGAAGGCAGCAGCTCTCAACGGCGGGCATTGGCTCCTTCCGACGACATCTGGCTTAACGGACGGATTGAGAGAGTCAGTCGATTCTGCACTCCAGCTCAATTCACAAGTTGTGGAAATCAGGCATGACACGGCGGGAAAATACAGGATAGTCACGCCTCAGGAAGAATTCACGAGTCGAGCCGTAATCGTAGCGGCACCCCGCAATGTCGTCGTACGCTCAGGGATAGTCCGCAAGTTGGATTGGGAGGGTGGAGTTCCCTCTCTACTTACAAGCGAGCAACCTGGCAAGGGATACAAGGCTTGGGTCAGGCTCAGCTCGCAGGCACCCAGCAACTTATCGATCCTCGGCCAGATGACCGGATACAGACACATGATTATTTTGGATAGAGAGGCTGACGGCACAGTCTGGGCAGCGTTATTTGGCAGCGAAACAACGATTTCAGAGTCAGGTATGGATATGCACAGTGCGGCGCGAGCAGCGGTATCTTCAGTGTGGGGCGACGAGGTCACCGTTGAAGAGCAGAGGGGACACGACTGGGCTAAGGATGAGTTTGCTCTCGGTGCGTGGAATGTAGCTCCCCCGGGAGAACAAGCGGCTCACTACCATGACTTGAAAGTCAGGACTCCACCTGGTCTTGTGATAGCAGGAGCGGACTTTTCGCCGCGCAGAGCTGGTGTCGAAGTCGCTCTAAAAAGTGGATATCAGGCCTCGGCTGATATTACTTCATTTCTCAGAGGGAAAGCTAGCATGCGCAAGTAAATGAGTTACGTCTGGTGGTGGTGTCGCGCGTCAGAATATTTGGCTGGGGTAGTTAGTTGCTGATGCAACGTCCCTGACAGAAAAACTGAATGCTATGAGTCGTCCACCAACCCAATCGGTGGAGAAGAAGCTGCGGATCGCGCTGGCGGTGCTGGCCGGCGAGCCCCCAATCACCGAAGCGGCGAAGCGGGAAAAGGTCTCCACCCAGGCTGGCACGTAGCTCTTGATGTCCCTGCTGGTGCGGGGCTACTCCTATCAGTGAGATCGAAGCGATGGTCGGGTATTTGCACCGCACCATAGCCCGCGAGGTCGTTGAAAAGCACGGCCTGAGCGCTGCCAGGCAGGTTAAGGGCCAGGGCGCTGAGGACCTTGATCAGCTCTCCACCGCTTGCAAGCAGGAAAGCCTCTGTTAGAGCTCTTGAGGCTAACGCTGAAGTTTCGGCAGGCAGGTCACACATAAAAGGTGATCTAAGTAACATTATTGAGTCTCGTCGAGTACTTTCAACCATCCTGCGCCTGGGATATTCTGCATAGACGAGATGCCTCTCGGCTTGGGGCTTGGGGCTTGGGGCTTGGGGCTTGGGGGCAGTTTCAACACCCCATCACCGTTTGTCTGAGCGGAATTCTCGTATGGCTAATCACCTATCGCATCTCCGCGCCGTGAAAGACTAGAGGTTAATACTGAGTTGGGGGACGTAGTTCATTGGAAAATTTTTACGCCATAATTCCTGCAGGTGGCGTCGGGACGCGACTGTGGCCGCTCTCCCGTGCAGCGGCACCGAAGTTCTTGCACGATTTGACGGGGAGCGGGAGCACACTGATTCGTTCCACATACGACCGGTTAACCCCATTGGCGGGGGACCGAATCATGGTGGTGACCGGGGCAGTGCACCGCCAGGCCGTATGCAAGCAGTTACCTGAACTTCAGGCACGGAATCTAGTGCTGGAAAACGAACCCAAGGATTCAGGAGCCGCAATCGGCTTGGCGGCCGCTATCCTGCACCATCGGGACCCGGACACGATTATGGGGTCTTTCGCCGCTGATCAGGTGGTAGGCCCGCTTGAGGTTTTTCTCGCTGCAGTCCGCGAAGCGGTGCACACCGCCGCGACCGGCAAGATCGTCACGATCGGTATCCGCCCCACGCTCCCGTCGACCGGCTTCGGCTACATCAGGGCAGGCGAGCGGCTCAGTGTCAAAGACGCACCGAGCGCAACGAGCGTGATCGAGTTCGTCGAGAAGCCACAAGAGGATGTGGCACGCACCTACTTAGCTAGCGGGGAGTATTTCTGGAACGCGGGAATGTTTGTGGCACCGACGTCCCTGATGCTCAAGCACCTCGAGATGAACCAGCCTGCACTGTACTCAGGGCTCCAGGAGATCGCCAAAGCCTGGGACACCCCCGCCCGGGACAAAGTCTTCGAGCGAGTGTGGCCGAGGCTGCCTACCATCGCGATCGATTATGCGGTGGCTGAGCCGGCGGCAGCCACCGGCGATGTCGCCATGATCCCTGGTGTGTTCACCTGGGACGACGTCGGTGACTTTGCCGCGATCGGCCGCCTCAACCCGGCCGATGAGAATACGGCACTGACCGTGCTGGGGAACGGGGCACGGGTCTACTCAGATCAGGCATCGGGTGTGGTGGTGACTGATTCCCAGCGAATCATCGCGCTCATCGGGATCGACGACGTTGTCGTCGTTGATACCCCAGACGCATTGCTCGTCACCACAGAACAACACGCTCAGCTCGTTAAACAGGCCGTTGAGTCACTCAAAGCATCTGGTGAGGTTGACGTGCTCTAGTCCAGCCGGACCAGTGAGGAGGGCAATGCATGTATCGCCTGGAGAATCATGTACGTGACTACGGCTGGGGAGCGATGACGGCCATTGCCGAGCTCACCGGCCGGGATCCCTCCGGCCGTCCGGAGGCGGAGCTGTGGATTGGTGCCCACCCGGGGTCCCCGTCTGTGGTCGTTCATCCGCCGGCACGGCAAGGACGTCGGCTTGATGAGCTCATTGCCGAAGCCGCGGAACACCATCTGGGCTCTTATGCTGCGTCCAGGTTTGGGCGATTGCCGTTCCTCACCAAAGTCCTTGCCGCCGCGGCCCCCTTGTCCCTGCAGGTGCACCCCACCGAGGAACAGGCGCGGGCAGGGTACGCTCGCGAACGGACCGTTGGCCTGCACCCGGCTGATCCCGGCAGTAACTACAAGGATGAGCATCACAAGCCGGAAATGCTTCTGGCTCTGACGGATTTTGTGGCGTTGTGCGGGTTTCGCCAGCCCAGGGAAGCGGCCGAAGACTTTCATTGGCTCGCACGCTCAGCGAATATGTCCATGCAGGCGGCGGATGAGGCAGGAGCACTCGCAACCCGACTGGAGGCCGGTGATCTGACTGGGGTGTTTGCGGATCTGTTGGGCGGTCCTGCTCGGGAAGTCACCGGTGGCGTGCAGCAGCTCGTGGCCGCGGCGCCGGCCGCCGTGGCAGAGGCAGCTGCAGCGGCATCGTCTTTGGCCGAGGTGCCGGATCTGGCCGGGCACTATCCCGGAGACCCCGGCGTCGTGATCTCTCTTCTGCTGAATCTGGTGCGGTTGGCACCTGGCCAGGCGATCGCTCTGCCGGCGGGGAATGTGCATGCCTACCTGCGGGGTGTCGGCGTGGAGGTCATGGCCGCCTCAGACAACGTACTGCGCGGTGGGCTGACGCCCAAGCACGTCGATGTCGCAGAGCTGCTCAAGACCGTAGACTTCCGGCCGCTGCCGATACCCTACGTGGAGCCTGAGCCGGCCGCCGGGGGCACAGTAGTGTTCCGGCCGGGGTTCGCCGAATTCCAGCTTCAGCGGCTCGATCTTGACCCCGGTCAGGCCGCGCCAATCGAGCAGCACGGTCCCGCCATCATCCTGTGCACAGAAGGCGCGGCCGAGGTGCATGCAACGGGCGCATCGGAGGTCCTCGTTCAGGGCGAGAGCCTTTTCCTCCCGGCAGAGTGGTCCGCCTCGGCCGGCGAGATCACCGCCACCGCCGTCCCCGCCGACCACAGCAAAACCGGTCTGGCCGATGGGATGGCCAAAGCTGAGGGAACCACCCTCTTCGCGGTCACCCTCCCACCTCACTGAACTGGCCCAATGAGTACCGACACGTACGGTCGGCTTTCCTTAGACTTAACGCATGAGATTCCTCCCCGCTGACCTCTACGCCCGGATCGAGCAGTCGATGCCCATTGCCTGTGTCGATTTCGTGCCTACACGCGTCGTGGAATCTCGAACCGAGATTGGACTCATTCTTCGCAACTCACCTTTCGGGCGCGTCTGGTGCCACTTGGGCGGGCGTATCGCACAGGGTGAGAGCATCGCCGATGCGCTTCAGCGGCATGCCCGCGACACACTCGACACGGGCGTTACCCTCGACGCCGACCCACAACCCACCTATGTGTACCAATGGTTCCCACCCGAGGATAGACCCGAGTCTGCCCAGCATTTTGCGCACGGTGACGACCCGCGCAAGCATGCGATCGGCTTATCGTTCACCGTCCAGCTCGACGGCGACCCTAGTCCGCGCAATGAGGCAATCGACTTCGATTGGTTTGCTCCGGCCGTACTCCCAGAGCCGCTGTGGCCGGGCTGCCGAGACCTGTTCTCGAGGCTCGCCCCCCGCTGATCCCTGGCGCCGCGGGTCAGCGCCGGTCACTCACGGATGGTGTCGACATGCTCGTGATACCACTGCACAGTTCGCTCCAGCCCCTCTTCGAGGCTGATCTTCGCCGTCCACCCGGCCTCGGCCAGTTTCGACACGTCGAGGAGCTTCTGCGGCGTCCCGTCGGGTTTAGAAATGTCCCACTGCGTCTCACCCCGGTAGCCCACTACCGAGGCGATGGTTTCGGCGATCTCGCGGATGGTCACGTCACTGCCGGTGCCTACGTTGACCTGATCTGGTCCGTCGTAGTGCTCCAGCAGGTGCAGGCATGCGTCCGCCATGTCATCGGAGTGCAGGAATTCACGGCGGGGTGTACCTGTCCCCCAGTTGGTCACCGGAGAGGCACCTGAACGGGCAGCTTCGTCGTACCGCCGGATGAGCGCAGGCAGCACGTGCGATCCTTTGGGACTGAAGTTATCATTGGGGCCGTAGAGATTGGTTGGCATCGCCGAGATCCACGGCAGACCATACTGCCGTCGCACGGCCTGCACGTTGAGGATGCCGGCGATTTTCGCAATCGCGTAGGAGTCGTTGGTGGGTTCCAGATGGCCGGTCAGCAGTGAGTCTTCACGAATGGGCTGCTCAGCGAATTTCGGATAGATGCAGCTGGAACCCAGGAATAGCAGCCGCTCCACACCGGCTTCGAGGGCGGCGTCCATCACGTTGGACTGGATGCGGATATTATCGCTGAGGAAGTCAACGGGGTAGGTGCTGTTGGCGAGGATACCGCCGACTTTCGCCGCGGCGAGCACCACATATTTCGGCTTGTTCTCGCGAAAGAAGTCGAAAACTGCCTCGCGTTCCTTGAGGTCGAGTTCGGCTGAAGTTCTTCCGACGAGATTGTTAAACCCGGCTACCTCCAGGCGCCGCCAGATGGCTGAGCCGACGAGGCCCCGGTGTCCTGCCACGTAGAAAGTGGCGTCACGGTCCAACGGTCCCGGGTCGAAGGAGACTTCCTCGACCGCGGTCATCCTGCTACCTCCTCCGTGCTCCATGACGGTAGCTTTACCTTGTCGATCCACGGCCGCCCTTCACATTCGAGAGCCTCTATATCGGCGTCGACCATGATTTTGGCGAGGGCAACACCGTCGACCGTGGGAGTCCAGCCCAATTCAGACTGAGCCTTGGACGAGTCACCGATGAGCGCATCGACCTCGGTGGGGCGCAGGTAGCGCTCGTCGAACTTCACGTATTCCTGCCAGTCGAGGCCCACATGACCGAAAGATGCCTCCAGGAAGTCCTTGATGGTGTAGCCCACCCCGGTGGCGAGCACGTAGTCCTCCGGCGTGTCTGCCTGCAGCATGCGCCACATGCCCTCTACATATTCAGCCGCGTATCCCCAGTCTCGGATGGCTTCGAGATTACCCAGGTAAAGATCCTTCTGAACCCCGGCCTTGATACGCGCGACGGCACGGGTGATCTTACGGGTGACGAAGGTCTCACCGCGGCGGGGTGACTCGTGGTTGAACAAGATGCCATTGACCGCGAACATGTCGTAGGCTTCGCGGTAGTTCTTGGTGATCCAGTATGAGTAGAGCTTCGCAGCGGCGTAAGGCGATCGTGGGTAGAACGGGGTTTTTTCACTCTGGGGCGGAGGCGTGGCACCGTAGAGTTCTGATGAAGAAGCTTGATAGAACCTTGCCTTGACTCCGGCAAGGTGCACGGCCTCAAGGAGCCTGATAGTTCCTGAACCGGTGACATCCGCTGTGTACTCAGGCTCATCAAAAGACACCCGAACATGCGACTGCGCTGCAAGGTTGTAGACTTCGTCCGGATCAATCCGCGATAGCAGCGTGACGAGCCGGCCACCATCGCTCAAGTCGCCGTAGTGCAAGAACAGCTTCGCGTTCGGATCGTGCGGATCCACATAGAGATGGTCAATGCGGCTGGTGTTGAATGTGGACGCTCGGCGAATGATGCCGTGGACTTCGTATCCCTTTGCAAGGAGAAGCTCGGCTAGATAGGAGCCGTCCTGGCCTGTGATGCCGGTGATGAGTGCGCGCTTGGTCACTTGTGACTCCGTTCGGTTATGCCTACGTCGATCCGCTCGTCATCCGAACGGCGGGAGGTGAGAGAGTCGAGAATCTCGGTGAATCTGTCGAGAGCAGTTTCTTTGTCCAGGACAGTGTGACGATACCGCACTCCGTTCTCGCCCATCGTACGCGCAGAGTCGGAGGTAGCTGCGAGGGCAACCGCTGCATCCAGTAACCCGGCTGGATCGCCCGCGGGAACCACGACCCCCGCCCGAGCCGCACGAAGCTCCTGAGCGGTGATGCCCTGCTCGTCAGTTGCGGCTAACACAGGCTTTCCTGCGTTGAAGTACGATGTCAGTTTGCTCGGTACAGCCATCTCGGCGACCCCCTTCTTCTCGTTCACGAGCAAGATGTCTGCCGTCTGGAGTGCTGCCACAAACTCGTCGTCGGGTAAGGGATCGAGAAACTGTACATGGCTGATTGAGCCGGCGAGCTCCTGTAGTCGGCCCTTCTCGCTACCCCCGCCGAGAAACACGAAGCGGACGTTCTCATCGCGCTGGCTGGCGAGCCTGGCCGCCTCCACGACGTTTTCCAGACCTTGTTTGACGCCCATGTTCCCAGCATGAAGGATAACTGTCTCGTCAGAGCGCCAGCCGAGCATCTTCCTAACAGCGACCCTGTCGACGGAGGGAGGCGTAGGAATGTGCGTCCAGTTTCGCACGACTTCAATACGGTCCATGGGGATGCCGAAATCCTCTGACACGCGTCGGGCAAACCGGTCGTGGATTACGATCACACGGCTTGCATTGCGCAGCACACGGCGTTCTATTGCGTTTATGGCGCGAACGACACCGCGACTCCCCTGATCCGTCTCGCTCAGACCAAGGCCATATAGGTCCTGGACCCAAACAATCGTCGGCGCTCGACGATTCGTGAGCCTTGCACGCAGCATCGCTATCCAGGTGCTGAGAAGTGCGGGTGACACCGCGACAATCACGTCAGGAGATTCCCAGCCGGTGGTGGCCAGTCGAACACCGAAGCTTAGTTCAGAAAGGGCACGGCGCACTCCATTGGGCTTGCGTGGAACATAATGACGCAAGCGAACCACATCGACTCCCTCGATGTTTTCTCTGCGTGACCACTGCCCGTAACCTGCTCGCACTCTCCAGTCTGGATAATGTGGGTGCGCTGTCAATACACGTGTCCCGAACTCGCGACGAACTAGTCCTTTGGCCATCGCACCCGTGTAGGGAGAGATTCCAGTTGGTTCTGGAGGATAATTGAGCCCTATCATAAGGACTCGCCGTAACGCGGACGACATAGACGCTAAGCTACCATGAAGCTGGTTACCAGTAGATTTCAGGGAGAGTGAGCTATGTCAGAGATACCTGTCATCGATCTGTCGAAGGCGCCGGGCGAGCGCGCGGCATGGGACCGTCCGGCGTGGATCGTTTACCTGTGGGGTATCTGCGAACTATTGTTGGTGACTAATCCGTGGCAGATCAGTTCCGGCCTGCGCGTCAGGGCACTGCGTGTTTTCGGCGCTGAGATCGGGCGGGGAGTTGTGTTCCGTCCGCGCACGCGAGTCAAGTTCCCCTGGAAGCTTCACATCGGCGACCGGTCATGGATAGGAGAGGGCGTGTGGTTCCATAATCAAGATCATATCCGGATCGCCAATGACGTCGTCATCTCACAGGAGACTTTCTTGACGTCCGGGAGCCACGCGCATCGCCGCGATATGGCGCTTATCACTCGGCCAATCAACATTGAGGCTGGGGTGTGGATCACATCTCGCTGTTGCGTGCTGGGTGGCACGAAGGTCAGAAGGTCAGCGCTGATACGCCCTTTCACCGTTATCGACGGGCGCGAAATACCCGCCGGAGAAATATGGGGCGGCAATCCGATTCGGTACGCTGCCGATCGTTTCGCCGGAGTGTCTTCGTGAAGCGCATCTCGAAGATCTCCGCGATCGTTCTTACGAAAAACGAAGAGGCAGGGCTTGGGAATACTCTCGAGAACCTCAAGGACTTTGAAGATGTCATCGTCGTCGATTCACTAAGCGAAGATCGCACTTTGGAAATTGCGGTAAATCACGGTGCCCGCGTAGTCCACTTCGAGTGGAACAGTGAGTATCCTAAAAAAAAGCAATGGTCACTTGAGAACGCCAACCCCTTGAACGAGTGGATTCTGTTACTTGATGCCGATGAATTCCCCACAGCATCGCTGATCAACGAGCTGGTTGACCTCCAGTACTCTATCGAAAGCTCCTCACATGGTGCATTCGATATCAATCTCCTTTACAGGTTTGCTGGTCGGTACTTACGTCACGGTCATGTCGTGACTAAACGGTCACTCTTGCATATAGATCGCGCAAGCTTCCCTGTGATTAATGATCTCGACGCGCCGGGTATTCGAGAGGTTGAAGGCCATTATCAACCGGAGACAGCGTTCAAAATAGGCAAATTACGCAACCGGCTTATACACGACGATCGAGATCCTGTTTCCAGTTGGTTCGCGCGCCACAATCGATACTCAGATTGGGAAGCACATTTGCGATTGAACCAACGGCTTCGCAAAGAGATTGCCAGTAAACGCACATTCAAGGGACGCATGTTCGACATGCTTCCGCTAAAACCGATTTTGTTCTTCGGCTACGCCTTTATTCTCCGCGGAGGGTTCCTTGATGGTCGCGCTGGCATGGACTATGCATTAGCGCTGTCTGCCTACTACTGGCAAATTGGAGTCAAGTATCGCGAACTCGTTGGCTTAGCTGAGTCGGAGATCTGATGCGGATTGTGCAGGTTGTCAACACACTGAATCATAAGGACGGGGGTCCCGCGCGCAATTCTTTTGAGCTCAACCTCGCGTTCAATGCTGCGGACACGACAAGCGCGTCGCTCATCTGGATTCAAGGAGGCTGGAATAGTACGGTCGCAGCGACCCAGGAAGCCGAAGGGTTCCTCCTTCCAATAAAGCCACGTCAGATTCATATACAACCAAAGAAAAAAGAGTATAGAATTGGCTTAATAAAAGTTTGGAAATTATTACAAGAATCTGATTCTGTTATATTGCACGGATATTTTCTATATTGGTTGCCTTTTTTGACAATTATTTCAAGATTTGCTGGGTCAAAAGTTTATATAATGCCTCATGGCGCGCTCACTCCTCATGAGCTTCAGAAAAAGAGAATAAAAAAGTATATTTATCTCCAGACGGCAGGTCGTGTCGTTAATGCTCTCACCTCAAGCCTTGTTACTGGCTCTCCCCAGGAGCGTAATGATGTTGCCGCTCGCGTAAGTGCGCGTGCGGAGTGGGCAGGTGTTGGCACCGTGATTCCGAAAGAGCAACCAGCCGCACGCGGAATCAGCGCTCCAATCCAACTTGTTACGCTCTCACGTCTCGCGCCGAAGAAGCGGATTGATCTTGCGATCCGCGCCGTGAGCATTCTACGCAGCCGGGGTTGTGAGGCGTCACTAACAGTCGCTGGTTCCGGCGACACATCAACGGAGGAGTCATTACGAGAGATTGTAACTACCGAAGCCTTGGAGGATCACGTAGGTTTCGCTGGGCTCGTTACCGGTGCTGACAAGCGTGAATTGCTCTTTAGTGCGGACATCTTCGTGCTTCCGAGCGAGGATGAGAACTTCGGTATCGCGGTGGCCGAAGCTGCAGCGCATGGACTTGCCGTTGTGGCGTCGGGTAACGTCGCGTCTGCCAACGGCCTGAGTGACAGTGTCGCCGCAATTGTACGTGAGCTTTCGGCGGAATCGATTGCCGACGCGGTCATCGAACTTTCCCGCGGGTACTCGATGGACACACGCAGGCTCGCTCGCCGGGAGGCGGAAGAACAGTTCAGTTGGGGCGAAGTCGCTCATCGTTGGCACGAAATCATGGCGCAGTGACTAACCGCCTAAGCGACATGGAGTCGGAAATCTTATGATCGGGCCGGCCTCCCTAGGGGAGCGAGCGTGAGTAGTGTCTTCCGACGGCTGTTCTCCACGATGGGCCGACCGCTATTCATTAGTCAGATCGCGTCAAGCCTTTATGGTGCAGGAGCGGTGCTTATTGCTGCGATGTTCCTCATGCCAGAGCAGTTCGGTCAGTATGCGCTCTTGGCCCTGGCCGCGAACTTCCTAATGGGTTTTTTTCGCGCTAGTCTCTTTCAGCCTGCCTTGGTGGTTCAGCGTGAACTCTCACACTCACGAGTTTCCCTCACCATCGCCCTGGTCTCCTGCATTCTCGCCGCGACACTTATGATGGCAGCAAGCGTGCTCCTGCAAGTGGAGGACTGGCACAGTGCAGTATGGCTGGGCGCAGGCATGGCGGCGATCGTATTCTATGACTGGGTCCGATTTCGCCTCATAGCAGAGGGGCGGCACTGGCCACTTGCAATCGTCGACGTTGCGAGGATCCTGTCGTTGGGTGTACTAATCGCGATGAGAGATGTGCTAACAACCGGGGCATCGGTTCAAATTCTTGTTGGCCTCACGGCCCTGCCCTGCGCTCTCGCTTTAAGTTGTTGGCTACTAAACCGCCCGGCGTCAGGTAGCACTTTCGGAACCTACTGGGGACAATCGAGACTTCAAACACTCGAGTATATTGCCGCACAACTTAATACGGTTCTGCCAACATTCGTATTCGGGGCCATCGTCGTAACATCGCTGGTCGGCGGGCTTAGATTCGGCCAGACTTTGGTGGGGCCTTTGAACATGGTATTTGCCGCGTTGGCGCTCACACTCACAGCAGACGGAGTCCTCGACGAACGTCTGCGTAATACGAGAATTTTCGTTAAGAAGGGAACGCGTCAGTCGATATTACTGTGCGTCACGGCTTCACTTATCGTATGCGGACTCCTGGCGCTAGCTTTGGCGACCCCTGTAGATTTTAGCGGAGTCGATAAAGGCGCGCTCATTGTCGGGCTTGGTTTAGCCGGGGCAGTCGCGATTACGAGTGGACTTGCCGGGTTGCATGTTGTGATGTTGAGACTGTTGGGAGGGCAGAAGATTGCGACGGTGGGGCGTTGGGTACTTGTTCTAGTTGTGTGGTCATTTTACGGCGCCGGATACATAGCTGGGGGTGTGGACGGTGCGCTTGTCGTTGGTTTCGCCGCGTCGGCTCTGTTCTATCCGTTGGTAATCGTGCTCCCGGCGCGTCGGTTTTTCAAACACAGAATTACGGCTGAAGAGGAAGGACGGACAGATGGGTAAAAAGTCTCTACTGAGGACTTCTGTAGAGCTGAGTTGTTTCGGTTTGCCGCGTAGCAAGTTCAAAAACTGGATTCTGAGAAGACTCGGCCACTCCATCGAGCCCAGCGCAAGAATCCATGCCGTTCTTGTCTGGAATCTGAGGCATGCTCACGTCGGTCGCGACAGCGTGATCCGCAGAGCCAATGTAATAAAGAACGTGCAAGAACTACATATCGGAGACGGTGCGATCGTCGGGAGCTACAATCTGATCTCGGCTGCTCAAGTATTCGCTGACAGTTTCCCTGGGTACGGCATCCTGAGGCTGGAAGCGTGCGCCAAGATCTCTAGCCGACACACACTTGACTGTTCCGGTGCAATCCGGGTCGGCTCGTACTCTTCGATCGCGGGACATAGGACTACCATTCTTACTCATTCGACAGACCTTCGCTTGAATGCCCAAAGTGCTTCGCCAGTCGAGATCGGAAAATACAGCTTCATAGGCACAGATTGTCTTCTTCTCGGTGGTTCAGTTCTGCCTAACTACTCGGCGCTCGGTGCGGGGTCGGCACTAACTCGCTCAAGCGCACGCGACGATCGGGCCGGACTTTGGTTGGGTGCACCAGCGAGTTGGTATAAGGCCATAGAGGGGAAGTGGTTCTCTCGCACGGAAACCCGCACTACGTCGGTCGTCGACATAGCAACTGGAAAGATCATCAACCGTGCCTTTCGGTAGTCAAACGGCGCTCAGAGGTAGAGGCTCTATCAGCCTTCTCCGCCGCCCCAGCTGTAGCTTGATGGGCCCGCGGATTAGAGGCAGAGGCGTGCGTTTCGGGACACGTCTCGATCTTCTCCACAACTTGGCCGAGGCCGTCGACCGCAACTCTTGAGCCCATGACAAATAGACACACCGCGAGCATGACCGCGAGACGCGACATAGACTGCAATAATGGCCCCCTCATCAGAATGAATGTGTATCCGGCCAAAAGAGGGATAAGAATATCAACAACATAGATCTGTGATCGGACTGCGTTTCTTGTCACGCTGAACCTTGTGTCGAGCCGGAACGAGAAGTAGCCGACGACAAGGAACGCCAAAATAGCGCCCACCCAGCCGAAGTCGACCCAAAACTCCAGCGGCAGTGGCGACGACAGATTTACGTTGGAAGCCCCAATCGAGTAGCCGACCTCCACTCCTGTATCACGTGCTTTTTCGGGCCACACGCTCCGAGGCACCCAAAAGAAAATGGCACCCAGAATCTGAGCGCCAAGAGTGTGGCCGCGCCCGTCAATCCAACTCATTCCATTCGCGGTCATGATGAACTGATCGAAGTCCTTGGTGGAGATCTTCTCGGCGATAGAGATGAAGCTGATCGGATTTCTATACTCTACTGCGTTGCGAAAGTAGTCGAGATAAGGGAACGCTACGATCGCACCGAGCACCCCGGCTATGAGAGTCCATTGGAAACGACGAGCACTCAGCTTGGGGAGTGTAAAGATGAACGTGACAAACATCGTAATCACCCAGTAGCGCGGACTGGTGAGCGGATTGTTCACCACCAAGTTCACCGCGACCAGCACTGCGAGCCAGAGCCATCCGGTAATCGAGCGACTCTGCGATCGGCGGAGATGAACTATCCACAGAACTAAGGCGATGAACACGGGCACGGTACCCGCGGTCATCACGATTGCGGAACCGACCTGCGAATCGGGCTGGCTGAGTCCAGCCATCTGGATCGACTCGCGGAGTTCCCGCCGACTCGACATCAAGACGCCTATGCCGCCGACAGAGTTCGCATAGTACGCGGCTGCGGTGACTGATAATACTGTCAGCCACTTGAGTCGAGCAATTGAGATGAGTCGAACGGTTATCTGACCCGGCCGGGTGCCAGTCTTCGAACCGAGAAACCGACCGATTTCGTACGCTACGACTGTTACGAGAAACAGGATCGCCGCAGGGATGAGATACTCGGGTGAATCCAGCATTGGGAAGAGCCCGGTGTGAAACTGGGCGATCGGGACGACCGCGGCCGTGATGTAAACGAACATCCAGAGCGTTCCTGCCAAGACCGGTGTTGCGCCGTTGTAGATCAAAACTGCTAAACGAAGTGTCGCCATCACGAGCAGTAACACCGGCACGGCGACACCATCATGGCTGCTCACCAAGGCAGCGGGTAGTAGCAGAGTTGCGGGGAAACCGATTCCCGCGATCAAAACATATGTGGCAAGTATGGGGTGTCGGGTCCCGTCTCGCGCGCGGACCTGCCTCGGCTGCCTCATGTGAGCTACAGTACCCGACTAGGACCGTGGATGAGTATTGTTTTCATCGTACTATTAGGGCTCTTGCGACGGATGTGTGGGTCTCCGGTCTCTTCGGGGCAGTTTCGGGTTCAGCCCTGAGAGGGCGGGC
>NZ_QWLD01000032.1 GCF_003600155.1 Nesterenkonia muleiensis | reverse complement strand
CAGCTGGCTAGAGCATCACCTTGCCATGGTGAGGGTCGCGAGTTCGAATCTCGTCATCCGCTCAGTGTTAGTCCCGCCGGCGGGGAAACCCCGCTCGGCTCTCGGCCCGCTTACGCGGGCCTTCGCGCCTGAAGCCTAATTGGCGCCGCCGAGCTTTTCTCGGGTCAGAAACATGACATGAACATGACGCCCGGAGTCCTCCGACTCCGGGCGTCATGTGTTTTATGGCACTATAGATGTCACGTGCTTACGGGATCGGTGAAACTCCGAACCGGCGGTGACAGTCCGCGACCCGGCGCCCACTGCGCCGGCTGAACCGGTGAAACTCCGGTACCGACAGTCAGAGTCTGGAAGGGAGTAGCACAGAAGGAGACTGTTCATTGGGCACCGCCCACCTCACCGGCAGTGACGCCACCATGCGTACTGCGATCGACGCCGCACTGCTCGGCCCCCGCGGAGCCAACCCATTGGTCGGCGCGGCGCTGACAGACTCGCGGGGAAGCCTCATCGCCACCGGTTATCATCAGGGTGCCGGGACCTTCCACGCCGAACGTGACTGCCTGACCAATGCGCGCACCGCAGGAGTTGTCGATTTCACCGGCACCACCCTTTACACCACCCTGGAGCCCTGCAGCCACTACGGACGGCAGCCTGCCTGCACCGACCTGATCAGTGAAGCGGGGATCCGCACAGTGGTGATCGGCGCCCGCGATCCTTCTGTGAATGGCGGAGGCGGTGAGGTTCTGCGGGACAGGGGAGCAGACGTCGCCGTTGGTCAGCTGGGTCAGCAGTGCACTGAACTCAACCACCGCTGGAACCAGGCGGTCAGCCAGCAGCGGCCCTTCGTGACTGTCCACCTGGCGCAGAGCATCGATGCTCGGATTGCTGCAGCCGACGGCACCAGCCAGTGGATCACCTCGGCGGTGTCGCGGCGCCACACCCACAGCATCCGGCAGCGAGTCGATGCGATCATCGTGGGCACCAACACCGCGGAGATCGACGACCCCCGCCTCACCGCACGCCAGAAGGGCGGCGACGAGACGCTCGAGCAGCCGCTGCGCACTGTGATGGGACTGCGCGAACTGCCCGAACAAGCCCGACTGAGACAGGGGCGGCCCGAGGGCCAGGGATGGCTCCAGCTGCGTACCCGAGACCCTCTGGAAGCCTTGCAGACCCTTGCCGGAACCCAACACAACGGCTACCAGGTCAGGCATGTGCTGGTGGAGGGCGGCCAGTCAGTGCTCTCGGCCTTCTTCGCCGCCGACCTGGTCGACGAGATCTTCCTCTACAGCGCCCCGCTGATCCTCGGCTCCGGCCGGTCCAGCCTGGCAGATCTCGGCGTGACCACTCTGGCCGAGGCCCGCCGATACACCCTCGACGCCGCCGACGGCGGCCCGACCACCATCATGGACAACGACGTCTGTATTCACCTGCAGCCGGAGCCGAAGGGAGCTCACTGAATGTTCACCGGAATCATCACCGGCACCGGCCAGGTGATCGAACGAACCCCCGACCCCTCCAAAGGCGTGGAGCGCCTGAGCTTCGAGGCCCCCGGCCACCTGGAGGGGCTGGCCCTGGGCGGCTCGATCGCCGTCAACGGAGCCTGTGTCTCCGCAGTGGACATCAGTGGCGAGCGGCTGACCGTGGAACTGATCCCAGAGACGCTGAAGCGCACCACCTTCGCAGAGCTCGCCCCCGGAGACACCGTGAACCTGGAGCGCTGCCTGCCCGCCGGCGCCCGGCTCGACGGGCATGTGGTCCAGGGCCACGTGGACGGCATCGGCACCCTGACCGACCGCGACCTCAATGACGGCCGTCACCGGTTCGCCGTGCCCACGGACCTCGTTGAGTTCCTCGCCGAGAAGGGCTCGGTGGCGGTCGACGGCGTGTCGCTGACCGTCACCGGCACCGGGGAGGATCGGGACGGTTCTCACTGGTTCGAGGTGGGGCTGATCCCGGCCACCCTGGCCGAGACCACACTGGGCTCCAAAGAGCTGGGCAGCAACGTGAACCTTGAGGTCGACGTGCTGGCCAAATACGTCAAGCGGATGCTCACCTTCGGCCAGAAGGCGCCCGATGCCCCCTCCGCCCTGACGCCGGTGCCCCAGCCAGCGACACCCGCACCGCTGCTGGACCCCATCGAGGTGGCCCTGAACCAGCTCGCCGCCGGCCGCCCCGTCGTGGTGGTCGACGACGCCGACCGCGAGAACGAAGGGGACCTGATCTTCCCCGCCTCCGCAGCCACTGCGGAGCTGATGGGCTTCACCATCCGGCACAGCTCCGGGGTGATCTGCACCCCCATGACCGCAGAGCGCGCCCGGCACCTTGGACTGCCGCCGATGGTCACCGACAATGAGGACCCCAAAGGCACCGCCTACACCGTCAGCTGCGATGCCCTGGCAGTGGAGACCACCGGCATCAGCGCCTATGACCGCGCTGTCACCGCAGCCGCACTCGCCGACTCCGGCACCGAGGCCGCAGACCTCACCCGCCCCGGCCACATGTTCCCGCTCGTCGCCGATGCCCACGGGGTGCTCGGCCGTGACGGCCACACGGAGGCCGCAGTGGACCTGTGCAGACTCTCCGGCTACCCGGAGGTCGGAGTCATCGCCGAACTGGTCCATGACGACGGCTCCATGATGCGGCTGCCGGCACTGCGCGAGTTCGCCGACACCCACGAGCTGGCACTGATCAGCATCGCCGACCTCATCGAGTACCGCGGCGGCACTGCCAAGCCGGACGCGGTCCGCGAATCCTACCTCACCTCCTGGGAGGCGCCCGAAGAGGAGGCGCCCAAGCTGGTCACCGGCGGCCCGGTAGTCACCCTGCCCACTGACTTCGGCGTCTTCAACGCCCAGGTGTGGACCGAGCGGGCCACCGGACATGAGCACCTGCTGCTCTCTGCCCAGAATGCACAGGTCGAGAAGCCCCTGGTGCGGCTGCACTCCGAATGCCTCACCGGAGACGTCATCCACTCCCACCGCTGCGACTGCGGCACCCAGCTGGCCTCAGCCCTGGAGACCATCCACCAGACCGGCGGCCACCTGCTGTATCTGCGCGGGCATGAGGGCCGCGGCATCGGACTGGCCAATAAACTGCGGGCCTATAAGCTCCAGGAGCAGGGTGCGGACACCGTGGAGGCCAATGAGATGCTGGGGCTGGCCGCCGAACTGCGCGACTTCACCGGAGCAGCCGCCATCCTGCACTCAGCAGGCATCACCGACCTGAAGCTGCTGACCAACAATCCCGCCAAGGTCCAGGCACTGGCTGCCACCGGTCTGCGGGTCAGCCAGGTGCCCAGCAACGGAGTGGTCCACCCCGACAATGAGCGCTATCTGCGCACCAAACGGGACCGGATGGCCCATATGCTCGACCACCTGGCGCTCAATGAGCAGAATGAACCCACGCAGCGGACACTCACCAAGGAGCAGCAATGAGCGGAGCAGGAGCACTGACCATCGACCCGGCCGAGATGGAGGCCCTCCGGCATCAGGTCGGAGGCCTGCGCGTGGCGGTGATCGCAGCCCGCTGGCACACCCAGGTCATGGACGGGCTGACCGCCGGCGCCCGCCGGTTCCTGGCTGAGGCAGGGATAGACCACGACGCCGTCACCGAGCTCTCTGCCCCCGGCAGCTTCGAACTGCCGGTCCTTGCCTCTCGGGCGGCACAGACCCACCACGCCGTCGTCGCCCTCGGCGTGGTGATCCGCGGCGGCACACCGCATTTCGACTACGTCTGCTCCGCGGCCACTGACGGCCTGGTGCGGGTCTCAGTGGAGACCGGCATACCAGTGGGCTTCGGACTGCTGACCTGTGACACGGAGCAGCAGGCCCTGGACCGGGCCGGACTTGAGGGCTCCAGCGAGGACAAAGGGTACGAGGCTGCCCACGCCGCGGTGGCGGCTGCGGTGGCAATTGCCCAGCTGGACGGCTGAGACATGCCGCAGTGACCTGAGGCCCGAGCGAAGTGATGGGCCGACTTCAGGGCGTGAAGGCCGGCTCAAACCGGCCGGCAGAGACGGCGACCTGCGCGGCGCCCCGGGGCCAGCGCTGTAAGCTTGGGGGCGATGAAAACCTTCGACGAACTCTACGATGAACTTGCCCGTAAGGCAGCCGACCGTCCCGAAGGCTCGGCAACGGTGGCCGCGCTGGAGGCCGGGGTTCATCAGATCGGCAAGAAGATCGTCGAGGAGGCCGCCGAGGTCTGGATGGCTGCCGAGTATGAGTCAGACCAGCAGGCCGCCGAAGAGATCTCTCAGCTGATCTATCATCTGCAGGTCATGATGCTCGCCAAGGGAATCACGCCCCAGGACGTCTACCGTTACCTGTGAGAAAGGCTCGCACCATGTCTGAAAACCCCACTGTGCCCACTTCCGGCCAGAAGCTGCGCGTGGCCGTGCCCAATAAGGGTGCGCTCTCCGAGGCGGCGATGTCCATGCTGGCCGAAGCCGGCTATCTGCAACGCCGTGACCGTAAAGAGCTGGTCCTGGTGGACGAGGCCAACGGGGTGGAGTTCTTCTACCTGCGTCCCCGCGACGTCGCCGTCTATGTGGGCTCGGGAACGCTGCACGTGGGTATCACCGGCCGGGACCTGTTCCAGGACGCCCGCGTGGACACCGGTGCCACGGAGATCATGGGGCTGGGATTCGGCCGGTCCACGTTCCGCCTCGCCGGCCCGCAGGGCACATTCCGCGCCGCCGTGGACCTGGCCGGCAAACGGGTCGCCACCTCCTACGACTCCCTGCTGAGCCACTGGTTCGAGACCCAGGACATCGCTGCGGTCGATGTGGTGCACCTCGACGGAGCAGTCGAGTCCGCCGTCAGGCTCGGGGTGGCAGACGCCATCGCCGATGTGGTGGAGACCGGCAATACGCTCAAGGCCGCGGGAATGGAGGTCTTCGGCGATCCGGTGATGGTCTCCGAAGCGATCCTGATCTCCGGAAACGGCACCGCCGACGGTGCTGCCGGTCACGACGACGCCGCGGCGATCCAGCGTGACACCGAGCGCCTCATCCGGCGCCTCCAGGGTGTGCTGGTGGCTCGCCAGTACGTGATGATGGACTATGACATCCGCAAAGCCGACCTGGACGCCGCCATTGCCACCACCCCCGGCCTGGAGTCGCCCACCATCTCCCCGCTGGCTGATCCGGACTGGGTCGCCGTGCGCTCGATGGTGCCGGCCAAGAAGACCAACCAGCTGATGGACGAGCTCTACGAGCTTGGCGCTCGGGCTATCCTGGTCACCACGATTCACGCCTGCCGCGTCTAGCCGAAGGAGCGCTGTGTCACTGGCCGTACGGGTGATTCCCTGCCTCGATGTGGATGCTGGCCGCGTGGTCAAGGGGGTCAACTTCGAGAAGCTCCGCGATGCCGGAGACCCTGTGGAGCTGGCCCGGCGCTATAACGAGGCTGGGGCGGATGAGATCACCTTCCTCGACGTCACCGCCTCCTCCGACAGCCGCGAGACCACCTATGAAGTCGTCACCGGCACCGCCGAGGAGGTCTTCATCCCGCTGACCGTCGGCGGGGGAGTGCGCAGCGAGGCCGATGTGGACCGGCTGCTCAAGCACGGAGCGGACAAAGCCTCGATCAACACCGCCGCAGTGGCCCGCCCAGCGGTCATCAACGAGATCGTCGCCCGCTTCGGCAACCAGGTTCTGGTGCTTTCGGCTGATGTGCGCCGGAGCCTGGACACCGAGTCCGGGTTCGAAGTCACCACCCACGGCGGTCGCAGAGGGACCGGCATCGACGCGCTGGACTGGTGCGCCGAGGCCGCCGAGCGCGGCGTCGGAGAGATCCTGCTGAACTCCATCGATGCCGACGGCACCCAAGCCGGCTTCGACCTGGAGATGATTGCCGCGGTGCGCGCGGTCACCCGAGTTCCGCTGATCGCCTCCGGGGGAGCAGGCGAGCCCGAGCACTTTCCGCAGGCCGTCGACGCGGGGGCAGATGCTGTGCTGGCAGCCTCGATGTTCCACTTCGGGCCGGTTGACATGATTGCCAAAGTCAAAGACGCGATCCGGAAGGCGGGGCACAGTGTCCGATAACAGCGTAGTGCCCGATAACAGCACGGTGTCCGTTGAGGTCAGCTACAACGCTGATGGTCTCGTCCCCGCCATCGCTCAGGACGCCACCAGCGGGGCGGTGCTCATGCTGGCCTGGATGAATGCCGAGGCCCTGGCCACCACCATCGAGACCCGCCGCGGCACCTATTGGTCACGCTCCCGCGGTGAGCTCTGGGTCAAAGGCGAGACCTCCGGACATGTGCAGCACGTGCAGTCGGTCTCCCTGGACTGCGACGGTGACACCGTGCTGCTGGTCGTCGACCAGTCCGGCCCGGCCTGCCACACCGGTGCCGAGACCTGCTTCACGGAGAGGGAGATCGGCTGATGCATCCCCTGGGCACCGTCACCCCCGGCCGGGACGAGTTCCTCCGGCTGGCCGCCAGCCACCGGGTCATCCCGGTCACCTGCAAGCTGCTGGCCGACGGTCACACCCCGGTGAGCATCTACCGAGCCCTCTGCACCGATTCCGACGGCTCTGCACCGCACGGACCAGACTTCAAGCCCGGCACGTTTCTGATGGAGTCGGCGGCCCCTGGGGCAGCATGGTCGCGGCACAGCTTCATCGGCGTCAACTCGATGGCCACACTCTCGGAGAAGGACGGCGCGGCCCACTGGACTGGCACCCCGCCTGCGGGGACCCCCGGCAACGGCTCCACCGCCGAGGTGTTGCGAGACACCCTCGAGTTCCTGGGTGAACGAGCCTTCGCCGATCAGCTGCCGCATCTGGCTTCCGGGCTGGTCGGCTACATCGGCTGGGACGTGGTCCGCCACTGGGAGCGGCTCCCGCACCCGCCGGCAGATGACCTCGGACTGCCGGAGATGGCCATGAACCTGGTCTCCGACCTCGCCGTACATGACAACCGCGACGGCACGGTGACGCTGATCGCCAATGCCATCAACAAGGATGGGCAGTCCACCGGAGCGGCAGCAGCCTACGACGACGCTGTGGCCCGCCTGGCTGCCATGCGCCTCCGGCTCAGTCAGCCGGTGCGCCCGGAGCTTGCCGCCGCCGAGCCGGACTGGGCGCAGGACGTGGAGCTGGACCTGGCAGACCGGGTCCAGCACAGCTGGGACCAGAATGAGTACCTGGCCACACTCGGCAAAGCCAAACAGGCCATTGTGGACGGTGAGGTCTTCCAGATCGTGGTCTCCCGCCGCTTCGAGCTGGCCACCGAGGTCGATGCGCTGACCGTCTACCGGATGCTGCGGCTGCTCAACCCCAGCCCCTACATGTATCTGATGCACTTCCAGACTCCGGAGGGTGAGCCGTACCAGGTGGTGGGCGCCTCACCGGAGGCACTGGTGACCCTGGACGAAGAGCGGCGTGTGGTCTCACACCCCATCGCCGGAACCCGACCCCGCGGCAAGACACCGGCGGACGATCTTCAGCTGGCCGAAGACCTGCTGGCCGATGAGAAGGAACGTGCCGAGCACATCATGTTAGTGGACCTGGCCCGCAACGACCTGGCCAAGGTCTGCGTGCCCGGCTCAGTGGAGGTCACCCAGTTCATGGGGGTGGAGCGCTTCAGCCACGTGATGCACCTGACCTCCCACGTCCAGGGCGAGGTGGAGCCGTCGGCATCCTCCTACGATGTGCTGGCCGCCGCCTTCCCCGCGGGCACACTGTCCGGGGCGCCCAAGCCCCGGGCGCTCCAGCTGCTGGACGAATGGGAGCCCACCAGGCGCGGGGTCTACGGTGGAGTGGTGGGCTACTTCGACCTCTCCGGGCGAATGGATGCGGCCATCGCCATCCGCACCGCCGTGCTCACCGGGGGGAAGGCCTATGTCCAGTCCGGCGGTGGGATCGTGGCAGACTCAGACGATGAGGCCGAACGGCTGGAGACCGTCAACAAGGCCGCCGCACCGCTGCGGGCAGTACTGGCGGCAGACAGGCTGACACCGACTGACAGGCAGGGTTGATGGGACATCTCGCATACTTCTTCCAGCGTAAGAACACGATTCTGTTCATCCAGATCGCCTCGGTGCTCATTCTGGTCTCCACTGCGCTGACCTGGGTGACCGCCACCGGACTGCCGGATACTGCGGCAGCCGATGAGATCAGCCTCTCCGGGGCGGAGATGGCACCGACTATCCGGGCGATGGGCGTGGTGGGTGTGGCAGGCGGTGTGGCCGCCACCATCGCCAAAGGGTGGTTGCGCGGACTGATCGGAGCGGTGGTCTTCGGCGCCGGGGTCCTCTCCTTCGTCGCCGCAGTGCTGGCACTCTCAAACCCGGCGGCGGCAGCCGCGCCGGCTCTGGCCGACTACACCGGAACCACCGACCCGGCCGCGGAGTACGCCGTCGGCTTCGCGGTCTGGATGGCGCTGCTGGGCTCCATTCTGCTGGTGATCACCTCTTTGGCGCTGCTGCTGTTCTCCCCGGGCTGGGACGATGACACGACTTCCAAGAAATTCTCCCGGGGCAAGCCCGGTGCGCAGAACCCTGACGAGATCGACATGTGGGACGATCTCTCAGACGGTGAGGACCCCACCAAGTGACCAGGATTCAGCGGGTGGTGGTCCTTGGCGCCGGAGCCGTCGGCGCCTCAACGGCCGCAGAGCTGGCGCTGCACGGGCACGACCATCTGCTGATCGGACGCGGGAAGCAGATCAGGCATATTGCTGAGCACGGTCTGCGCTATATCCGGCCAGAAGGCGCGAAGACTGTCCGGCTCAACACCGTCGAGGGAATCGCCGGGGCACAGCTGCGTCCCGGCGACCTGATCATCACCACGGTCAAGACCCAGCACGTCGAGGAGTCCTCCCAGGAGCTGGCCTGGTTGGAACTGGAGAACAACGCCGGGCTGGCCGCCGATCTGCCCATCCTCACCATCCAGAACGGGCTGGCCGCCGAGCCCATCCTGGCCCGGCGGCACCACCGCATCTATTCCGGCTCCATCCTCATTCCCGCCTCCTACACCGTCACCGGCGAAGTGACCTGCTCCGCCGCCCCCCAACGGGCAGCCCTTGCGGTGGGGAAGTACCCCGGCGGAGTGGATGAGATCCTCGAGGAGATCGCAGAGATCCTGCGCGGCATCGGCTGGCAGGTGCAGACCGCCGAGCAGGTGATCGGCTTCAAGGCGCTGAAGCTGCTCTCCAGCGTGCGTGACCGGCTGTCACTGTTCGACATTGAGCCAGAGCGGGAACAGCTGCTGGGAGAAGCGCTGGTCACCGAGGCGGCGGCGGTTCTGAGGGCTGCGGGTATTCCCATTGCCCGCAGCGAGGACCGGAGAGTGGACTTCAGCCAGTTCCAGGTCGATGTGGCCACCGGCTACTCATCCACCCGTCACTCCACCTGGCAGTCCCTGCAGCGCGGAGGTGACTCCGAAGTCGATTGGCTCAACGGCGAGATCGTTCAGCTCGGGCGCCTCCACGGCGTAGCGACGCCTGCCAATGCTGCGCTGCAGCGCTCACTGGGCCTGGCGTGGCGCCAGGGAGCTGAGCCCGGAACCATCGCCTTCCCCGAGATCCCGTAGAACGTCACAAGGGCATCTCGGCCCCGCAGGGCACCATCGGGTGGATTGCTTACAAGCGCTGTGAAATGCGCTTGGCGGCGATGGTCGTGGCAGAATGGGACACAAGCATTTCGACAGCGTGTAGAGGAGCAGAGGAATGGCCACCAGTCAGGTGAAGGATACGAGCCAGACGGCAGTCCGGGATGTCGAGCAGGAGCCCCAGTCCGCTGATGAGTTTATTCACTATGACCACATCGGCCACGGAGCCACACCAGCGGCCTGGACGGTCTCAGGCACCATCATGGTGGCCAGCCTGATCGCTGGCGTCGGGTTCATCGGACTGCACTGGACAGATGCCTGGTGGCCGGTGATCTGGGTCGGGGCCGGTCTGCTTCCGGTGGCTTTGATCCTTGGCGTTGTGCTCAAGAGGGCCGGCTACGGGGTGGAGCTGGACTCCAACTCCGTGCTCAAGCGGGGCGAGGACCCGCGCGGACATTCCGGCCCGGCCACCCCGGACAACACCTCCGGCGGCCCGGAGAAGCGCCGGCCCGAGTCCAGCACCAGCTGAAGCCGCACTGCATGACCACAGTCCTCGACTCCATCATCGAAGGGGTCCGTGAGGATCTCTCCGAGCGCAGGTCCCAGACACCGCTTGAACAGGTCCGGAAGCTGGCGGCGGAAGCACCACCGGCACTGGACGCCCATGCTGCGCTGCAGGGCGGGCGGAGCGACTCCTTAGGGGTCCGCATCATCGCAGAGGTCAAGCGGAAGTCCCCGTCCAAGGGAGCTCTGGCCGAGATCCCGGACCCTGCCGCCTTGGCCTCGGCCTACCAGAATGGTGGGGCCAGTGTGATCTCGGTGCTCACCGAGGCCCGTAGATTCAGCGGAAGCCTGGCCGACCTCACAGCCGTCCGTGCCGCAGCGAGCATCCCGGTGCTGCGCAAGGACTTCATGGTCGATGAGTACCAGTTCTACGAGGCCCGGGCCCACGGTGCCGACCTGGTGCTGCTGATCGTCGCCGCCCTGGACGACACCCAGCTGGCCGACTACCTCGCGCTGACCCACGAGCTGGGCATGAACGCGCTGGTGGAGGCCCATACCGAGAAGGAGATCGAGCGCGCGGTGACTCTGGGGGCCAGAATCGTGGGCGTCAACGTCCGCAATCTGAAGACCTTGGACGTGGACGTCCGCCATTACTCCGCCATGGCCCGCCACCTGCCCGAGGGCGTCGTGCGGATCGCTGAATCCGGCGTGGACTCACCGGCAGTGGTGCTCGACTACGCCGGCAGGGGAGCAGACGCCGTGCTGGTGGGCGAAGCACTGGTCAAACACGGCGACCCCACCACCGCAGTGCGGGAGTTCAGAGCAGCTACCACAGGGCGGCCAAGGAGGCACACATCATGACGACCACACCACCTACCGCCTACCGTGACGCCGCAGGCCCCTACTTCGGCGACTACGGCGGACGCTGGATGCCCGAATCGCTGGTGGCCGCACTCGACGAGGTGGCCGAGACCTTCGCCAAGGCAAAGGCTGACCCCGCGTTCACCGAGGAATACTCCAGGCTCTGCCGAGACTACACCGGCAGGCCCTCCCTGCTGAGCGAAGTGCCGCGCTTCGCGGCCGAGGCGGCGAACACCCCCAGCGGTGCCCGCATCTTTCTCAAGCGGGAGGACCTGAACCATACCGGCAGCCACAAGATCAACAATGTGCTCGGCCAAGCGCTGATCGCCGGCAGGCTTGGCAAAACCCGGCTCATCGCCGAGACCGGAGCTGGACAGCACGGCGTGGCCACCGCCACCGCGGCGGCGCTGTTCGGCATGGACTGTGTGGTCTACATGGGGGCCGAGGACACCCGCCGGCAGGCGCTGAACGTGGCCCGGATGCGGCTGCTCGGCGCCGAGGTGGTGCCGGTGGAGCACGGGGCGCAGACGCTGAAGGACGCCATCAATGAGGCACTGCGCGACTGGGTCGCCTCCGTGGACACCACCCACTATGTGCTCGGCACGGTGGCCGGGCCCCACCCATTCCCAGAGATGGTGCGCTGGTTCCACCAGGTCATCGGCGAGGAGGCCCGGGAACAGATCCTCAGTGCCACCGGAAAGCTGCCGGATGCCGTGGCCGCCTGTGTGGGCGGAGGTTCCAACGCGATGGGCATCTTCCACGGCTTCCTGGACGACCCGGAGGTCGCCCTGTACGGGTTCGAGGCCGGCGGTGACGGCCTGGAGACCGGCCGCCACGCCAGCGCCATCACCCTGGGCCGCTCTGGTGTGCTGCACGGGGCACGCAGCTACCTGATGCAGGACGAGGACGGGCAGACCATCGACAGCCACTCCATCTCAGCAGGTCTGGACTACCCCTCGGTCGGGCCCGAACACGCCTATCTGAACGACGCCGGACGCGTCACCTACTCACCGGTCACCGATGCCGAATGCATGTCCGCCTTCGAATCCCTGTGCCGCACCGAGGGCATCATTCCCGCCATCGAGTCCGCCCATGCCCTGGCCGGGGCCGCACGGCTGGCAGCCGACTGGGGCGAAGGTGGTGCGGACCGGGTGATCATCGTCAACCTCTCCGGGCGCGGTGACAAGGACGTGGCGACCGCGGCCACGTGGTTCGACCTGCTGCCGGCTGATGACAATAGCCAGGCGCCTGAGACGGGAGTCGAACAGTGAGCGAACCAGGGACCCGACGCAGCCGCAGGATGCGGCGGGAAGTGAGCGCACGGTGAGCAGGACAGCAGCAGCCATCGACGCCGCCAAGGCCCAGGGACGTGCGGCGTCTGTGGGATATCTGCCTGCAGGGTATCCGGACAAAGAGACCTCCATCGCTGCGGCCATCGCCCTGGTGGACAACGGTGCCGATGTCCTGGAGCTCGGTATTCCCTACTCCGACCCGGTGATGGACGGACCGGTCATCCAGCAGGCCACCGCTGAGGTGCTGGCCAGGGGGTTCAGGATCAGTGAGGTCTTCGACATCGTCCAAGCCGTCACTGACGCCACCGGCGCAGCAGTGCTGGTGATGACCTACTACAACCTCATCGACCGGATGGGTGCTGACACCTTTGCCCGCAGGCTGGCCGAGGCAGGCGGGGCCGGGGCCATCACCCCGGACCTGATCCCCGATGAGGCCGAGGAGTGGATTGCTGCCACTGACGCCCATGGGCTTGACCGGGTGTTCCTCTCCGCGCCCACCTCAAGCCCCGAACGTGCGGCTCGGATCGCCTCATCCTCTCGTGGGTTCGTCTACGGGGTGTCGCTGATGGGCGTCACCGGTGCCCGGTCCGATGTCTCCGACGCCGCCGAACGGGTTGTCAGCGCAGCCAAAGCCGCCGGTGCCCAACGGGTCTGCGTGGGTCTGGGCGTGTCCACCCGGGCGCATGTGGAGGAGATCGGCGCCTACGCTGACGGTGTCATCGTCGGCACCGCACTGGTGGCAGCTCTGCGTGACGGGGGACCGGACGCCGTGGGCCGGCTGGCTTCTGAACTCTTCGCCAACTCCTGATACGGTGCCCACTATGACCATCCCCGCTCTGACCGCCGACGTGCTTGCCGGCTTCCCGCCACCACCGGCACGCGGCATTGACCTGCCTGGCCCGTTCTTCCTCGCGTTCTACACCCTGGCCATCATGGCCGGCATCGTGCTGGCCGTGGTGGTCGCCACCCGGCTCTGGAAGTCCCGGGGGGGCAGCAGCGACGATGTCTTCTCCGCCATGCTCTGGGCGGTGCTCATCGGCATTGTGGGTGCCCGGATCTACCACGTGATCAGCTCCCCGGACAACTACTTCGGCGAAGGCGGTGATCTCACCCGCATCCCGCAGGTCTGGCAGGGCGGCCTCTCGATCATCGGCGCAGTCATGGCCGGATCCCTGGCGGTCTGGTTCTTCTGCCGCCGCCACGGCATCAAATTCGGTGCCTTCGCCGATGCGGTGGTTCCCGGGGTCATCCTTGCCCAGGCGATCGGCCGGTGGGGCAACTGGTTCAACCAGGAGCTCTTCGGCCGCGTCACCGACCTGCCCTGGGGGCTGAGTATCGACACCGACCAGCAGCACCAGCCGCTGCCCGCCGGTGCGACCGAAAACACGCTGTTCCACCCCACCTTCCTCTACGAATCGGTGTGGAACCTTGTCGGCTTCATCGCACTGATCCTGCTGTTCCGCCGCTTCCAGTTCCGCCAGGGCCTGATCGCCTGGAGCTATGTGGCCTACTACGCGCTGGGCCGCTTCTGGATCGAATCACTGCGGATCGACGAGTTCAGCAAGTCCACCCAGTACCCGCTGTCCGGACTCGGCCTGGACTGGCGGCTGAACCAGATCATCGCCATCGTCATCTTCGTCATCGCTGCGGCAGCTCTGGTCTGGCTGTTCGTCAAGCGTCCGCAGACCGAGGAAGAGATCGCCGAGCACGCTGAGGTCTACACCCGGGCGAGCCGAGAGAAGGCCCGCGCTCGCGCGGAGTCCTCCGAGGTGAGTGGAGGGAGTGCGGGCGACAGTGCTAACGGGCCCGAGACCCCGCCCGGCAAGGCTGAGCACTCAGTTGACGAGGTGGACACGGAGGCCGCAGAGCCAGGTCCACGGAGTGAAAACTAATGACGCTGACTTGCACCTGACCAGTCACAGGCGCAAGATAGAACATCGACCACTCGCACGCAGAGTGGCCAGTGCGCCTGCAGCACCGCACCCCGAACCTTTGCAGGTGCTCAAGACAGTGCCCCACCCCCGGTGCTTGTTCTTCACGACGATGCCGTCTAACAGCCTGCACGAGCTTCACGCGTAGCGTGCTCAGTGCGCCAAGGCCAACAGGAAGGAACCCCGCCATGTCCGTTTCCGCGTCGGAAGCTGCCGGGTTGAGCGCTGAGACCACAGGTCAGAAGGTGATCTCCCCCTACCAGCGCTACGCCGCCTTCCCCGAGAAGTCCGGCCTCTATGACCCGGCCAAGGAGCATGAGAACTGCGGCATGGCGGCTATCGCCACTCTGCGCGGAGAGCCTGGCCACGACATTGTCGACTACGCCCTGCACGCCCTGCGCTGTGTGGAGCACCGAGGAGCAGTCGGCGGTGACGAGGGCACCGGAGACGGGGCAGGAATCCTCACCCAGATCCCGGACGAGCTCTTCCGGGCTGTCTGCGAGTTCGAGCTCCCGGCAGCCGGCCAGTACGCCGCCGGCACCGCCTTCCTCCCGCAGGAGCCTGATGAGCGCCAGGATGTGATCGCAAGCTTCGAGGAGATGGCCGCAGTGCAGGGGCTCAAGGTCCTCGGCTGGCGAGAGGTGCCGGTGGACCACTCCATGATCGGCAGCCTGGCCCGCGACGCCATGCCGTTCTTCACACAAGCCTTCCTGACCCTGGCCGATGAAGACTCCATCGAGTTCCAGGAGTCCGCCGATGGGACTCTGGACCAGCGGGCCTGGCGGCTGCGCAAACGCGCCCAGGTGCGGCTGGGGATCTACTTCGCCTCGCTGTCCTCACGGACCATCACCTATAAGGGCATGCTGACCACCGCGCAGCTGGAGCCCTTCTACCCGGACCTCTCCGATGAGCGGTACAAGTCCACCCTGGGCATTGTCCACTCCCGGTTCTCCACCAACACCTTCCCCTCCTGGCCGCTGGCCCAGCCCCTGCGGTACATGGCGCACAACGGGGAGATCAACACGGTGGAGGGCAACCGGAACTGGATGCGCGCCCGCCAGGCCACAATGTCCGGCCCGGTGCTCGGTGATGACCCGGAGTACCTGTTTCCCATCTGCACCCCCGGGGCCAGCGACTCCACCAGCTTCGACGAGGCCGCCGAACTGCTGATGCTCTCCGGACGTCCGCTCTCGATGGCCATGCGGATGATGATTCCCGAGGCCTGGGAGAACCATGAGTCCATGGACCCAGACCTGAAAGCCTTCTACGAGTACCACTCCACTCTGATGGAGCCATGGGACGGGCCGGCCGCCATCGCATTCACCGACGGTGATCAGCTGGGAGCCGTCCTAGACCGCAACGGCCTGCGCCCAGCCCGCTGGTGGGTGACCGAGGACGGACTGGTCGTGCTCTCCTCCGAGGTCGGAGTCGCCGATCTGGAGCCCGCCTCGGTGGTACGCAAGGGACGCGTGGCCCCGGGCATGATGTTCCTGGCCGACACCAAAGAGGGCCGGATCATCGAAGACGAGGAGGTCAAAGCCGACTTCGCCTCCACACAGCCCTGGCGGCAGTGGGTCCAGGAGAATCGTGTCACCCTGGAGGATCTGCCCGAGCGCCTCCACGTGAAGCACCCTGCCGGTTCGGTGCGGATTCGCCAGCAGACCTTCGGCTACACCCATGAGGAGCTGAAGATCCTCATCGGTCCCATGGCCACCACCGGCGCCGAGCCCTTGGGCGCCATGGGCACTGACACCCCCATCGCGGTGCTGGCCGAGAGGCCCCGGCTGCTCTTCGACTACTTCGTGCAGACCTTCGCCCAGGTGACCAACCCTCCGCTGGATGCCATCCGTGAGGAACTGGTCACCGCCCTGGGCCGCCATGTGGGGCCGGAGGGAAACCTGCTGGCCACCGGGCAGGTGAAGTCCAAGCAGATCCAGCTGGACTTTCCGGTGCTCACCAATGACCAGCTGGCCCGGATCGCCAACCATCGGAACCCAAGAGAGGACACAGGGGACTCGCAGAGTCCTCAGGATTCTGGGGGAAGCGGCCGAACGGGCGCCAAAGCGGCGTTGCGGGTCAGGGGACTCTTCCGGGTGGGCTCCACGGAGGATGAGTTCCGCCAGCGGATCAGGACCCTCTGCGAGCAGGTCTCCGCCGCCGTGAACCGCGGTGTCAGCTACATCATCGTCTCCGACCGCGACTCCAACGCCCAGTGGGCGCCCATACCGTCGCTGCTGCTGGTCTCAGCCATTCACCACCACCTGCTGAAATCGGCCAATCGGACACGGGCTTCGCTGCTGGTGGAGGCCGGCGACGTTCGCGAAGTCCACCATGTGGCCTGCCTGATAGGCTACGGAGCCTCAGCAGTGAACCCCTACCTGGCCATCGAGACCGCCGAAGACATGGTCCGCCGCGGCGACATCACCGATGTCAGCGAAGAGCAGGCGGTCGCCAACCTGATCAAGGCCCTGGGCAAAGGGCTGCTGAAGATCATGTCCAAAATGGGCATCTCCACCGTCAGCTCCTACTGCGGAGCCCAGACCTTCGAGGCAGTCGGCCTGGCCCAGAACGTGGTGGACCAGTACTTCTCCGGCACAGACTCCCTGATGGGCGGTGTCGGTGTCAATGTCATCGCCGCCGAAGCCATGACCCGGCACGCCAAGGCCTACCCGCCCGACGGCAATGATCTGGGCCGCGGCCATGAGCTGGAGGTCGGCGGTGAGTACCAGTGGCGCCGTGAAGGACCGCCGCACCTGTTCAACCCGGAGACGGTGTTCAGGCTCCAGCACGCCTCACGGACCCGCCGCTACGACATCTTCAAGCAGTACACCAAAGCGGTGGACGACCAGGCATCGGCTCTGATGACCCTGCGCGGGCTCTTCAAGCTCACTGCCCGCCGCAAGCCGGTGCCGATCAGCGAGGTGGAGCCGGTCTCCGAGATCGTCAAGAGGTTCAACACCGGTGCGATGAGCTACGGCTCCATCTCCCAGGAGGCCCACGAGACCCTGGCCATCGCCATGAACCGGCTCGGGGCACGCTCCAACACCGGTGAGGGCGGCGAGCACCCGGCACGCCTGATCGATCCCGAGCGGCGCAGCGCGATCAAGCAGATCGCCTCCGGCCGGTTCGGGGTGACCAGCCAGTTCCTCACCCACGCCGATGACCTGCAGATCAAGATGGCCCAGGGCGCCAAGCCCGGCGAAGGCGGCCAGCTGATGGGCAAGAAGGTCTACCCCTGGGTGGCCGAGACACGCCACTCCACCCCCGGAGTCTCCCTGGTCTCACCGCCCCCGCACCACGACATCTACTCCATCGAGGACCTCAAGCAGCTCATCTACGACCTCAAGCGCGCCAACACCGGAGCCCGGGTCCACGTGAAGCTGGTCTCCCTGCATGGTGTGGGCACGGTGGCTGCCGGAGTGGCCAAGGCCACCGCCGACGTCGTGCTCATCTCTGGGCACGACGGCGGCACCGGGGCCTCCCCGCTGAACTCACTCAAGCATGCCGGCACCCCCTGGGAGCTCGGCCTGGCCGAGGCGCAGCAGACGCTGATGCTCAACGGACTGCGCGAACGCATCACCGTCCAGGTGGACGGCCAGCTCAAAACCGGACGCGATGTGGTCATCGCCGCGCTGCTGGGCGCTGAGGAGTACGGCTTCGCCACCAGTGCGCTGGTGGTCTCCGGCTGCGTGATGATGCGGGTCTGCCACCTGGACACCTGCCCGGTGGGGGTAGCCACGCAGAACCCCACGCTGCGTGAGCGCTACACAGGCAAGGCCGACCATGTGGTGAACTTCTTCGAGTTCGTGGCCCAGGAGGTGCGCGAGTACCTGGCTGAGCTGGGCTTCCGCAGCCTGGACGAGGCCATCGGGCATATCGACTCCCTGGATCTCGATGAGGCCAAGCGCCACTGGAAGACCGAAGGGCTGGACTTGGGCAAGGTGCTCACCGGCTGGAACCCCGATGACCCGGAGATCGCTCGACAGCTGCGGCGGACCACCACACAGGACCACGGGCTGGAGAACCACTTCGACGTCGATCTGATCGAGCAGTGCCAGCCGGCCATCCAGCGCGGTGAGCAGGTGAAGATCACCAAGACCGTGCAGAACACCGCCCGTGCGGTGGGCACCATGCTCGGCCATGAGCTCACCAAGGCGCTGGGACTCTCCGCCCTGGAGAACAACACCATCGATATCAGCCTCACCGGCCAGGCCGGACAGTCGCTGGGGGCCTTCCTCCCGCAGGGGATCACCATCCGGCTGGCCGGCGACGCCAACGACTACGTGGGCAAGGGACTATCCGGCGGACGGCTGATCCTTGCTCCTGACCCCCAGGCTCCCTTCCACCCTGAGGACAATGTGCTGGCCGGCAATGTGATCGGCTACGGTGCCACCGCAGGCGAGATCTTCCTCTCCGGGCAGGTCGGCGAACGGTTCCTGGTGCGCAACTCCGGTGCCACCGCCGTCGTCGAGGGCGTAGGCGACCACGGCTGCGAGTACATGACCGGCGGCCAGACCCTGATCATCGGGCCGGTGGGCCGCAACTTCGGCGCCGGGATGTCCGGGGGCACGGCCTACGTGCTGGACTTCGACCGCACCAAGCTCAACACCCAGGCCGCCGCCAACGGTGAGCTGCTGCTGCTGACCACCGACGAGGAGGACAAGCAGATAGTCCTGGACCTGCTGCGCCGCCACCACGAGGAGACCGGATCGCCGCTGGCCCACCGGCTGCTCCACGACCCGCAGGACGTGCTGGAGCGGATCACCAAGATCCTCCCGCGTGACTACGACAAGGTGCTGGCCGCCCGCAGCGCCGCCCTCGAGGAGGGCCTCGACCCCGACGGCGATGCCGCATGGCAGAAGATTCTGGAGGTGACCAGTGGCTGATCCGCGTGGATTTCTCAAGCACCGCGAACGCCAGGACCGGCCCTCGCGCCCGGTGCCGGTGCGCATCATGGACTTCAAAGAGGTCTATGAGCGCCAGCAGCGGGGAGTGACGCAGACCCAGGCCGGCCGGTGCATGGACTGCGGCATCCCGTTCTGCCACACCGGCTGTCCGTTGGGCAACCTCATCCCGGAGTGGAACGACCTCATCTGGCGCGACCAGTGGGAGGAGGCGTCCCACCGGTTGCATATGACCAACAATTTTCCGGAGTTCACCGGCCGGGTCTGCCCCGCACCCTGTGAGACCTCCTGCGTGCTGGGCATCAACCAGCCGGCGGTCACCATCAAGCAGTCTGAGGCCGAGATCGCCGACGAGGCCCTGGAGAAGGGCTACGTCGAGCCGCTTCCGCCCAAGCGGCTCACCGGCAAGACCGTGGCCGTGGTCGGCTCCGGCCCAGCTGGCCTGGCCGCGGCCCAGCAGCTGACCCGCGCCGGGCACACCGTTGCCGTCTATGAGCGTGATGACCGCATCGGCGGACTGATGCGCTACGGCATCCCGGACTTCAAGATGGAGAAGAGCCTGGTCGACTTCCGCGTCACCCAGATGGAGACCGAGGGCACCCGGTTCTACCCCTCCACGGAGATCGGCGCCGATATCGCCTGGGACGCCCTGCAGGAGTCCTACGACGCCGTCATCGTCGCCACCGGTGCCATGGTCCCGCGCGATCTGCCCATCTCCGGCAGGGGGCTGGGCGGTGTCCACTTCGCCATGGAGTACCTGGTCCAGTCGAACAAGGCTGTGGCCGGCGACGAGGTGCCGGACCAGATTCACGCCAAGGACAAGCATGTGGTGATCCTCGGCGGCGGCGACACCGGTGCAGACTGCATCGGCACCGCCCACCGTCATCAGGCCAAGTCGGTGACCACCCTGGCCATCGGCAAAGAGCTGCCCACTGAGCGCGCCGAGCACGAACCCTGGCCGATGGATCCGCGGGTCTTCGAGGTCTCCAGCGCCCACCAGGAGGGCGGTGAGGTCCAGTGGCTGGCCTCTACCGTGGAGTTCCTCGGAGACGAGAACGGCCATATCCGGGCCCTGCGGGTGGCTGAGACCCAGTACAACGACGACGGCACCCGCACCCCTAAGCCCGGCAGCGAGCGGGAGATCCCCGCCGACCTGGTGCTGCTGGCCCTGGGGTTCACCGGTGCGGAGAGTCAGACGCTCACTGATCAGCTGCAGGTGGACTTCACCTCCCGGGGCACGATCGGCCGGGCAGAGGACTACCAGACCAATGTGGAGGGAGTATTCACCGTCGGCGACGCCGGCCGGGGCGCCTCCCTGGTGGTCTGGGCGATCGCCGAGGGCCGGGCAGCGGCGGCGAAGGTGGACCAGTACCTGGAGGGCAGCACCCGTCTGCCCGCTCCGGTGGCTCCCAGCGACCGTGCGATAAGCTTGAGTCAGTGAGGTGCCACGCATAGCGTGGGTACCGACTTGAGGCGTGAAGCTCGGCGTCAGCCGGGCGAGAGGCGAGCGGGGTTTCCCTGCCGCCGGAACCAGCGCTGATCTGGCCCAACGCCGTGCCGCACCCCGTACCGCTCGACAACCAGTGAAGGTCAGGCATGAGACACGCCAAAATCGTTGCCACGTTCGGCCCTGCCACAGCAGGCTATGAGAAGACCCGGGAGCTGATCGAGACCGGCGTCGACGTGGTCCGGGTCAATATGAGCCACGGCGACTACGACGTCCACGAGGCCACCTACAGCACAGTGCGGGAGGTGGCCAAAGATCTGCGCCGCGCCGTCGGGATCTTCGCCGACCTCCAGGGGCCGAAGATTCGGCTGGGCCGGTTCATCGAGGGGCCGCACTACCTGTCCGTGGGCAGCGGCTTCACCATCACCACTCGAGAGGTGGAAGGCACCCAGGAGATCTGCTCCACCACGCTGAAGACCCTCACCGAGGATGTTGAGCCCGGGGACACCCTGCTGATCGACGACGGCAAGGTCAGTCTGCGCGCTTTAGAGGTCACCGACACCGACGTCGTCACCGAGGTGGTGGTTCCCGGTGAAGTATCCAACAACAAGGGCATCAACCTTCCCGGGGTGGCAGTCTCGGTGCCGGCGCTCAGCGAGAAGGACGAAGAGGACCTGCGCTGGGCACTGCGCACCGGCTTCGACATGGTCGCCCTCTCCTTCGTCCGCGATGCTGCCGACGTTGAGGCCGTACACCGGATCATGGATGAGGAGGGCCGCCGTGTCCCGGTGATCGCCAAGATCGAGAAGCCCCAGGCTGTTGAGGCCCTGCAGGACGTCATCGATGCCTTTGACGCGGTGATGGTCGCCCGCGGAGACCTCGGAGTCGAGCTGCCGCTGGAAGAAGTGCCGCTGGTACAGAAGCGTGCTGTCGAGCTGGCCCGGCGCTGGGCCAAGCCGGTGATTGTGGCCACCCAGGTGCTGGAGTCAATGATCGACAACCCCCGGCCCACCCGCGCGGAGGCCTCCGACTGTGCCAACGCCGTGCTGGATGGTGCAGATGCGGTGATGCTCTCCGGAGAAACCTCAGTGGGCAAGTATCCTGTCCAGACGGTCAAGACGATGGCCTCCATCATTGCGGCCACTGAGGTCAAAGGCCTGGAGCGGATCCCCCAGCTGGGCACCAAGCCGAGGACTCGCGGTGGTGCCGTCACCCGAGCCGCCAATGAGATCGCCGAGCAGCTTGATGTGGCCTATCTGGCCACGTTCACACGCTCCGGCGACTCCGCGCGCAGGCTGTCCCGGCTGCGGCCCAAGCAGTCGATCTTCGCCTTCACCCACGTCGAGCACACCCACAACATCCTGTGCCTGTCCTGGGGCGTACAGCCGCGCTGGGTGGAGTTCGCCTCGCATACGGACAAGATGACCGCGCAGGTGGACAAGCTGCTGCTGGAGGAGGGCATTGCTGAGACTGGTGATCTGGTGGTCATCGCCGCAGGTTCACCTCCCGGACAGGCAGGCACCACCAACATGGTCAAGGTGCACCGAGTAGGTGACGTCTTCGATGCGAGCACCCACTCGGTGATCAGAGGGGACGGGGGGCTGCCGAAGCGTGAGCCCATACACCCCTGGCCCGCGGCCAGCGCCGCAAGCCCCGGCTGAGGCGCCGGCTCGCCCGGTCCTGCTGCGCTGATATCATGAGGGTGCAGCCGTCGGGCATCACCATCCAGGGACGACATGGGCCATCAGCAAGGCAGTGACGCCGTCACCGCGTCATCGAGCGCCCCACTACCGGTCTGCTTCATCTCTGACAGCACCGCCATCACGGCCGAGACTCTGGGGAACGCCCTGCTGGTCCACTTCCCTGACGCTGGGTTCCTGCGCCGGACCTTCTCCTTCGTCGATACGGTGGACACCGCCCGTGAGGTGGTCCGGCAGATATCGGAGCGGATGCCGCAGGCAGTGGTCTTCATGACCGTCAGGAATGTCGATGCCGCCGCGGTGCTGACCGCCGGACTGAGCAACGTCGTCGACCTCCTGAGCGAGCATCTCAATCAGCTTGAGCGCATACTCGGCATGCCCCGCACCCAGGGCGATCACGCCCACCCCCACGGAATGGGGGACACGGACCGTTACCACGCCCGCATGCGGGCGGTGGAGTTCGCCGTCGAGCACGACGACGGCCAGAGCCTGAGAATGCTGGAGCTGGCCGATCTGATCATCCTCGCCCCCTCCCGCTGCGGCAAGACCCCGACCGCGCTCTACCTTGCCCTGCAGCACGGGCTGCGGGTGGCCAATTACCCCTTGACCGAGGACGACTACCCGGGCCAGCAGCTTCCGGGCCCGGTGAGGCCCTATTCCGAACGATGCTTCGGGCTGACCAGCTCAGCGCACCGGCTGAGTCAGGTCCGTCAGCAGCGCCGCCCCGGCAGCCCCTATGCCAGCCTTGAGCAGTGCCGGCGCGAACTGCTGCAGGCCGAGACTCTCTACGGCTTGCACCAGATTCCCTTCCTGAACTCGCAGAATAAGAGCGTGGAGGAGATTGCCGCGGTGATTCTCCAGAGGATGGGCCTGAGGAAGTCCCCAGTACGGATTCACTGACATACACACCCCAACGGAGGAGCACATGGGAAGCATCTTATGGTTCAATGAGATTTCGATGTCCGATCTTGCCCAGGTTGGCGGCAAGAACGCCTCATTGGGGGAGATGGTCGCCCACCTCTCTGATGCGGGAGTGCGGGTGCCCGGCGGATTCGCCACCACTGCCCAGGCTTACCGGGAGTTCCTGGCCGTGGGCGGCCTCGGTGACCGGATCAAGGATGCTCTGGACGGGCTGGACATCGACGACGTCTCCGAGCTGGCCCGGGTCGGCTCACAGATTCGGTCCTGGATCATGGAGCAGCCTTTTCCCGCCGAGCTGGAGCACGAGATCCGCGAAGCCTATGCCACGCTCATCCGGGAGGATCCGGATCCGGATTCTGTCACCTGGGCGATCCGCTCCAGCGCCACCGCCGAAGATCTGCCCGATGCTTCTTTCGCGGGCCAGCAGGAGACCTATCTGAACATCGGCGGGGTGGAGAACGTGATCGCCGGTGTGCACGGGGTCTTCGCCTCCCTGTACAACGACCGCGCCATCGCCTATCGCGTCCATCATGGCTTCGCCCACCACGAGGTGGCTCTCTCTGCCGGTGTTCAACGCATGGTGCGCGCTGACATCGGCGCCTCCGGGGTGATGTTCACCGTGGATACCGAAACCGGATTCGACCGTGCGGTGTTCGTCACCAGCTCCTACGGGCTGGGCGAGGCCGTGGTCCAGGGGGCGGTGAACCCTGACGAATTCTATGTGTACAAGCCTGCGCTTCGCCAGGGCCGGCAGGCCATTCTGAGCCGGACTCTGGGTCAGAAGGCTGTGGCGATGCGCTATGCGGGCGGACAAGGTCTGGACACCAGCACAGTGTTCGAGAAGGTGGATCCGGCTGACCAGGGCAGGTTCTCCATCACCGATCAGGAGGTGATCGAACTCGGTCACTATGCTGTGGTGATCGAAGACCACTACGGACGTCCCATGGACATTGAGTGGGCCAGGGACGGTGTTGATGGTCAGCTCTACATCCTCCAAGCCCGCCCGGAGACGGTGGTCTCGCAGAATGCCAGCCAGGTGCTGCGCCGGTTCGTGCTGCGCGAAAGCGGCACCGAGCTGAGCGCCGGCCGGGCCATCGGCCAGCGGATCGGAACGGGTCCGGTGCGGATTCTGAAGTCGGTCACAGACATGGAGCGGCTCAAGCCCGGCGATGTTCTGGTCGCCGACATCACCGACCCGGACTGGGAGCCGATCATGAAGCGTGCTTCGGCCATCGTCACCAACCGTGGGGGCCGGACCTGTCACGCGGCCATCATCGCCAGGGAGCTGGGTGTGCCGGCAGTGGTGGGAACGGGCAATGCCACCGAGGTTCTCACTGACGGCGAGGAGGTCACCATCTCCTGCGCCGACGGTGATCAGGGCGTCATCTACGCCGGGGCGCTGGCGTTCGAGGAGGAGGAGACCCATCTGGACCGGATGCCCGAAGCGCCGGTGAAGATCATGATGAACGTGGGAACCCCTGACCAGGCGTTCTCCTTCTCGCAGCTGCCGCACCAGGGCGTTGGCCTGGCGCGGCTGGAGTTCATCATCAACCACCAGATCGGCGTGCACCCACGGGCCCTGCTGGAGCGGGACGGCCTCCCGGAGCGGATCAGGGACGCGGTGGACAGGAAGGCCGGCGCCTACCCCTCCCCGCGTGAGTTCTTCATCCGCAGAGTGGCAGAGGGGGTCGCCACCATCGCCGCGGCCTTCGCCCCGGAACAGGTGATCGTCAGACTCAGCGACTTCAAGACCAATGAATACGCCAACCTGATCGGGGGAGAGCGGTACGAGCCGCGTGAGGAGAATCCGATGCTCGGCTACCGGGGTGCCTCCCGCTATGTCTCTGAGGACTTCCGTGCGTGCTTCGATATGGAGTGCGAGGCGCTACGCATGGTCCGCGAGGAGATGGGCCTGGAGAACCTTTCCATCATGGTGCCGTTTGTGCGGACGGTGAATGAGGCGGAGGAGGTGATGGAGCTGATGGCGGCCAATGGGCTGCGTCGTGGTGAGAACGGGCTGCAGGTGATGATGATGTGCGAACTGCCCAGCAACGTGCTGCTCGCCGATGAGTTCCTGGACCATTTCGACGGCTTTTCCATCGGGTCCAATGACATGACTCAGCTGGTGCTGGGTGTGGACCGGGACTCGGATCTGGTCTCGCATGTCTTCGATGAACGCGACCCGGCGGTGCTGAAAGTCTTGGCCGAGGTGATCGGCCGCTGCCGGGCCCGCGGCAAGTACGTGGGGATCTGCGGGCAGGGACCCTCCGATCACCCTGACCTGGCCCAATGGCTGGTGGCTCAGGGCATTGAATCGGTCTCGCTGACCCCCGACACCGTGGTGCAGACCTGGCTGCAGCTGGCGGGGGAGAAGGCAGAGTGAATCTGCGCCGATTCTGCTCCCTGAGGGCTCAACCGGTAAGCTGGACGGGTTCAGGGTGCTTGCACTCTGGGCCCGAATGGCGGAATTGGTAGACGCGCTCGACTCAAAATCGAGTACCGAAAGGTGTGTGGGTTCGAGTCCCACTTCGGGTACACGTTGTTCACAGGATACACCGGTCTGACCTGTAGTGACATCTAACCTGTGGAGAATGAGTTGATACAGATTCCGAAAAAGGCGACGCGGCTGGCTAAGGTCTCGGCTCGTGGCAGCACATAGACCCCGGAGGCCATCAGACGGCAACACCACCCACCAACCCGCTCACCCCAGGCCGGTGAATACAGCGAGCCCCGCGGCAGCTGAGCTGGCCGATGATGTCTTCATCGTCAGCCGGGACCAGCAGGGTGCGGCCCAGCGCATCGAGGCTGTGGTGGCCTCGGGGGTGCCCGGCACGTGGTATGAGCGCGTCATCGTCCACCATCGCGACGACGCCTCCATCACCTGCAGTTGCCCGGGCTCACCTGAAGGTGCCGGGGCGGAATGCGTCCATGCCGAAGCCACGCTGATCGCCGCAGGCCTGGTTCTGCCGCCGCTGGGCCCGGGTCACAGGCGCGCCCAGGAGGCCCCGCAGGTGGAGATCGGCACCTCCACCGTAGACGGTGACTGGTTCGATCTGCAGGTGCGGGTCAGCATCGAGGGCGAGGAGATCGACTTCGGGGAGCTCTTCGCCGCGTTGGTCCGCGATGAGCCGATGTTCGTGCTGCCCTCGGGCACCTGGTTCGCCCTGGACGCGCCCGAGCTGGAGGCCCTGCGCGGGATCATCCAAGAGGCACGGGACCTCAACGACCACCGTGCTCCGCTGCGGATCAGCCGCTATCAGGTGGACCTCTGGGAGGAGCTGGCGGAGCTGCAGCTGGTCTCAGCCCAGCAGCACAGCTGGTGGCAGTCCGTCTCCCAGCTGACTGATCAGACGCGGCTGGAGCTGCTGGAGCAGCCTGCGGGCCTGCAGGCGGAGCTGCGTGATTATCAGAAGGCCGGCTACAGCTGGCTCAGCTTTCTCTTCGAGCATCGGCTCGGCGGGGTGTTGGCCGATGACATGGGTCTGGGCAAGACGCTGCAGACACTGGCGATGATTCAGCGGGCCCACAACGCGGACCAGGAGGCAGCGCCCTTCCTCATCGTCGCCCCGACCTCGGTGATGTCCAACTGGGTGGTGGAGGCGGCAGTCTTCACGCCCGGGCTTTCGGTGGTGATGATCAGCGCCACGGAGGCCCGCCGCGGAACCGGTCTGGCGGAGGCAGTGGCCGGCGCCGACGTCGTCGTGGTCTCCTATGGGCTCTTCCGCCTGGAGTTCGAATCCTATGACGCGCTCAGCTGGTCGGGCCTGGTGCTCGATGAGGCACAGATGATCAAAAACCACGCCTCACGCGGGTACCGGGCTGCCCGGCGGCTGCGCACCCCGTTCAAACTGGTGGTCACCGGCACACCGATGGAGAACAGCCTGCAGGAGCTGTGGTCACTGACCTCGATCGCCTGCCCTGGTCTGCTCGGCGGCCGGGAGGATTTCGGCCGTGTCTTCCGCACCCCGATCGAGAAGGAGCGCGACGCCGGTAGGCTGGCGCTGCTGCAGCGTCGGCTCAGGCCGTTCCTGCTGCGCCGGACCAAGGACCGGGTGGCTGCCGAGCTTCCGCCTAAGCAGGAGCAGGTGCTGGAGCTGGAGCTGGACAGTGAGCACCGGCGCCTCTATGACCTCAGGCTGCAGCGGGAGCGGCAGAAGATTTTGGGTCTGGTGGACAATATGCGGGTCAACCGGTTCGAGATCTTCCGCTCCCTGACGCTTCTGCGCCAGCTGGCGCTGGACCCGGAACTGGTGGATGAGGGCAGTGCGCCTTCGGCCAAGCTGAGCGCCCTGCAGGGACTGCTCCGGGAAGCGGTGGGGGAGGGGCATCAGGTGCTGGTGCTCAGCCAGTTCACCCGGTTCTTGGACAAGGCGCGTCAGGCAGCAGTCTCGGCAGGTCTCAGCAGCGCGTATTTGGACGGTGGGACTTCTGACCGGGCGGCGGTGATCGAGCAGTTCCGCTCCGGCGCGGCGTCGGTGTTCTTCGTCTCGCTGAAGGCTGGGGGCTTCGGGCTGAACCTGGTGGAGGCAGACTATGTGGTGCTTCTTGACCCCTGGTGGAATCCAGCGGCGGAGGAGCAGGCCATTGACCGGGCGCACCGGATCGGCCAGACGCGCAGCGTGATGGTCTACCGGCTGGTCTCCAAGGACACGATCGAGTCGAAGGTGATGGCCCTCAAGGAGTCCAAGCTGGAGCTGTTCAACCGGGTGCTTGACGGTTCAGGTGCCGCAGAGTCCGGCCAGCTCACCGCTGAGGACATCCGTCAGCTGATGATCGGTGACTGATGCGATGAGCCGCCAGCAGAAGGGCATTCAGCAGTGCATCCTCGCAGAGAAGCTATGTGCTGCCGCAATGGTGACGGTAGGATCAGGGCGACTGTAATCGTGCTGAGGCACCCCGGGGTGCGGCCTGCGCCGCACTGGTGATTGAAGGAGACGTGTGACAGAGGAGAACCTGGCGCCCGAGGCTGCGCCGGATCAGGCAGGCACTGCGGAGGGCACGCAGCGACGGGTCCTGGTGGCCGAGGATGAGACGCTGATCCGGCTGGACATCGTGGAGATCCTCACCGGTGCCGGATACCAGGTGGTTGGTGAGGCGGAGAACGGCGAGCGGGCCGTGGAGCTTGCCCGCGAGCATACGCCCGACCTGGTGGTGATGGACGTGAAGATGCCGGTCATGGACGGGATCACCGCGGCAAAGACCATCGCTGAGGAGAAGATCGCCCCGGTGGTCATGCTCACCGCGTTCTCCCAGCGGGACCTGGTGGAGGCCGCCCGTGAGGCCGGAGCAATGGCCTATGTGGTCAAGCCCTTCGGTGAGAACGATCTGATCCCGGCCATTGAGATCGCCGCGGCACGGTTCGAGGAACTTCGCGCGCTGGAGAGGGAAGTCTCCTCACTGGCCGAACAGTTCGAGACCCGCAAGCTGGTGGACCGGGCCAAGTCGCTGCTGATCTCCACGATGGGCCTGAGCGAGCCACAGGCCTTCCGATGGATCCAGAAGACCTCGATGGACCGGCGGCTCACCATGCGTGAGGTGGCCGAAACGGTCATCGAGCAGATGGGCTGATCGGGGCACTCTGCCTGGCTGTACTGATCCGTCAGTGTCTCTGTACAGGTACCTGCTGTCCGTTCAGGCTTTCTGTGCTGTCCCTTGTTCTGGTCGCTGCGCTGCCGACTGCCCAGGCTGGTGGTGGCCCCTGGTCGCTGAGCCAGTCAGGGGGTTCGTCCCATGTGCTGGTTCCGGAAGGGCGGGCCCGTTCATCGGGAGGATGCTGGTGACCGGAGGCGTTCTCTCCGGGCATGGTCAGCAGTCCGTGGGATTTTACGGTGTGGTGTTCTTTGCAGAGGGTCTGCAGATTTGCTGCCGTGGTGGCACCGCCTTGCTCGTGCGGCGTCCTGTGGTCGATCTCGCCGCTCCATGCAGGGCGGGTGCAGCCCTGTGCTCGGCATTGGCCGTCTCTGAGCAGGACGGCTTCTTTGAGCTTTCCACCGGCGAACCGGGATGGTGAGGTCTTGGTCAGCAGATCGGCGTCCCGGGATAAGCCGAATCCGCCGGTGACTCCCTTGGCGGCGCTCCGGCTTTTCAGCGGCAGCACTGCACTGATCTCAGCCTCGCCCTGAGCGCTGGTGATTGTCCCGGCGGCGTACCAGTCGTGATCGGCGCGGGGATCCTGCGCGATTCGACGGGCCTCTGCGGCGGGCAGGACAAAGGAACCGTCCTCGCTGACCGCAGGGTCGTTGCCCTGCCCCGTGAGCGTCTCAGCTGGGACCAGGATGCCGATCTTCGCATTGATAGGTGCGCGAGGGCCTGAGCCGGAGTACTGGTTAGGGATACCGCTGGCGTTTTCACCATCAGAGCCGGACAGCTCGTGTCTCTCAGCGGTGCGTCCCACTCTGCCGGGCACGGTTGCTCCGGGCACGGTCGTTGCGGGTGCAGCGCTCAGCCTGGCGGAAAAGGCATCGGCCATGGCCTGGGTGAGAGACAGCCGGCCTCCGTCGTCGCTGTCATCGATCGGGTCGCTGCTCTGGGTGATGGCAGTTCCGCCGGCCGCAGCGTCGCGGTTTCCCCTGACGGTTGTCCTGGCTTCAGCCTGCAGTTCACGCTCCAGGGCCACCACGGAGACAGTGGGCAGTAGGGCGTGGATTCTGGTCATACCGTCGTCGCGGTGGGTGAAAGCCACATAGCGGTTCTTCTTCGCCCGTTCGCACCGGGCGCTGTAGGCCTCCGTGTCAAGCTCCGGAACTCGGCGTTTGACCCATTGGTCGACCTCGCTGATGTTCATCCCCGGAGTCTTTTCGGCTGCTTCAGCATCGAAGGTCGGCAGGATATCGTCCCGGTGGGCGATGTCCTCTGCTGCCTGGGCGGCGCGTGTGGCCCGGCTGAGGTCAATGACCCCGGTCCTGTAGGCCTCCCAGGTCTTGGGCAGTGTGTTCTGCAGAAACAGGGCGGATTCCATGAATCTGCGTACCGCACTGGTGGTCATGCCCAGCACCACGGCGGCATCCTGGAGGACGGCTTTTTCGACAGCCCGGCGGTGAAAGGTATGCCTGTCTTTGGCTTCTTCCAGTTTCCGGGCCTTATAGGCCAGAAGGGACTCGACAGCGGCAGCTTCGGCCTTCCGCATCATCGCGTGCTGCTTCCACGCGTCAGCGAGCTCCGCTTCCCGGGCCAGAGGGGCCAGGTGATCCGGCAGAACCGGTGCGGGTAGCTCGTCGCTGCACTTCATGGTTCGATTATATGTTCGAGTGTGAGAGGGGTCAAGTATTTTTTAGAATGTTTGTTCTATTCTTGAAGGGTTTGGTGATGGTTCGCTCGGTTTGACCGCCGCACCACAGCCGGCGAGATCCACGGCCCTCCTATGGGAGGGCGGAGGGATGCCACCGCCATGCGTGCCGCCACCAGGTGTTCGAGCTGTCGTCTTCGACGTGGGGAGACTCTGATTGATGAGTCGCGCGCCTGGTGCAGGCAGGCCGATCTCGCTGGTGTGACGCCAAGCATGCAAAGGCCTCATATGCAGATCTCGGCCTCTCGCCGCTGTCAGAGCTTGCTGAGGGATTCCGCCGGACCTGGCTCTGAGCAGCACACTGCCAGCAAGGCTGTGGCCGTTTGAGAAACATCGCGTCGAACCGGTTGCCCGCAGCGTCGCTGAGCGTCACGGAGTGCGGGAGCGCTGGGCCTTGGCGTTGAGCAGGGCAGAGGCTGTGGCGGCGTCGTCGACGGTGATCACGGTGCGCCGGTCGCCGGTGCGTAGGACCTCAAGCGCCTCTCCCTTGCGGATGATCACTCCGACCGTGCCGCTGAGATCCATCACCGAGGCCCGGATGCCCCAACCGCCGAACTCGCCGATCGGGTGCTCCACCTGCCGCACCTTCGATCCCTCCACCTCATCGGCGGGGATATGCAGACGGGGCCATCCCAGGGAGCTCCTGGCGGTCAAGCCGCCCGAATCGATCCTGACCTGCCAGACCAGCATCGTCGCCACCAGCAGAACCGGTAGCAGTGCCAGAACCAGGGTGAACCACATGCCGGAGATCCACGCAGTGAATGCCATCAGTGCTGTGTATGCTGCCGCCGCCAGCGCTCCCCACAACAGGACTTTCGGGCCGGGGGAGACCCGGCGGATCCACACGGCACGTTCGCCGGGCCTCAGCTCCGCCTGCGCTCCGGAGACCTCACCGCTGGCCGGCATCCTGGGGTCCTTGCCGGCGGTGGCCAGAGCCAGCGCGGCGGCGGAGAGTCCGACTCCAAGCGCGATCAGCATGCCAAGGTCGATGCTCGCGGGAGTACCACCGGGCTCGAGGTCCAGCTGTGTGACAATCACGACCACAAATATCCCAGCCTGGAAGACCGACAGTCCCGCGGCCGTGCCCAGCACGGTGCGCCGGATGAAGGAGGTCCGCCCGGTAATCAGCGTGAAGAGAGCCAGCACGACGACGCCCGTCACCGCAAATCCGCGCAGGGGCCACAGCAGCTCGGCCACCGAGCCGTAGCGGTTAACCCCGCCAGGCCCCCAGTGCAGAGCCACCTCGTCCGGCAGCCGTGGCAGCCAGCTGCGGACCAGTGCGAACGCCGCACCGGTGACAGTGACCGGGACGACGACGCCCCACAGCACTCTGCGGCCGAGATGGGGAATCGGTGCCCTGGTCTGCTTGGCTGGGTTGCTCATGCGGTCTCCTCCACAGGGTGTTCGATCATAGTGGCCACCGCTGACAGCGGCAGGCCCAGGCGGCGCGCTTCCTGGCGTACAGCGTCGAGTGCCTCGGACAGGCGCTGATAGCGCTGGGCAGAACGGGCGGTGATCACTGCTCCACGTCCGCGCCTGAGCTCGATCAGACCCTCGTCGCGCAGCAGCTGGTAGGCGTGCAGCACCGTGTGCTGGTTGATGCGCAGTGATTCGGCAAGTTCGCGTGCGGCAGGCAGGCGCTCGCCGTCGGCAAGCTCCCCGTCCAGCACAGCGCGCCGCACCTGCGCAGCCAGCTGTTCGAACAGCGGGCGCTGTGAACTGGTGTCAATGCGGAACAGCATGGGATCAGTCTATTTATTCTAGTGGAAATAGAACAAATGCTTGACTGCGGTGAAGGGATTGGCGGCCTTGATATGCGCCCTGTGGTGGCAAGGAACCTGGCCTGTGTGGTCGGGTTGAGAGGTCCCGCATGACCTGAAACGGTGATGTCAGGTAGGCGGACTGGCACGCGGCGTGGCGACGGGCTGGGCCGTGCGACCGTTCTCTCAGCGAAGGCTCTTGTCCTTCCAGTATCCGGAGGAGTAGCCGTCGGACTTCGAGAGCCCCCACTCGTGGCGGATCCAGCTGCGCAGAGGCTTGATCGACGTTGATTCCCCGGCGATCCAGGTGAAGACGTAGCCGGCGGGTCGAGGCGAGGCCATCACGGTGCCGGCAAGGTCCTGCGGAGGCAGAACCCAGCTGATCTGCATTCCTGGCGGAGCCGTCAGATCCTGCACAGAAGTCTCCGCCGGTATCTTCACGAAAACATGGCCACCGGCGGTGCTGGGCAGCTGTTCGAGCCAGCGGGCAACCCCCGGCAGGCCGGTCTGATCGCACACCATCAGATAAAAGTCATAGTCGTAGGAGACCCGGTAGCCGGATTTCGGCCCCAGCACATAGGTGGTGGCACCAGGCTGCACCGAACGGGCCCAGTCAGAGCCGGGTCCCTTCTCATGCAGCGTCACATTGATCTCCACACGCTGGGTCTGGGACCAATAGTTGCGCACCGTGTATTTTCTCGACGGCGGTGCTGGCTTCTGCCACACCGGCCACAGGCCCCTTGTGCCCTCTTGCCACTGGGGTTCCGGCACCTCCGGTGCGCCGGTGGGCGGGACCACTACCCGTACATATTCGCCCATCAGCGCCTGGGATTCGAACGGCTCTCTCGGGGATGGTCGTACGGGGGCCATCACCACTCGCCTCATCGTCGGGGTGATGTCCTCTGCGGTTTCCACAGTCATCGGCGTGAATCGCAGAGGATAGCTGATTTTACGCATCGGACGCGGAGCCTCTGAACGCACCTGGACTTCCTGCTGAGCGAAAGCTGCCTTCTTCTTGCCCATCGAGGTCACCTGCTCTCTTAAGGCTCAATCGTACTTTTTGCTGAAGGTGTTAAGCGAAGTATGCGTAGTGCAGCGCCGGGGAAAGGCGCGCTGGAGGCGACCGTGGTAGGGCGTCTCCAGCGGTTCTCAGAGCGGGCGCAGAGCACCGCGCGCGGCTTCCCACGTTGTGAGACGTCGCTGACCGGGTGTGAGCCTGTCGGAGGCACCGGCGTAATATGGCACACATGTCCGCACCCACTGAAGAAACCACCGCTACACCACCTCAAGCCGTCACCGGCCCCTCAAGCCCGGAGAAGCCACGCTCCTGGCAGGTCACCGACGGCTACACCCGAGCCCCGGCACGCGGAATGCTGCGCGCGGTCGGCATGGGCGACGAGGACTTCGCCAAGGCGCAGATCGGCATCGCCAGCTCCTGGAATGAGATCACCCCCTGCAACCTCTCGCTGGACCGGCTGGCCAGAGCCTCCAAGGAAGGCGTGCACGCCGGCGGCGGCTACCCGCTGGAGTTCGGCACCATCAGCGTCTCCGACGGCATCTCCATGGGTCATGAGGGAATGCACTACTCTTTGGTCTCCCGCGAGGTCATCGCCGACTCGGTGGAGACCGTCATGCAGGCAGAGCGCCTGGACGGTACGGTGCTGCTGGCCGGCTGCGACAAGTCGCTCCCCGGGATGCTCATGGCCGCAGCTCGTCTGGACTTGGCCAGCGTGTTCCTCTACGCCGGATCCATCATGCCCGGCGTCGCGAGGTTCTCCGACGGCACAGAGAAGGAAGTCACCCTCATCGACGCCTTCGAAGGTGTGGGAGCCTGCGCCCGCGGCACCATGAGCGAAGAGGACCTGGACGTCATCGAACGTGCCATCTGCCCCGGCGAGGGCGCCTGCGGCGGGATGTACACCGCCAACACCATGGCCTGCATCGGCGAGGCCCTCGGCCTCTCCCTGCCGGGCTCGGCCGCCCCGCCCAGCGCCGACCGCCGCCGGGACGCCTACGCCCGCAAATCCGGCGAAGCCGTCATCGAGCTGCTGCGTCAGGGCATCACCACCCGCGACATCCTCACCAAAGAGGCCTTCGAGAACGCCATCGCCGTCACCATGGCCTTCGGCGGCTCCACCAACGCGGTCCTGCACCTGCTGGCCATCGCCCGCGAGGCCGGCGTGGCCCTGGAGCTCGAAGACTTCAACCGGATCGGCGACAAGGTTCCGCACCTGGGTGACCTCAAGCCCTTCGGCCAGCACGTGATGGTCGACGTCGACCGGGTCGGCGGTGTCCCGGTGGTGATGCGTGCCCTGCTGGACGCCGGACTGCTGCACGGAGACTGCCTGACCGTCACCGGCAAGACGGTGGCCGAGAACCTCGCCGAGATCAACCCGCCGGACATCGACGGCACCATCATCCGCACCCTGGACAACCCCATCCACCACAACGGCGGCATCGCAGTGCTGCGCGGCAGCCTCGCGCCCGAGGGCGCGGTGGTGAAGTCTGCCGGCTTCGACGCCGAGATCTTCGAGGGCACCGCCCGGGTCTTCGAACGCGAGCAGGCAGCCTTGAAAGCGCTCGAAGAGGGAGTGATCACCGCCGGCGACGTGGTCGTCATCCGCTACGAGGGGCCCAAAGGCGGTCCCGGCATGCGCGAGATGCTGGCCATCACCGGCGCCATCAAAGGAGCGGGCCTGGGCAAGGACGTGCTGCTGATCACCGATGGACGGTTCTCCGGGGGGACCACAGGGCTGTGCATCGGGCATATCGCGCCTGAGGCGGTCGACGGCGGCCCCATTGCCTATATCGCCGACGGTGACAGGATCCGGGTGGACATCGCTGGACGCACCATCGACCTGGAGGTGGACGAGGCTGAGCTCGAAGCCCGCCGGTCCAGCCCTGACTGGAAGCCGCTGGCCCCGTACGTCACCACCGGAGTGCTGGGCAAGTACGCCAAGCTGGTCCGCTCAGCGGCTGAGGGCGCCTACTGCGGCTGAGGAGGAGGTCCCTCAGCCGACGAGGGGCTCGAGGACGGCGAGCTCCTGGTCGGTGAGCCGGTCCTTGTAGAACCGGTAGATGTTCTCGGTGGCCAGCTTCCGGGCTCCCACGGCGTCACCGTCGTGGATGTATTCGGTCAGCGCAGCCGCATCCTGAGCAGAACAGCGCAGCCGCTGTACCAGCGCGGTGCTGCCAGGCTCATCGCCCAGACGTTGCCGGGCAAGCGTGGTCAGCGCGCCGTCGACCGCTTGTCCGGTGGCCTGCAGCAGCTGGTTGCCGGAGGCGGCACGGATGGCGCTGTGGAAGTTCGAGAGCAGCACGCCGAACTCCTCGGGCAGGTCGGTGTCGGCACCGGCTGCTCCATCGGCCAGGGCCATCAGATCTGCGGCGCGGGCAGCGATCACCTCCTTGGCATCCTGGTCGCCCGACGCCGCGGCCAACAGAGCCGACTGCCCCTCCAGAAGCAGCCGGAACTGGATGAGATCGGCCCGTGTGGTGCCCTCCTGGTACGTCATCCGCAGCAGTGGGCGTTCCAGGGCCTCGGGGGTGAAAGGCAGCACCTCAGGTCCGCGGGGATCACCTGCGCGGGTGTTGACCACACCGGTGGCATGCAGCACACGCATGGCCTCACGCACGGTGGCCCGGGAGACCGAGAAGGTCTCCATCAGTCTCCGCTCGCCCGGCAGCCGGTCACCAGGGTGGAGGTTCCCCTCGCGGATCCCAGACTCGATCTGCTCCACGATCATCTCGTAGGAGCTGATCTTCTTCACCGGTTCGAATCGCATCTAGCTCACCCTATCTCTGATCCTTGGGATGGCCGCGGCCAACTCAGCGGTGTAGGGGTGCTCAGGCGAGGCGAACACCGTCTGGGCGGGTCCGCATTCCACGATGCGGCCGGCATTCATCACCGCGACCACATCACAGCTGTGACGCACCACGTTGAGGTCGTGGGAGACGAAGACCATGGTCAGCCGATATTCCTGAACCAGGTCCTCCAGCAGGTTCAGCACCTGTGCCCGCACGGAGACGTCCAAGGCGGAGACCGCCTCGTCAGCGATCAGCACCTTGGGCCTGGTGACCAGCGCGCGGGCGATGGCGATGCGCTGACGCTGCCCTCCGGAGAACTCATGCGGGTATTTCTTCGCGGAGCTGACCGGCAGTCCGACCTGCTCCAGCAGCTCCTCCACACGGTGGCGGCGCTCGGCGGAGTCCGCTCGGCGCAGCGGTTCGGCAATGACATCGGTGATGTTCATGCGCGGGTCCAGTGATCCCATGGGATCTTGGAAGACGATCTGCATGCTCTCGCGAAGCCACCGAAGCCGACGCTCTTTGCGTCCGGTGATGGTCTCTCCGGCGACCTCCACATGGCCCGAGGTGGGATCATCGAGGGCTGTGAGCAGCCGCAGCAGAGTCGACTTCCCGCACCCGGACTCCCCGACGATGCCGAAGCGCTGACCAACGGGCACGTCGAAGGACACCCCGCGCAGCGCCGGCACGACTCGACCGCGGCCGAAAGGCCCGTGCCTGCCGTAGGTCCGGGTGAGGTCGCGGACCCTGATCATCGGGTTCTCCGACTCGTTGAAGACCGGCTCTGGGCCTTCCGCCGGCAGGGTGAGGTGCTGGACGCCCGGTGCCTTGGGAGCCTCCGGCTCAGTGGTCGGAGTGTCTTGTTCGGCGGGGGAGCCCTTCTGGCAGTCCTCGGGTGCCATCGGCTCAGCCCCAGGGCGGTCCAGTGTCAGCAGCCGCCCGGTCTCAGGGTGCGTGGCCAGGGAGGAAGCGGCGATCAGCGCGCGGGTGTAGGGATGCTCCGGTGCGGTGAACACCCGGTCGATGGGTCCGCTCTCCAAGATCTTTCCGTGGCGCATGATGAGCACCCGGTCGCAGACCTCTGAGACCACACCGAGATCATGGGTGATAAACAGCAGCGACGCCCCTGCGCGTTCGACCTGTTCGGTCATCAGCTTCAGCACCTGCCTCTGAACGGTCACGTCCAGGGCGGTGGTGGGCTCATCGGCCAGCAGCAGCTCGGGCTCATTGGCCATTGCCATCGCCAGCATGACCCGCTGCCGCTGCCCCCCGGACATCTGGTGGGGGTAGACCTTCGCGGCACGGGCAGGCTCGGGTATCCGGACCGAAGAGAGCAGCTCCAGCACGCGCGGGGTGAGGTTCTTGGTCTTCGGCCGGTGGATGGCGATGATCTCAGCGAGCTGGTCGCCGACCTTCATCAGCGGGTTGAGTGCGGTCATCGGCTCCTGGAAGACCATGGAGAGCCGGTTGCCGCGGATGGCTGCCAGCTGATTCTCCGTGGCGGTGAGCAGGTCCACCCGTCCGCCGCCGGCACCGGTCCGATCCTTGGGCGGGCCGCCGTGGAGCGCAACGCGGCCCTCGGCTCGCAGGCCCTGCCCCAAGAGACCGATGACAGAGAGGCAGGTCAGCGATTTTCCGGACCCGGATTCGCCGATGAGACCTACGCGCTCGCCGCGGGAGATCTTGAAATCGATGCTACGGACCAACTGATTCCTGCCGCTGCTGACGGTCAGGTTCTCTACGCTGAGCAGGGGCTCTGTGTCGGTGAGGCTCAACGGGCCACCTCCATCCGGGGGTCGAACCGGTCTCTGAGCCCGTCTCCGAGCAGATTGAACCCCAGCACCGCCACGGCCACGGCCAGCCCTGGCCACAGCACGTTCAGAGGCGCCACATGCAGGACGGCTTGACCGTCCTGCAGCATGCGTCCCCAGGAGGCAGTGGGCGGGGGAGTGCCCAGGCCCAGGAAACTCAGCGCCGCTTCGGCGAGAATGGCGATGGCGAAGCCCACTGTCGCCTGAACGATGAGAATTCCCCGGATATTGGGGAGCACATGACGCACCGCCAGGTAGAGGGGGCCCCGTCCTGCTGCGCGGGCGGCGAGGGCGAATTCGCGGCTGAGCACCTGCAGCGTGCCGGAGCGCACCACTCGTACCACTCCCGGGGCCAGGCCCAGGCCGAGCGCGATGATGGCTGTCAGCGTGCTTGGGCTGAAAACAGCGGCCAGAATGATGGCCAGCAGCAATGCCGGGAACGCCTGGAGGATGTCGTTGCCGCGCATCATCCACATCCCGGCCCCACGGTCGGTCATAGCCGCGATGATGCCCAGCGGGACACCGATGGTGAAGCCCACAGCGACGGTCCCCAGCCCTACCAGCAGCGGAACCCGGGACCCCGCCAGCAGCATCGAGGCGGTATCGCGGCCCAGCCCGTCGGTCCCCAGCCAGTGTTCGGCTCCAGGGGATGCCAAGCGGTTGACGGCATTGGTGGCGGTGGGGTCCTGGGGGGTCCAGAAGAGGGACGCCAGCGCCATGAGCAGGACCAGCGAGACCAATGCGCTGCCGGCGATGATCAGCGGAGTCCCACCGCGGCGTCGCCTGCTGGGATGGGCCTGTTCAGTGGGTTCCGCGGCCCCGGCGGTGTCTGCGAGTCTTTCTCTCATGAGGCGCTCCTGAGGCGGGGATCGATGATCGGGCGCAGAAGGTCCACCAGCAGGTTGACCACCAGGACCAGGATGACCACACACATCACGATGGACTGGATCATCACCAGGTCACGATTGGCCACCGCCCGGATGAGGTTGGATCCCAACCCAGGGATGACGAACACCGTTTCAATGACCACCGCGCCGATGATGAGGTTGGCGAACTCGATGCTGGTCACCGTCACCACCGGCACCAACGCGTTGCGCAGTCCGTGCCGGATCAGGGCCGAGCCCGGTGTGAGGCCTTTGGCCCTGGCCGTGCGCATGAAGTCCTCCCGCATCACCTCAAGGACTGCGGCCCGCGTGTAGCGGGCCAGGATGGCGCCGTTGACCAGGCCGAGGGCCAGTGCTGGCAGCGCGATGTGCCGGAAGAAGTCCACCCCGGCGGCCGGTGCTGCCCATCCTCCCGAGGGCAGCCAGCCCAGTGCCACGGCGAAGATCGCGATGAGAAGCAGACCGGCCAGAAAGTTCGGGATCGAGATTCCCAACTGGCTGATCGCGGAGAACAGCGTGCCCTCGGGCCGGTGGTGGCGCACCGCCGAGAGGATGCCCAGCGGCAGTGCGATGAGCACGGCCACGCAGATGCCTCCGAGCACCAGCAGCAGCGACACCTGGAGGGCGTCGAACACCTGGGGCCCCACCGGGGACCTGGAGGCGTAGGAGACCCCCATGTCCCCGGTGAAGAACCCGGTGACCCACTCGACGTAACGTACTGGCAGCGGCCTGTCGACGCCGAGCTGCTCGCGCAGCGCCTGGACCTCCTCCTCGCTGGCCTGCAGCCCCAGCTGCGCCCGCGCCGGGTCGCCTGGCAGCACGCCGAGGAGGAAGAAGACCACGGCCGAGGCGACCAGGACCGTCAGGATGAAGATCCCCAGACGGCGGAGCACAGTCAGCAGCACAGTTATCCCCCGGTGGTGGGCTTACTCGGAGACGGTGACGTCGGAGAGGTCGATGCCCACGCCCAGGTCGTTCTCCGGCAGCCCGGAGATGCCCGATGTGGCCAGTCCCACGTTCGGCGGGTTGTACAGCCACACGGCGGGGGTGTCACCGACGATATGCTCGGTCAGCTCCTGCATGGCTGTCACATACTCTTGGTCATCGGTCGCCGCTGCAGCCTCAGCGAAGAGGTCCTGGGCTTCGGCGGAGTCGTAGCCCCAGTAATAGTCAGGGTTGGCGAAGTTGGCCATGTTGCGGGGCTCGACGTGGTTGATCACCGCCAGGTCGAAGTCCTGGTTGACCATGTTCTCCTCCACCCAGACGGCGGGAAACTCCTGGGTCTCCAGAGTCACCTCGATGCCCACTGCCCGCAGATTGTCCTGGATCACCTGGGCGGCTGCTTCGGCGTAGGCTCTGTTGGGCACATTGAACGTGAGCGAAATGTCATCGATCCCTGCCGAATCCAGCAGATCTTCTGCGGTGTCGGGATCGTACTCGTAGGTGCCGGAGAAGTCGGTGTAATAGGGGTCGGTGGGCACGCTGGGGCCGCCGAGGACCTCCCCGTAGCCTGCGGTGGCGGCAGCCAGGACCGATTCCTGGTCGATGGCGTGCTGGATCGCGGTGCGCACCTCGGGATCGGCGAGTGCCTCATGATCATCGTTCATCGCCATGACGACCACACCCTGGGTGGAGCCCACCACCATATCGATGTCCGGTTCCTCCTCGAAGCTCTCGAGCTGGTCGTAGGCCTCGGAGCGCAGGATGGCGTCGACGCCCCCGGTGCGGATGGCATTGGCCGCTGCTGAGGCGTCCTCGTAATAGACCAGCTCGGCGGAGGCCACACCGGCCGGCTCGCCCCAGTAGTCGTCATGGCGCTGCAGCTCCATGCGCACGGCGTTCTCATAGGAGACGAACTCGAAGGGTCCGGTGCCGTTGGCCTCGGTGGCCAGGTCTTCGACACTGTCCGGGTCGAACATCGTTCCCAGGGGGCCTGCCAGCCAGAACAGAGCGTCGTAGTCAGGCTCAGAGAGCACCACGGTCACCTCGTGGTCGTCGACGATCTCCACCGACTCGACGGCGGAGAGAAGCTCGGGGGTGTTGGCGGACCATTCGTCAAGGCGCTCCAAGGAGAACTTGACGTTCTCGGCGTCGAACTCCGCGCCGTCGTGGAAGGTCACGCCCTGCTGGAGCTGGAAGGTGTACTCCAGGCCGTCGTCGCTGATCTCCCAGGACTCGGCCAGCAGCGGCTGGATCTCTCCCTCAGCGTCGATGCGCACCAGGCCCTCGTAGACGTTGTAGAGCAGAGCCTCGAATATCGCCGCACCGCCGGTGGTGGTGTAGTCGAGATTGGCCGGCACGGCGAACATGCCGATGCTCACATGTGCCTCCGAGACCTCGGTGCCGTTGCCGTTGTCCGACTCGTCGGCGGGGGTGGTCGCCTCGTCGGCGCCTGCGTCGCAAGCGGTGAGGGTGAGTGCGCTGATGGCCACAGCGGCGGTCAGCGCGCCGGCGGAGGGAACTGTTCTCATCGTCGTTGTCCTTTTCTCTCAGGGTGCGGGGGTGAAGTGCTCTGCGGGTGTGACCTGGGGCCAGTGAGGGGAAGCATCCTCCGGGCGTTCGGCTTCGAAGAACGCCGCTGCGGCCAGGGCCAAGCGGTCCTGGTGGCGGCCGGCGGCGATCTGGACGCCGACGGGGCTTCCGGCGGAGGTGAAGCCGGCGTTGACCGATGCCGCCGGCATGCCGGCGAAGTTGTAGCCGACGCAGAAGTGGATATGGGACATGGCGGCCTCCACGTCATTGGAGGGCATCGGCCACTCCGCGGGAAAGGCGGGGTCGGGGGAGACCGGGGAGAGCACGACGTCGAGCCCCTCAGCGGCTCTCAGGACGCTGCGGGCAAGGTCGATCTGGGCGTCGTGGGCCTCCAGCGCCTCCTCGGCAGTGATCGCCGAGGCTCCCCGGCACCACTCGGCGATGAATGGCAGCATCTTGGCCTGCTGCTCCGGGCTCAGCTGCTGGTACTTCCGCCAGTGGCTGGCTCGCCAGAACTTGTCGATCAGGCTCACCGTCCCCGGTGCGAGGTACGGGGGAACCTCCACGATCTCTGCGCCGGCGGCGGCAAAGGTCTCGGCGGCGCGTTCGATGATGGAGCGGATCTCCGGATCCAGGGGGGCGCCGTCGCCCACCTCCAGCACCAGGCCGACTCTGCGGCCTGCGGGGTCGAAGCTGAGGTCGGTCCAGTTGGTGCCGGTGTCCTGCAGGGACCAGGGATCTGCAGGATGCTCTCCGGCGAGTACGCTCATTGCTCGTGCCAGGTCAGCGACGGTGCGGCCCATGGGGCCAATGGTACGTCCCGGGTAAGGGGGGTCGACGGCGATGGTGCCGTAGGTGGGCTTCAGCCCGGCCACCCCGCACCAAGAGGAGGGCAGCCGGATGGATCCGCCGATGTCGGAGCCGAGGTTGATCGGGGCGTAGCCGGCTGCTGAGGCCGCCCCGGCCCCGCCTGATGAGCCGCCGGGACTCCATGCCAGGTTCCACGGATTGCGGGTGATGGGGTGGGCCGAGGCGATGCCGGAGGAGAGCATCCCCAGTTCGGACATGGTGGTCCGGCCCAGAACACAGGCACCTGCCCGCAGCGCTTTGTCCAGCACCGGGGCATTGCGCTCAGCGGGCACAGGAACAGCCGAGGCGGACCCCAGAATAGTCGGTCTGCCCGCTGCTTGCTGGTTCTCCTTCAGCGTGATCGGGACTCCGTCGAGGGCGGAGAGCGGCTTCCCCTGCTCCCAGCGGCGCTGTGAGTCAGCGGCGGCACTGAGGGCCTCGTCGTCGTACCTGTCGTACATGGCCCGCAGCGCCGGTTCGAGCTGGTCCATCCGGTGCAGGCAGGAGGCGACGACGTCGACCGGACTGAGCTCTCCTGAGCCGTATGCAGAGGTCAGCCGGCCGGCGTCGAGGTCCGTGAGGTGAGAGGCGGTCGGAGTGTCCATGTGTTAACCCTGCTGCTTCCGGTATTTCGAATGTGTGACATCACGGTAAAAAGTGCATTACTGGTCAGACCAGTAGAGTGTCGAGAACGGCCTGAGCTGACCCAGGTTCGGCGACTATCAGGGCTGTGTCGGGGGTGTGAAGCGGCCGTCCACCGAGGTCCACCCCCCGTCCACCCGAAGGCTGCTCCCGGTGACGTAGCTGGCGGCGTCCGAGGCGAGGTAGACCACCGCTCCCACCAGCTCGGAGGGTCTCGACCACCGGCCCAGAGCGTTCTTGGTCGCGTAGGCCCGGTACCACTGGGGGTCGGCCTTGATCTGCTGGGTCAGGGAGGTCTCCACCACGCCGGGAGCCACTGCATTGACCCGGACCCCGGCCTCGCCGAACTCGGCGGCCGCGGTCTTCACCAGCTGCACGGCACCGGCTTTGGTCGCGGCGTAGACCGACTGGCCCGGCTCCACCATCTGCTCCCTGATGGAGGAGAAGACGATGATGCTTCCGTTTCCGCGGCTGACCATCGTCGCGCCGAAGTACTTGATGACGGCGAACGTCCCCTTGAGGTTCAGCTCCACCACGCGGTCGAACTCCTCCGGGGTGTAGTCCAGGATGCGCTTGCGGACATTCATCGCCGCGGTCAGCACCACCACGTCAAGGGCCCCCAGATCCTGGGCGGTGCGGCGCACTGCCTCGGTGTCGGTGACATCCAGCGGCAGGGCTTCGCCGCCCACCCTGGCAGCACTGTCCTGGGCGAGGCCGAGATCCTGGTCTGCGCAGATGATATCTGCCCCATGGTCGGCAAGGGCCTGTGCGGTCTCCGCGCCGATGCCGCCGGCGCCGATGATCAGTGCGCGGCGTCCATCCAGCCGGAACAGGTCGGTGTAGCTGGTCTTCTCTGAGGACATGGGGCTGCTCATTCCGGCCTGATGATGGCCATGCGGGTGACGGTCAGCTCTTCAATGGCGAACCGGGGCCCTTCACGCCCGATACCTGAGTCCTTGACCCCGCCGTAGGGCATGATGTCCGAGCGGAAGCCCGGCACCTCGTTGACGACGACGCCTCCGACCTCGAGCTCATCGAGAGCCCGGAACGCGCTGGCCAGCGAACGGGTGAAGATGCTGGCGTGCAGCCCGTAGCGGGAGCGGTTGACCGTCTCCAGTGCGGCCTGGAGATCGGGCACCGAGCGGACAGCGACCACGGGGGCGAAAACCTCCTCGCACCACGCCGCCACCGATTCCGGCACATCCAGCAGCACAGTGGGCTCCACGGTCCCGGCAGTCTCTGCGCCGCCGTGAACCACTTGCGCCCCGGCCCGCTGGGCCTCTGCTATCCAGTCCAGGGTGCGCTCAGTGGCTGCCTGGTTGATCAGCGGCGCCACATCGGTGGCCGGATCCCGCGGGTCGCCCACCCGCAGAGCCTCGACCCGGGGAGCGAGCTCGGCGAGGAACTCCTCACGCACGGCCTCGCAGCAGATCACCCGTTGGACTGCTATGCAGGCCTGGCCGTTGAAGTAGTATCCGCCGCGCACCACGGCCTCGGCGGCCTTGGCGAGGTCAGCCCCGGCGTCAACGATCAGTGCCGCATTGGAGCCCAGTTCCAGCAGGGTCTTCCGTGGCGCGGCATCTCTGGCGATCTGATGACCCACGGCGTCCGAGCCGGTGAAGGACACCGCAGCCACCCGCTGGTCGGTGACCAGTGCACGGCCGACCTCGGCGTCCCCGGTGACCACCTGCACCATCTCCTCCGGGGCACCGTGTGCCGCAGCTGCCTCACGGACCAGGGCCGCAAGCCACAGGGTGGTCAGCGGAGTGGCCGGTGCCGGTTTGCAGATCACCGGACAGCCGGCAGCCAGGGAAGGGGCGATCTTGTGGCTGGCCAGCAGCAGCGGCGCGTTGAACCCGGCGATGCCGACCACCAGCCCAATCGGCTTGCGGGTCCAGAACCCGTGCATCCCCGCTCCCGAGGCCTGCATGTCCAGCGGCACCGTCTCCCCGTGGATATGTGCCACCTCTTCGGCGGAGGCCGACCAGGTGAACAGCGTGCGGGAGAACTCCATCTCGCAGTCCCGCCGCACCTTTCCGGTTTCGGCGATCAGCAGGTCGACGAATTCTTCCCTGTGCCCGCTCAGGGCGTCATGGACGTGCAGAAGGACTTTTCGCCGGACCTCGGAGGTGAGTCCGCGTACCGGCTTGACGGCGGCGGACCCGGCGGCCAGGGCCTGGGCGGCATGCTCGGGCTGACCAACCGGCGCCTGGGCGACCACTGACCCGTCATAGGGGAAGATCACCGGGGAGGTGGGCATGCCCCGCACCCACTCCGACCCGATCGGGAGACCTTCAGGAACGGTTGGCGGCCCGGTTCCAGGGCGGTGGCTCATCGGGGCGGTCCTCCTCGCTGGGTGGATGGCATGGTGTGGGACTATTGGCAACGAATTACTGGTCAGACCAGTGTCAATCAGTGATAGTTTGATCCAGATCACACTCTGCGGTCAAGCCTCATCCCAGAATCCGGCTCGACGCAGCCCGCCGCAGGTCACCACCGAGAGGACCAGAACACAGATGAGCTCATACACACTGGCCGTCATCGGAGGCGATGGAATTGGACCAGATGTCACCGCGGCAGCACTAGCCGGCATGAAAGCCGCGGCGCAACGGTTCGGCTTCACCCTGGAGACCACGGATTTCAACCTGGGCGCTGAGAACTACCTGCGCACCGCACAGGTCATGGACGACCACACCGTTTCAGCGCTGAGAGCCCACGATGCCGTCCTCCTGGGCGCAGTCGGTGATCCCCGGGTGGCTCCGGGCGTTTTGGAGCGCGGCCTCATCGTCGCCCTGCGGGTTGCCTTCTCCCAATCGGTCAATATCCGCCCGGTGCGTCTCTATCCCGGCGTCCAGAGCCCCGTGAGGGGCGTGACCGCGGAGAACTGCGATCTGGTGGTGATCCGGGAGAACACCGAGAGCCTGTACACCGGAGGCGGGTCCCTCTCCCACCTGGGCACAGAGAACGCGGTCGCCATCCAGAACTCACTGACCACCGCCACCGCCACTGCAGAAGCCGTGGAGTTCGCCTTCCGCCTGGCCCAGGCGCGACGTCGCCGGGTCACGCTGTGCCACAAGACCAACATCCTGGTCCACGCCGGACAGCTGTGGCAGGAGACGGTTGAGCACATCGCGCAGCGTTACCCCGGGGTGCAGCACGACTATGTGCACGCCGACGCCATGTGCCAGCATCTGCCGCTGGACCCCGGGCGGTTCGACGTGGTGGTCACAGACAACCTGTTCGGAGACATCATCAGTGACCTCGGTGCCACGGTGCAGGGTGGTCTGGGGCTGGCCGCCAGCGCGAACTACAATCCGGCAGGATCAGCCCCCAGCATGTATGAGCCGGTGCACGGCTCGGCCCCGGATATCGCCGGCAGAGGTTGGGCGAATCCCGCCGCGGCCGCACTCTCGGCTGCGCTGTGCCTTGCTGGGTGGGGTGAGCGTCAGGCGGCCCTGGCCCTGGAGGCCGCGGTCGCCTCCGTCCTGGCGGAGCTGCCGGCCATGGCCGGACCGGAGATGGGAAGCGACACCGCGGAACTAGGGCAGCGGATTGCTGAACAGGTGATGAGCATCGAGCCCTCGCCCAGCGAGAATGAGAGATCCCTGATGAGCGCGTTGAGCCGCCTTGCCCGGCAGGGAGGCCATAGAGCGTCCGAATAGTGAGACAGGTGTGGCGGGGGTTGACTCAGATCACGGAAGGGCGGAAGTATAGAGACATGCGCCAGATGCTAGTGGTAGTAGTACCCGTCATTGCCCCCGCCGGGGCGTGAACGGTAAAGCTCATCACGAACTGACGCAAACCGATCGATAACCCCGGCACGAGGGCCCCGCACAGGGACTCCGCTGGCCGGGGTTTCGTCTGTGCAGGGGCAGATAGGGATTGGACAGTGACCATGTTGACCACCACCACGGCCGACCGCCGGCTCTACGGGCCCGGGCGCAGTGTTGCGCCCGAAACTGTCACCGGCAGCCAGGCGATTATCCGCAGCCTCGAGGAACTCGGGGTCACCGATGTCTTCGGCATCCCCGGCGGCACCATCCTGCCCACCTATGACCCGCTGATGGATTCCCAGCAGCTCAACCACATCCTGGTGCGTCATGAGCAAGGTGCCGGCCACGCGGCAGAGGGCTACGCGATGGTCACCGGCAAGGTCGGAGTCTGCTTCGCCACCTCCGGGCCGGGCGCCACCAACCTGGTGACCGCGCTGGCCGACGCCCATATGGACTCGGTGCCCATGGTGGCGATCACCGGCCAGGTCAATGCCTCAGTGATCGGCACAGACGCCTTCCAGGAGGCAGATATCGTCGGTATCGCCACCCCCATCACCAAGCACACCTTCTTAGTCACTGATCCCGACGAAATCCCCCGGGTGATGGCCGAGGCCTTCCACATCGCCTCTTCGGGACGTCCCGGGCCGGTGCTGGTGGACATCACCAAATCTGCCCAGACTGCCCAGACCGCCTTCTCCTGGCCGCCGAAGATCGGCCTGACCGGATACAAACCGGTGACCCGGGGCCACGCCAAACAGGTGCGGGAGGCTGCCAAGCTCATCGCCGCGGCCAGTAAGCCGGTGTTCTACGTGGGCGGTGGACTCATCAAGGCTGAAGCCGCCGAAGAGTTCACCGCGCTTGCCGAGGCAGTCGGTGCCCCAGTGGTCAACACTCTGATGGCCCGCGGTGCTTTCCCGGACAGTCACCGGCTCAACGTCGGCATGCCAGGCATGCACGGCAGCGTCTCCGCCGTGGCCGCCTTGCAGCAGGCTGACCTGCTGATCACCCTCGGAGCCCGGTTCGACGACCGGGTCACCGGCCAGCTGGACTCCTTCGCCCCCGAGGCCAAGGTTATCCACGCCGATATCGACCCCGCCGAAATCTCCAAGAACCGCTATGCAGATGTGCCGATCGTCGGCTCGCTCAAAGAGATCATCCCTGAGCTGAAGACCGCGGTGGAGGAGGCCTTCACCAAGCTTCAGCGTCCCGACCTCGGCTCCTGGTGGCAGCGTCTCAGCAGACTGGTGGAGACTTACCCCCTGGGCTGGACCGCCCCCGAAGACGGCGCCATCGCACCGCAGAAGGTCATCCAGAAGATCGGCCAAGCCTCAGGCCCGGAAGCGGTCTATGTAGCCGGCGTCGGCCAGCACCAGATGTGGGCGGCTCAGTTCGTCGGCTACGAGCGGCCCCGTCAGTGGCTCAACTCCGGCGGGCTCGGCACTATGGGCTACTCAGTCCCCGCCGCCATGGGTGCGGCAGTCGGCAACCCGGACCGGACCGTGTGGGCCATCGACGGTGACGGCTGCTTCCAGATGACCAACCAGGAGCTGGCCACCTGCGCGATCAACAACATCCCCATCAAAGTCGCCGTGATCAACAACTCGTCCCTGGGCATGGTCCGTCAGTGGCAGACGCTCTTCTACGAGTCCCGCTACTCCAACACCGATCTCAACACTGCGCTGAACCCTAGCGGGGAGGAGATCGTCCGCATCCCCGACTTCGTCAAGCTCGCCGAGGCCTATGGCTGCGTAGGGCTGCGCTGCGAACGCGACGAGGACATCGACGCGGTCATCGCCCAAGCCTTGGAGATCAACGATCGCCCAGTGGTCATCGACTTCGTAGTTTCCCGCGACTCCATGGTGTGGCCCATGGTCCCGGCAGGAGTCTCCAACAGCGACATCCAGGTGGCCCGGAACCTCACCCCAGACTTCGACGAGGAGGACTGACCATGCAAAAGCGTCGCACACTCTCGGTCCTGGTCGAAGACGTCCCAGGCGTCCTGGCCAAAGTCGCCGGGCTCTTCGCCCGCCGGGCCTTCAACATCCATTCCCTGGCCGTGGGTCCCTCAGAGGTCCACGGGCTCAGCCGCATCACCGTGGTGGTCTATGCCGATGCTGAGCTGCTGGAGCAGATCACCAAGCAGCTGAACAAACTGATCAACGTCATCAAGATCATCGAGCTGGAACCGGGCAGCTCCGTCCAGCGCGAACATCTGCTGATCAAGGTCAGGGCCGACGCCTCGGCAAGGCTGCAGGTCACCCAGGCGGTGGAGCTCTTCCGCGCCAAGATCGTGGACGTCTCGACTGACTCGCTCACCGTGGAGGCCACCGGGGCGGCCGATAAGCTCGACGCGCTGCTGAGTGTGCTCGAGCCCTTCGGTGTCCGGGAGATCGTCCGCTCGGGCACCTTGGCCATCAGCCGCGGAGCCAAATCCATGTCAGAAAAAGTCCTGGCTGAGAAACCCATCAAGTAAACAGACCTCGATCACCACACACTACAAGGAGAACACCGTGACTGATCTCTATTACGACGACGACGCCGACCTGGGCCTGCTGGCCGGAAAGGCAGTAGCCATCATCGGCTACGGCTCCCAGGGCCACGCTCACGCGCTCTCCCTGCGCGATTCCGGTGTGGACGTCGTCGTCGGGCTGAAAGAGGGCTCGTCCTCCCGTGCCAAAGCCGAGGAGCAGGGCCTGAAGGTGGCGACTGTGGCCGAGGCTGCCAAGGCCGGTGACATTGTGATGATGCTGGTCCCGGACCAGCACCAGGCTGATGTCTACACCACAGAGATCGCCCCCCACCTGGAGTCCGGCAACGCGCTCTTCTTCTCCCACGGATTCAACATCCGCTTCGGCTACATCCAGCCCCCGGCCGATGTGGACGTCGCCATGGTCGCCCCCAAGGGCCCCGGCCACGTGGTGCGCCGGGAATACGAGGCCGGCCGCGGTGTGCCCGCACTGATCGCCGTGGAGCAGAACCCCACCGGTCAGGCCAAGGACCTCGCCCTGGCCTACGCCAAGGGCATCGGCGGCACCCGAGCCGGGGTCATCGAGACCACGTTCACCGAAGAGACCGAGACCGACCTCTTCGGTGAGCAGGCCGTCCTCTGCGGCGGTGCCTCGCAGCTGGTCCAGTACGGCTTCGAGGTCCTCACCGAGGCAGGCTACAAGCCGGAGATCGCCTACTTCGAGGTGCTCCACGAGCTGAAGCTGATCGTGGACCTCATGGTCGAAGGTGGCCTGACCAAGCAGCGCTGGTCCATCTCCGACACCGCGGAGTTCGGCGACTACGTCTCCGGCCCGCGAGTGATCTCCCAGGAGGTCAAGGAGAACATGAAGGGCGTGCTCGCCGACATCCAGTCCGGCGCCTTCGCCGAGCGGTTCATGAACGATCAGCGCAACGGGGCCAAAGAGTTCCAGCAGCTGCGCGAGAAGAACCAGAGCCACCCGATCGAGCCCACCGGCCGTGAGCTGCGCAAGTTGTTCTCCTGGATCCCCAACGACGACGACTACACCGAGGGCACCGCTGCGCGTTAGTCCCGCGGGCGGGCAGAGCCCGCTCCGCTCTCGGCTGGCTCGCGCCAGCCTTCACGCCAGAAGTCGCTGCTCCCTGACGTGGCCCGCACAAACAAACCGCCAGCGTTTGCACGGGTTCCTGACGTCAAGGGCCCTGCTTCGCTTGCAGCTCACGAGCTGTGAAGTGCCTAAGACGGTGGGGCTGGATGAACCCTAAGGTTCATCGAGCCCCACCGTCACGGGCAGGAATCTGTATCTGCCTACTTGCTGGCGTGGACTCTTCCCCTGACGATCAGCAGCAGTCCGGTGCCTGCCAGCAGCACCAGAGCCGCGATCAGGCCCAAGCGAATGTCGGCACCTGTTGCGGCCAGAGCCGAACCATCCTCAGCGGATGCTTCCTGTGACTCGGCAGTTCCAGCACTTGCATCGGCAGTGTCCTTGATTTCTTCCGTGGTCACCTCTTCCTGATCCGGATCGGTGGATGCGCCGTCGCCTTGGTCACCGCTGATGGGAGCTTCGCCAGCGTCGACAGGGTCCTGATCATCGTCTGGTGTGACATCAGGCGGGGCGACCTCACGTGTCTGCACAGTAAGGGGAGTCCACCCGATGAGCTGACCATCTTCACCGTAGATGGCGATCTGCTTGTCTCCCGCCGTGCTGTCAGGCACGGTGATACTCAAAGTACCCTCTTCTGAGACCGTGACGGCGCCCAGATGAATCTCATCCGGCAACAGCCAACTACTGAGGAGTGCACCGGCATAGCTGGTGTCAACCCGGATGGTGATGGTGTCACCGGCTTCGGCCTGTCCCGGTGCCTCAACTCCTCCGCTGTTGCTTTCGTCAAGGTCAGAAGAGTCTGGACGGTCTGTAGGCGGCTCAGAGGGATCCGCTGTGGGAGTAGGGTCAGACGTCGGCTCGTCTGTTGGTGTGGGCTCTTCTGTAGGGGCGGGTTCTTCGGTGGGAGTTGGTTCCTCGGTTGGGCTGGGCTCCTCAGTCGGGCTCGGAGTCGGTTCTTCGGTGGGAGTCGGCTCTTCTGTGGGGCTGGGACTTGGCTCGGGCACCACGTCGGTCTGGGCGGTCCAGTGATCGTGGATGGCCCCGAAGCATGGAATCAGCCAGCGGGCTTCACCTGAGGCGGTTCCGTCGGAATGGACGATGCCAGAAATGACAAAGCTGATGTCCCCTTCATAATGCCCCCAGCGGATCTCGAAAGGCTGATCCACGGTGATCGGCGTGGCGGGGGCATCCCAGTCGAACTCGAACGGATCAGTGGGGATGCCCTCCACGCCGACGCAGACGAAGGTCCGCGGGGCCGAGAACTGCGTGAGCACGCCGTTCTCATCGATGGTGAACGTCAATGGAACGGACGAGTCATCGCTGGTGGCAGCTTCTCCCGCGTAGGCGCCCGCGGGGGGCGGAGTGCCCTGCTCATCGGCCACTACGGTGAAAGAGGCTGAGGCGCTCCCCACACCGTGACGCCACGTCACAACATGTTCGCCCACCGGTACTTCGTCTAATACGTACTCATACCATGTGCCGGACTGATAAGGAACGTTGCCGGCGATGAGGTCGTCATTGAGATAGAGGTCCAAGGCCGCGTCGAAAGGGAATCCGCGGGCCTGCACCGACAGCTCACCCGCTGCGACCTCGGACTGGGTCACTACCGTCCTAGACAGTCTCGCCTCGAGATCCTCGGCTTCGTCGTCGTAATAATCATCATCTGACACCACCTCGAACTCTGTGGATGCGTTGCCCTCAGGAGCGGTGAGTGCAATGGTGTGAGTGCCAGGAGTAAGTGCTGCTGAGACATGACTGGTGAGAAGCCCGGCCTCGTCAGTGGTGACCTCGTCGACGACATCGTTTCCGAGGAGAATGCTCACAGCAGACTCAGGGGCAAACCCGTAGGCGTCAACGGAGAATCCGATGCGCTGCACATCCCACTCGGAGATTCTTGACTCACCGGTCCATGTATCGGTGATGCCAAGCGAGAGCTCTGGTTCGAATCCGCCCTCAATCACCGTAAAGTCGCGTTCGGCCGTTCCGCCGTCGGTGACCGCGCTGACCTTATATGTTCCTGGAAAGAGACGGTCCGTCAGACGGTGAAAGAACCGGCCCTGCTGGTCGGCTTCGAGGGTAATGATGTCCACCCCGTCAAGGTGGAGCGTGACAATCTCGCCGGTCTCGAGTCCGGTTCCGGCAATCTCGACTCCTGTCACCGCCACACTGTATTCGCTGAGGGAATCCGGCGTCAGAAAGACCGTGATGTCTGATAGTGAGCTGGCGGCAGCGGTAAGAATCTGTGCATCAACATCGTTGGCATCTTCCGCGATGCCCTGTGCTTCACCGCTCTCCTCAAGGTCATGGGGAACAATGACGTGACCGTCATTCAAAGCTTCAATGCTCATGTCATCGGCAGAGCCTTCATGCTCGGTCTTCTCGGAAGTCTCACTATGGTCCTTTGAGTCACCCTCTTCAACGCGCTCAGAGACCTCCCCAGCAACAGCCTCATGATCAGCCGCTGTCTCATCGTCAATCTCGCTAAGCGCATCTTCTTCAGAGTCTTCCTCAGGGGCGGCGGCCGCAAGGGCCTCAATGAAATCCTCAAGCTCAGAAGAACCATCAGCTTCGACGCTGTCCTCAACCTTTGGAGTGTCAGCATCCTCATCATCCTCGGTGCTGCCGGAAACCCCTGAGTCATCGTTCTCATCCGGCTCGTCGTGTTCGAGTTCTTCGACGCTTGCGGTGTCCGCGGGGTTAGATGCCGCTGCTGGCAGCATCGTGAAACCTCCGATGCCCAGTGTCACCGCTGATGCGGTGAGCAGCGCGATGGTGCGACGTCTCAAGGGCGCCTCCCCGCTGCCCTTAGCGCTGATACGAGTGTCTCTGCTCATGAATGTGTGTTGTCCTTACTCACGAAGTGCTTCCTCTGGCACCGGCACCGTTCCGTGTCGAGCCGGTGATAATGTCACCGCTGTGGGTGCAGACCCATGGCGACACAACACACTTTGGTGATGCGATAGGGCTTTAGTCATCAACTTCGAACAATTCCGAACGATGCGAAGTGCAGAGTAAGGACTCAGCTGATGGGATGAGGTTACTGTTATCTCTGAAAAGCAACCCTATGGTGAAGTCATTCTCGCGCCTGAGATTTCCTGAGAGAAAGAACTCCAGTATGCCGTTGAGTAGTCAGAAGGAAACTGCACCCACAGTGTCTGGAGTGCCGGAGTCGTGGTCTGATATTGCTTCAATGCTGCGTGATCTTCGCGGGCATCATGGGAATCTATCTTTCACCGCGATTGCACGTCGCATCACTCAGAACCGGAAGAAACAGGGGTTGCCGGACAGCGAGGCGCAGGTCGGACGCATCACCGTGTACGACTGTTTCAGAGACGGTCGGAAACGATTGGACGCACGACTTGTCTTGGACATAGTGTTCGCACTCACTGCGGACACATCGGAGCGTCACCGGTGGGAGTCGCTTCTGAGTGCGCTTCAGCGTCGGCTGACAGCAGCTCACGTGGTCACAGTGACCGAACGTGTACCGGATGCTGCCTCTGAATTCATTGGGCGTGAAGAACATCTGGAAAACATCCTGTTGGGCGGTTTGTTCTGGATATCTGGAATGCCCGGGGTCGGAAAATCACAACTCGCCTTTGAAGCGGCACGACTTTTCAAGGCGCAGGATAACAAGACGCAAGCGCTTCTTGCAGATCTGCGAGGATTCAGCGCTGAGGGGCCGCCGGCGGACCCCTCTGCTGTGCTGGACGGCCTGTTGCGCCTGATCGGTGTGCCGCATCATGAGCGGTCGGTCAGCGAGGAAGCCAAAGCTGAAAAGCTCCGCAGTATACTGCAGCAGAGACAGCACCTGCTGGTGCTGGACGACGCGCACAGCGTGGAACAGGTTCAGCGCATTCTTCCTGAACCGAGTGGACTGAACGTTGTGGTGACCAGCCGGCTGCACCCGGAGACTGCTCAGGCCACTGCCGACCACCTCGTTGGATCCCACTGGAGCTTCGCTCATATTCAGCTCGATGTCTTCACTGACGACGAATCGTTAGATCTGCTCAGCTCTTCCATTGGACAGGCGCGCATTGCTGAAGAGCCTGAGGCCGCTGCATCACTGATTCATGCTGCGGCCAATCTGCCGCTGGCGGTGAATCTGGTCGCCTCGCGAGTCGCAGTCCAGCAGGGCTGGACACTGGCGGACCACGTGAGTCTGGTGAGCGCCAGGCAACACAGCTTACGACTCAACGACGACGTGGCAGCGGCATTCGATGCTTCGTACCGAACGCTTTCGCCTGAAGTGCAGACCATGTTTCGTTTACTGGCGGTTCATCCTGTGGCGCTTTTGGACCATGAGTGTGCCTTGGCTCTAGCTGGTGGCGAGGTCGAGGATCCGGAGTCGGCTCTCGGCACACTCGTCCGGCATCATTTGCTGACGATGCCGCGGCCGAAGCGCTACGTCATTCACAGCCTGCTCCGTGTGCACGCGGCCGATGTGAGTTTGGATAACGATCCGCCTGTGTGGCGGAGCCAGGCGCATGCTCGATTGATGGCGAACATCGTCACTCGCGCGTGGTCGGCCTATCAGATGATCACGCAGTCTCAGGGAAAGCACCCGAGACAACCGCGTAGCGAGGTCGACCTTGTGAAGATGAGTCAAGATCAGGCTACTGAGTTCTTCGAAGACTGTACCGATCTCCTCTTGCTGATCGCGCACGAGGACTCACAGGTTGCAGGCATAGCTGGGATCAATCAGATATCCGAAACCATGGTGGGTGGGTTGCTGCGAGTCGGACGCTTCGGGGAGGCGCTGGCCCTTCATAGCAAGGCTTTGCGGCAGGCTCAAGATCTCAGAGACCGTGAAGGCGAAGTCCGTGCGCGCGTGGATCTGGGAACGGTGCTTACCTGGGCTGGACAATTCAGAGACGCCCAGCATCACTTCGGCGCAGTGGAGCCATTGGTGAGGGAGTACCCCGAGGAGGAGGTGACGATGCTCAATGCCTACGGTATCGTGCTGGAACGCTCGGGAGACAACGTTGGGGCTGAGCAGAGGTACCGCAGGAGCATCGAACTCTCTTCGGAACTGGGGAACTGGGGCATGGCAGGATTCGCCTGGAACAACCTCGCAGGACTCTATGACCGCACTGGACGGATCGCTGAGGGTCGCCACGCCCTAGAACAATCGGTGGAGATTGGCAGCCGGGTGGGTGATCCATTCAGCCTGGCACGCGGGTTGGCGAATCTGGCGTCTGTGCTGATCTCACTGAAAGAACATGAGGAAGCCGAGCGGCGTGCTCGTGAGGCTCTGTCCATATTTGAAGAGACAGATCACGCAGCCGGCATTGTGGTGGCCCAGAGTAATCTGGCATCTTCCCTCATCCACCGGAACCTCTATTCAGCCGCATTGCCGTGGTGTCAGCGGGCATTGGAGCGGGCACGGCAGACCGCACTGAGACAGCACGAGGTGACTCAGCTGAACAACATCAGCACCTGCCAATTGCATCTCGGGGATCTGAACGCCGCTGGGGAGCATGCTCGCGCCGGCATTCTTCTCGCCGATGAGATCGGGGATCCCTTTGAACAGGGGCAATCGCGCAAGATGCTGGGCGACTGCCTGGATAAAGCTGGTGATCGGCCAGCGGCGGTAGAGCAGTGGCGGGCTGCACTCGGCTTCTTCGAAGCCGCGCAGTCGCCTCGGGCCGACCCCCTCCGGGAGCATCTGAGACTGCTCGAGGAAGAGAACGCTTCCTCACCTGGGGCTTGGATGTCCAGATCCCCGTGATCGGTCACCGTTCATCAAGGACCTCACTGAAGAACCTGACATGCTGTGCCTGAGAAATGTAGCCGGTAGAGCAGACTTGATGAGTGATTCCGGATGAGGTCGTCCAGTCAACACCGGTGCTCATCTAGTACTAGAGTTGTGGGGGTGGCCCGGCACGCCGGGCCACCCCCACCCGTTGACTTCAACCGTCCTGAGAAGAAGGAACCTGTGACCAGACCAGTAGTTGTCCTTGCTGAGGAGCTCTCACCAGCCACCGTCGATGCCCTGGGCCCCGACTTCGAGATCCGGCAGTCCGACGGCACCGACCGGCCCCGGCTGTTCGCCGATATCGCCGATGCCGACGCCCTGATGGTGCGCTCAGCCACCACAGTCGACGCCGAGGTGTTCGGCTACGCCAAGAAGCTCAAGGTGGTGGCTCGCGCCGGGGTCGGCCTGGACAATGTGGACATCACCGCGGCCACCTCCGCCGGGGTGATGGTGGTCAACGCGCCCACCTCCAACATCACCTCCGCCGCCGAGCTGACCTGCGCTCATATTCTGGGACTGGCGCGCAGGATCTCACCGGCCCACCAGTCGCTGACCGCAGGCCAGTGGAAGCGCTCCCAGTACACCGGCATCGAACTCTCCGAGAAGACCCTCGGCGTCATCGGCCTGGGCCGGATCGGCGGTCTGGTGGCCGAGCGCATGGCCGCCTTCGGCATGGAGATCCTCGCCTTCGACCCCTATGTGACCTCCGCCCGGGCCCATCAGCTCGGCGCGCAGCTGGTCACTCTGGACGAGCTCTACGCCAAGGCCGATGTGATCACCATTCACATGCCGAAGACCCCGGAGACGGTCGGGATGCTCAACGCCGAGGCCTTCGCGAAGATGAAGGACTCGGTCTTCTTGGTCAACGTCGCCCGCGGCGGGCTCATTGACGAGACCGACCTCGAAGAGGCCCTGGCTGCCGGGACCATCGGTGGGGCCGCTGTGGACGTCTTCGCCACCGAGCCTTCCACCGACCTGCCCTTCTTCACACGGGAGAACGTGGTGGTCACCCCGCATCTGGGCGCCTCCACCCACGAGGCCCAGGAGAAGGCCGGGGTCTCGGTGGCCCGTTCGGTCAGGCTCGCCCTGGACGGTGAGCTGGTGCCCGATGCGGTCAATGTGGCAGGCGGTGCCATCGATCAGCTGGTCCGCCCCGGCATCCCGCTGATCGAAAAGCTAGGCCGGGTGCTCACCGCGCTGAGCTCCGAGGCGCTCACCGACATCGAGACCGAGGCTGCCGGCGAGATCGCCGAGCTCAACGTCTCCGCCCTGCAGCTGGCCGCGCTCAAGGGCGTGTTCACCGATGTGGTCAACGACCCGGTCAGCTATGTCAACGCTCCGGTGCTGGCCGAACAGCGGGGGATCTCCACCCGGCTGACCACCACCACCGATGTCGATGACTACCGCAACGCCCTGACCATCCGCGCCTCCACCTCCTCGGGCCAGAATCTGTCGGTGCGCGGCACACTCACCGGGCCCAAGCAGATCCAGAAGATCGTCGGCATCAACGGCTATGACCTGGAGATCGCACTGACCGACCATCTGGTGGTCTTCGAATACGCCGACCGGCCAGGCGTGGTCGGGGCCCTGGGACGGATCCTCGGTGAGCACCAGGTGAACATCGCCGGCATGCAGGTCTCCCAGAACACCAGGGAGGGCCGGGCCCTGGCGGTGTTATCGGTGGATACCGCGCTGCCGCCAGGAGTGCTGGAAACCATCGCCGCTGAGGTCGACGCCGCGCTGGCCGCCGAAGTGGACCTCGAGGAGAACTGAGAGACTGAACCTCATGGCAGACAAGCCCACCTATTACATCACCACCGCGATCACCTACCCCAATGGTGTGCCGCATATCGGTCATGCCTATGAGTACATCTCCGCCGATGTGATGGCCCGGTTCAAGCGGCTCGACGGCTATGAGACCTTCTTCCTCACCGGCACCGACGAGCACGGCCAGAAGGTGCAGCAGAACGCCGAAGCCCAGGGACTGACGCCGAAGCAGCTGGTCGATAAGAACACCGCGGTGTTCAAACAGGTCGACGATGAGGTGCTCGGCATCTCCTACGACCGGTTTATCCGCACCACCGATCCCGACCATTATCAGGCCTCCCAGGACATCTGGCGGCGCATGGTGGAGGCCGGAGACATCTACCTGGACAAGTACTCCGGCTGGTACTCGGTGCGCGACGAGGCCTACTACGCAGAGTCTGAGACCGAGGTCCGTCAGGACGGGGAGCGGTACAGCATCGAGACCGGCACCGAAGTGCATTGGGTGGAGGAGGAGTCCTACTTCTTCCGGCTCTCGAAGTACCAGCAGCCGCTGCTGGACTTCTACCGAAAGAATCCCGACTTCGGAGGCCCGCGCAGCAGGTTCAACGAGGTCATCCGTTTCGTAGAGGACGGGCTGAATGACCTGTCCATCTCTCGGTCCACTTTCGACTGGGGTGTCCCCGTGCCGGGAAACCCAGAGCATGTGATGTACGTCTGGGTGGATGCCCTCACCAACTACCTCACCGGGGTGGGATTCCCGGACACCGACTCCGCGGCCTTCGGAAAGTTCTGGCCCGCCGACCTGCACCTGATCGGCAAGGACATCTCCCGCTTCCACTGCATCTTCTGGCCCGCCTTCCTGATGAGCGCGGGGCTCGAGCTGCCCAAGCGGGTCATCATCCACGGGTTCCTGCACAACGCAGGGGAGAAGATGTCCAAATCGGTGGGCAATGTGGTCGCACCCGATGCCTGGGTGGACACCTACGGCCTGGACGCGGTGCGGTTCTTCCTGCTGCGTGAGTTCCCCTACGGCCAGGACGGCTCCTACACCCACGACGCCGTGGTGGGCCGGAAGAACTCCGACCTCGCCAATAATCTGGGCAACCTCGCCCAGCGCAGCCTGAGCATGATCGTGAAGAACTGCGAAGGCGCGATTCCTGAACCCGGCGAGTACGCCGAGGCCGACCGGGCGATCCTGGAGCAAGCCGACTCTCTGCTGGGGATCTCACGGGAGGCCTACCAGGTCCAAGAGTTCCACCGCGCCCTGGAGCGCACCTGGTACATGCTCGGCGAGGCCAATGCCTACTTCGCCGATCAGGCCCCCTGGCAGCTGAAGAAGACCGACGAGGTCCGCATGCGCACCGTGCTATATGTCACCGCCGAGGTTCTCCGGAAGGTGGCGCTGCTCATCCAGCCGGTCATACCGGAGTCCGCCACCAAGCTGCTGGACGCCCTGGGCGTGCCGCCCTCGGGCGACGCCGGGGCGACCAACGCCTCGAACGAGGGACCCCGCTCCTTTGCAGCCTTCGGGCAGCGGCTGGAGCCGGGCATACATATCGCCAAGCCGAAGCCCATCTTCCCCCGCCATGAGGACGACTGACCTGTTCGTCACCGCGGCAGGCGAACACTGCACCTAGAGACCTGTGAGAGCTCACAACCGCTGTGAGGTTCGAGTGAGGAGACCCTATGACATCAACTTTTAACATCGCGGTGATCGGCGGCGACGGCATCGGCCCGGAGGTGGTCGCTGAGGCCCGCAAGGTCCTCGACGCAGCACTGACGGACAACGACGTCGCCCTCAGCTACACCGAATACACCCTGGGCACCGGCCACTGGGTGCAGACCGGCGAGACGCTCGACGACGAGACCCTGGAGAGGTTGCGCACCCACGATGCGATCCTCTTCGGCGCCGTCGGCGCCGACCCGCAGGACAAGCGCATCCCCTCCGGAGTGATCGAACGTGACCTGCTGCTGAAGCTGCGCTTCGAGCTCGACCACGCGGTGAACCTTCGGCCCTCGAAGACCTACCCTGGGGTCACCACCCCGTTGGCCTCCGATGAGGCGTTCGACTTCGTGGTGGTCCGTGAGGGCACCGAAGGTCCCTATGTGGGCAACGGGGGAACTCTGCGCACAGGCACGCCGCAGGAGATCGCCACTGAAGTCTCCTTGAACACCGCCCACGGTGTCCGCCGCGTCGTTGTCGATGCCTTTGAGCGGGCACAGGCCCGTCGCGGGAAGCTGACCCTGGTGCACAAGCACAATGTGCTCACCCATGCCGGTGGTCTCTGGCGGCGCACTGTGGAGGGTATCGCCGCCGAATACCCAGAGGTCACCTGGGACTATATGCATGTGGATGCGGCCACCATCCATATGGTCGCCGACCCCCAACGCTTCGACGTCATCGTCACCGACAACCTCTTCGGTGACATCCTGACCGACTTGGCCGGGGCTGTCACCGGCGGCATCGGGCTCTCCCCCTCCGCCTCGATCAATGTGGACTCCAGCGCCCCGTCCATGTTCGAGCCGGTGCACGGCTCGGCCCCGGACATCGCGGGCAAGGGCGTCGCCGACCCCACCGCGGCGGTGCTCTCCGCCGCACTGATGCTCGATCACCTCGGTCTGAGTTCCGCGGCGGAGCGGATCGAGCAGGCGGTGCACAGCCAGCTGACCCGCTGGGCCGAACAGGGGTCAGGCACCAGCTTGAGCACCGTGGAGAAAGGTGAGGCCTATGTGGCCGCCGTCCGCAGCACTGCCGGGGCCTTGCCCGCAGCCTGAGCACCGTTAGACTTTCCACACACCCGCCCGCATCAGCTGAAGGGACCGCAGATGACAGCCTTCTCCTACACCGAGCACCCCAGCCCGACCGCGCTGGAGCAGATCGCTGAGATCCTCAAGGATCCCGGATTCGGCACCAACTTCACCGACCACACCGCAGTGATCGACTGGACGCTGCAGGATGGCTGGACCAACCCGCGGGTGGAGCCCTACGGCCCGATCAGCCTGGATCCCGCAGCCAGTGTGCTGCACTACGCCCAGGAGGTCTTCGAAGGGATGAAGGCCTACCGGCACGCTGACGGCAGCATCTACACCTTCCGGCCTGAGGCCAATGCGGCGCGGATGAACACCTCCGCCCGCCGGCTTGCCCTGCCGGAGCTGGACGAGCAGCTGTTCATCGAGTCCCTGGAGCAGCTGGTGGCAGTCGACAAGGCCTGGGTGCCTTCCGGTGACGGGGAGGCCCTCTACCTGCGTCCCTTCATGTTCGCCTCCGAGGCCTTCCTCGGGGTCCGGCCGGCCCACGAGGTCAGCTACCGTGTCATCGCCTCCCCGGCCGGCAACTACTTCGGCGGAGAGCTCAAGCCGGTGCGGATCTGGGTCTCCCGCGACTATGTGCGTGCCGCACCGGGCGGCACCGGCGCGGCCAAGACCGGCGGCAACTACGCGGGCTCTTTGGTGGCCCAGCAGCAGGCGGCTGACAACGGCTGTCAGCAGGTGCTGTTCCTGGACCCTCTGCATGAGAACGCCATCGAAGAGCTCGGCGGCATGAACGTCTTCCTGGTCACCAATGACGGGCGACTGCTGACCCCCGAGCTCACCGGGACCATCCTGGAGGGCATCACCCGCTCCTCAGTCATCCAGCTGGCCAAGGACCGTGGTCTCAAAGTGGAAGAACGGCGGATCACCCTGGACGAATGGGACCGAGGGGTCAGCGACGGCACCATCACCGAGGTCTTCGCCTGCGGCACCGCCGCAGTCATCACTCCGATCGGCGAGCTGGTCGACGGGGACAAGAGCATCGCCTCCACCGGCACCGGTGAGGTGACCCAGGCTATCCGCGATGAGCTGTTGGGCATCCAGACCGGCACCGTCGAGGACCGGCACGGCTGGCTCCACAAGCTGGGTTGAGTCTTATCCTGACTCACCCGGGCGCAGGATATATCCGGCGTGGTGGAGCACTCCTCGGTGATACTGGCCGAATGCCCAGAACCCGGTGTCGTCCAGATACGTGATGCGATCCCCGTTGAGCCAGAAGTGTCCGGTGTAGGCATGGCGACGCCCATTGCGCGTTTCGGTGTAGCGTCCGTCCTGAGTCAGATACTGGGTCATTGCACGCCGCCTGTCGGTCCACGGACCCAGCCGCGGATCGCCGGTGTCCAGCCTGTCGGTGCCCGCTGCCCTCTGTGGTGCGCCAGCGAAGGCGATGAGCTCTCCGTCGATGACGAGGGCCACAAGGTCCTGCGGCTGGACCACCAGCATCTGTGTGATCTGGGCGCTGCTGACCCTGCCCCTGACCACTGCGAAGGTTGCGGGCCTGCCGGGCTTCAGATCGAAGGCGTCCGGCGCCGGTGGCTCAGGATCCTCGAAAACGGTGTTGACCAGTAGTGGCACCACTGAGGCTCCTGCGGCATTGATCAGATATGCAGAATCCTGCGAGATCTCATGGATTGAGATGCGGGTTCCTACTACCTGCAGATCAGTCTGAACTCTCTGCCCTGTGCTGGTCTGCCCAGCGTTGGTGTGGACGTGGGCTCCGGTGATGCTCAGCGCAGAGGTCAATGGTCTCGGTGCTCCCTAGATGTGTGCTGTGTGCCTGAAGCCGCAGTAAGGCGAAGGACTCTGCGGAGGAGGTACCCGGTTCGGCGTCATAGATCACCACCTGATGCCCCGGAGTGCCTGGAATGTCCAGGGCGGTGAACTCCAAGGTCAGCTCGCCGACCTCAGGGTGTCGCATCCGCTTGGCCGCATGGGTCTTGCCACGCACCTGCTGGCGCGACCACAGCGTGCGGAAGTGATCGCTGGCTGTGCTCAGCTCCTCAACAAGTGGCTCGAAGCTGGCTGCCGGGACCAAGGTGGAGTTGTGCCGCAGCACTGCAACGGTGTCCTGGGCGACATGTTCCCAATCCAGGTAGAACGTCTGGGCTGCCGGGTCCAGGAATACTATCCGGGCCAGATTCTTCGATTGTGACAGCGGATGGAAGAGCATCTGGGCTACAGCGTTCGGCACCAGCACATCGAGGGTCCCCGTGAGTACGAAGGCCGCCTGGTCATGCCAGCGGCTGAGCAGCCGGGCGAGTTCGGGCCGGACCGTGTCGACCGCTGCCTGGACCGGCGGGCTATAGCCAGCCAGTCTGAACAGATGCCGCCGTTCCTCCGCGGAGAGATTCAGGCCTCGGGCCAGGGATTCGACGATCTGAGCGGAGGGATTTCGCTCCCGGCCCTGCTCCAGCCGGCGGTAGTAGTCCACGCTGATGCCCGCCAGCACAGCGACTTCTTCGCGACGCAACCCGGTCACGCGGCGGTGCCCGGTCCCTGGCAGCCCGAGGGCCTCAGGCGCCAGCCGTGCGCGCAGGCTGCGCAAGTACTCACCGATCTCCATGCTCACCAAGCTTAGGCAGAACCACGGCGATCAGCCTGGCCCTGCCACAGCCCCTCTCGCGCAGCCAGGTGGAGTGCGGCCTGGTCCGGCTGCGATGATCCCGGAATTGTGGGGCCTGTCCCACCGAGAAAGGAACGCCATGATCAGAAATACCGCGACCGGAAATACTGCTCACACAACGAAGACCGTGCTCATCACCGGAGCTTCCAGCGGCATCGGATCCGCTGCCGCCGAACAGCTTGCCCAGGACGGGCACACTGTAGTCCTCGGCGCTCGCCGTGCCGACCGGCTCAAGGAGCTGGCTGCCCGGATTCAACAGGCCGGTGGCACCGCTGAGACACTGCACCTGGACGTCACCGAAGCAGACAGCGTCAAGAAAGCAGTCGATCATGTCACCGAGCGTTACGGCCGGTTGGACGTGATGATCAACAACGCCGGAGTCATGCCGTTATCCGCCCTGGCGGAGGGAAGAATCGAAGAATGGAACTGGATGATCGATGTGAACATCCGCGGCGTGCTCCATGGGATCGCTGCTGCGCAGCCGGTCATGCGGGCGCAAGAAGCCGGCCACATCATCACCGTGGCCTCAGTCGGAGCGCATGAGGTGGTCCCCACAGGAGCGGTCTATTGTGCGACCAAGTATGCCGCCTGGGCGATCAGCGAAGGCTTGCGGATCGAATCCGACCCTTCGCTTCGGGTCACCACCATCACCCCGGGTGTCACCGAATCGGAACTTGCGGAGACCATCACGGACTCGCAGGCACGTGAAGCGATGCGAGAATACCGCGCCAACGCGATTCCTGCCTCAGCGATCGCCGAGGCGATCAGCTATGCGATCAACGCTGACCCGAGCGTCGACGTCAATGAGATCATCGTGCGTCCGGTCAGGCAGCGGCCGTGAGCTATAGGTCAGCGAGAGCCTCTTCAAGATCGTCGAGGCCCAGGGCTCCCAGGCTCAGCGCCTTCATATGCCAGGCCTTCAGATCGAAGTCCTCCCCGCGTGACTCATAGGCCGCGCGAGCGGCCTCACGACCGTTGAGCCAGGCGCGCTCGCCGAGCTTGTAGCTGATTGCCTGACCGGGCCAGCCCAGATAGCGCACAATCTCGGAGTCGATGAAGTCCTTCGGCCGCCCGGAATGCATGGCGAAGAAGTCTCCGGCCAGCTCAGGGGTCCAGGTCTGTTCTGCGGCGAGCGGGGAGTCCTCCGGGATTCTCAGCTCCAAGTGCATGCCGATGTCGATCACGACCCTGATGGCGCGCATCATCTGGGCGTCCAGGTACCCCATCCGTTCCTCGGGGTCCAGATATTCCAGCTCGTCCATCAAGCGTTCGGCATAGAGCGCCCAGCCCTCGGTCATCCCGGAGGAGGAACCCAGGGTGGTCTGGTAGATGGAAAGCTCCCCGGAGACATGCGCCCACTGGGCGAACTGCAGGTGATGGCCCGGCACGCCCTCGTGATACCAGGTGGAGACCAGGTCGTAGATCGGGAACACGGTCCGCCCCAGCGTGGGCAGCCACGTGCGGCCCGGGCGCGAGAAGTCCACTGACGGGCGGGTGTAGTACGGGGCAGCCGCTGAGCCCGAGGGCGCGATCATCGCCTCCACCTCCTTGATCGGCTCGGCGATGTCGAAATGCGTGCCGTCGAGCTCGGCGATGGCGTTGTCCATCATGTTCTGCAGCCAGTCGCGGACCTCCTCGACACCCTCCACCCGGCGGCCGTGCTCATCCAACCAGGCCATGGCCTCCACCGGGGTGGCGCCCGGCCTGATCTGCTCGGCCAGTTCTCGCATCTCGGCGTCGATCCTCGTGAACTCCTGCCAGCCCCAGGCATAGACCTCCTCGGGGTCGATGCTGGCCCCCATGAACCGGCGGGTGTTGAGCAGATAGCGTTCCCGGCCGGCAGCATCGGGGGTCCCCTGGGCGGCGGGGAGGTAGGTATCGCGCAGATAGCGCTGCATCGACGCCACGGCTGCCGCGGCGTCGTCGGCGGTTCTGTCCAGGTCGGTGCGCAGAGAGTCCGGGCCGCCGGCCACGAACTCGTGGAACCAGCTGGGGTGTCCGCTTTGTCCCGGCCCGCCGGTCAGCCAGGCATCCAACTGAGTGATGATGGTCTCCACCTGGCGTGGCGCTGAGGTGAGGCCTAAGCGCCGTCCCTCCTCCAGGGTCTCGATCAGCGAGTCATAGCTCTGCGGGAAGGCGGCCAGGCGGCGGGCGATCACTGACCAGTCCGCATCAGTGCCGGCCGGCATCATCAGGAACAGAGAACGGGCGTTGTGGATGGGTGAAGCGATGTTCCGCAGCACCAGCAGGCTCTCGCCGGACTCGTAGGCTTCCAGCTCCACGCCGATCTTCTGGCGCAGCAGCCTGGCGCATCGGTCCTCCACCTCATCGAAGCCGCCAGCCCCTGAGCCCTGGGCACCGGAGGCTGCTTCCAAGGCGTCCAACTCCGCCAGCACCCGCCGTCCCAGCTCCGCGCGGGCTGTGGCCGCGGCGGGGGAGAAGTCCGGCATCCGGTCGTCGCCTGGGCGCAGGCCGAGCATAGTGGCCACTGCGGGCTCGAGCTCGGCGAGCCCATGGACGAACTGATCGGCCAGTTGTCGGGGAGTGCGGGCGGGACCACGTGGGGCAGAAGAATCGTTGCTCATAGCAACTATCTTGCCAGAGAGTCAGCGGGCCAACGCCCAAATGGGATCCCGCCAGTTCCACAATGGGAACTGGTCAGTCCCAAAACGATAGAGTGTCTTCATGCGCATTGCACGATTCGTCACCGATTCCGACCCCGTCTACGGAGTGGTCACCGGCGAGCCCGGTGAAGAGATCATCACCCAGCTGACCGGGGACCCCTTCTATCAGGGCATTCAGGAGAGCGGGCAGACTCATCAGCTCGACGACGTCCGGCTGGTCGCCCCGATCATCCCGCGCTCCAAACTGGTCGGAGTGGGCAAGAACTACGCCGCCCACGCTGAGGAGATGGGTGGTGGGCTGCCGAGCAGCCCGCTGCTGTTCCTGATGCCCAACACCGCTGTCGTCGGGCCCGATGAGCCGGTGACCCTGCCCAGCTTCTCGGATCAGGTCAGCTATGAGGCCGAGATGGCCGTGGTGATCGGCCGGATCTGTAAGGACGTGCCCCTGGAACGGGTGCCGGAGGTCATCTTCGGCTACACCGTGGCCAATGACCTCACCGCACGCGACGCTCAGCGCTCTGACAACCAATGGGCCCGGGCCAAGGGCTTCGACGGCTCTGCGCCGCTGGGCCCCTGGATCGAGACCGAGCTGGACCCGGAGGCGCTGCGCATCACTGGCACGCACAACGGCACCACCGTTCAGGACGGGAACACCTCGCAGATGATCTTCGGCGTGGCCGAGCTGGTCTCCTACATCTCCCAGGCGATGACCCTGCTGCCCGGCGATGTCATCCTCACCGGCACCCCGGCCGGGGTGGGTCTGCTCTCCGACGGGGACACCTTTGAGGCCGAGATCGAGGGCATCGGCACCCTCCTCAACACCTTCCGCGCCTGAGCAGACGACGACGCCTGACCTCACCTTCCAAGGAGAACCCCACCTGACCATGAGTACCCCCGCTGCTGCTCCCCGTGACATCCCGGCTGTGGAGACCACCACACCGGTGCGTGTTCGCTTCTGCCCCTCACCCACCGGCACCCCGCATGTGGGACTGATCCGCACCGCACTGTTCAACTGGGCCTACGCCCGGCACACCGGCGGGAAGCTGATCTTCCGGGTCGAGGACACTGATGCGGCCCGCGATACCGAGGACTCCTACCACCAACTGTTGGAGGCACTGGGCTGGCTGGGCATCGACTGGGACGAAGGCGCTGAGGTCGGTGGACCGCACCAGCCCTACCGGCAGTCAGCACGCAGAGAGATCTACCAGGACGTGATCGCCAAGCTGGCCGAGGCAGGGTTCATCTATGAGTCCTACTCCTCACCGGCCGAGGTCGAGGAGCGTCACAAGGCGGCAGGGCGTGACCCCAAGCTGGGCTATGACAACTACGACCGCGAGCTGACCGCCGATCAGATCGCCGCCTTCCGGGCCGAGGGCCGGGAGCCGGTGCTGCGGCTGCGCATGCCGGATGAGGACATCACCTTCACTGATCTTGTGCGGGGAGAGATCACCTTCAAGGCCGGCTCCACCCCGGACTTCGTGGTGGTCCGCGCCACCGGCCAGCCGCTCTACACCCTGGTCAACCCAGTAGATGACGCGCTCATGGAAATCACCCATGTGCTGCGCGGAGAAGACCTGCTGTCATCAACACCGCGCCAGATCGCCCTCTACCGCGCCCTCTACGCCGTGGGCGTGGCCAAATACCTGCCGGCCTTCGGGCACCTCCCCTATGTGATGGGGGAGGGGAACAAGAAGCTCTCCAAGCGGGACCCGGAGTCGAATCTCTTCCACCACCGTGACCGCGGGTTCATCCGGGAGGGCCTGCTGAACTATTTGGCCCTGCTGGGATGGTCGTTGTCTGCTGATGAGGACATCTTCACCGTGGAGGAGTTGGTGGCGAACTTCGACATCGCCGATGTGCTCGGCAACCCCGCACGGTTTGATGTGAAGAAGGCCGAGGCGATCAACGGCACCCACATCCGCAAGCTCGAAGCTCAGGACTTCCGAGACCGTCTGGTGCCGTATCTGCGTGCTCTGGGGCTGGTCGGGGAGGAGCTCTCAGAGCGCGAAGCCGAACTGCTCGACGGTGCCGCCCCGCTGGTGCAGGAGCGCATCGCCCTGCTGGCCGAGGGCGCGGATATGATGGCTTTCCTCTTAGTGCCCGACGAGGCCCTGGAGATCGAGGAGAAGGCTTACAGCGGACTGGGGGATCAGGTCCTGGAGACGCTCGACGCCGCCAGCTCGGCTCTGGAGAGTGTTGCCCAGCCGGACTGGAACACGGAGAACATCGAGGCCGCTTTGCGTCAGGCGCTGATCGATGGCCTGGGGCTCAAACCTCGCAAGGCTTTCGGCGCCGTGCGCTCAGCGGTGTCCGGGCGCAGAGTCTCACCGCCGCTGTTCGAGTCCATGGAACTGCTGGGACGTGAGTCCTCGCTGAAGCGGATCGCTCGTTTCCGCGACCTGGTCGAGGTGCGGGGCTGATTCTCACCACTGAGTTGTTGTCCGGTCACAGCGTGCTGTAGGATTGAGTGCTGTTGCCCCGGCTGGGCCGGAAAGCATTGGGCTATGGTGTAATTGGCAACACAGCGGTTTCTGGTACCGTCGTTCTAGGTTCGAGTCCTAGTAGCCCAGCGCTCTGATTTGAACATCAGACAGATGGCCTGATAGGCTATCCAAGCTCCCGGAGACGGGGGCATTACTTATGAGGGATGGAAATTCCTCCAAACTGAATAGGGCCCCATCGTATAGCGGCCTAGTACGCCGCCCTCTCACGGCGGTAACGCGGGTTCGAATCCCGCTGGGGTCACAACCGCACCCTCGTCCTCCCAAAAACCCCGAAAACAAGGGGAAGTAAGGGGACGGGGGTGCACTCATTTCTGGGTTATTGGGGGTTATTGGCCAGAATGTGTGTATGGCTTGGGCGTGTCATCCTCGTCCTGCCCAGCCTTTTCCTGGCCCAGAGGCCTTCCTCGGCTGTAGCTGAGGTGCCGTAGTTTTCGGGGCCGATGGGCTCTTCTTCTGCGGTGTTCTGCTGGGCTGATTCGGGGGTGCCTCTATGGTTTTCGTCAAGCCGCTAGGGCGTGCCCTGTTCCGCCTCTGATGGGTT
>NZ_QWLD01000006.1 GCF_003600155.1 Nesterenkonia muleiensis | reverse complement strand
ACCATCGGCTCAGCGAACCCGCTGCAGCCTGAACCAGCCCTCCATCATTCCCAGGCCGATTCACACCTCCACTTCCTCGGCGGCTCGTGCTACTGCCACCGGCAGGGCACCGATAGTGGCGGGTTGATCGACCACTAACAGCGCCGGCCCGTGAACTGAGCTCAGCTCCGCCAGCAGGGTCCGCAGTTTGGTCTCATCGTTGGGTAGGGGCTTGTCGTAGACTTTCTCACCGGTAGTGGTCAGGGCGGTGGCGTGGTGCTCGGACTTACCGACATCCAGGCCAATGAACAAGGCACAGTGCAACAGATCGAATCCGGTCATCAATCACTCCCACAAGGGCAGGCGGGTCACCAGCAGCAGCAAGGCGGTGCCGCGGCCATGTAGCCAGTCCACAGCCCTCCGAACAAGAGCGAGTCGGTGGGCGGGTCAGGCTCGGCATCCACGTGAGCAAAAACAAGCCCTCCACCAGCCTCCGGGGAGCGGGCTGGGGGCTGTCGTGCCTCTATCAGCGATCCACGATCCACCCGAGACCAGTCCCTGGGTGACAACACCCCCCGGATCATCAATGACTGGGGCAAACGATCATGCCCAGGAACCGGACCGGCCAACCCCTTCATCCTGCTGGACTCCAGGGTCACCTATACGCTAACGGGGGTATCGCGCGCACCTGAACCGAGGGTTGAGTTGCCATCTTCTGCGGCTTTCAACGGTACACAGAACGTCTCCCCACCACTGAGGAGAGCCTTTTTTCTACGTAAACGTGGGTGTGGCAAACTTATAAGGAAGAAGCGTCGACTGCTGAGGAGAAGATGAGTAGACGAGAGATCGTAAAGAGTGATTTAGCCGAGCGGGGAGCAGTAGATGCAGTGCGAGACTATGTCGCGAGCGGAGCCTGGAAGCCTGGGGAGGCTATTCGGCAGATTCCGCTGGCAAAAGAACTCGCAGTTAGTCGGTTGCAGATCAGAGAAGCACTGCGAATCCTCGAGGCCGAGCAAATGGTCGAATATAAGAAAAATAGAGGGTATTTTGTTGCTAAATTTAGCCTTGATGAATTGGAGAAAATTTACAAAGTTCTTAAAATCCTAGAACTTGAGTCGATAGATGATATAGTAAATAATGTCGAAGATTATGATATAGAGAGCTTAGAGGAGATGAATAATCTATTTTTGAAGTCTATCGGAAGTAAAGATCCAAAATATATGTCTAAAATAAACAGAGAGTTTCATTTCAGAATCATTGATTTATCTTTACATGAAGCAATAAAAAGCATTTACAGAAATTTATGGTTCGTCTCAGAGCGTTATAGAATAAGACACTTTGTCAACGAGCAGAATCAGAAGACTAGCTATCGTGAGCATCTGGTGATCCTGGAAGCTATGCGTGAGAGACGAGTCGCATCGCTCAGGGATGCCATCGTTGAACATCGATCGCACGCTGAACCAAGGTTGCGGGAAGAAATGTGGCAGCCACTTGATAGGATCTAACCGATCCTCTCAAGTATCGATTCTTCTACAACCTGTTGCGCCTTTACTCGGTCGAGTGCCTCTTCTAACTGTGATCTCGGAATTACGACAACGCCGTCTGCGTCACCAAATATAGCATCCCCAGGCTGACAAACAACGTTCCCGCATGCAACGGGGAAGCCTATTCGGCCAGGACCATACTTGAAAGGTCCTGCTGGAGAGATTCCTCTAGCAAACACTGGAAGACCCTGCGACTGTAGCTCGCTCACATCGCGCGTCGCTCCGTCAATGACCACTCCGGCAATCTTTCGCTGGATGCAGAGTTCGCCAAGTATTCCACCAAAGCAAGCGCGGTTAGTGTCTCCCATGGAGTTCACGACTAGAACATCACCGGGTCGGGCATCGTCTAATGCGCGATGAATCGCAAGGTTGTCGCCTTCTCTAGAAGTTATGGGCAAAACATTTCCTGCCAGATGACGACGCGGGGTCACCAATTGAATCGATGAACTCATTACATTTAGCCGATGGTGTGCATCGGCTATGAGTGAAACAGGATATTTGCTCAGGGATTCAATCTCAGAAATCGGCGTCCGGTCCCATGCGTCTGCGATCGACAATGAATCAGTGTTAGCTTCGATTATCACTGCATTCTCCTTACAGAGGATTGAGTTTGGATAAGTGATTAACGGTATGTTTTGGAGTTTTTCCCGCAAGTGTTAGTTCTATGTTGTCTCTCACAATTTCACCAGCTTTCAGAAAAGACTCCCGTGTTTGACCAGCTATATGTGGCGTGACGAGAATATTGTCTAGCGAACTGATTGGGATGGGAGATGCACTCGTGGGTGAGCTTGGGTTGGTTGATTCGCCTTCGAGGACATCAGTCGCAGCTCCTCGAATGCTTCTGTTACATAGAGCCGTAACAAGGTCTTTTTCACATACAATGCCGCCACGCGAAGTATTAATGAGTATCGCACTCGATTTCATCTTCTCGAGTAGCGATAGGTTAAACGAATGCCTGGTTGATTTAGTCAGAGGAACATGCAGGCTCACGATGTCGCTGCCACGGAGCACTTCCTCGAGAGGTGCTGGTCGTGCGCCGAGTTCCGATGCACTGTGGGGTTCTAGGTAGGGGTCATAGATGAGTGAGTTCATGCCGAAGCCGAGGCCAATTTGGTGGACAATCCGCGCAATACTGCCAAACCCGACTAGTCCGAGGGTCTTTCCGTGTAGTTCGAAACCTTCAATTTGTGGTTTTATGTTTACCCACCTTCCAGTTTTGACAGCTGATGAAGCTTGTGGGATTTGCCTGTTCATGGCGAGTGTTAGGGCGAATACATGCTCCGCGACCGCTCTGCTATTACTCTCAGGGGTTGTGGTAACCCAAACATGATGTTCCGTGGCAGTTTCGATGTCGACGTTGTCGGTGCCCACGCCATGCCTGGCGATGATCTGGAGTTTTGGCGATGCTTTGATCTCTTCCCGCCTGATGGGCGCGCTCCGGAGGATAATTGCCGTGGTCTCGTGGGCTACCTGCAGGTAGGGCACTGCTTCGTCGCCGTAACCGCGGTGGACATGGTAACGATCCTCGAGGTTTTCCAGGATAGAACACGATATGGGTTCAGACACATATATGACGGACAAAATTTCCCCTAAATAGCTAAGTCAAATACGGGCGGTGAAGGTTTCTGGTGAAAATGGGACAATGTCCTATAACTGGGTTTAGTGTGACTTGGCGCACGCAAATCTGTCAATACAGGATTAGAGCGTGTCTCCTTAGTTGAGCGTGTTCTGGCTGGTTTTGTCGTGTCATGTCTCGTGAACGAGTGCTGACAGATGCACAGTGGGAGCGGATCGCGCTGCTGATGCCGTCCTCAGTCGGCCAGAAGTCTCGGCCGTTCCGGGACCACCGCCAAGTGGTCGAGGGGATCATCTACCGGTTCAGGACCGGGATCGCGTGGAGAGATCTGCCGGTCTCGTTCGGGCCGTGGCAGACGATCTGGAAGCGGCACAAGCGATTCAGTCTCGACGGCACCTGGGATCGGATCCATGCCCGGTTGGTCGCCGAGGCCGACGCGGCCGGTGAGGTGGAATGGGACGTGAGCGTCGATTCGACGATCAATCGTGCCCATCAGCACGCGACCTCGCTCGCGCGCCACACAGAGGGCTGAATCGAGTTACAAGAATCCGTGCACAGAGTCCGGCGATCATGCGATCGGCCGCTCGCGCGGTGCCCTGTCCACCAAGATCCACCAGCTCGTGGACGGGCGATGTCGACCCTTGGTGATCCTGCTCGGCCCCTGCCAGGGTGGTGACTCACCGATGTTCGCTCCACTGCTGGACTCGCTGGCAGTTCAGCGCCTCGGCCCGGGCCGCCCCCGCACCCGACCGGACGCGCTCCTGGGCGACAAGGCCTACTCCTACCGGGCAAACCGGGCGCTGCTGCGGCGTCGTGGCATCACTGCGGTGATCAGCGAATCGGCCGCCCAAGCCGGCCACCGACAGCGCCGCGGAAGTCGGTGCGCCCCGTTAGCTTCTAAGAACACCAGTTCTCCGACAGGATAAGTGGTGTTGTCCGGTCCGGCTC
>NZ_QWLD01000057.1 GCF_003600155.1 Nesterenkonia muleiensis | reverse complement strand
CACGTTGTCCTCGATGAGCATGGGCGTATAGACCGACTGCACATCGAAAGCATCCCGGGACTGGGCGTTCTCTGACTCCGGTCCCTCAGTCTGTGGATAGATGATGAATCTCACCGAGTTGCCCATGGACTGCTCATCCCAGCGGGTGATCCTGCCCCAGGCCGCACTGCATTCGTTGGACCACAGGATCTGCACCTGCACGCTGCCGTCGAGCCTTTCCTCGCTGGCGGCGATCACTGAATCCTCATGACAGACCGTGTTCATGGGATCCACGCCGGAGGCTGGATCCTCACGGCCCTCCTCGGCGGCCTCTGCATGCAGATCCTCCAGTACGGATTCGACTGCGGAACGCAGGTCATCGTATTCCTCTGAGGGCGATGTCTCGGAGTCACCGGCCACCGGCTCAGTAGGCGAAATGCTGGAGCGTAGGAAAGTGTCCCATACGGCATTGCCCGCCAACGCCGCGAGCAGGCCTACTCCCGCGGCGACCAGCACCGGCGCGGTAAACCGTGACTTCTCCTTCGGTGCGCTTAGGCCGTCATGAGCTGCCTCTTCGGTGCCGGTGGTCTGTGATGTTTCGCCGGTTAAAGAGTTCCCGGGGCTTGAGACGTGACCTGCTGCTCGAGGGTCCAAGGCGCGACGACGCTCCAGCCAGGGGGATGGATCATCACCGAGTGCCGTGATCAGTTTGTAGGTGGTGTTCTCCGTGGGCAGGCGTTGGCCGCGGAAGGCATCGGAGAGGACGGATTTGGAGACACCGGCCTTCTTGCTCAATGCGGCCAGTATGGGATTCCCCGCCTTGGCGCGCAGTTCGATGAGGTCATTGGCGAACTCCTGGACAGAATCCTCAGCAGGCCCCTCAGCCTGCCCCATTTCAGCTCCAGGCTGGTCGATGCGGTCAGTTTCGGTCATAGCTGTGAATCTCTTCCGATCAGTGCGAGTGAAGCGGTTCCCCGTTCCCCATCATGTCAAGGCTGGATGTTCCGTGTGTGTTTCCGACGGTGAAATATCCGGAAATGATAGTCCGAACTTTTCGTCCGGATCCGGAAAACCATCCGGAAATTATTCTGACCTGGTGTTTTGCTGACCTGAGTGCTTCAGCGCTGATCAACTGCTGATCACACCATGAGAAGCGTTGGTGGCCTGGAAACCGTTGCGACGATCAGCGACTTCATCGGTGGAGTACTGCGAAGGTAGAGACCTCGGCCGCCGTGAGCTCTCCTGAGACGGGCCCGAAGTTGGTGGAATACTGGGTCTATGACGTGGGGGACGTGTGTGACTGAACTGGCGCGGCGGCTTGGCGCTGCCGGGGCGGCAGCAGGTCTGCTTCTGGTTGGATGCGCCGGAGCGGGTGCCACGCCGGATTCAGCAGAACCCAGGACTGGTCCGCCCGCTGATCACGCTGATTCTCAGACACAGATCTCTGGACCTCCGGCTGACACCTACGGCACGCTCCGCGTCAAGCAGATCCGGCGTCTGCTGCTGACTGAGGACGAGATGTTCGTCCGGGCGGAGGGGCGGGTTGTTGAATACCTTGAGGCCGAGACCGTGCTGCACCGCTGGCGCGGCGGACTGATTCCCGAGGACGACGACGTCATCACGCCCTGTGCGGCGGCACTGCGCGATCTCTACACCGCCTCACAGGCGAATCAGTTGCTAGCCCTGATGTTCGTACACGGCCACACCGAGGACCAGCAGCCGGAACCGGCAGATCTGGCAGTGGGAATTGCCAGCTATCAGCAGCCTGCCCAGGTGCAGCCGGAGTGGGAGGGCGTTGCGGAGAGCTGCCACGGCGACGTCGTCGTACTCTCTGGGCAGGAATATGAGACCCACGCCTTCCGGCACTCCGGCGCTGTGGGGCTGAGCTTCACCGGTGCGGCTGGGGAGCATCACATACTGGGCCTGGACAACGGGCACAATGCCGTCACCGTCTATGTAGAGACCGGCCCTGACCACGCCACTGCGCTGCTGGACCGGCAGCTCGCCAAGCTCGGCATCGAATAGTTCCGGTTTTCCGTTCCGGGCTGTTTCACGCGCGGAACGTACACAAGATTGGTTAGTTTCAGAAAGCTGGCCTGAGCCTGAAATTCGACGAAGGACAGCAGACGGTGCAGACGCCGTATGACTTCCCCATGGTGGCTGTGCCCGAATCACCGCGTTCTTGATGTGAGGGAGAAATTGCCATGAGGAGTCATGCGACTCTGAGAAGACCATTCCGCAAGGCTGCGGCTGTACTGGCCGGAACCACGCTGTTGCTGGGCGGAGTAGCTGCTGCCCCTGCCGTGTCGCAGGGCGCTGTTGATGACGGGCACTATTCGGCCTGGGACTCGCTTATCGAGGTGGTACCTGAGGCTCCGGTGTTGGACGGCGACGTCGTCCGGATTCCCTCACCGCCGTACTCCGGTGACCATAACGGTTTCGCCTACCGTGTTCAGACAACCGTAGACGGTGAGTACCAGGGCGTTGAGTGGTTTTATGAGGCGACGAAACTGACGCTTGAGCCGGGGAGCCAGGTCTTTATCCAGACGTCAGCGCCCAATCCCGGTTTCGTGTTCCCTGAGGATGTCCCAGATGAGAGTGGGGCGTATACATGGCACTTCTATCATCCCGACTTCTTCGATCTCCTGACGGTGTCACCAGAGGCTCCAACCCGTTCCGGGGACACTCTTATCATCCCAGCCGTCCATCCAATCTCCACCACAAACGAGGAGGAGGCTGCGCACCGCATCGGCGAGACCCCGTACTCCTATGACTGGGGCGAGGGACTCAGCACAGCTGGTGCACGATTGACGCTGGACGAGGGAACGGACGAGATTACCGTTCGGGCAGTCCCGCATGAAGGATTCGAACTCGCCGAGGGCGCTCAAGCCGAGTGGACGTTCCGGTATGGGGATACCGTGATCGGTGACCAGCACATTCTGCTCGTTGAGGTCCTTGACTCTGAGGGATTCTCTCCTGACTACCTCCCGTTTGCCTATGGTTATCTTGCCGATGGAGAATTCAACGCCCTCGGTGTAGGGAACTACTGGGACAGCGCCGGTCAAGCCGCGGCGGTTCTCCGATTCGATGACAAGCCTGCGGGGGCGGAATGGGCGATTGAGGCACTTGCCACTTGTGGTGAAGACCGAGACAGACTCCTCGTCGGCGACGGTGGAACATCAGACGGAGAACCTCAGCTCGTGACTCTGACGCTCAGCTGCGCCGAAGAGGATCTAACCTACCCGGGTGTCGGCGGCGGCGATGCTCCTTTCATCTATCAAGAAACTGTCTTTGAAGTCTCCGTTGTAGATGCCGAGGGCGCTCCAGTTCCCGGGTTGAACCTGGGGGTCCAAGAAGGCGGTCTGACATATGTTGCCGCTGGTATCATTATTGCCGAGGGCGAGACCGGCCAGACTGGCGTGGCCACTTTGACTGGAATACGCCGATTGGGTGTTTTCAGCGGTGGGGAAATTGCTCCAACCGAAGATTGCCCCGAAGATATGCCTGAAGCATTCGGGTCGGGACTTTGCTACTGGGGAGTCGGAGATGGGTTCTATCTTCGGATCTTGCTTGCTGAAGAGTTCGATCTTCAACACACAGTTTTTCAATACAACCGGTCAGTTGGTTCATATTCGATCGTGGACCTGGTCGACTCGATCTGTGGTTCAGGATACGAGAACGCTGAAGGAGTGTTCGATGAGGATGCTCAAGGATCAGATGACGTCTTCGCTGTTTTCATCACCCTGCCCTGCACCTTGGCTGACCTCGGCATCGAATCAGATGACGAAGCTGACCCGATTGAGCCAGCCCTGGCGCTGAGCACCACCTCTGTATTTCCCGGGGATGAGATCGTCATCGAGGGCTCCGGATACGTCGCTGGTGAGTTCATTGAGGTCGCCCTCGGCTCATTGCTGGGAACGTCCGAGGCAGACGGGGATGGCACATTCACTGCCAGCGTCACCGTTCCAGAGGCTACAGAGCCCGGTGAATACACTCTCACCGTTACCGGTGACTCAGGCGGCGCGGCTTCCGCGAACATCACAGTGCTCGCGGAAGCCGAAGGCGACGATGACGATGATCAGGTGACCGACGGTGGAGAGCAGGCCGACAGCGGTGACCGGCCCACTGATGGTGGAGGCCAGACCTCCGATGGCGGGGCAACCGTTGGCGGGGACGATCAGATGACCGACGATGTGCAGATTGCCGCTGGGCAGAGCAGCGAAGAGGGCCCCGGAGTGACCGCTCCTTCTGTCTCCGATGAGGATGAAGCCGAAGAGTCTCAGTTCTCCGACGGTCCGACAGCTGAGCAGGAGACGAAGGAAGACGCTGGATTGGCCGTTACCGGTGTGCACACAGCCGGCTATGCGCTGGCCGCGCTGTTGCTGCTCCTGGCCGGTGCCGGGGCCGTCCGGTCAGCGAAACGCTCCACAGCCAGCCAGCACTGACCGGGTGCCGGTCTCATATGGCTGAACCCCCGAACACACACGGGCAGGCGGCCTCAACGGTAACCCGCTGCTGGCCGTGCGCATCCCTCGTCGCGCAGGCTGCAACGGCACTGACCAGAGGCACCCGGTGGACGAGGAGGACATTGTAGGCCGATCTTGAGCAGTTTCTCACTGAGAATGAGCAGGACCCCGACTGCGATGAGGTTCATTGGCCCACAGCGAGCTAGGCGGATCTGGACAGTGGCTTCAAAATGGGCTTCCCGTCCAAGCCGTTGATCAGGAGATTGGGAAATCCGACAGCTACCCCTACTCGAACATGGGGTCTCGTTGGCGCGAAAGCCCTGACTGGACTGGGCGCGGGTACTGAATCTTGGCGTTCCTATAATGCGCTGCGAAGATCAGTGTGGGTGAAGTCGTCGCCGACGAACAGCAGTTCCTCGCCCGTCTCGGCGGCCAGTGCGTAGGAGAAGCAGTCTCCATAGTTCAGTTTTGCCGGACTCCCTGATCCGCGTCCGAAGTCGGTGAAGGCCTGACTGGCCAGATCAGCCTGTGCCGCGCTCAGAGGCACTGTCGCGATCTGTACTTCACGGATCAGAGAATCGAGGAGCCGCCGCCCTACAGGGCCGGCCTTGGAAGACATCACAGCGCGTGCCTCCACCAGAGCAGCGGCGGACATTGTGAGGGAGGGTGCATGGCGCAGAGCCTTCAGAACAGCAGCTGCCGCTGCCTCGTTGCGAAGGACAGCGACCAGGGCGGAGGTGTCGACGACCATACGGGATGCGCCGGCTGGCCGTTGCCCGTACTCTCAAGTGGCAGCCGATCTCCTGTGCAAGGGATTCATGGCTCAGACTCGTGAGTGCATTTCCGCAGGTAGCCTTGACAACGTGCGAAGATCCACACTGCTCGCCAGCGGATTGGCCGGGGCCGCTGGGCTAATGATTGTCTCCTGCGCAGAGGTGCCTGATGCACCTGAGAGTGATGACCAGATCCAGGCCCATCTGGAAGAGTTTCTCGAGGAGAACTCCGGGGCCTTCGAGGAGGGGGTCGCTGTGGTGGTCGATGGTGATGAGCTTCATTGGGCCGCAGCGGGCCAAGCGGATCTGCAGAGTGTCTTTGAAGTGGCCTCGCTCTCCAAGCCGTTGACCGGAATGCTCTTGGCCGACGCCGTGGACCGCGGGGAGGTGGGGCTCGACGACGAACTGGGTGAGCATCTGCCAGATCTCGCCGGGACCGCGGCGGGTTCAGTGACCTTGGAGGAACTGGCCACCCACACCTCCGGCCTGCCGCTGGTGCCGACCGCCGGGGGGTTCGCCGATGAGTCCGACGCCTTGCGCGGGCAGTCTCAGAACCCCTATCCGATCACTGCCGATGAGCTGATCGAGCTTGCCGCCGGCCAGGACCTCGGCGCAGCTGGCAGCTACCTCTACTCGAACATGGGCGTCTCACTGCTCGGGCACGCCCTGGCTGAGCAGGCCGGCGTAACCTACGAGGACTTGCTGGCCCAGCGGCTGACGGGCCCGTTGGGCATGGACCGCACCTTCACCTCCCACCACCAGGGTCACGAATCCGACGAGTTGCTGCTGCCCGGCCACGACCGCAGCGGCGAGGAGGCGGAGAGCTTCGCCTCAGAGGCATTCAGCCCGTCCTCCTCAGTGCGGTCCAGCGCCGGTGACTACGCCGCACTCATCCAGGCGATCAACGACGGCGAAGCCCCGGGCCTTGCCGCGATCGAGTCCTCGGACCTTGATGCCAATATGGGACTCGGATGGGTGGTGGAGGCCGACTTTATCTGGCACAACGGCATTTCCAACGGGTATGCCAGCATTGTCTTCATCGCCCCGGAGGAGGACCTCGGCGTCGTCGTCTTCTCCAACCTCGCTTACCAGAACACTCATCTGGGGCGTCAACTCATCGATTCGCTGCGCTGACGCGTGTGGTCAGAGTCTATTGGTACTGTGAAGATATGGGCATCGCGAACCGAGTTCGGCATGTGTGCGGTGTGGGCGTTGCGGCAGTGCTACTATCCGGCTGCGGGGTCTTCGGTGCAGACTCCTACAGCCTTGCCGAAGAGCTGCATTACCTCCCCGACCCTCCTGACGCGCAGACGACTCTGGTTCTCGCGGTCGATATCACCGCCGTCGAGGAGATATTCGGTGAACGTCCCGGCCGCGAGGTCTTCTCCGATCAGGATGACGTGGAGGCAGCCTCTCACGATTGGCTTGCCAGGGTCCACGGCTACGGTGATGTCGGTGAGGACGCCCCCACGTTGGGACCTTACTTCCCTCCCTACATCCAACAGCAGATGAACGCCCGAGGACCGAGTCAGGGCCTGGAACAAGACACCGGGTTCTCCCTAACAGACATTGACCGCGGTATGGGAGTAGTGGGACACAACGTGCGGGAGGTCTACGAGGGAGAAGATCTACAAGAAAGGATCACCTCTGCTCTGGGCGACCCCGAGGAGGCGGTATGGGAGCTGGCGGATGACCTCCACATCACCCAAGCGGATGGACGTTTCCTCCTCAGAGACGGGGACCTCGCCGAGGACCAGCTCGAGGGCGACGACCTTGCGATGATTGCCGATGACCCCGAGGCCTTGGCAGTTGCCGAGTCGCTCGATGAACTCGACTGGTACACCGCCCAGATGATGCATCTCGACGTTGACCAGGAATCAGACCAGGACTATGAGTACAACTGGTGGGGCCACAGCTTTGCGGTCGAAGGCAGTGACGGTGACTACACCTACATCGTCCATCAAGTGTGGTACTACTTCGATGCCGATGAGGCCGAGGACTCGATCAGCCGATGGGGCAGCGAGTTCATGGAGCTGAGGGAGCAGTTGGGCATCACGGACTTTGAAGCCGATGCCGATGGTCAGGTGGTGACAGTGCGCATCGAGATGGACGAGCCGCACACGGTTGTCCAGCAGCAGGTGAACACGTTCGACTGGCCGTACTGAGCGCCGTCTCGGTTCAGTTCCGCACCCCAGCAGCTCGGACGCTATCCGCTCATGCGCGGCATTGATGTTACTGGTGCGATGGCGAAACCCCAGGACCGGATTGTCAGTCGTTGCGGAGCTCGTAGTACTCGCGGGCGATCTCAAAGCCGTTGCCGGTGAGCTGTGACCAGCACTCGAAGTAGAGCTCCTGAGCCTGACAGGCGAAGCTCTCGTTGCCGGTCACTTCCCCGTATTCGAGGGCCTGGCCCTGGGATCCCACAGAGAGGCTGCAGTCGATCTCTGCCTGCCCCTGAGCACCCACGCGGAAGGTGACACCGTTGCCGCATTCGCTGGGCGCCTCGAAATCGTGCTCGAGGACCGTGCAGACCACATCCTCCTCGGAGAGCTGACAGTTGATGTTCCCAGTGGGGGAGGAGAAGTCCGTGATGCTGAGCGCATCGTCGGGAACCGGGCTTTCCAACTCCGGCTCGTCGTCGTCATCCTCATCCTCTTCGGTGGGTGAGGGAGATTCCTCGGGCTCGGGGCTTTCAGCAGGCTCCTCCGGGTCGTCCTCCTCCTCGTCCTCTTCCTGGGTAGGGACCGGGTCTGGCTGGTCATCTGTGTCCGGCTCGTCATCGGCCAGGGGATTGCCGACAAGGAAGAAGTAGGCCGCCGCCAGTGCCGCCGCAGTGACCAGGACCAGCAGAAAGATCAGCACACCCGCCCCGCTCTTCCTCTTCCGCGGGGGCTCGTCGTCGTCTGGATCGTAGACCGCTGGCGGGGCGTAGTGAGGCTGGGCAGAAGCGTAGGGTGCTGCCGCGCCATAGACCTGCTGGTCGAAGTCAGGGCGGGGACGGACAGGCGGCTGGACAGAGGTGGGTTCCTCGTAGTGGCTCCGCTGTACTGCCCCGAACTCTTCAGTGGGCTGTTCGCGAGGTGCCTGGCCAGGCATTGCCTGGGTCTGCTGCCACGGCGCCGGCTGCACAGCTGTGGCATCCTCGGAGGGCCCGCGCTGGGACAGCACACTGTCGATGGAAGGGTCCCCCAGTCTTCCGAGCCATTCGAGCAGGGCAGGATACGTGTTGGGGTTTCCTGCGATCTGCGGGCGAAGATCCGGGCGGCTGCGGGCCAACTCGTAAAGCTCTGCGTGAGAGGTGCTGGGGTCGGCCGCCTTGGCTGCGGGATCCTGAGTCATGGCCACATCATGCCAAACTCAGCGGACCTTGCGCATTGTTGAGACGCCGAGAGGTCCGCTCATGCGGTTCACATCGACAAAATGCCCAGGATCTGTACATAGTGTTATCCAGGAGTCCCGGTGATGAGGCACCGGGGCGGGCTTTTGTGACGAGAGGAACGGAATCATGACCAAGAATGTGAACACGAGGACTAGGGCTCTGGGTGCGGCAGCGTGCGTGGTGGGCCTGGTGGGAGTGACCGCATGCGGTGGCAGCAGCGTTGAAGCCTACTGCGACGTCTGGGAAGACCTCCAAGATGAGTTCGCATCGCTCGACGAGGGCGACTTTGAAGATTTCAATGAGATTTTCGACCAACTGGAGAGCGGACTCGGCGACGCGGTGGACGCCGCCCCCGATGACATTGAGTCCCAGACGGAAAATATGCGTGATGCGATCGCTGCGATCAACGATCTCGACATCGACTTCAGTGATCCGGCGGTTCTGATGGATCCCGAGCTCGAAAGCGAGATGGAAGAGGTGGAGCAGCAGTTCAGCACTATCGACCAGGATGCCGACGCCATTGAGGAGTATGTCACTGAGAATTGCGAGGATGTTAACCTCGGCTGAGTCAGGGCCCGGGGTGCGCTAGCTCTTCGCCAGGCCGGTGAAGAGCTGGTGCAGCCGGTGGTCGGCAGTGAGTTCGGGGTGGAAGCTGGCCGCCATGATTCTGCCTTGGCGCACAGCAACCGGGTGGCCGTTGGCCTCGGCAAGCACCTCGACGCTCTCCCCGGTGATCTCCTCGATCAGCGGAGCACGGATGAACACCGCAGGAAGCGGTGAGTCGAGGCCGGCGACCTCCAGCTGATCCTCGAAGGAGTCCAGCTGGCTGCCGTAGGCGTTCCGGCGCACCACCACGTCTAACCCGCCGATCCGTTCGAAGCCCTCCAGCGCTTCGGCATCGGCCACGGTGTTCGCGGTGAGAATCAGTCCCGCGCAGGTGCCGAAGAGCGCCATCCCCTCGTCGTACCGCTGCCGGATCGCCGGCATTAGCTTCACCGGTGCCGCCAGTCTGGCGATCGCCGTGGACTCTCCGCCGGGCACCACCAGGCCGTCGAGACCCTCCAGCTCAGCAGGGCGGCGGACTTTGCGGACCTCAGCGCCTGCGGTACGCAGGGCGCGCTCATGCTCAGCGACGGCACCCTGGAGAGCCAGCACGCCGATCTGCGGCGAACTCATCAACCGACCTCCGCAAAAATCCTCACGTTGTTGACGTCTCCTACACTCATGGGGCGATGACTGCTCAACAGCTGTATGACGTTCGGGCCAAGGGGGCTGGTCTACCAGCCGCGCTCAGCCAGCCGGTGCGGAGCTGGGAGGTCGGAGACGTTGAGGCCGACCATGGCTTCGCCCAGGCCGCGGGAGGCCTCAGCGATCGTCGCCGGGTCGTCGTAGTAGGTGGTGGCCTTCACGATGGCCGCAGCGCGGGCCTCCGGATTGCCGGACTTGAAGATGCCCGAGCCCACGAACACGCCATCGGCGCCCATCTGCATCATCATCGCCGCATCGGCCGGGGTGGCTACCCCGCCGGCGACGAAGAGCACCACCGGAAGCCTGCCCTCGGCGGCGATCTGCTTGACCAGGCCATAGGGGGCCTGCAGCTCCTTGGCCGCCACGTAGAGCTCGTCCTCTGCCAGAGCGGTCAGCTGGGCGATCTCCGCGTTGATGGTGCGGATGTGCTTCATGGCCTCGGAGACATCCCCGGTGCCGGCCTCACCCTTGGAGCGGATCATCGAGGCGCCCTCGGTGATCCGGCGCAGCGCCTCACCGAGGTTGGTGGCCCCGCAGACGAACGGGACCTTGAACTTCGACTTGTCGATGTGGTGGACGTAGTCGGCAGGTGAGAGCACCTCGGACTCGTCGATGTAGTCCACCTTCAGGTGTTCGAGCACCTGGGCCTCCACAAAGTGGCCGATACGGGCCTTGGCCATCACCGGGATGGAAACCGTCTCGATGATCCCGCTGATCAGGTCTGGATCGGACATCCTAGCCACACCGCCGGTGGCACGGATGTCAGCCGGGACGCGTTCCAGGGCCATCACGGCCACCGCACCGGCCTCCTCGGCGATCTTCGCCTGCTCAGGGGTGACCACGTCCATGATCACACCGCCTTTGAGCATCTGGGCCAGACCGGTGTTCACCGTGGTGGCCCCAGTGGCAGGAGTTCCGTTGTTTTCGGCCGTGCTGGTCATGGGTCTCCTTGGACAGAGAAATGGGGAGCTGATGGTTCAGCTCCCCATTGTCTCAGATTATTCAGGATCAGGCCTTGTCCTTCTCCGCCTCCAGAGCCGCGAAGTCTTCCTCGCTGACGCCGGTGGAGGATTCGCTGCCGGCACTGATGGCCGCCGGGGTTGAAGACCCGGACTTCAGCGCGGCCAGCCGTGCTTCGATCTCGGCCTGCTCGCCGAGGTCCTCCAGGGACTCGAATTGGGCGTCCAGGCTGGAGGCCGCCAGCTCGTTCTGACCGCGCACCCGGGCCTCCTCGCGCCGGATCTTCTCCTCGAACCGGCCTACCTCGGAGGTCGGGTCCATGACGTCAATGGACTTCACCGCGTCGTGCACCTGCGACTGGGCGTGAGCAGCCTTGGACCGGGCCACCAGCTCGTCGCGCTTGGAGATCAGCTGCTGCCGCTTGGTCTTCATCTGCTCCAGGCCGGTGCGCAGCCGCTCGACGATCTCCCGCTGCGACTGGATGGTCGGCTCAGCGTTCTTCGCCGAGCTCTCCGAGTCGAGCTGCCGCTGAATCGCCACCTTGGCCAGGTTGTCGAACTTGGCGGCGTTCTCGTCATTGTTGTCGGCCCGGAAGTCGTCAGCCTTCCGCGAGGCGGCCAGTGCCTTCTGCCCCCAGGAGCGCGCGGTATCAAGGTCTTCCTTGTAGTCGTCCTCCATCATCCGCAGGTTGCCGATGGTCTGAGCCACAGCCTCCTCAGCCTCACGGATGTTGTTGGTGAAATCGCGCACCATCTGGTCCAGCATCTTCTCCGGATCCTCGGCGCGGTCCAGCATCGCGTTGACATTGGCGCGGATCAGCTGGGACATCCGGCCGAAAATGGACTGCTTAGTCACGGTGATCACCTTTCATTGCGGGGGCGTCGAACCATTTCGAACGATCACCCTCTCGATACTAACGCTCAGTGCGGGCATCGCATCAGCCCTTGGGCGGATATTTCACCCACACGTGCAGACCTCAGAAGAACCCACGACGACGCCGCGGCGGCCGGTAGCCGAAACCGCCATGGCCCGGGCCTCCCCAGCTGACTCTTCCGGTTCCGTACCCGCCGCCCCCGTAGCCGAAGCCGCCGAAACCCCCGCCGGTGCCGTAGCCGCCGAAGCCGCCACCCATGGACTGCATGCCGGCGGTGGCCGCCTCCCGTTCAGCGATCTGCGCGGCCTGGATCGCCAAGGTCTTGGCTTGCTGGGCAAGCTCCACCGCCCGTGACGGCTGAGAGTCCCCGGTGGTCTGCGCCTCGGTAAGGCACCGCTCTGCCTCGGCCATCCTGGTCCGTGCTGTGGAGGAGACTCCGTAGCGCCGGGAGCGCAGGAAGTCCAAGGAGGACTGCACCTGGTTGCGGGCTGTCAGCAGCTCATGCTCCAGCATCTCCCGGGCCCTGCGGTCCTTGGCCTGGCGGTCACGGACTGAGTTCAGCGGCGCGTCGAGCTCACGGTGGGCCAGCTCCAGCTGCTGCAGCAGCTCCAAAGGGTCGATCCGGTCTCCGGAGGCCAGGGCCTCCTTGGCCCGTTTCACCGCAGTCTCGGCGGCAGCGATCGGGCCGGCCAGCTCCGGGGCCTGTCCGGCCTGGTGGGTGGCCCTGGCCTGGGCGAGGTCCTGTTCGGTCTGGGCGATGCCGACATCCAGATTCTTGCGCGCACTGCCCAGCCGCTCCTCAGCCTCCTCCATGGACTCGATGAGCCGACCGGCGTCGGCGGCAGCCTGCTCTCCGGAGTGCAGGGCCACCACAGCCTCAGCGCTGCTGCTGCGCTCCACGGCCGCCGCAGCGGCAGAATGCGACTGCTGGGCAGATTCCAGCACCTGCCCGGACTGGGCGAGATTGTCCCGGTACTGGCTCAAGGCGCCGTCGTGATAATGCTGGGCGAGTCCGGTAAGTGCAGAGTCCGCCTGCTGCCGCCGAGCTCGCAGCTGCTGTAGCTGTTCGGCCAGCTGGTCGAGCGCGGGCCGGGGGTCCTGCTCCAGGTTCCGGAGCTGGTCGAACTGGTCCTTATGCGACTGCAGGGTCTCATTGACCCGCTCACAGTTGCGGATGATCTGCTGGTGCAGGCTGCGCGCCTGGGCCTCGTCGCCGCCGTGGTCATGATCACGTGTGGCGGCGTCCACCTGCTGCTGCAGCCGGAAGGATTCGCGCAGGTGCTCCTTGGCCTCATCCAGGTCCTTCTGGAACGGGGCCACCTGTTCGTCCCCGTAGGCGGCAGAGGCGAAGAGCAGCTCCTGCTCGCTGGACTGTACGGCATTGTCGGCGGCCACCAGCATCTCGCCGGCCTGCAGCCGCAGATCCTCGGAGGAGGCTTGATCCAGCGGATCGGGCTCACCCTGGCCAAGTCCCTGGAAGGGCTGGGGCTGAGTGAGCCGGCGAGTCTGCTTCCTGCCCCCGGAGAGGTAGACTGCTCCTACGCCGATGAGCGCCAAGATGGCCGCGCCGATGATCAGTGGTCCTGCGATCAGCGCGCCGGTCACCACAGGAAGCGTGAACTGGATCTCTGGCACCATGGTGAGGAGTCTATAAGAGAATGCCTGGGCGTTCTCTGGTGGAGGGAATGTCCAGGTAGGCATGGCACTTTCATCTGGTGGCCCGTCCGTCACCGTCACATGCAGGAGCAGCACACGTCCATGACACAACAGCCCTACGGGGAGACCCCCGAGCCCGCGGAGAATCACGACGACGAGCCGACTCAGCAGGTTCCCCATCGCCCTGAGCCGACTCGCCCCATCTCTCCCGGACCGACGGCGCATATTCCTGCCCCCGGAGCGCCCCTGACCTATGGCCCCCGTACGAGCCCGGAGCCTTCGGCCGGGTCAGGCCAGGGATCGCCGGTTGCCGGCCAGGCCGCTGCTGGTGGCGGTGGCGCTGCGACGGCGCCCCCGCAGCCGGAGCACAACCCCTGGACCCAGCCCCAGGAACCGGGTGGAGAGCCGCCGCCGGCCAAGCCTCAGCGGCGCGGCATCGGATGCGGTGCCTTTACCGCCGGTGTGATCATCGCCGGTCTGCTCGGCGGCGGCGTCGCTCTGGGCGGGTACCACCTGTGGGACCAGGACAGCGGCGATGCTGCGGAGGTCGGCACCGGCGGCGGGATTGAGATCAACGCCCCGGAGGATGCCACAGCCGTGACTGCTGCGGCGGACAAGGCCGCCCCCTCGGTGGTCACCCTGGCGGTGGCTGGCAGCGAGGGCGCGGGCTCCGGTTCGGGGATCGTCCTGGACGACCAGGGACACGTGCTGACCAATACCCATGTGGTCACCCTCGGCGGAGCAGAGGCCGAGCCGGAGATCCAAGCCAGGCTCTCCGACGGCAGAGTGATCAGCGCCGAGGTGGTCGGCACCGATCCGCTCTCCGACCTAGCCGTCATCCAACTGGCCGAGACCGAGGATCTGGTGCCTGCCGAGCTGGGCAGCTCCACCGAGCTCAACGTGGGGGACCAGACCATCGCCATCGGTGCCCCGCTGAACCTCGACGGCACGGTGACCACCGGCATCGTCTCCACCCTGGACCGCACCATCCAGGTGGCCTCGGCCGCGGTGGACCCAGACCAGCCCGCGGACCAGGACGGTCTCCTCGAGGGATTCCCTGAGCCTGAGCAGGATGAGCCGGAGGAGCAGCAGCCGGAGGAGCCGGGAGACCCGGAGGACGGGTTCGACTTCTTCTTCCCCGGCTCCAACCCCACTGCCGAGCCCATTTCGCTCAACGTCATCCAGACCGATGCAGCCATCAACCAGGGCAACTCCGGCGGAGCGCTGGTGGACTCCCAGGGCCGGGTGATAGGGGTCAACGTGGCCATCGCCACCACCGGCGGCGGCATGTTCGGCTCCGAAGGCGCCGGTTCCATCGGAGTGGGCTTCGCGATCCCCATCGACTACGCCGCCAGGGTCGCCGAAGACCTCATCGACTCCGGCGAGGCCTCACACGGACTGCTCGGGGTCAACGTCTTCCAGGCATCCAGCGACCCGGAGGTCAACGAGCACAACCTCTCCGCCGAGCCCGAGGAGCTGCTGCCGGTTCCCGGGTTCAGCGTGGGCGGACTGGTGGTCGGCGTGGCCGAGGGGTCACCTGCCGAAGAGGCCGGGATCCAGACCGGGGACATCATCGAGGCGGTGGAGGGCCGCCCGATCGACGACGCCACCAACCTCACCGCCATCATCCGCGAATACCGTCAGGGTGAAACCATCACCCTGACCGTGGTGCGCGACGGTGAGCGGACAGAGATCGACGTCACCCTCACCTCCATGTGAGCCTCTCCCGGTGACGACGACGCCCCCGCCGCCGGCTGCGCGCCTGTGCGCCCCTGAGGCTCTCATCGCAGAGCTGGGGCTGACGACCGTGCTCGCGGTGGCCGCGCATCCCGACGATATCGACTTCGGAGCCTCCGGAACCATCGCCGCACTCACTGACCGCGGTGTGGACGTGGCGCTGTGCCTGCTCACTGCCGGTGACGCCGGTGGCTTCGACCCCGGACGCAGTGCCGAGGAGACCGCACGGATCAGACAGGCTGAGCAGCAGGCGGCAGCCGAGGTCGTCGGGATATCCGAGGTGGTCCTGCTGGATGAGCGTGACGGGTTCGTGACCGTCAGTGACAAGCTGGTCGGCCAGCTGGTGCGCCTCATGCGGCAGGTGCGTCCCGAGGCGGTGCTGAGCTTCCACCCCGAACGTGCCTGGGACCGGCTGCAGAAGTCGCACCCGGACCATCTGGCCGCCGGTGAGGCAGTGGTGCGGGCGGCGTATCCGTATGTGGAGAACCCCTTCGCCTATCCCGAGCTGGAGGCTGAGGGGCTTGCCGCGTTCACGATCCAGCACCTGCTGCTGATGGGTGCCCCGCAGGAGCGGGTGAATCTGCGGGTGGATGTCACCGGGTACCAGGACCAGAAGCTCTCCGCCCTGGAGCGGCACTTCAGCCAGCACCGGGACGCTGAGCGGATGCGCCAGTTCGTCGGTGAGCAGCTGCAGGCGGTCCACCGTGGAGGTGGCTATGCCGAGGAGTTCCACCACGTCATCGTCAACGACCCGGAGACCATCTCCGGCTTCTGAGTGTGTTCCGCTGGCGGGCAAAGCCCGCTCAGCTCTCGGCCGCGTGCAGTGGCTGCGGCCATCACACCTGAAGCTGGTGTCGCGCCTTCGGCCGGGGGAACAAAACAGCGCGGGTTGTGAACATCGGAGCAGGTTATCACCCGCTCCGATGTTCACAACCCGCTGCGAAAGGTTCTGGCCGCGGCGCCGAGGTGGTCACCCGGTGTCTGCGGCGGCTGCCGCGCGCGGTCAGTTGAGCGGCAGCTGGGCGACGATGTCGCCCTGTGGGCGCTCCTCGCCGCGGATGGCCTCCACGGTGATGACCAGGGACTGGTGCTGGGCGAGGTTGCTGATGGTGATGACCTCGTCCTCCAGCTCCCCCGGGGTGAAGTTACCGATCGATGACGGATCGCCCGAGCCTGCGGGCAGCAGCCACAGCTGGTAGGTCTGATCCTCCTCCAGCTCCGGCAGCTCGGCGAACTCTGCGTAGCCGACGTCCTCGGTGGGGGAGAGCACCGCATCGATGGTGCCGCCTTCGGCCATCTCATAGCCTTCCACCACAGAGGCGTCCGGATCCGCATCGGCAATGGCCTGGATGTTCTGAGGTGCGGTGAACTGCCAGATCCCCACCGCGCCGATCAGGACGATCACCAGGAAGCCGACCACGAACATCCACCGCTTGATGACTGGCTTGCGGCGCTCAGCCTCACCAGTGTGGTTGGAGATGTCCTCCACCAGTCCGACGCCGACCTCCTGGCCGCCGAGGTCCTCCAGCAGCTCCTCCAGAAGGGTGGACGGCGGTGCCACCGGGTCTGAGGCGAAGATCTCTGCCAGGGTGCGCCGGGCCGCCAGCACCCTGGTCTCCCATTCCTGGGCCTGCTCGGCAGGTGCGGTGAGGGCCTTCTCATCCAGCAGGGCGCGCTCGCCGTCGTCGACGGCGTCGAGGGCGTAGAGCTCGGCCAGCTCCACCAGCAGGCCCTTGTCCAGATCGGCGCCGATCTGGTTCGAGAAGTTACGGTTGACCCCTCCGGAGCGCTCCACGTCCTTTGTGGTGACCGCCGCGTGCAGGATGGGGTCGGCCTCGGTGTAGCGTGCTTCCCGCTGGCTGTGCAGCCGGGTCATGGCATCACGGAGACGGGACTTGATGGAGGGAACTGCTGTGCCGACCTGTTCGGCCACCTGCTGGTGGGGTGTGCCGGCCAGATAGGTCAGGGCCAGGGCCTGAGCCTGAGAGTCAGACAGGGCCAGCAGATCCTCCAGCACCTCTTCGGGCAGGCCGGCCACACCGCCGCCCTGACTCTGCGGAACCGGTGTCAGGGGGATCGGGGTGGTGGTGCCGCCGCGGAAGCGCTCCACGAAGATTCGGTGGGTCAGCGGAATCAGCCACTCCAGGACCAGTTCGTATTCGTTGGGCCGGTAGTCGGGGCCGTTGTCAGCGCCTGAGCCGGCGAACTCCTCGGTCAGCAGCTGCGAGGCCTTGGTCTGCAGGCGAAGATCGCGGGCCCGGGCATCGGCCTGGTCCCAGAGGTGGCGGTAGACGGCCACAGTGGAGGAGTGGGCGTCGTCGTACTCGGCGTGCATGATCAGCGAAAGTCCGTACACCACATCCGCGGTGGCCTCGAAGAAGGCCGAGAACGCGGCTTGGTCGCCCTGAGCGGTGCTGCTGAGCAGGTCACTGAGGGTCGGCGGCTCGGTCTGCGCAGCCGGCTCTTCGGCGAACGCCTCATCGTTGTCCAGATCCACCGGCGTGTCTGCCACAGGTGCGCCCTCTGCGGCGGAGGGCTCGTCTTCGCGGCGGGGGGTCTCGCTCATATGCGTGAGTCTAGTCAGCCCAGCTGTGCACGGAGGCGACCAACACCCGCGCAGCCGTTGTCATCTGCTGCGAGGGGCTGCGGAGGTGAGGGCTACTCCGCTCCACCGAAGCCGCGCTGCCGCCAGGCCTCATAGACCGCGATGGACACCGAGTTGGCCAGATTGAGGCTGCGGCGGCCCGGCAGCATGGGGATCCTCACCAGCGAGGTGACCCGGGGGTCTGCTTTGGCCCGGGCATCCAGCCCGGTGGATTCCCGGCCGAAGAGCAGCACATCTCCGGGTCGGTAGTCGACCTGAGTGTGGGAAACATCTCCCTCGCCGGTGAAGGCGTAGACGCGGGGTCCCTCGGCAGGCGGGTTCGCCGGGCCCTGCGGTGGGCTCTGGCTGACCTCGGGCAGGCCGAGCGCGGCGTAGGTGGCCGCCAGGTCCTGGTGCTGGGTCATCACCGCCAGATCGTGGTAGTCCAGGCCGGCACGCCTGAGCTTGGCGTCGGAGAAGTCGAACAGGGTGGGCCCGGCGATGTGCAGCCGGAACCCGGCGACGGCGGCCAGGCGGATGATGTTGCCGGTATTGCCGGGGATCTCCGGCTGGTCCAGCACAATCCGCAGCCCGACTGTCACAGTCGGCTCCCGGTGCGAACGCTGATGATGATGCGGTGACGACGCGATTTTGGCTCCTGCAGCCCAGTTGCACAGTCTGTTTCCCGCGAGCGGGTGTTGTGAACGCGATTCTGGGAAAACCAGTGTGCATTTGCGCAGAGCTGGCACTGGAGGTGTTCGGGATGCGTCATTCACCCCTCCTCCGGGGCGGCCAGGCGGGTCCGCAGTGCGGCCATCAGGTGCCGGTCCACCAGATTGGCCTTCTGCGAGGCGGCCAGCACGTTGACCAGATGGCCGATGGCGCGCCCGGCGGCCAACGGGGCCGGTCCCCGCCGCCCGGCGCCCTGGGCTTGGACCACCGGATGGAAGAGGTCGCCGTCGGCGGCCAACAGGATGTGCTGCCAGTCGGTCTCCAGCACGCTGCGCTCCCCGGGCTCCGAGCGGAGCTGCTGCTCGAGGCTGGTCTGCAGCTGTGTGGCCTCTGCGGCCAGGTCCGGCAGGGTGACGCTCTTCCCGCCGGCTCGCAGGGTGCGCCCGTCCCAGGAGGCAGTCGCGGCCGGGACCTCCTGGGCGCTGACCAGGACCAAGGCAGGGCCGCAGAGCAGCACATGGTCTACCCGAGGGGCGCTCTTGGGTATCCGGCTGCGGCCGGCACGGTCAGTCCCCGGTGCTGTGAGGGCGACGTCGTTGAAGAGCCTGGCTGCCGGCAGTGCGCTGAGCACATGCTTCTCCAGTAGTGCGGAGGTGCGCAGCTGCCGGCGCCGGGAGCGGCCTGAGAGCAGTCCACGGGAGGCGAATCCGCCGTGGATCTTCTGGCTGGTCAGGGTCAGGTTCAGCGGTTCGGGCGTGGACAGCGGGGGCTTGTAGACCGGAGGCTGGTCGGCGCTGGCAGAACGAGTCTCCGGCCGGCGCCGGGTGCGAGTCTCAGCCGAATTCTGGGCCGAACCTGTTGACGCTGCGCTGCGCGAATAGGTGAACCCCGCGCCCTCCCCGGTGTCTGCCGGCGAGTCCGGTTCAGGCGCAGAACCGGGGCTGCGGCGTCGTCGGTCGTAGTCGGCACGTGCCTCGGGGGAGCCGAGCACATCCCAGGCGGACTGCACCTGGTGGAAGGTCTGGGCTGAGCCGCCACGGTCGGGATGATGTTCGCGGGCGGCCCGCCGGTAGGCGGCACGGATCGACTGGGGGTCGGCATCGGGGGCCACTCCCAGCACGGCGTAGAAATCGGGCTCACTCATCAGAGGTACTAGATTACCGCGCGTAGAATCGGCGGTGATGTCCCGCTATTTCGACCACGCCGCCACCACCCCGGTGAAGCCGACCGCTGTGGAGGTGCTCACCAGGCTGCTGCCGGAGCTGGCCAACCCCTCCTCGCTGCACGGTGCCGGGCGGAGAGCACGGCTGGCGGTGGACGCCGCCCGTGCGCAGCTGGCCGCCGCGGTGGACGCCGATCCCTCTGAGGTGATCTTTACCTCAGGAGGCACCGAGGCGGACAATCTGGCGCTGAAAGGCCTCTATTGGCAGCGCCGAGCCGGGGATTCACGACGGCGCCGCATTCTGCTGACCGGCATTGAGCACCATGCCGTATTGGACACCGCAGAATGGCTTGAGGCCCACGAGGCCGCCGAGCTGGTGATCATCCCGGTCGACGGTGAGGGCATTGTGGACACCGCCGCGCTGGCCGAGCTGCTCACCCAGGAGCCGGAGACCATTGCCCTGGTCACCGTGATGTGGGCCAACAGCGAGGTCGGCTCGGTGCAGCCGATCCCGGAGATCGGCCGGCTCTGCGCGGCGGCAGGAATTCCGCTGCACACCGATGCGGTACAGGCCTTCGGCTCTGTCCCGGTGACCTTCGCCGATTCGCAGGCCTCTACCCTGGCGATCAGCGGGCATAAGCTCGGGGCGCCGGTGGGGATCGGCGCGCTTCTGGTGCGCCGGGACGTGAAGCTCACCCCGGTGCTGCACGGTGGTGGGCAGGAGCGCGACATCCGGTCCGGCACCCTCGATGCCCCGGGGATCTGCGCTTTCGCTGCGGTGGCTGAGGAGGCGGTTGCCGGACGGGAGGCCGAAGCCGCTCGGCTGGCTGGCCTGCGCGACCAGTTGCTGGACGCCGTCGTCGGGCTCGACGGGGTGAGAGGTGCCGATGGTGTGAGACTGCGCGGGCCTGATCCGAGGCTGAACCCTGAGCGGCGGCTGCCAAACAACCTGCACATCACCGTGGACGGAGCGGAGGGAGATTCGCTGCTGTTCATGCTGGATATGGCCGGATTCGACACCGCCACCGGCTCAGCCTGCACCGCAGGGGTCCCACGACCCTCCCATGTGCTGGTGGCCATGGGGTTGAGCGAGGCCGAGGCCCGTGGCGCCCAGCGCTTCACTCTGGGCTGGACCACCACCGAGGACGACGTCGCCGCGCTCGCAGAAGCCCTGCCGGGGATCATTGCCCGCTCCCGCTCGGCAGGACTGGCGGCCGACCGGCGCTAGTGTTCGGGCGTCGTCGTGCTCAGCCTGTCCCGTCTGCTGTGCCGGGACGGCGAACAGTGACGATGGCGAGTTCTCTTTCCAGGCTTTTGAAGTCGTCGGGACTGGTGGTGAACAGCGGCAGCTCTTCCGCGATGGCGGTGGCCGCGATCATCAGATCGGCAGTTCGACTTCGCGGTTACCGGTCTGCTCCGGCAGGTGATCTGGATCGAGGAAAGCGCGATGGATCAAGATATTGGTATCCAATAATCCGTAGGGGTGCTGCTCAGGCATCCAGGTCCTGCAGCGACCGCATCCATAATCTCCTTGGACCGGCTCCGAAGATCGCGTTGGGTGATGTGCGGCTGCTCGCTCATACATTTAGTGTAGGACTTGGTGCCACATTGTGCTGCAGGTGGTGGCGCTATCCACCCCTGCTTCAGAGGACGCGGTAGATTCGTGGCATGGCAGATTCTCAGCACCCCGCAGTGGAGAAAGTCCGGTGCGCGCTGGCAGCCCACGGCCTGCACCCGGAGGTGACCTGGTTCGACGACGCGGTCACCACGGCTGCCCGGGCCGCCGAGGCGCTGGGCGTTGAGGTGGGACAGATCGCGAACTCCCTGGTGTTCACCTTGGATGAGGAACCGATCCTGGTGCTGACCTCCGGGGCACACCGGGTGGACACCGATTGGTTGGGTGAGCAGTTGGGCGGGGTCATCGGGCGGGCCTCCAAGGACGTGGTCAAGCAGGCCACCGGCCAGGTCATCGGGGGAGTGGCCCCGGTGGGCCACCCGCAGCGGGTGCGGACCCTTGTGGATACCGCGCTGGCGGAGTACCCGGAGGTATGGGCGGCAGCCGGTCACGCCAAGACGGTCTTCCCCACCACCTACGACCAGCTGCTGACCATCACCTCCGGCACACCCACCGCAGTGTCCTCGGATGATTAACCGCCCAGATCGTCAATGCCCACCCATCCCTGCTGCCGGCCTGTGGTGGGACACTTCGACGTAGGCTGGTACGGTGACGCGATTTCTCGAATCCGCTGAGACAGCCGTTGGCGGCAAACCGTCTCTTTCTGATGTTGCTGAATATGCCTATGCAGCCGTGGTCCCGCCGGGAGCTTCGATCATCCAGGTGGCCGGTGCATGCCCGCTGGATGCGGCCGGTGTCACTCAGTCGGTCGGAGACATTCGAGGGCAGGCGGAGCTGTGCGTGCAGAATCTTGAGCAGTCACTGAGGGCAGCCGGTGCCGGTCTTGGGAGCCTCATCAAGACAACGGTCTACGTCGCCTCTTCCCGTCAGGCTGACCTGGTTGCCGCGTGGGAGGTGGTCCGGGACGGCCTGGCCCCGCACCGGCCGCCCAGCACACTTCTTGGGGTCGCAGCGCTGGGCTATGACGACCAGCTGGTCGAGATCGAGGGATTGGCCACTGGCTTGCCGAGGGACTCTGAGCCGGACCTGCCTCCCTGACTCTCTGCAGAGCTGGCCCCTCTGCGCATGGCTAGGATGCGGATTCCGAACTGCGGGCGTCCTTCTGCGAGGAGACCGGGAGCCTGCGAGAGGACCTGGTGACCGGCAGTTTGAATGCCTCGGCTCACGCTGGCTGATCGCCAGCGTGCGGGCCACTGCGTCCTGTTAAAAGTGGCCCAAGGGGCATGCGTGCAGCGTAACGGGCGGATCTTTGTTGAGGCTGAGGGCGTTGGTGCGAGTTCAGAGCTGTGGATCGGCTGAGATCTCACCGTCCAGGTTAGTGACACCCTCAAGCTTGTCATGGGGGCGTCCAGGGTTCTCTTCAATCCCTAGCGCGCAGCCGATCTCACTGCGGATGGTTTTAGGTCTTGGTAGAGGGTGACCAGGCGGTCGGCGGGCGAGGACGATGATGGCTTGTTTGTGGGGCTTTCCCTCCGCTCTCCTTTATCGCAGAAAGCTCGTGATGGCTGGTGGTGCAGTATGGCGAAGGAGCTGGTGACTAGGGCCGATTTAGTCTCTTGTTGACGCTACGGTCGGCGCGGTCACCTCCGAACGAGTTCCCGGAACCCTTGGTTGATGGCGCAATTCCCACATCAGCCTTATGCGACATCACGCTCTGGGCAGGGTCAGGCACGGAACGACAGCACACTTGAGTGTTTCCCCAGCAAGAGTCCAGGTTGGGCTACGATTGCTGAAAGCAACCTGTGAGAAAGGTCGCAGTATGACTGAAGAGTGGCGAGAAGCGCGTCTCATCCCGACCTCTGGCATCAGAGGGGCTGCAGAGCAAGAGGCGCGGGCTACTTCCGCCCTTCTGTCAGTCCTCAGCATTGTCCCCAGCTTCGCCCATGCGGTGCTGAAACCCTGCGGGGCTCCATTAGGTAGGGTTCGCGCCAACGTAGAATCCTTCGTAGAGGTCGCGTTCGAGGACAAGAAGAGCAAACGATCTCCTCGTCCAGACGGTTTGATCCGTGTCTCTCGGGGCAGTACCACGTGGACTGCGCTGGTGGAGGTCAAAACAGAATCGAACGCCCTCAGCAAAGAGCAAGTAGAGAGCTACATGGACGTAGCTCGAGAAAGAAATTTCGACGCTGTCATCACCATCTCGAACGAGATCCCGCCTGTGTTGGGGGCGCACCCACTTAGTCTGTCAGGGCACAAACTACGTCGCACTCCCGTTTATCACTTCTCCTGGGTGCGTCTGATCTCCATGGCTGTGATGGAAAAAGAGGTCCATGGCATCGATGACCCCGAGCAATCGTGGATTCTTGGCGAGTTGATTAGGTACTTGGAGCATGAAAAGTCCGGTGCCCTGGACTTCACCGATATGGGATCCTCCTGGACCTCAGTAATAAATGCTGTTCGGCAAGGGATCGTCCGAAAAGATAGCGAAGACGTAGTAGATGTTGCCGGCAAGTTTGACGGTCTGATCCGGTACATCTGTTTAAAACTGGGCCAGCGTCTTGGGGTGGAGGTGCGCCCGCGCCTTACTCGAAGGGAGGTTGATAACCCCGAAGAGCGGACTCGCGGACTCGCTGAGGAGCTAGAGAAGGACTGCACTATGTCGGCGAAGATTCAAATCCCGGGAACAGTGGCTGATCTTCAGCTTCGTTGTGACATGCGTGCTCGCCAAATCAGCACATTCGCGGTGGTTCCCGCCTCGGGTCAGGCTCGTAACCAAACGCGTGTGAACTGGCTGCTGCGACCGCTGGAAGAAAGTCTGACGGATGTGGTGATCGAAGCCCATGGGCCAAGACGCAGTCATGCCGCTGGGATCTCTGAGTTCAGAGAAGACCCGAGGGAGGTTTTGCCTCCAGGTTTTCCAGAGATCACTCGTTTTACCGTGTCTCAGATGCATTCCATGGGAATGCAGAAGACTATCGCAGGACGGTCCTCTTTCATTACGTCGGTCATCAGTGCTGTTGACGAGTTTTATGTGAGTATTCTGCAAAGGCAGAGGCCATGGTCGCCGCCCCCCCCGAAGTACAAGCTTGCAGCGGGGGAGCAGCCCGCGGAGGAAGAGACGTTCTCCTCCGAAGAAATCGCTTCAGGCGAGGATCTGTCACATGAGGACTCAGAGTAGGCTTCGCTCACGTTCCTTTTTGGCCCCTGTCAGCATAGTCATCAGACAAGAGTCTCAACGTTAGTTTTCTGTGCGGGCAGGGTGCTTGAGAACACGATGCACCAGGTTGTTGGCCAATCTTCATGCTTTTTGATAAGCACCTTCGAAGGAACGCGGATGGAGTGGTTAGACACAGATATAGAAGATGGCTTCGGTGTGTAGGTTTCCTTGTTCGCTAGTTTCCGGAGATATCGAGCAGAGATGTGCATGGCAGTCGGAGCGCGTGCTCCACGTACGCCGGGTTCGCTTTCGGTGCCCGGGATGGTTTAGACGAGCGGGTTGGTTTTTTGGAAAGCCGGCGGTCAGACTCCCACATGGGTCAATCGGTGCTGTCATACCCGGTGACGTATGAACTCCGCTGCCTTGGAGGCGGTCAGATACTGAGTCGAGGAATCCTCGAATCCTTCTATGGTTTTTTGTCTCCGATACAGGCCATGAGTCCGTCGATGAGATTTCTGAACACGTGGAGGTTGATGACCACGCTGCCCCAGAACAAGTCACTCATGGGGTCGACACCGGTCAGGATCTGCCGAAGTCATCGATGAAGGCTTCGACCTTCTGGTGGGCGATGTCGTCGTGGTATTGCTGGGGTGGGGATTTCAT